>CAWJVA010000019.1:0-412009 GCA_963846185.1 uncultured Acidobacteriaceae bacterium | reverse complement strand
TCGGCGCTCAGTTCCGCCAGCTCCTCGGCTTTCCGCAACACAATCCCAATCACGGCATTGCGGAATTCGCCGGCGGCCTGTATTTCCGCCTCGCGCCATGGAATCGATCGCCCGTGAACGATCTCCTTCCACGTGGCGAAGGATTGGCGTGGATGAGGCCGGACATCATTCGAACCGTCAACCGGGTTCCGCGGATCTCCGGCCCAGTTGAACGACTGCACCATCTCGGGGCGAAACCACAGGATGTAACTGCGGTAGAGCTTCGAAATCGAGATCGCTAACAGACCGCTAGCGCGTTCGCGGTAACATTCTCCATCGGGGATCACTCGGGGCAGACATTCGGTCGAATACACTTCCTCGCGCCCGCGCTCCAAAAGCCAGCTCACGAGCCGCGCGACATCCGCTTCCGCTGGACATGAACCGAGGAGCGTCATGCGGCCGTTATGCAGCACGGCTGCACCCGTCGCCTCAGAAAACTCCAGCAGTTCATGGGGATGCTTTGTCAGGCCATCAATGAAATATTCTTCTTCGGCCATGAAGCTCAACAGGCGCGTGGCACGGGAGGTCAGATGAATACGCTGTTCATAGGTTGCGCGCTGCTCGGCCATCTCCACCTGGCTCGCCACAATCTGCGTCAGAATGTCGCAGGCGATACGCACGTCCAGCGGCACACGCCGCGCCACGCGGTGATGGCACGCGATTAATCCCCACAGCCGGCCACTGTCTGCTAGCACCGACATCGACATGGAACTGCCGGCGCCCATCTTCCGCAAATACTCACGATCAGCCGGTGAAACGCTACGCAGACCAGCCAAGCTGAGATCGAGCGGCTCGTTCGCCTCAGGATTCAGAGCGGGAACAAGCGGCACAGGTTCACAGCTTGCATCCACGATCAGCCGCAGCCGGTTCGTCTCATACAACTTGCGTGCTTGCTGCGGGATGTCTGATGCCGGAAACCACAGGTCAAGAAAAGGCGGCATCTCATCCTCCCGTGATTCCGCGATGACATGGCCATTCCACTCTTTGTCGAACTGGTAGATCAGAACGCGATCGAATCCGGTGAGCCGTCTCACTTCTTCGGCAGCGAGCCGCGCGACCCCTTCGAGCGTCGAAGCGCTTCTCAAACGCGCAGTGAGCGCACTCACGAGCGGGTACAAAGACCAGAACGACAACGGTTTTGTTTCCTCGCAGGGTTCGAATTCGAGAATGCGCGCTTGCTTACACCGGTGCGCGACAATGTCAAAAGTCTGCCCCGTTCTCGACGCCGTTACCGTCGCGACATATTGCGGATTATCGTTGATAACCGAACTGTCCAGCGCCCTTTCGAGCACTTCGACATCATCGCTTTCGAATACGGACTCAAGCGAGCCGCCCAGCAGCTCGTCGATTCGACCCCGAAGAACTGAGGTGCGTTCGCGCTTGTCTGCAGGACCTTGCTTTGCTCGGCACTCAGCGCCAGCAAGACGCCATGCGGCTGGATGCTACCTGGGATTGATGGCCCGTGGTGCACGTGGTCAGATCAGGTCGAGCGTCCGCTCGTACGAGTCCCGCCATGTTCATCTCCCATCAGGCACGCAGGTTTCAGACTCCCGCACTAGTTTGTCGCTCTTTCTTAGAGCCTGAAAAAATTGCTTGAGAGAATCCGCTGTTACCCGCTTCAGGTGAAACAATGATCCGCGGCTAAAGCGATTCATTGGAGGCGTTTGGCTGAGAGTTGTTGGGACCAATTCCGGAGCCACGTGGACAAGCCTCACTGCCTCGCAAGCAAACCCTGTGCCGTCCGCAGAAGCTTTGTCCTAGTGCGTTCCGTCTATGCGGTCGCCGCAACAGAGGTCGGCTAGAACACCCGGCGGCGGAGGCGTTCAATGGTGAACTTCGCTGTATCGGCAACCGCCATCACTGCCATCACACCTGCCTGAACGGGATCTGTCACGACCAGGTCTGATGCATCGGGTACACTTCCCGCCATATTCAAGCTGATTACGAGCACACCTTCGCCGCGCACTTCTCTTACCGCAGTCTCGATATCACCGCCCATGAGAGAGCCTGCCAAAACCAGGGCGCGAACGCGGGCAAGGCGCCGCACTGCTCGAACGGCGGACGCCAGCGCTTGCTCGCCCACCAGTGGGATGGTGTCGATGGAAATGTGCTCGCCGCGTATATTGTGGCGATCTGCTTCGCTGATCGCGCCGAGCGCCACTTGCCCCACCTGAGCGCCACCGCCCATAATGATGATGCGCTTGCCGTAGATCTTTTGCAGCGGCTCGACCGCGGTGACGGACCGTACCACCGAAAGCGTCTGAGATCCTGCATCAGCGCCGTTTCCGACCCGGGCAGATCCACTTCAAAGTAGACACGCGTATTCCCCGGATGATCTTCAATGATGGACACCGATCGGATATCGCCCTGGTGGCGCGCGATGACTCCCGTGAGTTGATGCAAAACCCCGGGAGCGCTCACCGTACCAACCACCAGACCTAAGCTTCCGCTGAACAATTCGGTCAGCCCTTCACCTCGTATTTCTTCATCAGTTCCGGCCAGACGCCGCGCGCTTTCAAAAGAAGCTCGATCACTTCGCGCACCGCTCCCTGCCCGCCCGGCACGTTGGTCACGGCCATCGCTGACCGTTTCACTTCCGGGCGCGCGTTGGCAGTCGCGAACGACACGCCGACGCGTCGCATGATGACCACATCCGTGAGATCGTCGCCGATGTACGCGATCTTTTCGGGTAGCACTTTGGCCTCCGACAATACTTGTTCGAGCAGCGGAATCTTCTCGATGTGGCCTTGGAACACCCAGCTCATTCCGACCTGGCGCGCTCGCTCCTCGGTAGCTGGCGACTCACGCCCGCTGATGACGCCGGTCTTGATGTTGTACCAGGCAAGCCAGCGCAGCGCGATGCCATCCTGTGAATCGAAGCCTTTGGTTTCGACCATCTTGCCTTCGGAGCCCGGGACAAGATACAGACGCCCGTCCGTCATCACGCCGTCGACATCCATCAGAAGAATTTCGACTTTCGATGCGAGTCGGATAAGCGCTTCTTCGGTAGCGGGTGGGTTGATTTGCATTTGATTGGTTTAGATGCGGCTTAGAATAGCTGTATTGTCCGAACCGCTGATCGCTCGGATAGCCGAAATCCTCACTCGTTATAGCATGCTGCCGCGGGATGGCCGCGCGGGAGTTGCGGTCTCCGGCGGAGCTGATTCGGTGGTCCTGCTGCATCTCCTGCACCGGCTCGCGGCTCAGTTCAAGCCGGAACTCGTCGTTCTCCATGTGAATCATCACTTGCGCGGCGACGAATCGGATGCCGACGAACAGTTTGTGCGCGAGCTGGCGGGATCTTTGGGGCTGGAGTGCATAGTCGAGCATGGCGAAGTTGATACCGGCAACATTGAACAGGCCGCCCGTGACGCCCGCCGCGCCTTCTTCTTCCGCTTGCTTGACCAGAAATCTGTCATCCGCCTCGCACTTGGCCACACCCTGAGCGATCAGGCCGAAACCGTCCTCTTCCGGCTGCTTCGCGGGTACGGGACTGACCGGCCTGGCCGGCATGCGGATCCACGAGCCGGCCGGCCTTGTGCGGCCGCTGCTGACCACCACCCGAGCGGAGGTCCGGGAGTGGGCGAGCGGTGAAGGGATCGAGCTGGCGCGAAGATTCGCTCGAATGAAGATTTGCGCTTCGCACGCAACCGGCTACGAAACGAAGTCATGCCTGCTCTGGCCCGGCACTTCAATTCAAAGCTGGAAGCGACCCTTGCCACCACGGCGCTTCTGGCGCAAGCGGAAGAGGGTTACTGGAACGAAGTCATTCCACCAATTTCGGCCGAAATTACGAAACGAACTTATTTGGGTTCGATTTTGAATGTTCGCGCGCTGAGCGGGTTACATCCGGCCGTACAGCGAAGAGTGATCAGACATACTCTCGAGGAAGTTCGAGGCGACCTGAGGGGCCTCGATGCGGAGCATGTGGAGGCAATCCTGCATCTTTGCAGGAACGAACAGGGCCATGACCGGGTGCTGGTTCCGGGCGCGGATGCCTTGCGATCATTCGACCGTCTGCTGGTGATGACGCCGGGAACTCTCAGCGGGGAAAAGCGTCATTATCAGATAGAGATTGGGGTGGGGTCTGTGTACCAGTTGCCGCTTCACGCCGGCACTCTTTGTGTCGGCCCGGTGAACTATGACCTGGTAAATTGTGCTAATTTCAAGAAAGATCGGGAATCCTCTCTAGAAGTTGCATATCTGGATGGTGAGGCGCTGGCTCGGCACGGCTCACTGCACGTTCGAAATTGGGAGCCGGGCGACCAAATCCTTCGCCCCGGGCATCACTCCCCCGAGAAGTTGAAGTCGTTGTTTCAGGAGCATAGAGTGCTCCTCTGGGAACGGCGGCACTGGCCGGTGGTGGTGAGCGGAGACGAGATAGCTTGGGTGCGAGGTTTTGGACTGGCAGCGGCGTTCCAGGCTACACGTGAAAGCGGCAGCGCGATCCAAATCGCGTACCGGGCAGAGAGGCCGGCCCAGGCAGGCGTCTGTGAATCGAAAGCTATGGAATAGACGTCTTTCTAGATGTAGGAGATAAGCGGAACATCGTACCGGGCGGCACGATGAGAACCGCAAGAAGGTGAGTTCATGAGTTCAAACGTAAAGACCGCTGTTTTCTGGGTGGTCATCATTTGTGCCGTCGTCCTGGTTTACATGGCGGTGAAGACTGGCAGGGGCCCGACACCGCAAATCTCTCCGTATCGGATTTCGTCACGACGGTTCAAGACGGCAAGGTAAAGGATGCCAATATCACCGGGACCGAGGTGCAGGGAACTTTGACAGAGAACGGCGCCTCGAAGCCGTTCCATACCTCTATCCCGCCGAATTACCCCGACATTTATAAGATGCTGCAGGAAAAAGGTGTCAAGTCAGCTGGAAGGATTCGACCGGCAACGGCTGGATCGGCATCCTCTTCAATGCGGTACCGGTTCTGATTCTGCTCGGCCTGTGGATCTTCATGATGCGCCAGATGCAGAGCGGCGGGAACAAGGCGCTGAGCTTCGGCAAGAGCCGGGCGCGGCTTCACTCCTCGCAACAGAAGAAGGTCACATTCAAGGACGTGGCAGGCGTAGAGGAAGCCAAGGAAGAGCTGCAGGAGATCATCGAGTTTCTGCGCGAGCCGCAGAAATTCCAGAAGCTCGGCGGCCGCATTCCGAAGGGCGTGCTGCTGATCGGCCCTCCCGGAACGGGCAAGACGCTGCTGGCGCGGGCCATCGCGGGTGAAGCAAACGTTCCGTTCTTCTCCATCTCCGGTTCGGACTTCGTAGAGATGTTCGTCGGCGTGGGCGCCAGCCGCGTTCGCGATCTGTTTGAGCAGGGCAAGAAGAACGCGCCTTGCATCATCTTCATCGACGAAATCGACGCCGTCGGCCGTCATCGCGGAGCGGGACTCGGCGGCGGTCACGATGAGCGCGAACAGACGTTGAACCAGCTGCTCGTCGAAATGGATGGCTTCGAATCGAACGAAGGCGTGATCCTGGTCGCTGCAACGAACCGGCCGGACGTTCTGGATCCGGCTCTTCTCCGCCCCGGCCGTTTTGACCGGCGGGTGGTGGTGGACCGGCCGGACGTGCGCGGCCGCGAAAGCATTCTGAAGGTTCACACCAAGAAAACGCCACTCGGCGACGACGTGGATCTGTCGGTGATTGCGCGCGGAACGCCGGGTTTTGCCGGCGCGGACCTCGCGAACCTGGTGAACGAAGCGGCGCTGGTGGCGGCGCGGCAGAACCGCAAGGTGGTCACGCAATTCGATTTCGAGCTTGCCAAAGACAAAGTCCTGATGGGCGTCGAACGCAAGAGCATGATCATCAGCGACAAGGAAAAGCGCATGACGGCCTATCACGAAGCCGGCCATGCTATTGTGGCCGCGCTGCTGGAGGATGCCGATCCGCTGCACAAAGTGACGATCATTCCGCGCGGCATGGCGCTCGGCCTGACCATGCAGCTGCCGATCGACGACAAGCTGTCGCACGACAAGAAGTACCTCGAAGCACGGCTGGCCATCCTGATGGCGGGCCGTATCGCGGAAGAGATCTTCCTCGATCAGATGACCACCGGCGCGGGCAACGACATCGAGCGCGCGACCGAAATGGCGCACAAGATGGTCTGCGAGTGGGGCATGAGCGAACTCGGACCGCTGAGCTTCGGCAAGAAAGACGAGCAGATCTTCCTCGGCCGCGAAATCGCACAGCATCGCGACTACAGCGAAGAAACCGCGATCAAGATCGACCGGCAGGTCCGGCAGCTGGTCGAAGACGGCTACAACAAGGCCAAGGAAATCATCGAGGAGCGCTCAGACGCGCTGGTTCGGATTGCGGAGGCGTTGCTGGAGCGCGAAGTACTTGACGGCCACGAGGTGCTGGACCTGATCGATGGCAAGACGCTTCCGAAGATTGCTTCCACGGCCGAAGCCAACCACACCTCCTCCTACCGACGGCGGCACGGTCATTGCTCCCCATCCGAGCCCGATTCCGGGTTTGATGGGCGGAGAGAGCCCGCAGCCGGCGTAAGCAGCGGCAGCAAAGCGAAACAAGAAAGCCCGGGTGTTCGGCGAGTAACCGAACCCCGGGCTTTCGTGCGTTAAGGGAGGCGCGGATGTACCCGCGACGAGGCCGGGCTAGGCGACTTCGACACCCATGCTGCGGCAGGCGCCTTTCACCTGCTCAACAGCCGCTTCCAGCGTGAAGCAGTTCAGGTCCGGCATCTTGAGCTTGGCGATCTCTTCAATCTGCTTTTCGGTGATCTTGCCGACCTTGTTTTTGTTGGGTTCGGCAGACCCTTTCGCGATGTTCACGGCGCGCTTCACAAGAATGGCAACCGGAGGCGTTTTGGTGATGAAGGTGAAAGAGCGATCGGAGTAAATCGTGATTACGACAGGAATGATCAGACCTTCCTGGTCTTTCGCAGAAGTCTTCGCGTTGAAGGCCTTGCAAAACTCCATGATGTTCACGCCCTGCGGACCCAGCGCGGTGCCGACAGGCGGGGCGGGGGTCGCTTTGCCAGCGGGAATTTGTAACTTGACTTCCGCAGTAACTTTCTTTGCCATATATCTCCTAACGTCTTCGCCTCGCTGAAAACCGCGGGCTCATCCAGTCCAAATAAAGTAACTTTCGAGCTAAATCTTTTCGACCTGTAAGAAGTCGAGCTCTACCGGTGTGGATCGCCCGAAAATCGTCACCATGACACGGAGCGTGTTGCGCTCGGTGTTGACATCGTCCACCTTGCCCGAAAAGTTCGTGAACGGCCCGTCGATAATCTTGACGGTTTCGTTCTTTTCGAAGGTCATCTTCGGACGCGGGCGCTCGGCGCTGGATGCCTGCCGATAGAGGACAGCGTTAACTTCATCCGCGGTCAGCGGAACGGGTTTGGTACCGCCTCCGACAAAGCCGGTGACGCGCGGCGTGTCTTTCACCGCGTGCCAGAGCTCGTCGTCCATCTCCATTTCGACCAGCACGTAACCGGGGTAGAGCAGCCGCTTGCTGGTCACTTTTTTGCCATTGCGCAGCTCGACGACTTCTTCGGTCGGGATCAGCACTTGACCGAGGCGATCGGCGAAGCCGAAGGCCTGTGCACGCGTTCTGAGCGATTCGGCGACTTTATTTTCAAAGCCGGAGTATGCGTGAATGATGTACCAATGCTTCGTGTGCGCGGGATCTACTGTTTCCTGAGGAGCAGCGGCATCTGCTGCGGCTGGGGCAACGGGTTCGTCGGTTTGTTCCTCGTGCTCGAATCCGTGTACTCCGTCGTCGGAGCTGTGGTCCTCCGCCTCGGGATGGATCTCCTCCTCGCTTACGCCCTGGTCTTCTTCAAGCGAATCCGGGTCTTCCCCGCCGCCGGGAACATAGGCTGTTTCTGATGCAGCTGCATCGTCCTCTTCGTTCAACGGATGATGCTCTTCGTTTCTCAATCTTCTCTGACATTCAATCGATCCCACTGGGGCGCGCCTAATGGTGCGTCAAGGCATTAATGAGTTTGGTGATGACGGAATTGACAATGTTGTCGACGACAAAGAAGTAAGCGGCAAACAGAAACACTGCTGCGATGACTACGCCGGTGGTCGCACGGACTTGCGGCCAACTTGGCCAAGAGACGCGGCGCATTTCAGCCTTGACTTCGCTTATGTACGACTTTGTGCGTTGCGGCCAGCTGACCGCGTTTGTCATATCCATTTCAGTTCACCAGAAATAAATTCCCCGGGAAGGTTCAACCAGGCACTCTTACCAGCAACGGATGCGTTGGCAGAGGAGGGTTGATGGCAGGGGCAGAGGGATTCGAACCCCCACTCGCGGTTTTGGAGACCGCTGGTCTAGCCGTTAAACCTATGCCCCTATCGTTTGGGTCGTGAGCCGATTCGTGCGCGCTCGCTTCCCCAGACCAAACTTCCATAACAGACTACCAGAAAACTCATAAACAGGCATCCCGAACACGCCGGGACGCCTTGCAGTACTTACTTGGTCTCGCGGTGCGGCTGGTGCTTCCGGCAATAGGGGCAAAACTTCTTCAGTTCCAAACGCTCTGTGGTGGTGCGCTTGTTCTTTGTCTTGCTGTAATTCCGGTTCTTACACTCGGTGCACTGGAATTGAATAATTTCACGCGGCATTATGCGCCTGTTCCCTTCCTCAAGATCGGTCGCTTACGTTTCCGGCTCGGTTACTCCAGAATCTCGGTTACGGTGCCGGCGCCTACCGTGCGGCCGCCTTCACGGATCGCAAAGCGCAAACCTTTATCCATCGCCACCGGCGTAATCAGCTCGATTTCAAGCGATACGTTGTCGCCCGGCATTACCATCTCCATACCTTCCGGCAGCTTCGCTACACCCGTCACGTCCGTGGTCCGGAAGTAGAACTGCGGCCGATAACCGTTGAAAAACGGTGTGTGCCGCCCGCCTTCTTCTTTCGACAGCACGTACACTTCACCCTTGAACTTCTTAAACGGCTTGATCGTCCCCGGCTTGGCGATCACCTGCCCGCGCTCGACGTCGTTCTTTTCAATACCGCGCAGCAGCAGACCGACATTATCGCCGGCACGCCCTTCATCCAGCAGCTTTTTGAACATCTCGACGCCGGTCACCACCGTTTTCCGCGTGTCCCGGAAGCCCACGATTTCCATTTCCTCGCCGACCTTACAGATGCCCCGCTCGATGCGCCCGGTCACCACCGTGCCGCGGCCCTGGATCGAGAAGATATCTTCGATCGGCATGATGAACGGCTTGTCGATGGCTCGCTCCGGCAAGGGGATGTACTCATCCACCTTGGCCATCAGATCATCTACCGTCTTTTCCCACTTCTCTTCGCCGTTCAAAGCGCCCAGCGCGCTCACGCGCACCACCGGCAGATCGTCGCCCGGGAACTGATAGGTCGACAGCAGCTCGCGTACTTCGAGCTCCACCAGCTCGAGCAGCTCCGGATCGTCCACCATGTCCACTTTGTTGAGCGCCACCACAATGTAGGGCACCCCGACCTGGCGGGCCAGCAGGATGTGCTCGCGCGTCTGCGGCATCGGACCGTCGGTAGCGGCTACCACCAGAATCGCCCCGTCCATCTGCGCGGCGCCGGTGATCATGTTCTTGATGTAGTCGGCGTGACCCGGGCAATCCACGTGCGCGTAGTGCCGGTTGGCGGTCTCATACTCGACGTGCGCCACCGCGATCGTGATCCCGCGCGCTTTTTCTTCCGGCGCGTTGTCGATCGAATCGAAGCTCCGGAACTTGACCTTCGGATTGTGCTTCGCCAGCGTCTTGGTGATCGCCGCCGTCAGCGTCGTCTTGCCGTGATCGATGTGCCCGATCGTCCCAATATTGACGTGCGGCTTGCTGCGGTCAAATTTCTCTTTCGCCATATAAACCTTTGTTGTTCTTCATCCTTGGGGAGAGAAGTACTTGGGCAAGATGCAGACCCCGAGGTGTGCGGTACGCAGGCGGCGCGCGCGACTGGAGGGGAGCAGCTGTAGAACTACCGTGATACGCCCGTTAGTGATGATAACACGACGGGGGCAGGAGACCGGGCGCGGCGGTCTCCTGCGGATCTCAGGCTGATAAAAAGAGCCGGTCTGTGTTTCGAGTCACGTGGTGTGTGTCGAGCTGGGCGAGTTCCTCGCATTCCGCTTTCGTCAGATAGCGAATCGGAGCCGTTCTATCAATACGCTGTACTACTTCCGCCAGGCCGACGAGAGTTTCCAGCTCTGTACTCGTTATCGTGTTGCTAACTAGCAGCCCCTTGTCGTTGACCATGAGAAAGGGCCGATCGCATCGAGCACGCTCCCGATTTCGACTGGCCTCAGAAAACAGGCCAGAGTAGAAGGGGCGCCAGGCATCCGATCCGCCGAGGATACGAGCTTGGCACGGATATAAGACGCCATTCGCGAGGATACTTCTCGAGACTTCGTCGGTGGCCAGACCGTGCAGACAGCTACGCTCGGGGAGGCGCCAATCAGATCCAGCGGCAAAACGTAGCAGGAACTCACGGTCGAATTGCGGCGCTCTTCGCGGTATCGAGCCAGTGCGCAGTTCCACCTGTTTGAGTAAGAACTTAACCGACCGGCAATCATCGCCGCAGACGACCAAGCCATGGTTTCCTAAGATCAGGACGTCGAATCCCGGGGATCGCGCCAGCACTTGCTCGATCGCTCGAGCCAGCGGTAAACCGGACCGGACGTATGGTACCCAGCGCCAACTCATGAGTTCATCTAATTCCGCCGGTCTACGCATTTTACGCGCCTTACGGTACGGAATAAAGAGGACCTGGAACAGTGACGATGGCGCGTATCTTTGCGGCAGGACCGATGCTGTCCGGTCCGGAAGCCATCGCCCACAGCGCACGCTCGACGGCAGCTAGCGCGGCTTCAGTCCGCTGGACCCGTTCGTCACTTCGATCAAGCGGCTTGAGCCTCGAGCAAATTGTATGCAGAATACGCTGCGCCTGCTCGAGCTCCGACCTGATTTTCCTCTGGTTATCACCGGCTATATGCGAAATCATGATTGAATTTCTCCAAGCTTGAATGTAAAGCTCAAAAGCTTCTCAAGCTATCCCCTGGAACCCTGACAAAGAACGGGAAAAGTGCTGAGAAAGCGCCGCGCGGCGGTTGGCCGCTATATAGCGTCAGCACACCAAGTTTTTGCGCACGGCGTACAGTACGATTTCGGCGGTGTTGTGGAGATTCAGCTTTTGCATGAGGTTCGTTCGGTGACTCTCCACAGTAGAGAGACTGACGTCCAGGATGGCGGCGACGTCCTTATTGGTTTTCCCTTCGGCGAGCAGCTGAAGCACTTCCTTTTCGCGCGCAGTCAACAGTTCGAAAGAATCGGAGAGACTCTGCTCCCGGAGAACGCGCATGTAGTCTTCGAGCAGCGTCTGAGTAATGGCAGGGCTAAAAAACGGCCTACCCTGCGAGACCGTCTTTATGGCTCGAAGCAGGTCTTCTTCCGCCGACTCCTTAAGAAGGTAGCCCTTAACCCCGGCGTTCAGCGCACGCAAAACATAGCTCTCATCCGCGTGCATGGTCAACAAGATGATGCCGATGCCGCTGTTCAGCTTTCGAATCTGTTCGGCCGCCTCGATGCCGTTCAGGAGCGGCATCGCGATATCCATAAGGATCACTTGTGGAGAGAGTTCAGCGGCCAGTTTGATCACGTCACGACCGTTCGACGCTTCGCCCACCACTTCCAGCTCGGGGTGCTCCTCGAGCAAGAGACGCAGGCCTTTGCGAACCACTCCATGATCGTCCGCAATCAAAACTTTCAGTTTCATTTTTTGGCTATGAAATCTCGACAAAGGCTACTGAGTCATGCATACGAAATTCTCCGCCTCAATTAGCGAATCGCCGCTTTGATTGTGTTGACCCGTTCCACGAGACTTCCTGGCTCAATTGAGAGTAATTCGAAACCGAAGTCGCGGTATGTGTCTTGGTGAATTTTCTCAAAACGCACTGTTTCCTCAAAGCTGATTCGCCGCGCTTCGGTGGCCGTGATGAAGCCGAGATTGCGAATAAAGAAGACTCGGTTTTGGTAGATCGCTTCTTTTTTGACGCGCTCCAGTTCGCTGCTAAGAAAGGGAGAAAAAGGGTAACCAAGATAGACTGCCAACGCCGCCGTACAGACCACACAACGATCGTGAAACTGAACCTCATCCGGTTGATAAGAAGCTCGAATCTGACGGTCCCTTTGCAGACGAACGATTGCATCAATGAACGAGGGATGTCGCCAGGGTTCAACCGTTCCTTGCGCATGCGCGGCAGCGATGACGTCAGTAGCCGCCTCTTCGACTACGCTAAACCCATCGAGTTCCAATTGACGGATGATGGCTGTCTTGCCTGCGCCCGGCGCGCCGGTGACAATGAACCTTCTCATCGCCTCTGGTTAGCCCATGCTTTCTCCTGGCGAATAGTGATTGAGAACCGATAGAAGTTCCGTGGCTGCAGCAGGAATCGGAGCATGGCCGCGAAGGATCGTCTTATTCGAGTATTCGCGCCCATACAGGCGGGCATTCTCATCCAGATCCTGGCGCAGAGTGGCGCCTTGCAGAGAGATGCCAGCGAAAACACCGCGCGCGCGCGAGTACGACAGAATCTTAGCAGTCATCTTGGCGTCTGTCTGCGCCGTGCTGCTTCTACCTACAGGTCCTGCAGCTACTGCGGCGGCGCCGCCCAAAGTGAATTTACTTTCGAGCAACTTGTCCATGCCACTCTTATTCATTACTAACAAGACGACATCCGTTTCGGAGGCTCCAATCTGAAATCCGAAGCTGCCGCCCTCCATGCGCACTGCAGCCGGCGGACCCCACCCGATTCCGTCGCGAGAACGGCACACTGCGTATCCCCGGCCGTACTTGGCGCCCACTATGAACGCGCCGGCTTTCGTCCCCGGAACAATGACGACACAGTGTGCCTGGTCCAGAAGTTCTTGCGGGATGCTCTGATCGGGTGCGGCCATGATCTCCCGCAGCACCGTCGTGGTGGTTTGCAGCCGTTCGCTGGGACTATCGGCAAACGTCGGGGTTGCACTGGCAACAACCAACAAAGCTGCGATAGCTGATACTTTCGATTTCATATGTTTGTTTCTTTCCTTTCGTGAGATCTTTCGTGCTATTCCTTCGCAGGATGAAGGGTCATCAATCGTCCGGGGTAGTCAATCAAATGGTCAAGGGCGTCCAGCCGGCGAAGCCTCTCTTCCATGGGCGGATGAGTGCGGAAGAGTGACATCCGGCTTTCTCGGATCAGCGGGTCACAGAGGAACAGGTGTGCTGTCGCCGGCGACGGGGATTCCGGAACCAGATCGGTAGCGCGCGCTTCAATCTTTGCAAGCGCGGTACACAGAGGGTTGGCGTCGCCAATCAGGTGCGCACTGGCCGCATCGGCCCGAAATTGCCGCGATGGATAGACGGTCGCCCGAACCAGCGCCGCTGCAAGTGGCGCAATCAGAACCCAAAGGAATGCGTCGCTGGGAGCGCCACGGCGCTTCTCTGCTGTTCGTGACTTGGAGCCCAGGAAACTGATCCACCGGAAGCTGTTCGCTAAAGAGATCCATTGTTCGACCAGGCCGGCCATCATGGTCATGGGCCCCGTTTCGCCGGACCGGAGATGATCGATGGCGTGGGCGATCACGGCGGCGAGCTCTTCCGTGTTCAACAGTTGAAGCAACCCTTTGCTGATCGCAATAGCACCTGTTTCCGCGTTCCGACCGATCACCAGTAATCGCGGGGCGGTTTCCGGTAGAAGGTAGAGCGCCGGTCTGGGCAATGCGGCACGCCGGGCAAGCTCCGAGAGCAGCGCGTACAGGCCAGGCGCCTGGGATTCAGGAATATACGCTGCACCGTATCTGTTTAAAACCATGCGGCCGCGGCGCAAGAAGGCCGTTGCGGCCAGCGAGGCATGCACGGCAGCACAGAGGGCAAGCGCCACCCATCCGGCAAGCAAGTAACCGATAGCGGCGCTCAGGACCGCAGGCGCTAGGAACAGCATTCCTGTCTTGAAATGATTGATTGTGGAGCGGTTCATGGGCCTGGTTGCCAGGAGCTTGACGCAATTCCTGTTAACTCAAGTCCACTGTAGGTCGAAAGTCAGTCCGAACCTATCCCGTCAAAACGGGAGACGGCCGGCGGAAACGGGGGAGATACCGCACTTTCCGGCGCCAGCGGTAAAGCCAGTGTGACTGTGGTCCCCCTACCGGGCTGCGAAGAAACCGTGAGCTGGCCATGTAAAGCACGCACTCGTTCTTCCATTCCAACCAAGCCCAGGCCCGAACTGCGGAGCTGATGTACGTCGAACCCCTTACCGTTGTCTTGCACGGAGGCCGAGACCAGATCTTCTCGCTGCTGTACCGTCACGCTGATGCGGCTCGCCTCAGCATGCTTCATGCAGTTGGTCAGCGCTTCTTGAATCGTCCGATAAAGACAGATCCTGACAGTCTCCGGCAGAGTGTCGAGCCTGCCCTCAACTTTGAGTGAGACGGGTATTCCGCTGCGCCGTGAGAATTCTTTGGCCTGCCAGCGTAAGGCCGGCTCGAGCCCAAGATCATCCAACATGGAAGGCCGCAACAGCAGAGCGAGATTGCGCACCGATCGTAAGGCCTCTTCCGCCAGCCGTTTAACACTCTCCAGACGCGTCCGGAAGCTGCCATCGGCTTGACCGCGTGACAGGCCTCCGAGTTCCATGCGTAAGCCTGTCAGAATCTGCCCCACTTCGTCGTGCAACTCTCGGGAGATGGTTCGCCGTTCGTCTTCCTGCACCCGGATCAGCTGATTTGACAAGCGCCGCAGCTCGTACTCCGCGGTTTCGGCGCGTGTCTTCTCTTTTTCAGAGATCCGCTCCAGCTTGGCCTGATAGGCTGTACTCGCCACCGCAATCGCTACCCCGAGCAGCAGCAGCAGGCTGGCGGCTCCCGCGGCGAACCGGCGAAGCATGCGTTGCTGGCTTTGAATTTGCTGCTCCTCAGTCGACAAGTTGGCTTCATTTAGAGCATCGATCTTCTCTGCCAATTGCAGAACTTCCTGATAACGGTTTCTTTCCTCATTTGGAAAGTTTTGCCGGATGGCGCCCTGACCGGCTGTTTCTAAAACCCGCGAGAGTGAGTTCCAATATTCGGCGAGTCCATTTTGGAGCGCTACTAAATGAGCGTGCTCGCTTGTATCGAGGAGCGAAGACAGGGTGTCGAAGTCATGCACCGTCGTCAGGCGAATGGCATCCAAGCGGTTGTGCGCCGACCGCTGGTTACCTTGCACGGCAGCATCTCGTACCAACAGGACAGCTTTATAGATATTTGCTCGAATCTCTGTAATCGCATCGTTCGCGGTTTGATAGATTCGATGCGCTTCTCTGGCGCGCACATCGATTTTCTCCGCCTCGCGCGAAACCAGCCATGCGAATAGCGGCAGCAATAGCAGTAAAACTGCAAAAGAGATGCCGACCGAGGGCCAAATCCGGAGACGCATCCACGCTCGCTGATCACAGCCTAACGCAGGAGAGCGCGCCGCGGCTGGTCTGTTCGAGCAGACGGAAAGGCGCCTAGGGTCGTTTTTCCCTTTGCCTCCCCTCGATGCTCCATACCAATATCTGCTTGAACAGCCTTACATTGCAGTTAGAGCGCGCTATCAAGCATGCGCTTGCAGATGCCGAGAGGAGAAAGAAAAATGATCTTCAAACGCGTTTTAAGAAACGTGCCAGCGACAGCGCTATTCGGGGCTGTCCTGCTCAGTTCGCCTATGGCGGCCATCGCGAATCCAGCGGCTTCGATTCACGTCGAAGCGGAGAATGCGGTAACGGCTGAGTTAAATTACCTTCGGACCGCCATACGCGAACTCAATTACGATGCCGATCAACTAAACCCGCTGATCCAGCCACGCTTGCATTGGAGCACGCATGCTTCTCACCTCAACAGGATCAGAGATGACGTGAACAGGATTGGCGATCGGATCGAAGCGCTTCGCGACATGCGATCATTCGCCGCGCCCTGGCAGCAGGATGCGGTCGACGACATTGTGCCGATCGCGATCGAAGTAGCTGACCGGACAAGTAAGGCTATAAGTCATCTGAACGAGAATCATCAATACTTGTGGGCGCCGCAATACACCGATCATCTGCGGACCATAGCCGCTCAATCGGATCAGATGGAGAACCGGCTCGGGACTCACATGGAGATTATGGAGGCCCGAGACAAGATCGAAACGCTTCAGGAGAAGCTGGCGGAGGCAGGTTCCTGATTGGCGCAGTACTCACGGGCTGGATTCGCGCGATCCGCTTGGAAGGAAACGACGGCTCTCTCGATGCGCAGCGATAATCCAACTTAGCCTTACCAAATGAGCTTGAGCCTTAACGCTTTTGCTACGGCCTCAGAACGCTTCTCCCAGTGTGGCGCAGCCGGCAACGCATCTGTGGCCAGGCGTGCCCTCGATCAGGATGCGGAGTCCTTCGCGAATCTGCTCCTGATCCTCAATGATTCCGACCTTCAGTACGCTGTACGGCAAGTGGATGCCATTGTTAGCTTTCCATACGGATCACCAGGATCATTTCAGTCGCGGTCCAAATCCGTCACACAGGCAGAGCTTCGATGACGCTGAAATCACCTGGTACGGCGAATACACGATTCAGGCGGAAACCCGCACGGCCGAGCAGGTCGCGGTATTCGTCGACGGATCGTTCTTTTCCGCCGGTGACAACCATCATAACGACGTCCATAAATCTTCCGGTTGAGGGCAAATTGACCTCTGG
The DNA here is from genome assembly GCA_963846185.1 of uncultured Acidobacteriaceae bacterium. Lineage (GTDB taxonomy): Bacteria > Acidobacteriota > Terriglobia > Bryobacterales > Bryobacteraceae > Bog-105. Next base: position 395,269 of record CAWJVA010000019.1, on the reverse strand, counting down.
CAGGGCCCATTCCGCGAGTAAGAGCACACCGCCGGTTGGAACTGCCCGCCGGCAATTCGCCAGAATGCGAAGCGCCGCTAATCGTCCCAATCGTGGATCACTCTTCATCAGATAGGCGCGGCAGCCGGATGGCACTTCCTGAAAGAAATCGCACGGTTGCAAAGTGCTGCGCGAATCTAATTCGCCACTCAGGAATCCGCGCGTGCGGGCGCGATCGAGAACGTGCGGCAAGTCAGCTAAAACGCCGTGAAGACCCGGATGAGCTTTGAGGATCGTGGCAAGCAGCATCCCGTTGCCGCCGCCCACGTCCATCAGCGTTCCCCATGCGGCGAAATCGTATGCGCCGGCGATATGGGTTGCAAGCAGCTCGGACATATTCGTCATACCGTCATCGAAAATGTGAGCTGTCTCCGGATCGTTCTTCATGTGTTCGAATGGGAGATCTCGAGTAACTGAGCGGCGGTTGAGGTAAATGCAGGTTGTGTAGCCATAGAATGCTCCAATTCACTCGCCAGCGGAGGACTTCGCCGGCGCTATGTCCATTTCAGCAGGGACGCCAATGCCCGGTTCTGGCTTATACCGGTACGGGCCGAGCCTCGTCAGTACAACCGCGCTGAGCAAGACTCCGAGGCATGCCATTCTCAATCCCAACACATAGGAATGCATTGCATCAAAGACCATCCCCATCAGGTAGGCGCCCAGGCCGCCTCCCAGCACGAAGCCGCTGAATAGGGCTCCGTAGATTGCCCCGAATGAGCGGAGACCGAAATAGCGGCTTACAAGAAATGGCTTGACGTCCGCCTCTGAGCCCCATCCAACACCGATCACAAATGCCGCCGTAAACGCGAGCTGCTGCGAGCTTGTGAGAAGGAGGAGAGCGATTCCGGCGGCAGCGCCGCAAAAAAGCAGAGCTCCGACACGCGGGGCGAAACATCGGTCCAACAGATAGCCTGAGAGAGCTCTACCGAGAACTGTGCCGGCACCTAACAATGAGCTTGCCAGTGCGGCCGCGCCGGCCGAGCTTCCTCGATCGGTAAAAATAGCCGGTAAATGACCGAAGCAGGCATGGATGCTTGCGGCAACAAGCGTAGCAGCAAAGAGCAACAGCCAAAATGCGCGACTCCGCAGTGCTTCACGCAGGCTGACGCCTTGCTGGTAATGCGCCTGCGCAGGACGGGGGACGATAGAGCGGGCGCCGTCCGGCAAAAGCCCCATTTCCTCCGGCGTATCTTTTAGAACAAGACCAACCACCGGCACTGTGATGACAAGAATTGCCGCGCCGATCGCACCGTAAGCGAAGTGCCAGCCATAGCCCGCGATGATGCGTCGCGCTAAAAACGGCATCAAAATCGCTCCTGCGCCCATGCCCGCAGACATGATCCCGAGCGCCAGTCCTCTGCGTTTGTCGAACCAGCGCGAAATTACGTTGCTGAAAGACACTGGCCCGACTCCGGAAGAAAGCAGCCCGGCTATCACAAACATGGCGTAGAACTGCGAAAGGTTTGTTGACCAGAAATAGCTCGAAAGTAAGACGCCGCCGCTTGTTATCAGCGACCAAAGAGTTACTCTTCGCGCTCCAATGCGATCCACGAGCCGACCTGCGAAGGGAAGCCCCAAAGCGGTGACTGTGTTGTGCAACGTGATCGCGAGCAAGATTGCAGCACGCCCCGAATGGAACTCCGCAGCTACGGGTTTGAGAAACACTCCAAAGGAGAAGACGAGAACTGGAATCGGTCCGAGCAGCAAGCCGAAGGCAGAGACAAGGGCTACCCACCAGCCATAGAAGATCCGGCTGGCAGCTTTCATGTTGTGCTACGTGCTGTCGGCGCCCCGGTGCCCCAGGAGCGCCGACCCGCTGCCGGATTTCACGTTCTTACGTTTTTCAAGCGGCGGCCCAGAAACCAGGCGGTTATGGATCCAATGGACAAGAGCAACAACGAGCCTGGCTCCGGAGCGCTGGCAGGCGGCGTTACTACCGGCGAAATTAAGACCGAGATGCCGCCCGCGTTATCCGAGAGGATATTGTCCGGAACGGCGAAGACCAGAGTTTCGGCCGAAGAAAATGTGTAGGTGCTCGAAACCGTTCCGCCATGCCGCCCGCCCACACCGGAAACGATCTGATCAAAATAACCGCCCGCCTTCGCAGCGCCGTATGCAGCCGTGGCGTTGGGAAAACCGGGATAATCCGCAAGTGGCACAACAGCACCGGTGAATAACTGATATTCAGATGAATTGGTTAGCGCGGAACTGTCAAAAGCCAGGTAATCCGTGACCCAGGGTGAATTGTAGGTCCATGCCGTATAGAGCTGCGACAACTGGGCTGAGCTGAGAGCAGGAAATAGTGAGGCCGCGTCTGCCGGGCTCACGATCCGAAACGCGTACGTTCCGGGTTGAACGGTGTATTCGAGCGGTGCGCCAACTGCATTGAAGGGGCCAAACCAATAAGTTTGCGTGAAATCATAGTTCGCTGCGCCATCTGCCGTCCCGGAAATGTTGACGATTGCTGTACTGGCAGGCAGGCCCGTTGTGATCACGGTCCCTGCGAACGCTGCGCTAGAAAAGAACAGTACAACTCCGGCAGAAAACAGCCGGCGTAAAAAATAACCCATGTTCCTTGACCTCCGATTAGTTCTTTCCTCCGTGAGCCCTGAAACCCATCAGATCGATTGTATGGAAGAAACGAGGCGCAAAGCACCACCTATATAGGTAGGATCTTTGGCCCCGGGTGGGCTTGATTCGCGGATAGCAATCGCTTTATATGCAATTTGCGGGCCGGAATTCGTGGACTATTACCGCATCAACCTGCTGCGGAATGCCTTCGCGATCGGGATCTGCAGAAGCACGGCAATTCCTCCGTTCTCTCGCACAACGAATTCAAGGCGGGCGCCAATCCTCTGCGCTCTCTCGCGCATGTTACGCAGCCCATTACCCTCGCCGCGGCGCTCGCAAAGCCCTTTTCCGTTATCTTCAATTTCCACATTCAAGTGGCTGTGATCGACCGAAACGGCGATCCGGGCGCGCGTACAAGCCGAGTGCCTGCGCATGTTATTCACCGCTTCTTTGAAGATGAGGTACACTTCCCGGCGCACATCGGCAGCGAGTAAGACCGGTTCTTCGGGCACCGCGCTACGGAAGTGAAAATCGAGGCTTCCCCCGCCTAACACATCGCTGCTGAACCGCCTCATGCGCTGAACCAGGTCACTCAAATGGTCGCGATGCGGATTGACGCTCCAGACGATGTCGTTCATCGACTCAGCGAGTTCGCGCGATACCGAACCGATATTCATCAGCGCCGCACTCAGATCATGCGAACCGCTACGCGCTTGGGCACGCGCCACTTCGGCCAAAACCGCAATCTGCGACAGGCCGGAACCAATATCGTCGTGCAGGTCTGTGGCGATGCGGGTTCGTATGCGCTCGAGCTCGAGCAAGCGTAGCGTGCGGTAATGGTGCAGCCAGAACAGAATTCCCGCAATGAGGATGGCGAGCAAAAGCCGGAACCAGAAGCGTTGCCAGATGGGCGAACGGTGAATTCCAGAACCGCAGGATCGCTTTTCGCAGCGGTATCGCTCATCAACCGCACGAGAAACGGTAACTGCCGGGAGCAACGTCGCTATACTTGGCGCTTCGTTCCTCGGAGGGGCCGCTCCAATCCCGGTCGGCAGGCTCGAGCTTATATTGATACCTGAGCACGCGGCCCGGCGTGAATGCCAAGCCGGCAAAATCGATCTGGAGCTGATTCTGCGCAGGAGCAAACGTCAGCTTGGGAGCCGTTGCGGCGCCCAAATCCCACGACCTGTAGAGCAATCCGCGCACGCGAACCTGCTGAATGAATACGGGAGGCGGCGCTTGCGGTGGAGTCTCGGGTGCAGGCGTGAAACGGGAAATGCCTTGCATGCTGGCGCACCATAGATCAAGCCCGCGCCCGGTTGCCAGGTATACTCGCCCCCAGCGGTCCTCGGCGATGCAGAGCACAATGCTGCTCGACAGACCCTGTTTCACTCCGTAGCGTGCAAAGCGGGGATGGTCTTCAAACGGCCTGTCCACTCGGGTGAGGCCCCGCAAGGAGGCAATCCACAGCCGCCCGGCGCAGTCGGTGTGAAGAGCCTGTATTCCGCCTCCGGCGAGACCATCCGGCTCGCCGTAAAACGTGAACGAGCCGGCTCGATAACGGGCGAGCGTGCCATCGTAGTAGCCGATCCAGAGAGATCCATAGCGATCTTCCGTAAACGCGCTTGCAACCGTGGACGTGTGCGCGGCAAAGTGCTGGAAAGAGCCTGTCCGGCGGTCCCAGCGGTTCAGTCCGTTTATTCCAGACGGCCCGATACAGGCGACCCAAATGCCACCATCGCTGTCTTCGTAAACGCGAAAAATGTCGTTCGTGCGGAGACCGTCACGAGTCGTATAGACTGCCTTGAAATACCCTGCCGCCGGGCGTGCGTCGGTAGAGCGCGTAGAATGTTGCTACCCAGAGGTCCCCGCGGCTGTCTTCAACATGGAAATTACCCGCTGATCCCGCCCGGCAAGCAGCGATACAGCTTCGAAACGCCATTCATCGCCTGGCGTTTCGGGCGCCACCAGCCGGAAGAGTCCGGCGTCCGTACCGCACCATAAGCGGCTGCGACGGTCTTCAAAAAGAACATGGATGTGGCGTCCATCCGGGGTTGGTGGACGGTAAACAGTAAACTTCTTCGCAGCCGGCCCATCCGATTCGAATTTCGCCAAACCATCGGATGTCGCCGCCCAGTACGCTCCTGACCGCGTTTCCAAGAAGTCGGCGATCGAATCGCGCGGAAGCCCATTCGCCCTTCCGTACGTAGAGAACTCGTATCCGTTGAAGCGAGCCAGACCTTCATCGGTGGCAAACCAGAGGAAGCCGCGCGAATCACGCGTTATCGCATTGATGCCATCGCTTGGCAGGCCATCAGCGGTGTTGTAAGCACGAATTGGAAGCCGTTCGCCGAATGCGGCACAGGCAACAAGGAGGAGCGCGAACGCGCATCTTACCCCGGCACAGGCCAACGCTGTCATCTTCCGACCTCCCAGAGATTGTCTACCAAAATTCTCTCCCTGAACAGGTCAGTAGCAACTTATTGCAAGAGTAAGTTATATTTTGCGGTTACCGGAAGAGCAGCCAGCTCTGGGATGCGCCCGGCTGCATTTTGATTGGACTGGCCGGGCGCTGAAGCCGAATTTCAGTGGGCACTCGAACTGAATCCCGGCTACGCGAACGCCCATCTCTGGCGATCTCACTATCTGCTTGCGGTCGGCCGGATACAGGAGGCATTTGCGGCCGCCCGGCGCGCGCTCGAACTGGATCCGCTGAATCAGAGCATCAATGCGCACCTGGGCGCATCAACTGATTCAGCTCGAACGATATGACGAGGCCATCGACTCGGCTGCGTACCGGGCAGTTTCGCGCGGTAGTACTGGGGCGAAGCTCCCGCAAGCCGCATCAGTACTGGAAAAAAGGAGAGCCGATCTGTTAGTCTCGTCATCAAGTGCATCGAGTGACCCGCTTTGTTCACCTCTGCTTCCGGAGCCGGTTCGCTGCGCTGCTCCTTTTTTCAATATTTCAACCGGTTGCGTGGCCACAGCAAGAAACGACGGGCTCCGTCGCGCAAAGCGCCGACATCGCAGCCAGTAGTACCCTTCAAGGTAGGGTGTTAGATGAAGCTGGAGCAGCGGTTACGGCTGCCCCGGTGAGTCTTAAAGTCGAAACAGGCGAATCGCACACCACAAACACCGATTCTGACGGAAGCTATTTCTTTTCGGCATTGCCCGCCGGCGAGTTCACGTTGACAGTCACGGTGCCAGGATTTATCTCGTTCAGAAATCCGCGAATCACCTTAACCACCAGTCAGATATTGGAATTGCCTGACATAACGTTACATCTCGCGGCTGTTTCCTCCAATACGGAAGTAACCGCTTCCACACGGGAAGTGGCGGAAGCACAGATGCAATCCGAAGTGAAGCAGCGCCTGATCGGATTCCTTCCGAACTATTACGTTGTCTACTTTAAGAACCCGGCTCCACTCACTGCAGGACAAAAAATGCGCTTGGCGTTTCGACTTTCAATCGACCCGGTCAATTTCGGAATAGCGGCCGTCCAAGCGGCGGTCGAGACAAACAGTAAGAACTATGAAGAATATGGAACCGGGGCGGAGGGTTTTGGTAAGCGCTATGCCGCCGCATATGCAGACGGCTTCATTGGCACGATGATTGGATCCGGCCTGATTCACGCCGTGCTGCGACAGGACCCCCGATACTACTACAAGGGAACCGGCACCATCCGCTCCCGGACCCTGTACGCACTCTCCTGGTCCTTTCGCTGCAAAGGCGACAACGGGAAATGGCAAATAAACTATTCGTCCTTACTAGGTGACATTGCGTCGGCTAGCATTTCCAACCTCTACTATCCGAAAGCCATTAGCAATAGCCCCGGCGAGACGGTAAAATACAGCGTGCTTGGTTTAGCATCGCAAGGTGTGAATGCGTTGCTCCAGGAATTCTTATTCAAGAAGATCACGACACACTCCAATGAGCCGGGAGAATCGAGGTAGTGGACAGAGCGCAAGGTGGTGCTCTGTTGCATCCGAGCGCGGATAACATTGCCTTGCTCCTTACATCCAGAATTGGCGTCGATTGAGATTTGTTATCGCCGTCGAGCCGACCGGCCAAGAATACTTTTCTGAGCTGGCCATCCTCACCCTTTGCTGGGTGTGGATTCGAAAGCAAACATGAAAGGCGCTCAGCGAGTTTTCATCACTGGCGGCACGGGCTACATAGGCAGGCGGCTGATTCCGGAGTTGCATGCGCACGGATACGAAGTGGTTGCGCTTGTGCGGGAACAGAGCCGCGGCAAGCTGCCCTCGGGTTGCACGCCGGTGATAGGCAACGCGCTAAACGGAGATTCGTATCGAAAGTTTGCGGAAGGCGCACATACATTCGTGCAGTTGGTAGGAGTTTCACATCCGAGCCCGGCAAAAGAAAAGGAATTTCGAGAGATCGATCTGAAAGCTGGGTTGGAGGCGATCCGCGTCGCACGCGAGCTGCGAATTCAGCATTTCGTGTACGTGAGCGTCGCGCAACCGGCGCCCGTGATGCAGAGTTATCAGGCTGCGCGCGCGGAATGTGAGCGGGCGATCGCGGAGAGCGGATTAGCAGCGACGGTGCTGCGCCCTTGGTACGTGTTGGGACCCGGACATCTATGGCCTTATTGTCTGGTCCCGCTCTACAAACTCGCGGAATTAATTCCACACACGCGAGACAGTGCGTTGCGGCTGGGTTTGGTAACGATTGGGCAGATGGTTCGGGCGCTCGTGCGGGTTGTAGATAGCCCGAGTGAGGGCATACGCGTTTTAAACGTGCCGGATATTCGAAGCTTTGCTACAGCGCTGTAGATGGTTAGAAAAGCTGGAGCCGTTGACCGGGATTGAACCGGTGACCTCGTCCTTACCAAGGACGCGCTCTACCAACTGAGCTACAACGGCGCCCCTCGAATCGTAGCACGGCCGCGCTGGGTTGCAGGCGCGTGCTGCTGATTGAAGCTAAATGGTGGACAGGGAAGGATTCGAACCTTCGTACCTCGCAAGGAGGGACAGATTTACAGTCTGTTGGCTTTAACCACTCACCCACCTGTCCGAATGTCGTTCATTTCGGCGCCAAGGTGTGGCCGACTTCACGAGGATAACACAACGGTCGAGTTGGGACTGCGCATGCCGCGGTTACGGAATCGGCACCGCATGCTGTGAAACATAAGCATCCAACGCACGATCCGGGCCTATGTAGTGGAACTGCTCAGCATACTCCAATCCGTACTTCGCGCCGAGTGCCCGATCGCGGCTCAAGAACGCTGTTTCGATGAAGTTGTTTACGGCAATATCGCCGTCGCCCGCCAGCACCGGGAGCTGCAGCTTTCGCTCCGCGAGCGAATCGTTGAGGTCCTTGATCATGTGAGTGATCATCGTTTTGCAGCACCGGATGGCGGCCGCTTTCCCGGCAATGACTGCGCTGATGTCAACCACGCGGTTGACTAGCTGTGGGCCGCGCGCGAAGTAGTACTTCTCGTTCACAGCATGCGGCTGCAGACCCGCAGCGAAGTGCTCTGGTAAATCCAAATGTCCGGACGACATCCAGCACGCTGCCTCGACCGCCTGCGCGGTTACATAATGATCCGGATTCTCTTCGTAATGGCCCCACGGGTCATAACTCAGGACCGTATCTACTTTCAGAAGCCGAAACAGAAAGATCAGGCGGGCGCGCAGCTCCGTTCGGGCCACGTCATCCAGCCGGTGATTCCGGTAGCTTAGGTCGAACATCTGCTTCAGTCCGGTCTGCTTCACAAATTGGGCGGCATCGCGCTCATTTGCGAGGACCGTTTCTCCGAGCGTAAGTTTGTATGAATCCTTTTCGTCGTTGCTGGTCCGTATGAAATATCCGGTGTAGCCCTCTCGCAAGAGCTTGCAGAGAGTGCCGCCTGCAAAGATCGGTCCATCGTCGAGGTGAGGCGTGATGAGCGCGAAGACCCGGCCGGATTCGAAGTGCCGGCTGACCGCTCGATGGTAACTTCCGGCACAGTTGAACCCGGAGTGGTTTGAGCGCTTTGTCCACTCGCCGCTAGCGTCGCGATTGCCGTGCCAAGAAAGTCTCGTCGTTCCATTAAGGCGCCTAGCATCTTAGCAGGAGTCGAGCGCGCTTCAGATAATATCCCGTTCCAGGCCCGTCGCTTCCGCGCTTGCGCATTACAGGTCCGCCTGAACACGTCGGCCTGGACACGGGATGATCAATCGAATTGCATCAAAATCGGCCCGAGGAGGTACGCCGAGAAGCAGCCAACCACATATAACGCTGCCGAGCACCAGAGCACAGTGCGACTGAAGCGGCTAGCCGTGTCACACGCGGCGGCGTTATTCGGATCACAAGCTCCTCTTCTGGCCTGAAGCTTCGGAGCAACCGCGTAAACGTAAACGAAGTTGCCGGAAATCAGAAGACCGGCTACGATGAACACCCAGTTCTTATGATGTGAGAGCGCGACCAGCCAAGGCGCGGCCGATAGCACTGAAGCGACGGTTGCCCCCAAGCCAAACAGCACCAGCAGCGAGGGAAGTGCGCAGCACAGCAGCGTTCCCACAGACGTAAATAGCGATAGCCAGCTAAGTGCGCCGCTGCGAACACGGAGCGGCGCATTGGAGATTGTTGGCTGCATTGTCTTCCTTAGTTCACTTGAGTAATTTGGAGCGGCACGGGCGCCTTCAAATCCTTTCCCGGCGCCATCACTCCCTGAATCACAACGGACTGTCCGACCTTTTTGGCAGCATCGTCATACGCGGCAGTATTCTTTGAATCGGGAGCGAGCGTGAGCACATCGTTCGTCCCCGACACTTTCAATTGCAACCGCCGCAGGCCGCCCTCGATCTCACCTCGCACGGAAACAGCCGTGGTTTTTGGCGTGTACCCTTTCTCGTGCAGCAGTTTCCAAAACTGCGGGACCGACGCCGTATTGCCCGGCTTCAGCTTCACCACGGCGAGGCCCTTGTTGAGGCTCACATCCACCGCGTCCACCCCGGGCACTTTCTTCAATGCCACATCCACGATGTGGGCGCAGGTCATTCAATCCATTCCGAAGATGGACAGATCCAGCTGCAGTAGCTCCGCGCGACCCGGCATGCTCAGCAGCAGGAAAGCGCAAGCGAGAAGTGAAAATCTCATTCTCATGTTCAACTTCCTCTCAAAAGAAATAGGCAAAGTTAATAGCGAAGCGGTAACGCTCCTTGGGAAAGAGCGGCCCCGCATCGCGATAAATCGGAAACTGCATTCCCGCCTCAATCCCGGTGGCGCGGTAGACACCGAGTACGCTTGGACCAACAAAAATCTGGTTGGCTTGACTGCCGGACAACTCGACCATCTGCCGCTGGAGCGTCCCGGCCCGCTCGCCCGTGAGCTCCCCGAATATGCGCCAATCCCAACGCGGGTAGTCTGTGCGCCATGAGAGCGGCCGATAACCGTAAACAGCCGTGTAGGAAAGCAGATCAGGCCGGCGGTCGCCTTTCGATTCCGCGTACTGCTGATAGCTTGCGCCCACCCAGACATATTGGCTGCGTGACGCAATACCGGTGACTGCGCCAACCAGATACCCGATGCCGCTGTTCAAGCCGCGGTAAACTCCAGCTTCCTGCTGTGGTCCGGGAAACAGGACGCCGCCAACTGCGGTGCTTTCAATTCGCTTGCCTGCAAAATCCTTCTTTTGAAATCGCCACCATGCAAGGCTGCTGAAATCGCCGCTGATCGGCGTGTTTGTTGTCACGGATGAGCGGGGGTATGGGTCCGGCTCGAACACCACAGGGCCGGATACTTCCAACTTGACGTTTTGGGTGACGCCATAGGTCAGTTCTGCCTCAAGCGCGGAACTGATACCGCCGGCGCCACCGCGCCCGTTGACGCCGAGATCAAAACTCCATCCCCCTTGCGGGTTGGTTGGCGTCGCCAATCCAAACACCGGCCCATGATCGGCTCCGCTCAGATGTGGCAATCCCGCCAACATGGCCGCGATTGCGATAACCCACGGACTTTTATATAAGTGCAGCACGTATTCCTCCTTTCATTGCTTTTGCTGCCGAAAGCGACAGACGCCAGGAGACGCAGAGACACGTCTGGCGACGCTTTGCCGCGCTTGAAAGAAGGAGTTAGATCAGGAAGATGGAATGCAGGATTTGCAGATCGGGCGGTGATGCATCGATCGGGAGCTCATCGCACCATCGCGGGAAGAAGATCTCGACGCTGCGATCTGGTAACTCGAGCTTCTCTACTGCGACGACAGGCAGATCGAAATCAAGATTAAAGCTCTTTTGATGATCGAAAGCGATTTGCTTGCAGTCACGGCCAGAGCGGTTCTTGGCGGGGATCTTCGTTTTGCAATGGCCGTCAGAATTGCAGCACCCATGCGAGCTTCCTAACGTGAAGTACTGCTCGCACGAGATGCAGCCGCCCCAAATCACAGTGGTGACGAGCAGCAACGAAAGAAGCGAACTGGACAGCGCCCGCAGCAATCACATTCATCATAACAGCGGTTTCAGCCCGCAAAAGCGCCATGCGTAAGCGAGCTCAAACCCTTGCCATGGAGCCTTATCGTGTAACCGGATCATTCCTCATGTCATCCCCTTAGCAGCGACTTGAGGACAATCGACTTCATGAGAGCTGCTACGATGCCTCCGGTCCGGCCGAGGGCTACGCACTCGGATCGTCCAATCGAGAATGCCTGCGGGCACGCCAGCATGCTTGCCCTCGCGCTCGCAGCCCTGGGGGTCGTTTTTGGAGATATTGGCACAAGTCCCCTGTACACGCTCCAGGCATGCTTCGACAACACAGGTGGCAAACGTGTAAGCGCTGAGGATATACTCGGCATCCTTTCTCTCATGGTGTGGGCGCTCATTCTGGTCGTGACCATCAAGTACCTTGTCTTTATTCTTCGTGCCGATCATCGGGGCGAGGGAGGTATCTTTGCCCTGCTCGCGCTGGTGCCAGAGCGCTTTCGCGTGAATGCCGTCCACCGCGGCCGGGTTACCGGAATAGCGCTGCTGGGCGTAATCGGAGCCGCTCTACTCTATGGTGACGGCGTAATTACGCCGGCTATCTCGGTGCTCAGTGCGGTCGAAGGCCTTACCGTTGCGAGCCCCGCCTTCAGACCGTGGGTTGTACCGCTCACTTGCCTGATCCTGATCGCGCTTTTCGCCATTCAACGCCGCGGAACGGGCCATGTGGGTCGCCTCTTCGGTCCTATCATGGTGATCTGGTTCGGCACGTTAGCCGCACTCGGCGTGTGGCACATCTCAGCGCGGCCCGAGGTTCTGGAAGCGGTTCTGCCGACCCATGCGATCCGCTTTTTCCTGCGTCATGGCTTGCACGGGTTCTTGATTTTGGGTTCGGTTGTGTTGGTTGTGACGGGTGCGGAGGCGCTTTACGCGGACCTTGGCCACTTCGGGCGTGAACCCATTCGCAAGGCTTGGCTCTGGCTGGTTTTCCCGTCGCTTTTGCTAGGGTATCTTGGCCAGGGCGCGCTGGTCCTTTCCCATCGCGAGGCAGCCGCCAACCCGTTTTTCGCGCAGGTTCCTGTTGGTCCCGCGACCATTGCGCTCGTGATTCTGTCCAGCGCGGCAACCGTGATCGCTTCTCAAGCGCTCATCTCCGGTGCTTTTTCGCTGACCCGGCAGGCGATTGTGCTTGGCTATTTTCCGAACATGACTGTGCATCATACGTCGGAACAGACGGAAGGACAGATCTATATTCCCGAAATCAACGCGCTGCTTGCGATTGGCTGTTTATTCCTCGTACTGACCTTCCGCGAATCGGTCAAGCTCGCGGCGGCGTACGGTATCGCGGTGACCGGCACGATGGCCATTACCTCAGTGCTGTTCTTCGTCATCACTCGATATGTTTGGAATTGGGCAATGTGGAAGTCCGTCGCCCTTCTCGCCTTCTTTCTTTGCTTTGATATTCCATTCCTTGTGGCGAACGTATTCAAATTCTTTCAGGGCGGCTACGTACCTGTATTAATTGGCGCTTCGCTGATTGCGGCGATGCTGATCTGGAACCGCGGGCGAACCTTCCTGGAGGAACGCTATGCAACCAAATTTCCGAGCTTTGAAGTCGTCCGGCAACGGATTTTGCATTGCCTGGCGAAGCGCGTGCCAGGTACGGCCGTTTTTGTCGCCTCCAGCCCTGATCATGTTCCTCCCATCCTGGTGCACTTCGTCGAGCGTTGCCAATCCCTGCACGAAAACGTTCTTCTGCTGACCGTGTGCACAGAGGTCATTCCAAAAGTGTCGCCGGCCGAGAGATATGAAGCGTCGGACTTAGGAGATGGCTTCTGGCGCGTTGTGCTGCATTTCGGCTACATGGAACACCCATATGTTGTCGACGCACTCGAACATCTGGTCAAGACAGAACGGCTGCCTATCGATCTTCGAGAGATCACCTATTATGTTGGTCACGAAAGGCTGTCGACACCCACCGCGGGTAAGATGGGCAAAATAGCGGAGAAGATTTTTGCGTACCTCCAGCGAAATGCCGTCGACGTCGAGAGCACTTTTGGTTTACCCCCGCATCAAGTAGTCGAGATTGGAACGCAAGTCCACCTGTGATGCCGTGTTCTTTCCGATAATTCAGGAAGCAACTTCTGTGGGGCACATTCCAAGCTACTATCAGTGAGGTGACGGCAGCCCAGTTCGCCATCGTCGACTGCCACGTGCATTTTGTCGATGCGCACGTGCGTCGCTATCCGATCTTCGAGCAGCGCAGTCCGGCATTCGAAGCTTTGGTGGGCGATTACAGCGCTTTGCCGCGCCGCTTTCTACCGGAACACTATCTCAACGCTGCCGGATCGTTTCATGTAACGAAAACCGTCTGCGCCGAATTCCTGTCGGACTCGCCGTTCGAGGAAGTGCGCTGGGCCGCCGCGCTTTCCCAGGACAACAGGCATCCTGCGGGCGTAATCGCAGCCGGCGACTTCGCCGCCTCGGACCTCGAGCACACGCTCGATCAATACTTATCTGAGAACCGCGTTCACGTTGTGCGCCAGCATCTCGCCTGGCATCCGGCGAATCCTCTGCTGCGCTTCGCTGCCGCGCCGGACATCATGTCCACGTCCAAATGGCGTCGCGGCGTCAGGGTGCTTCACAAGCGTGGACTGGGCTGCGAGACCGAAATCTTCGCGCACCAGTTACCGGACTTGTTCCAAGTCGCAAGCTCCTTGCCGGATCAGCAATTCATCCTGCCCCTGCTTGGCTGGCCGCTCGATCTAAGCGCTGAAGGCCGCCAGATGTGGAAGCGCCACATGCAAGATCTGAGCCGGTGTCCGAATGTCGCGGTAAAAATCTTTGGATTCGAGTGCATCTTCGGCCTGAACTGGACACTGGATCAGGTCCGGCCTTGGGTTCTCGAGGTGATTGAGCTCTTCGGACCGGCGCGCTGCATGTTTGCCAGCCACATGCCGCTCACGTTGCTCGCGTGCACCTTCGAACATCTGTACAACGCCTACTTGGAGCTCGTCTCCGGTTTCAGTGCGCCGGAGCAGCAGCAGCTGTTTTGCAGTACGGCTGCTACCGTTTATGGAGTTTGAGTGACCCCGCGTGGAAAGCAATAAATCTGGTTATGCGCGCCGCAGTTTGCCGTATAAGCCCGCCGCGATGATGCCTACGCCTAAGAGCGCCCAGGTCGCCGGCTCGGGGGTTGCGCCCGGAGGATCATCCAAATACAACAGGCTGTCAAATTCGAATCCGCCCCAGTCCGTCTGCCGGAAATCAGCGGATGTGAAGCCCCCGGTCGTATCGTAGATGTTCACGTAGACAAACAGCTCTTTCTTGTCCATCCCGTTGTTCGGGTTGCCGCAGTAAGGATTGCCGCTCGAAGGGCAGGACCCTAGCGCGTTAATCAGAGTCTGATTGTTCATCGTCACCACGGGCTTATTGCCGCTGTAGAGTGTAAATTGATTGCCGGGGTCTGCGGCGGACCACCAGAAGCCAAAATAGGATACCGGGGATTTGAAGGTGAGCGTGGAGGACCAGATATTCGCGCTGCCGACGACGCCGTATGGGTTGCCATTGGCTCCGCCGTACTGGCCTGCGGGTAGCATAACGAGGTTGTCGAAGGAGGCCGAACCGATCGAATTCGGTAAGAAGATGCTGTTGCTCGTCTTGCTTACTTTGGAAGAAGTTGTGCTTGTGCTTCGAGAACTACCCTGAAAACCTGGAGCGGAATATTGAATGATTGCCGTCGCGGAAGCAGTTTGCAGACCAATGCTCAGAAGTGTCGATACTAATAGTGCTCGTGACAGAGTACCCCTCCTGGGGTGGGATTAACACCAGACCTTTCCTAAGGATAAGCCATTTCGGCGCTTCGCAGATAGCGGTCAGAAGCGCCAGGAGTACTAGACCTGAGCGCTTTTTCCTTTTAGCACAATTACTTGGGGGTAATTCCTCGCGTAGTCCTACAGCCCCGCTCAGAGGGAACGCACCTGTTGATTCCGCGGCAGCAGGGAAGGTCCAGTACAAGGCTGCGGCAGCGTGAGCGGCGCCTCCGCAGCCAGGTCACCACTGAACGGGCTTGCCCGGCTGCAACTCCCACACTTTGACACCGTCCGCGCGCAGTTCCTTTTCCAGGGCTTCGGGCGTACCCGTGAGCGCCGGAAAGGTTCCGTAGTGCATCGGAATGACTGTCTTGACTTTGAGGATTCGAGCCGCAAGCGCCGCTTCGCGCGGACCCATCGTGAAGTGATCCCCAATCGGCAAGAATGCCAGCTCGGGTTTATATAGCTCCTCGATAAATTTCATCTCCGCGAAGATCGAAGTATCGCCGGCGAAATAGGCTCGGCGGCCATCCTTTATTGTCAGCACGTAGCCGGCCGCCTCGCCACCGTAAACGAGCTGATCGCCATCTTTGAGTGCGTTGCTGTGCAGCGCGTGCGTCATCGTCAACTTGACGAAACCGAGGTCAACCGTTCCACCCTTATTCATTCCGATGGTGTGCTGCACGCCTTTTCGTTCCAGCCAGGACGTCGTTTCGAAAATCGCCACGACTTTTGGCTGGAATTGTTTTGCAAGCGGGATTACATCGTGCGTGTGATCGAAGTGCCCGTGAGAGATACCAATGGCATCCACGCGCTCCATTTTGTGATCCTTCGGAAATTTGGGATTGCCGTCGAGCCACGGATCGAGCACGAGTACTTCGCCTGAATCAAAGCGTAGCTGAAACGCAGCATGGCCAAGCCACGTGATTTCTGTCATTGCTTCAATTAGATGCGGTCATCGGCCGGGCCGGTACATCCAGACCGTCCCCAACCTTTGCGAAACCCGGGATGGATACCGGCATCTTGCCCGTGATTGGAATGTCACCTACGATCGCTTTGGCGGCCGCGATCTCCGATGTGATTACTGGACTGAAAGTTGCCGCATAGGCAGCCACGTCCGGAAAATCCCGCAGCAGATAAGGATTGCCGAGCGAGATCAGCGCGACCGGCGCCGGCCCGTGCTCGATCAGTTTCAGGAACTGGCTCAGTCCGCCTTCGAGCGCGACGTTTCCCCGCCCTGCTGAAACAGTCACGAAAGCTGCGGCATAAATACGCTGGCAATGCGAAGTCTGGCCTGCGATGGCTGCCAGCAGATCCTCCGGCATTCCCGAGTGCGCAACGTACAGCGGAAGATTCGCTCCGCGTCGCTTCAATTCAAGCGTCATGGCATCGCCGTGGGTTGAGAAATCGTCTTCGCTCAGCACCGCTACACAGGAGCCGTCGGCAGCCGGCATTGGGAACAGGTGTTTATCGTCTTTGACCAGCGTGAATGCATGGTTGGCCACCGTTTGGGCCAGATCGTCGAACCTGCGCTCTTCAATGGCATCGGGTATGTCATCGAGATCGACGAAGCGCCGCCGGAAGAGGCCTACGCGCTGTTTGGCGGCAAGCAACCGCGCCACGCTCGCATCAATCCGCTGGCGTGAGATGCGGCCCTGCTGCACGGCCGCGACCAAAGCGTTGATGCACGCCTCCGGATCGGTTGGCATCAGTAGCGCATCCGCCCCCGCCTCGATGGAGCGCACCGCCGCTTCTCCCGGCGAATACAGGCCCGCCACACCCTGCATCTCGAGCGCATCTGTCACGATGATGCCCTTGAATCCGAGCTCATCGCGCAGAAGCCCAGTCAAGATATTGTGCGAGAGGGTGGCGGGAAGATTCTCGGGCTCGAGCGCTGGAACTGCCAGATGCGCGGTCATGATGGAATCTGTTCCATGCTGGATGGCGGCGCGAAACGGAACCAGCTCGACCGATTCGAGGCGCTCTTTGGAGGCACTGATCGTCGCAAGTTTGAGATGAGTGTCTTCGGCCGTGTCGCCATGACCGGGGAAATGCTTTGCGCTCACCAGCACGTAGTCTGAGGGATTCGAATGCGCTCCTTCGATAAACGCAGAGACATTCTCAGCGACTGCCTCCGGGTTCTCGCCGAATGAACGGATATTGATGATGGGATTGTCGGGGTTATTATTGACGTCCGCGTCCGGCGCAAACACCCAATTCACTCCCACAGCCCGCGCCTCGCGAGCTGTGGCTGCACCTAATTCGCGGATCGCACCGGCATCGTGAGCCGCGCCGAACGCCATCATGTACGGAAAGCGGGGAGTTTGCGCTACCCGTTGCGATGCTCCGCGCTCCAGATCGGACCCAACCAGTAGGGGCGTCTTCGCCTGCCGCTGCATGTGGTTGATGAAAGCCGACATCTCGAAGGGCGGTGCTTGTATCACGTTGCCGTTGCGAATGCGGCCTGCAACGATGAATCCGCCTACATGCAGATCACGAATCCAATGCCGGAACCGCTCATATTCGGCGTTGTTCGATGGCGGATAGTCGCCATAACCGCGCACAATGATCAGTTGTGCAGCACGATCGCGAAGAGACAGGCTGCGAAGAGGCGAAGTTCTTTGAGGCGTGACTTGCTTCGCGGTCTTCGCTTGATCCGTTGGCGAATCCGTTCCTTCGAGAATCGTGGTGCCGGTGATGCACAGCAGGAGACCCGCAATGTGCGGCAGATGCGGGCGGATTCTCAGCATGCCCTCACTATAGAGCACGGATTGGAGCGCCTGATCCGAGATGCGATTTTACGCGTCCGAGCCGCCCGCCTGTCCGCGCGCCAGGCCACGGGAGGTATGGGATGCCGCTGGTTTTCGGGCGGGTGATAGCAGGCGTTTGGCGTGCCTCACCAGATTCGAAATTTCATTCGCACTTTTCTGGATCACCACATCCGCGCCGGTGCTTTCGGCCTTAAGCCCAAGCGCATCCGCGAAACCGGTGAGCAAAATGATGGGTCCTTTGAACTTATTCTGCCGCAGACGCGAAATAAGCTCGATACCGCCCATGGGTTCCATTTTGTAATCCGTGACAATAAGGTCGAATTCTTCCTTTTCGGCAAGCGTGAGCGCGTCAGAGCCACAACCCGCTGCAACGATTTGATAGCCCAATTCTTCGAGAACGGCCCGCCGTGCAATCACTCCATCGCGGTTATCATCGACGAGGAGGATGACTGCTTTCTGCTGGGCGCGATTCGTAGGAACAGACCTCATGCGAGACCCTGCGAAGGTAACAGACCGTGCACAAGTCTGTCAACGGATCTGTAACAAACTCAAAAGGCGCGACATTGAGTGCTTGACGCGTTTTGGGCATGTCCTCTCGTTCGTGAAGTGTTGGCTGGCACCCGCAGTCTCGGCACTCGCGACGGTCCGTTAAGCGTTAAGCGGCGGCTTCGTTGTCGAGACGGCTGCGGGCGTCCTGTATGGCGGCGACAATTGCGGCCGCATCTCTCAGACTCCCGCTCATGGTTTCCACCGTCTCGCTGGAGCCTGATCCGACGCTCAGACTGACAGATCCGCGGCGCGTGCCAATATAGGCGATCGCAAAACCAAAACCGAGCAAGCCGACAGGCCAAGCCGCGCCATGACCATCTTTCGAACAAGCCGCGGCCGCCGCGATGAGGCCCAAAGCTCCCGCTATGACAAGAAAGCCAGGGTAGCTGGATTTAACGCTACGAACCGAGGAAACCCGGGAAAGGGCTATAACCGTCTGCGCATGGCCGTCGGGATTCGGAATAATCACACAATTCCGGGTGACGGTTGCCAGCACATTGGAGTGTACGATTTCGTCCTCAGATAAAGCTGAGACGATTTGATTGACCACGCGGTTCTCCCTCCTCTTACTGTTACGTTGACATTATTATCGGATAATTTACAAGGCCTGATACACTCTCCCAATGACTTCGAGCACCGAGAGCCGGAGACAATGCGCTCGTTAGCTCTAATACTCGCGATGGTTGTCCCGGCAGCCCTCGAGTTAAGCTGCGTTTCCCAGGAGGCGGTGGGATCCTTTGCCGGATCTTCCGTCGCCGGCCTGCAAAAGGGTGATTTTGTCTTGCGGGACATGGTGGCTTCCTGCACGCGCACGGTACGGGCTGAGCAGCTGCTCGATCAGTTCGTGCTCACGCCTGAGAGCGCACGCTCGCTCCAGATATGTACGGACGCGATACCGAGCGGGCAACTGCTTGGGGTCTCAAAGGTTCTGGTTGCCTATTTCTCGGCTTTAGGAGAGCTGGCCGCCTCCGGAACGAGCTCGAAAGCGGCGGCGCAGGATGCAAGCAAGGGCGCGGATGCGATGAAGGCAAAAGCGTCCAGTACTACCAACACCGCGGTCCAGCAGCTTCAGGAAGCGCAGAGTTCGGCCAATTCGCTTGCAAAGATACTCGACAATCTCGCTACCGAACGCCTTCGGGAAAAAGCAATCAGAAACGCTTTGACCGAGGCCGATGGCGCCGTGGCAAACCTGACGCAGATGCTCGAAGAAGCCGTCGCTCAAGACTACGTCGGGCAGTTGTTGCTGGACGAGAGGAACAAGGACGCAAACCGGTTTAAGCGGCTGGCAGAGAACCCGGCTCCCAAGCCAGTGTTCAGCGATTTGCTCACGTTAAATGCTCAGTGGACACAGGTCTCCGCCGCATTAGATGCGCGTGCCGCCGCCGCCCACGCCTATATGGAAATGCTACAGCAGATACGCAATGGTCATGCGGCGCTGGTGAGGCAGGCACACTCAACCGGCATCAAGTCCAAAGAGCTTGGTCCTGCTCTCGCTCCGTATTCCGCATCAGTGGCCGAACTCGAAACCCACGTTGGAAAGTTCTTTTGATTCGCTATGCAAGGATTCAAACCGATGCCCGGTTCTGATTTTCAGAACTTCCTTCAGCTCGCTAACAGACTGCGGCAGCTTTCTGACGATGTTGACGAGTTCTGCACCAGCCACCTGGACGTTCTCACAGAAGAGCAGGTCGATGAGTGCGACCGCTCCAGCCAGGCACTGGAGGATGCGTATCACATTCTGATTGGCGCCGATTTGGACGCGCGTCTGGAGGCCGCGAAGCCCGATCTGGAACGCCTGAAGGAGATTACCGCTGAAACTGAAGGAGCTATTCGAAAGGTAAAGGAGATCGATGCCGGTGTGAAGATCGCGGTGGCTCTCGGCGGTGTGGCATTGGGGATCGTCGAAAAGGATCCAGGGGCGATTAAGGACGCCGCGGGAGATCTGATCGCCGCTATACAGGCGGAAGCAAGCAGCGCGAAGCCGGCAAATGGCAGCAAGTCCGGTAGCGGCACTAACTCACAAGCTTAAAGTGTTACATACCCACTTACAGTATAACTTTCAACTATACTGGCAAAATAGCCATGTGGCGCGGCTCTCTTCTGAGAAGCCACGCCACAGCCCTGGCAAAATCTAGTTATGCTTTGCGTGCTTTGCGCCGTGATATTACACCCGCACCCAGCAGACCAGCGCCGATCAGCAGGAATGAGCCAGGCTCCGGAGTAGGAGTTACGTCGGCTGCCGTGAAGGTTCCCGAGAACGGAGTGTTAATCGGCAGGGAAGTGAACAACTGAGCCACACTAGTGCCGTTAAAGGTCATGGAGAATGTTCCCGTGAAGACCTCATCCAGGCTCGGGTTGCTCGAGTCGGCCACAGTACCGCTGACATTGAACGAGGCAACGGCGCCATTTGGAGTGTCGGTAAGGAAATACGGGCCGGCATTACCCGCCGCCATGTTTGTAGCCCATAGCGAAATGTTTGAACCGCCGGCGTTAAACGTCATGAAAGGTGTTGGAAGGCTGATGTTCCCTGGAGGCGAATTCAGACTCTGAATCAGTCCCGTTTCCCCCGTTGTGACGCCCGCAGTTGCGAAGACTCCGGGATTCACGAGTGAAACCATAAAGGTTCCGTACCCCGGAGCCGGCGTGTACGGAGCGCCGCTTGGGAATTGTCCAAAATCAATGTAGTTGGAACCGATCTGGGCATCGCCGACGATTCCAAGTTGAATAGCTGAGGCATGACACGGAACCGCGGAGAATGCGAGAACCATGCAGGCCGATAGACTTGCAATAGTAAATAACTTCAATTTGTCCTCCTCCTACTGGGCCGTTATACGAATCAAACAGGGTGCGGCGGCCTCAGAGTGCCCTGTCACTGCAGCGAGTCTACTATGCGCAGATGGACTAACTCTACGGGATTATAAGTACCCAAAGTAAGGGCAATGTTATAAGTACTTAACTCCTTCATTCGTGCCTAGTAACGGTAGTTTGCAAACTTTTATTTTTTATATACGCCCGTTCGAAAAAGGTGATATTCCAGCCAGGCTGAACCAATTGGCGGCCATATCTTCACTTCAGCGCCACGACGAACGTCCGCTGGTGTGCCGCCATCAAAATCGTAGAAGCATACTCCCGGCGCGCCCGCGCGCGCATACAATAACAGCACCCGGCCTCTCATATGAGCACTCCAGTACAGAGCACTTCATCACAACCCTTCAAACCTTTTGTTCCGGAGCACCTGCAGATGCGCGAGCTGACTGCTGCGCGCAATCCTGCTGGGCCTGTGCATGACGGTTGTGCTCGGCGCGGCGAACGCTTACCTGGGCTTGCGCGCCGGTATCACGGTGGCGGCCACCTATCCTGCGGCGGTCATCAGCATGGCCGTTTTGCGCGCCTGGAAAGGCTCGCTGCTGGAGGAGAACATCGCGCGAACCAGCGGCTCGATCGGCGAAGGCGTCGCCTCGGGCGCCATCTTCACCATTCCGGCTTTCCTGATTGCCCACGCTTGGCCGTCGTTCGGCTTTCGCCGATGCGTACTGGAAGACAACAGTCCTCATCATGGTGGGCAGCGTCCTCGGCGTGCTGTTCATTTCCCTGGTACGGCGCGTGATGGTGGAAGACCCGGAGCTTCCATTCCCCGAATCGGTCGCCGCCTCCGAGATACATAAGGCCGGACAGCGCGGCGCGCAAGCGGCGAAATTTCTGTTCTGGAACATCGGGCTGGGCGGGTTGGTGTTCCTGCTGGGCCGTTTCGGCTTTTTCGCCGCCGATGCAGAGTTTCCGTTACCAATCGGCACTCTTAGGCGCGCACCCGGGTTCGCTTGGGCGGAGCGGCTTCGACCAAGATTCTTCCCACAGGCGGCGCTCACAGTCTTCTCTGCGCCCAGCGTCAGTCCCGCCTATCTGGGCGTCGGTTACATCATCGGGCCCAGACTTGCGGGCTCTCCAGTTCTCGGGCGGCGTGCTGGCCTGGGGCTTCATGGTGCCTCTGCTGATTTACTTTCTCGGACCGCAGCTGCACGCATTTCTGCCGCCGGGCACGCCGGAGGAATCCTGGAGCGATCTGGCCGGCGCCGTCTGGCGCTACATCGTCCGGCCCATTGCGGTAGGCGGAATGCTGGTGGGCGCAGCCTACACCCTGTTTCGCATGCGAGCCAGCCTGGTGGCCGGACTGAAGCGCGCGTTCGGCGATCATGAAGCAAACTGCCGATGCAAACTGCCGCGCTGAGCCGTACCGAACGCTACATGAGCTCAAAGTCGTGTTCGCACTCATCGCGGTCGTGTTTGCGGCCATGATCGGGCTCTACATCTACTTCTCCGGCCAAGTCATCGCGCGGCATTGGTGGCCGCCATCGTCATGCTGATTCTCGGTTTCTTCTTCGCGACCGTTTCGGGCAGCCTGTGCGGAATGATCGGCTCGTCGAATAACCCGGTTTCCGGCCTGACGCTTTCCACCCTGATCGTGGCCGCTCTGCTGATGGTGGCGCTCGGCGTCTCGGGAGCGGCCGGCGTCGCGGCAGTGCTGGGCGTGGCGGCCGTGGTGTGCGTTTCCTCGGCGGTGGCCGGGCGAGCTGTTGCAGGATTTCAAAGTCGGCTACATTCTCGGCGGCACGCCGCGCAATATTCAGATCGCCGAACTGATCGCGGTCGTGGTTGCCAGCCTGGTCATGTATTTTCCTCTGCGTCCTGCTGCACGAGGGCAACATCCGGCGGGCGGAACGGGCTTCGGCGACCGGCAGCTGCCCGCTCCCCAGGCTGGACTGATGGCGCTGTTGGCGCAAGGCATCGTCGGCGGCGATATGCCCTGGCCGCTGGTGCTGGTCGGCATTCTGCTGGGTTTCGCGTTGATCATGATGAGGTGAAGAGCCCCATGCTGGTCTCGGTCGGCATGTATCTGCCGTTCGAAACCACGTTCGCGATCTTTGTGGGCGGCGTCATTCGCTGGGTCGGCGACCAGCTCGCTGAGCGGCGGGGCTACAACGAAGCGCAGCGCGCACGCGTGGAGAATGCGGGTGTGCTGACTGCCTCCGGGTTGATCGCCGGGGAGGCGATTCTCGGCCTGGTCTGGGCCGGACTGCAGTTTACGCCCCCGAATGTTCGCGAACATTTGCAGGTCTTCCAACGTCCTTCTTATGCGATCGGGTTATTGGTGCTGGCGGCGCTCGCATTTCTCATGATCCGCGGACCGCTGGGCAGCGCAGGCAGTCCGGACGAGCCTGCGCCTCCAGTCGCGATGATGTAATCCGTTCTCAGGCTCTCAGCAGACTCTTGACATAATACGACTTCAACGGAAGTCCGCCGGGCAACCTTTCCCGTCGCATCCAGGAATGCCCCGGCGATGGCCGAAGCAGCCAGCGCATTCGCCGCCTCGGACCCCTGGCCGTACTTGCCGACTTCAGGCCGATTGATGAGGACAACTTTGATCTCAGGAAGATCGGCCATGGTGGCAATCGGGTAACTTCGCCAGTCGCTTGAAGTGACGCCGCTTTCGTCGAAGCGCAGCTTCCTCGAGCAACGTCATACTCACGCCCATAACGGTGCCGCCCTCGACCTGGCGTTTCAACTGCAGCGGATTGACGACGATTCCGGGGTCCACCGCGACCGTCATCTTTTCCACTTTCACGCCGCCGCTGTTCATATCGACTGCGATATTCGCCACGCAAGCCCAGTAAGTCCCGTTCCGATAGAGCGCCGATACGCCCTGACCCTGCTTCACACCGTTCTCGCGCTTCGGGAGGTTCCGAACGCGGTTTCCACTCCGACGCATCCCGAACGGATTCGAGGACTCGCGATCGCCCGTTTCTCGCGGGCATGTTGAATCCGAAACTGAAGAGGGTCCTTTCCGGCGAGCTTGGCCGCTTCCGTGATGGCTAACTCGCGCGGGAAGTTCTGCTGGTACTGCACCGGCGTGCGCAAACTGTGATCGCGCAGGCCGACGTTGATTGGCGATGACTGCTGCCCGATCTGCGAGGTTCCGTGACCACGCTCCAGTACAGCGGGCACGCCGTCGTAGATCCAGGGATCGTGAGACACCATTTCTGCAGTGCCGAACATAGACTCCTTTCTCATTCGGGTGCAGGGATGGTCGGAAGACCCGCCAGCATCGCTCCAACAAGACGGTCGTCCTGCATGGCAGGCATGTAATGGTCAATCTGAAATGCCGTGATGTTCCCTGCGCATCCAGACCGATCTCAACATCTGAGAAGGCTGCCGAGGATTGCGTCGACCACTGAAAATCTTCCTGGCGCATCCACTGCACTCGAACAGGCTTCCCGACCGCCTGCGACAAAATGACCGCTTCGTCTTCGGCTCCGGCATTTCCGCCGTTCGAGCGGCCATAATGTCCGGGTCCGGCGAACGTGCGAACCACAACCTGTCGACAGAAAGTAGAGAGCATGTGCGCTATCCCGGTGCGCAGCGCTTGCGGGTTTTGCGTGTGCGTGTAGACGTACACGGTCCCATCGGCACGAACGTCGGCGACCGCCATCGCCGGCCCGATCGGCGCGTGCTTCAGGAAGGGACGCTGGTACCTGGCCGAAAGCTTCTTGGACGCACTCGCAAGTGCGGCAGCCACGTCGCCGCTCGACTTCTTACTCGTCTCGATGGGAGTCGTTTTCCAATCCGCATCCTCTTTCAGAAATTGGAAGAGCCGCGCGTCGCCGGGAAGTCCCTTCCACTCCGTCCACTTTGTGCCTGCAGCAACCTGCTGCGCCGCTTTGATGGCCTCCCATTCCGTGGGAGCAACGACCCCGACCAGATTGCCTTTGACGACAACCTGCGTATTCGGGAAACGCGTCTTGTCCAGAGCGCCTGCGGAAACCAGTTTCGACCCGAGCGTTTTGGGATGCACCATACGGCGCATGCAGCATGCCGGGAAGACGGACGTCGGTAACCCATGTCTCTTTCGCCGTAACTTTCGAAACGGTCACGGAGTTGGTGAAGGACTTGCCGATGACGGTGTACTCGCTTACTGGCTTGAGCGGCGGATCTCCGATCGACGGTCAGGCCAAACATGCTGTGCACATCGCCCTTTACAGGAATGGTGAGATTCAGTTTCTGGTTCTTCACCAGGTCGCCATAAGAGACGCTCTTCCCGCCGCCGGAAACGATTCCATCTTTGACCGCAAGCTGATCCTTTGGTGCACCCAGCCGATCGGAAGCTAATTCGAGCAACGCCTGGTGAACATACGCTGCGGCTTTTCGGACATTCGGCATGCCGCCTCCGAGAAAATCGAACGCGCCGCTGCCGTCGGGCGTGCGATCGGTATCGCCGGAGATAACCGTTGTGATGGCTTCGAATGGCACGCTAAGTTCTTCCGCCGCAATCTGCCGGTAGGCGGTAAATACAGTGCCCGTGCCGAAATCCGGCTTGCCGACGCGAATCAATATGGTGTTATCGGCATGGATTTCGATCCACGATTGCGGCAACGCCGCATCTAGAGTGTTGCCTCTCGCGGCTTCGCCGGCGTTCTGCATGCCTCGGCGCCGATCAAGCGGAAGCCGGCCAGCAGTGCGCCACCGGTCTTCACGAAACCGCGGCGCGAGAGAGTTGCGCCGAAAACATCCGTCTTACTGCCTTGCCACTTCTGATGATTCGCGATCATAGTACGTCCCTCCTTTTCGCCATTTGCGTGGCAGCGAGTTGCACAGCCTGGATGATCGCGGTATAAGTTCCACAGCGGCAAAGATGCGGGGAAACGCCCGAGGTTGTAAATGCCTCCTTGATCTCCGCCACTGTGGGAGACGGCACTCGCTCCAGCAGTTCGGTCGCTTTGATCATCATGCCGTTCTGGCAGAATCCGCACTGAGGCGCTTGCTCGTCGATCCACGCCTGCTGCACGGGATGAAGAGTTTTCGCCGCCTGCTCCGCGCGAGAGGCCCCTCTGCTTGGCCCATCGCGCGGGAAGGCCCTCTAGTGTTGTGACCTCCTTGTCGCCGACGGCGGAAACAGGCGTGATGCAAGAGCGCACTTCTTTGCCGTTGAGAAGCACGGAACAAGCGCCGCATTGGGCAAGCCCACAGCCAAACTGAGGACCCGAAAGTTCAAGATCGTTCCGCAATACGTACAGCAAAGGCGTATCGGCCGGCGCCTGAACCTCGCGCTTTGCTCCGTTGACGACGATAGTAGCCATAGAAATCTCCTTCGAGAGGTCGAGCCCAAACTAAGTTCACCCGGAGGCGCAGCCTGGTAACTCCGTTGTCTGCATGCCCTTATTATCTTGTATTCTCCGAATACCAGCGAGCCACGAGTTATAGCAGGCTCAGGCGCCTTTAATGAGAAACAGCGCTCCCGCGGCGACGAGCGTCGCATCAATGACGAGAACGAAAATCCTCTCAGGAAGGGCGTCCACGATCTTCTTCCCGATGAAGGAGCCGAAGATCATAATCGGACCAAGTAAGGCGCCCGCAATCAGAACCCGCAAAATCAGCAGGCCAGATACTCCGTAGGCGACCAGCTTGAATACGTGCATGACCACCGTCGCAAGCGCTTCCGTGCCGATGTAAGCGCCTTTCATCAGACCATAGGAGAGAAAAAGCGGCGCCATCAATGGCCCAACGCTTCCGAGCAAGGCCGAAAGCAGACTGGACACAGCACCGATGGCGGCGAACTGGTGCAGGGTAGGCCGAAAGAATTGTTTTCGACGAGAGTGCTTGACAATAACGATCAGGATCAGGAACGCACCGAGTAACCTGCTCAGCGTCGATAACGGGGCTCTAGCAAACAGGAGGCCACCCAGAATTGCAAGCGGGATTGCTCCCAGGGAAAACCAGAGCACCACGCGGTAGTCAAGCGCTCGACGATTAAACCAAACGCGGCTACCGTTACCGAAAAGCTGGGCAATCGTCAGAATGGGCACCGCTTGTCTTATTCCGAAGAGCCAAACCAAGATCGGCAGGAGGATCGCCGCACCACCGAATCCCGTAATCGCCGCCACGGTCGAAGCAATCAAAGCTGTCGCGGCGAGAATCAGGACTTCGAGTGGAGGCATCCGGTGTTTGTCTAGCCTCAGTGTGTCCGCGAAAAATCAGCTACGCCCACCTGAATGACGGTTGTGCTGCTGCGTGAGTTCTGAGCCGGAGCTACTGCTGCCGTCCATGCCGCGTAGACGTGGTTATCGTAGGCCGTAACCCACGTGTAATCTCCCAAGAATGTTCTATCAGGATTGAACGCCGTTTTCGTCCAGGCGTAGTTTACAAATGTTTTCCCTTTATCATTCGAGCGCGCCAGCGTGATTTGAGCATTCACGTTCTTGGAATCATTGCGGCGGTCGTAGAATTCAACATAGATTGCACCCGTTCTGGGATCGACCGCCATCCATTGAAAGAACTGATCCTTGCCGTCATGTATGGCGTCGTTATTTACGCGGACGGGTTGCGACCAGGTACGGCCATGGTCAGAGGACGAAGAGAGAAACACGTCGATGTCGCCGTTGGTGTAGTCGCTCCAGCAGACGTAGAGAGTCTGGCCCCGCGGACCGAGAGCGATCTGCGGGAAGCCTTCCACACGCGACACGGCAGTCGTGTCACCAAAGTATGGGGGCCCGGTCTCGAGGATGGCGTGCGAAGGCGCAAAGCTCCTTCCGCCATCGTGAGATTCCGTCAACACCAATGAGTTTCCATCTGCCCAAAGCGCGTAGATTGAGCCGTCGGGACCGTAGCCTGCACAAAGCCACCCACCGAACCGTTATCGTCGCGCGGAAGGCCGGCGTGAGTGCTAATCCGGATCGGTTGCGACCAGGTACGTCCGTGGTCTATGGAGCGGGAGAAGAGCATGATCGATTGGTTTAGCTGCCATTCAACCCACCCGACATATAGATTGCCTTCGTATGGGCTTCCAGGCACGGTGTCGGCAAAGATTCGCGGCTCATCTTCGAACGGGACGTTATGCGCGCTGGCAGAAGCGAACGCTTTTACGGCGACGGCCGGCCGGGGCCACGTCTTCCCGCCGTCAGGCGATTCCCGCACAAATATGCCATTCCGTCCGGAGTCGTGCGCCCAGTAGGAGTTCGTTCCGAGCTTGTCGAAGGCGAGGTAACACAGGTACGCGCGGCCTCGGTTGTCAAAACTTACCGAGACGTCGCCCGCAACTTTCCAGTCATCCGGTCCAGCGCCTGCGGCGATCTTGAATGTTCTGCCGCCATCGACCGAATAGGCGGCAGTGGCCGTCCCCTGCACTTGCGCTCCGCCTTGCATGACCGTCAAGATCTGTTTCGGGTTGGCCGGGTTTACGGCGATGCCGGGCTCTGAGTAGTGGCCGCCATCGGGCGAGACTTGGACAACCAAAGCTCCCGGAGCGAGCGGGAGCGGAGATTGCGCCAGCGCGCACGCGCAGAACGTAATTACGAGCGAAGAAGAACGGAGAAGCGCCAGCGCCATGGTCCTTATTGTCGCCGCAGCCTCTTGCACGGATCATGGCGCATGATCGACGACACTGGTAGTACAACAGTGTTGATGAAGATCCTCGCGTTATTGGTAGCAGTAGCGATCTCCGGTTCGGCACAAGAGTGGGCGAAGGCACGTCTGGATCAATCGCCTCGACATCGGGAGTGGGTCGCGGTGAAGCACGATGGGCGCACCGTGCAAACGCTAGTGGTCTACCCCGAAGTGAAAGGGAAAGCGCCGGTGATCCTGGTCATTCACGAAATATTCGGATTGACCGACTGGGCGCAGGAAGTGGCCGACGAATTTGCGGCCGCGGGATACATCGCGGTCGCGCCGGATCTTCTTTCGGGAATGGGCGCGAATGGCGGGGGCACATCGAGCTTCGATCAGGATGGAGCCATTAAAGCGATCGGCACGTTACAACCGGCCCAGATCACAGCCGATCTGAACGCCGCTGCAGACTACGCGCTCAAGCTGGCTGCCAGCCTCAACAAGTTGTTCGTCACGGGCTTCTGCTGGGGAGGCGGGCAAAGCTTTCGTTTCGCGACGAACCGGCAGGATCTTGCGTCGGCATTCGTTTTCTACGGTCCGCCGCCCGACAAAGACGCCATGGCGCGCATCAACACACCGGTGTACGGATTCTATGGCGGGAACGACTCGCGCATTGACGCTACTATTCCGCAGACCAAGGAGACCATGAAGGAGCTCGGCAAAACGTATGATCCGGTCGTTTACGAAGGCGCCGGACATGGTTTCATGCGCGCAGGCGAGGCGCCGGATGCCACCGAGGCCAACAAAAAAGCGCGCGATGAATCCTGGGAACGGATCAAGAAATTGTTGAAGGAACATTCCTGAGGACGCATCACGAGGCCTTCAAAAGCGAGTAGCGCTGGCGAATTGTACAATCCAAAGCGTGCCGGGTCAGCCACAACAATCGAGCCCTCTGGACTTTGAAGAGGCCCGCCGGATCGTTCTTGAAACGGTACGCAGCTTGGCTCCATCCAGCCGGACGGAAGTCGTGCCCTTGGATCAGGCATACGGCCGCGTGCTGGCGGAAGCGGTCACCGCAGATCGCGACTACCCTGCGCTGCGCCGATCGTTACGGGACGGCTTTGCGGTCCGTTCGAGCGATATTCCCGGCGAACTGCGAGTGCGCGGCGAGGTGCGGGCGGGCGAACAGACGCAGGCCGCGATTGAGCCGGGTGAAGCGCTGGAGATCATGACGGGTGCACCGGTTCCCAGCGGCGCCGATGCAGTCGTCATGATCGAACATGTCACTCGCAGTTCCGATGGCCGCATTCAAACAACGAAAGCGGCTGAACCAGGCCAGTTTGTGAACGAAGCGGGGGCCGAAGCGCGCCGAGGCTCCGTTCTGATTGAGAAGGGAAGGCGTCTGGATGCGAGCCATATTGCGACCGCCGCCATGACCGGGCGAACCTCTCTGACAGTGAGCCGGCTGCCATCCGTCGCCATCCTCGCTACCGGCGACGAAATCGTACGTGTGGCGGAAACACCCGCGCCGCACCAGATCAGAAATTCCAATTCCCACATGCTGGCAGCCCTGGTACGCGCAACGGGTGGTGTTCCCACGATATTGAATGTCGCTCGCGACACCAAAGAAGCCCTGCGGCCCTTGCTCGAAACAGGTCTGCAACACGACCTGCTTCTTATAACCGGAGGAGTTTCGGCAGGTAAATACGATCTGGTCAAACCGTCACTTCGTGAACTGGGCGTAACGTTCCACTTCGAGCGTGTTCGCGTGCAGCCAGGACAGCCAACCGCATTCGGAACGTTATCTCAACGGCCGGTATTCGGGCTGCCCGGCAATCCCGGATCGACGTTGATCACCTACCAACTGTTCGCACGGCCGGCTCTGCAACTCTTATCCGGCGAAAACGATCCGCTGCTGCCGCTGTTGCGCGCACGCTTCGAAGCGCCCTTTCGCCACAAGCCCGGCTTGACTCGATTCCTGCCGGCCCGGCTCAGTGCCGATGGACAAAGTCTCAGTCACGTTCCCTGGCAGGGATCGAGCGATGTTCCGGCTCTGGCGAAGGCGAATGTCTTCCTGGTGGCCGATCATGACCGTGAAAGCTGGAATGTAGGCGATGAGATTCGAGTCATGCTGAAGCCATGAAAAAAAGCCTCTCGCATTACAATGCCGCCGGCGAAGTTTCGATGGTCGACGTTTCCCTGAAAGAGGTCACGTCACGCTCGGCATCGGCTCACGCATTCGTGGCGATGCGCCCGGAAGTGCTATCGGCGCTGCCGCACAACAAGAAAGGGAATCCGCTCGAGGTCGCGCGCATCGCCGGCATCATGGCGGCGAAGAAAACAGCGGATCTGATCCCTCTTTGCCATCAGCTTCCGTTGAGCCACGTCGGCGTGGAGTTCGAGATGCGTGCGGACGGGATCGAGATCGTCGCAACCGCGGCAACCGCAGCCCGGACCGGCGTGGAGATGGAGGCGCTCACGGCCGCCTGCGTTGCTGCCCTTACGATTTACGACATGACTAAGGCTCTGGACAAGGGAATTGAAATCCGAGAGGTATTCCTGCTTCAAAAAGAGGGCGGCAAGTCCGGCTCCTACCAGCGTGCGAGCAAGCCGTGATCAGCGTAGC
The DNA here is from genome assembly GCA_963846185.1 of uncultured Acidobacteriaceae bacterium. Taxonomy (GTDB): domain Bacteria; phylum Acidobacteriota; class Terriglobia; order Bryobacterales; family Bryobacteraceae; genus Bog-105. Next base: position 364,110 of record CAWJVA010000019.1, on the reverse strand, counting down.
GATACTGACCGTCAGCGATTCCGTTTCATCGGGAGTTCGTAAAGATCTCTCTGGTCCGGCATTGCGGGACAGGTGCGAAGCCCTTCAGTGGCGCGTGGTTGCCATGGATACAGTACCGGACGACACACCGCTTATTGCCGCTCAGCTGCATCAGTGGGCCGACGAGAACGTTGCGTCGCTCATCCTGACCACGGGCGGAACGGGAGTCAGCCCGCGCGACAACACGCCGGAAGCCACGCGTTACATTGTGGAGCGGGAAATTCCCGGTCTGGCGGAGTTGATGCGGAGCAGAGGTCTCGAGCAAACACCTTTTGCTGCTCTATCGCGAGCCGCCGCGGGAATCCGGAAGCAAACACTGATTATCAATATGCCCGGCTCGCCAAGGGGGGCGCTTTTCTCACTCGCGGCGATTGAACACCTGATACCGCACGCGATTGATCTATTAACTGGACAGACCGAGCACACGGCTTCTACCGGTGAGACACTATGAGTATCGGTAACTCAGAAAGAAGCGGAGACATCTTAAGGATCAGATGAAAAAGCTGCTCGTCAGCGGTGCGCGCAAATCCTCAATCTTTCATTGGGCTGTTTTACTACTGGCCGTAGTAGTTTCAGCTTCTCCTCAGGCGCTTCCTCCCGGGCAGTTGCCGCCGGGACCGCCACCGCAGCCGGGACAGCTTGGCCCAGCGCCGACAACGCTTCCGGCAAATGCGCCCGCAACGCAGCCTCGGTCCACAGAGGCGGCCGCGAATTCCGTGCCCGACGATCCTAACGACTACAAAATCAGGATACGCGCGCAGAACGTGCTGGTTCCAACCACGGTTTTGGATCCCGACGGTCACGGTTACGTGAATGGACTCTCGACTAAGGACTTCGAGCTGCTCGACAATGGCACGCCTCAAAAGATCAATGCTGATTTCACGCAGCAGCCGCTATCCGTCGTTCTAGCTGTCCAATCCAACGCTGACGTGGAACCGTTGCTCCCGAAAATCCGGAACACCGGAGTGCTGCTGGATGGCTTGGTTACCGGAACGGATGGCGATGTCGCGATCCTGGCGTTCGATCATCGCATGCAGCACGTCCAGGACTTCACGAACGACGCAAGCAAACTGAGCGATGCCATGCAAAAGCTGAAGGCCGGCTCGAGCGGTGCGGCGTTGATAGACGCAGTGCTCGAAGCAGATCATATGCTGAAGCGCCACGATCCGCAAAATGTGCGCCGCCGTGTCATCGTCCTGATGAGCCGCGACGTCGATAGGGGCAGTGAAGCGAAGCTGCCCGAGACTATTCGCGCAATGCAGTTCGACAACGTGATTGTGTACAGCATCAACATCTCACGGGTTCTCACTTCGCTCCTCAAGCAACCTCCTTATCCCGGGCCGCAGAACGGCCGCATTCCGCCCGAGGCCATGCCCAATGTTCGCGGCGGCGGCAGCGGCATTACGGACACGAACGTAGTTCAGCAAGAGGACGGCAATTGGCTGAACGCCGGGCCGCCCATTATGCGCTCAATCAAAGATCTCTTCAAGAAAACTCCTTCCGAGGCGTTCACCTATTTCACAGGGGGCCGTCAATATAGCTTCGCGCGCGAACGAGCTCTTGAGGACGCAATCACCGATATCGGCAAGGATTTGAACAGCCAATACCTGCTCAGCTATTCGCCGACTCAGGCGACGCAGCAGGAGTCAGGGTTCCATACCATCAAAGTGGTAGTCAACCGCCCGGGACTGGTGATCCGTACTCGACCCGGCTATTGGTGGGGCGGCGGCCAGATCCAGTAACTGTCAATTATTGGCGCTCGAAGCGCATCCCCGCAAAGCTGACGACGCTTTCCGGATCAATCTGCCATTGACAGTAATCGAGCAGCTCTCCACGCACACCCGGGGATACTTTCATAAAGGTGTAAATGGGCGATGCACCGCACCATTTCAGATCGTCGTGTCCCTCCTGGACCAATGACCAGTAACCTTGGGCATCACCCGCTGAAATACGCTCAATGCGCTGGCGATCGCGCTGCTCGATCATGACCATCTCTCCCAGATTTGCCTTCGCACGCAGCGGATCTCCGTAACGTCTGCCCATGTGCGCCATGTCCACGCCAAGCACCCAGAAAAGGCGATCCCCCTCACGCGCGGCTATGTTGCCCAGCGCTCCCAGAAAACGTGCTACATCGGGGTTCTCCTCGGGCATAGCGCCATCGTAGATGCTCTTGACGTAAGGCCCGCATAGAATCGGCAAGATCCGGACGCCCGGACCATACAGATGCTGCAGAAAAACGACCTGGAACTCGATGGAATGCTCTACCGCATGGCAATAGTCCTCCATACGGATGGCTGCGCTCGCGGCGGCTTCCAATTCATCTACCAGCGCGTGGTTCGTCTGCGCGGTTCCCAAGGGCGTTAAGAAGTTCTTGCGCGTCATGCCGAAACGATCGGGCGCGCCGTAATGCGAGGTGCCTAGGATCACGAACGTTCGATCGACAGCTTCTTCAAGCGCCGGCATGCTTTGATAAGCCGCGCGGTAGGTATGCCATGCGCCTTCCGGACTGGCATGCGGCGCGGCCACACCTTGTATCTTGGACATGCCCTGCGGTCCGCCGATTCGTTTCAGCAACAGATCGGCCAGCTTCACCCCATCCCGCGGATAGGCTGATCCGGCGAATGCGGCGGCCCGTTCGGTTTCAGCGGTGAACTGAGCCTCTCGTAATTCCTTCAGTTCGAGATAACGCTGGTTTTCAAGGAAGCCGGCTTCGTTCAGTGAATCGAACAGATGTTTTTCCAGCTCGCCAACCTGAATTTCTCCCGTAATTCGCACCAGCTCTGAACGCAGATCCAGAGTCGATTGCGTGCCATCGAAACATTCCAGTGCTTGTACCAGAGGTGGAGGAACCAGCAGCGTCGCGTCAGAGTAATGATAGGGGTCGCGGATGTATAAGCCGGGACGAGCCGGGTCGGCGGAAGGAACGAAATCCAGATTGAACCGCAGTCTGGGCAGAACTTCAGACACGCCTTATTTTAAGGGGTGGACCGAGATACTCAGCGGCTCCGCGTTTCTTTTTGGAGGTTTGAAAGATCGCGATGGGTGGCGCTCTTCGGGGGATTTTCGGCTACTGCTTTCTTGTGCTCATGGTGCGCATCGTGGGCCGTCGCCCAGGGAAGCAGATGACGCCGTTTGAATTCGTGCTGATCTTCTTCATGGGCGGTGTCACGCTCACGCCGATGGTCGGCGACGACCGTTCGCTCAGCAACGCATTCATCACGATCATGAGCATTGCCCTCACGCATTTCGTGATCGCCTGGCTGAAGCATTTCTGGCCAACATTCGGCATGCTGGTGGACGGCACTCCGCTCGTCTTGTACGAGAAGGGTAAGAAGCACCCAGAGACAATGCGCAAGATGCGCGTGTCCGATCAGGATGTCATGAGTGCCGCGCGGGATGAAGGCCTATCCACTCTCGATGAGATCGGGTACGCCATCCTCGAGCGGAACGGCCAGATCGTTGTTCTCGAAAAGTCCGAGGAGTCCAACTAGTATGGCTACGCACGCACCTACCCGACCCGTTGAGGACACAGTTCCAAAGGTCAACGATGAGGTGGCAGTCGGCTCCAATTTGGAATTTCAATACAAATGGTGGCGATTTGAAAGGACTATCTGGATTCTATTCCTGTTGATCGTTATCGCGGATGTAATTGGGGTTTTCGGTCGGGGGCCGCTGGCTAAGGCGCATGTCGGCACACAGGATGGCACCATCGATCTGCAATACGAGCGCGTGGAGCGCTTCAGCACGCCTTCTATCATGACCGTGAAGTTCGGGCCGGACGCGATTCATGACGGCAAAGTTCAGCTTTGGGTCAGCCAGACTCTCATAAAACAGCTTGGAACCCAAAGAGTCGTACCGCAACCGCTCACGTCCACTATCGGTCAGGACGGGATTCTCTATACGTTTGATGCGACGACACCGCCGGCTATGGCTGCTTTCGCGTTAGAACCCACGTCCGCGGGTAAGTCCCACTTCGCGATGCAGGTTCCCGGTGGGCAAAGGCTCGAAGTAAGTATCTTCGTCATGCCGTAGGAAACAGCAGCATGTCCACGATCATTCACGCGATTCTCGGCTACATCTTCCTCCTGATGACGGTACGGGTCCTGAGCCGCCGCCCCGGAGCGCAGTTGACCCCGTTCGAATTCGTGCTCATTTTTCTGCTGGGCGGAGTCATTATTCTTACGACGGTTGGTAGCGACCACTCGGAGACGAATGCCGTCTGCGCGGTCATAACCGTCGGCCTGATGCACCGGTTGGTGTCTTTCATAACGACTCGTTCCCCGCGCTGGGACGAGTGGATCAACGGCGTGCCGCTGGTTCTTCTGGAGAATGGCCAATGGCAGATGGACATCATGAGGCGCATGCGCGTGCAGGACAATGACGTCATGGCCGCTGCCCGCGAGAAGGGCGTGAAGACGCTCGATCAGATCAAGTACGCCATTCTCGAACGGAATGGCGCGATTAGCATTATCAAGAAGAAATAGCACCGCTCGGCCGGCGAAACACTGCTGTAGCGTTCCGTCTCCATGAGGCAGGTATTCGCATGCCCGAAGAACGCACGATCGAGACAGACGTTCCGGCGCGCCTCGACCGGCTCCCCTGGAGCGGCTGGCATCTCAAGATCATCATCGCGCTCGGAACGTCCTGGCTGCTCGATGGGTTGCAAGTAACGCTCGCCGGCTCTTTGGCGGGCATTCTCGAAGACAAACAGGGTCTCGGGCTTACGGACTCGCAGGTTGCGGCCGGAGCAACTACTTATCTCGCGGGCGCCGTGCTGGGAGCTCTTGCATTCGGGTATCTCACCGACCGGCTCGGACGACGCCGCCTGTTCCTCGTAACGCTAACCGTATATTCACTGGCGACACTCGCTACCGCGCTCTCGTGGAATTTCTTCAGCTTCGCCGCGTTTCGTTTCGTCACGGGATTCGGCATTGGCGGCGAGTACGCCGCTATCAACTCCGCGGTGGACGAACTCATTCCGGGAAAGGTGCGCGGCACCGTCGATCTGATCGTTAACGCAACTTTCTGGGTGGGAGCAGCGATCGGCAGCCTTGCCTCCATGCTTCTGCTGAAAGGCGGTATTCTCCCCGTCAACATTGGCTGGCGAGTGGCTTTCAGTGTCGGCGCGGCGCTAGGCGGCGTCGTTCTGTTTCTGCGCTTCTCAGTTCCGGAGAGCCCGCGTTGGCTGATGCTACGCGGGCGCGAGGACGACGCGAACAAGGTCGTTTCCGATGTAGAGAATCAGGTTTCGGAAAAGAAAGGCGATCTCCCGAAGCCCGAGGACAAGAAGCTGAAGCTGCGCGTTCGGGATCACACGCCTTGGCGCGAGATCTTCCACAGCATGTGGATAGACAATCGCAAGAGATCCATTCTCGGTCTGGCGCTCATGATGGGGCAGGCGTTCTTCTACAACGCCGTGTTCTTCACCTACGGGCTGGTGATCGCAAAGTTTTATCACGTGGACGCGAAGCAGCTGCCCGTTCATCTTTTGCCTTTCGCTCTGGGCAATTTCTTTGGACCTTTGCTGCTCGGCAAATTCTTCGATTCGGTCGGACGCAAGCCCATGATTACCGCAACATTCGGGATTCCCGGCATTCTCCTCATCGGGACTGCGCTTCCCTTCGCCTTCGGCCTGATGACGACGAAAACACTGGACATCAGCTTCACCGTGATCTTCTTCATAGCGTCGTCGGCTGCCAGTGCAGCGTATCTGACCGTTAGCGAGATCTTCCCACTCGAGATCCGCGCGCTCGCAATCGCTGTTTTCTATGCAATTGGCACGCTCGTCGGAGGCGTCGGCGCGCCGATCTTGTTCGGCGTGCTGATTCAATCCGGCTCACGCTGGCACGTTGCTTGGGGCTATTTGGTGGGAGCCGCCCTCATGCTGCTAGCGGCAGTGGCCGAGTTCGTATTCGGCGTAGAAGCGGAAGGCAAGTCGCTCGAAGCTATAGCGGAACCGATTCAAAGCCATTCTTAAACAGAGATCGTATTTTGAAGAGAGAGGGTACACGATGATTCCCAAACATTCCGCACCGGCGCAGGAGTGGATCAACGCCGGGCTTGCGACTCCATCGAAAAAAGCGACGGAAAAAGATCTCCGAACGATCTCATTTGAAGAGGCTCGCGCACGCGCGCTCGTTTATCTGAGCGGAGCGGGAGCCGAGGCTCTTGATCGGGAAGCTCGCCGCCATCCCCCGAATGTAGGGCCGCACTTCTAAGGGCCTGAGAGTTTGTTGAAAAAGGCAAGTTGGGGTATCCTTCCATTTTCAGCGCTTGAACAAGATCAACATACTCGTCGCGGCGGAGCTGGTGCTAGCTGCCTGCCTGCTCAGTCAGCCCGATGAGCGCATGCCTCCGCCCGGCAGCCGTACTGTCACCGACGCGCATAATTGTTATCCCTACAACGGCCGCTGGGCGGACCGGATTGAGCGCGCTCTCTCCATAGGTCTGCCCGTCGCTATCGAGCAGGACCTCTTCTGGTACACCGATCCGCACACGGGCCGTAGCTGGTCAGTCCTCTCACACGGAGGCGAAGTCAATGGCTCGGAGCCGGTTATGCGTGAATATTTTTTCGAACGTATCCGTCCGATCATTGAACGCGCTCTTAAAAACGGAAACCACGGCGATTGGCCCCTTATCACCCTGAATCTCGATTTCAAGTCGGACGAACCGGCCCATCACGCCGCCGTTTGGAAGCTGCTCGGCGATTATGAATCGTGGCTCTGCACGGCAGAACGTACCGTTAGTGCGTCTGACGTGATGCCGCTACATCCCGGGCCGCTGCTGGTCCTAACCGGCGAGGCTAGCTCTCAGGAACGGGATTTCTATGATGCCGTTCCAGTTGGTGGCCGCCTGCTCGTTTTCGGCGCTGTTCCTACCATTCAGGCTGACCCCTCGGTTCCCCCCGATCGTGTAATCACTGGCCGCGCCACGAATTATCGGCGCTGGTGGAACAATCCCTGGAGTGTTGTCGAGAAGGGCGGCCCACCAAACGCTGGCTCCTGGACCGCACAAGATGCGGAGCGCCTGACCGCGCTTGTCAGCTATGCTCATCAACAGAAGCTCTGGATACGTTTCTACACGCTGAATGGTGGTCCGAACGCCTTGCTCACAAAGAACGGCTGGGACCTCGGTTACAACTTCGGATCCCGTAAAGCCGTCGAGCTGCGCTGGCGTGCTGCAATCCTGGCCGGCGTGGACTACCTCGCGACAGACCAGTACGAAGAACTCGCCGCTTTCCGGCAATCTCCCGATTTGCTGCACACAGCTATCAAATAGAGCTGCTGTTGCCAATTCCCGCGCAATCCGCGAGCGAAAACGAGCCTTCGCTAGTGCATGGCGCTCGGCTGCTGTTCGCCTTGCCGCGGACGCCGCATGATAAAAGGCAGCGGCGTCAGCAGGATGATCACGGCGGACATCATCCAGAAGCTGTTTACAAAGCTCAATGCGCTCGCCTGCTGCTGCACGGTTTGGTAGGCCAGGGCGAGAGCTTTGGTCGAAGCGGTCACGGGGTCGAATCCTTGCGACGTGAATAGCGCTTTCAGGCCGTCCAGGAATTGCTGAAAATTCTGATCTCCGTGGCTGGTGTGAGCCGCAAAGCTGCGTTGATGCGTCTGATTCTGGCGCGCCAAGAAAGTCGACAGCATAGATGTCCCGATGCTTCCGCCGATGTTTCTTGCAAAGTTGGACAGTCCGGAAACCTGATTGTTCTTCTCCCGCGGCACTCCGATGTAATTCAAGGTGCTGATCGGAATGAAGATGAACGGCATGAACATGACCTGGATCATGCGCAAAATGACAATCGTTCGGAAATCGATGCCGAGATAAACGGTCGTCATCAGATGCAGTGTCACGGAGGTTCCGAGGAACCCGAACGCGACCAAGAGTCTTGGATCGACTTTCGTGGCCGTGATCCTCCCCGCAACCGGCATCATAATCATCAGCATCAGACCGCCGGGTGAAAGCGCCATTCCGGCGCGTTCCGCGGTATATCCCAAACTGGTTTGCAGAAATTCGGGTATCAGCACGGTGGATCCGAACAGCACAATGCCCAGCACGAATGAAAAAAACACAGCCGTTCCGAAATTACGGTTTTTCAGTAACCGCACGTCCACAATCGGATCGGGGTGATACCACTCCCACAAAGCGAAAGCAACCAGCGTGGGGATGCCTATACAGAAGAATGTCGTGATCAGGGGCGAGCTGAACCAGTCGTCTTCCTGCCCTTTGTCCAGTACGAATTGGAAGCACGCGACACCCAATACGATTAGCGCCAGGCCGATGTAGTCGATCTTGATGCCGGATCTCTTTTCCTCGCGAAGCCAGGGCGGATCTTCGACCAAGCGCGAAGTGAGAAAGAGCGAAAGCAGACCCACGGGCAGATTGATGAAGAAGATCCAGTGCCAGTTGAAGTTGTCCGTAATCCATCCGCCGAGAGTAGGCCCGATGGCCGGCGCCACAACTACTGCCATGCCGTACATCGCGAACGCCATTCCGCGCTTCTCCACCGGAAACGTATCAGCCAGAATGGCCTGCTCAGAGGGTTGCAGCCCGCCGCCGCCCGCGCCCTGCAGCACTCGCGCAATGATCAGGATCGGCAGACTGGGCGCCAGCCCGCACAAGAGCGAACACACAGTGAACAGAAACACGCACGACATATAGAAGCGCTTGCGGCCGATTAAGGTCGAAAGCCATCCTGAAACAGGCAGCACGATGGCGCTGGAAACCAGATAACTAGTCAGAACCCAGGTCGCTTCCTCGTAGCTGGCGCCGAGCGATCCCGCGATGTGGGGCAGCGCGACATTCGCGATGGACGAATCCAGCACTTCCATAAAGGTCGCCAGGGTGACCGTGAAGGCGACCACCCAAGGATTGTGCGACGGTTTCCAGTCGTGGTGACTGACTGTTTGAGGCGGCGGCACGGCCTAGGCTCCTATGTGGATCTTGGGCTCTACCGACATGCCGGGGCGCAGCCGGTCCATACCGGGCTGATCGGGCTTGAAGCGAATGCGCACAGGAATGCGCTGCACCACTTTGACATAATTGCCGGTTGCATTCTCAGGCGGCAGCACGCTCGCGACCGCACCGGTCGATCCGCCGATGTTTTCGACGTATCCGTTGAAATCCTGCTTCACCGCATCCACGTGGATTGTTGCAAATTGCCCCGGCCGTATGTTCCGCAGCTGCGTTTCCTTGAAATTCGCAGTGACCCAGACATCGTTTGTCTGGGCAATAGTCAGCAACTGCTGTCCAGCTGAAATGTGTGCGCCGACCTCGGCCGATCGTTTCATCACAATACCGGCAGCAGGCGCGGTCACCTTGCAGTAGCTGAGTTTCAGTTGCGCCAGTTCCACCTGGGCTTGTGCGTTTTGCGCATTTGCCTGCTCTGAAGCGACCGTCGCGCGCCGGATGGCTAGCTGCGCAGAAGCATTCCGCTGGTATTGAGTAAGTTTGGTTTGTGAAAGCGTAAGCTGGGCCCTTCGCTGGGCTACCGTCTGTGAGGCCGACTTCAAAGCTGCTTCATTGGCCGCGACGGCCGCGTTCTGCGCTTTCGCCTTCGACACCGCTTGGTCATACTCCTGTTGCGAGACCTCCTCTTTCGCGATCAGAAGCTTATAGCGGGCCACATCGGCGTCCGCCTGCGCTGCATTGGCCTGTGATTCGGCCAGTTTGGCTTTTGCCGAAGCCTCGTCCTGAATCGCTGCGCCGAGCGCTGCCTCCGCATTCGCGACGTCCGCTTCCGCTCCGGAGATGTTAGTCGTCGTTTCTACCTGTGTGATAGGAACATTTGGCCGCTGTGCAAAAACCATGCTGCGCGCCTGATTCAATTGCGCCAGCGCCTGATCGAGAGCAACCTGGTAGTCCCGAGGATCCAGGTCTACGAGCGGGTCTCCAAGCTTGACTATTTGGTTATCATCCACATACACGTGAATGATGGCGCCGTCAATACGAGCGCTGATCGGATTGAGATGGGCGTCCACCTGTGCATCATCCGTTTCTTCAAACTGGCGGGCGTACAGCCAGTAAACAACACCGGCAAGCGCAATCACGGCCAGCACCAGGAAAAAAATCGTAAAGGCCCGCCGGCGTCCCCTGGGCGCCCGAGCCTGATCGCCAGGGCCCGGGCTCACCGCAGCCGTACCCGCCACGCGTTCATGCTCCTTGTCGAGGGCGGACACCTTGGCTGTGTGATCGTCTATGGTCTCTTGCGATGTCATGGGCGGTTCCCTTTCAGCAGACCCGGAAGATTTTTTTCGGCCTCTCCGGTAGCGCGCGCGAGCGTCAGTTTAGCCAGGTTGAACGAAAAAAGACTCGAAATATAGTCATTTTCGGCGCCGGCTACCTGCTCCTGCGCCTGCACGACCTCAACGGTTGTGGCCACTCCGGCATTGAAACGATCACGCGCTTCCACGAGTGTTTCGTTGGCGTACCCACGATTTGTTTCGGCCAGCTTTACCTGTCCCGTAGCGGTCTCGAGCTCAATCAGCGCCGTGCGGACATCCTGTTCCACGCGCGCCTGCTGATCGGCCAGTTCAGCCCGGCGTTCGTCCAGCGTGGCCTGCGCGTCTCGAATATCTGCTTCCGTCCGCCCGCCCAGCCAGATAGGCACATTCACAGAACCTGTCACGGCGAAAACACCATGGTTCGATACCGGGCTCGGACCGAGCACCCCGTAGTCGCCGTTAATCGAGAGCGAAGGCAGCCGCTCAGCGCGTGCCGCGGATACGATCTGCTCGGCAGCTTTCACCTGTGCCTCCGCCGCGCGCAGGTCGGAGCGTTCCGCCAGAGCAAGGTTGACTAACGAGGCAGCCGAGGGCAGTGGCTCCGGCTGGTAGCTGAGTGGTTCGGAAAGGATCAACTCGCGATCCAGCGGGATACCGACAATCCGGGCCAGCGCGATCTTTTGCTTTCGCAGATCCGATTCGTATGTGCTCAGCCTTTGCTGCTGGGTCTGCAATTCCACCAGGCTGCGCATTACATCGATCTTGGCATTCGTGCCGGCCGTCTTTCGCGTCACTGCCTGGTCATATACTGCCTGCGCATTTTCCACCTGCGCGCGCTGGGACGCTACATTCGCCTGCGAAGCAAGTGTCTGCAGGTAGCTTCCGCCCACGGCAAGAATAATCAGCTCACGTGCATCTTTGGCCGACAGGACGGCGGCGCGCTCCGTCTCTTTACTCGCGTGCCAGTTTCGCCGCTGCACCGGGTCATACACCGACTGGCTTAAGGACCCTGTGAGTGAGCTATATGAGAATGGGCCGACGACGGAAGGAATGGAGAAATTCAGACCCGGTGGACTCTTGAACTGAAAGCCATACGCGGCCAGGTTCACCTGTGTCACAGTTTCGCCCGCGCTGGCCGAGAGGTTCGGCAGCAGCGCGCTAAGTTCCTGCGCCCTCGCGGCTCCCGCGCTGCGCACCGAATTGGCAGATGAGATAGCGGCCAGATTGACGCGCAAACCACGGTTTACGGCGTCTGCGAGGGAAAGCGTCACCGCGCCGGCCGGAACCGGGGGGCCCTGCACGCTTCCCGCAAAGTCTCCGCTGACCTGCACGGAGCTGCTAACCGTGGCGACGCCCGAGCCCGGGTCGGCCGTTTGTTGTGCGCTCACCGTACCGGGCTGATTCACCCGTCCGGAAGGCGGCAGAAAGGCAGGCCGCGTTGGCCCGGAAGCCCCCGTTCCCATGGTTCCAGTCTGGGCCTGGAGCACGCTCACCGCCAGGCAGGCCAGGGCGCCATACGCCAAAGCCAATCGTGAAGCGGCCGACAGTGATATGTATCGCCGGTTATCAAGCACAGGCAAAAGACATTCCTCAAGCTATTAAATACATACATACATGTACCACATTTGCGAAGATCTTTTCTATAATCGAGTCGGATGCCGTTACCTTCCCGTCAACCCGCTCTTGAGCGCGCTAGCAAATCGCGCCCGCCCGCGCTCAACAAACATCAACAGAAAACAGAGGCGACGAAGCGGCGCTTGCTGAAAGCAGCCCTGCGCATCTTTGCTCGTGACGGATTCGAAGCCTCCCGTATCGATGACATCGCAGCCGAAGCCGGTCACACCCGTGGCGCCTTCTACGCAAATTTCAATAGCAAGGAAGAATTGTTCCTCGCACTCGTCGAGCAACAGTCCGCACGGCACGCCAAAGCGGTTCGCGAAACGCTCGAAAGGTGCAAAACCGAAGCAGAGCGCATGGACAGTTTGCGCGAATATTACGCCTCGCGTCTGGCCGATCGCCAATGGTCGATCCTTCTCATTGAATTCAAGCTCTATGCGCTCAGGCACGGAAAGCGCGCTCGTCTCGCCGAAGCGCACCGGCAGGTACGTATGATTTCGAAACCCGAGATCGAGCGCTTGCTCCCTTCGCGCCTACAAGCGCCACCCGAGTCTCAGGAAATAACCCGAGTCGCACTCGAAGCCTTGTTGACGGGACTCAATCTCGAAAGCTCGTATGATCCCAAGCGCGTCTCAGAACGGCTCGTGCAATCAATTCTTCGCCAGGCCTTCGACAAGTTCTTGCTTTAGCAGACCCTTATCTTACACTGGAAAATCTATGGCAAGCCATCGCTACGGCCTGATCATGGCGGGCGGCCGCGGCACTCGCTTCTGGCCTCGCAGCCGGAAGAAAGCTGCGAAACAGGTGTTGCGGTTCTTCGGAGAACGCAGCCTCATTCAACAGACTGTCGATCGTCTGAAGCCGGTGATCGCGCCCGAAAACATTTGGGTCATCACCAACGACCTGCTGCAAGCAGAAATTCGTGCCCAGCTCCCGGAAGTGCCCAAACAGCAGATCATCGCCGAACCAGCGCAGCGGAACACCGCACCCTGCATTGCTCTGGCGGCTCACATTCTGAATGAAGCCGATCCTGATGCTGTGCTGGGCGTATTCCCGGCCGACCACCTGATCCTCAAGGAAGCGCGTTTCCGGAATTTCGTCAAAGCCGCTTACAAAGCCGCCGAAACGCAACATGTGGTCGTGTTCGGCATAGAGCCTCGCTGGCCCGAGACAGGTTATGGCTACATCGAGTTCCCCAGGAATGTGCGTGCGGGCACATGCGATCCGCTGCCCGTCAGCAGCTTCCGCGAAAAGCCGGACACGAAAACGGCCAAGCGCTTTGTGGAACGCGGAAACTTCTACTGGAACGCCGGAATGTTCTTCTGGCGCACATCCGTCCTGCTCGACCTGATCCGTCATCATCAGCCGAAAACAGCGACCCTGCTCGCCGGCCTCCCGGCCTTCCGCAGCCGTCCGTTCACCAGCAAATTGGCAGGCGTTTATCCACTCTGCGAGAACATCTCGGTCGATTACGCCATCATCGAGAAGGCAAGCAATGTGGCGGGAATGGCGCTCGACGATATCGGCTGGAACGATGTCGGAAGCTGGGAAGCAGTCTACGATCTCGCGTCAAAGGACGCCAACGGCAACGCTTCGAAGAGCGAGCTGTTTAGCGAGAACAGCCGGGGCAATTACATCGATGCGAGTAAGCCGGTCGCACTGGTCGGAGTCGAAAACCTCATCGTCGTGGATACGCCTGATGCGCTGCTGGTGGCAAGCCGCGGCAGGGCGCAGGACGTCAGCAAGATCGTGAAGATGCTCGATTCAAAACAGCGCCAAGATCTCTTGTAAAGAGATCGCCTGTAAACAAGATCTGTTGTAAAGAGATCTCTTGTAAACGCCTTTTCCTCAACGGCGGATCTGACTTTTAAGACGCGGCCACCGGCTTGGCCTTCTTGAACAGCTTCCTAAGTGCCGTAATGGCACGGTCCACATCTTCCTCGGTCAGAATATACGGCGGCAGGAATCGCAATACCGTGTCGTGCGTGCAGTTGAACAGCAATCCCTCCCTGATGCCATCGAGCACAAGCGTTTTGCAAGGGAAATTCAGCTCAACACCGATCATGAGCCCCTGTCCGCGCACCTCCTTGATGAAAGAGAAATCGCGCATAAGTTCGGTCAGACGCATGCGGAAGTAACCGCCCACGGAATTGATCGACGGAAGCAGATCCTCGAGGATATCGAAGAACTCGAGCGCCACTCGGCACGCCAGCGGCCCTCCGCCATACGTCGAGCCGTGCATCCCCGGTTTGATCGTCGCTGCCGCTTTGTCGTTCGCGATGATGGCGCCCAACGGGATCCCGCACGCCATCGGCTTGGCCACGATCACGATGTCCGGCATGACCACTGGATCGACCAACTGATATGCAAAATAAGCACCGGGCCGGCCCACCCCACATTGAATCTCATCGAACACCAGTAGCGCATTGAACTTATCCGCAACCTCGCGAGCTTTCCGCGCAAACTCCTCGGAAACGGGGTAGATGCCACCCTCGCCTTGGATGAACTCGAGCACGATTCCAGCCGTGTTTTCATTGACTGCGGCCTCCAGCGCGGCGCCATCGTTACGCGGCACAAAGCGCGCTCCGGGCAGCAGAGGCTCGAAGTCTTTACGGTATTTCGGCTGGCCAGTGATGGAAATCGCCCCTAACGTACGACCGTGGAACGAATTGTCGAGCGAGACAATTTCAATCTTATGCGGGCCAATCGAGTTGCCATGTGCGCGAATCATCTTCAACGCGCCCTCCATCGCCTCCGCCCCTGAGTTACAAAAGAAAGTGCGGCGCAAACCGCTTACTTTGGCGAGGCGCTCCGCCAACTTGCCTTGATACTCGTGATAGTAGAGGTTCGAGGAGTGCAACAGCAGCCCGGCTTGCTGACGAATCACTTTTGTAATGCGTGGATGCGCGTAGCCGAGCGAGTTTACTCCGATGCCGCTAATCAGGTCGAGATAGCGCGTTCCGTCCAGATCATAGACGTAACATCCTTTTCCGCGATGCAGCACCAGCGGATAGCGCGCGTAGCTTTGCAGTAGATATTCACGCTCGAGCCCCGTGATCTGCTCGAACGATGAAGCCACACTTGTCTCAGGAACGGTTGTCGCGGACATACTCTCATCATACGGATGTTGCCCACTCTTTCCGCTCTCGAGCCGGCGGATAGTATAGAGGACATGTCACGCACAACTCGACGCACGTTCGTCGCGCAATCCGCTGCCTTGTTGCCCGCGGCTCGAATGGCATTCGCGAAAGAGCCTCTTACCTCGGGAGACCTCGGCGTTCAGCTCTATACTGTTCGCAGCATCATCAATCAGGATCCCGCGAAGGTGCTGCGTGAAATCCAGGATATCGGCTACAAAAATGTCGAATGCACCTTTGGCAACCTCAATCAGATCTGGCCGGCTTTGAAGCAAACCAGTTTAAAGCCTGTCAGCGTTCACCTTGACGGCCTCGAATCCGGCGATAAGCTCAATTCAACAATGGCGGATCTGAAGCAGCGGGGCTTTGAATTCGTTGTCGTTCCTTACCTCGACACCATCAAGGGAGGAACAGAAGGTCTGAAGCGCATCGCAGACTCGCTGAACGCGATGGGTGAAAAAGCCGTCGCCCAAGGAATGACGTTCTGCTATCACAACCATGCACACGACTTCAGCCCTCTTGGCGGGAGTAATGCGCTGGAACTTATGCTGAAAGAAACCAACCCGCAGTATGTCCAGCTCGAGCTGGATGTCTTCTGGGTGAGCGTAGCAGGACTGGATCCCGTCAAAATTCTTCAGCAGTACGGAGGCCGCGTTCCGCTGCTGCACCTGAAAGACAAATCGAAAACTTTCACCAAGACCCAATTGAACGAGAATGTTCCGCACAGTGCCTTTGCATCCGTCGGCAGCGGCTCGGTCGATTTCCCGGCAATCTTATCCATTGCAGCAGCGTCAGGCGTTCGATATTACTTCGTCGAGCAGGACCAAACGCCAGGCGATCCAATCGCGGCGCTTCGCCAAAGCTACGACTACTTGAAAACGCAATTTAAGTAGCACGTCACTTAACCAGCATCGCGGCCGTACGGATTTAGCGCGCATTGCCAGGCGCAAGGTGGTAATCGCCGTGTCCGCTGCGATCGACGAACGTGAGGTAGAGATTATCGCCCACGCCCTCGACGTGCCGGTACATCCACTCTTCGTGGCCGCTCCTGGCACCGGGTGAACCGGCCGGATGAGAATCGATTTCGTCCGGCGGCCCGTATACGATGTACATGTATCCGCGATCTGTGCGCCAGCCCGGAACGCTGGACCCAAAGTGCTTGTTTGCAAACGCGATCCGGCGGTAGTGCTCTTCTTTGAATTCGTTCTCTGGCGTGCCTGGCGTCGGATCACGCCGCGCCCAGAACTGTTCAACGAATTTCTCGCGCTCTTCATCCGTTTTCAATTTCAGAAACGCGCTACGCTCCGCATTATCGATGATGTAGACCACATCCTCATTCAGCCACTTTTCATACGGTGAACCAGCCAAGTGGCTGGTTTCTTGTTGCGCAGCGCTCGATGAATCTTGCGTGCGTCCGGACCAGGCCGCAATGCCCAGTGTGCCTGTCGCACAAAAAAGCAACACTGCGAAAACGGGCGCCGAAGCGCCGCTGGGGCGTTTCGGGTCCAGCAGCCGGCGAATACGTTTCATCACACTTCCTCCTGTGGCCGCCACGGCGGGTTTGTAGCGGGGGTTCCGACTCTCTTCTAATGCAGCGAGCGCGAATGCATACTCCCGCGCGTTGCCCTTCATCCGAACGACAACGTCATCGCAGCAGTTTTCGCGCTCTTCCCTCACACAGCGCGATATCCACCACAGCGCCGGATGATAAAACAGCAGGCATTCGGCCCATCGCTGCAAAATGTTCACCAGGTAATCGCAGCGCCGAACGTGCGCCAGTTCGTGCAGCAGGATAGCTTCGATCTGCTGCGCCGGTAGTCCGGTGAGCACTCCCACCGGCATGAGAATAACCGGGCGGAAATGACCAAGCACCACAGGGACATCCGTCAGGCAGGACTCGAGAAGTTGCACGGGCCGGGAAATCCGCAGGCGCGCGCTCAACTTTGTGAGCTCTCGCTGCCATGGCTCTCTTGCGCAGCAAACGCCACGCGTTCGAAGCCGCTGTACCGATATCCATCCCGCCAGGTTCCTCAGACCAAACACCCATACACCGAAGATCCAATACGGAACGAGCCACGGCGCAATCGCGCTGATGCCGGGATCCCAACCGCTATCGGGACCGGCCCCGCTTCCTGCGCCCGGCATAAGAGATTGCGGCGGCCTCAGCGGTGCTGCAGGGTGCACGTTGCCCGGCGCTGCGCATGCAAACGTGATGAAGAATCCGCTGAGCAGCAGCAGCATCGCCGCACAACCCGCCTGATAACGAACCCGGGCAGATCGCGTCGCAATCAGAACTCCGGCGAACGCCGTGGCAATAATCGCGCCCTCCCAAAGAGAATGAATCAAGGTCCAGCCAAGCGCCGCAGCCACGGGGTTATGCACCCATGGTTCGAGCAATCTCACTTTTCCTCCCTCCTGTGCTCGTCCAGCAGCTCGCGCATTTCCGCTAATTCCTTTTTGCTGGCCCTTCGCGCCGACAGCGCTCCAAGCAGTAAGGCTTTCGCGGAGCCGCTGAAGGCTCGGTCAAGCAGGTCTCCCGCCAGTTGCCGCTGGGTCCACTCGCGTGGCCGGGACGCCTCGTACACGTGCGCCCGCTGTGATTCATCCCGCCGCAGTAGTCCCTTCTCGGCCATAATCTGCATAAACTTCAGCGTCGTGCTGTATTGCGCAGGACGCCGCCGGTTGAGAGCGTTGTAGACCTCCCGAACGGTAGCGGGTCCGATACTCCACAGCACCGTTAAGATCTCCAGCTCTGCGTCGGTCGGCCTTGGAGGGTCACCCGGCATCTAGGAATACCTTACTAGTAAAGCTTTCCTATGTCAATACGCTTGGAAAGCGGGAACTCTTCATGCGGAGCTTTCGTATGCCGTAGAAGTATGCAAAACATACTGGGTGATCTCCGCTATACGCTCCGACAGCTCCGTCTCGCGCCTGTATTCTCCATAACGGCCATTCTGACTCTCGCGCTTGGCATTGGCGGGACCACAGGCATTTTCTCGCTGATTCATGCGGTTATGCTTCGCTCCTTGCCCGTCGCTGATCCATCCACGCTGTACCGTATCGGCGACGGTACGGACTGCTGCGTGGAAGGCGGTCCACAGGACAACTGGGGAATGTACTCGTACCCACTGTTCGAAAAGCTTAAGCAATCCACTCCGGAGTTCGAAGAGATTACAGCTTTCCAGGCCGGCAACTGGCAGTTCAGTGTGCGCCGCGCCGGCGTGGATCCGCTCGCAAAACCGCTGCATGGCGAATACGCAACGGGAAACTACTTTCATGTTTTCGGCATACAACCATTCGCCGGACGCTTATTCTCGACCAGCGACGATACGGCAGCAGCGCCTCCCGTTGCAGTGCTCAGTTATCGGGCGTGGCAAGGACTCTACGCCGGTGATCCGTCCGTTGTCGGTTCGACTTTTGTCATTGACGATCATCCGTTCACCGTCATCGGCATTGCGCCCCCGGGCTTCTTCGGCGAGACACTGCGCAGTGATCCGCCGGATCTGTGGATCCCGTTGCAGCAGGAACCGCTGATCAACGGCGAAGGATCATTGCTCCGGCAGTCCGTATCTGCGTGGCTGCGTGTGGTCGGACGGTTGAAACCGGGCGCCTCGGTTCGTGGCATGGGACCTCACTTGACGGGC
Source organism: uncultured Acidobacteriaceae bacterium (assembly GCA_963846185.1). Taxonomy (GTDB): domain Bacteria; phylum Acidobacteriota; class Terriglobia; order Bryobacterales; family Bryobacteraceae; genus Bog-105. The sequence goes on along the minus strand of CAWJVA010000019.1, from coordinate 345,450 downwards.
GTTTTGCGCCAATGGATCCTGAACGACAGCGGTTATCCGCCGGCGTGGATGGATGAAATCAGGCGCCAGTTGCCCAAGCAGGTAATCAACGTTGTACCTGCGGGCAGCGGTGTCGCGGTCATGAAAGAGCAATACGGCCGCAGCTTGCAAATCTTATTATGCGTCTGCGGTCTGGTATTGCTGATCGCCTGCGCCAATGTCGCGAATCTGCTGCTCGCGCGCGGCATGGCGCGGCGCACCCAGACCTCGATTCGCCTCGCGGTGGGCGCTTCGCGGCGGCGCATCGTTGTCCAATCGCTCGTAGAAAGCGTGCTGCTTTCCCTCGCAGGCGGGTTGGCCGGGCTCGCCGTCGCCACCGGCGCAGCTCGCTTGATGCTCCGGCTTGCCTTCCGCAATGCGAAGTTCCTGCCTGTCGATACAACTCCGTCGCTCGCGCTGCTTCTCTTCGCTTTTGGTCTCTCACTCATAACCGGTATGCTGTTCGGCGCAGTACCAGCATGGTTCGCAACGCGCACAGATCCGGTCGAAGCGCTTCGCGGCGCGAACCGCAGCACGCGGGAAGGCTCATCGTGGTCGCGTAAGGCGCTGCTGGTCCTACAAGCAACGCTTTCCGTCGTGCTCATCGCGGGCGCCACGATGCTCACGCGCAGCCTCAGCAACCTCGAACATCAGGATTTCGGGTTCGAAGTCCACAACCGGATTCTCGTCGCGCTTAATGCGCCGCCGTCGACATACACGCTCGAGCGTCTCAACTCGCTATATCGCAGTCTTCAGGATCATATGCTTCGCATGCCGGGCGTGACGCGAGCAGGGCTTGCCATGTACAACCCTCTTACCGACAATTGGGGCGAAGGAATCTACGTTGCCGGTCACGAAAATGTGCCGCTCACCGAAAACTCAAACTCGTCATGGGATCGCGTCAGTCCGGGATACTTTCAGGTCTTAGGCCAGCGTGTCGTGCACGGCCGGAGCTTCGACGAGAGGGACAGGGGCGAGGCCGGCGTCGCGGTCGTGAATGAAGCATTCGTCCGCAGGTTCTTGCCCCACGAGGACCCGCTCGACAAGCGCTTCGGCATCGACCTTCCTGAGAACGCGGGAAAGTTCCGCATTGTGGGCGTGGTGCGCGACGCCAAATACACTGACCCGACCCGTCCCGCGCGGCCCATGTTCTTCCTTCCGTTGATGCAGGTGACGCACTACGATAATCCGCTGCTTGAAAAGCTTGAGCTGCGCTCGCATTACATCAGCGGAGTGCTGCTCGAAGCTTCCATTCCGCCTGGAACACTCGAACCCTCGCTGCGTAAAGTATTCGCGGAAGTCGACCCGAATCTGACCATTCTCGGCCTGCGCACGCTTCAGCAGCAGATCGACTCTGAATTCGACCAGCAGCGTGCGGTCGCGAGTCTCGCCGGATTGTTCGGTCTGGTCGCGCTGTTGCTTGCTGCAATCGGACTGTATGGAGTCACTGCCTACACAGTCGCTCAGCGAACGAGTGAAATCGGCGTAAGAATGGCGCTCGGCGCTGGCCGCCCCAGGGTCATTCGCCTTGTACTGGCGCACGCGTTCCAGACGGTAGTCATCGGACTGGTGCTCGGAATCCCGCTCGCGGTCGGCGCCGGGCGGCTGCTGTCGGCCCAGCTCTACGGCCTCGATGCCTGGGATCTGCCTGCTCTGACCTTTGCCGTGGGCTTGCTCGCGGTGTGCGCCTTCTTTGCAGCCATCATTCCGGCTACGCGCGCCGCGTCCATTGACCCCATGCGGGCTCTACGAGTGGAGTAACTTCGCCATGCAGCGTGCCGGGGCCGGTCGGCTTGCGTTGAAAGACGGCATTGTGCGATGCTTCCCGAAGCTCGTACAAAGCGCGGCAATGGAATACTCATCGATCGGATCCGGCCCATTCTCAATTTTGACCATCGTTGTCGCGCCCGCCGTGCTCACCAACGCTTCTACCGTCTTAGCGCTTGGAACCAATAATCGCCTCGCCCGGGTCGCGGACCGGACTCATGCGGTATCTGCTGTGTTGGTGAAACTTGAGCCCGGCAGCCCGGATCGCGAAACATTGGCGGCGCAACTGCCGGCGCTCCAGATACGCGCGGACCTGCTGCTGAGGGCGCTGCGCTTGTTTTACCTCGGACTCGGGCTGTTTGCCAGCTCAGCCCTCGTCGCCGTTGCCGGATCGATCGCCATTTCTTATGGTCCGAACTCTCTCTTCCGAATCGCCGCCGCCCTGGACGTTCTATTTGGCGCCGTAGCTGTCGTTGCGCTCGTCGCCGGATGTGTTTTCATGATTCGCGAGACGCAACTTGCAGTGAAAGGCCTGGCCCATGAGGCGAAACTTCACGGGAGTTAAGTGAAAGCGGGCGAGTTACGCCCGTTCCTGATAACTTCCATCCGCGGTGCTGACGCGAATGCGCTCCCCTGCGCTGATGAAAGGCGGCACCTGCACCACCAAGCCGGTATCCATCTTGGCAGGCTTGGTTACGTTTGAAACGGTTGCGCCCTTCAGGCTTGGCTCCGTTTCGACCACCGTCATCTCCACGCTCGGCGGCAACTCCACGCTGATCGGTTTGCCTTCGTAAAACTCCACATTCACCTTCAGCTGCGGAATCAGATACTGCACACCGTCGCCCAGCATGTCCTTGGTAAAGTGCATCTGCTCGAACGTCTCGGTGTTCATGAAGTAGTAGTATTCGCCATCGTCGTACAGATACTCCATTTCATGTTCGTCGAGTGCAACGCGTTCCACCTTATCTTCGGACGAAAACCGGTGCTCGATCATCGAACCCGACCGGAGGTTTCGCATCTTGGCTTGTACAAAGCCGCGCAGGTTGCCGGGCGTACGGTGAACCATGCTGAAGACCGAATGAAGCTCGTTGTTGAACTTCACCACCATGCCGGGGCGCAGTTGTGTTGCTGCAATCATGAAATCGAAATTACTCCCTTTTCTCGCGCATCGAACGATGCACCTTTGGAAATACAAGCTTAACAGGCAATCAGCGTTTCGCCGCGCGCACCTGGCAGACCTTGTCCTTTGCGTTTTCGGGCACCAGCCACATGCCCGCCGCATCCGCCGTTTCTACTAAGTCCTTTTTTCCTTCGCCCCGATATGCGAGTGCCTGGCGCGGTTTCATCCGCCACAGGATGAGATCCTCCCGGTTGCCGCGTACAGGTATGTCGATACATTGAGCCGAAACCGGCAGCAGCGTGAGCGTGCCGAACGATTGTTTCTTGTCGAGAACATCCGCCGGACAGTTCTCCTTGCGAACGCCGGCTGCATCAACCGCAAGCCAGCAGGAACCCGGATCCCAATCCGTGCGCGCGAACAGCCGCCCGGCCGGATCATACGCCCATGGGTCCAGATTGCGATAGGCGATTCCTGGCAGATAGGGATCTGCCCATAGAAATTCGTAAGCCACACCCGGGCCATCTACCAGCAGTTGATTGTCTTCCATGGCCCATCCCTGCACGAATTGAGAGCCAGCCAGGTTGGGGTCCACGGCTACCATCGCCAGGGCCGCGATGTGCGTCACCCATTGAGGCCGTTCGATTTGACTCGGCTTCAGGCTCAGCAGAAATTCATTTGGAAGAAGGCGGAAGAACTTCGCGTCGTCCTGACGCAGATCTATATGCGTCGAGCTGCGGACCGCGATCAGATACTCGCACAATGCATACAGTTCCGGGCTCGACTTCAGCACGTCGGTCTCGAGATGCGGAAGTAATGGACGCCAATCGTTCTCGCGTACTTCTTTGCCCTCGGCTACCGTCATGAACAGCGCATCCCGAGCGACAGAGATTTCGCTATCTTGCATCAGTCCGGTACACAAACTGCCATGCAGAATCTTGCTTCGCTGCTCAGCCGGAATGAGTTCGCTGACCCAATCTGTTATCAGCGCGATCTGCCTGGAAAGGCAGGGATGTGCCATGGCCCACTGGATCGCTTCCCGTCCCCGCGCTTCATCGCGAGTCACCGCGAAATATAGCGCAAGTTCAAATCCGCGCTCCGCTGAATCCGGCACGCTCTGGACGCGCTTTTCGAAATTGACCCATCGCTGCGTGTTGCGCTCGCGGTCGCGCCGCAACCGCCTCACGCGTTGAGGACTCAGTAGCAACTGGTAGCCTTGCTCAGATGTCTGCGTATGAGCAGGTGCGGCATTAAACACGAATGCAGCGAAGAACAGGAGGGCTCTAATTCGCAACCCGTATTTTTCCACAGCGCTTTTGGGCGACTCTGCTACCCTGAGAGTTCCACCGGCTGCAATCCGCTCGGCACCGGCTCGATCATACATGCCGGCTCGGGTCAGTGAAACCTATGTCTTGCGAACCTACCCGTTTCGTGAGTCGGATTTGATCGTCAGCTTTTTCACTCGCGATCAGGGCAAGTTGCGCGGCGTGGCGCATCGCGCGCGCAAACCCAAGAGCAGTTTTGGTTCGGGGATGGAGCGGTTGTCGCTCATCAATTTGTCGTATTCACAAAAGGAAACGCGAGAACTGGTCAATCTCAACTCCTGTGATCTGCTGCAGTCGCAGTTCGATCTGCTCGATAGCTTCGAGGCGAGTGTGGTCCTCGACTACATCGCCGAAATCAGCGAACAATTGCTGCCTCCGCACGAACCGAACGAGCGCTTCTTCCGGCTGCTGACCGCCATTCTGGATCACATGCACGAGCGCGCTCCGGGCGCTATCTGGACCGCAGTCACTTACTTCTCGCTCTGGGCGACACGGCTCTCCGGCTTTCTCCCCGATCTCGCCGAGCTCCCCGATCGGAACTTGTCCGGCGATTCGCGCGAGCTGGCCGCCGGCATGCTTCGCGCTCACATATCCCAGCTTCCTGCGCGCAACTGGAATAAAGACACCGCGCTCGATCTGCGCCGGTTCCTTGTCCGCCAGATGGAAGAGCACGTCGAGCGCCGCTTTCACACTCCGCCTCTTCTTGAAGCACTCTGACGCCCTACATGGATTCTTTTCAAGACACGATTTTCAAACTGAAGCGCTATTGGGCAGACCGCGGCGCCATCATTCAGGAACCGTACGATCTCGAAGTGGGAGCCGGCACCATGGCTCCTGAAACGTTCTTGCGCGTGCTTGGACCAAAGCCCTACAATGTCGCCTACGTCCAGCCGAGCCGCCGCCCCGCGGACGGGCGCTATGGCGAAAATCCAAACCGGCTCTATAAACACCAGCAGCTGCAGGTGATCCTGAAACCCGCCCCTGACAATGTCATCGAGCAATACTTGGGCAGCCTAGAGGCCATTGGAATCGACCTTCGCAAGCATGACATCAAGCTCGAAGAAGACAATTGGGAATCGCCCACTCTGGGGGCCTGGGGCGTCGGCTGGCAGGTGACGCTGGATGGGCTTGAAATCACTCAGTTCACTTACTTCCAGCAGTGTGGAGGGATCGACCTGGATCTCGCGCCGGCCGAAATCACATATGGTCTGGAGCGTATCGTGCAATTCCTGCAAGGTGTCGAGAGCATCTATGACATCGAGTGGGCCCCCGGTTTTTCATACGCGGCGGTGCGTCTGGCAGACGAGCAGCAGTTCTCCATTTACAACTTCGAAATGGCCGACATCTCCGCTCTTTGGCAGGAGTTCGAACTGCACGAGCGCGAAGCCCAGCGCCTGCTCGATCTGTTCAAAGCAAGTAAAGAGAAGCACCGTTTCCCGATACTCCCGTCTTACGATCAGGTTCTGAAGTGTTCCCATCTGTTTAACTTGCTCGATGCGCGCGGCGCAATTAGCGTCACCGAACGGGTTGGCATCATCGCGCGGGTGCGGAAGCTCGCGATCGGCGTTGCACAAGCCTGGAACGAACAGCAGAGCTGTGAGAAGGCCGCCTGATGCCAGACTTTCTGCTGGAAATCGGCCTCGAAGAGGTCCCCGATTGGATGATCGAGGACGCCCTGCAAAGCCTGAAGGCAAACTACCAAAGCTCGCAGGCCGGCAATTTGCGTGGAACAATCGATCTGCTGGATGGCACGCCTCGCCGCCTTGCGATGCGCCTCCGAGATCTCGATGCGCGCATGAGCGATGTGGAAGAAGTGATTGCCGGACCGTATCTGTCTGCCGGGGAAAAGGCCGCGCAAGGCTTCGCAAGAAAGAACAACACCACGGTTGACGCGCTTCGTCGCGATGCAGACTCCAAAGGCGAGCGCTACTTTGCCGTGGTCAAGCGAACGGGGGACACGGCGCAAGCAATTCTCCGCTCCGTTCTGCCCGAAGTGATCGCCCGCATCACCTGGCCGAAAACCATGTATTGGACCGGCAAGAATGGCCTGCGCTTCATCCGCCCTATTCGCTGGGTTGTGGCCTTACTCGAGTCACAGGTTGTCCCATTCGAGATCGAAGGCGTGCCGTCTGGCAACAGCACGCGCGGTCACCGGGTTCTCGGCTCGAAAGAGCCAGTTCCAGTCACTATCGATAACTACGAAGAGACACTGCGGGAAAATTTCGTACTCCTGCGCGCCAGCGAGCGCCGCGAGCGTATCTGTTCAGGACTTGATCCCGGCGTCGAGCCCGATCAGGATCTCCTTAAGACTCTCGTCTATCTCACCGAGTTCCCGACGCCTATTCGCGGCTCCTTCGACCCCTCCTACCTCGAGTTGCCGAAGGAGATTCTGTCTACTGTCATGCGTCATCACCAGCGCTACTTTTCGGTGCTGAACGAAGACGGATCGCTTGCTCCGCAATTCGTGGCCGTAACGAATACTTCCGGCGATCCGGATGGGCTCATTCGGCAGGGCAACGAGCGCGTTCTTCGTGCCAGGTTCAACGACGCACGATTCTTCTGGCAGGTCGATCAGCAGCGTCCTCTGATTGCCCGCCTTCCCGATCTCGAAAAGGTAACCTTTCAGGCCAAGCTGGGCAGTTACCGTGACAAAACGGATCGCGTCCTGCTGCTGGCAGGTGATTTAGCCGCACAAGCCGGGGCCGACTTGAACACCGTGCAGCGCGCAACCCTAATCGCCAAATGTGACCTGACCACCGACATGGTTAAAGAGTTCACAGAGCTTCAAGGCGTGGTCGGCGGGCTCTACGCAGCGGCACAGGGCGAAACTCCAGCCGTCGCCGAAGCAGTCTATGACCAGTACAAGCCTGTGAGCATGGACGATTCGATTCCTCGCTCTCTCGAAGGCCAGATCGTCTCGATTGCCGACAAGCTCGATACGCTCCGTGAATGTTTCAAAATCGGCTTGATCCCGACCGGCTCCAAGGATCCGTTCGCGCTTCGCCGCGCTGCCCAGGGCATCGTCAAAACGCTGTTCGAAGCGAAGCTCCCTTTGGACATCCTTGCTCTTACGGATGACGTTACCGGACTTCACCATTTATCCGGGAGCGCATTCAGTTCTATCTTCGTGAAGTGCTCAATCTCGCCTATGACGAAGTGAATGCTGCAATGGCGGCTCCCATCGCGAGCCTGCCCGATCTTGCGGATCGCGCCGAGGCCATCCACTACATTCGGCCCACCGAAGACTTCGAGCCGCTCGCCGCCAGTTTCAAGCGCATCAAGAACATCCTGAAGCAGGCGCAAGTGGAAACGGCGGCGCCGCCGGATACGAAGCTGTTGATGCCCGGCCCCGAACGCGACCTGTATGACGCCTTTCTCCGGGTGCGCGAAACCACTCAAAAAGCAGCGGGATACCGTGACAAGCTTAGTGCCATCGCTTCCCTTCGGCCGCAGGTAGATCTCTTCTTCGATAAAATTCTTGTGAACGATCCGGATCCGGCGATCCGGCAGAACCGCCTGGCTTTGCTTTACAGCCTGCTGACGGAGTTCTCCACCATCGCCGATTTCTCCGAAATCGTCACGCAGGGCGGCTCTGCCGTCTGAGGCATCACAACGCTCGTATCCGGAATCAGGAGACAACATTGAAATGAAGAAATATGTTTACTCGTTTGGCGGAGGTACGGCCGACGGCGACGGAAAGATGCGCGACATCCTCGGTGGGAAGGGCGCCGGCCTCGCTGAAATGAGCAAAGCCGGTGTGCCTGTCCCGCCTGGTTTCACCATCTCCACCGAGGTCTGCAACCTTTTCTTTGAAAACGGCAACAAGGTTCCGCCTGAAGTCGATGAACAGATTCACACGGCGCTCGAAAAGCTCGAACAGCAGATGGGCAAAAAGCTGGGCGGCGTGGATGATCCGCTGCTTCTCAGCGTCCGCTCAGGTGCGAAGTTCTCCATGCCGGGCATGATGAACACGATTCTCAACCTAGGCCTGAATGATGAGACCACGGAGGGTCTCGCCCGCAAAACCGGCAATCCGCGCTTCGCTTACGACTGCTATCGCCGCTTTATTCAGATGTTCGGCGAAGTCGCTTTGCACATCGACATGGCCAAGTTTGATCACATCTTTGACTCACGCAAGGCGAAAGCGCGGGCGGCGCTCGATACTGATCTGACCGCCAGCGATCTCAAATCCGTTATTGACGACTACAAGAAGCTCGTCAAGAAGGAGACCGGGCGCGAGTTTCCGCAGGACGCGCGCGAACAGTTGATGCTCGCCCGTGACGCAGTGTTCAATTCCTGGAACACTCCGAAGGCCGTCTATTACCGGCGCATGGAGAAGATCCCGGATTCCATCGGTACTGCCGCTAACGTGCAGGCCATGGTCTTCGGCAATATGGGCAATCATTCCGGCACCGGCGTCGGCTTCACACGCAACCCTTCGACCGGTGAAAAGACCTTCTATGGCGAATTCCTCGTGAATGCCCAGGGGGAAGACGTAGTCGCAGGTATCCGCACGCCTCAGCCGATCGCCGAACTCGAGCAGGTCATGCCCGAGGCCTATAAGCAGCTGCGGGAAATCACCTCGAATCTCGAGCAGCACTACCGCGATGTGCAGGACTTCGAGTTCACCATCGAAGAAGGCAAGCTCTACATGCTGCAGACGCGAAACGGTAAGCGAACCGGCCCTGCCGCCGTTCGTATCGCGGTCGATATGGTCGAAGAGGGGCTGATCTCGAAGAAGGAAGCGGTGCAGCGCGTCGGGCCGAATCAGCTCGATCAGCTTCTGCACCCCGTTCTCGACCCGAACATGCGCAAGAATCTTCAGAAGATCGCCACCGGTCTGCCTGCCTCACCCGGAGCCGCGGTCGGCCGCGCCGCCTTCTCATCCGAAGACGCCGTCGAATTAGCCGCCAATGGCCCGGTGATTCTGGTTCGCAAAGAGACCACGCCTGACGACATCCACGGCATGGATGTTTCCAAGGGCATTCTCACCGCGGTCGGCGGCCTGACGAGTCACGCCGCTGTTGTGGCCCGCGGCATGGGCCGTCCGTGCGTAGTCGGAGCTTCATCCGTGGCTGTCGACGAAGCCAAAAAGCAGGCCACCATCGTCTTCGAAGGCGCCAAACTGACTCTCAAAGAGGGTGATTGGATCTCGCTCGACGGTACTCTCGGCGAAGTCTATCTCGGCCAGTGCAAAACCAACGAACCGGATCCGAAATCGCGCTACTTCGCGACGTTCATGGAATGGGCCGACGATTTCCGGGGCAAGTTCGGTGTCCGCGCCAATGCCGACATCCCGCGCGATGCCAAACAGGCTCGTCTGTTCGGCGCCGAAGGCATCGGCCTCTGCCGTACGGAGCACATGTTCTTCGCTGAAGACCGCATTCCACATATGCAGGCGATGATCCTTGCGCGCGACGAGAAGACTCGCAAAAAGGCCCTTCAGAAATTGCTGCCCATGCAGCGCAAAGATTTCGCTGGTCTCTTCCAGGTGATGGACGGCTTCCCGGTCGTTATCCGCACGCTCGATCCGCCGCTGCATGAGTTCCTGCCCAAGCGGGAAAACCTGATGGTCGATATCGCTCGGCTGCCTAACGCCTCTTCCAAGGAGAAGAAGGAAATGGCGTCCACATACGGCATCGGCGTCGGGGAGCTGAAGAAGCATCTACCGGAGCTATTGCGTCGCGTCGAAGAACTACATGAGTTCAATCCGATGCTGGGCCACCGCGGCTGCCGCCTCGGCATCACCTACCCCGAGGTGACCGAAATGCAGGCCCGCGCGATCTTCGAAGCCGCTGTACTGGTCGCGAAAAAGGGAGTGAACGTCATCCCTGAGGTCATGATCCCGCTGGTCGGCAACGTCAAGGAGCTGGAGAATCAAAAGGCTCTCGTCATCAAAGTTGCTGAAGAGGTACTTGCGGAAGCGGGTATGAAAGATCTCAAGTACTACGTTGGCACCATGATCGAAATCCCGCGTGCCGCCATGACAGCCGATGAAGTCGCTCGCGAAGCCGAGTTCTTCAGCTTCGGCACCAACGATCTGACTCAGACGACTATGGGTCTGTCGCGAGACGATTACACGAAGTTCTCGCGGCAGTATGAAGACCTCAAAATCTTCAAGGCGGATCCGTTCGCTGTTCTCGATCAGGATGGCGTCGGCAAGCTCATTGAACTGGCCGTCAAGCTGGGCCGCAAGACGCGTCCCGATCTCGAAGTCGGAATCTGTGGTGAGCACGGTGGCGAGCCGAGCTCCGTCGAATTCTGTTATCGCGTCGGCATGAACTACGTCTCATGCTCGCCTTACCGTGTGCCGATAGCCCGGCTTGCCGCCGCTCAGGCCGCGATTGCGGATGAGGGCAAGGCCGAGCTCCAGCGTACCGCCTGAACAAGTACGGGCGAGTCTCACCGGCCTCGCCCATTTCATTGATGCCCGCCGCTTTTCTCGAAATCCGCTCGGCAGTCGAATCTCTCGGCGTGCTCGGCCTTCCCGCTCCTCTTCGCGAACTCGGCTCGAGGCGCTGGGACGCCATCATCGTCGGCGCCGGACATAACGGCCTTACCTGCGCCGCCTATCTTGCCCGTGCCGGCAAACGCGTGCTTGTCCTCGAAGCTCGCGAGCGCATAGGCGGCGCCTGCACCATTGAAGAACCCTGGCCGGGAGTTCGTCTTTCACCGTGCGCCTATCTCGCCGGCCTGCTGCATCCTCTCGTTATCGAAGAGCTCGATCTCCACAACCGCGGCTTCCATTGGACGCCCGCCAGCAATGGTCTTTTCGTACCTTTCGAAGATGGTAACAGTATTCAGCTCTACGATGATGACGAGCAATGCGAAGCCGAGCTGCGGCAGATTTTCGCCGCGAGATGTCGAGGGCTGGCGCGCTTTTTCCGACGTGCTTCGCCGCACTCGCGACGCGCTCCGGCCGGCTGATGAAAACGACCTCTGGATTGGTGAAGCGCCCACCCGCGAGCAGATCGAAGAACGGCTCGGCAACGACCGCGGAAGCCCGCGCTCTGCTCTTCGAGTGGTCCATGGCCGAGTTCGTCGAGCGATATCTTTACAGACGAGCGGCTGCAGATCGCCTATCTCGGGCAAGGCGTGATCGGCACCAACGCGAGCCCGTTCGATCCCGGCACCGCTTCCATTCGCTTTCATCATGCATCCGGCCGCCTCGGCGGCTTACCCGGCGCCTGGGGCTATGTGAAGGCGGCATGGGCATGGTCTCGTTCTTCCTAGCGGATGCCGCGCAGGAAGCTGGCGCAATGATCGCGTCCGGCGTTCCGGTTGCGCAGATCTTGCCCGGCGAAGGAGTCGTGCTCGAGTGCGGCGAGCGCATTCACGCTCCCATCGTGGTCTCAAACGCCGACCCGAGGACAACTCTCCGTCTGCTCGGCTCCGCCGCCGATCCCGCCTGGCGCGCTCAGGTCGAATCCATTCCCATCGAGGGCTGCACACTGAAGCTCAATGTCTGGCTACGCGAGCTTCCGAATTTCCGCGCTCGCCCCGGCATGTGCCAGCCACACCATTTCGGCGCAGATAAACACTCCGCTCACTAAGGCATGAGTGGCGAGCAAGTTACGCTGCCGCGCGAGCGGGCAGATTGCCCGAGCATCTTTGGACGGAACTCTACTTTCAGAGTGTTCACGACCGCTCTGTTGCGCCGCCCGGCACGCATACCATGAGCATCTTTTCGCAATACGTTCCCTATCCATTCGCCGATGGCTCCAATTGGGACAAAAACCGGCAATCCGCCCAAGACCTCGCGCTCGCTGCCCTCGGCCGCTTCTGCAGCAACATCCCTGATGCGGTGATCGAAGCCGAAGCTCTCGGGCCGCCGGACATTGAGACTGAAAGTCGGCCTGACCGGAGGCCACATCTTTCAGGGCGAATGCCTGCCCCCTTATATGTGGAGCAACCGGTCTGCGAACACGCACACCAATGCCCGGCGTCTATCTGTGCGGAGCCTGTACGCATCCCGGCGGAAGTGTAATCGCTATCAACGGCCGTAATGCCGCTATGAGCGTGCTCGCGGACGAACAAACTCGCGCCGGCGTCGCAACCAGCGATTGAACGCAAACAACAGAATCGCTAGCGGAACAAGCGCAATATAAGGCCAGTACGTCTGTCCGGGAGGCGCGGGCGGCAGCACATCCAGATCCGCCGTCACCGTCGAGCTTGTCCCGAGCGCGCTGATGTCCGCTGACAATCGCCAGGCTCCTGCCGATGGGATCGTCATTTGCGCGGCATACAACGTCTTGTTCGTAGCCTTAGCATGACTCGCCGGGGCGGCCACTTCCGTCACCTCTCCCGCGCTCGTCTTGGTGAGCCGCAGCATTACCTTCGCATCCATGACGGGCGACTCGTCGGATATCTTCTGTACCATTGCGCTGAAATCCACTGCCCCCGTGCGGATCGGCATTTCAGCCGCGAAAATGCTGACCATCCAGGGCCCCGCCTGCTTCCGCGCCACCAGCGATCCGCCATCGGCAAGAGCCGGTACCGTGCTGCACAACAGAAAAAAGACCGTAAGAACTGCGGTCTTCAATGCACCATCCCGCGCATCTGCATCGGCTGAAAGAGAATCCAAAGCCCTGCGCCATAGAGGGCTAGGGCAATGCCCAGCCATGGCATCATTAACACGATTGCGGAACGCTTCGGAGCGCTCACGTCAGCAGCGATTTTCCACACGGCCCAAAAGCTGAGCAGCAGTCCCGCATCCAACATGACGATCTGCAGTGGAGTCAACCAGGCGGGTATCAGCGGCATCACAACTGCGCTTGCTGTCCCCGCCACAGCGCGTTCCACCGCCGGCAAGGCAGCCGCCCATCCGGTCGCCAGATGATACAGTAAGTGTCCCGCCCACATTCCAAAGCCCATCGGCGCCAGTGCCAGAGCGAAGCGCCGCACCATATCCCGAACGTTCCCTTGTGGCTGGGCTAAGCGATTGAACCCGGCTGCGGCAGCCACGAGAATCGCCGGGATCAACAACACCCCGCTTGCAACAAATGCGCCTACGATCAGCGGCATGGCATGCACGCCCAGCCGCGCATGCCAGCCATGTTCCCAGGCCATAACCGGCGCCACCATGCCCGCTGCATTCACGAAGGCTCCGAACACAAACAGCAGCACCAGCGCCATCATGTCCGTTCTCTTGGACAGGCGCCCCAGCGAAGACCGGTACGGGTCGGACGTCAAGGTCGACGCCGGCGCGATCGACAGAAGCCCTACATTCCCTTCCGGACACGCTTTTACGCAATCGAGACAGAACGTGCAGTCCAAGTTGCTCGACTTCTTCGGTTGAAACAGATATAGCTCGCAGCCCCTCTGCCGCTCATTGCCGCGAATACAGTCATGTGTTTCGCAGCTCTTGCACACCTGAGGCCTGCGCACACCTACTTCTTTCGGTGAAACCAGCGAGCTGACAAAGTGAAATTGCCCGATCGGGCAGACATACTTGCAGAAGCTGGCGCCTCGGAACAGCCCATCAATCAAGACCGCCGCCGCAAAGTAACCCGCAATGATCCACGCCGTGAACCAAGGACTGTCCCAGAGCGCGAAGGCCTCGTATGCCCACAAGTACAGGAAAAGCAATCCGAACGGAATCCATTTGTTCCGCAGATATCGAGGCCAGCGCAACCCGGCTGGCAAAATCTTTCGTGCTACATCACGCACCAGCGTGAATGGACACGCCATGCAGAACATATTTCCGGCAAGCAGCAGCGCCAAAATGGACAGCCCGCGCCAGTGAATCCACGGCAAAACGCCGGCCAGGTTCAACGGCGTCACTTGCGGTCCCCACCAGCCGTCTGCAATCACGGCTGCCGCCACCAGCAGCATGGCAACCTGTAGCGGCCGCCTCCAGCGCGCCAAGGCAAATGTCAAATCGCGCCGCGGTCGAGCGGATTGAATCCGAACCGGCCTGATGCCGTACCCCTGCTGCCGCTTCGATCCCACGACCACTCTCATAGTCAGAAAGAAGGCCGGAACCAGGTAAATCATCTCCCCCGGAATCCACATGATCAGGCCGGCCAGCGTCTGATCGCTCAGCGCGGCCGCTTTGCTCACATGCACAGCAGCGTAGCTCGGGTAAAGAATGCGTCCGGAGAACACAAAGGCCGCAGAGATCGCGGTATTGAGCAGATCCGATGCAAGCAGATACGGTATCGCCGCCCAGCGTGGCCATTTCGACTTCCCTGGCCCTGGTTCCACCACCAACCACCAGAACAAAATTCCTGTCCAGAAGAAAGATGCATGCTGCGCTCCGTGCCAGAAACGCGAATGTAGCGCCAGCTCATAGCAGTACGGAACATGCCAGCCAACGGTACTCGCCGCAAACACTACCCAGGCAACTAGGGGAGAGGCAAGCCATTCAAAGAAGCGCCGAAGAGGTCGCCACGTGAGAAAAGGCCCAAGCGCTTCCTTCGCAACCGGCTTCGGAAGGCCTCTGAGCAGCGGCACGACCGGACGCGCAAGTAGGATCAGCGGCGGCGCAACCATCATCAGCAGGAAGTGCTGCGTCATGTGCGCCGCGAGGTAGACGCCATCGAATGAATCGAGCGGCGACTCCAGCGCAACAAATATCACCGCAAGACCCGCCAGGAAGGCTATCAGTCGGGATGCGTCGTTCTGGTCATGTAGGAGCCGCCGCCCCGCTCGCCAGCCGCGGATGTAGATGGCAGCGCAGATCATCAGCGCCGCGGTCACAGGGAAGCTTATGTTCCAGGACCACAGCGCCGCGGTTGCAATCGAATTCACTTCTTCGTTTTAGCCTGCAAAACGTGCGGTGGCGCCACAACCGCGAAATCCCTCGGCAGATGATTCTCCGGCGGCGCTGATAGCTTCGACGGCGGAGTCGATTGCGGCCTGAGTGTACGCATAAACGCCACCAGCGCTTCTACCTCCGCCGGCGTAAGCTTCTTGCCGTAAGCCGGCATGTTGCCTCCGCCTTGAATCACCTGCCGAACCATGAGCTCCGGCGTCATTCTCGTCGCAACATCGTCGAGCGCCGGGCCGCGTTGTCCGCCGTGACCGCCGAGCGCATGGCAGTTACGGCACTGTTTGTTCTGCAATACAATCGCTCCGTGCATTTCGAGCGGAGTGCGCCCGCGCAGATACTTTGCCGGAATCGGATCTCCGCTCCAGGCGTCCATATGCGGCGACCACGGTGACGTCAGTCCGAACCAAGCCAGAGTAACAATGACCAGCATGATGAAAATCACTGATAGAACAGCTACCGGTCTCCTGCGAGCGCTCTTTTCGCCCGTACCCGCGAAGAACGGCAGCAGCAGCAAAAACAGGATTCCCAGCGCCGGTGCCAGGAACATCACGAAGGTCTCCATCCAGTCCGGCAGCAGCGCCAACGCAGCGAAAAGGCACAAGAAGTAGAAGTCAGGCTCTGGGCTCGTATCGACAATTGTCGGGTCCGGAATACCGTGCGGCCCTTTAGGCCCAAGTACAAACGCCAAGACCAGAATCAGCACGATCGTGAACGCGGAAAAGATCAGGTCCTTGCCGATCGCGTCTGGGACAAACGGCACTCCTTCTTTGCGAATAAGGTTGGCATAGTCTGCGTCGTAAGTCGTCTTGCGCACCTTGTATCCCGGTCTCGGATACTCGTTGATTCCCTTCGCCAGCACTAATCGCAGATGCATTGCGATAATCGCAAAGATCAGGCCGGGAATTACGAAGACGTGCAGAGTAAAAAATCGCGACAGCGTTTCGCCGGCTATTATGGGGCCCGCCAGCACAAGATGGACGAGGCCTGATCCCACCACCGGAATGCGACCCAGAATGGAAGCCCCGATCCCCAGCCCCCAGTAAGCATCCTGGTCCCACCGCATCACCTGTCCGGTGAACGCCATCGCCAGCGTGCAAAGCAGGAGAAAAATTCCGCTGACCCATGTCAGCTCGCGTGGGTACTTGTACGCGCCAAACAGGAAAACCTGAATCATGTGGCACGTCATGAACGCCACCATCATGTTCGATCCCCAGTAATGCAATGCGCGCAGGTACCACCCCCAGAACTGTGCGTGGTTCAGATATTCCAGGCTGGTGTACGCTTCATTGGTGGACGGCACATACACGAACGCCAGGCATATGCCGGTCAGCACTTGAATGACAAAGCACAACAGCGTCGCGCTGCCGAATACATACCACCAGCTTCCTGAGCTTGCCGGCACCTCGTGCCCCGCCGACGACGCCCACAGAGCGGTGATATGCAACCTGCTATCGAGCCAAACCGCGATATCCCTGAGCGTTTTCATTGCGCTGTCTCCGCCCTACACAGGATTCGCGAGTGTTGGCATTTCGCCGCCTTTGACCCAAAGCTCGCCATTTTCCACTTTGTAGTCGTACTCGAACAAGCCGCGTGGAGGTGGACCCGCTGCCCGCGAACCATCCTCATAGTACGCGCCACCGTGGCACGGGCATAGAAATAGACCAGAGGGCTGAAACCACCGCACCGGGCAGCCCAGGTGAGCGCAGTTAATCGCAAAGACCTGGAACTTATTTCCGGCGAGCCTTCGAACCCAACAGGGAATATCAGCGGTCTGACCATCCCATGGCCTGGTGAAAGGGTTGCGGTAGGTTGCAAGGCGTGTTGTGTGTTCCGGATATGCATCCAAGGCTCCGAGCGAGATCCAGTCCCGCGGATCTTTTCTGCTGACGAAGCTCGAAAACACATAGCCAACAAGGGGAACTAACAACAGGATTCCCGCGGCCACGTTTGCCGCTGTGCCCGTCATGAAAAGCCAGTCGCGCCGCGTCGAAATCTCTTTCGGATGCTCTGCTATAGGCTCCAGCTTGCCTATTCCTGCATGTCCAACTTTTTCTTTTTCGCTCATTTGATCCCTTGTTGGCTGCTTCCGCCTGTAGATTTGTTGCCTTCGCCTTTCTGCTTTCGGGGGCTGCCTGGTCCTGTCCCGCTCCCTTCATTCCCTTTCGTCATCGCTCCTTCCTGGCCCGTACCGTTTTCGTTTTCGTGGCTGCCGCTAGCACCGGCCTGCTGGCCCGCGCTTACCTGCGCACTCTCGTACATTGCAGTGATTTCCGGAGGGCGCTTCGCAGATAGGAACGCAACGAGGTTTGAAATATCGCCATCGCTCAAGGCACGTCCGAGGTTCAAATGCCGGTAATCGGGCATGCCAAGATCGGGCCGGCCCACAATAATCGAGGTTCGTAGGCACTGGTTCGTGATCAGAGATAGATAAGCAGCATCCGTCACCGAACCAATCCGCGCGCCGGGCCCGTGGCACATATAGCAGTCCCTCACGAACGTCTTCTGCCCGGCCAGCACATCACCTCCGTTTTGCGGGCTGTAATAGGCCGGCAGCTGGGCTCCGCTAAACTGATTGGGCTTCGCCCAGTTTTTCTCGATCCCGTCCACCAGCGCGTTGATCTGCTCTTCGGTTAACGGACCGGCGTACTTTCGCGCCCATGCAGGCATCGACGTTCCCGCTCTTCCGTGCTCGATGACGTTGTACAGCTCCTCTCTCGGAAGGATCGCCAGGTACAAGGGGTCATTCAAAATTCGACCGGGACCGCCCTTGCCGTCTTCCCCGTGGCAAGCCTGGCAACGCTGCCTGTAAAGTACGTGAAAATCGGTCTCGCTCGCGGGCGCTTCCTCGGCCGGCCCCGGTTTGCCCGGCGGGTCACACGCGGTTATGCCCAGCAGCGCTGCTAACACGCTACAGGCTAATAGCCGATTTTTTCTCCGCATGGCCATCCATCCGCAGTTCAATGCGAATCCTTTTCTCTGTCGCCACTCTCGGTTGGGTAATGCAGCGCCGCGCGCTCGGCCAGCGGGAGCAACTGCATCGTTTTTATGTTTGTGCTCCGGGCAATGAAGAACCCACCAACCAGCCCGAACGCGAGTTGGCATACGACGAACCACGGCCAGCTAATTCGCTCGTTGAGTGCCGGGTTGATGATTCCTAATACCGGATATGTGAGACCGGACCAAAATAGCGGCATCAAGATCCCGGCCCAGAGCGGCGCATATTTGGGAAACATCGGCAGAATGGCAGCATATACAACGCCCACCAGAATGGAAAGTCCAATGTGCCCTATCAGCGCGGCCACAAATGCTTCTCCGTTGAAATGGCGGAGTTGCTCGGTCGTCGCATTACCCAGGCCGGGAATCACCACACCCGCCAGCAGATTCACCGGATACCAGATGCTGTGCTCCGCCACTAGCCCATAAAGGCACGCCAGAAACGCCATCGCCGCTCCACCTGCCAGACCTCCAATCGCCCCAGCTGTGTATGGATGAACCTCGATGGGAATTCGCGTGCGGTGGCCTAATTCACCTGCTCGGAGTCTCACCACCGACCGTGCTTCCACCATAATCGGTGCGGGTCTGTGCTCGGGCTCAATCGGCACCAGTTCGTGATCTTCAAGCGGAATCACATTACGCCACCAGCCAAGTGCTCCTGCGAAGAATATGAGAAAGCCGATCAGACTTACTGCCCAAAATGTCACCAGGCCCGCAAAGAGCAATGTCACGCCAAAGGCAAATATAATTGGATAAAAAGTCGGAGCAGGCAGCTGAATGTGCGTCTCCTCGGTCCGTTCCGCCGCTTCGCCGTGATGGGTTTCCGTTGACATACGCTCGTCCCTTCACCTCACGCTGATGATGTACACCACGGTGAACACGATCACCCAAACCGCATCGACGAAATGCCAGTACCAGGACAGGAACTTGACGCGCCGCTTCTGCGTTTCGATCGGAAACCCGAGCACGCTCACTCCTAGCACCAGCAGTAAAAAAATCATCCCGACGGTCACGTGGCTCGCGTGCAATCCAACGAGTGAGTAAAACGTCGTGCCGAACAGGTTCGTGCTGATGGTCAGGTGATCGACGTAGATCAGCTTTTTCCACTCCATGCCCGTGTCGTAAAGGAAGTACAACCCGAGCACGATCGTCACGGCCCACCATAGCCGGAACTGCCCCACTCGATTGTGCTCCAACGCATGCTCGGCGCCAATGATCGTGAAGCTGCTCGAAAGCAGGCAGATGGTCGCAAGTATCGGCGTCTCCAGCACGTCCTTTGGATAGGGACCGGTAACACTGCTCCCCATGTAGATCAGGTATACGAGCACAAACGTCAGGAACAGCACCGATTCGGTGACAATCAGAAAGATAATTCCAATCGTTCCGCGATCGGGTGTTGTCCATTCGCGCTCTAGCGTCAGCGCGTCGGCGGTGAGTTCGCTTGCGTTTGTCATGGCCTTATTCGTATTTCCAGTCAGGATCGTTCGGGTGCTTCAGATCCCATAACGGACGGCTGCTGCGAACCACAGGCAGCTTTTCAAAGTTATACTCCGGCGGCGGAGACGTCGTGGACCATTCGAGTGTCCAGCCGTCCCACGGGTCGTCGCCTGCAGGCTCGCCTTTTACTGCGGAATGCACCATATTCCACGCGTATATCGCGATTGCGATCGCCTGCACAAAAGCTCCTATGGTTGCGGTGAATTGCCAAGGCTCCCAGCCTCGCCCCGCCTGGTACGTGTAGACGCGGCGCGGCATTCCCAATATCCCGGCGAAGTGCAAGGGAATGAAGGTGAGATTCACTCCGATGACAAATAGCCAGAAGTGCCACTTCCCGAGCCTTTCGTTGTACATTCTTCCGCTAACCTTCGGATACCAGTAGTAGATGCCGGCAAAAACAGCTGTTACCAAGCCCTCCGCCAGAGTGAAATGGAAGTGCGCCACCACGAAATAAGAATCATGCAGCTGCCAGTCGAAAGGAGCGACGGCCAGCATAATTCCCGTCAGACCCGCAACCAGAAACTGCAGCAGGAACGCGCAACAGAACAGCATCGGCGTTTTCATATTTAACCGGCCGCCGTACATCGTCGCGGTCCAGTTGAAGATCTTGATTCCGGTCGGTATGCCCACCAGCATGCTCGAAGCTGCAAAAAACGAATTCGCATACGCAGTCATTCCAACCGCAAACATGTGATGCGCCCACACGCCGAGGCTAATGAAGCCGATCGCCACCACCGCGCCTACCATTGCAGGCCGCCCGAAAATCGGCTTGCGCGAGAAGATCGGTATCACCTCTGACAAGATTGCGAACGCTGGGAAAATAAGGATGTAAACCTCGGGATGGCCGAACAGCCAGAAGAGATGCTGCCACAGAACCGCGGACCCACCCCGCTGGGTGTAAAAGAAATTGGCGCCCAAATAACGGTCCAGCAGAAGCATGATCTGCGCGGCCGACAAAGGCGGAAGTGCCACCAGGATGAGCCACGCGTCGATCAGCATCACCCACACGAACATCGGCATCCGGCTGAGTGTCATGCCCGGGCAGCGCATCGAAAGAGTGGTTGCGATCACGTTAATGGCGCTCGCAATGCTTCCTACACCGGATACCAGAATGCCCAGGGCCCAGTAGTCCGTCGCATGCCCCCGCGAAAACGGCTGTTCGGTCAGCGGCGCGTACGCAAACCATCCGACATCCGGCGCTGATCCTGCCCCATAAAGCCCGCTCCCTCCGAGATAGCTGTAGTACAGAAGGAAACCGCCGAAGAGAAAAATCCAGAACCCGAAAGCGTTCAGTCTGGGAAACGCCATATCCCGCGCGCCGATCATCAGCGGCACTAGATAGTTCGATAAGCCGGCCACGATTGGCATGCCGACCAGGAAGACCATCGTGGTGCCGTGCATCGTGAACAGGCGATTGTAGGTGTCAGGCCCCACCAGGTGCTCATTCGCAAAAGCGAGCTGGCAGCGAATGACCAGCGCCATGATACCCGCGACTATCAGAAAGAACAGGGCCGAAATCATGTACATCAGCCCGAGCCGTTTGTGATCGACCGTCGCAACCCAGTCGTACATGTGGTCCGCGAATCCCCAGCCTGCCTCGCGAACTTCCGGCCGCTCTAATGGATAATCAATCGAAGCCAATTCTCCCCCTTCTGCTAGCGCAGCGTTTCCAGGTAAGCCACAACCTGGTTCAGTTGCGGATCGGTGAGTTTCATATCGGGCATCAGACAGCCCGGTTTCAGCTCCTGAGGATCGTTCACCCACGCGCGCAGGTTTTCGTGGGTGAGAGGCGCCACGCCGGCTCCAATTGTCTGCCGGCTCATAAGATGCGTCAGATCGGGACCAAACACTCCCACCGACGGCGTCCCCTTGATGGCGTGGCAATTGACACAGGAAAGAGAGAGAAACGTCTGCTTGCCTTGTGCTACGTTCGGGTCCTCCACCGCCGCCAGCTTCTGCTCGTTCGCCCAGCGATTGAACTCGTCCACGGGTTGCGCAATCACCCGCAGCAGCATGTTGGCATGCTGCGTTCCGCAGTATTCAGCGCAGTTTCCCAGATAAACACCCGGCTTCTTTGGATCGATCCAGGTGAAATTCATGCGATTGGGAATCAGATCCATCTTTCCTGCCAGTTGCGGTATCCAGAAGCTATGCGCAACATCCAGGCTTTCCAATTGAATTTGCGTCACCAGCTTCCCGTCTGGTGAGATCGGAACGTGGATCTCATTGGCGGAGATCACTCCGAACTGGGGATAATCCATACTCCACCACCATTGATGGCCCACCAGTCTTAACTTCACGGTGGTCGGTGATGGGCTGGCATCTTGCACTGCCGCGATCACGCGTACCGAAACGCCGATCAAAACGAACACAATCAGAATCGGAATCACCGTCCAGGCAACCTCGATTTGATTACTTCCGTAAACTTGAGGCGGTTCCTGCGTGGTATCGTCCCCGGGACGCTGCCGGTATCGCCAGATCGCGTAAACGATCAGCGACGCAGTCACAATAAAGATTCCGAGCGTGATCGCGAGCGTCAGCAGCGCTATTTCTTTTTCATTCTGCCCGGGTGTCGCAAGGGGATCGAACGTATTGGCAATGCTATAGACCGGCAGCCCCCCGGCTTGTGCCTGCAACAACGCAATTACCGCAATCGTAAACAAGCGCCTCTCACCCCTTGGAGAAGTTGCATTCTTAACTTTAGCGTGGCGAAGTCTACCTGCTCAGCACGCAATTATTCCGACTCTGATGGTTCCGGCAGTTATCCTTGAATCACGTATATGTCCCTCGATCTGATGCAGAGAGAACTTGAAGGTATCACGATTGTGACCATGAATGGCAGGCTTGTTGCCGGATCCGAGGTCACGGATCTTCGGAACCTGTTCGCTACGCTCGTGGCCAATGGGAAGGTCAGAATTATTTTGGACCTGGCGGACGTTAGTCGCATCGATTCGAGCGGGCTCGGGGTCCTTGTGGAGGGCCACAGCAGGTTCGAAGCCGCGAAAGGAGCACTGAAATTATTAAACCTGAACGAGCGCGGCGCCCAGTTGCTGATTCTTACGCGTTTGAGCACGCTGTTCGAAATCTTCGACGAGGAGCAATCGGCCATCAACAGCTTCTTTCCTGACCGGGAAGTCAAACGCTTCGACATCCTCGAATTCGTGAAGAGCAACGAAGACGCGAACGAAAATCAATAGTGCCGCGCCTAAGACCTGGCCGCCAACTAGAAATCGTTCGTACCGAAGCTCGCCTGGGCCGCTGCATATGACAAGAGATCCGCATCGAAGTCTAATTGTTGGTCTACCGATCTGCCGCCGCTGTGGGATCCGTCAGTGTGTCATACCGCAGGATAATCGGCCGGCCTGGCGCGGCGCCGCCCCACCCATTAGTAATCCGCCGTTCGAAGTCCCGCTGATCACCAGTTGCTTGCTGGAGGTGATTCCCTGCGCGATCAGGTACTCAGCCGCGCCGAAGAAGTGACCGAACACGTTCTGCTTTTTCTGGAGCATTCCGGCCCGATGCCATGCTTCACCGAATTCCCCGCCGCCGCGCAGAGATGGAACGGCAAAAACTCCTCCCTGCCTAATTCTGTTGACAGTGGCAAGCGGGTCGGCCGCTACAATCAGCGACATCTTCGGAGTGCGGAACGTTGGCGGCGGCGTTTTCCATGACCGTTTTGGAAGCCAATCTCTAACGTCACTTACGAAGAAGACGGTACCGAGTCTGAGGTCGGTATCGACATTCCGCTCTTCGGCGGTGAACTTCCAAACGGAGCACAGATTCACATCCCGCCTATCACCAGTCCGCCAACCACGTTCACAGGTTCGCGTATTTGGTAGAGCCGCTGGCACCTTAACTCTTAGCGATGCGACGTACCAAGTGCGCAGGGTGCTACGACGATTGGGACATCCCCGGGTACGTATCCATTTACGGTCTTCGTGCAATCTGATCTGGATGCAGGTCCCGAAGTCCCTGAGCCTGCCACGGTAGGGCTGCTCGGCGCAGGCATGCTTACCTTGATAGCGACTTCTTGGCGAGGGCAAAGGCGATGGTCAGAAGGTGTAGCCGCCGCTGATGGTATCGTCGCGGTGGCCCGAATATCTGACGTATGATAAGGGACCCTTTACGATACATCACAGGGGCGACGCTTGGATCGATCTCTCAATAACGACGTCGCCGCAAGTTTTGTTGTTTACCAGTTCGAATCTGAAATTGTCTCGCATGGAAGTGGAACTGCATGCTAGAATGTACGCGCCTTTTCAGGCGGTGGACAGGAGGATGAAATGAAGATGTTCTCCGCAGGTAGCAGTACGTTGGTCCTTGCAACTGCGGTTATCCTATCAGGCTTTCCGGCTCGCGCCGACTTCGTAACAAATGGCAGCTTCGAGGCTGTACAGATCACCACTCCGTTCAGCACCAATCCGGCTGATATACCCGGTTGGAGCCATACTGGCAGCCCGGGTGACGCTCTTTTATTTCACGCCGGCCCCCAGTGCTGCGGCGGCACGAACACAGCCAAGGCCGGAGATGGCAATGAGTTCGTTACTTTGGGTGGGGGATTCTCTTCTTCTGGTAGCGGAGCTTGGTCTCAGACTATCAACGGCCTAACTATCGGACAGACCTATACAGTCAACTTTCTGCTGGCCGCCGAGGGTGAGACTCCTACGCAGCAGATAACTGTAGGGTTCACGAGCGGTTCCTCGACGCCTTCGGAGATTTTCACGAGCTCGGTGACGGATACGTTGTTTTGGCAGAATTGGGGTTCCGAGCAGTACACATTTGTGCCAACGGCCACTTCAGCCACACTACAGTTCTCGGTCATTAATCAGCAATATGACATAGGCTTGGACGGTGTCTCTATCGCCGCACAGACCGCAGCTGCCCCCGAACCTAGCGGCTTACTGCTGGTCGTGACTGGGCTGCTTGGAGGAGCCATTACCATTAAGCGCCGGATAGTTTCATAGAGTTGCTTGTCTCGCGGCCATCAATCATCCAAGCTGAATACCCCCGGCTGCAAAAAGACCACTCTTGCGGGCCTCGGGATTTGCTGGCGGAAACGCGCTATTGGATCGTAAAAAGATCTCCAGAGCGCAAGGCGCTCGCCCTGACATTGGTTAATTCGCGTCGCAGAAAGGACCCATTCTGGAACGTGGGTCGGATACTACAACCTAGTACGCTTTCGCAATCGAAATGGAAACTTACGACGTTTTCCTGTCATACAGCCGTAAGCATCAGGACCTCGTACAACGAGTGCGTGAACTCCTGAGCCTATCCGGACGTCGGGTGTTCTTGGACAGTGTGAGCATCTCTCCGGGACAATCATGGGCAAAAGAATTAGAAATGGCGGTGCGACCCTCCGATCTGATCGTACTGTTGTGGTGCTGCGACACGGCAGAATCGAAGTGGGTCAAACGCGAACTGCGTATTGCCCGACAAGCCGGAAAAAACATAGTTCCAGTGCTTTTGTGCGCTTTCCCTGCGCCGACGCTCATAAGCAGCCTGCAATGGATCGACCTCAGCGGGTTTGTGAGGCACCCCTGTCCACACTGCCTCCCCGCTTTAGATCACTTGCCCGAGCAGAGCGTCTTTATGTCAGTCATCGAACGACTTGCAGTTTGGTTATTCGGTCTTGCAGCTAGATTATTCGATTGGAAAAATATAATTCTGCCTCGATTGAGGTATGCCAGACGTGGGGCGGCACCTAAATTCTTATCTGCCTTTCCTCGTCATTCAACCGCATGGCATGAAAGTACCTTGCCCAACCACTCGGCTCAAAGCCTCTGGACTATACTTACAGCGCTTTCGGACCGCGTTGCATAAAGGACCCTTTGTGACACGACGTAGAATGTTGCTTTCGCGTTGCTGTACACGCTGCTATTTTGTTTCTCGTATGAACGCTGACCCTTACACAATCCGTATCTTTGTCCCAAATGGCGACCCTCAAGGCGTGCGCGTCATTGACCGGATGAACTGGACGGGGCAGGGCATCGTCTTTCCGCGCGAAAAGTGGCCTGAGCGTTCTCCACCCGCGTGGCATAGAGTCGTTTTCGCGGAGACCGCAATCGCCGTATCGCCGTTTTCCCTTCGGGCAGCACTTCACGCCACATGCTCGCTCCTGATTTGGTCAGACCTGGTTCAGCCAGGCCCGTCGCGATTACTTTGTGGTTCAGCGGATTCCAGGCGCTCAAACATCTAACCTGTCACCGAGCGTCGCGCACCTCGACTCCTGCATGTGGCGTGCGATCAATTTGGGCGTCCGGTCCTCTCCGATTCTCATTTTGTAGATCGGCATCCACGGTGGCCGCACCCCGTTCAGCGACACACAGCAGGTAATGTCACTTCTGTTCTGCGGTAGTCCATTGCCGGCTTTTCGGGCTGTTCTGATCCTCGAGCCAAGCGATAGTCATCCGTAATCGTGACACCGTGAAGCGTCTCTCTCACCGGCATCTTCTCTGCTTTCGGAGGAGCGGCCACATCTGCCGGTCGCGCCAGCATGGTGCCAAACAGGACCGTCCTGAAGAAGTGAACGCTTTGCCGCATCTCTGTTCGAATACTCCGAGGGGTCCGTCGAGTGTACCGCACTGGGTAAACGCAGGAGCTTAGAAGCCGGAGTTAGTTTGGGAAATTCTCGGTGAGCCTGCCGTCATTGGTCGAGTGGATCGCTTCACCATCTCTCGTCCGCACAAGTCTCACACGCTCTCTCGAACCGTGATAAGAAATCCTCGGATTATAGGGATCGACAAGCACCGGAAACTGCGGATACACATGTAACCGGTCAAGCGCGAAATCCACCTCCTCCGGCAACCACGACTGCTCGAACATGTAAAGCCGGATGTTCCTGTACACGACCTCATGGAACAAAAGAGGTGTCCCATCCTTCATGTAATACACGTGCGGATAGACTTGGACACCCGCCGCCCGTGACTCCATCCGCGCCGCAACCAACGTGGAATCGCAGAGAACGATAACCGGGCTGGTCACACTGCTCAGGGACGTTAGCTCGTCTGCGATCTTACTTTCGTTTGCGCGCTCTTTTTGAATGGAAAATCGCGTCAGATAAGGTGATCGCATCTCGGCCAGAATACCCGGACCGAAAGAGATCGCTAGGCTCGCGCAAACGATACCCGCCGCTACTGCCGCGCCGCACCACCTCACCAGCGCAGGCCGCATCTCGAGCTTCGCAACTCTCCGCGCCAGCCACACTGTCCCGAGCACCGCGGAAACCGCGAGCGCCGGAGCCATCGGCACATAATGCCGCGGCGACGAAGCGTTCGGCAGCCAGAAGAAGATGTTCACAACAATGATGCAGCCATTGAAGAGAATCTGCTTCGTGTCAAGCTCGCGAAAACCCAGCCAGGTGCCCAGCAGCCCGAGAAACAGCGCCACCGGCGAAAAAGCGATGACCATAGCGATGAACGCCGTACGCAGCGTCATCTTGAGCCCGCCTGAAAGCCATCCGAAGTTGTGGAATCGCTCCAGTAATTGAACAATCGATGCTGGAGCGGGGCCGCCTTGAACAGGGGGCAGCATTGCCTGCGCAATTTTGAACAGCACGATCGCTCCAATCGCGTAGAACAGTGTCTCTTTCGCGGTCGTGCTGGTCCGCTGGCTCCGGAACCACACGACACCCGCAACTGCCGGGAATAGTAATGTCAGATCGAATCGGAAGGTGAGCGCGGCAGCGAAGAGCAACAGACTGCATAACCGCGCAGCCGGCGAAAACGTTTCTCCCGCTGACATCGCAAGCGACGCCAGGCCCGCGAAGAACAGTAGCATCGCCGGCATGATCGGGTGGCCATACAACCCCACGTTCCACCACACCGGCATTACCGCAAGCACAAGACAACTGCTAAACGCGATCCACTGTCCGAAAAGCCTCTCGGCCAACAGATAGAAAGGAATGACGAACAAGATCGCCGACGCAAGCGATACCGCGTTCATCAGCGCAATCAGCGTAGGTTCCGATCGTCCGCACACGTCCGCCAATAACCTAATCAATGCGTAGTAGCCAAACGAAGCTTCCCTGTTATAGAACAGAGGGCTGGAAAAGAACGAGCTCCGTTGAAACCCATCCAGCACCCCGAGCACCATGCGATACGAGTCACGCTCCTGCATCGCCCCGGTATACCGGAAGGGCACAAGAATGATCGCTTGGAACAGCACCAGCGCAGCAAGCATACGTATCCGTGTGCTGGTCCACTCGCTCTTATGAAATATCGCAACAGACATTTATCGGATCATTGCGCGGCGGCTAATGACGGTTCGAGAGCTGTTTGAACTGCCCTGTGGGATCGTTTACGTGATAGCTGCGCTTAGTGAACGTCCAGTGACATGTTCACTATTTTGAACTGAAAGCGTTCCGGCGGCAGCGAAGACACCGGGCTGGGCGTCATGTCGAGCCAGGTGCGATATGCGGTTTGTGCAACGGACCTGTTCAGGTAAAACAGAAACTGATCGGAGCAACAGCGAATAGGGGGCATTTGCCGGAATGCCAGCCGCAGGCCGACAGCTCTTTCCAGCTGCACGCCCGGTGTGGGGACATCCTTATCCTCGAGCAGTGTCACGAAGCTGCTCCGCCCCGCATGCGGCCATACATCGCTACGCAGCAGGTTCCTCAACTCCATGCGAGTGCCAAATGTGATCTCACACTGCCGGATCCACTCGATCACCGCATCACCCCAATGCCAGTGAGCCAGTAAACCCAGGTATTGATCGACTAGGTTGAGCGCCAGATCCATCTTTCTGCGCTCCACTACCTCCTCGCCCCCAGCCAGGTCCTCGGGCGCCAGCGTGAATCATGTCTTCTTGTTCGATGATCTCGGCCGCGATGCACATCATCTTGTCCAACCGCTTTACTTCGGGAGCAGTCTTGACAAGCAGAGGCGGTAATTCGTGCGTCTTCCCGCCCGGCACCTCCACAAACTTTCGATCACCAATGATGTCCATAAGCAGCCTCGCTGTTCCTATCGACAACCAGGTCGACTAACTCCGCGAGCGGTGTCTGGCCGCTCACGCGACTCCTTCTTTTATTCCTCGATTGTAAGGACGTTTTCGGTTGGATACAAGTTGCTAAGCCTGCCCCCTCCACCAGTTTAGTTACAAAACGTTTGAATTTGTTTCATACGCAGAGACACTTGGCAGCACTCGCCCCGGAGCGCCAGAGGAAGTCCATCGTAGCCTGCAAGCTATTCTGGCCCTATATGCTTGCCTCGGGCCGGTGTGTAACGGCCCTGTTCATACTCTGTTTCAGCACTGTCGTCAGCGCTAGTACTCCTCCGCTATGTTCACAAGGAGCGAAAACCTTCTTCCCTGTGAACTCACATTCGATTATCATGAGGCCGACTTGCCGCAGGGCGCGTCCGCTTTCAAAGATGACCTCCTTACCGTCGAATTTCGATCACCCGACACACTCGACCTATACTGATGCACGCCTTTCGAGCGGTCGCCGGAAATCTGCGCGTCCGCTTCACGCCGCTCATGGCGGGCGTCTGGAATTATCACGTCTTGAGTTCCATCCGGCGCTACGACAACCAGGAGGCGTCCTTCACTGTCGCCGATAGCGGCAATGCCGGAATGGTCAGCGTCGCCAATTTACGCCACTGGCGCACCACGAACAAGAAACCTCATCTTCTGGCTCGCGGCCGAAGTTCCGTTTCTCGCCGTTCGACAGCCGGCGCTCGAGGCCTGGCTCGACGACGCAAGCGCGACGGCTTCACGCATATTCGCGGACCTCTTCTCTCTTCTGGCGCCGCGACGCAGCCCTTTGACGCCGATCTCAAACCGGATCTCTCCTACTTCGCCAGGCTGGACGATCGGTGCTCGCGGCCGCTGACCGCGGCTTTACGCTCGATCTCTTCTGGCCGACCATTCCTTCGTAAAATCGGGCTTCTTTGCCGAATTACGACTCTCGCGATGCGATCATCGGTACCTGGTCGCCCGCTATGGCGGTCTGAACGTCACCTGGCAGGGCGTCGAACAATTCGAGACACGCCCGATTCGCGCGCCTTGCTGCAGGATCTGGGTTCGTCTTTGCAAAAATACGACGGATACCAGCATCCTTGTTCAACCGACGCGCGAGACTCGCTCTTCGCCGCTGCTGCAGGACGGCTGGATGAACTTCCTGATTGAGGCTCGCTCCGATCCGCAGTTCGGCAGCCGTCGAGCATCAATTCACGCAGGAGCCAGAAATTCACGTTGTCAACGCCACCGACCCGGACGCTTTCCGGCACGAGATCTGGAACTGCACGACCAATGGCGAATACCCTAGTGTTGCCTATCAAAGTTTGCGGAACGAAGCCAATGTGAAGGCTATGCAGGCCTGGTCTCGCGTCATGGCCGACACCCGGCATTGGGAGCTGGAACCCTATTTCGATGTTGATGGCGCGCGAGCAGTCGGCCTGAAGGAAGTCGAATACCTGGCGTACGCGCAGACGCCCGGAATCGTAGAAATCACGCTGCCGAAACACAAGTACAATCCGGTCTGGGTCAATCCCGTGACCGGCGAAGAACTCCGCTAAAAGACTACAAAGGCGATGTTTTTAGCCGGCAGACGCCTGATAACAGCCACGACTGGGTCCTGCAGGTGCCGCGCGAAGGACACAAGGAGTCCATGCTCCAGTCTATTATTTCGAGTCGCAGGACCCTCCGGTTCAGGAGGCCGAACCGGACGCTGCTAAGACTCCGTTTGAAATCACCGACCCGTCGGGGACCAGATCAACCCGGCGCTCCCGACCCCCTATTCGATCAAAATCACACGTGCCAACCGGGCCAGCCGTCGATGGAATACGTCTGGTGGGGCGAGGTCGTCGCGGGAGGCGAGGGCGCGCGCCTGCTGGGATTGGGTTCGTCTGGTAATTTCACATTCCCCAAGAACTTCTCGACCCGGCACGGGCAGACCTCAACATCCGTCTGCTGGCGATCAATGCCAACGGCAAAGCATATGAACTGGACCGGGTCTATCGGCTGGCCCGTGACCATCCTCGCGCTCGATACCACGTCTGAGTTTGGCAGCCTGGCCGTTCGGCCGGCGGTGACACGCGCTTGCGAAACGCCAGCTCCATTCGCCGGATGGCTTCGCCCATCTGCTTTTTCCGGCAATCGATCGGATTCTCGAAGCCGGCGTGCGGCTCGCGGAAATCGATTGCTTCGCGGCTGCTAGCGGCCCCGGCTCGTTTACCGGGGTACGAGTGGGTCTGGCTGCGGTGAAAGGCCTGGCCGATGCGCTCGGCAAGCCGGCATGGGAATCTCGAACCTTAGGGCCTTAGTTCGTTTGGTGATTCCTCGCTGCGGGCCGTCCGCTCGATGCCCGGCGCGGCGAAGTGTTCGCCGCGGTTTATGATGGCGGCCTCGAACCTTGCTCCCGGACACAGTTCTAGCCACTAGATGCTTGGCTGAAGAAACTGCGACCCGGGGCCAGCTACGAGTTCGTTTCGCAGCGGACTGAAACCGCCGAAGCCGCTCGGCCGCCGCCATTGCCCTTGTGCCGAACTGCGACGGAAAGAAGGGCCGCTGGCCCGACCCGGCAGATCTGGACGCCAATTACGTCCGCCGTTCAGATGCGGAGCTTTACTGGAGAGATAGCTTAAACGGTGTGCGAGAACAGCCGCGCGCCTGGTTCAGACAGTACCAGCTCAAGAATCCGTTTGCGATGGCGAGCGCAACGTAGAGGAACGCAATACCCTGTCTCGGTTCAGCTCGGAAAATCCCGTTTCCAGATGCGATACGCCGCCCCGGCGGCGACAAAGGCAAACGCCCATTCGTGCAGGATGAAAGCCAGCGCCAGGCATGCGACCAGGACCATCAGCCGCTGCTGCTGTCCGAGCGCGGTATGGCTGCCCCGCCATCGAAAGATCCAAACCGGAATCAAGTTGATCAGGTTCAGCCAGCCCGCGAACTGCGCCACCGCGAGCCACATCATCTGGTGGGTAGCCGAATAAATGCCGTATGCAATCAGGCCGGAAAAAAAGCCGAACAAGGGACCGGCTAGCGATATCTGCGCCCGCACTCCGGGATCCACGTTCACTCCGCTCCACTTCACATAGGCGCCGAAGCCCGGGATGAACATCGGCAGCTCGGCTTTGAACCCGAAACGCTTGACTGCAATGTAATGACCCATCTCGTGAAGCAGCACGGAAGCCGAGAGGCCGACGGCAAACCACCACCCGAACAGGCCCCAGTACACCCCGAGAAAGGCCAGAATACTGATCAGAAACTTGCCCTTCGTGAGCAGGATCAGCAGCAGCTGTTTTGAACTTCGCAAGAGCAGCAGCAAGACTCCCAGGGTCCGAACCGCTTCTTCCAGTCCGTTTTCTTCGCCGGTGGCGGGGAGATTCGGAAATCCAGCTTCTCGATTTCTTTTAGGACGCTTTTGCGCGGCGCGGCATCCGGCGGCAGCAGATTCAGAACTGCCCGCCAGTGTTCGCGCGCCGCCGGCAGTTGCCCAAGCGCGGTCAGTTGGCGGGCCCGGTTCGCAAGTTGCTCCATCTCTTCCGCGTGCGTGTACCGGCGGCAGCTGCCGCAAATCAGCGCGCCCGGGTCGAGTGAACTGCCGCAATTGGCACAGTACTGCCCATGCGGTGAGGAAAACGCAGCCATTCTTCAGTGTAAGTGGGACGCTACTGCCCGGCCGCCTGTTCACTGAGATCGGGAAGATCGTTGGTCGCCTGAGAAGCCAGAAACACCGAGGCAAGAGATTCCAGTCCCTCGCGGTCTTCCTCGTCAAACCTGTTCAGACTGGCGCTATCGATATCCAAAACACCCAGCAATTTGCCCCAATTTAACAATGGGACGACGATCTCGGATTGAGAAGCGGTGTCGCATACAATATGGCCGGGAAAATCCTTCACATTTGGCACGACAATCGTTTTTCTGCTGGAAGCAGCGCTGCCGCACACACCTGCTCCGAGCGGAATCCGGCACACGCCGGTTTGCCTTGAAATGGTCCCAATACCAGGTCGCCGCCCTCCCTCATGTAGAACCCGACCCAATTAATATCCGGCAATTGATCGAACAGCAGCGCGGACGTATTGGCGGCGTTCGCTATCAAACTCTTCTCATCCCCCAATAAGTGCTGGAGCTGCTCACAGAGGTGCTCGTAAAAGGCGGCTTTGGGCAGCAGTGCGGTGTTAGTTGGGAACGACTTGCATTTTTACGCTAGTGTAAACCGTTATCTCTCCTAAATGCACGTTATCCGGACGATCGTTTTCGATGGTAAGGGTTCGATATATAACTCCTCGCCTCCGCTGCCGGCTCGGAATTAGGCGCGGTTCGCATGGACTCGCGATATGCCTCAATGGCGTCTTCGCGCCGCCCCTGTAGATCGTAGACTTGGCCTAGCCGCAGCCAAGCCATCACAGCGGTGCTGAGGTCCAACTCATTCGCCTTGCGCGTTACTTGCTTCAAACCGGCCAGCGCCGGATCCAGATCGCCGTACCAAAAAGC
Organism: uncultured Acidobacteriaceae bacterium; assembly: GCA_963846185.1. GTDB lineage: Bacteria > Acidobacteriota > Terriglobia > Bryobacterales > Bryobacteraceae > Bog-105. The sequence goes on along the minus strand of CAWJVA010000019.1, from coordinate 312,518 downwards.
AGATTTGCCCTGAAATATTCGATCTTTTCCTCTGCAAGGTTCGCATATCCAGGCAGGCCTCGATTGCGGAAGTCCTCGATCTGCGCGAGCACCTGAAGAGCATCCTTTTTGTCCCCCATATCGCTGTACATTTGCACTTGCTCCAGCCGGAATAGTGCATTGCGCGGAAACGTATCCGCCAGATTCTGCAAAGCGGGATAGCCTCTTTCGGCATTCGATCCCGGCGGTAGATCACCGCCAGAATGACCTCAGCGTCATATCGGTTCAAAGTTCCCCATCGCGCAACCATCTGCAGTTCCCGTATACCGCCCTGACGGTCGCCATGAAAACCGTTCACAGAGCCCAGCACGCGCAGGTAAAAAGGCAGTTCTGCCACGATATAGTGACTGATCCCCGACTGCAGGTGCGCATCGATCAGATTGGGCGCATTTTGAGCAGTTCGTCATCGGCGCGCCGCCCCGCAATCGATCTGATGCAGCGCTGCCATCCACTGCTTCTCCACCAGAAACAGATAATTCGCGCGCAAGCCGTGCGCCACCGTGAGTGCATACAGCGCGTCGATATCCTGCGGATCTTTGCGCAGTCTTGCCTCGCAGATCCGGATGGATTCGCTACTGGTCGTTGGAAGCGCTCCCGATTGCCTGCGCTGATCTCCATCTTCGGCCGGCGCAGGAACGGATTGCTGCCGCTGACCAACTCACTTTCGAGTGCTCCGTCCCGATACATCTCGCGGATACAGGATGGTCTGCGCAACGTGGTTGTATGCGTTTGGGTCATTCGGATGGGCAGCCAACTGGCGCTCGAAGCTCTCCAGCGCCTGATCGAACTCGAGATTATAGAAATGCACGAATCCCGGATTCTGCAGCGGATCTTCGAGCCGCATCGTAGTTCCAGCACGGGCCGCCATCGCAAGGCCAACACGACAACCAGGACCAGAACTGCTTCATCATCATGTAGAGTCAAGTTGCTGATCGCAGCCGCCGCGGTTCGCGCTATAACCGGATCCGTATGAGCCGCCAGCTTCAAAGCGGCCCCCTCGCATTTGGATCAGCCGAGTTTCCTAAGGCAATCGCGACATTTCGCAGGAAGCCCTGATATCGCGCCCGCCACACCGGCGATCTCCGGAACGCGTCGCGAAACTCCTGCTCGCTCAGAACCGGCCAGTCGTCGAGATGAGCGTCAAACGGTAAATCGGGCGCAGCGGTTCCGGCCGGCGCGGCAGAGGTTCCACGGGCACACGTCCTGGCAGATATCGCATCCGAAGACATGATTCGCCAGATCCGCTGTGCAGCTCATCGGACATCTCGCCGCGCTTTTCGATCGTGAGATACGAAATGCATAGCCGCGAATCAAGCGTCCACCGCCGTCCGCTCTCGGCACGATGCGCGTCCGTCGGACACGCGTCGATGCAGCGCGTGCACGTTCCGCAACGGTCCGGCGGCGGGCTATCCGGCGCCAGCGGAATCGACAGCAGCAGTTCGCCCAGGAAAAACCACGAGCCCTGCTGCTGATTGATCAGGCACGTATTCCTGCCAATCCAGCCCAGTCCAGCCGCCCGCGCATAGGATCGTTCGAGCAGCGGCGCCGTATCCACGCAGATCGGTATTCAAACGGCTCGCCGTGCACCTTCGGAATGCGTCGCACAGCTGTTTCAGACCCTCGCGCAGGACATCGTGGTAATCCGCGCCCCAGGCATAGCGCGAGATCCAGCCGTGTCATCGTTCCCTCGCCGCGTATGCGGATGCGCCGTGTTGTAGAGCTTCCCGACACAGAGATGCTCTGCGCCTGCGGCAAGCAGATTGCGCGGATCGGATCGCAAGATCGCCGCGGCGGTCCGTCAGATAACCCATCTCGCCGGCCATGCCGGCGCGCGCGCCACGCTTCGAAGCGAGCGAAATCTTCTGACGGCAAAGCCGCGGCGATGCCGGCCAGTTCGAAGCCGCATGCCGCGCGCGAATTCCTTGATCTGTTGCTGCCGTGATCACCAAAGCTGCCGTGCTGCTACTCTCTATTTTTATTTTGACCGTCCCCTCTACTCGATCTTCGAAAACGTCTCCGTTCAACGCGGCGACCGCCTCGCCCTGAACGGACTGACTCTGCGTGTTCAGCGCCGGCGAGCACGTCGCCATCCTGGGCCCGAACGGCAGCGGCAAATCGACCCTGATCAAGACCATCACGCGCGAATGCTATCCACTGCTCGAACCCGACAGCCAGCTCCGCATCCTGGGCCAGGAGAACTGGAACATCTTCGATCTGCGCGCGCATCTCGGCATCGTCAGCAACGATCTGATGGCGCACTGCACGCGCGACATCACGGGCCGCGAACTGGTGCTTTCGGGCTTTTTCGGCTCCATCGGCATCTGGCCCAATCACCACGTCGCTGCCGGAGATGGAGGCAGCGGCGCAGACGCGCCATGGAGCGCCTGGAAGCCGCTCATCTGGCGGACCGCTGGCTCGACGAACTCTCTTCCGGCGAAGCGCGCCGGCTGCTGATCGCGCGCGCTCTGATCCACAATCCCGAAACGCTGCTGCTGGATGAACCGACCACCAGTCTCGATCTTACCGGCGCTGCATGAAGTGCGCGAGCATATGCGCGCTCTGGCCGCGCAGCGGAGTCGGCCTGCTGCTGGTCACCCATCATCTGGACGACATCATTCCCGAAATTGACCGGGTGGTTCTGCTGCGGAACGGCAGGTCGTCTGCGCCGACGGCCCCAAAGCAGAGGTGCTTACCTCGGATCGGCTCTCGGCCATGTTCGGCGTCCCGGTCGAGGTCGTTCGAGCGCGATGGGTTCTACCATGCCTGGTAGCCTCGATTACGTGTAAATCACTGAAAGCGAAGAAGTTCTCGCAATATCCCGGCATCCTGTTCAACGTGCTTTAACGCCCATACAACCGCGCAATCGGCGCTGTTCGCTTTCTATTTCGTTTTCAAGCGTTCAGCCAGACCCTATACTGAGGCTAGTCCGATGCGACCGACGCCGCTCGGATCTCACTGGAGGAGTACGAACGCACGAGGTTCATCGAGCAATGCATAAACCCATTAAGTACTTCGAGAAAGCAGTAACCGTTGGCGCAAATGCCGCCTGGAACGTCTTCGACCGGCTCAATCAGATCAACCAGAACCCGTCCTTCACTCCGAAATGGTCCGATAAGCCGCTGCTGAAGAGCTACCAGAAGATCGAAGCCGCCACTCGGCTGGCCGCGCGAAACCGATTCGCTCTGCCCGAAGTGCATCCCGGAAATCCGCAACAAGATCGTCGACGGCGAGATCGACTACAAGATCCTGCTGAACGAGCCGGTCGGCGAGATCAAAGCCAAGATCATCGAGCGCGACGGCAAGATCCTGATGGTGAAGGAATGCCCCGAAGCACGGCCAGTTCGAAGACCTGATGTCGATCGATCCGGCCTTCTCCAAGCACCTCGAAGACGTGTTTCCCGGGCCGCGATATCCGCGCTCACAACGACGAAAAGCTTCACAATCACGGCACCAGCACCATCACGCACGGCCGCGGCTCGGTTCTGACCATCGATCTGACGAACCGCTGCAACATGATGTGCGATCCCGTGCTTCATGGATGCCAACCAGGTCGGCTTCGTGCATGAGCTGAGCTGGGAAGACATCAAGACGCTGCTCGACAACGCGATCTCGATCAAGCCGCGCCGCCAGATGTCGGTGCAGTTCTCGGGCGGCGAGCCGACGCTTTCGCCCTACTTCCTCGACGCCGTCCGCTACGCCCGCAAGGTCGGCTACAACAGCGTGCAGGCCGCCACCAACGGCATCGAATTCGCCAAGCGCCCCGAGTTCTGCAAAGCAAGCCGCCGAAGCGGGCCTGCGCTACGCCTACCTGCAGTTCGACGGCATCGGCAACGCCGCCAACTCGCATCGCGCGGTCGGCAATCTGTTCGATGTGAAGCTGCGCGCGATTGAGAATCTCTGGACGCAACGGCGTCGATATCGTTCCGGTCATCACCATCATCAACGGCATCAACAACGAGCAGGTCGGGCGCGTCGTCCAGTTCGCGCTCGACAATCCGAAGAAGATTCCGTTCCTTTCCTTCCAGCCGGTCTCGTTCACGGGCCGCGATGAAGCGGTCACGGACGAGCGCCGCAAAGCTCAGCGCTATACGCTGTCGCACCTGGCGCACGACGTCAAGAACCAGACCGGCATCGGCGAGCCGGTGCGCGACTGGTTCCCGATCAGCTTCATGAGCACCTTCTCCGATTTCGCCGACCTGGTGCACGGGCCGAACGCGGATTGGGGCCAGCTGAGCTGCGGATGCCACCCGAACTGCGGCATCGGCATGGCCGTCATGTGCGACAAGGAAACCAAAGAATACGTTCCGGTCACCGCCTTCCTGCATGCCGATCAGCTGGCCAAAGACATCGCGCGCATCAACGATGCGGCGCGCGGCACGCTTCCTCTCAGTTGCGGGCGTCACGCTTGCGCTGCTGCGCAACTACAACCCGTTCAAGGCTCCCACGCACTTCAAGCTTACCGACCTGATCGCGAAGTTCGACAAGTGCTTCGGCATGACGAAGAAGGCTGCAACCGGCGGCTACGGCAAAGTCACGCGGCGACCGCACCATGGCCGACATCCAGAAGCGCCGCGCGGATCGCTGGAACTTCCTGTTCATCGCCGGCATGTGGTTCCAGGATCTGTTCAACTACGATTTCCGCCGCACCGAACAGTGCATCATCCCCTACGCCACGCAGGAAGGCGAAATCTCCTTCTGCGCCTACAACACCGGCGTGGGCTGGCGCAACATCATCGAGAAGATGCACATGACCGCGACCCTGACCAAGTGGTACGAGGAGAAGGGCCGGCACGAGATCTTCGCCGGCAACAAGAGCGTTCCGCTGGCGAGCAAGGATCACAACCTGGTTCTGGTCGAAGAGCACGTGAAAGCCGACCGCCAGCACGATCTCGACGCCAAGGGCATCGCCAAGACCGCGCGCGAAGAGAAGACGCGGGCGCGTGACGAAGCTCTGAAGAAGAAGATCGAAGACGAGAAGATGGCGCGGCTGTACCGCGAACATGTGCTCGGCGAAAAGAAGTCAGAAGGCTTCGTTCCGCTGGACGGGCTGCTCGGCTTCGAGCAATCAAGCCTGCTCACGGTAGAAAAGCGGAAGAAGTCGGCGCGATGGGCGACTAACACCCGTTCTGAAGCTTGGAGGATAACAAAGGCCCGCTGGTTAGCAGCGGGCCTTTTTGTTTTACTTCAGCGAGAGAGCTATTCGATGTCGCGCGGGCGCTTCTTGCGATTGCGCTTGCGGGCGAGAGCTTCTTTCGTGCGGCGCTTCTCTCCCGGCTTCAGGTAAAACGAATGCCGCTTGATTTCTTTTACAATGTCTTCTTGCTGGACTTTGCGCTTGAAACGGCGCAGAGCACTTTCAGAGTCTCGCCATCTTGCAGATGGACTTCTGCCAAATAAATTCACCACCTTCCATGCGCCCGGCCCGGCTGCAGGAATACCCTTCATTATAGCGCGAACTGGGAAACATACGTGCAAACCGAGGCGCGGTTGCTCTACTCATATTTCAACGCCGTAATCGGATCCACGCGCGTCGCGCGCCGTGCCGGTATGTAGCTGGCCAGACTCACGGTCAGAAACAGAGTCACCATCGCCATCAAATACGTAAACCAGTCGAGCACCGTGATCTGGTACAGCATCGAAGAAAGCGTTCTCACCAGCATCGCGACACCGGCAATTCCGATCAGCGCGCCAAAAACTCCCGCGCGCAGGCCGCGTCCCAGCACCGCTTTCAAGATTGTCGCCGCGTCCGCGCCAGCGCCATGCGGACGCCAATCTCGGTCTGTGTGCGATCCACCAAATAGGACAGGACACCATAGATCCCGACCGCGGCCAGCAGCACGGCCAACCACGCAAAACAGGCCAGCATCTGCGCTTCGAATCGCTGGCGCGCAATCGAACGGTTGAACACGTTCTGCAGCGTATCGAACGTCATCGGCACGTTCTTGTTCACTGCCCGGATCTTCTGCCGGACGGCCCCCGCGATTCGAAGCGGATCGCCATCGGTTTTGACCAGCAGATAATTCTCGACGAGATGATTCAGGTGCTGGCTGTAGCAGACGTAAGCGAACGGCTCGGCCGGCCTGCTGAGTGATGCATCGCGAAAATCGCTAACGATTCCGACGATCGTCATCCACTGCTCCTTGTTGCCATCGAAGCTGTCGAACCAGATCTGCCGGCCTAGCGCGCCGCCTTTCGGGAACACCATGCGCGCCATCGCCTCGTTGATGATCGCGACGGGCGCGGTGTTGGTGCCGTCGCGCTCGGAAAATAAGCGGCCGGCTTTCAGCGGCACTCCGATCACCCGGAAATAATCCGGAGAGATCACGCGATATCCGCGTCCGACATCATCCCCGGCAGATCGGGCTGTCCCTTGACCGAAAAGTGTCCGTCGCGCCGGTCTGCGTTCAACGGCAGCTCCCAACCGAAGGCGACGGACCGAACGCCCGGCAAGGTCCGAATGCTATCTGCGATGGCCTGATACTGGGGAAGATAGTTTGGGATTGGAGCGCTATCGTCGAGCGAAGCGACTGGAAACGTCAGATTCGCCGTGAGCACATTGCGCGGATAAACCGGCACTCTCGTGCCGCAGCCGCTCAAAACTCCGTACCAGCAGCCCTGCGCCCACCAGCAGCATGAAAGCCAGCGCAATCTCAGTGACGACCAACAGATTGCCGCCGCGCCGGGCGCCGCGGCCAGCCGTATGCTGATGCGATACCTGTTTGACCGCATCATTCAAATCAATGCGAACGGCGCTCCATGCGGGGATCAACCCGAACAGAAATGCGGATCCAAGCGAGATCAGGGCTGCAAACAGCAGCACGCGCCAGTCCATGCCGGCTGTTTCGATGCGCGGGATGCTTTCAGGAACGAAAAGTTTGATGGCGCGAATGGCCCAGAATGCAATCAGTATGCCTCCCATGCATCCGGCGGCAGCCAGAACGAGACTCTCTACTGTCAATTGACGAATCAACCTGCCCCGGGCCGCACCGAGTGCGCTGCGAATCGACAACTCCGCCCGCCGCGCAGCCCCGCGAGCCGACAGAAGACTGGCGATATTCACGCAGACGATCAGCAGCACGATTCCCACCGCGGCAAACAGAGTCAGCAGAACAGGTTTGACCGGGCCGACAAGGTGCTCGGCCAGCGAGATGGCTTGCGCATCTTTCGCTTGGTATGGGCTCGGAAACTCGTGTTTTATTCTGCGCGAGATTGCGCCCACATCCCCGGTCGCCTGTGTGAAGCTGATACCCGGGCGCAAGCGGGCGATCACGCGATAATTATGCGCGGTGCGCGATTCGGCGCCTTGGTTATCGATCTCGGCCGGCGTCCAAACATCCGTTTGATTGGGAAATGCAAAGGCGGGCGGCATCACGCCGACAACCAGTGCGGGAATGCCACCTACAATCTTCAAGGTCCTGCCGGTCACGTGCGGGTCGGCGCCGAACAGCCCGCGCCAAAGCCGGTCGCTGATGACAACGGCTATTGCTGCACCGCGTTTATGCTCCGCTGCCACAAATCCGCGGCCAATCGAAGGCTCCACGCCCAGCACTCGAAAGAAGTCCCGCGTCACGAGTGCGAAGTGCGTTCGTGTGGCGGTTTCTCCTGTGCTGATACTGGTATCGTCGTCGCCATAGCCTGCCATTGCCTCGAAAGACTTGCTTTGCTCCTGCCAGTCGCGAAAGTCCGGATAAGAAACGGCCATCGGATGCCCGCTCTCGTTGACCTCCGCGACCCAAGCCAGGCGGTCCGCATCCGAAAACGGCAGAGATCGCAAAAGCACCGCATCGACGACGCTGAACAAGGCAGCCGTCGCGCCAACACCGAGCGACAACGTAATTACCGCGACCGCAAAGAAACCGGGGCTCTTGCGCAAAACCCGCACTGCATAGCGAGCGTCCTGGCGGAACGTATCGAAGAATGCTCCAGCCTTTACGTCACGTGTCAATTCCTTCACCTGCGTCAACCCTCCCATCTCGAGCAGCGCCGCGCGCCTTGCCTCGTCCGTTTGCATCCCGCGCCGGGCGTTATCGGCTGCGAGCAAATCAACGTACGCGCGAAGTTCGGAGTCGAGCTCGCGTTCCATCTGCTGCCGCCGGAACAGATTCCGCAATAAACTTGGCAAACGCTTGAGCATGTCTCAGCTCGTTTGAAGAGCCGACGCGATCGCGACCGAAATGCGATTCCAGTCTTTCGTCTCTGTTTCTAACTGCCGCTGGCCGGCTTTGGTGAGTTTGTAAAACTTCGCCCGCCGGTTATTGTCTGACTCGCCCCAGGACGAGCTAAGCCATCCGGCTTCCTCCATGCGATGGAGCGCGGGAAACAGCGATCCCGGCTTGACCTGAAACGTATCGCCCGTCATCTGCGCGATGCGCCGGGACACGCCGAGCCCATGCAGCTCACCAAGAGCGAGCGCTTTCAATATCAAAAGATCGAGCGTCCCCTGAAGAAGATTCGCCTGGTTCTTAGACACCTACAGACATTCTATACAGGCGCTTATAGAATGTCTATAGGTGCATCGCACAACTCTCTATTGAGTGTTTAGAACGTTAAAGCTCTGCGCATTGGTGGAAACGGTACCATCGGCCGCCGTCGTGCGCACCTGCAGGCTATGCAGGCCGTTCGATATCTTCGTCGTGTCCAGTGTGTAACTCCAGCCAACATCCGGGCACCCGGCCGCATTTAGGTACACGGCACAGACGTCCGCGCGATTGGTGCCGTATGTCGCGGTTCCGTTCGGCACTCCATCCACGAGCACGATCACCGATTGAACCGGCACTCCCTTAGTGTCCAGTGTCCAGCCATAGAAACCGCCCATTCCGGTTAGTGCCTGGCCCGCGCTCGGGCTATCGATGTCCACAATGACGGCGTCAGAGCCGGAATTGGCAACCCGGAAACTCTGGGTTTTGGCTGCCGATTGCCCCGCCACGGAAGCAGCGGTGATTTGCAGCGTGTGCGACCCATCCGCAAGTAACGTCGTATCTAACACGAAATCCCAGCCGACATTCGGACAGCCCGGAGCACCCGAGTAGACTCCGCAAACATCGGTCCGTGTGCCGCCGTAGCTAGCGGCGCCAAAGGGAGTTCCATCCACGGAAACATACACAGCCGCGATCGGAGCGATTGTGGAGAGGGCCCAGCCGCCGATCGGCGCCCGGCCGCTCAGAGCACCGCTCGAAGAGTTGGGATTATCGACGCTCATGATGATCGGGTTCGATGACGTCCAGTTCGCCACTGTAAACGTAGACGTCGCGTTGCCCTGCTCCGTCACGTCTCCATTCGCGTCAGTGACTCTCGCCGTCACCGTCAATGTGTGCTGGCCATTCGCAAGCAGATTCGTGTCGTAAACCAGCGTCCAGCCCACATACGGACATCCTGGACTCCCTGTGTAAACCGCGCACACATCCGGCCGCGGCGAGCCGTATACTCCGCTACCCTGCGTCACTCCGTCGATCGCCAGCGAAATGCTGCTGATTTGCGAGTCGCTGCTGATTGCCCAACCTTTGAACTGCAGGCTGCCTTGCACGATGCTGCTGAGCGCTCCGGGGACGTCGATGCCCACAGTCACTGGATTACCAAGCGCCGTATTCGAAACCGTGAACTGACGGCTCAGTGTGGCGTGTGTGGTGCTGTAGCCGGTAATGGTCAGAGTATGAGTACCGTTTGCCAGCTGCGTAGTATCGATGAGAAAAGTCCAGCCAATATTCGGACAGCCTGGCCGGCCCGGGTACACGGCACACACGTCGGGACGCGACCAACCGTAATTCGCATTGCCATAAGGCACGCCGTCAATCGAGATGGTGACGTTCGTAATGGGTCCGTTGTTGTCGATCGCCCAGCCGAAGAACGTGGCTGGTCCGAAGTACGTCGTACCTGTCACTGGAAGATCGATATCGAGCATAATCGGGTTGTTCGCAGCGTTCGAGACCTGGAAAGTGCGGCTCTGTGTCGAGCTCTGTCCCCCGGCAGTTGTCGGTGTAACGGTGAGGACATGCGTACCGTCCGCCAGTAAAGTCGTATCGAGCGTAAAGTCCCAGCCAACATTCGGGCAACCCTGCAGCCCGAAGTAAATGGCGCAAACATCGGATCTCATACCGCCATAACGGGCCATTCCCACGGAAATTCCGTCGACGGCGATAGCCACCTGCGAGATTGCCGCAAGGGTGTCAACCGCCCAGCCTCCAAGCCCAACCATTCCGCTCAATGCGGGTGCGCTGCTGGCAGGCGCATCGATAGACATCATGAGCGGGTCCTGTGCGGCTCCAGTTCGCCGCCGTGAACAGTGCCGATGCGCTCACAACTTGCCCTGAAGACAAGATTGCCTGGACAGTGAGCCGGTGCGAGCCGTCCACGACGCTGGTTGTATCGAAGGCATACGACCAGCCGGCGTTCGGACAATTCGGAGCTCCGGAAAATACCGCGCATGCCGCAGCGCTGCTGAGCCCGTAGCTGGCCGTACCAGCAGGATTATTATCAATGAGCACCGTTACGCTCGCAACGGTAGCTGTTGGCGATAACGCCCAACCGGAAAACGTGGTCAGACCCGTGACAATGTAGTTATCAGCTATGGGTGAGTTGAATCCGATCGGCCCGATGGCGCCTGCGGTCTGCGGCGGAGTCTGGCCGTTCCAGGCATACACCAGGTTGGTCGCGTTCACCGAACCTAAGCCGGTCGTCAGGTCATAACCGGCGCCGGCCTGGTATTGCGCGCTGCTCGTTCCGTAGCCCTGCTGCCCCGGAACCGCGTTGTTGCCTGAAGTGACATCGTTAAACACGCAATTGCTTGCCGGCAGCGCCGAAGTATTCGAGGCATTGCAGGAAGCGAAATCTTCCTGAGCCGCCAGGGTATAAAGCGTGCTCGCGGCCTGCCCCTGCCGCGATGCAGTCTGCTGCACAACCAGCGCCATAATTCCGGCGAACGAGGGTGTGGCCGCGGAAGTTCCGCTATAACCGTCGAACGTAATAGTGCCGTTCACGTCCGGTGTGCACGATCCATCGAGACAAAGCAAATAAGCATCGTGGCCCGCAGCCGTCAAAGCGACGTCCGGCACATCTCTCGCGTTATCGACCGGACTCAGCGCAACCTGCCAGGCCGGCTTCTTCACCAGCGAACTGGCTCCGCCACCTGAGGCCCATAGGCCGGCATTGCCACGCCCGCATTGGGCGATTGTGCAACTCTCGTTCCACACATTTTCAGGTATGTAGGAGAGCGCCGACGCTTGATTCGCGCCGTTATTCGAGCTCCAATAAGCCGAATGATTCCCGTTCTCGTTCAAGATCGTGCCGCCGACCGCGATGTCATACGGCGTGGACGCGAGAATGTTGACCGATAGAGGCCCGATGGCTTCGAATTGGGTCGGATCATCGCAGCCCTCTGCGCCGGAATCGCCCGCCGCCACTGTATAGGTGATCCCCTGCGCCGCCGCCTGCTGGGCCAGGCCCGAAATGGCAGCACCCTCCGCGGCCGTGTAGTTCGCTTCGCAGTCGCCGAAGCTTTCGGTCATGATGTCGGCCAGATTGTTATCGATAATGTACATCTCAGAGAGATCTACACCATCGCTCGAGTTGGTTGAGGCAGACACGACCACGGCGACGGTGGCATTGGTCGCAATCGCTCCGGACCACGAAGTATCCAACACCGCCTCTGCCTCTTCATCTCCGCCAAGCTCGCCCGGATCGGTTCCGTTGACCATGATCTGTGGAGGATTTACGGGCAGACCAAAGGTGCTCCTGAACGAATCGATGTCGGAGGTGTGAATGTTACTCCGGGCAACCACGGCGATTTTTACTCCGGCGCCGTTGATGCCGTTCTGGTATAGCGGATTGATGTTGTAGATGGTGGCGAAGTCTCCTGGCGCGAGCGCGTAAGTGCCGTCCGAGCTAAACTGCGGCCTCTTTCCCGACTGCGCTTGAGCGCGGAAGGTCTGTGCCGATTTAACCAGCTGCGGCTTTTTCGAAAAATTGTAGAGGGTGGCAACGCCGGCTGCAACCGAGGTGAGGGCCGAAGGCAGTTGCGGCTCCGAGGCGTTCGCCCAATGCGCAATGCCGTTCACAACGTACTTGTGAATCTGTGTATGAAAAGCCTGCTCGACTTGCCCCGCCGTTCCGGAGAACTGAATGAAGCTTTTGCTGTTCGCGACATGGTCAATGGTGAAGCCCTGCGACTGCAACCACGACGTAATCTTCTGAATGTCGGCGTCGGCTGCTCCGAACTGCTGTCCGAATTGCTGCGGCGTCAGCCAGTGGTGGTATTGCGGCGAGCCCGGCGTCTGTTCATTCTTCAGCAACGCATCGAGCGCTGCTTGCTGCGCGGCGCTGCGTGTCAGCACCAGTACCATGTGGTTCATCGGCAGATCCGCGGGCGCGGCGCCCTGGTCATACTGGGCGGCTGCCAAGGGGTGGACATTGCCTGACAGCCGTGTCAAAGCCCCGTTATCGATCTCGCCGGCAATTCGCTGCTCCGGCTGCGCTGCTTTCGCACAGTGTACCGTGGCGAAAGGCGTAATCAAAAGAAAAGACAGCGCGGTCCAGCCGCGCAGGAAAAGTTTTGAACCCACCATGTGTAACAACACTACTTACCTGTCCGCGCCCAATACTATTGCGCGCGAAAGTACTTAGAATAACGTGAATACGAAGACGTAGGCCAGCGTTTATTTGAGTACGGCACGATTGCCGTTCTGCTACAAAAAGACGATGCAGGCGGGGGTTCCCACCGGCGTATACCGCCCGGTGAAGGCGAGATCGCCCGTCGCGGCATTTACGCGAAAGCAAGTGATCGCATCACCGCGCTGGTTACATGAGTAAAGGAACTTCCCACTCGGATCAATGGTGAAGCTGCGCGGGTAGTCGCCGCGCGTCCACTGCTCGCCAGCCCACTTGAGATGACCTTCAGCCCCGATTGAAAACCAGGAGATGCTGTCATGCAGCCGGTTCGCGGTGTAGACGAAGCGGCCGTCTTTCGAAATCCGGATCTCGGAGGTGAAATTCGTTCCGCTGAAGCCGGCAGGCAGGCTTGAAACGGTTTGAAGCGCGGTTAACACGCCGCGCGCGGCATCGTAATCGAACAGAACGACCGTCGAACTTTCTTCCTGAAGCGAATACAACCAGCGGCCGTGGGGATGAAACGCGAAATGCCGCGGGCCGTCGCCGCTCGGAAGCGTTGCGTACGGCGGATCATTCGGCAGCAGTTTTCCGTTCTCTTGATCGAGCTTCCAGACATAGATCCGATCGAGGCCGAGATCGCTGGCCAGGATAAACCTGCCGGCGGGATCGGCTTCGATCATGTGCGCATGCGGGGCATCGTGACCGCTCGAGGCGAAGCTGCCCGTGGGAGCGGTGGCGGCATGCGCCGCTCCGGTCTGCCCTTCATCATGCTTTACATCGCTCGCGTTGGCCAGCCCGTCCTGAGCGACCGGCAGTACGGCAACCGTGCCGCCGGCATAATTGGCCGCGAACACAAATTTGCCTGATGGATGCACGCTGATATGCGCCGGCCCCGCCCCGCCCGATGCGACAGTGTTTAAGAGCTTCAGTCGTCCGGTGCCCGCATCGATTGCGTACGCGCTCACAGATCCGGAATGCTCGCCTTGGAATTCGTTCGTTTCGTTGCCCGTGTACAGGTGCGTTTTTGCTTTGTTGAGGGCAAGCCAGGAGGGATTCAATTCGCTCGCGAACACATCAACCTGGCTGAGTTCGCCGCTCTCCGGGTTCATCTCGTGCAGATAAATCCCCTTGCCGTTTCCGCGGCTGCCTTCCGGACCCTCGGGTGAACTATACGTCCCGATATAAAGGAGGGCGCGGCGCGGCTGGGCAGCCGCGCGCATTCCAGTTACCGCGGCGGTTGCGAGAGCCGCACGGCCGAAGTCTCGTCTCGAGAGGACAAACTCGCCTTCCTGATTCCGTTTCACCTCATCGAGCTTATCGCGAGGCTCGATCCTAGCCGGCAACTCAAGCCTGTTACTATCGCTTGATCGGATACAGGATCCATTCACTTGCGAGCTCTCTGGCATGGCTGGTATTTTCGTTCGCCGTTCTCTCGCTGGCTGTTTCTGTCTGGATTGTCGTCCGCTCTTACAGTCCGGTTCTGTCCTGGGATCAATGGGACACTATCCATCTGCTCGTAGACAGTCACGGCCACATCGGCTTTGCTCAGCTTTGGTCTCAACATAACGAACACAGAATCGTCGTCGGGCATATCCTCAACTTTGCCGATCTGTATCTTTTTGGCGGACGGAACATCAGTCTCCTGATCGAGATCGGCGTCATTCAGATCTGCCATTGCGCCCTCTTTCTATTCATCGCCAGAGAGTTCGGGCGCTTCCGTGGCATGCCGTTCGTAACTGTGGCCGGCTTTCTCATCTTTTGTTTCTTCTCTCCACTTCAAATGCAGAACTTTGTCTGGGGCTTTCAGGCCGACTTTCTCATGGCCGGGTTTGCAGCCTCCGTTTGTTTCGCGTGCGCGCTATGGTACGCGAGCAACCAGCGAGCAGTTGTTCTCATCGCGGCACTCTTCGCAGCGTTCGTTTCGGAATGCAGTCTCGCGAACGGCGTCCTCACATGGCCTCTGCTGCTGCTCTTAGCGTTCTTTCTGCACTTCGGGCGGCGCGAGCGATGGATCATTGTCCTCACCGGCTTCCTGGCCATAACCGTGTACCTGATCGGATATCACACGCCCGGGCACCACGCGCAGCCGCTCGAGACACTTCGCAAGCCGCTCAAGATCGTGAAGTTTGTGCTCACATACTTCGGGTCGAGTTGGGACGGACGGCTGCCGAATCCATCGCCCTGGCCCACCATTTCCGAATCGATCGCAGCCATCGCGATACTGTTCGTTCTGTTCAGGACCGTTCAGTTTGCGCGTGACCGCGGGCGCCGGACCGCGATTGAAGCATTCCTGCTTGCGGAGATGCTGTTTTGCTTAGGCACAGCGGCCATAACCGCGCTCGGCCGCATAAACTTTGGCTACACAGAGGCGATGGCCGGCCGCTATCAATCCATCGCACTCGTTTTCTGGGCAAGCGTCGCCATGCTGATCATCCTCAGTTGGGACTCCTCGAAAGCCTGGCAGACCATCGCAATCAACGGCACGCTCCTCGTGTTACTGCTCTCGACCGGCTCGCGCTGGAAAGAAGAGGAGCAAGCCCAGATGTCCAGGCAGGAAACTCTGGCACAGGGCTGGGATGCGCTGATCCATGGAAACACGAAAGCTCCGGCTCTCGACCGGCTCTACTCGATGTCCTCGATTCTTCCCGTGCTCTACGAATTCATGCAGCGCCACGGATGGGGACCCAAAGGCGACGTTCTCAGTTACGCACGAGTGGAGCCCGGCGATGCTGCTGCTCCGATTCGCGGTTTCGCGCCCGCCCCAAAGTCGTGCCTGGGGAGCATCGACGCAATCGGACCGGCAGCCGCCAGGACGTTCTACATACCGGGCTGGGCGTACCTGCTGAAAGGATCTCCGGCGAGCCGAATCGCAATTACATCGGCAGACGGAACCATCCTGGCGTTTGCGCCTGTACAGGGAACTCGTCCAGACGTTGCGAAAGCGCTCTCAAAACCGGCCGCAACACAGACCGGGTGGTCCATCATCGTGCCGATTCCGGAGGACGGGACCTATCATGTATTTGCTATCGATGACGAGGCGAACTCCGCGTGCCAGCTGCCCGGCGAAATAAAAATAGATCGCAAGTAGAATTCTACATAAGCTGGGCAGCCGCCAGACGGTCTCCAGCCGCCATCAGCGTCTCCGGCTTCTTTAGCAAAGCAAAAGCGGACGAGATGCGAGCCGTCGCCCGGATCGGAAAAGAAACTCG
Source organism: uncultured Acidobacteriaceae bacterium (assembly GCA_963846185.1). Lineage (GTDB taxonomy): Bacteria > Acidobacteriota > Terriglobia > Bryobacterales > Bryobacteraceae > Bog-105. The sequence goes on along the minus strand of CAWJVA010000019.1, from coordinate 296,670 downwards.
AACCTGGAACGGCTGCGATGCCGACTCGCTGGATGAGGTCCGCACAATACGCCGTGTCATCCAGCGCGGTGAGGTGCGAAATATCGCACATCATGTAGTAGGCGCCTTGCGGGATGAACGGACGCAATCCGGCCTTCTGCAAAATGTCCAGCAGCAGGTTGCGCCTGGCTTCATACGACGCGGGCAAGCCCGGTGAAGTAGGAATCCGGCAGTTGCAGTGCAGTCACACCAGCCTGTTGCAACGGCGAGGCGGCTCCCACGGTAAGAAAATCGTGCACCTTCCTGATCGAGCTTGTCAGCTCGGGCGGCGCGATCACCCAGCCGACACGCCAGCCGGTTACGGAGAACGTCTTGCTGAGGCTGTTTACCAAGACGCAGCGTTCGCGCATACCCGGCAGCGTGATGGGCGGCACGTGGCGATGGCCGTCAAACACGATGTGCTCGTAGATCTCGTCGGTGATCAGAAGCGCGTCGAACTCTTCGCAGAGCCGGGCGATGGCGGTGAGCTCAGGCACCGAGAACACACGCCCAACGGGGTTATTCGGTGAATTCAGAACGACGGCGCGTGTGCGCGAGGTAAATGCAGCTCGCAGCTCGTCCGGGTCGAACGTCCAGTCCGGCGGCCGCAATCGCACATAACGGCATACCGCTCCGCTCAACTGCGAATCGGGCCAGTAGTTCTCATAAAAGGGCTCGAACACAACCACCTCATCGCCCGCGTTCAGCAGAGCCAGCATGCTGGCGATCATGCCTTCGGTGGATCCGCAGCAGACCGTGATTTCGCGCTCAGGGTCGATGTTGAGTGCGTAGAAGCGCTGATAATAATCAGCGATCGCGTTACGAAACGGTTTGGCGCCCCAGGTGATGGAGTACTGATTGATATCGTCTGCGATTGCCTGTTGCGCAGCGTGTTTTATCTCGGCAGGCGCGGCGAAATCAGGGAAGCCCTGGGCGAGATTCACTGCGCCATGCTGCAGCGCAAGGCGCGTCATCTCGCGAATTACCGATTCGCGGAAATGAAGAACGCGCTCACTTTGGAAGCTACGAATTAGCACGAATAAACTCCAGAGAGGTTTGCCATTACTTGCCGGATGTCTCGTCCGGGAAAGGCGGATAAGCGTGGGGGTGCGGGCTGCCGGAGTGGCAAGTGAAGCAGCGGACCGCCGGGTGACCTTCGAAATTGTTCTGATCGATCGACGCAGTCATTTCAATCATCTTGCGCGCGGTTTTCTTTTCCTTCTTCTCGTCTGAATCGAAGTGGTGCTGGACGTGGCAGAATTCGCAGTCCTTGCCGAGCGCCCAGGAGATGTAGCGCATGTTGTCGATGAACTCGGAGGTCGGCAGGGACTTGAAGGCGTCGGTCTTCACGTTCTTGAAGTGATCGCCGGCCGGCTGCTGCGGCTGCCGGAGAGGGTCGCCCACGGAATCAGGCTGCTTGAGGAAAACGATGTTGTCATCGATTGGATGGCCTTCGTTGTTTCCGGTGATGCGAAGTGTGAGCGTCTGGCCGTCAGGTGACAGCGTGTAGGTGCGCGTGAATTTGTTATCGGTTCCGGCGATCTGGCCGGTAACGGTGACGGTATTGCCGGAGGCCTTACCGATCAGGCGCGCGGGCACGCCCTCGAAGGGGCTCATGGCGGGCTTGCCATTGACGAAGAATTTCAGAGTTTCACGCTCTTCCCCGAACGGACCGACGGCGCCGGTCAGATCCGTTACCTGCAGCGCCTGCTCTTTGGTGCGGCGATCAAAGACGGCGTTCTGCTGGGTGACGATCGTCAGATAACTTTTGAGCGGCGGGCCGCCGATTTTGCTTTGCTGCAGATCGGCCTGCCAGACTCCGCTCAGGCCGGGCGTTTCGGCAAGGGCGATAGACGAAGCAAAAAGAAACAGGAGTGCGGGCAATTTCATTGTTTGACCTTTCCCCAGAAGACGGTGCAATCTTCGGTGACGTCCTTCTGGTGAGCAAAGAGTTGATCGAGATGCATTTCGTTGATGAAGTCGTCTTTGCAGCTTTGGACAGTGTAGAACGCACCGGTACGAATCATTTTGCCGACTTCGTCTTCAGAGACGATGTGATAGAGCGCTTCCTGATCTTTGGGCAGAGTGAGCTTGTGTGAATAAGAGAACTCGAAACCGGGAGGAGGGATTCGTTTCAAGAGGAAGTAAACGATCTCATCGGCGAGGAACTGTTTGCCAGGCGGCGTGACTTGGTTGATCTTGGCGGCGATTTTTTCATAATCGTGCCAGTTGGTCGCATCGCGATCGCCGAACAGAGCTTTGCCGAGAGTCAATGCGAGGATGACACACAGAATCGTGAGCGGCAGAGCGAAACGATCGGGACTGAAAAGGCGTGAAGCGGCGGCGTAGAAACCTACCGTCGCGAGAATGCTGACGAACGGGATGATGAAGATGAAGTAGCGACCAAAGGTGGGGTGGGCGGTCGCAATGTAGGCTCCGCCGACAATGCTGAGCCAGGCGGCGAGATAAAACGGAGCGCGTTCCTGATGGTTCCAATGGGTCCGTTTGCGAATGAACGCGATGCCGCCGACGGCGAGCAGCCCCATTAAGAGAGGTTGGGCGGAGGCAAGCCAGTCGCTGAGGACGTCCACGTCATGGCTGGAGGCGTCACCCCAGTTCACATGGCGGAAGAGCGCCTGGTACTCGACGACATTGAAGAATGTCTGGCGCGGCGCTTGGACGAAAAGCAGGATTTCAGGCGTGAACGGGACGATGCACGCAAAGACGAACGCGATGGCTTTCGACCAGCGGCTGCCCTCACGATTTTCGATGAGAATCCAGGCGAGAAAAACGGGCAGAACGGCGGCAGTAAGAAGCGTGGATCCGGCGGCTGCTCCGGCACACAGCCCGGCGAGGAGAGCCGGCCAGATGGCCGGGACCTCGATGGCGCGAACAGCGAGACGGAAAGCCGCGACGACGAAAAACATGCCGAAGCCGTAGGCTTGCGCGGAGACGCCGAATTGAAACACCACCACGTCGAGGCCGACAAGACAAAGAGCAAGGGCAGCGGCCGCGAAGCGCCAGGCGCGGATGGGGTAGCGGCGCCATACGAAATCCGCAGTGAGGAACACGCCGCCGGCGACGAACAAGACGTCGAAGACATGGGGAGCGCGCCAATGATTGCCGAACACATGCAGGACAGCGGCGTTAAAGTAGGCGTTCAGCAGCGTTTGCGGGAAGCAGAAATCGATGTATGGCTTCCTTCCCTGATCGATGAGCTGCGCGGCGACAAGATGGAAGCCTTCGTCCCAGACGAAGGCCAGCGTTAGGGCATAAGCGAGCAGGCCGGCGGTAATGAGAAAGAACAGCGACAGGAGCAGGCGCGGGGCCGTGAAGGCGCGGCGAAATGGAAGCAGCCACTCCTTCACGGTCGCGGTTTTGTCAGTTCCCGGCGGATGATTTAGATTCGTCAAAGTGCGGATGGTAGTTCGGGTACGCCGGCCGCTCATAGGTCGCCGGCGGATTCTTCTTCAATAATTCCAGAGCAACCTGAACGGCGCGCTCGAGCTGCGGGTCGTGACCTTCACGGACGAGCTTGGGGTCCTGATCGACTTCGACATCCGGCGTGATGCCGTGGTTTTCTACTTCCCATTCTCCTTTGAGTCCGTAAAAGGCCCAGCGCGGCGCGGTCACGCTGCCGCCGTCAATGAGCGGCGGATAGCCTCCGATGCCGACGAGGCCGCCCCAGGTTTTCATACCGACCAGCGGGCCGACGCCCGATTTACGGAAGTACCAGGGCATGGCGTCGCCGCCGGAGCCGGCGAATTGATTGATGATCATGACTTTCGGACCATAGATGGCTTGCGTCGGGTCCGTGATGTCCTGGCCTTCGCGGCTGGTGATCCGGCCCATAGGACGCCGATTCAGGTAGTCGATGATGTAATCGGCGACGTCGCCGCCGTGATTGTAACGCTCATCGAGGATGGCGCCCTCTTTTCCGATCTGCGCGAAGAAGTAGCGATTGAAACTGGTGTAGCCGCCCATAGCAGTGTCGGGCAGATGGACGTAGGCGAGTTTGCCACCGCTGAGCTGATCGACTTTCCGGCGGTTGCCTTCGATCCACGCGAGATGACGCAAGCGGACTTCGCTCTCGACGGGGATGACGGTGACTTCACGAGAGCCGGTTCCGTCCGGATTGGGTCCGACCTTCAGAGTGATCTGCTTACCGGCGGTTTCCTGGAAGAAGCTGTAGAGATTGTCGGTTGAGTGGAGTTCGCGGTCCCGTACGGCGAGCAGGTATTCGCCGGCGATCACGTTGACGCCGGGCTGGGTAAGAGGCGCCTGCAGATCGGGATTCCAGTTTTCGCCGTTATAGACCTTGGCGAAACGATAACGGCCGTTTTCGATGGTGTAATCGGCGCCGAGCAGGCCGACTTTGATCTTGGGGACATCGGGCTGGGTACCGCCGCGGATGAACATGTGGCCGACATTGATGTTGCCGAGCATTTCTTCGAACAGGTAGTTCAGGTCATCGCGGGTGCTGACGCCATTGAGCCAGGGCGAGTAGAAGGCCGAGGCCGCTTTGAGATCCAGGCCGTGGAAGTGAGGATCGTAGAAGAAATCGCGCTCGATGCGCCAGACCTCGCGGTACATCTGGTCCCATTCGGCGCGAGGATCCACATAGACTTCCATGTCGGCCATTTTGAGGGCGCCGTCACCGGGCTTGGGAGCAGATTCGGCGCCGGTAATGAACCACTGTTCGCCCTGGCGATACAGCATTTTCTCGCCGTTGGCGGAGAGCGCAAAGTAGCTAACGCCGCCAATGATGAGATCGGTTTTGCGTGTCTTGAAATCGAACTTGTTGACGATGAGCTGAAGCGGCCCAGGATTCATTTGAACCAGAGGACCTTCCTGGACGTAGATGACGCCTTCCTTGCCGGGGGTAACGGCTGTGTAGTTCTTCTCGGGAAGCGGGACGGCTAGAATGCGCTGGCTGATGTTGTCGAAATCGACGCGAACATCGGGCGGAGGCGTCTCTTTCTTGTCGTTTTTGGCGTCAGCGGAGGCCGCTTTGGATTTGTCGTTCTGATCGTCCTTTTTGTCCACCTTATCTTTGTCGTTTTTGCCGGCGTTTTCGTCGTCGCTTTGCGGAGCAAGCGGCGAAGGCAGATCTTTGCGCAGAACTACTACGTAGACGGCGCTGGTAACCGGGTGGCCGATGCTCGACATATCGATCCAGCCGCTGCTGAGGCCCTGGTTCGTACTGGCGAGGAAATAGATGTACTTCCCGCTCTTATCGAAATCGGGGGCAGTCGCGTCGCTCAGGCCATCGGTGATCTGAGTGGATTTGGAGTCTGCGAGCGAATAAAGGTAGATGGCATGCAGGTAGTTAGTAAGTTGCTTAGCGTAAGTGATCCACTTACTATCGGGGGACCAGCGCGGGGCCACTTGATAGCCGGGGCTATCAAACAGATCAGTATCGACTTTCACAGGCGTCTTCTTTTCGAGATCGACATACCAGAGATTGAGGCGCTTATCGGTGTAGGCGATCTTTTTACTGTCTGGCGACCAGACAGGCGAGTAGAAGAAGGATGGCGGCGTACCCAGATCGATTTTGGTGACCGGGCCGAGACCGTTCTGATCACGGATATGGAGCGCATACTCGCCGGATTGGTCAGAGAACCACGCGATGGATTTGCCGTCGGGCGACCAGGCGGGGTCGCGGTCGGCAATGGAGGGAGATGAGGTGATATTGCGGATGTCGCCCTTTTCGGCGGGAACGGTGAGGATTTCGCCGTGGGCTTCGAAGACAGCGCGCTGGCCGGTGGGAGAGATCGCAGAGTTCTGGATCATCTTGTTGTTGATTTTTTCGAAGCGCGGGCGCACCTGGGAGAGATCGGCGGAGACGGTGACATTGAGGGGCCGGGTTTTGCCGGATTTCAAATCGAGCAGATGGAGCGAACCGAACTGTTCGTAAACGATGGCATCGCGGGCGGCTGCGGCGGATTTGAGATCAAGGCCATCGTTCTTTACGACTTCGCTGACCTGCTTTGAAGGGATATCGTAGGCCCAGAGGCTGACGGGACCACTGCGGTCGGAGAGGAAGTAGATCTTGTTGCCGACCCACATGGGGTTGAAGTCGTTGGAGTTTTCGCGTGGGATGGGCACGATGCTCGAATCCGAGAGGTCGGCGAGCCAGATTTTGAGAGTCTGGCCACCGTGGTAACGCTTCCAGGCCTCCTGCCAATGAAAGACGGGTTCGTAGGCGATGTGGCTGCCGTCCGGCGAATAGGAGCCGTCTTCGGCCATGGCGAGCGGGAGGCGATCGGGCACGGTGGCATCGAGCGCGATGGTATAGAGATAGCCGCTATCGGCGTAGGCCTCGCGATGCGAACCGAAAAGGATACGCTTGCCATCGGGCGTCCAGCCGGCGACTACGTCGGGCGCTGGATGGTAGGTGAGACGCCGCGGCACACCACCCGAGGCAGAGACGACGTAGACATCCACGTTGCCGTCGTATTCGCCGCTGAAGGCGATTTGCGAGCCGTCGGGCGAGAAGTGCGGATTGAACTCGCGGCCGACACCGGAAGTGAGACGGCGGGCTTCGCCTCCTTCGCGGGGAGCAATCCAGAGATCGTCGGCGTACTCGAAGACGATTTGCGTCTGGCTGATGGACGGGTTGCGGAAGAGCAACGGTTTATTGGACTGAGCGACAAGAGGCAGAGACGCACAGCAGAGCGCAAAGACGCCAGCAGCGTACGAGGTTATGGCTTTCCGCATATAAAGAAGGTTGCAGACATTATACGGGTGCGAACGGGTGGAGGTTCACCGTTTCAGAAGGGCAGCGTGAAGTCTCGCACGTGCTGAGAGCGGGCTCCAGCAACGTATTATTTGGGGGCGACGGCGGCTTCGAGGATGGCGCGGTTCTGGCTGCACATTTCGCATTCACAGCCGCCGTGGTTTTCGGAGCGAGGCAGGTTTCCGAAGCCGGTGGGGCCGATGTGGCCGGTTCCGGCGAGTTTCTCGCGTTCGATGACTTGCAGCCAGACATCCACATCCATGCGTTGGACGCCTGCCCCGCCGCTCTCACGAATGGAGGAATTGCTGCTGGTCCAGAAGTATTCGGGCGGAACGCCGTTGGGGAAGTTGAGCCGCCGATAGACGAGCTCCGGAGGAGGCAACATGGCCTGACCGCGCTTGATCAGATTTTCGTTCGAAGGGTAAAGCGTGGTGACCGTTTTGCCGTCCTTTTGTTCGATTTCGACCCACTGCTCGAGAACCTGTTCTTTTTCTTTGCGGCGTGTCTTCGGGTGGAGCTGGCCTTGAAATAACTGGCGGGCAGGCGTTTGGGAATCTTGAGGCGCGAGCCTGCGGAGTGTTGAGCTGAGCCTCCAGCTTGTCGATTTCCTCCTGCAGACTGACGTCCTTGCGAAGCGCTTTGAGCAGCTTGATATTTTCGTTCATGATGTCCTTTCGAAGGCCCTACAGCGCGCTCCAGGAACGGTAGAAGGCACGCTCGGCGGCGGTTTTGTAGCGCTGCATGAGGGCCAGGTGATGCCGCTGTTCGGCAGACCAGGCGGCCGGGTCGGGGCCAGAGGCGGCGGCTGCGGCGGCTTCAGCCGCAAAGAAATGACGTCTTTTGCGGCGCAGAGACCAATCGTTGAGGATGAGTGCTTCGACCAGGGCCTCCTCCTGGAAGTCGGCCGGATCGAATTGCTGGAGCCAGCCCTCGGCGATTCGTTCGAACTCGGCCGGGTCTTCGTCGGGGAGGATCAGGATTTTGGAACAGCAGCCGTGCTTGAGCGCGTTTTTGCTGGAAGATTCTTTTCCTTCGGGCGTGGTGGGGCCGGTGCAGCCGTTTGGATTATTTTCGGTTGGCGGGCGCTTCGGCATGACAGTTCTTCCACACGCGAGTGTGCAACGGAGGAGAACGGGAAGGCCGGGTGCGGGCAGGTCAAAGCGCTGATTTGAAGAGAAAACAAATTTTTTCGCGAGGCGTGATGCGAAGGGAGGCTGAGAGTGGCAGCGCGCGTTTTACGAAACGAAGTGGCGGAGAGCGGAGGATGGGGGCAAATCCTGGATGACACACGCGAGCTATGTCGCCCTAGGGGCCTAATTTTCGCGTTCCGATAAGATTATCTTCCCGACCGCTACTTTCGTGCGACGACTCATGAAATCGTTTGTTCCCCGCCATCAGTCATTGCAATGCGCCGCCTGCGCTCAGGGCGGTTTGCGTGGCTAGGACGCGGGGGACGCTGTCGAACTCATCATGCTGCGGTGGATAATGCGGCGGCCAAATTTCAGAAAGGCCGGCGGCTGCTTTCAGAATGCTGCCAAGCGCGCTATGAGCCAGTAAGAGGCGGTCGTGCCAATTGCATACGGCGGGACGCCAGGATCATGGCGATTAGGCTATTCGCCCAGCGGCGTATCGCCCCCATTACGAGCAACGCACTCGTAACAAACGAAAAATGGCCAACTTCAACTCCCGCACTGAAAAAAGCCAAAGCGACCGGGATGTGGCCGGCGGGCAAGCCCGCCGCGCTGAGTCCACCGGCGAAGCCGAGTCCGTGCAGCAGGCCGAACGTGAACGCCACCAACCAGGGCTTCTGTTGCGCCAATCCGTGCGGATTCTGACGGGCTCGAAGAACCTCGTAGGCAACAAATACGATGCTGAGTGCTATCACGGCTTCCACCGGCGCCGGAGGAACATGAACGAAACCGAGCGTGGCGAGAGTTAGCGTCACACTATGCGAGAGGGTGAATGCGCTTACGGTCTGAATCAGCCGCTTGAAACCGTTCACCAGAAGCAGTAAGCCCGATAAGTTGGATGCCTGTGGCGATATCGGGTCGGTGAACATTAATGGCTCGGCAACCATCCGGACCGCTATCGAAACCGGATGCTCCTTGGACCGACGACGGTCAGTCGTCCGTTCAAATCCAGTTCGAGGGTCCTTTGAAGTCGCTCCCGCACAAACGCAAGAACGGCGCGTCGCCCCAATGTGTCGGGATGGAAAAGAACCACACCCGCATGCTCACCAATGGGATAGCGCCGGAGGTTGGCAATTCCCTTGTCTAACGTGAGTAAAACCCGCCCAGCAGCCGTTGCGGCTTGCAAGACTGTGGGGTCGGATGCGCCACAGAGTTTCTCATCCTTAACAGTCTCGGCATCATGGCCTGACCGGTGCAAATCCGTCACCAATTCACCTGGCAGGTTTTCGTCAAGCTTAAACTTCACGTCGCTTTGATCGGTACAAGACGCTCTTCGTGCGCCAGTTCCGCGGCATAGGCGAGGGCGGCACTGATGTGATCGAGGTGTAGGGAGGGATAACTAGCCAGGATCTCCTCGTTGGGCCCCCCTTTTTTTTTTTTTTTTTTTTTTTTTTTTTTTTTTTTTTTTTTTTTTTTTTTTTTTTTTTTTTTTTTTTTTTTTTTTTTTTTTTTTTTTTTTTTTTTTTTTTTTTTTTTTTTTTTTTTTTTTTTTTTTTTTTTTTTTTTTTTTTTTTTTTTTTTTTTTTTTTTTTTTTTTTTTTTTTTTTTTTTTTTTTTTTTTTTTTTTTTTTTTTTTTTTTTTTTTTTTTTTTTTTTTTTTTTTTTTTTTTTTTTTTTTTTTTTTTTTTTTTTTTTTTTTTTTTTTTTTTTTTTTTTTTTTTTTTTTTTTTTTTTTTTTTTTTTTTTTTTTTTTTTTTTTTTTTTTTTTTTTTTTTTTTTTTTTTTTTTTTTTTTTTTTTTTTTTTTTTTTTTTTTTTTTTTTTTTTTTTTTTTTTTTTTTTTTTTTTTTTTTTTTTTTTTTTTTTTTTTTTTTTTTTTTTTTTTTTTTTTTTTTTTTTTTTTTTTTTTTTTTTTTTTTTTTTTTTTTTTTTTTTTTTTTTTTTTTTTTTTTTTTTTTTTTTTTTTTTTTTTTTTTTTTTTTTTTTTTTTTTTTTTTTTTTTTTTTTTTTTTTTTTTTTTCTCTTATGTTATCTTTCGTCTTTGCGCTGCGACTGTCTGCGCGTCTGTGGCCCCTATCATACCTTTTTTGTAAGGATTGATGCCTTGTTCCTGTTCTATCTTCTAGCCGTTGCGTCTACTCCTATCTCTCTTACTCGATCTCCATCATTTCTTTCTTTTTCTTCTCTGTTAGATCGAGATTGCCTTTATCCCAACTCTCGTAATTTAGCGAACTCGTCATTAGGCGACAGGAACTGATGCATTCTCCGTCACCCTTGATCTGCGTGACCTCATAAATGCGTTCACTTTGAACTCACTTGTTTCCTCATATTCGCTGTCAATCTAGCTCCCCTGAAAATTACTCTATTAGCTGAAACATCCTATCATATCTAAGATCCCCATTGTGTGCGATGTCTAGCACTTGCCCGCCTGTCTTTTCTTCGTAAGCTGCTCATCCACTTCCAGAGGTCTTCCTGGTATTATCGCTGCCATATGGCTTCTGTGTGGTGTACGGCTCGACGAGCCGGCCTTGCTTTCCGTCGTCACTTAAGATAATATTGCGGTGAATATTGTTCCCGCCGTTGTTTGAATTCCACTCAAAACCGATGAATGCCGTAAAGCGTCCCATATCATTCTCCTCCTCTGCCGCCTTGATGATATTCTCCCAGTCTCCTTCATACGTCGTCTGTCTCCAGGTACGGAAAATGGCTTTCGAAATGTCTCCCTTTCCCAAAGTTCTGGTGATGATGTCTATCGCCTTCTGCCTCTCCCTGTCCGTTCTCTAATCATCTCCTTCCAGCGGCGCCCCTGCGTCGCCATAATCGTTGATCGCCACTCATGAGAAGCAAAAACCCGAAGCCATCCAGTGATCCTCACAACAAAATCAACCAAATTCTGGCTCCTTCGGCAAGACTGTCGAGGATCACCGTAACGGGAATTCGCGTGCCGGACGCACAGATATCACCACCGCAGACCTGCGGATCACTGCTGAGGAGCTCTTGCCTGCGACCATGAACCCAGTCTAAATGACTTCCCAAGATCGTCGTGGCCGCTATGTGCCGTTATTGTAAGCTTGCGTTTTTCGACGCATAGGTCCTGCTTTACGTGATGGGTTAGATGTTGGTGCGGTCGACGACTCGGAACGAGTCCTCGCGTTCGACTCGTCCGGAAATCGGCGAGCTTCTGGTGAGGTAGGAAATCTATTCGGCCGAAAAAATGGCTACTCAACTCGTAGGATGCTTGAGCGCGTTTTTGCTGGAAGATTCTTTTCCTTCGGGCGTGGTGGGGCCGGTGCAGCCGTTTGGATTGTTTTCAGTTGGCGGGCGCTTCGGCATGGCGGTTCTTCCACAGGCGAGTGTGCAACGCGGGGGAACGGAAAGGCCGGGTGCGGGCAGGTCAAAGCGCTGATTTGAAGAGAAAACAAATTTTTTCGCGAGGCGTGATGCGAAGGGCGGCTGAGAGTGGCAGCGGCTTTTACGAAACGAAGTGGCGCGGAGGGCGGAGATGCGGCGAGCGCGTATCCTATCGGCGGTTTCGCTATGCCCTCAGACTGCGACAACCGCGACCTCTCGGCCAGAAGCCCTGACAAGGCGCTTTATGCCGTCCGGGTCGCCAGTGAGAATCACCGCTTTCTGGCGAACGGCTATGATCACCACGACGGCGTCAATGACATCCGCAGTTTCGCTTTTGCCTAGCAGCCGTCCAGCTTCGTGCGCCTCGCTTTCACCAAGAGGAACGACCGCGCACCCGGTCAAAAAGCGCCGGAGCTGGGGTTGTTGTGGCGACCGGCTGACTTGGGCAACGACTGGGGCAGGAACTGATGAAATAATGCCAAGTTCCAAACGCGCCTTGTGTTCCGCCCAAACCCGCCGATCGTTTCTATCGCCCGCCACGAGAACGGCAGCGTCGTAGACAACCGTGCTCACGCCGAACGCCGAACCCTTCGGGATGTTCGCAGTTGCGCCCGCACGCTGCGGCGAGCTTGTTCCATCTCTTCTGCGCTGAGCGGTCCGTGCTGCTTTTCCCACTCGGCGACCGCCGCCAAACCGGCCCGCCGCTGCAAAGCTTGGCGCGCCGCGCTGGTCATCCAGGCCGAGACGCTCACACCATCGCGAACGGCCGCCGCAAGAATCTTTTCGTGAACCTCAGGGTCTATCGTTATCGCAAGCTTTGGTGACGGGTTGCCGCGCGGCATACAAAGTATCCTACTACAGTATGATACCGAACGTGGCCGCTAGTTAGATTGGAGCTTCCAAACCCTTGGCCCAATTGCCCGTTTGCCGACGAGGAGGTAGAGGGCTATACCGAAGAGGCCAACAAGTTTGAACGTCGCTGACGCGGTCTACCAGAAATGGGTCTTCACGATGTCCGGCGGTCCGGGCGTGTCGCCGACGATCTCGGTGTGCAGCAGTACCTGCAGGTTCTTTTTGGCCCAATCGTGAGGCGCGTTCGCGGCGAGCGCCGCCAGCAAGGGTGTCGAGGTGAGGAATTCGCCGGCGGCTCGCGTGCCATATTGAGTGATCCCGGCAGCGGCGATCAGTAACTCTCCTGTTTTGGAGTCGAATACTCGCGACACGATCGCGTAGTCGTCCGTGGCGCGTCCGTCCGGCTGCAAGTCTGGCGGAGTATATTGACGGTTATCCGACCGGTCTCGAATAGTCAGACGCTTCTCGAAAACGAACCGCAGTTCGTTCGTCATCTGTAGCGTCCATACATTGTTAAAGGCACCGATCAGGATCGAGGGCTGGTATCTCAGATCTCCGAACGTGAGATCTTCGCCATATCGCATCTGATAGAGCTTTCCCTTTCTAGAGAAAAGGGAACCAAGCACCACACTGGCGTAGGCATCGCCGATGCAAGTGTACTGACCGCGGATCGCGATGAAACCCTGCGCGGCGCCGGGAGTGGTCGGGGAATGAAAAACCGTCGTCGTTGCGTTATAGACCAGAATGGGCTTCGGGCTAGCCATCGCCGGGGCCCAGAACTGGTCCAGGGCGGAACGCGCAGCCGACTGCAACGCACGTATTCCCATGGCGCTGGCCGCAATCCCCAAAATCGCAAATGCAGCCCAGCGCCAGTGTAATATCCGCCTACGCGTCTGAATTGCCGGCGCGGCGGGTCGACCTGCCCTCCACTGAAAGACCGCCCGGTATGAGCCGGGCGGAATATCGATCTGGACGAGGCTGTCCGGGTGATTTTGGTAATACTGCGCCAGCCGCTTTCGGACTTCGGCGGCCCGCACACGAACCACAGGATCCTCACTGGGTTCGTAATCGGGACTGCGGCCGAACACTTCGGCACCGATCACACGTTCTCGGAGCAGATCGTTTTCTCCGGCGACCGTACGCTCAACTACATACGTGAGAAAGATCTGACACTGCCGGCTACCACGGAATGGCGGACTCTGTAAGATGTCACCTAAAGCCCCGCGGATGCGGACGGCGTCCGCGTGCGGTACAGGTGTGGAATTCGCTTCAGCTATTATTCCCAACCTGCTCTCCCCCTAGCTGGTCCCCTCCAGGTACTCTACTCCTTCCACAGAGGGCTTTGCAATCGCTTAGTAAGAGGTACCGCACGGTAAAGAACCTTGTGAAACTCGTTCAAAAGAAATACGCTTCCGCCAAATAGGCAGGGATGATGTGCATCGCGCAAAATGTCAGTTCGTGAAAGGGTCTTCCATGTTGAGAATGTACTCTGCTCCCGGCGCCGTAGTCTTCTGCATCGGCTTGACAGCCGCACTCGTGTTCCTGACTCCGGCAGCGCGCTCCCAGACGGAGGCTTTCAGCGCTTCATTGGCAGGTGTGGTCCATGATGCTTCGGAGGCAGCAATCCCGCGGGCCAAGATCACACTGTCGAGCCCGGAGAAGGGCATTTCTCGAAGCTTTACAACGGATTCGGAGGGCCGCTATTCGTTCACCCTATTGCCGCCCGGCACGTATTCACTGCTGATTGAAGCTACGGGCTTCTCTCCTTACAAGGAACAAGGCATTCAGTTACAGGCCGGGCAAGCCTCCAGCGAATCCATCACTTTGAAAGTCGGGCAAGTGCAAACGGAACTGACTGTCTCTGGAAGTCAGGCGCCGCTATTGGCAACGGAAAACGCGAATGTCTCCTCAGATCTGAACGAGCAGCAGGTCCAGCAACTGCCGGTCAATCTTCGCAATGTCTTCGGCCTGGTGTTGCTGAATTCTTCGGTGAACAATTCAACCCAAGTGCAGTTGCTGAATGGGGGCGGCCAATCGAGGACGGCGGATCAGGATATCTCGTTTCTGAACTTCGGCGGCGGATATTTTGGAACCACGGCGTATTTGCTCGACGGGCACTGGGATACGGCGGCCGACTGGGGAGGGGTCATCTACGTACCTTCCATAGATTCGGTGCAAGAAGCCAAAATCCAAACCAATGGGTTCACCGCGCAATACGGCTGGAGCACCGGGAATGTATATAACGTCGTGACCCGCTCTGGAAGCAGCAGCTTCCACGGGGACGCGTTCGAATTCCTGCGCAATGACAAGCTGGATGCAAACTTTTTCTTTAACAACGCCAACGGCATCCCGAAGACGGCTTTCCACCGAAACCAATTCGGGATCGTTGGCGGGGGACCCGTATACATTCCCAAGCTCTACGAGCAGCGGAACAAGACTTTCTTCTTCGCTGTTTATGAAGGTTTGCGGCAGTCCTCGCCCGTTTCCTACACGGCAACAGTACCGACCGCCGCAGAGCGAAACGGGGACTTCTCTGCGATCCCGCAAGCGCTCTACGATCCATTCTCGACACTTCAAACCGCCAACGGATTTACGCGGACTCCGTTTCAAAACAACCAGATTCCGGCGGCGGAGATGAGCACTGTGGGGAAAGCCCTGATTAGCTACTATCCGATGCCCACTAAGAGCGGCCTGGTCAACAATTTTGTGACGACAGCGGCGGCCCCAACCGCCTCGGACGAATGGAGCATTCGCGTTGATCACAACTTCACCAACAATGTGCAGGCCTTCGCGCGCTGGTCGGACAAGCACGAGTACAAGGTGGGGAATCCTGCGTTCTACGGAGCAAGTAATCCGGGAGGTCCGTATCTGCGGCAGCCGAACAATCGCATCGACGGCGCTACGGGGCTGACTTGGGTAATCAATCCCACTACCGTCCTTAGCCTCAATTTCGGTGGCAATCACTGGCTGGAAGGCAACGTGGTGCAGGGATACCCGTTTGACATGACAAAGCTCGGTCTGCCCGGATTTATCAATCAAACTTCGGATCAGTTCCCTGTCGTGAACGTAAGCGGCTATGCGCCTTTAGGTCCGCAGAACGGATCGGGTGAAGGTGGATTCCCGCGAAACACGTATACCACCTCAGCCAGTTTGAGCAAAGTGATCGGCGCGCACTCGCTTTCGGCGGGTGGCATGTGGGTGGTTCTGCAGTCTGGGGGCGGTCGCATCTATCCGACGACATTTAACTTCAGCTCGACCGCGACCGCCGGGCCGAATCCTCAGACCGCTTCCCCGAGCACCAGCGGCGACGCGTTCGCTTCTTTGCTGCTGGGGGTTGGCAGCGGCGGCTCAACCGGAGTTTCGGTGCTTCCCTATAATTCGAAGCACTATTACGGCACATTCTTCGAGGATGACTGGAAGATCACTCGCAAGCTCACACTGAATCTGGGCCTTCGCTGGGAATATCAGACCGCGCCTGTGGAGCGCTTCAATCAGCAGTCTTTTTTTGATTTCAACGCGGTCAATCCAATCAGCGCGGCACTCGGTTCGACGGTCAGAGGCGCGGTCGTGTTCAATGGGGCTAACGGTGTACGCCGCGGCTTGTACACGCCGCCGGGTACAGATTTCTCCCCGCGAATCGGGCTGGCGTATCAAGCCGCAAACAAGTTAGTAATAAGGGCCGGGTTCGGCACGTTTTACGTCCCGTCGTATTATGGCGGCGGGTCGACACAAGGATACGGGCAATCTACGCCGTGGGTCGCCGTCCAGTCGAATGGGTTTACACCGCAAAACACGCTGGATAATGCCTTCCCAAGCGGGCTGCTCCCGCAAACCGGCAATAGCCTGGGCGCGCTCACGAATGTGGGATTCAGTACGGCTGGAACCGAAGCGAGCCGTCCTGACCCGTACATGGTTCAGTACATGGGTGGCGTGCAATACGCGGTCACCGGTAACGACATGGTTGACATCAGCTATGTAGGAACTCGCGGGGTACACATCCAGCAGGGCAATATGGACTTCGATCAGTTACCGACAGCAGATCTCGCCCTCGGAAACCAGTTGTTACAGCAGGTGGCCAATCCGTTTTACGGAAAGATCACCAGCAGCGGCTGCGGCCTCGCGAGCCCGACCATCTCTTATGGCCAACTGCTGCGGCCATATCCCGAATTCTGCGACGCCAACATCGGGCAAGTCAATAATAGTTGGTCTCGGTACAACGCTCTAGAGATGAACTACAATCACCGCTGGAGCGGCGGTCTG
Organism: uncultured Acidobacteriaceae bacterium; assembly: GCA_963846185.1. Taxonomy (GTDB): domain Bacteria; phylum Acidobacteriota; class Terriglobia; order Bryobacterales; family Bryobacteraceae; genus Bog-105. Next base: position 280,321 of record CAWJVA010000019.1, on the reverse strand, counting down.
CAGATGCTCGTCTCGTACACATTCTCGAAGTTCACGGACGATACCAGCGGAACGAATGGGTGGGCCCAAACCAACTCAGTTCCCATCCGGAACTATTACAACCTCGCGGAAGAGAAATCTGTGGATGCGGCCGACATTACGCACAGCATGGTTATCAGTTACATCTATGAGCTGCCCGTAGGAAAGGGTAAGAAGGTCGGCTCAAATTTCAACGCTATTGAGAATGCGTTCCTCGGTGGCTGGCAGGTTACTGGTGTTTCCACATTCAAAACAGGGTTCCCGATCGGTGTCGTAGGCGGGGTGAACAATACTGGCTCGTTCGGAGGGAATCAGCGGCCGAACGTGACCGGCAACCCCAGCCTGAGTAACAAAAGTCTTCAGGAGTGGTTTAACATCTCCGCGTTCCAGCAACCGGCCCCGTTCACGTTCGGCAATGCACCCCGATACCTGTCCACTGTGCGCGCTCCCGGGCTGCAGCAGTTCGACATCGGAATTCAGAAATGGTTCTACTGGCGCGAAATCCTGAAGCTGCAGTTCCGGGGCGAAATGTTCAACGCATTTAATCGCGCTAACTTCTACGCCCCCGACGCTAATTTCAATGATTCGTCTTTTGGGCGAATCTCGGCCACACTGCCGCCGCGGGACGTGCAATTTGGGTTGAAATTGTACTGGTAGTGCGCGTTCTTCTCCTTACCTTGGCAGCTTGCGTGTCTGCACTGGCACAACAGGATGTGGCCGAATACTGGAGCAATCTCGGCCTGAAGGAATTCGAATCGCGTGAGTATGCTCAGGCCGAGAAGGCGCACCGGCGGTCGCTTGCGATGAATAAATCCTTATTCGTGCCGAACCTGTTTCTCGGTCTCGATCTGCTCGAGTTAAAGCGCCCGCACGAGGCGGTCGGGTATCTCCTCGCGGCGCAAAAACTAAATCCGGAGGACACGCAAGTGCCGCTCGCGCTGGGACGAGCTTTCCACATTCTTCTGGACCCGGCCCGATCGCGCGAGTGGTACCAGCGCGCGGCTGATCTGGCCCCTCGTAACGGCGACGCCTGGTACGGCTTGGGTGTGGCGTATCTTGATCTGGCGGAATCCGCCGGTGCGAGGCTAGCCGCCGAGTTTCCCAAGTCGCCGTATATCGCCGAACTGAAGGCCGAAGCGCGACATTCGGAAGAATCAAATAAAGTCGTGGTCTGCGAACATCCGAGGACCGCGGAGAAGCACGCGAACGACGCCGAGGGCTGGTATCGAAGTGTGAAAACCTACCAACGGCTTGGCATCAGCGCCCTGGCATGCGCCAGTGAGGCGGCACCCGAGTCGCCAAGAATGCATGCTCTGCTCGGAGATGCCTATCAACAGCGCGGAATGTTCCGCGAAGCCGAGGATGAGTACTCCAAAATCCTGGAAGTCGAACCGGATAACCTTGGCGGCTTGGCCGGCCTGGCAACGGCGTACTTACAGGATGGACATTTAGACCAAGCTCGCGCGGCCGCAGAGAAGGCCTTCACTCGTGATCCGGCGGACAGCGAAATAAATCTTCTGATGGGCGAGATTCTCGTGGCGCAAAAGGAGTACGCACAAGCAGAGCCGTATTTGCAACGCAGCCTGCACGCACGTCCGGATCTTCTGCCGCGCGCTCACGCACTGCTCGGCCGCGTATACGCGAGGACCGGCCGCACCGACGAAGCAATCAGGGAACTCAACCAAGGCCTCGCCAGTGATGAAGACGGCTCAGTTTACTACCAGCTCGCGCGCTTATATCAGAGTTCCGGCGACACGAAGGCCGCGGCCGAGGCATTCGAAAAATCAGAGCAGATCCGCAGGAGACGCGACGCTCACATTTCGCTAAATCCTTGACCCTGAACGCATCCCCAAAAAATGAAATACACATTCGCGCTGCCGTTGCTATTTCTGCCCTTTGCGTCGCCGCTGGCCGCCGTTACGGTCGAGCACGATGCGAGTGGCGTGACTATGCGGAATGCTGGAGAAACGGTCCGCGTCGCTGTCTGCGGGCCTTCCATGCTGCACGTAATCGCCGGGCCGGGTGACTCTCGCCATGCCTCGCCGGAGGAGCCGTGGCTTGTCGAGCGCTGTAGGCCGGCTTCGTTCGACTTCGCGCAGGATGACAAGAACGCCACGCTCTCGACTTCGGCCCTTCGAGTCTTGTTCAACCTCAAAGACAGCCGCCTGACCTTCGAGGATGCCGCGGGCAATACACTTCAGAGCGAATCCGACCGTGAGCCGCGCCGCTACGACAACATTGAGGTGAACGGAGAAAAGCTATACCGCGTAACCGAAAGATTTTTTCTGGGCGCGAACCAGGGGTTGTACGGACTTGGGCAGCACCAGAACGGCGTCTTCAACTATCGCGGTACGGTTGTCGAACTGGGGCAAGCCAACACCGATATCGCGGTGCCGCTTCTGCTTTCCTCGAACGGATCGGCCATTCTCTGGAACACAGCATCGCGTTCGTGGTTCGATGACCGTTTTCCGCCGGAGCTGAAGCTGAGCGCCGACGCCGCCGATGCCATCGACTATTACTTCCTGTATGGCCCCGAGTTGGATTCGATCATTCATCAGTACCGCGAGCTGACCGGACATGCGCCTCTGTTCGGGAAATGGGCGTATGGGTTCTTCCAGTCGAAGGACCGCTACGAATCCGCGCAAGAGTTACTCGATGTTGCGGCTAAATATCGCGCTGAGCACGTGCCGCTCGACACGGTCGTGCAGGATTGGTTCTGGTGGAAATGCCAAGGCGATCCGCAGTACACGGAGGCCTACCTGAGGCCGCATGCCGATGTGCCCGGCGCTCTACGCGAACTGCACGATGAGTACGTACACTCCATCATTTCCGTGTGGGCAATGCTGGATCCGAAGTCGACCAACTTCCAGGAGTTCTCGCGGCGCGGGTTCATCATCCCGGGTACTTATGATTACGACGCCACCAATCCCGCCGCGCGCGATGCGTACTGGAAGATGCTGATGTGGCCGATTCTGCAGCAGGGTTGGGATGGATTCTGGCTGGACAGCTCGGAGCCCGAGATTCTCAACGGCCGGAGCGATGCAGTGTTGTTCGATAAGAAACTCTTTTTCGGCAATGGCGCGCGCTACACGAATGTCTTTCCTCTGCTGCACACAGGTGGTGTGTACGAGCACTGGCGTGCAAGCGGGAACGAGAAGCGCGTGTTCATTCTAACTCGCTCGGCTTTTCTCGGCGAGCAGCGAAATGCCAGTACCGTCTGGTCGGGCGATATCTATAGCACGTTTCAGGTGCTGTCGCGGCAGATTCCGGCAGGTCTGAATTTTGCGCTCTCCGGTATGCCTTACTGGACAACTGACATCGGAGGCTACGGCTGGCCGACATTTCGCGATACTCGCGACCCCACGTATCAGGAGCTGTTCGCACGATGGTACGAATACGGCGTGTTCTGCCCAATTTTCCGCACACATGGCCATCGCTCGAACAATACCAACGAGCTTTTCTCTTACGGGCCGGTGACTCCAATTCTGATTCGCTATGACAAGCTGCGCTACCGCTTGCTGCCTTACATCTATTCGCTTGCCTGGCGCGTCACGAATGAGGACTATACGATCCAGCGTCCTCTGATCATGGACTGGCGGAACGATCCGAAAGTAGCTTCGATTGGCGATCAGTTCATGTTTGGGCCGGCGATGCTGGTGAATCCGGTAACCGAAGAAGGCGCAACCAGCCGCTCGCTTTACCTGCCGGCAGCCAGCGCTTGGTACGACTTCTGGTCAGGCGAAAAATTCGATGGCGGGCGGCGCATCACGGCCGAAGCTCCGCTGGACCGAATTCCGCTGTATGTTCGGGGTGGATCCATTCTGCCGCTGGGACCGGAGGTCGAATATGCGGAGCAGCGCACGAACGAGCCGCTGGAGTTGCGCGTCTACCGAGGCGCGGACGGTAACCTCACGCTTTACGACGACACGGGCGATACCTATGCGTACGAGAAGGGCGAGCACGCGACGATTCCGCTGCGCTGGGATGATAAATCGGCGACCGTGACGATCGGCGTACGCAACGGCGAGTATCCCGGTATGCCGCTACAGCAGGAGTTCCGGATCGTCCTGGTGGACGGATCGAAGGTGGATGTAACAAAGCACGTGCGGTATGCCGGGCAAGAGATAAAGGTCCGCTTCGAATGATCAGCATTTGTCCGCAGCCCGCAACCGTTCCAAGCCGCTTGGGCGGCGAGTTTCGATGTCCATCTCGAAGCGCAGTCCGGTCCGGACAAGGAAAACAATGGTGAGCCGGCCGGGACTCGAACCCGGGACCACCGCATTAAAAGTGCGATGCTCTACCAACTGAGCTACCGGCCCGTTTGACGATGGCTTCCCTTCAGGGTAGCATCCGCCCTGATCGCGCCGGCTCGATGTCCGGCTGCTCCTGAAAGCTACAATGAAAAGCGAATTTCAAGATTGCGCTGTTCCATACAGGAGAGTCATGCCTGGAAAAAAAATCGGCATTTTGACCGGCGGCGGTGATGTTCCCGGTCTGAATGCAGTCATCAAGAATGTCGTCTATCGCGCCACCATCGGACGGCCATGAAGTCACTGGCATCCGGCTCGGCTGGAAGGGCCTGACCGACCTTAATTTCGACGACCCGGCAGAGCGTGAAGCGCTACATCCTGCCGCTGACGCGCGAAAACACGCGCACGCATTGACCGCACCGGCGGCACGTTTCTGCACACCAGCCGCACCAATCCTTCCAAGATGAAAAAGCTTCCGGACTTTCTGAAGCCGGCAGATTTCCCGCCGCAGAGCACCAAAGACGGCGTGCACGACCACTACCTACGACATGAGCAAGCGCGTCCTGTCGAACCTCGAGAAGCTTGACATCGACTACTCTGGTTGCGATCGGCGGCGACGACACGCTGAGCTATGCCGCGATCTGGACAAGCAGGGTTTCAAGGTCATCGGCATTCCGAAGACCATGGACAACGATGTTCGGAACACGGAATACTGCATCGGATTCTCGACGGCGATCTCACGCGCCATGGATGCGATTCAGCGCCAGCGAACGACGGTCGGCTCGCATGAACGCGTCGGCATTTTCCGCGTGTTCGGGCGCGATGCGGGTTATACCGCGCTCTACACCGCTTATGTGACCTCGATCCGCTGCGGCATTCCGGAGTACAAGTTCGATCTGGAGCACATGATCGATCTGCTGATGACCGATAAGCGCAATAACCCGAGCAATTATGCGCTGGTGATTCTGTCCGAAGGCGCGCAGTGGGAAGGTATCAGGTCAAGGAATACGGCGAGCCGGATGCTTTCGGCCATCGCAAAAAATTCAGCGTGGCCGAAGCATTCAGCGACGAGATCATCGCGCGAACGCGGCGCAGAAACTGTCGTGAGCGATCTGACCTACGATCTGCGCAGCGGCGCGCCGGACTTTCTGGACACGCATGGTTGCGACCACATTCGGCACCATGGCCTACGACGCGATCACTTCCGCACAAGCACGGCCTGATGGCGGCGATCACGGAAGGCAAATTTGCGATGGTCACCATTCCCGATCCGAAGCTCGGCCCGCGCCATGTGGACGTCGAGCACATGTACAACACGGAGCGCTATCGCCCCAGCTTATACGAGCAAGGAAGGCCTGCCGGTCTTCCTGACGCACCCTTAACGATGGCAGCAGTCTGCCTACAACGGCGATCTGCCGCTCTCCGAGGTGGTCGAAGCGCAAGGTCACCTGATCGATTCGCACATCATGGAGCAGATCTTCGACGCGGTGTGGAGTTTGGCGGCCGCTTCGAAGTGGAACAGTTTTCCATCGGCCGAACGAACAGCGATCCTTCCTAGCTGCGGCTGCGAGTGGAAGCGCCATCGCAAGAGCAGATGGAGAACATGATGACGCAGTTGCTCGCGCTTGGCTGCACGCCGGTCGATTCCGGCGACGCCGAACTGAAAGCGGCCGAGTGCGACCGCTGCGCGCCGGAAGATTTCTATTCGACCACCAATCAACGCACGCTGGTCCGGCACCGCGGACAATGGCTCGAAGTGCGGAATCAGCGCATGGACGCCATGATCGTGGTACAGCGACGGACGGCGCGACTGCCGGCGTCTGCGCGATATCAAGGCCGGCGACCAGGTGGTGATCGGCATGAAGGGCATCCGGGTTGTGCCGGAGGCGAAGGAACGCGACCGCATGTCTTTCGCGTTCATGAGCAACGAGATCTCTTCCGAGCGCCAGGTGGAAACGGCGGTGGCGCAGACGGCGGCCATTATGCAGCAGGTGCGCGGGGAAGGAAAGAAGATTGTCGCGGTTGCCGGGCCGGTGGTGGTGCATACGGGCGGATGCGAGCCGCTTTCGCGATCTGATTCGCAGCGGCTGGATCGATGCGTTGCTTGCCGGCAACGCGCTGGCCGTGCATGATATCGAGGCCGCGCTGCTCGGAACCTCGCTCGGCGTTCGCACATCCGACGGACGGCTGGAGCAGCACGGCCATCGCAATCATATGCGCGCCATCAACGCGATCTATCACGCGGGCGGCATCGCGGAAGCTGTGGAAGCGGGCGGCTGACAAGCGGCGTGATGTACGAATGCGTGAAGGCGGAAGTGCCGTTTGTGCTGGCCGGCAGCCTGCGCGACGATGGACCGCTGCCCGATGTCATCACGGATATGAACGCAGCGCAGGACGCCTATGCCGCGCAGTTGACAGGATGCGGGCGTGGTGCTGTGCCTCAGTTCCATGCTGCACTCGATCGCCGTCGGCAACATGCTGCCGGCCTGGGTGAAGATTGTGTGCGTGGATATCAATCCGGCGGTACCCACCAAAGTGAGCGATCGCGGCACCGGCCAGGCGGTGGGCGTCGTGACGGATGTCGGTCTGTTTCTGGAACTGCTGGCGAAGAAGTTAGAAGCAAAATGAATGAAGAATCGAGCAATATACCGACGAGCACGCCGCAGCGGGCGTCGATGCGGAGCTGCCCGAAATCGAAACCTGGCCAAATCAGTACCGCGAGTACGAGATCGAAATCGAGATGCCGGAGTTTACCTCGGTCTGCCCGAAAACCGGGCTTCCCGATCAGCGGGACGCTGCGTCTGATCTACACGCCGGCCGAGCGCTGCCTGGAGCTGAAGTCACTGAAGATGTACACGCTGGCTTATCGGAATCTGGGCATTTTCCAGGAGAACGTGGTGAATCGCTTGCTGGCGGACGTCGTGCAGAGCGGCGGATCCGGTGGAGGCGACGGTGGTTGGGGATTTTGCGGCGCGCGGCGGAATTTCCACGCGCGTTACCGCTACTTACAAGCGCAAAACAAAGTAGACGATGCCGGATCGCCATTCGGCTAAATTGGAGGATACATGCGTTGAACCGGACCGTCATCGGTTTGCTGCTGGCGGTGTCGATCCACGCCGCCGACTTTCAAACGGCCAGGCCGCGCGCGCCGTTATCGGGCAATCTGCGTTTCTCGTCGCACGAGCGGGGTATCCGCGACGGCGCTTGACGATCTCGATGCCAGCCAGCTCTATGCCGCGGATACCTTCCGGCATCGCGTTCTGACGTTTGATCTGCCGCGATTCCCGGCGCCCAAGGATGATCTCGCCGGTGCTCCGCAGAGGATCTTGTCAGGTGTGCGGCTTCTACGCCGCAGCAGTCGCAAGCCAGAACGTATTTCCGGGCGTCGCGGCGCGTGAGCGTCTTACGGGCAACACGGTGGTTGTCTGCCGATCCCGCGCAAGCATCGTGTACTGATCTGGCGCGACAGCTCGGAGCCGCACGCACCGGGTCCGGATGTCGTGCTTGGACGCAGCGATGCAGTCGGGAGTCTCCGCATCGCAGCTTAGGTCGATCCCGTCTCGGTGGCATTTCGACGGCAAGCGTATGTTTGTTGGCGATGCAGCGCTGCACCGGGTTCTGGTATGGAACTCGCTTCCGGCGACCGCCGATCAAGCCGGCGGATGCGGTGCTTGGACAGCCCGATTTTTCGTCGAGCGACTGAACGATACGCCGCGCGCGGATACTATCCGGTTTCCAGCCGCGATGGTGTCGGATGGAACGAATCTCTATGTTGCCGATCCTGCCGATCACGCATACTTGTTTTCACGCCGGCAGACGCAGCTCTGCCAGACAATGCCGTGGTGAATTCGGCGACGCCTGCTGCCAGGTCCCGCTTGCGCCTGGTACGTTCGTCACGATCAAAGGGACGGGACTTCAGCTACCGATCTGATTCGGTGCAGCAGAACCCCGTGAGAAGCTTCCCATCAAGCTGGCGGGTGTCGAAGTTCTGTTCAACGGTAGCCATTCCGCTTCTTTCGGTGTCGCCTGACGAAGTCCAGTGCCAGATGCCGTACGGTCTCGAAAACATCTCGTCGGCGCAGTCTATATGTGCGAACGGAGCACGCGGATGGCTCCATTTCGATTACGAACGCGGTTCCGGTTGTGGTTGCGCCGGCCGCTCCCGGGTCTGTTCGCATTCACCGGGACCAGAGCCCCGAGCCGGCATTCTTCTTCATCGGGCCAGATGACGGCGAAGATGCGGGCGGGACCCCAGTGACTGCGGAAAGCCCGCCGTAGCCAGGCGAAGTCGTTACCGTGTGGGCCACCGGTTTGGGCCTAGTCGATTGCCGACGAGGCGAACCCGGTTGAACGGGTCCCTTTTGCAGGACCGGACGCCGCGGTCGCGCTGCCCGTTACCGCGTCGGTAAATGGAAGAACCGCTCGAGGTACTTTCCGCTACGCTTCCACAAGGGGCCGTAGGCGTTTACGAGGTACGAGTGTCTGGTGCCGCCGATACCGAGACGAATCACAGAGCTCAGCTCGTCATCACGGAACACGGATGCAGCAGCAACACTATCATTTTTCCTGTTACACATCTCAAAATAGAAGCTGTTATGCACCAACTTCGTTGGCATGCGCTGCTCCAGCAGTGGGTAGTGGTTACGACGGACCGGCAGAACCGGCCACAGATGCCGGCCAACTGGTGTCCGTTTGACCCCGGATCGGGCCGAGTCCCTGATGACTACGACGTTTCCTGTATCCGAACGATTTTCCGGCATTTTCCCCGATGGCGGATCCGTTCGCTCCGGAGCCAGGCCTGTTTGCCGAAACGGGTCCGCGAGGCGCTTGCGACGTCGTTCTTTATTCACCGGAGCACACGCTTCCGCCCTCACGCTGAGGGTCGATCAGTGGCGCAACGTGATTGACCTCTGGACTGCGCGAACGCGCCAGCACGCGGCCAATCCCGATATCGCGCTCGTTGCAATTTTTGAGAATTGCGGAGAAGCGGTGGGCGTCACGATGCCGCACCCGCACGGGCAGATTTACGCATTTCCGTTCATTCCGCCAACCGCCAGAAAGAGCTGGAGTCGGCCGAGCAGTATGCGGCCATGCACGGCGGCGAATGCCTTTCTGCCGTTGCTGGCCGAAGAGTGAAGAAGCGCGTGGCGCGGTGGTTGCGGGCGACGAGCACTTTGTTGCGTTTGTTCCGTATGCGGCGCGCTTTCCGGCAGAAATCGCGCTGTACCCGCGGCGCCACGTGAGGACACTACTGGAGCTCACCGACGAGGAAAAGAACAGCCTTGCGGAAAATCTGAGTCTGATCCGACAAAAATACGACAATCTCTACGGCTTCCTGATGCCGTTGATGATGCCGGTAAAACAGGCTCCCCTGCGCGACACGGCCACTCCGTATCACTTTCACGTGCAATTTTTGCCTTTGCAGCGCAGCCCGACGAAGTTGAAATATCTGGCAACGATTGAAACCGCCTATGGCAGTTTTCTGGCTGATACCGCACCTGAAGAAATGGCCGAAAATCTACGGCGCACAGATCCGGTAACATGCCCGCGCGCGTCTAACCGGTTTCGTAGGGCTTGTATCGTTTTCGATTAGCAGTAGCTGCGCGCGCATCGCGTCAGGTCGGATGGGGCGACATAGAAGAATGCGCCCGTAAGTTCGCGCTTAATAAGAAAGCCTCCCGTGTAAGTGCCGGTCTCGACCAGATAATCGACCCCCGCATCGGTGAGAAGCTCTTCGAGCTTTAAGCGCCTCCCGCAGGCGCCGTGACATGTAGAGCAGGTCAAGCTCCTGATCCACGAAGAAATCAGCTTCGCGGCGCATGCGAGGGCTGGCCGCCTCCAATGAATGCCTTTTTGCCGCTCAACTCGTCTTTGGCAACTTTGAACGTGATTGTCTGCGATTCCCCGGATCGCAGATGGATGCGTTGAAAGCCGCACAGCGCTACGGTTTCGGCGCTGCTGATGTAGAGTTGTGCGACTTCATCACCGTCGCGCTGCGAAGTATTCGTGACGCGCGCACGCACTTGAATACTGCCAGCTTCATCGGCCGTTTCCGTTTCGGAGTACCTGAACTGGGAATAACTCAACCCGTAGCCGAATCCGGTAAAGCGGTTCCCCTTTGAAATAGCGATATGTACGGCCTTTCATCGAGTAATCGTCAAAGGGAGGCAGCTGATCGACGGATGCATAGAAGGTAACAGGCAAGCGCCCGGCGGGATTGTTATCGCCCGCAGAGTGTATTGGCGATGGCCGTTCCGCCAGCTTCGCCGCCGTACCAGGCCTCGATAATCGCCTTTGCGCGCTGCTTCGCAAGGTTCACCGCGAGCGCACTGCCGTTCACCAGCACCACGATGACCGGCTTGCCGGAATCGAGTACCGTTTCAAGCAGCCGTTCCTGCCCTTGCGGCAGATGGATATCCGTGCGGTCACCGTGTGAAAAACCGGGAATGTCAATGGGCGACTCTTCGCCCTCGAGCCGCGAGTTCAAGCCCAGGCAGACGATCGCCAGATCGGCGTTTTTCGCCACTGCCGCAGCTTCGTCCATCAAAGTAGCCGCTGGAGGCGCCCAGAGCAGCTCAATTCCAGATCCGCCTTCTCGCTGAGACATATTCGACCTTGAGCTCATATTTGCGTCCCGCTTCCAGATGAACGGCCTGCCGAAACGTCTCGTTGCCCGCATACGATCTGCGGGTCTCATTGATCAACATCTGATCGTTCAAGTAAAGGCGCGTCGAGTTGGCGCCCGGGCAAGTATCGCACTCCTGCCGGCCAATGCCAAGCAGGTAATCGCCGCTGGTCGGGATATTCAGAGCCGCACGCCAGCGGACCGAGAAACGTTGGCCTTGGGATCGCCCGCATTACTGCCGGATCATGCATGGCCCACACGAAGTAACCGCGCGGCTCGGTGCGCGACAGCGCCGGCGCACCTTCAAAGTTGTCGTTGTCGAAGTACTCGGCGAGCACTCCATGCTCATTCTCGTTGCCGGGCGGAGTGAGCGCACTTCCGGGATCGAGCGCCATAGACGATTCGGCGTACACGCTCCCTAGCGCGAAGCGGATTTCCGCACGATTCCCGAACTTCTGCCTGATTCCCTCGAGCGGGGTGACGATCGCACGCGGTATTCCGTTGTAGTTGCCCAGCATGGCATCGGGATCGTCGGCCGCCGGTCCGATCACGGCGATGCGCTTCGGCACAGTCTCCAGCGGTAGGGCGTGGTCTTCATTCTTCAACAGTACGATCGACTTCTCAGCCGCTTCCAGCGCCAGCTCATGATGCGCATCGGACGCAACCTGATCCATTCCGATTTTCGAGAACGGAACATGATCGGCGGATCGAACATCCCGAGTCTGAAACGCGCAGCAAACAGGCGCTCGACAGAACGGGTAATCTCAGCTTCCGTGATGTAGCCCTTTTGCACTGCTTCCGGCAGGGTCTTGTATTCAGTGCCGCAATCGAGATCCGTTCCGGCCTTAACCGCCTTGGCTGCAGCCTGCGGCATTGAATCGGCGTAATGGTGTCCTTCGAAGATGTCGCCCACTGCCCCGCAATCGCTGACGACGTAACCCTTGAACGCCCATTTGCCGCGGAGAGTCTTCTGTAACAGCATTGTCGTTGGCGCACGCGGGCGCGCCGTCCACGCTGTTGTAGGCGCACATCACCGATTGTGCGCCTGCATCCATGAGGTCGTCCGGAAAGCCGGCAAGATACGTATCGTCCAGGTCCTGCGTCGCTAGGGTCCACGTTGAACTCGTGCCGCGAAACCTCGGGGCCGCTGTGCACGGCGAAATGTTTTGATGTCGCAATGGTCTTCAGGTAATGCGGATCGTCGCCCTGCATGCCCTGGATAAACTCGAGCGCCATCCGGCGCGGTCAGATAAGGATCTTCGCCGTAGGTCTCCTGGCCGCGTCCCCAGCGAGGATCACGAAAGATATTGATGTTGGGTGACCAGAACGTCAGGCCGTGATACCGGGAGCGATCGTCGTGAGCAATCGCGTCGTTATATTTGGCGCGCGCTTCGGTCGAGATCGTGTCGGCGATGCGGCGTTCCAGGTTCGTGTCCCAAGTCGCCGCCAAGCCGATCGCCTGCGGAAACACCGTCGCCAGTCCCGCCCGCGCGACCCCATGCAGCGCTTCGTTCCACCAGTTATAGGCAGGAATGCCAAGGCGAGGAATCGCGGGCGCCCGATCCTGCATCTGCGAGACCTTTTCTTCCAGCGTCATCCGCGAAACCAGATCCGCGGCGCGTTCCTCCGCTGTCGCCGGTTCCGGTTTGGTCTGCGCGATCATTATGGCTGCCGTCAAAAACAGGGTTACTAACGCCCTCGTTCGCATGTCACTGTCATCATATAAGTGGATGCGAGCTCTGCTCAGATTGCAACGGCGCTGGCGCGAAGCCCGGATGTTTGCGCACGCGATGGCTTCGCCGCATCACCCGATCCTGGCGCAGATTGTCCCGATTCGCCGCTGCAATCTGGCGTGCACCTATTGCAACGAGTTCGACAAGCACTCGCCGCCGGTTGCCGACCGGCGAGATGCTGAGGCGCATCGATAAGCTCGGCGATCTGGAGACGAGCATTATCACCTTCAGTGGCGGTGAACCGACGCTCCATCCAGATCTGGATCTGCTGATCCGGCGGGTGCGCGACGCGATGCGCATCGCGACCATCATCACCAACGGCTACTTTCTCGTCCCCGACCGGATCAAGCGCCTGAATGCGGCGGGTCTCGATTATCTGCAAATCAGCATCGATAACGTTCAGCCGGACGAAGTCTCGAAGAAGAGCCTGAAAGTACTCGATCAGAAATTGAAATGGCTGGCCGACTATGCAGAGTTCGATATCACGATCAATTCCGTTCTGGGCAGCGCGATTGCGCAGTCCGGAGGATGCGTTCGAGATTGCGCGCGCGTGCGCGCGATCTCGGATTTAACAGCACCGTCGGCATTTTGCACGACGGCGGCGGCCAGCTAAAGCCGCTCAGCGCAGCAGCAGATGAGTGTTTATGAGCGGATTTTCGAGCTGGGATCAGGACTGTTTTCGTTTGCGCACCTGGACGCCTTCCAGCGGAACACTGTTCGCGGATTGCCGAATCCGTGGCACTGTCCGGCAGGAGGCCGTTTCCTCTATATCTGCGAAGAAGGCCTGGTTCATTACTGTTCACAGCAGCGCGGACACCCGGCCATTCCGCTGGCGGATTACACCGAGGACGACCTCATCCGCGAAGCCGCGAAACCCAAGGGCTGCGCTCCATTCTGCACAATTTCCTGCGTGCATCAGACCGCGATGCTCGACGATTTCCGGACTCGCCCGCGTGAAACCCTGGCGGGTATCATCGCGCGGCGAAAAGAGCGCGATCCATCCTGGAAAGCCCCGATATCTGTTCGTGCTCTCGAACAAATGTTTCTGCGGGATTCCCACATGCGTCACGTGTTCGGAGCAATCGCACTGAAGCTGTTCCGGCTCAGTAACTGAGTTACTTTCCGGGCTGGAACGAATCTACTTAGATGTGAGTAAATGTGCCAGTATCTGCGCCGCGATTAGCTTCCTGTTCCTTACCGCCTGCAGTTCGCCAAAACCGACAACTCCGGCGCTCAATCCGGAGCAGGCGAACGCGTTATTGCATTACAACAATAAGGCGGAGAACTGGATGATCTACGTACGAAAGACCAATCCATCCTGCCAGTACACACTGGATCTGCCCGACCAGAGTTCTCACCCGACGCAGATCGATCTCGACCATATAGTGACATGTGGCGGCCGTCCGAGCCCGAAAGAGTTTGACGCAAGCGTTTCGTTCAGCTATGACCCAAATCAGCAGAAATGGGTCATCACGCGCTTTTCGAGCTAGCTTGTTCGAACAATTGCTGAAGGTTGATCCCCGCATTGCGCGCCGCAACCAGCGCGATGCTAGACCAATCCAGGTCCCCCTGGCCATTAGCGAGGGCCGAGAGGAATTGATCACGAAGTAGGCTCGCGAAGGGCATGGGCGCCTGCGCTTCCTGCGCGGTCTCGAGAGCCAGGCGGATATCTTTCAAGCCGAGCGCGAGGCCGAAGTTCGGCTCAAACTTCCCGTTCGCAATGATCCCGCCATAGTTCGCGTAAACGGGGGAGTTGAACAGCGCTTTCATCGCCTCTAGGAAAATCTGGTGATCGGCGCCGGACTTGCGCAGGACCGCGAACGCCTCGCCGAAGGCTTCGAGCATGGCAGCGATCATAAAATTGCCACAGATTTTAATCGCATTCGCATGCCACGGTTCGCCTCCTGCAACAAACGTCTGCCGCCCGATTGCGTCGAACAACGGGCGAAAGCGCTCTACGGTTGCGTTTTCTCCAGCTGCGATGACGAGAAGCTTCTTCGCTTCAGCCGCATCGGGCCGGCCGAAAACGGGAGCGCTGACCATCACTTGTTTACGTCTTGAATGCTCCTCGGCAAGGCGGCGTGCCAAGGCCGTGCTGATGGTGCTGCTCGAAATGTGGGCTGAGCCGGGCGTCAATGCCTCTGCGATACCGTTGTCGCCGAAAACAACCTCGGCGACTGCGCCATCATCGGCAAGCATAGTAAAAACAGCTTCCGCATCGTGCGCCGCGCCGGCTGGAGTGCTCGCAACGCGTGCCCCTGCTTTCTCCAGGCGCTCTGCTTTCTCTCGTGTGCGGTTGTATACGGTCAACTTGTGGCCGGCTTTCAGCAGATTGTCAGCCATGGCTACGCCCATCTTTCCGAGTCCGATAAAGCCGAGTTTCATGCTTCTATTATTTAGGCCATCACTCTGGGACTATGACAGCGGCTCCATCGATGGAATCAGCCTTCACTGCCTGTAACGCCTCATTCGCTTGATCCAACCGAAAGGTGGTCACCTTCGGCTTGAGGCCGATTTCTGCCGCGATCTTCAGAAAATCGCGGGCATCATCGCGCGTCATATTGGCTACGCTGCGAATCTGCCGCTCACCCCACAGCAGCTGGTCATAATCGAACTGCGGCATGCGATCCAGGTGAATTGCATTGATGGCGACAACACCTCCTTTGCGCAGGCTGCTGAGCGCCGCGACCACCACGTCGCCGCTGGGTGCAAAGGTTACTGCTCGATCGAGCTGCTTGGGTGGTTTTTGCCTTTCCGTTCCCACCCATTTCGCGCCTAGCGACTCCGCCAGCTTGCGGTGCGATTCGCCGCGAGTAGAAACGTACACTTCGCAGTTCCAGGCGTGCAAGACGGCAATAGTGAGATGGGCCGAGGCGCCAAAGCCGAACAGGCCGACTCGTTCCCCTTGTTCCACACCAGCCACGCGCAAACTGCGGAAGCCGATGATACCGGCGCAGAGCAGAGGCGCCGCGTGCAGATCGTCCAGAGCCGGCGGCAGCGGGAACGCGAAATCAGCGCGGGCCGACGCGTATTCTGCATAACCGCCATCCACTGTGTAGCCTGTGAAGGTGGGCTCGTCACAGAGATTTTCGAGCCCGCGCGCACAGTAAGGGCACACCCCGTCTATTCCGCCAATCCAGGAAATACCCACGCGAGTGCCGACCGGCAATTGAGCAGTGGCGCCGCCAACCACTTCGCCAACGATCTGATGGCCCGGAATCACCGGTTTTTTTCGTTGCGGCAGCTCCCCTTCCGTGATGTGAAGGTCTGTTCTGCACACGCCGCAAGCGCGCACTTTCAGAAGGACGTGCCCGGATTGCGCGCCTGGCTGCGGCGCTTCGTCGATTTTCAACGGCCTTTGTGCAATGGGAGCAGGAGAAAACAGCAGGGCAGCCTTCATGCCCTAACCGTACCGTATGCGGTTGAAATCAGCGGACGCGGAGTGTTTCTATACGTTCACGCTCGGCGTTGTATTCACAGCCGATCAGAGCGATACACGCGATCAGATACAGCCAGATCAGCAAAATAATGACGGTGGCAAGGCCGCCGAAGAAGAAGTTGTAATTTGCAAGCCGCCGCACGTACCATGCGAAACCAGTCGTCGAGATCAACCATAGAATGGTGGCGAGAAACGCACCCGGCCAGACGCGCAAGAATCTTGCACGCCGCGGCTTGCGCGTCTTCGATGGCTCAGGCCGGTGATTCGGCCCGAAATAGTAGAGAAGCCCGGTGACAAATGTCGTCGTACAGAACGCCAGAGCGTAACGCGCAATTCGCCAGAGTATCTGCACAGAAAAGCTGACTTCGTAAAGCCCTACGGAATGAATGACGGCCTGTTCGATGCGGTGGCCAAAAATAATCAGGGTGGAAGCGCCTACGGCCGGGAGAGCCGCGATGAGAACGAGGAAAATGGCGATAGCACGTTGTTTGAGAAAAGGCCGTCCCGACGGAATGCGATATGCAGCCTCAAATCCTTCCATGAGGCTCATCATTGCGCCGGATCCAGCCCAAAGCGAAAGAGCGATTGCAATGATCGACAGCGGGATGGGCTTAGTGCCTTCGCGCAGGCGTGAAAGCACCAGATCCTCAGTTCCCGGGGGAACGACATTGCTGACGAAGGTGGCGAGCACGCGCACCACCGATTGCGCGTTTGCCTGGATCAGAATCGCCGTCATCGTAGTGAGGATGGGAAATAGCGAGAGTAGAAACGAATATGCTGCGCCTTTGGCGATGCCAAAGCAGTTATCCTCATAGGCGGCAAGGAAAGCCCGGCGAAACAGCCAAAGCGTTTGCCGCACGTAGCTGGCTTCGATAATCAGCGGCTCCGGCGCGGCGCCGGCAGGCCGGGTTTCCGCTGTGGTGGGCTCGCTTTCGGGCAAGAACGAATCCTCGCAAGTCGATCATAGCGGAGACGGTCGCGACCCGCACCGCGCCGAGTTCCTGTCGCGCTTTGCATCAGTGGAGCTCGTTTGTTCCACAGCAAGCGCCATTACACAACTCCGAGAGTCTGCAATTGACCTCACACAGTTTTATCACGTATCATCGCGTAATCTCTATTTCCCGATAAAAGGAGTTTATGAAGTACAACTTGACGAGCATCGGAAAGACGGTGAGCGGGAAAACATGGCCCGTTGCGCTCGGCGCGGCCGTAGTTTTTCTAGTGACAACGGCCCAGATACAGGCGCAATCGATCATAACTCGCCATTTGCGAACGGAAGTGGCGAACGGGCAGGCGCTGTACCTGCAACCGGTTTCGGCAAATCGGGTTTTGCGCGTGAGTATTGCTCTTCCGCTTCGGAACGAAGTGGAGCTTGACGACCTGCTACAGGCCATCTATGAGCCGAACAGCCCGTTGTATCACCAGTTCCTGAGTGTCCAGGAATTCACGGACCGCTTTGGCCCCAATGCAGAAGACTACGCTCAGGTGATACGGTTCGCGGAGCAGAACAACTTGAGGGTCACGCAGACTTTTGCGAATCGTCTGGTCGTGAACGTGGCGGGATCCGTCGCGGATATCAACCGAGCGTTCCAGGTTAAGATGAGCGAATATCAACACCCGACTGAGGCGCGGACTTTTTACTCTCCGGACCGCGAGCCTTCGCCCGCCATCGGAGTGCCGATCTGGCACATCTCGGGTCTCGACAATTACTCAATCCCTCGTCCCATGGGTCTGCAGCATGCCTTGGAGGTGAAAGGTAACACGACCGGCTCCGGACCCGGTGGTTACTTTATTGGAAGCGACATGCGAGCGGCGTACTACGGAGGGAGCTCGCTGACCGGCGCCGGGCAGTCAGTCGGGCTGCTTGAGTTCGCTGGTTACAACGAGAATGACGTCGTCAATTACTTCTCAAAGGTTGGGCAGCCGCTAAACGTGCCTGTCGTGGGCGTCTCGACGGATGGATCCAGTCTGAACTGCACAGGCAGCTGCGACGACACCGAGCAGGTGCTGGATATTGAGGTCGCGATCTCCATGGCGCCAGGTTTGAGCCAATTGCGGGTGTATGTTTCGGACACCAGCGATGTCAGCATCTTCAATAGAATGGCGACGGACAATATATCTAAGTCCTTGAGCTGCTCATGGGGCTGGAGCCCGGCGGATCCCAGCAGTGATGATCCCATCTTCAAAGAGTTTGCTGCACAGGGTCAAAACCTGTTTGCCGCATCGGGTGACAGCGGATCATACGGCAAAAGGTCAAAATATGTATTTCCGGCCGATGATGCGTATGTGACGTCAGTCGGGGGCACGGATCTTACCACGAATGGCGCGGGCGGGTCCTGGAAATCAGAAACCGCATGGAGCGATAGTGGCGGGGGAATTTCTCCGAACCACATTGCGATTCCCGGCTATCAGCAAGCCAATGGCGTGATTACAACTGCGAATAAGGGCTCGAAAACCTATCGAAACTCACCGGATGTGGCGGCCGAAGCAAATACGGACAACTACATCTGTTACAACGGAACGTGCGCCGGAGGCTGGGGCGGCACCAGTTTCGCCGCGCCGCGTTGGGCTGGTTATCTGGCGCTCGCGAATCAGCAGGCCATCGCAAACGGGCGACCGACGCTCGGCTTCATCAATCCGACCCTCTATAGCATTGGTCTGAGCTCGAGCTACGCGAGCGACTTCCACGACATCACCAGCGGAAGCAACGGTGCATATTCGGCAGTGAAGGGCTACGATCTGGTGACCGGCTGGGGCAGCCCGAACGGTACCGGACTCATCAACGCTCTGGCGCCGTAGTTTCGGCCAGTCATAAGCATCATTAGCTGACGCGCATAGCGAAGAGACGTGGCTGGCCCTGCCTCCACGTCTCTTCGTGTCTTTGGCTTCCGCCGTAGAGCCACGCACTGACATGGCGATATACTTTACACAATTGGCCGGTCCGTGCGAATCCGATTAGCAATAGCCGCGTCGCTGCTCCTGAGCGCTGTCCAGGTAGCCAGCGGAGCTACTCCCGCCATCAACTTTGATCGCCAGGTGCGGCCGATTCTCTCCGACAACTGCTTCACCTGCCATGGTCCGGACGAGAAACAGCGCATGGCGGGACTCCACTTCGATACGAAAGAAGGAGCATTCGGGAAGCCAGGCGTTATTATGCCGGGCCATTCGGCGCAAAGCAAGATGTATCTGCGGATCAGCAATCCGAATGTCGCGATGCGTATGCCCCCTGCATATTCCGGACACAAGCTAACGAATGCCCAAATTGAGACGATTAAGAACTGGATTGACTCGGGCGCAAAGTGGGAAACGCATTGGGCATTTGTTGCTCCGAAGCGCCCGGATGTGCCTGACGTGCAAGACGAAAGTGGGTGCGCACGCCCATTGATCAGTTTGTGCTGGCGAAGCTTGAAGAAGCCGGATTGCATCCTTCGCCCGAAGCAGACAAAGCCACGCTGCTGCGGCGTGTCAGCTTCGATCTCACCGGTCTTCCGCCGACACCTGCCGAACTGGATGCGTTTCTAAAAGACAATTCGCCGAGAGCTTATGAAAAGGTAGTGGACCGCCTGCTCGCCTCACCGCACTACGGCGAGCGAATGGCCATGCAGTGGCTGGATCTCGCAAGATATGCGGATACTCATGGCTATCACATCGACAGCGCGCGTGAGATGTGGATCTGGCGTGACTGGGTCATTCACGCATTCAACAAGAACATGCCGTATGACGAGTTTACGGTGGAGCAGATCGCCGGCGACCTGCTACCGAATGCAACGCAATCTCAGGTGATCGCGACTGGTTTCAATCGCAATCACATGATCAATTTCGAGGGTGGCGCAATTCCAGAGGAATACCAGAACGAGTACATCGTTGATCGCATTGAGGCGACCTCGACTACCTGGCTGGGCGTCACCCTTGGCTGTGCCCGCTGCCATGACCATAAATACGATCCGCTCTCTGCAAAAGGATTTCTACAGCTTCGGCGCGTTTTTTAATGGCGTGCCGGAAAAGGGTCTGGATGGCGTATAAGGGAAATGCCGTTCCGTTTCCTCAATTGCCGAATCCTGAGCAGGCCAACATGAAGGACGCCCTGATCAAGGCGATCAAGGACAAAGACTCGGAAATCGATGCAGCCGAAGTGAAGTGGGAGCAGAATCAGCGCGATATTCCGGCTACCGATGTCAAAGCGGGGCTTGTCGAAGAATTTCGTTCGCTGGCGAGACTCGCCCGGCTCGGCAAAGTTCGTCAACGGCAAGCTTCCGTTTGGATGGGCGCGTGGGCCGGGCAGCAGATTTCGACGAAGAGCCGCAGGTCTCATTCGGCAATGCCGGGGCCATCTCGCCAGCCAAGCCGTTCACCTCGCCATGTGGGTCAAGGTTGACGGACCCTCTGGCATGGCCATTCTGCAGAGATATGAAAAGTCGCCGAAAGAAGGCGCCGGTTATGAGATCGCAGCTGATTACTGCAGCAAGGAAAACCGCAATGTCATGTGCGGCTGCGCTCGAATGGAGCGGATTCCGGCATTGAAGCGAAGTCAAAAACGGCCTCAGGCTGAATGAATGGAACCAGCTGATCGTCTCCTATGACGGATCGGGCAAGGCGAAAGGCATTCAGGTTTACGTAGACGGCCACAGCGTCGCGATGACAATCGTGCTCGACAAGCTCGCGCCGGCTTCGTTCGATAAAGGCGAACTCGAAATTGGCAATAAAGATTGGGGAACCGCGTTCAAAGGCCAGATCTCCGATATCCGCTATTACGACCGGCGCCTGTATGCCGGGGAGGCGTACCAACTTGGTCTTCTGAACCCGCTGCATACCGTACTCGGCATTGCGAGCGACAAGCGGACGGAAGATCAGAAGAAATGGCTGCGAACGTACTTTCTGAAGGATGTAGGCGACCCGGCAGAAAAGCAGTTCGGAACGGATCAGGCCACCTTGCAGCGCGGGCTTGACCAGCTCAATCTCGAGATCCCCTCGACCATGGTGATGGGCGAGATGGACAAGCCTCGTGACACATTCGTTCTTGCGCGCGGCGATTACCGCAACAAGGGCGAAAAAGTCGAACCGAACACACCCGCGGTACTTCCTCCATTGCCGAAAGATGCGCCCCGCAACCGTTTAACGCTGGCCAAGTGGTTGGTCGATCCGGCTAATCCTTTGACCGCGCGAGTCGCTGTGAATCACTTCTGGCAGATGTACTTCGGCATCGGCATCGTCAAAACCAGCGAAGATTTCGGCTCCCAGGGCGATCCGCCCAGCAACCAGCAATTGCTCGACTGGCTGGCAACGGAGTTCATTCGCACGAACTGGGATGTCAAAGGCATGCAGCGTCTGATCGTCACTTCGGCGGTATACCGCCAATCATCGAAAGAGACGCCGGAGATCCTCGAAAAAGATCCGGAAAATCAGCTGCTCTCGCATGGCCCGCGCTTCCGCCTTCCTGCCGAGATGGTACGCGATAACGCGCTCGCTATCAGCGGATTGATGAACGACAAGGTCGGCGGCCCGAGCGTGTTTCCGTATCAGCCGAAAGGGTTGTGGGAAGAGATGGCATTTGGAGGCGATTTCTCGGCGCAGACATATGTTCAGAGCCACGGATCCGATCTCTACCGACGCAGCATGTACACCTTCTGGAAGCGGACGGTTCCGTATCCATCGCTCAACACGTTTGACGCTCCGGACCGGGAGAAATGCACTGCACGCCGCGGCACGACCAATACGCCGCTGCAAGCGCTGGTTCTGCTGAATGATCCGACGTATGTCGAAGCTTCGCGCGCCCTTGCCGAACGAGATCTGCGGGAAGCCGGGCCGACCGAAGCCGATCGCATCCGCTATGCCTTCCGCCTTGCGACCGATCGAGATCCTTCCTCGAAGGAGTTCTCCATTCTGGACGGCTTGTATAAGAAGGAAATCGTTCACTACGACAGCAATCGGGGCGCTGCTGAGAAACTTCTGGCCGCCGGCGAGTCGAAGCGCGACCCGAAATATGATCCGGCTGAACTCGCGGCGTGGACGCTGGTCACGAGCACGATTCTGAATATGGACGAGACGATTACCGACAACTGACGCATCATGGATCCGCTTTGCGAAGAACAACTGAGCCTGACACGAAGGCAATTATTTGGCCGAAGCAGCAAGGGCATCGGCGTGATGGCGCTTGCTTCACTGCTGAACCGGAATCTGCTGGCCGAAGATGCGGCCGTACAGAGCGCGGTGAAGTTCGGAGGCCTGCCGGACATGCCGAACTTTGCGCCCAAAGCGAAGCGTGTCATTTACCTTCATCAATCGGGCGCACCGTCGCAGATCGATCTGTTTGACTACAAGCCGAAGCTGGCGGCGCTGTCCGGGACCGAGCTGCCGGATTCCGTGCGCCAGGGCCAGCGCATCACCGGCATGACGTCAGGCCAGAATTCACTGCCGGTTGCGCCGTCTATCTTCAAATTCAATCGCGCCGGCGAGCAGGGCGTGTATATCAGCGAATTACTGCCGCACACTGCCAAAATCATCGACAACATCGCTGTAGTCAAAACGGTCAACACCGACGCGATCAATCACGACCCAGCCATTACCTTCATTCAAACCGGGTTCATGCAACCGGGACGGCCGAGCATCGGATCGTGGGTCACCTATGGTCTGGGCAGCGAGAACCAAAATCTTCCGGCATTTGTGGTGCTGATTTCACAAGCGAACGCGCTGAATCGAGATCAGCCGCTATTTACACGCCTGTGGTCGAGCGGCTTTTTACCGTCGAAGTATCAAGGCGTGCGCTTTCGCGCCTCCGGTGATCCGGTTCTGTTTTTAGCGAACCCGGACGGTATCGACGCCGATACGCGCCGCGCGATGCTTGATGCGGTTGCCGAACTGAACCACATTACTGAGCAGAACTACGGTGATCCTGAGGTCACCACTCGCATCTCGCAGTATGAGATGGCGTACCGGATGCAATCCTCCGTACCGGAGTTGACGGACGTTTCCAAAGAACCCGCGAGCACGTTTGAGCTGTATGGTCCCGATTCGAAGAAGCCCGGAACCTATGCCGCGAATTGCCTGATGGCGCGGCGGCTGGCGGAACGCGGCGTCCGGTTCATTCAGCTCTACCATCGCGGCTGGGATCAGCATAACGATCTACCGCGCGATCTCGCATTGCAGTGCGGCGGAACCGACCAGGCATCCGCTGCGCTTGTGACCGATCTTAAACAACGCGGATTGCTGGATGACACGCTTGTGATCTGGGGCGGTGAGTTCGGCCGCACCGTTTATTGCCAGGGCCATCTCACAAAAGATAACTATGGGCGCGATCATCATCCGCGCTGCTTCACTATGTGGTTCGCAGGCGGCGGTATCAAGCCGGGCATCACGATAGGCGAAACCGATGATTTTTCGTACAACACGATTTCAGACCCTGTGCCGATCCACGATGTACAGGCAACGGTCCTGCACTGTCTCGGTATCGATCACACGAAACTCACCTATAAGTTCCAGGGCCGCCATTTCCGCCTGACGGACATAGCTGGCAATGTGAATAACAAGCTATTGGCGTAATATGCAGAACCGGCGATCCTTTCTATTTGCGGTAGGAGGCGGAGCTCCTTTGATTCTGAATGCGATGAAGAAGTCCGGGTCGGCGAAACCCGTGCTCGGGTCCGGCGCGTACACCTATGAAGTGACCCATGACTGGGGCGAACTGCCGGCACAAATCAAATACGGCAACACGCACGGCGTCTGCCAGGATTCGCAGGGCCGTATTTATATCCACCACACGGTGAATGCGGCCAGCGAAAGCAGCGATTCCATGGTGGTCTTCGATGAAAACGGCAAATTCATCAAGAGCTGGGGCAAAGAGTTCAAAGGCGGCGCGCACGGTCTGCACATTCGCAAGGAAGGCAGCACGGAATTTCTTTATCTCTGTGACACGAGGCGCGGACTGGTCGTAAAGACCAGCCTGAACGGCGAAGAAGTGTTTACGCTCGGGTATCCGGACGAATCGGAAGCGTACAAGCCCAACCCTGACGGAACGAAGAAGAAGTACAGCCCGACTAACCTGGCCATTGCACCGAACGGCGACATCTATGTCGGCGACGGTTATGGATCGAGTTACATCAATATCTATAACAAAGATGGGAAGTACCTGCGCACGTTCGGCGGCTTAGGCAAAGAGGCAGGCCAACTCAATTGCCCGCACGGCATCATTCTGGATGACCGCGGCAGCACGCCCATCCTGATGATTGCGGATCGCGGCAATCATCGCATCCAGACGTTCACACTTGCGGGCGAGCACATTGCGTTTCTTGATGGAACGAACCTGCCCTGCTATTTCGATTTCTGGAAAACCGGCGAAACGGTTGTGCCCGATCTCGGTGCGCGCGTGACGTTGCTCGATAAGAACAACAAGGTGATCGAGCACTTAGGCGACGATTCCGCCGCGCATGACTGGGAGAAAGTGCGCGTTATGGATCGCAGCGCGTTTAAGCCTGGCAAGTTTGTATGCCCCCACGGCGCCTGCTTCGACCATGACGGCAATATCTTCGTCGTCGAGTGGGTCGAAATCGGCCGCGTGAGCAAATTGACGAAGGTTTAGGCGGAGCAGGCCTAAGGTTGTAATAGACACTTAGGGTGAACGCTCCGCCGCCCGACAAATATTCAGTTGTCAAAGATCGAACGAGACAGAGAATCAGGCCGCGTTTGCGCTGTGCGGAGGCGAAAACGAGGCGTAATCGGGAGCCTGCGGTGCTACGTAATCGAGATCTTCCTCGATCGGTTCGGGAACCCAGTCCAGTTCTTCGCGCTGAATTTGAGGAACGAACTCCGGCTGCTGTGCTGCGGGGTGCTCAGGCCTCGCTTGAGTCTTCGGCTCGCTGAAAGACGCGGCCTCATCCGACACCTCTTTTGAAGGAACGAACCCACGGTCGAGTTGAAGACGGCGCAGAGTGGTCATGGCCTTGTGCATGCCACGCTCGGCCGACCCCATCTGGCGGGCAACAAGAGCGAGCAGGCCTTTCTCGAACCAGTAAGCGAAGTTTTCGGATGCCATGCCGTGCGCCTCATAGCGGCGCATGCGGCGCAGACGCCAGTACTGCTCGGCGATTTCGTTGACGAGGATTTCTTCGGTGGTATTCGCGGGTTGGTGCTCGGCGCGGAGCGAGCTCCGCAGAGAATCCAGCTCGGTGGGATCCTCGCCCGGCACCACGAGCTGTTTGGCGTACAGGCCGTGCTTGAAAGAGTTCCAACGCGAGGTGCTCTTGCCCACCGGCGTTCTAGGGCCTGTGGAGCGGTTCGGGCATTCGGCCTGCGCTGCCGCTGCCGCAGCATCGGCGTGTACCGCGGTTTCGGCGTGTTTGGCCTGTTTGGAGGCGAGGCGCTCGGCGGCGCGGCGTGCTGTGCGGGCTTGACGTGCGGTCATATAGGAATTGCAAAAGACACCGCAGCATTGCATGAGCGCAATGCCATGGAACACGGAAACGGCCAGTAAGTGGTAGAGCCGATGGTAAAAGAGAGTTTTCGCTCACGCGTGACTGGGCAGAGTGCGGGTGGACTTTGCACCCGACGAAGTTCGATTCGAATTTTCGTAATGCTGGTGGCTGGCGTCTTTCGCGGCTCGGCTATGCGTACCTATAGCCGCTGTTCTTTAGAGGCAGAGCACGGATGCGGTCCCCGGCCGCCGCAAAGATAGCGTTACAAACAGCCGGCAAGAGCGGCGGCAACGCCGGCTCGCCCAGCCCGGTCGGCGGATAATCGCTCTTCAGGAAGTGCACCTCGATCTGCGGCGCATTCCGGATGCGAAGCAGCTCGTGCTGATTGTAGTTTTGCTGCACGACGCGTCCGGCTTCGAGCGTGATTTCCTGATACATTAACTCGCTCAGTCCGTCGATGATGGCCCCCTGCACCTGGTTCAAAGCGCCGCTGGGATTCACCACCTGGCTTCCGATGTCGCCGCAAACCCAAACTTTGTTTACCTTGACGGACTTGTTATTCACTGCGACTTCGGCGACGTGCGCGAAATAGCCTTGGAAACTGTAGTGGAACGCCACGCCCATGGCGGTTCCCTTCGGCAAGTTGCGCTTGCCCCAGCCGGATTTATCGGCAACCATCTGGAGCACGCCGCGCATGCGATCGGCGTTATAGGCTTGAGGCTCG
The DNA here is from genome assembly GCA_963846185.1 of uncultured Acidobacteriaceae bacterium. Lineage (GTDB taxonomy): Bacteria > Acidobacteriota > Terriglobia > Bryobacterales > Bryobacteraceae > Bog-105. Next base: position 254,128 of record CAWJVA010000019.1, on the reverse strand, counting down.
GCGCCGCGACGAGTATTGGCGGGCTCGTTCTCCACTTTGGGCTTGGCGGCGGCATCCACCAGCTGCTTACCGGATTGCGCGAGCAACTCGAGCCGGAATTGCACGGGATCTTTGCCCGCCGCGTGCGCCAATTCGTCGATGAACGACTGCATGACGAAGCACTGCGAATTCGCACCCGGCGCTCGCAGCGCGCCCGTCTTTAAGCGCAGCGGCATCACGGACGAGTACATCGCAAAATTCGGGACGAAGCCCGAAGGGAATTCAGTTGGAGTAATACTGGCGGATGGTGCAAAGGTATCGCCTTCACCGAAGCTGACAAAGTGATTACTCCAGGCGATGAGTTTGCCGGAGTTATCAACGGCCCCCTTCAGGAAGTGCCAGCCGCCGGGACGATAGTAATCATGCGTCATATCGTCCTCACGCGACCAGAGCACCTTCACGGGCGCGCCTATCTTCTTCGCGATATAGGCGACTTCGCACATGTAATCGTTCGTCAGGCCCCGGCCGAACGAGCCGCCCGCTCGCAGCAGATGAATGGTAATGTCGTCTTCCGGAACGCCAACCATCTTCGAAACAAGCTGGCGCCCGCGGGCCGGCTGCTGTGTATTGCTCCAGATTTCGAGCTTGCCGTTTTCGAAGCGAGCACTGCAATTGCGCGGCTCGAGCGGCGCGTGGGAAATGAAGGGATACGAATAGGCGGCTTCCAGAGTCTTGCCGCCGCTGAACGCCTGATCGACGTTGCCGTCGTTCCTCAGCGTGCGTTGCGGTGACTGCCGCGAAAGCTCAAGCGCCCGCTGCGCGAAGTCCTGGCTGCTCTGCTGAGCGGCCTCGCCTTCGTCCCACTGAACATTCAGCTTCTTACGAGCGGTCTGCGCCTGCCACCATGTATCGGCGACAATTGCGACACCGGGTTCGAGTCCGGGATCGCCCTTCATCACAGGCCCGACATCAATCGAGCTGTCTACCACGAAGGCGTGCTTCACACCGGGCATCTGGCGGACCTCATCCAGATTCGCGCTCTTCACTTTGCCGCCATAAACGGGACACTTGTGATAAGCCGCAAATAACATGCCCGGCAAGGTGAAATCGATACCGTAGATCGGCTTGCCGGACGTGATAGCAGGAACATCAACGCCCGGAGTAGACTGGCCGATGATCTTGTACTCGGAAGCTCGGTTTCAGCTTGACGGAATCCAGATCGGGAGCGGGAAGCGTTGCAGCTGTTGACGCCAATTCACCATACCCGAAGGAGCGGTCCGTTGCGCGATGGTAGACACGGCCGTTCGAGGCGAAGCATTCGCTTTCAGGAACGCCCCACTTCTTGGCTGCCGCGGCAATCAGCATCTGGCGGCCAGCGGCGCCCACCTTCTGCATGGGGATGAAGTTGTTGGACGCAGCGCGGCTTCCGCCGGTCGATTGCAGCCCGTACTTCGGATCGTAGCCGGCCTGCTCCACCTTGACGGTCTTCCAGTCAACTTCAAGCTCCTCGGCGATCAGCATGGGAAGCATGTTCTTGATTCCCTGCCCGACCTCCGGATTGCGCGAGATCAAAGTCACGGAGCCATCAGCCCCGATTTTTATAAAGTTGTTTGGGTCCAGCGGCGCCTGATTGGGCGGCTGCTGAGCTGACGCGAGCGGCTTAAGATACGTACCGATCAGCATGCCTCCACCGGCAAGGGCGGTCACGTGGAGGAAGGAGCGCCGGGTCAACATGGCTATGCGGCTCCTTTCCGGTGAGCGGTCGCAGCCGTGTGTATGGCCTGCCGGATTCGGTCGTACGTGCCGCAGCGGCACAGATTGCCGTTCATGGCTTCGTCAATATCGCGATCACTCGGGTTGGAATTGCTGGCGAGCAGAGCGGCAGCGGACATGATCTGACCTGCCTGGCAATAGCCGCACTGTGGAACATCGACTTCGAGCCAGGCTGCCTGCAGCGGGTGCGCCATTTGGGGAGAAAGGCCTTCGAGAGTGGTGATATGCGCTTTTGCGGCCGCCGAGACTGGAGTGAGACACGCGCGCACGGCCTGCCCATCCAAGTGGACGGTGCAAGCACCGCACTGACCGATACCGCAGCCGTATTTCGTTGCGTGGAGGTTTAGAACGTCGCGTAGTACCCAGAGGAGCGGAGTATCGCCGGGGACGTCGACACTGGTGGATCGACCATTCACAGTCAACTGGATCGCCATACCTAAATGGTACGGCAGGGGACGGAAGGGTAAAACCCTATCCGAACGCCGAGTTTTACGAGGATTTAGTCCCGGCTGCCGCCGTTGAGCACGCGCAGCAGAATGTTCAATGTCGCAACGAAGATGTTGAACACACCGGCAAACAACACCAAGGCACCGGGAATCGGGCTATCCACGTCAGGTGAACGCAAAACCATGCTGGTTGCGTAAACGAGCGTGAAAACGCCGAGCGCGCCGATTCCGACCGCTATCAGGATTCCAAACAGCCCAATGTGCAGAAAGCCGTTCAAGACGACTGCGCCGATCAAGGAGAAGAAAATACCGGTCATCAGCCCGCGCGGCGCGGAGAAGGTCCGGCGCGTGCTCATGACGTATAACGTGATTCCGACGAACACGAAAGCTGTGATGAATAGCGCGACGAAGATGAGGGACGGAGCTACCGTGCGCGCAACCCACAGGATCGGCGACAGTGCAATACCTGAGATGAAGCCGTCAAACACAAGCGCTGCTACACCGAGCTGATGATTGTGCCGGACCGCAATTGCCATGCGGGGCACCAGGTTCAGGAGCAGAAGCGCCGCGATCCAGCCGATCCAGCCCGAAAAAAAGCGGGCCAGTGTTTCTGAAGTCGCACCGATGTACCCGCCAGCCATGGCGCTCACCACTGCAAGCGAGAACAGAAGGTAGGTTTGCTTGATGATAGCCGCGGATTGCGCGGTGAGGGGCGTAGCTTCGCTCAGGTTGCTCCAGGCAGAAGTCTGCGGGGTGTTGTCGTAAACCATCAAAGAACCTCCGGTTACCAGTCTAGTGGTTTGACGCGCGAATTTGCGAAAAGGACTCGGAACGGCACCCGTTTCAATTCTGTTCAAGGAAAGCGGATACTGCAGGTCTCGTCACCTCCGCGCGAGCGGTGCACAGCCGGATGCGCTCCAGAGTGTTTGCCAGATTTCGAGCGCCCCCGGGCAGACTCGCGATACGCGGCTGGAAATAGGTCGAGACCTGCTCACGATGCGACGCGTCACAGAAACCGCTCGCTGCGAGCGGAAGAATCGCGCCGAAGGGAATGCCTCGCGCGCCAGGCAGAGTCGAGTTCAGCTTATCGAAGTTCTGCTGGACGAAATCCCAAACGACCTCACGCGTCTCGTCCGGCGACCGCAGCAGATTGTATTCGAACTCACGCGGATCGAGACCCGGCGCGAAGAGCAGAGCAAGCGATTCCCGGGCGATGGCCGGGTCGCGAAAATGAGTGAGCGCCGAGATCATGTAGGCGCGCTCGCGAAAGATCTTGGTGGTCTTGATGGCGCTCACAAGCTCATCGAAGAACTTCTGATCGCCGTTCCACGCGGCCGTGGAAAGAACCGGCTCGATGATGTCGGAATCAAGCGAAGAGCGATCTTTCAACCAACCTCGGGCCAGCTGGGCTGCTTGCGATTGAAGCTGGGCATCTTTACCGCGAGTTGCGACTAGCGGTACGATCTCGAGCCGCAGCAGACGGATTTCGGGCGACTCGCCGGGCTTGGGTTGCCAGCCGAGTTGACGCGCTCGCTTCTGATAAAGAGAACAGATCCAGGCGGTATAGCGAGATTTCAGCTTCTCTGGAACAAAACTGGCGACACCTTCGACAAGAGCGGCAGACTGGCGCACCAGACCAGGATCGGCGCTGTGGCTGAAGGAATCGGCGAAAGCCAGGTCCTGCCGGAGATCGCCCACTCCGGATGAGAACATGAGTTGAATGTTGCGAAGCGCGGCGGCGGCTTCGGCGCTCTCGAGATTCGGAATGCCCTCTGACATGAGATTTCGTATCAGCAGGTCGGAAACTTTGTAGGAGAACGCATAATATCCAGCGGCATTCGCGTCGGCGAAAAGCCAGGATGCACAGGACTTCGCAGGGCTCAACTGCCAGCTCTCGGATTGCTTCGTCAGGAGCTTGCAATCACGCTGAATGCCCGCGGCATCTTTCCATGCAAGGCAGACGGGGACTTGCCAGGTCTGGTTCGCCGCTGCGGGCGAGCCAACTGGAGTAAAGCGCGTTTGCGAGAGATGAATCGCCGGCTTAGCGGAGGGATCATCGCCGGCGCATTCCTGCGAAATCTCGATGAGTGGGAATCCCACCTGGTTGAGAAACGTCGAGAACGCCTCTCCGGCATTCTTGCCGGGAGAGATTGTATCGATGGCAGAGAGCAGATCAGCAGAGGTTGCATTACCCCAGGCGTGCTGTCGCAAATATAAGCGCACGGCCCTCTGAAACGGTTCCGCGCCAACGTAATTTTCGAACATGCCGATGACCGCTTCGCCCTTGCCGTACGTAATGCCATCGAACGCGTTCGCGATATCGCCGGGCGCCTCGATGGGCTGCCTGATTTTGCGAGCCGTGGTGAGGCTATCGGCACGCATGACATTAATCGAGCGCGCCGCATCGGCTTTGATATTCCATTCCGGTTTCCACTCATTCAGCAGCTTGCTTTCCAGCCAGCTGGCAAATGCTTCATTCAGCCAGATATCGTTCCACCAGGCGGTGGTGACCAGGTCGCCGAACCATTGATGGGACATCTCATGCTCCATGGTCGCGGCCTGACCTCGCTGGCGCAGCTCGGTCTCTTCGTTTGGAGGGGAAAGGAGGAAATCCCCGTACGCGATCAGGCCGGCGTTTTCCATCGCGCCCCAGGCAGTGGTTAACGGAACGACGATTTGGTCGAGTTTTTCGTAAGGATAGGGAGTACCGAAGTAGGTTTCGAGCAGTTCGATGAGCTTCGGCGTGACGGACGCGGCGTAGGCGGCTTCCGATGCGCGGCCACGTGGCACGATGATGTTCCCGGGCCGCCGATTTTTGCCGATGGGAGCAGTTGGAACCAGGTCAAACGGCCCGACGGCGAACGCGACCAGATAAGAAGGCAGCGGTTTGGTCTCTTTGAAATGCACCGTTTTGGAACCGCCTTCGCCGGGTTCTTCAGAAATGATTGGTGTATTCGAAAATGCTTTCAGCCCGCTGGGCACGTTCAGGGTAAGCTGCCAGGGTGTCTTGAAGCTCGGTTCGTCGAAGCAGGGGAAAACGCGGCGCGCGGTGACAGGCTCGAATTTAGTGAAAATGTACCAATCGTTTCCCTGCTGTTGCTGGAATGCACCGTCCGTCAGATTACGGCTAACCTCGCCTGAATAGCTGATTTCGAGGGTTCCGCGTCCGGCGGGAAACATTGGCCGGTCCGGTTTGACTGCGACGAAATCGTTCGCCGCCGAAATAAACGTGACGGGGATGCCGAGGTCGCCAAAGCGCAGCACTCCGCGGTCGAGCTGCAGCGCCTTTGCATGCAGCCAGATCAGATCTACCGGTTTATCCACCTGAACTTGGATCTGAATCGTGCCCGTGAAGCGGTCCTGGCCCGGTACGAGATGAAGCGAAGCCGTGTATTTCAGCGGTTTCACGGTGTCCGGCAAACGCAAGGCGGGAGCTGAGATTTCCGCGGTTCGCGCTACCGAACAGGCAAACAGAATGAAAGCAGCGAAGCGAAAACACCGCATTTCGTCATCATAGGCTGCAGCGAGGCACGGAGACTGCGAGAATAGAGGTTACACAACAATCTGCGTTCCTTGAGAGATTATTCGAATGACTTCGCCGGGTCAAGCGAAAACGAAGCGCCGTCTTGCGTTTTTGTTTTCGATTCCGTTGATTTTCAGCATTGTCTTTTTCGGTGTCGACGTCGCAGCCGAGCATAACGACATAGAGCTGCTCAAGATCAGGACTGTCTACAGCAGTGTCACGGAGCTCCGCACACTGGCGCGCGATGCCGAGGCGGGTGAGGAAGGTTTTCTGCTGACCGGCGACGAACGCGATCTCATGCCGCTGGAACAGGGCAAACTCCTTCTCAAAACGCAAATTTCAAACAGCTTGCGAGCCGCAAGGGACCGGACGGAAGTGGAGCCGCAGGTGGAGCAGCTGGTGCGATTGGTGCAAATCCGATTCGCGGAAGCGGAAAGCACGTTAGAGCTGCAGCGGACACGCGGCGTTCCGGCCGCACTGTATTCGCTGAAATCCGGCGAATCCGAAAAAACCATGGGCCAGTTGCGCACGGTCGCGTCCTCGATCTTAGCTGAGTTGGACAGCGAAAATGCCCGATATGAGAGGAGCGAGCGCGGGCTCTATGCGCGGACGTTCATCTTTTATGCGGCCAGCACGTTGATCATCATCGGTGTTCTGGCGTGGCTTTATCATGAGCTGCTCTCCTATCTGCACGAGCGGGATGCCGCACTCGCGCAACTGAGGGCGACGAACGCCAACCTGGAAGAGCACATAGCCGAACGCACACGCGATCTCACGCAGGCCAATGAAGAACTGCAGCAGTTCGCATACGTCGCGAGCCACGATTTGCAGGAACCGCTGCGAACGATAACAAGTTTCTCCCAGTTACTCGAAAGCCGGTATCGCGGCCGGCTGGATCCGGATGCCGACGAGTTCATCGGCTATATCATCAGCGCGGCGCGAAGAATGACCGATCTGATTAACGGCCTGCTCACGCTGGTACGGCTCAGGAAACCAGGAGAGTCGCTACAGCCGGTATCTTTTGAAAAGATCCTCCGGCAGGCCGAGATCAGCCTGCAAGCGGCCATCCGCGAGAGCAATGCAGAAATCGAGCATGGTGAATTGCCGACGCTCATGGTTGACGAGGTGCAGTTCACGCAAGTCGTGCAGAACCTGATTTCAAATGCGATCAAGTACCGCCGGGACGAAGCTCCGCGCGTGCGTGTGGAGGCTCGCCGGGATGTCGAGAGCTGGGTCTTTTCCTTCCGCGATAACGGCCGCGGCTTCGATCCCGAGTTTTCCGAGCGCATTTTCGGGCTGTTCCAACGCTTAGAAAAGAACGGGGTGGAAGGAACCGGGATGGGGTTGTCGATTGCGCGCAGAATCGTCGAGCGGCACGGCGGCCGGATCTGGGCCGAATCGAAAGAAGGCGCCGGGTCCACCTTTTACTTCAGCTTGCCGGTCAGCCTGGAACGAAAACAGCGGGAGAATAAACAGGAGCAGCCAAGCGCGGCTGTCCACGTTTAGCCGCTCTCCACTCGATCGGTCAGTGAGCAACCGCGGCGCGGCCGGGCTGAGTCTTTCTCATGACGAAAACCAGTGGCACAAGCGCTCCAAAGGTGAGTCCGAGGAGCCAGAAGCAGTCCATATAGGCGAGGTTCTGCGCCTGCACCTGCAGATTGTGCATGACCAGCGCATACGGGCTGTTGGCGGCAGGAGCAGAGTGGAGAACGCGCGAGGCGGAATCGACGGCGCGGTTGAAATCCGGATTCAGAGCGGTCGCATGCTCGACGAGCCGGCTCTGATGGAATTGCGCGCGCCGGTCCAGAATGGTCGTGACGAGTGAAATTCCCAGACTGCCGCCAATATTGCGCGCCAAATTGATCAGTCCGGAGGCCGCGTTGTTTTTGGTGGGAGGAACGAAAGCGTAAGCCGCTGTGTTGATGGGAACGAACAGGAACGCGAGCCCGACGGCCTGGAAGCATCTGGCTATTACCGCGTATTTGAAGTCCATGTAGATGTCGAAATTCGTCATGTGAATCAACGACAGCGACGTAACTACCAGTCCGACACCGATCAGCCAGCGCGATTCGACTTTGCCCAGCAGAAATCCGACTAAAGGCAGCAAGCACATCACGAGCAGGCCGCCCGGGGAAATGGCCATTCCGGCCATGGTTGCGGAATAACCCATGACGAGCTGCAGGTATTGGGGTAGAAGAACGGTGCTTCCCAGCAACACCACTCCGACCATGAACATCAGGAAAGCAGAGATACCGAAGTTTCGGTTCTTGAGCAGGCTGAGATCGACCACCGGATCTTTTTCTTTGAATTCCCAATAGATCGCCAGCGCCAGCCCGGCGACCGCAATGATCGAGGAGACGCGAATGAACGGAGACGCCAGCCAGTCATCACGCTCGCCTTTATCGAGAACGATCTGCAGAAAACCGAGCCCGAGCGCGATGAAGATGATGCCCCAGTAGTCGACGCGCAGCTTGGTTTTGAGCCGTCGTGCGCGCTCCTGGATGAAGTAGGGCGGATCTTCCAGCATGAACGAGGTGAGAAAGAGCGAAATAATGCCGACCGGGATGTTGATGAAGAAGATCCAACGCCAGGTGAAGTTATCGGTGATCCAGCCGCCTACAGTAGGTCCGATGGCCGGCGCTGTTACGACCGCGACGCCATAAATAGCGAAGGCCATACCGCGCTGCCGCGGCGGAAACGTATCGGCCAGGATCGCCTGCTCACTCGGCTGCAAACCGCCCCCGCCCACGCCCTGCAAAACGCGAAAGAACACCAGCAGGCCGAGCGAAGGCGCAATGCCGCACAGGAACGAGCTGAGCGTGAATAGCGCCACGCACACCATGTAAAAGCGCTTGCGGCCGAGCAGCAGGGAGAACCAGCCGCTGAGGGGCAGAATGATCGCGTTCGAAACCAGGTAGGACGTGAGCACCCAGGTTGCTTCGTCTTCGCTGGCGGAGAGACCACCGGCGATATGAGGCAAAGCGACGTTCGCGATGCTGGTATCCAGAACTTCCATGAAGCTGGCCAGCGTTACGGTCAAGGCGATCAGCCAGGGATTGAAGCTCGGGCGCCATACCGCCTCGCCGCCAGGCCGGGCACCGTCCGGACTGCGGCTCGCGCCAGCCTGAACCTCTTCGACACCTGCAGGCATAATCGCCTAGTATGCGTTATTAGTTCCGGAATTAAGAAGAATTGTCGGTTCCACCGACATACCAGGGCGCAACGACTGATCGCGATTTTCACCCGGTTCAAGGACGACCTTCACCGGGATGCGCTGCACGACTTTTACGTAGTTGCCAGTTGCGTTCTCAGGGGGGAGAAGGCTGAAGCGCGCGCCGGATGCAGCCGCGATGCTATCCACGTGGCCGCGATATTTGCGGCCTCCATAAGTATCCACGGAGATTTCGACTCTCTGGCCGACTCGCACGCTCTTGAGCTGTGTCTCTTTGTAATTGGCCGTGATCCAGACATCATCGAGCGGTACAAGCGCCATGATTTGCTGTCCGGGCGAAACCTGCATACCTGGCTCGGCACTTTTGCGGCTGACCACGCCATCCACAGGCGCGCGGACAATGGTGTAGCCCAGATTCAGTTTGGCCTGGTTCAGGTCAGCCTGCCGCTGCTGAAGCTGGGCCTGGGCCTGCTTGTAGTGGGCTTCGCTGACCGCCTGCTGGCGCGGCCGGATCGCTTCACTCAGGCGGCGCTGGACGAGCGCAGTCTGGAGCTGTGCTTTCGCCTGATTTAGTTGTGCGTTGGCTTGGTCAAGGCTGTGCTGAGAAGCGACGATTTCCGCTTTTGCGGAGTCGACCTGCGCGGCATTCGAACCTGCCGCTGCGACGGCAGCATCGTAGTCCTGTTTCGAAATTTCGTCTTTCGCAACCAGGTCCTGATAGCGGGCCAGATCCTTTTGCGCTTTCGCGTAGTTGGCTTCCGCCTGCGCAAGGGATGCCTGGCTCACTCCTAAACGCGCCCGCGCGGTATTTACGGCTTGCTGAGCGGAAGAAACGGCTGCCTCGTAACTGTTCACCTGGGTGAGACTGGTGCTGATCTGGCTGGATGTATTGATATTTGTAATCGGGACGTTGACTTGCGACTCATTCGCGTTCGCCTCGGCGGTGGCCAAGGCGGCTTCGCGCCTGGCTCAAGGCGACCTGGTAATCAGCCGGGTCAAGCAGGACGAGCTTCTGTCCCGCGCGAACAGTTTGGTTGTCGTTGACCAGGACTTCCATCACCGTCCCGCTCACACGCGGACTGATCGGAACGACGTGGCCATCTACCTGAGCATCGTCGGTCGATTCGCGCGACGAATAATATGCCCAAAGCGGGATTGCGGCGATGATCCCGACCACCACCAGCGCCAGAAGGACGAAGCGAAACATCCGCTTGCGTTTCGGATTCGCTCGCGCTCTTCTTTTCCTTGCGTCGTCGTCTGAACGATCCTGCCCTTGACTCGCTGGATTCTGGGCGGAGGGATCTGCGCCCGGACGGCTTTGTTGTGATTGATCGTCTGCCATCTCTCTTCCTTGCTACTCCGGAGTTGGAAATTCCGCTGCTTTCTGCCGCGTGATGCCCTCGGAATGCGCGAGAAGGCTCGCGCGTGTCTTGCGAAAGAGGCGAACGAGCGATTCTTTCTCGGCGGTCGAGAGATCCTGCAGCAGACCTTTTAAACGGCGGTAGTATACCGGCATAAACTCATCGAGCAGCACCTCGGCTTTCCTGGTGATACGAGCGTAACGAGCGCGGCGATCCTGCGGATCAACACTCCGTTTGACGTAGCCCTTGGCCTCAAGATGATCAATGAGGCCCGTAATATTCGCCCGACTTACCAGGAGCAATTCGCCGAGATCGTGAAGCTGCATGCCTTCCGGCGGACCGTGGCGCAGCAGCATCAATATGTTTAGCGTAGACCGGGACAAGCGGTATCCGGCTAGCACCCGGCTCAGAACCTGATTCAGGATGTCATGAGTGTACAAAAAGCCGACGATCACTTCCGCCGACAACAGATCAAATCCCTCATACTGAGGCCCGCACTGCCTCAGGCGCTCATCGTAATAGCCTCCGCGGCGGTCCTCCGGCACAGTACTTCGATTCAGCAAAAAATAGTAAAGTTCCTAATTATTTTCGCATCTAAACAGAGTGGCTCGGGAGAGCTGCACTACTGCGCTCTGCAATCAGCGATAGGAGAATGGAGGCTTCGACTGGGCGCATATAGAAGAGGACCATCGTTATGCGTAAAACACTTGTATTGGTTACCGTCGCACTCGGTGCTAGCTGTGCTCTGCCCGCCGCCGAACTGCAAGGGGTGGTGGTGGATTGGAACTGTGTGAAACAGATGGTAAAGAACGGCCGCGAAAAGACGCTGAAGCAAAACCGCAATTGCTCTCTGATGCACGATTACCGGCGTGACGCCTACGGCTTAATTACAGAGGACAAGAAATATTACAGGCTCGACGACCCCAACAACGAGCATGTGATCGAGCTACTGCAGGGCACGCCGGACAAAGACAATCTCAAAGTTGTCGTTACGGGCGACATCACTGACGACGCAATCAAAGTCGTGAACATGACGATTCTGTAGCACTGATTTCAGCCGGTCGGATCGCCGTGAATCTCGACTAGCTCCGGATCTTCGTCAACAGCAGGTTCTGGCAGGCGGCCCGTCCAGTTTGCCCAGCCCCAGAAGATCGCGGTCGAAGAGCTCAATGCTCCGGAGGCTGCTCCAATAGCCCTGATACTGAAATACTGCGAGGCCGTCCCGGCTGCGAGCATGGACAGCATCATGGTCGACCAGTTCATGGTTTCGATGGTCGAAAAAACTCGTCCGCGAAAGCGATCTTCGACGTGCTTGAGGAGATTCGACCAATTCAGGACGGAGCTGACGGCTACGCTGGCACGGGAGACACCCATGAAGAACAGAGCGAGGGGCCAGCTCGGCATTTGGCTAAACAAAATGTAGGCTCCGCCGTGCAGCAGGTAACAGAAGAAGACAACTCTTTTGTAGGTTTCGAAACGGATCGTTTTGCCGATCCGATTGCCGATGAAACCGCCAATCAACAGGCCGACTCCAGCGATGCCCCACAACTGACCAAGCCCCTGCGCGCCGCGCTTGAAAACCATTTCACTGAACAAGGTGAACAACACCTGCGCTGCACCCCCGCCACTGGCCCAGCCGACCGCGATGAGACCGATGCCAAGAATGAGTGGCGAGCGCAACATGTAACCGAGCCCTTCGCGGTATTCACGCCATGGGCGCGCAACTTGCGTTTCGTTCAGACCTTGCCGTGCGGCGCGAAAATGGCCCGCAACCGAACGGAGACTTGCGATGCAATACGCCGAGAAGAAGAATGACAGGGAATTGAAGATGAATGCGAGCGGATATCCGAATTTGGCGACCGCTGTTCCGCCAAAGAACGCGCCCACGGCCAGCGACACCCAGCCGGTGGTCTGAGTAAGAGAGTTCGCGGTGTGCAACTCCTGCTCGGTTGCAATCGCGGGCAGGATGGCGGATCGCCCGCTTGTGAAAAAAGGCGAGGCAAGCATCAGCGAAGCGCTAAGCAGATACAGTAGCCAGTTCTGCTGATAGCCGATGGCGAGAATGAATCCCAGCGCGATGACGCCACGGATCAGATCGCTGGCGATCATGATGCGGCGCCGGTCGAAACGATCGAGGAGAATCCCGGCAAGCGGTCCGGCCAGCACAGCCGGTATCGCGCGTGAGAGCATCAATGCTGCAATCACGGTCCCGCTGTGCGTCTCCTGAATCGCAAGGCTGAGAACCGCCACATTGTTGAAGTGATCTCCGACTTCGCTGACAATCTGACCGAGCCAGGTCAGGCGGTAGTTACGATTGCGCGCAAGCAGGCGCGTGAAATCCGACATCTAGTCCGACATCTGGGGCGACTGACGCACGATTTGTGCGAGCGTAATCAGTTGCCCCAGATGACGCTGGGTATGCTCGGCCAGGTGCACCAGCAGACCTAGTACGGTTGTGGGCAGAGCGCGCCGCCCGACCGAGCGGCCATCGAACATCGTTGCCGGATCCAGTTTCGATAAGACATCTTCGGAAGCCGCCAGGGCCCGCTGCACTTGCTCGATGAGCTGTTGGATGTTCCTATCTGGTTCGTGCTCGCGCTTCAGGTACTCGAGCTGCGAAGCATTCAGCGCATCTCCGCGCAGATACGTGGTGAGACGATCCACGCTGCCGGCGATGTGCTTCAGGTGAAACCCGACCGAGTTGCTTCCGGCTATGCGCCAAACCTGTTCATCGGTGAGTCCGGCGGTGTGCCGAGCCAGATCTTCACGAACCTGCGCAAACGTGAAGAACAGCGGCATGACGAACGGCTGGACGCCTTGTATCGGCCCGCGTAACCAAGGCTCTGGGAGGGTTGCTTTCATCGGCTCGCTCACCGCATGTTGCCTGTGTGACCGAGCGAGTAGCGGCCGGGTTGAGGCCAAACGCAGAGTCCGTGCGGGCTGCGGCCCACCTTGATGCGCGCCCTAAGGGTTCCGTCGCTCGTATCAATCGCATACACTTCGTCGTTATAGCGGCCCGAGAGCCACAGCGTTTTACCGTCGATGGATACTCCACCCATATCGGGGCTGCTGTAGCCGGGCAGCACCCATTTCGTGGCAACTTTGTGCGTCGCGAGGTCAATGAGCGAAATCGAGCCTTGGCTGCGGCCGGTATCGTCGCCGCGATTTGAAACGTACATGTATTTTGCATCGCGGCTGAAATATTCACCATGTGCGCCCCGGCCTGTTTTTATGAATTCGATCTGCCGGAAGGCATTGCCATCGATCACGTGCACGCCATCGGCATGCATATCTGCGACGTAGAACAGCTTGCCGTCTGGCGCGATGCGGCAATCCTGCGGCATGCCTGCCGGTTCGAGCGGAATCTCGGCAAGGACTTTCTGGTTCGGTATATCGACTTTGATGATTTGATCGGAGAACTCGCAGGTGGCGATCATGTATCGCCCATCGGGCGAGAAATCGGCATGATTCACGCCTTTGCAATTGACGGGAACGCGTTTGACCACGCTCATAGTTTGGGCATCGCGAAAGTCAAGCCGCTTCTCACGCTCGGCCATGACGATCGCGTACTTCCCATCCGGCGTGTAGTACATGTTGTAAGGATCATCGACGTGGATCGTCTCCCCTTCTTTGCCCGTCGCCGGGTCTATGAATGTAAGCTGATCGCCGAGGTCTTGGGCCACCCAAAGCTTCTTGAGATCCCATGAAGGCACAATGTGCTGCGGTTCGAGCAACCCCTTCGAGTGCTTCGGCAGAGCAAAGTGTCCGATGATCTTGTAGGTACCGGGGTCAATGATATCGACGGTGTCGCTCTTGGAATTAGGAACGTAGATGCGATGTGGATCGGACCCGACGGCTGCGGATAGCATACCCACACCGGCTGCCGAATAGATATTGTGCGCATCGAGCAACGGCGGCATTCCCGGCAAGGTTTGTGACGGTACTGCGGCATACAACGCGGCTGGCCTCCGGTCATGGCTGACACCCAACCCGAACCATGCAGCCGGCAGGGCAAACAGACCTGCAGCCGCAACTAACCTGAATGAAAGACTCATGGCTTAATTAAGTAGGGTAGCGCGACGAATTTACATTCTCACGGTGAGATTTCTTCAGTACAATTTTAAGTAGAAATGTTGCGAAGTAGCGAGAGCGAAACAGAAATTTTGCTTGGCAACAAGCAACTCGTGGGCATTTTCTTCCTGGTGGCGGCGCTCCTTGGCATCGCCTTCACGGGCGGCTACATGGTCGGACGAAACGGCACCAAAAAGCTCGCGGCTCCGGCCGCCGAGGCTCAGCCGGCGCAAACGGGATCAAGTACTGCAGGCGAGACGCACGCGGTAACGCCCGATTCAACCCTTGTGGATTCCCAGGCGGCTTCCGGCAGCGCGGCGGATCACTCCGGAACCCAGCCCGCTGATTCGAACGGCGGCGCCGTGCCGCTTGGTTCTCCGAAGCACAAGAAAGCCGTTGAGCCTGAGGCGGCAAGCGAACTGGCTCCGGCAAATATCCAGCCGGCGGGCTTCAGTCCACAGAGCGGCCAGGAGTTCCTTCAGGTAACCGCCGTTGCACGCGCCGATGCGAATGAAGTAGCTGAGGTTCTACGCAAAAAGGGCTTTCGCGCCCACGCCGTGCCCGCACCCAGCAATCCGAATGTCTACCGTGTGATCGTAGGGCCCATCCGCGATGCGGGAGATCTTGCCAGTACTCGCGATTCACTTCGCAAAACGGGCTTCCGCGATGTGATCGTCCAACGTTATCGCTAGGAAGGAGAACGTTTGGCCGGCCAGTTGGGAACTGTCGCTGAAGGCGTCTGGCAGGATTTGCGCTTCAGTATACGGATGCTCGCGAAGAGTCCGGGGTTTACGGCAGTCGCTATCCTTTCGCTCGCTCTGGGCATCGGTGCGAACAGCGCCATTTTCACTCTGATAAACGAGCTGATGCTCAAGGCGCTGCCGGTACGCGCGCCTGACGAACTAGTGGCGTTTGGCAAGGAGGTCGGGGGCGGGCAGATAGACGGAATTACGCCTGGACCGCTGGATATCTTTCCTTACGATTTCTATCAACGGCTGCAGAGGCAGAGTTCTCCTCTTCGTCGGGCTCTCCGCGTACTCGAGTTTTTTCACCAACGTGAGCTACCGGCTATCCTCAAACGCCCAAGCGCCCGCTGAGCTCGGCCTGAGCCATCTGGTATCCGCCAACTTCTTCGACGTCTTAGGAGCAAAGCCGCTGCTCGGCCGGACATTCGACACATCGGAGGCGTCCGGGCAGGAAGCCACGGCTGTAGTGAGCTATCGATTTTGGCAGGAGAGCCTGGGAGGCGATGCTGGAGCGCTCGGGCGCGCGATTCGCATTAACGGAACAAGCTTTGCCCTGATCGGCGTGATGCCTCCACGTTTCTATGGCGTCAGCCTCGATCAACGCGCGCCGGATTTCTGGCTGCCTCTCGCCTTTCAACCCGAAGTAATGCTGCAGCCTTCCCTGCTCGCGCCGCACGCTTTGTATTGGCTCCATTTGATGGGAAGGCGTAATCCGGAGGCGCCGCTCGCCCGCATTCAGGCCTGGATGACGTCTCAGCTGCAGGCCTACATGATGGATCGCGAAGGACCGCAGGTCAGCGAGACCCGCCGCCGCGAGATCCGCGGCATCTTCGTCCCGGCATTACCGGGAGATCGCGGCATCTCCGATTTGCGCGATCGCTACTCGGAACCGTTGAAAGTGCTGATGGGAATTGTTGTTCTCGTTCTTCTGATCGCCTGCGCCAATCTCGCGAATTTTCTGCTCGCGCGCGCATCGTCGCGTGAACGCGAGTTTGCGACGCGGCTTGCGCTTGGCTCCGCGCCCGCTCGGATTGTCCGCTCACTGCTGACCGAGGCGCTCTTGCTGGCGCTCGCGGGGGGCTGCCTGGGGCTGCTGTTCTCCTACTTTGTGACGCGCGGTCTCATCAAGTTTGTCGCAGCAGGAGCGCTTCATACCGCGTTATCTGCAGTGCCGGACACCCGCATTCTGCTCTTCACGCTGGGAGTATCCGTCCTGACCGGATTGCTTTTCGGCCTGGCGCCAGCCTTGCGCATCCGCCGCTTGAGTGTGGCTCCTGCCGAGCAAGCGAGCGCGCGGGGAGCAGCCGGCAGCGGAGGCCGAAGCCGTTTCACTTTGCCCAAGCTGCTGACCGCGTCGCAAGTGATTCTCTCGCTCACGCTGGTCTCGAGCACCGGGCTCTTCGCCCGCACCTTACACAATCTTGAAAAGAGCGATTTCGGTTTCAACCGGCACAGATTACTGCTGGTGTCCTTCGGCGCGAAATTCGCCGGATACAAACCCGAGCAAGTCTACGGACTCTATGACCGCATGCTGGAAGCAGTCGCGGCGTTGCCGGGCGTCCGCTCGGCGAGTGTTTCCGGAACGCCTCCCATCAATGCCGGGCGATGGAATTCGCCCATATACTTCACCGGAAACGTTGCTGAAAAGAAGGACACCTCCACGCTCCTCGAGCGCATAGGGCCGCATTACTTCGAAACAGTCAGTATTCCCGTGTTGCGCGGCAGAACCATCGGTCGTCGTGACACGCTAAACGCGCTCAAAGTAGCAGTCGTCAATAAGGCTGCAGCCGATTACTTCTTTCCGAACGGGGACGCCATCGGCCGTGTCTTCACGGTTGCGGATCCGAGCGTCAAAGGCGCATTCCAGATTATCGGCATCGTGGGTAACTCCATCTATCGCAGCCCGCGCACCCCGCAGGAACGGATGGTGTATCTGCCGGTCGCGCAGCTGACGGGCGATGATGCCTACGCCTACTGCCTCGAGATACAGACGAGCGGCGAACCGGCAGGCGTGATTGCTGAAGTCCGCAGAGCGCTCGCGGGCGTCGATCCGAATCTTCCTATCGTCGATGTAAAGACAATTGCTGAGCAGACGCAGCACCAGTTGGCAAATGAAATTCTCGTTTCCCGTCTGTCCGGGTTCTTCTCCCTGCTCGCTTTGTCACTGGCGTGCATCGGTCTCTATGGAATCATGACCTATAACGTGCTGCGCCGATCCGGCGAGATCGGCATTCGGATGACCTTGGGCGCGCAATCCGGAACAGTGCTTTGGATGGTATTGAGCGAGTCACTGATGTTACTGGCGGTGGGTATCGCGGTGGGGCTCCCGGCCACGCTCGCGGTAACACGCCTCTTTCAAAGCCAGTTGTTCGGATTGTCTCCGTGGGATCCCGTGACGCTCCTGGGCGCCGTGCTGACAATCAGCGCCGTGGTTCTGGTTTCCGCATGGTTCCCCGCCCGCCGCGCCACGCGCGTCGATCCACTGGTAACGCTTCGTTACCAGTGAGGTTGCGACAGATCCTGATTTTGCATTCGTGGAAGCGAGTGAAGGTCAGCTCGCGTTCGTTGAGCAGAGTCTCTTTACACGTTTACCGTTTCCGCTGTCCTTTGACCAGTTTCTTCACTTTGCGCTTATTCGAACCGCGTGCCACGCCGGAAGCGCGCTTCGCCTTCGGCGCGGCTTTCTTCCGCGCGGCACGCTTCAGCTTCTTGCGCTCTTCTCGATCTTCAACGTGTTTTGTGTTCATTCTTCGACTTTGAATCCTGCGTACTTTTCAACGATTTTCTTCAACCCGTATCCCGGGAAACTTATAGTCAGTTTCGCATCCTCACCCTCGCCCTCACGGCGCAGCACTGTTCCGCGGCCATACTTCGGATGCTGAATAACCGCCCCGGCGCCAAAACCTGCCTGCCGCCGCGAGCCGCGAGGCGGCGGAACCGGACGGGGCGCGGCAGTAGCTGGTGGCGAGGATGGCCGCGGTGCTGAAACCGGCCGCGAGTTTCCGGCACCGGCATTCGGTACTGGGCTCGCATTATGATTCGGCACACCCGCGGCGGGCGAATTGTCCGCTGCCGGCCGCCGGGTAAATCCGGACGGCGGCGGCATCCCGCGTTCGGCGAAGAACTGCGAAATGTTCTCGACTGAATTGTAGGTACGGCCCGTATAAAGGTTGCGCTTCACCGATTGCCGCACATCGTGCTGCTCGGAAAACAGATCCACCTCGTCCGTGTCTACCTCTTTATAGGGCGAAAGCTTCTCGCGCAGACTGACCGGAACCTCATTCAAGAACCGCGATGGCAGGCAGACTTCAGGCTGACCTCCTCCGAACCGGCGCCGGTAACGCGCCCAGGTCAAGTACAGCCGCTTCTCCGCGCGCGTCATTCCCACGTAGCACAACCGCCGCTCTTCCTCCATGGCCGCTTGCGAAGTTAGAGAGCGGCTGTGTGGAAAAATTCCTTCCTCCAGGCCCGCAATGAACACGTTCGGAAACTCCAGCCCCTTCGCGTTGTGAATCGTCAACAGCGACACCGCGGCCTGCTCATCCAGCGCATCCGAATCGGCCACCAGCGCCGCGTGATCCAGAAACTCCGCCGCGGTCTCGCCGCGCTCGGCCGCCTCCGCCGCCGCGTTCACCAGCTCTTCCAGGTTGCCCAGCCTCGATTCCGCCTCCGGCGAAACATCGCTCTTGAGCATCGCTTCGTAGCCGGTCTTTTGCAAAATGTCCCGCAGCACTTCATGGACTGGCCGCTCGCGAACATCCGCCGCCAGTTCATTCACCAGCGACAAAAACGACTTCAGAGCGGACTCCGCTCGTGTCGGAAATAATTTCTCCTCCAGCATCCGAGGCAGGGCGTTCCAGATACTCACGCCCTTTTCAAGCGCGTATTGCTCCAGTTGCTCGATTGTGCCTTTCCCGATCCCGCGCGCCGGATTATTAATGATGCGAAGCAAGCTGATCGAATCGTGCGGGCTCAGCAGTACCTTTAGATACGCCAGAACATCTTTAACCTCAGCCCGCTGATAGAAACTGAATCCACCCACCACCAGGTACTTGCGCCCGTAGCGCCTGAGAGCCTCTTCTATCTGCCGCGACTGGAAGTTCGTCCGGTAGAGCACCGCCACGCGCTCGGCGGGGTTCTTGGACAGGAGCTTCTCGATCGTATCCGCGATGAACAGTGCCTCGTTCTCGCCGTCCGGAGCTTCGTAGTAGCCGATCTTGGACCCGTCGCCCGAGTCCGTCCACAGCCACTTGCCTTTCCGCTCTTTGTTATTCGCAACCAGCGCGCTCGCTGCTTCCAAAATGTTCTTGGTCGAGCGGTAATTCTGCTCAAGCCGAATCACCACCGCGTCCGGATAGTCGCGCTCGAAATCGAGAATGTTCCGGATATCCGCGCCGCGCCAGCCATAGATCGATTGGTCCTCATCGCCAACCACGCACACGTTGTGGCGCACCTCTGTCAGGGAGCGCATCAGTTCGTACTGGCTGCGGTTCGTGTCCTGATATTCGTCGATCATCACGAATTCGTAACGGCGATTGTAAAGCTGTCGCAGCGCGTCATCGTGTTTTAATAACCGAACCGATTCGAGCAGAAGATCGTCGAAATCGAGCGCATTCGCTTGCCGCAGCCGCTCTTCGTACAGTTCATAAATCTTCGCAAGCCGCGTCAGCTTGGGATCGGTCGCCGCTTTGTACCAATCCTGTGGAGTCTCATTGTGGCTCTTGGCGTGGCTGATGCGCGACAGGGCCGCCCGGTACGGCATAAACTTCTCGTCCAGCCCGATCTGCTTGTAAATCGATTTCAGCAGTAAAACCTGGTCGTCATCGTCGTAAATCGTGAACTGACGTGTGAACCCGTTGCGAATCTCCGCCAGCGAGTGTCCGTCCCGGCGCAACAAACGAACGCAAAACGAGTGAAAAGTTGAAATGACCGGTGTCGAACCAGTCGAATCCGTGTTCAACAGGCTCTTTACGCGCTGGCGCATTTCATCCGCAGCTTTGTTGGTGAAGGTCACCGCCAGCACCGCTGGACCAGGGATATGTTGCGTCTCGATCAGATGCGCAATGCGGTGCGTAATCACCCGCGTTTTGCCGCTGCCTGCGCCGGCCAGCAGCAACAGCGGCCCTTCGATATGAGCAACCGCTTCGCGCTGTTGCGGATTTAGACCTGCAAGGAAATCCATGAATAGAGAAACAGGGAGGGGTTACTTTCAGGTTAACATTCGGAACGTTCTTCCTGTCTCACAGCTTATGCTGGTTCCTGCGTGACTGCGACCAACAACGTTGTCGATGTAGTCAAGGGAGCTCTTGTCGTCCTATCGGCCCTCTTTCCGATCGTCAATCCGCTCGGGAACACGCCTATTTTCCTTAGCCTCACCGCAGACTATACAAGCAGCGAGCGCGAGGCCCTCGCCTGGAAAATCGCACTGAACAGCTTCTGGCTTCTCACTGGCTCTCTGCTTATTGGAAGCCACGTTCTGAACTTCTTCGGCATTTCGGTTCCGGTCGTTCAAATCGGTGGCGGCCTGGTGGTCATGTCCACCGGCTGGACACTTCTGCAGCGAGACCCCGGGCAGGCCAGAGAAAATATGGAAAAGCGGGTCCAGCTCGAAGACCTCGTCCACTCGCGCCTTTTACCCGCTGACGCTCCCGCTCACCGTCGGACCCGGATCCATCTCGGTTGCCATTACCGTGGGAGCGGCCGAAACGCGTCACCCGAGCGGCCTCATTCGGCTGCTAGCGGGATCGCCGGCGCAGTGCTCGTCGCCATCACCGTCTATCTGTGCTATCGCTTCGCCGAACGGCTCGCACGCTTTCTCGGGCACACGGCCATGAACGTCATCGTTCGTCTGGCCTCTTTCATTCTGTTGTGCATCGGTGTTCAGATCCTATGGAACGGCGTTCGCGCGCTGCTGAATACGCATGAGTGAAACGGAACCCCGCGTGCCGGCAGGGGACTGACCAGTTCTTTACAAGTTCGCAAACGGTGCGCTCGCTACCATAGCCTTTGCTGATGTTTCGGCGAATCACGTCCGTTGCACTTACGCTATTCCTCGCGTTTTCAATTGCCGGCGCGCATTCGAAACGCAAGTCCGACCCGGTCTTCAGTCAAATTAACTCCATAGTGCAAGCACTCTCGGAAATCAGCGGCCTCTCGCAGGAACACCCGGTCGCCTATGGGCGCATGAACAAGGCGCAGTTACGCCACTTTCTGGCAAAACGCATCAAGCGAACCTTAAAACCGGAGGAAATTCACGCTGACGAGCTAGCCCTCAAGATGTTCGGCCTCGTGCCGCAGGACTTCGATCTGAAAAAGTCCACCATCGAGCTGCTCACGGAGCAGGCCGCGGCTTTCTACGATTACGACGAAAAGAAACTGTTTCTTCTAAGCGGATCCGATTTTGAAGAGGAAACCACGACCCTGGCTCACGAACTCTCGCATGCGCTGGCCGATCAGCATTTCGATCTCGATCACTTCATGGACGAAGCGCCCAGTAACGACGACGAAAATCTGGCCCATACCGCGGTGGTTGAGGGTCAGGCCTCCTGGCTCATGGTCGCGTACAACCTCAAGCAGGAGGGCCAGCCGGCGGATCCCACACCCGAAATGCTGAAGTCCATCGAAACCTCCGATCACGATCCGATGACCGATTTCCCGGTCCTGAAAGGCTCGCCGCTCTACATTCAGCAGTCATTGCTGTTCCCCTACGCGGAAGGCACCGCGTTTTTTGATGCCGTTTACAGGAAAATGGGCAAACGCTCGTTTACAGAAGTTTTTTCGGACGCGCCTGTCGATACCTCCCAAATCATCCATCCCGATCGCTACTTTGCCCACCAGCAACCGGTGATGCCCCAGCTGATGAAGCTGCCCGCCGGCCTGAAAGATGAGATCACAGAGGGGTCCGTAGGCGAGTTTGATCATCAAATGCTGCTGCGCCAATACGTGGGCGAGAAGATGGCGGCTGAATTGGCTCCGCATCTGCGCGGCGGCCAGTTCAAGATCTATTCGCAGGGTCGCGCCAAGCGGGCCCTTTTGAACTACGCCTCCGATTGGGATTCGAAACAGCAGGCGAAGGCATTCTTTGCAGCCTACGAACAGGTATTGCAGAAGAAGTGGACACAATGCAGTGTTGCTGCCCGCGACCGGTGATCTGTTTGCCGGGACCGGTGACAACGGCTACTTCATTACCCGGCTCTCAGGCGCCACGGTTACGAGTGTGGAGGGCATCTCAGACCTTCGCGATTGGGAGCAGTTGAAGCCGCCCGTTGCGAGCCCGGCGCAGACTGATGCGGTAAGCCGCTCAACCCTCGGGGAAGCGCAAGCACAAACCCGGCGCTTACGTTAAACTGTGGACTGGAGCTAATTCGGTGAAGAGACTTGTCATCGCGCTCGCTGCTTTTTCTCTGCTGGGCACAAGTGTGTTCGCGGCCGAGGATGAGCCCGTTCGAAAAGCGCCGGAATTTGCCTTCAACCTTCCGGGCCAGGGCCAAAAGCTGCTCAGCCAGTATCGGGGCAAAGTAGTCGCTCTCGAGTTCATCTATACTACCTGCCCGCACTGTCAGGCTGCATCCAAGTTAATGACCAAGCTGCAGCAGGAATATGGCCCGCGTGGCTTGCAGGTGATCGATGTTGCGGTGAATCCCAATGCTGATCTGAAGGTGGAGGATTTCGTCAAGGATTTTCAAGTCGGCTTCCCGGTTGGCTGGGCAACTGCCGACCAGATGACGTCGTTCATGAATTTCTCGGACGGCCGGTTCGTTGTCCCGCAGCTTGCGTTGATCGATCGTGATGGTAACATCCGCTACCAGACGCCGGCGCTCGAGAATGAGAAATGGGAGAAGCTGATGAAAGAGGATACGCTGCGCGCGCACATACAGGAACTGCTCAACCAGGGCAGCGCGTCAAGCGGCCGGTCTCACGCGACATCCTCCCGCGCCTCCGTCGCCAAGAAAGGCTCCTAAGCTCACCCATTACGCGCCCGTAGCTCAGTCTGGATAGAGCGTTTGCCTCCGGAGCAAAAGGTCAGAGGTTCGAATCCTCTCGGGCGTACCAGATTCTAATGTCCGGACCGGACACATGGGTACCTCTTCGTTCCTGATCCGGGAACAACTCGCGCTGTATGTCGGCGGGACGCTTGGCTCCGGCGTGCTCGATTAAAGGAAGCTCCGTGATCAGCTCAAAAACCGTTAATCGCCCACACATTGCTAGAGATGGTTTCCATTGGGTAGGCGATCCTACGTCCATCGGGCGACGGCACAGCCCACAACAAGCTCGGCGAGGTTAGCAACTCCCATGAGTGTCCGTCCCTGTCGACATCAGAAAGCACCTCGTCCAGCGGTGTTTTTTCTGTTATGTACCAATCTTTTCCGCTTTCCGCCCAAACCACTTCCGTCAGGTTCCTCATGCCGTTCAGCGTGAGCACCCTTTCAGCCACGTCCGGTTCCGCCGCATCGAGCGAAATGACACGGATCTTCGCATTTTGCGGATCATGGTTCGGAATTGCTACGAATAGTCCATCTGGCGATAATTCCCAATCTCCCGTTAGCCACGGACTCCACCCAGTGCGTGCGAGCTCCCGGCCCCTGCCCCGTAGGGGGTCCAACTCATAGAACAGGAACTGATCATTTTCAGTAGATCGCACGATACACCGCGAAGTTCGGCCAAGCCCCGAGCCGGAAGATGCCGAACCATAGCTGCTCATCGGGCGTGGCCGTTATGTCGACCGGCTGCGTGCTACGCGCCGCCCGTCCACGCCGCGGCTGATCGATCAGATAGACCGGAAAGCGGCGGCGAAGGAAAATGTTGTGGAACCCCTCCCGCCTCCGGGGTGGTCTCCCATGTCTTAGCGGATTGCCCGTGGCCGTGCCAGAAAACGAGCGGAAATTTTCTGGCATTTACCGGGACCTCATAGAAGACGTAAGCGTGGTCGCCGTGTAACGTCTGTCCTGGGGGATCGGTACCAGCCGGGTTATACGCGCCCTGGTTGATAGGGTCGAAGGTGCCGGGAGCGGTGATCACGGACCCGCCGACAGCAAAGCTGCCTTGCTCCTGAATATCAGCGGCTCTGGCTTGCTCTTTTGGACGTCTTGTGCCTTTGCTGAAGTAAAAACGATGGCGGCCATCAACGATAGCGTGAACGAAGACTTCCGATGCTTGCTGCTCATAAAAATTGCTCGGCAGTTACTTGAGCGGACGCGTCAGCCCTTGCGCTTGCAGCCAGTAGTAGAACTCGTCAATCCAGTGCGTCCCCGTGCCAATGCTTCTGCCGGGCGGAATCCACACTACATCTCCCTGATGGATTTCAGCGACGGGATCGCCCCAGCGCTGCACCCGTCCGGTACCCGCCGTTACGATCAGGATTTGACCCAGCGGATGCGTGTGCCACGCCGTTCTGGCGCCGGGCTCGAACGTGACAAGGGAGCCGGACATCTCTCCTGACGCGTTTGCTTGCCGCGCCGGAGCATTCGCGTGGAACAGAGGCTCGATGCGCACGGAGCCGGTGAAGTTATCGGCTGGTCCTTGCCGGGAAGGCTGCGAACCTGCCCGAATAATTTTGATCGTCTGTGAATTTTGGGCTACGGCAGTTCCCGCCTGATTCGTCTGCCCGAGCGCCGATGCGAGAAGATCGGCAAGGCGATCGAAGCGAGCAGTTTCATGTCCTTTCAGCGCTCCGACATCTTTAGAACTGCTTCAGGAAGCCGAGCACCTTGGATCGTGATCCTCGAGGCGGCATCTTCGATTTCTTGCAGATCGTCCGATGTCAATTCAATGGCCGCTGCGCCTAAGTTCTCCTCGAGCCGGTGAAGCTTTGTTGTCCCTGGGATGGGCACGATCCAGGGCTTCTGCGCCAGTAGCCAGGCGAGCGCAATCTGCGCCGGTGTTGCGTGCTTTCTTTCGGCGATGCGCTTCAGCAGATCGACAAGAGCCAGATTGGCCGCACGGGCCTCAGGCGTGAAGCGCGGAGACATATTACGGAAATCGGTGCTGTGAAACTCTGTGGTGGTCCCGATCTTCCCCGTTAGAAACCCGGCGCCAAGAGGGCTGAACGGCACAAAACCAATTCCCAACTCCTCGCACACGGCAAGCACGCCGTTATGTTCGGGATCGCGGGTCCAGAGCGAATACTCGCTCTGTACGGCCGTGACGGGCTGAACAGCGTGTGCACGCCGGATCGTTTCAGCGCCCGCCTCCGACAGGCCGAAGTGCTTCACTTTGCCCTGCTCGATGAGTCCTTTGACGGTTCCCGCCACATCTTCAATCGGCACATTGGGATCGACGCGATGCTGATAGAGAAGATCGATCGCTTCGAGCGTTCAGTCGCTGTAGCGCTGCGTCCGTGACCTGCCGGATGTGGTCGGGCCGGCTGTCGAGACCGTAGCGAGTGCCGTCCGGGTTGATGCCAAATCCAAACTTGGTGGCAATCACTACGCTGGTCGCGGAAAGGCGCAAGCGCTTCGCCCACCAGCTCTTCGTTGTGAAAGGACCATAAGCCTCGGCAGTATCAAAGAATGTGACGCCGCGCTCGACGGCGGCACGGATGATCTTGATGCCTTCGTGTCGCTCCGTCGGCGGCCCGTAATTGGCGCTCAGCCCCATGCATCCGAAGCCAAGGGCTGATACCTCAACGCCGTTTGTTCCTAATTTGCGCTTCTGCATTGCGTCCTCTGTATCAAGGCTAGGGAGAAGGAGGCTGCGGACGGTATCCCGATCCTGCCGAATGATTGCCTGATCCTGCCGAATCGCATCTCAGCTGTTGCACGCCTACCGCAATTCACAGTTATTCTTGGGATAGGGACATATCGAGATTTCATTGTGAGAAACACTAGGAATAGAGCCGAGGCGACATCGGACCGAGCGCATGAATTACAAGCTGAATTAGCCACTAAGGTTGCGCAGCTCATCGGCTCGGGAGAGAAGCTGGCAACCGCTATTCCTCGCTTGACGCTTGCACCGGAGAACGGCGCCTACTGCTGCGTGCCCAGCAACCTACGAGCCGAGCGTGATTGTGATCCCTCAAGGGCGCAAGCAAGTACAGATTGGCGGAGAGACACTGACCTATGATTCGTCGAGGTATCTAATCACCTCGGTCGATCTGCCGACTATGGCCAGGGTGGTCGAGGCAAGCGAGGACGCACCCTGCCTTGCCGTCACGCTCAAGCTTGACATCTCGATCGTCCGCGAGTTTCTTGCTCGCGAGGAGTTCCACATGCTCGACGTCACGCCAGATACTCCGGGAATATCGACCGGTCCGGTCACGGCGGAGTTCCTCAGCGCGTGGTGCCGTCTGCTCGACCTGCTCTCGAGCCCTGAGGACATCCCCTTTCTGAGCGGCTTCATCGAACGCGAGATCATGTATCGAATCCTGCGTGGACCGGAGGGCGCACGGTTACGAGCAATCGCAACGTTAGGAGACCAGAGCCACCGCACGGCCAAAGCGATCGCCTGGATCAAGGCAAACTATGCGAGGCCACTTCGCGTTGAAGAACTTGCACAAGTTGCGGGTATGGCGGTCTCAACGCTTCACCACCATTTCCGGGCGCTCACGGCAATGAGTCCGCTTCAATTCCAGAAGCAAATTCGATTACAGGCCGCGAGAGCACGGATGCTCGCCGATGATGTGGACGCGGCGACTGTGGCCTTTGAGGTGGGATACGAAAGCGCGAGTCAATTCAATCGTGAATACAGCCGCTTGTTTGGCCAACCGCCCATCCGTGATATCCGGACGCTACGTTCGCCAAGCGCTCCGAGACTCGAATTAGCCACCACGGCGTAGTTGCTTCGGTTCGCAAAATGCGAATAAGCGCTTGTTGACACGCGCGCCTCAGCCGGCCTCGAGTTAACACTTATGGGACTGAACCCGGGAGCGGCGGATCTCTTTTTCAATCCTTTTCCTTTCGAGGCGGGCCACCTCCCGCTTCAGTTTGTGATAACTGGCGAGCCGCCCTGAGTCAAGGCCGCTGTCGCGAACCGCACAGCCCGGCTCTGATTCATGCGTGCAGTCCCGGAATCTGCAGGATCTACTTAGGTCACTGATATCGGAGAAGTTGTCGTCGACTTGGTCCGGATCGGTCCACAATCCCACTTCTCGCAGCCCGGGAAGATCTATCAATAGCCAGTTCTCAGGCATCAGGATCAGCTCGCGCTGCGTCGTTGTATGGCGACCTTTGCTGTCTGCTATTCGCACGTCTCGAGTACGTTGCCTGGATGCATGGAGGAGGCTATTCACAATGGTCGATTTTCCTGCGCCGGATGAGCCAATCAGCGCGGCTGTTTCCCCCGGATTCAACTCACGCGAGGGAGCCTCGATACCCCATCCCTCGAGTGCGCTCAATGCAATGACCGACACGCCTGGAACAACACTTCGAGCGTGGTTTACAACGTCCTCCCAATCAGTTCGCAGATCGGCCTTGTTCAATATGACTACCGGACGAGCCGAGCTTTCGCTCGCCAGCAGCGTATACCTTTCGAGCCGGCGTGGATTGTAGTCGTGGTCCAGCCCGGTAACAATGAACAGAACATCGATATTCGCGGCGAGAACCTGCTGGCGAATACCTTTGCCTGGATCTCGCCGCGATAGCTTGGATCGCCTGGGAAGGAGATCTGCGATGACGTTTCCTTCCTCTAGCCGTACCCAATCACCCACGCAGGGCCAATCCGAACTAATATGGCGTAGACGGCCGGAGATCGTGGCTTCGACTTCGCCTCGTTGCGTCCAGATAGTAAAGAGCTCGCGACGGGCAAGCGCAACGCGCCCGTATAAAGGGCCCGCCGCGCGCCCGGGCGCGTACACGTCCCAGCCGATCTTTTGCAATTCCACTCCCATTCCTCCTGCCAAGACACACATCGACTGAGCTGCCTCGAAACAAGCAGCAATGGCGTGAGGAATTAAACAGTGGTGGCCAGCGGCGCTCTCACTTGGAAGGATATCAATTTTGACCTGTTCGCGAACCCTTAATGGCGGCCGGGGTTGACAATAATTGCGGACTTATATAAGATAGTACTTATGATAAGCCTGGACGCCGGCTTCGCTGCTTTGGCTGATCCCACGCGCCGGGCCATTCTTGCACGCCTGGCCAAGGGAGAGGCGACTGTCATGGAGCTGGCGGAACCCTTCAAAATGACGCAGCCGGCAATCTCTCAACACCTGAAAGTGCTCGAAGACGCAGGACTCGTCCTTAGTCGCGTCGACGGCACGAAGCGCCCTCGGCGTCTAGCCAAGGAAGGAATCGAAGCCATGGACCAATGGCTGGCGATGCTGCGGGAAGCGCTCGAGAAAAACTACAGCCGGCTGGATGATCTCCTGGCCGGCATGAAACCGCACAAGAAAGGAAAAACTCGATGAGTAAGTTGACGCTAAAAACCGAAGGCGACGCGCACATCATTGTCACGAGGCGCTTCGCCGCATCTCCGGAGGCCGTATACCGCGCCCACACGGATCCGCAGCTCATTCAGAAGTGGCTGCTCGGACCGGAAGGTTGGACAATGCCGGTCTGTATCAGTGAGGCCAAGCCGGGCGGCAAAATACGTTACGAATGGACGAATGGCAAAGGCGGTGGATTCTATCTCACAGGCGAGTATCTGGAACTCGAACCTTACAACCGGATCGTCCACGTCGAGCGAATGCACTTGCCGGATCCTACACCGGACAATCATGTGGAAACAAGATTTGATGCGGATGGGACGGGCACGTTGATGACCTTGCGAATGACGTTGCCCGACGCTCAGACCAGAGCGGCTATGCTTGCGACGGGCATGGAAGGCGGAATGGAAGCGAGTTACGTCCGACTCGAACGAATGATCTAGGCTGGGCAGGCGCCTCGCAGTAACCAGGCCCGCTACAGCCCACTCTGCGCAAAGCGCAAACCAAAACGACCGGCATACGACTTCAGTTCACTCGCATTCTGTTCCGCAGAAGCGAGCGCGACATATCCATCCGGCCGAACCAAATAGAGGGCGTCCCGCTCGATTCCGGCGTGCTTCGCACCATCGCTCCAGCCAAAACGATGTAAGGGCAGGCTGAGTTCATGACAGGCTGCTTGAAGAGCTTCCTGTACCACCTCACCATAGACATGAGCTTGCCAGTCCAGCGATCGCAATGCCGCGAAATTGTCTTCTGTATCAGGTCCCGTCCAGGGCAGGCGGTCTCCACCATGGATGTCGCCGGCGCTGCCTTGGCTTAGCGGGCTATCGGGATAATGGATGCGCGTTTGGGATACGAGGCGAAACATCGCGTGGCGGCTTAGGGTGAAGCGAGTGACGACAGCAAGAATAAGAGGCGCAGCAATCCGTCTGGTAAACTCTCCGAGCAGTCCCTCCGCCACCATGCCGGTAAAAGCGCGGTCGGTGGTTGAAACCAACGAACGTGCAAACCCGATTCGCTCCGCCTCGTAGCTGTCGAGCAGTGCTACATCAGCACGGCCCTGCAACACGTGCGCAATTTTCCAACCGAGATTATGGGCATCGCCGATTCCGGTGTTCATGCCCTGACCTCCCGCCGGACTGTGGATGTGGCCTGCGTCCCCAACTAGAAACGCGCGATGAACCCGGAACTTTTCGGCGACGCGATGATGGACGCGATACGTAGAGAACCAATTCACCTCCGTCACTTCGATACCGAGGAGCGGTTCAATATGGCCGCGGATCTCTTCGAAGCTGAGCGCCTGCCGCTCCGAGAGCTCAGGGGGCACGAGGCCGATCAAGCGCTGCATTCCGCTTGAGCGGACCGGGAACATCAGAGACAGAATGTGCTCACCTAAGCTAATCCATAGATCGTGGACGAAGCCCGCTGCGATTTTTACGTCGGCGACATAGAAGAGCTGTTCGTAGGTACCGCCCGGGAAGCCGAGCTTGAGAGTTTCTCGCACGCAGCTCCGCGCTCCATCACAACCACAGATATAGGCAGCATCGAAGTGCTCTGGCCGGCCGTTGTGCTCAATGGTTGCGGTAAGTCCTGACTCGGTTTCCTTGAAGCCGGTAAGCGTAGCACCCCATTCGACCTCGACGCCTGCCTCTTTCAGCTTGTCGATCAGAAACCGTTCGTGGTCGTCCTGTGGGTAACTCAAAGCAAATGGATAGGGGCTCAACCCGCTTCCCATCTCCTTGAAGCTAATCGTCAGAAGTTCCCGCCCAACACTCGATCCGCTGGCCTCTCGCACGTGGGCCTTCTCAGCGACAACGCCCTCCTTCACGACTTCGCCGGCAAAGCCGAACTGGTCGTAAAATTCCAGCGTTCGTGCTTGCACGACCATGGCGCGCGACTGCTCGCCTGGTCCGTTCGCATCCGAGATGAGACGATGAGGAACGTTCCGCCGCGCGAGCGCCAACGAGAGATTCAAGCCGCTCGGGCCAGCACCCACGATCAGAACTGGAAGCTTCGACATACAGTCAGGTAATTGGGTCGTACAAGTATCGCAACTAGGAATCGATTTTCACAGGAACGAGGGTGTTGCGCGCACGGAATCGCTAAGATAAGGGAACCCGAGCTCCTGCATGGGTGCTTTCGGATCAAAGCGCGGAATGTAGCGTCCGTCCGTGTCGGTGAAACCATATTCGCGAGCCAAGTCGCAGACCCAGAGAAGCTCGCCATTCTTCTTCACCGCATTGCGCGCACCGGCCAGCGCGACAACCGCGCGGCCGATGTACTCCACCGTTTCACTGAGATCGAAGCGAAACTGTTTCTTGATCGCGTCCGTTTTCATGTGCATCAGCACGCGTTCGGTGCGCATGAATCCCGGGTTCAGGCCCACCACCGCCACATTGTATTTTCTGGTGTACTTGCTCATGCCGAACACAAGACGATTGATGCATTCGTGCCCTAGATCGTGGAGAATCTGCCCGCGCCACGCGGATGGATCTTCGGTGCGGGCCGCCGGATGTAACGTCATCCGGAACGTAATAGTTGTCAGTCACGTGCGCGATTAGCCCGCGGCGTGCTTTTGTCATGAGCTTGGCCGCATACACGCTGGTGAGCCAGCAGACGCCAATGGTGCTCAGCGTTTCAGGCCACAGGGGCGCACTAAGTTCCCAAAACGGTTTCGACCATTCGCCCATAACATTCGGGCCCCAGGCGGAGTTGGCGAGAACGTCCAGGCGGCCGCACTCCTGCTCGATGCGCCCGAACAAGGCGGATACCTGCTTTTCGTCGCTGAGATCGGCGCGGACGGCGATCGCTCTTCCACCACGCGCATTTACCTGCTCGGCGGTTTCCTCCACCGTCCCGGCGCATTGTCGGGCGGCTTGGGACCATCCTTCGAGGTTCGTGCCGCTACGTAAACCGTCGCTCCCGCTTCGCCGCAAGCGAGTGCGATTCCCCGCCCCGCGCCCCGGCTGCCGCCTGCTACCAGCACTACCTGACCTTTTAAAGAGTTCATATGGCTGAGTGTGCAGGTTGATTCCTGACATCCTCTGTCATATTTCGCTGGTAGAGTCTTTTTTATGCGCGCCGACCGGCTGTTGTCGATCCTACTCGTCTTACAGAACGGACGCCGGATCACCGCGAATTATGCGAGCCGGCCGGGCGCACCGTGCATCCGCTCCGACTGGTTGCAAAAGGCAGCACCTGGTACCTGGTGGCGAACGTGGAAAATGAGATGCGTACTTATCGCGTTTCGCGAATAAGCGAAGCCACAGTGCTGGACGAACTCGCTCTTCGTCCGGCGGATTTCAATCTCGCCGCCCACTGGGAACGCGCAGCAACAGAGTTTCGGCAGGCGCTGCCTCGTTACTACGCCACCTTCTTGCAAACCCGCCGGTCATGCGTTGGGCGCGTTATCGCGGCTGGCGGCTTGAGGAGGAAACGATCGAGGGAGATCGCGTTCGCATCAGGCTGCGATTCGATATCGAAGAGGAGGCCGTACAGTTCGCTCTTAGTTTTGGCGGTGATATTGAAGTGATCGAGCCCGAGGCGCTGCGCGCTAAGGTACTGGCCGGAGCCAGAGCGATTCTCGCCAACACACGATGAGGCCCGGCTCATCGTCTGAAAACTCGCCATCAACAGGTGTGACAGAATGCTTGCAGCCACGCTCGATGACCCGGCGGACGTTCACTCGCGGTCTGGTTTCCAACAGCCTTGGCGCTTTGTATCTGACGACGGCATGTTCCACGCGCGTGCCAGTGCATCCGGCACCCCCGCCCGGACCGCTGCCAATCCAGTCTCTGTCCGGCCTGAAGATTCAGGAATTGAACGTGTGATCGTCGTGATGATGGAGAATCGCAGCTTCGATCATCTTCTCGGCTGGCTTCCGGGTGCAGCGGGAATACCCGCCGGCCTCAGCTTTCAGGATGCGTCCGGTACGCCGCACCCCGTGTATGCACTCACGGGCGACTATACCGGCTGCGGACATCCTGTGCCGGACAATAACTACGGGACAGCGAACAACACCGCGTATGACGGCGGCAAAATGGATGGCTTCTTGCGCGTACCAGGGAACGATGTCTACAGCATCGGATACTACACAGCGGGTGATTTGCCGTTTCTCGCTGGGTTGGCGCAGGCTTATACGACCTGCGATCACTGGTTCGCGCCGATACAGGCCGAGACCTTCCCGAACCGAATGTTCCTATGGGCGGCCCAGACGGACCGTTTGACGAACACTCTTTCGCTTAGTGGTCTGCCGACCATCTTTGATCGTCTTTCAGCGGCCAGTGTTTCTCATCGCTACTACTTCGGAAACATCCCCTTTCTTGCGCTCTGGGGACTGAAGTACCTGTCCTCTTCCGCCAGCTTTGACAGCTTTCTTTCGGATGCGAAGTCTGGCGCGCTTCCGGCGGTGTCGTTCGTGGATCCGAAGTTCACGGAATTCGACGACGGCCTCGGGAACGATGATCATCCTCATTCCGACGTTCGCAACGGCGATGCGTTTCTTTCACAAGTGTTTCGAGCAGTTTCGAGTGGCCCCGCCTGGAAGAATAGCGTTCTGATTATCACGTTTGACGAATGGGGAGGCTTCTTCGATCACGTATCTCCGCCGCGAGTGATCGCGCCGAATAACGTGGATACGAACCTTGTGAACGGTCAAGCGCTGCTTGGATTTCGCGTGCCTACAGTGATTGCATCACCGTTCACGCGAGGCGTAAACAAAGTAGATCCGAGCGTCTATGATCACACTTCCGCACTAAAGCTCATAGAGTGGCGCTGGAACCTTTCTCCCCTGACGCTCCGAGATGCATCTCCTGCTATCGGCAACCCAGTGGCGCACTTCAATCTCACGTTGCCCGATACGAGCATCCCTCGATTGCCTGAACCGGCAAGCGTTCCTGGCGTGCCATGTTTCCTGAAGGGCCTGACCAGCAGAGCGGAATCAACTACGCCGGCGCAAAATCCGCCCGCAACCGAGTATCACGCCCTGCGCGAAAACCAGTCGACGCGCGACTGGCTCAATGCGCCGCAATTTCAGACGCCCCGTTAGCGGCTCCGGTTGCTATAGAAGTGCGTGAGTTCCGTGCGTGATAGCCGCGCCTGCTCGCAGTGCCGCCGCAATGGCGACCACCTCTGAGATTTCCTGTTCCGAAGCCGACGCCTCGCGAGCTCGTTTGGCATGAATCTCGATGCAGTACGGACATTGTGTAGTGAAGGCAACTGCCAGCGCCATCAGTTCTTTGTACTTGACTGGGATTGCACCGGCTGCCATGGCCGCTTTATCAAAGGCCCAAAACGCCTTGATCGCATCCGGCGCATTGCCTTCAAGTGTCTTCAGCTTGCTCAGATTTTTCATGTCGTACATGGGTATGCGCTCCTTCTGCTTGCGACCGCAAATAAGAATTCACAGGGCCTTCGAACAACTTCAGCCGTCAGTGTTCTTGTGAATATAGCAGCCGCCCACTCACGACCGCGCGATCTCGGCTTCGCCGCGCGTGAGATGGCTATGAAAGCGGCTATACGCGAAATAGACCACAAGCCCGGTTCCCATCCAAATGAGAAATGCTTCCCAAGTCAGCCGGTCGAGACCGACCATTAAACCGAGATTTACGATGATGCCGAGGATCGGGACGAGTGGAACCCAAGGCGTCCGGAACGGGCGAGGCAGGTCGGGCCGGGTTTTGCGCATGATCATCACACCGATACACACCACTACGAATGCAAACAGCGTACCCATGCTGGTGAGCTTGCCCAGTTGCTCGATCGGCGTCAGCGCGGCTCCCAGCGAAACGAAGATCATCAACAGAAGATTCGAAAGGTAGGGTGTGTGGAACCTATGGTGAATGCGGGAGAAGACACCGGGCAGCAGGCCATCGCGCGACATCGAGTAGAAGACGCGCGATTGGCCCAGCAGCATCACCAGAATCACTGATGTGAGGCCGAGCAGAGAACCGATTTTCATCAGTTCACCGACCCAGGGATAATTGCGCATGCGATCGACGGCAACTGGAAGCGGATCCGGCACAGCGAGGTCCTTGTAATTGACGACACCCGTCAAGACCAGCGAATACAAGATATATAGGATCGTGCAGATGGCGAGTGAGCCAATGATGCCGATAGGCATGTCGCGCTTGGGATTCTTCGCTTCCTGCGCCGCCGTTGAGACCGCATCAAAACCGATATAGGCGAAGAAGACCTGGCCGGCTGCGGCGAGCACGCCAGACCAGCCGAACGCACCGAACCTTCCTGCGTTGGGCGGCAGAAAGGGATGATAGTTCGCCCGGTTTATGTAGAAATAGCCGAGCACGATGAACAACACGACTACGCTGACCTTCACAAAAACAATCAACGAGTTGAACTGCGCCGATTCACGGATGCCGATTATCAGGATCGACGAAATAAGAACTACAATCACCACCGCAATCAGGTTCACATGTCCAGGATTCATGTCGAACGGCGAGGCGACAAGCGAATTCGGGATGATGATGCCGAAATCTTTGAGGATCGAAGCGATAGTTGCCGACCAGCTCACAGCTACAGTAGCAGCGCCCACTGCATATTCGAGAACCAATGCCCAACCGATGATCCAGGCCACCAGTTCCCCGAGGGTCGCGTAAGCGTATGTGTACGCGCTGCCGGCGATGGGGATCATGGTCGAGAACTCGCTGTAGCAGAAGCCCGCGAAAGCGCAGCCGATTCCGGCCAGAATAAAGGAATACACCAACGCGGGTCCGGCGTGATTGGCGGCCGCGACTCCGGTCAGTGTGAAAATACCTGCGCCGATTACAGCTCCGATCCCGAGCGCGACCAGAGCCGTCGCGCTCAGGGTCCGGTTGAGTGTGGCGCCGTGTTCGGAGCTTTCTGATTCGGCAAGCAGCCGCTCGAGCGGTTTCGTCTCAAATAGATTCATAGCTCACAGCCATGATGGCGCAAGCGGTCGCGCGCAATCTTACAATACCGATTTCGGCTCGAGTTCGCCGACCGATAACGGCTTCAGCTTGCTGTGAGATCGCCCGTACAGGAAGTAGATAAACGAGTCCAATGATCATCCAACCGAGCGCGGTTAGTTGTGTACGGTGATCGAGCGAAATAATCATCCCGCCGCAGACGATCACGCCCAAAATCGGCACAAGGGGAACGAGCGGTGTGCGGAACGGGCGTTGCATATTCGGTTCGAGTTTGCGCATGATCCATACGCCGATGCAGACCAGACAAAAGGCAAACAGAGTTCCAATTGAGGTCAAATCCCCCGCGAGCGATTCGGGCAGGAAAGCGGAAAATGCTCCCACAAACAAGAACAGGATCATGTTGCACTTATAGGGCGTGCGGAATTTGCGGTGGATCTCGGAGAAGACTCTGGGCAAGAGACCGTCGGTCGCCATTGTATAGAAGACCCGGCTCTGCCCGAGGAGCATCACCAGAATCACCGATGAAAAGCCGAGCAGAATGGCAACCGTGATCGCGGTCGCCAGCCATTGGAAGCCGGGCATATTGTGCTGCACTGCATAGGCGACCGAGGCCTCCTTGCCGGCGACAGCGAATTCGCGCCAATTACAAACTCCGGTTAACACGTACCCAAAAAGAATGTAAAGAACGGTGCAGAGTGCGAGTGAACCGAGGATGCCAATCGGCATGTCGCGGCCAGGATTCTTGGTTTCCTGGGCGGCTGTCGAGACCGCATCGAACCCGATGAAGGCGAAGAAGACGATACCGGCGCCCCCCAGCACACCGCCCCATCCATGTTTAAAGAGGGCTTCGTGTCCGGGAATATCGGCGGGAACGAAGTAGGGACTCAGGTTTGCACTGTTGATGAAGTGCCAACCGACTGCGATGAAAACAATAACAATGGAGACCTTAATGGCCACAATGATGGCGTTGATGGTGGCCGATTCCTGCGTGCCTTTGATCAATATGAGAGTCAGGATAAAGACGATAAAGAGAGACGGGAGATTAATGATCCCGTGTACACCGGCTGTTGAGACTTCCATCGGCGAGTGGCACCATTGATACGGAATGGACCGGTTGAGAAGATTGTTGAGGTACTCACTCCATGAGATGGCTACTGTAGCCGCACCGAGAGCATATTCGAGGACCAGCGCCCAGCCGATCACCCAGGCAACAAATTCGCCCATGGTGGTGTACGCATAGGTGTACGCACTGCCGGCGATGGGGATCATGGCGGCGAACTCGGCATAGCAGAGACCGGCGAACGCACAGCCGATGGCAGCAACAACAAATGAAAGCGTGACAGAAGGGCCGGCATTCTGGGCAGAAGCGGCGGCAGTACGGACAAACAGGCCGGCGCCAATAATAGCGCCGACACCTAAGGCGACCAAACTTTGCGCGGAAAGAGTGCGCTTCAGACCGCTGTGGCTGGCCTGTTCGAGCAGGGCCCGCAACGACTTCTTACGAGTAAGGCTCATAAAGTTATCGTTAGGCTAGCATAGGGAGCGCGTGTTTCAATGTACAGAGGCGAGTACTAGAGCCGCGCGGCTGGCCCCAGGCGTAAATGTATTTATTAGGATGAACTCGTGTCGAATCAGGAATTGATTAGGGCGGCCTATGCGGCCTTTAACCGGCGGGATATCGATGCCATTCTCGCGCTATTGTCTCCGGATGTCGACTGGCCGAACGGTATGGAAGGTGGCCGGGTGCATGGGCGCGAGGAAGTGCGCGCCTACTGGACACGGCAGTGGAACGTCTTGAACCCGCAAGTCGAACCCGTGCGCATCGAAGAGGACGCAGACGGCCATATGGTGGTGGAGGTTCAGCAGCTCGTTCGCGACCTGGATGGCCTTGTCGTTATCGACCAAATGGTTCTGCATGTGTATTCGATCAGAGACGGGCTGATTGAGCGCATGGAGATTCGAAGCACGGAACCGTAAGCACGCTGAGAAAGACTGACACCGGGCAGAAAGAATACCGCTCAGGGTTTAGTAATTGGAAGTTCTCGCGCAAGCACGGTTCGGAGTTCCTCCACTGCGGTCCGCAGCGCCTTAAGCTCGCGCCAGCCTCTATAAATCAGGTACAGCGCGACGATCGGCAGTGCCGCCTGGCACAGCACTATCAGTAATAAGACGAAGCTGCCCAACAGGTTTGTCGCGATCATCGAGGTACCTCTATCTATTAATAACGCCTCTCCGGAGTATAAGAAATCAGCAACATTGGACTGCACATGGAAGGGTAACTCCTGTATGTGATCACAGCCCCTTTTTAATGAAAATCGTGCGAAGACACAACCGCTGCCTCGCGAAATGTTAGGGGCTCGATGTCTCCGGCCTTGACCGAAATTACGTTGCTGATACTCTGCAACACACCTTTCACGCAGACGTACGGAGCAGTCGTGCACTCCTTGCGTCTTCGATCGAAGAGATCCGGCTGAACGATGATATTCACAATTCCGGTTTCATCTTCCAGGCTCAAGAAGACAAACCCTTTGGCGGTTCCCGGACGCTGACGTGTAATCACGCAACCGGCGACTTTGAGCAGCATGCCGTCGCGCTGCGCTTTCGCTGTTGCCGCGTCCATGATTCCCATTTCCCGCATTTGAGCGCGGTAATGCGCCATGGGATGTTTTCCGATGCTCAATCCGCTGTTATTGAAGTCCGCGTATGTGCGCTGGCCGGGCGTCATCTGCGCAAGCGGCGAAGGCGTGCTGTCCTCCGCGGTCGATTCGAGCAACTCGCCTACAGGCTGTAAAGCGAGCTGCGCTTGCCACAGCGAGCCGCGACGATGCCGGTCTGATTTTTCTTTTGGCAGGGAATTGAGAGCACCTAATTCCGCAAGCGCCGCGATTTCGTCTTTCTGCAGTTCAGGCACACGGCGTACCAAGTCACGTAAAGATGAGAACGGAGCAAGCTGGCGCTCCTGCTCGATCTTGCGGGCGGTGGGCGCCTCCAAGCCGCGCACATAATTGAATCCGAGACGGACGTACTTCTGTTTGCCGTCTGTTTCAATGGTGCACTTGAAATCAGAGCGCAGCACATCCACCGGCCGGAAGCGTTGCCCATGACGCTGTGCATCTTTGACTAATGTCGCTGGAGAATAAAATCCCATCGGCTGATTGTTCAGCATCGCAACAATGAAGGCGGCCAGGTAATGGCATTTGAGGTATGCGCTGGCGTAGGCAAGCAGTGCAAAACTGGCGGCGTGGGATTCCGGAAATCCATACAATGCGAACGAGGTGATGGCCTGAATGATGCGATCCTGCGTCTCTCCGGTGATCCCTTTGCGATTCATGCCTTCACGAAGTTTGACTTCTACTTCGCGCATGCGCTTTTCGGAACGTTTAAAGCCGAAGGCGCGGCGGAGTTCTTCTGCCTGACCGCCTGTGAATCCCGCGGCAATCATCGCGATGCGAATGAGCTGCTCCTGAAACAGCGGCACACCGAGCGTTCGCGCAAGCACCGGTTCCAATGACGGATGAAGACAGACCGGATCCTCCAATCCTTGACGGCGCTTCAGGTAGGGATGCAGCATCTGTCCGACAATCGGTCCTGGACGAATGATGGCCACCTGCACGACGATGTCATAGAACTTGGCCGGCTTCATTCGCGGCAGGCATGACATCTGGGCACGGCTCTCTACTTGAAATAATCCGATCGTATCCGCCTTCTGCAGGCAGGAATAAACATCCGGATCGTCCTGCGGAAGATGGGCCAGGTCCACTTCTTGTTTGTAGTCGTCGCGTATGAGCTGGATGGTGTCTTCGAGCACCGCCATCATGCCCAGACCGAGTAGATCCACTTTCACAATCTGCAAATCAGCGCAATCGTCTTTATCCCACTGCACGACGAGACGGCCGGGCATGGTGGCGGGCTCGAGCGGAACCACGGAATCCAACTGGTTCTGCGAGACCACCATTCCGCCAGAGTGCTGACCCAGATGGCGCGGGAGTTCGAGGATTTCGCTGACAAGTGAAAAGAACTTCAGGCTGCGTGGATCTTGCAGGTTAAAGCCTTCGTCAGCAAAGCGGCGCTCGAGCGTGTCTTTCGGATCGCGCCACTCAAAGGCATTGATCTGGCTCGCAAGCTTCGATGTCTCCTCTTCAGCGAAGCCCAACACCTTGCCTATATCTCGCACGGCGGAACGGCCGCGATAAGTAATGACATTAGCGGTCATGGCGGCGCCGAGCTGGCCGTAGCGCTCGTATACATATTGAATGGCGCGCTCGCGCTGATCGCCGCTGGGGAGATCCAAATCGATATCGGGCATTTCGCCGCGCTCTTCTGAGAGGAAGCGCTCAAAGAGCAGATCCATCCCGACCGGATCCACGGCCGTAATGCCGAGCGAGTAACAGACAGCGCTGTTCGCAGCCGAACCCCTGCCCTGAACGAGAATCTTCTGCCGGCGGCAGAAATCGACGATGTCCCAGACAATCAGGAAATAACCAGCCAGGTTCAGCTGATCGATAAGTGTGAGCTCACGTTCGACCTGCTTCTGAGCTTGTTCATAATACGGCTGGTAACGCCGGCGGGCTCCTGCATCTGTGAGCTGCCGCAGATACGACATCTCCGTCTCACCTGGCGGAACTGGATAACGCGGAAACTGGTAACCCAAATCTTTCAGGGTGAAATTAAGCCGCGCTGCCAGTTCGCAGGTGTTGCTGATTGCTTCCGGCAGATCGACAAAGAGCGCGCACATTTCGGCCGAAGTTTTCAAGTGACGTTCCGCATTAAAGGTTAGGAGCTTGCCTGCTTCGGCTAACGTGGTTTTGTAGCGCAGGCAAGTGAGCGCGTCCTGCAAATCGCGGCGTTCCGGCGTGGCATGCGTTACGCCATTGGTTGCTAGCAAAGGAAGGCCCATGCCGTGGGCCATTTCAATTAGAGTCTGGTTGCGTGCTTCCTGGTCGCGGCGGTAATGCCTCTGCAATTCAACAAAGACATTTCCTGCGCCAAACATGTGTGTCAAATTTTTAAGATATTCACGAGCATTTTCTGCCGCTGCAGGGCCTTCGAGCTCACGGAAGATCTGTGCGAGCGGGCCCTCGTCGCCGCCGGTGAGGCAGATCAGCCCTGACGCAAATTCTGAAAAATCCTCGCTAGTCGCGAACGGATTCTCCGGCTTGCCCACCGTTCCGTCGCGAAACTTGGTACGAGTGATGAGCCGGCAAAGATTCTGGTAGCCTTGCCGGTTTTCAGTCAAAAGCGTGTAACGTGAGCCATCCGTGGCATTCACTTCCGCGCCGATCAGTGCCCGAATGCCGAGCTGCTGTGCAGCGAGGTGAAAACGCGGCGCGCCATAAACGCCGTGCATATCGGCGACCGCCAGCGCGGGTTGTTCGAGCTCACTACAGCGTGAAGCGAGATCTTCCGGCAGCGAAGCGCCTTCCAGGAAAGAGAAAGCAGACCGGGCATGCAGTTCAACGTAATGGGACGCCATGTTCAGCAGCAAAGCCGAAACCATTATAGGCGAACAAACGGAGAAACTGTTTGGGTTCCCGCAACCATCTCTACGTTTTATTGGAAGCGGAGCTACAGCAATAGGCGAGCGAACTGGTACGCCCGGAGAGGCTTGAACTCCCAACCCTCGGTTCCGAAGACCGATGCTCTATCCAATTGAGCTACGGGCGCACGACTGTGACCTTCTCAATTATACGGGTGCGAAAATCCTATTGAGCGCGGCGTTTCGACGCTGCCCGCCCATGGCCAGCGGCACCGAAACAGAAGTTAAAATTCCACTCTCGCGGGCTACCGGCATTACGGACCGCCTCCATGCAGTTGGCCTGCGGGTCTCCGTTCCGCGCGTGTTTGAGGCCAATACGCTTTACGATACGTCCGAGCAGGCGCTGCGCCGGGCTGGAACCATTCTGCGGCTGCGTGAAGCCGGAGACAAATTCGTACTGACGTGGAAAGGACGGCGCGAGATACGGACTCACAAGAGCCGCGAGGAAATCGAAACAACAATTGGCTCGCGTGACGCGCTCCATGAGATCTTCGGACGGCTCGGCTACCAGCCTATGTTCCGCTATGAAAAGTACCGGACAGAATTCCGAAGCGAAGCCAACCCCGCTGCTGGCGTTGTGACACTGGATGAGACGCCCATTGGAGATTTCCTTGAAATCGAAGGCGCCGGAGAGTGGATCGATTCAACTGCAAAGCGGCTGGGCTTCGAGGCGAAAGATTATGTGGTTGAAAGCTATGCCGCGCTTTATGTGGCGGATTGCCGGCGCCGAGGCGTGGAACCGACAAACATGATCTTCGCGTCTCACGATTGTGAGCAGCCGCTCTAAGAGACGTTCCTCCCGTAGAATTGTGTAATGGCAGAGATCCTGAACGCCAACGCGGCGTGGGTAGATCGCGCAACCGCGGACTTACTGCGCGTGCGCGAAGAAATCGCGAAAGTGATCGTCGGCCAGAAGGATGTGATCGAAGGAGTCCTGGTTTGCCTCATTGCGGGCGGCCACGTCCTGCTCGAAGGCGTACCGGGATTGGGTAAGACGACGCTGCTGCGCACGCTGGCACGCGTCCTTGACCTTCGCTACTCGCGTATCCAGTTCACGCCGGACCTGATGCCGGGAGACATCGTTGGCAGCATGGTGATGGAAAACGACGAGTTCGGGCACAAAAGCCTGCGCTTTCAGCCGGGACCGATCTTCGCGAATCTTGTGCTTGCGGACGAAATCAATCGAGCGACACCGAAGACGCAGTCTGCACTGCTCGAAGCCATGCAAGAGCGTACTGTCACGAGCGGTACGAACACCTACTCGCTGGAGCTTCCGTTCCTAGTGATGGCGACGCAGAACCCGATCGAGATGGAGGGCACTTATCCACTGCCCGAAGCGCAGCTCGATCGCTTCCTGATGAAGATTCTGGTGACCTACCCGTCCAGAGAAGAATTGAATCGCATCGTGGAAGTGACCACCAAGCAAGATGAACAGGAATTGACGCAGATACTGGATCGCATGCAGATCGCCGAGCTCAAGGCAATTTGCAAGCAGGTGGTGGTGGCGCCGCATGTTCAGGAGTATGCGATAGAGCTTGTCATGGCGACACAGCCCGGTTCACAAGGCGCTCCCGCCATTACCAATCGGTACATCCGATATGGCAGCTCGCCGCGGGGCGCACAGGCGCTTATCGAATGCGGGCGCGTCCTCTCTGTAATACGCGGGCGGCTTCACCTGAGTATTGAGGACATTGTTGCCGTAGCCCCATCGGTTCTGCGGCATCGCATCATTCTGAATTTCGATGCACATGCGGATGGCGAGACGCCGGAAACCATTCTGCGCAAAATTTTGCTCGGTGCTGGTGATCGATCGTAATTTTCCGCTAGAAGCTGTTCCATGCCTGAGCCTCTTGTTGACCGTAATTTTCTGGAACGGCTGGAACGGCTGACGCTTCACTGGCAGAAATCATTCAACGGTCTCGTGGGCGGCCATAACGTCTCGCGTTTTGCCGGGCCTGGGCAGGAGTTTCTGGATCACCGCAGTTTTCATCAAGGCGACGATCTGCGCGCCGTGAATTGGCGTGCGTACATGCGGTTTGAAAAGCTGTTCCTGAAGATGTTTCAAGTCGAGCCCCGCGTTCCGGTGCGGTTACTCCTGGATGTGAGCGCTTCAATGGAAGCGGGCAGCGCACCGGGCGAGCAGAGTAAGTTCGATTATGCGCGCCGGCTCGCGGCAGCCCTCATGTACATCGGACTGGTGCGGCTGGACAGCATTCTGCTTCAGCCGTTTTCCTCGCGCCTGCTCGATCCGTTCCTCTGCAGCGGGGGAAGGCACCGGTTTCAGCCGGGCGAGAATTATCTACGAGCTCTGAAAGCAGAAGGAAAAACGAACTACTTCGAAGTCGCCCGAGACTACCTGACGACGTATCCGCAGCGGGGCCTTACGATTGTCATCTCGGATTTTCTCGACGACACTGACTGCTATCGCCCGCTGCAATATCTGGCTGATTTCGGACATGAGCTCCTGCTCGTGCAGGTTTGGGGATCGGAGGATCGCGAACCTTCGCTGGACGGAGAGATTGAACTGGTGGACGCGGAATCGGAAAGGCATATGAAACTGATGCTTGACCGGCAAGCGTGCCAGGCGTACACCGAAGCATTCGACGCACACAGTTTGGAAATCCGCAAGCTTGCGCTTCGCAACGGCGGGCGCTACGCCGGCCTGGTGACAACCGTGCCGGTGGAAGAAGCCATCTTCGGACCACTCATGTTGATTGAGGGCTCTTAGCCAAAAATGTTTTTCCTGAACCTCACGGCTGGCGAGTTCTTCGTGCTTTTGGGCACCTTGGGCGGATTCATCACGATGCTGTATCTGCTCGACCGTACAAAGCGCAGAAAGGTCGTCGCGACACTGCGCTTCTGGACGGCTGGCAAAGCGCTGGAGCAGCAGCAGAGCCGGCGCCGGATGCGCGAGCCGTGGTCTCTGATTTTGCAGTTGATCAGCCTCCTTCTGCTGTTGCTTGCCATTGGCCAGCTGCAGTTGGGGAGCCCGGCGAGGCGTGGCCGGGACCATGTTTTGCTGCTGGACACCTCGGCTTGGTCTGCTGAACGTGCAGGTCAGGGAACGCTGTTGGATGAGGAAAAGCGGCAAGCAGCACGCTATCTGGCATCATTACCGGTGAATGACCGCGTGCTAGTCGTGCGGGCGGACAGCCTCACAACGCCAGTTACGCCTTTTACTTCGGACCACGCTCGACTGCTAAAAGCGATCGGCGAATCCTCCGCCGGATACGCAAGTTTCAACGCGGAGCAGGCGCTGGCCTATGCCCGGCAGGCGCAGATTTCTGGGGCCGGGCAGCGAGGGGAGATTGTTTATATCGGCCCCAAGCTTATTGCGGACCAGGACAGCGCGCAATCCACGATCAACAATTTGCGTATCATTTCTACGCCGGCGGGTCGTGATAATTGCGGCATCGTCAGCCTGTCAGTCAAACATCCAGGTGAAGACACCAGCGCCTGGCAGGCATTCGTCACGGTCAAGAATTACGGGGATCGATTTCGGACGATTCAGGTGCGAACGCAATTCGCCGGTACGCAATTTGCGCCACGCAGATTGGCCATCAACCCTGGGGAGACACGCTCGATTGAATATAACTTTGTCACTAATACTGCCGGTGAGCTTAGGGTACAGCTCTCGCCCGCGGATGCGCTCGTCAGTGACGACTCTGCTGCGCTGTATTTGCCTCGCGACACGCCGCTGCGAGTAGCGGTCTACACCTCGCGGCCGGAATTGCTGAATCCGCTTCTCGCGCTCAATCCGCGCGTCAACGCAAAGATCTTCCGGCCTGAAGAATATGGTCCGAAGCCGGCGGCAGATGTCATGATTCTGGACCGCTTTTCGCCGAACATCGAGCCAGAAATTCCGAGCCTGTGGATTCAGCCTCCGGTGGGCCGCTCACCCGTGCCGGTTAAGGCGACAATCAGCCAACCTTTTGTCAGCACCTGGAATTCGCAGGGACAGTTGACGGCCGGCTTACGCGCTCGCGAATTGCCCGTGCCGGAAGCAGAGGTTTTTCAGACCTTCGAAGGTGATACGCCGGTAGCAAGCGCGGCGGAAGGGCCCATCATCGTAGCACGCCCGCAGCGG
Source organism: uncultured Acidobacteriaceae bacterium (assembly GCA_963846185.1). Classification (GTDB taxonomy): domain Bacteria; phylum Acidobacteriota; class Terriglobia; order Bryobacterales; family Bryobacteraceae; genus Bog-105. Next base: position 209,169 of record CAWJVA010000019.1, on the reverse strand, counting down.
CACGACTCTCCCCAACTCGCAGCGATCGGATTCGATCCTTTCTCGGGCGAGCTCCGGTTCCGGGTGACCACCCCATTGCTGCTGGCAAACTTGCTGCGCTGGCTGCGACCGGAAGGATTCCAGCGCTGGGAAATCTCTGCTCGCCAGGTGGGAGCTGCGGCATTAGCGCTCGAACGCGATGAAGATCCGGGAACTCTACAGATCCAGGATGAGCACGGGTTGGCGGTACCGTTTACTGTTCGCAATCACACCTTACAGCTCTTCGTTAGCAGGCCCAGCGTGATTCGCATTTCGTCGGAGCACCAGCAGCGAGTGCTTTCACTCACTTTGCCTGATGTCGCTGCGTATCCGTGGAAAGTGTCCGCATCGGTAGAAGGTATACCGCCTTTACATTTCGGCCAATCATCGCTCGATCTCTGGAAGTGGCTGGCTCTAGCTGGCGCTCTCGGGCTGCTTATTGAATGGATTCTGTTCGGACCGCGCACACGGCGTCTCAAGCCGCAGCAGTCTCGACGCACACCGGACAACAAGCCGATGCGCGAGCAAGAGAAGGAACTGGTATCCAAATGAGCTTCGTACATGCGTGGTTGTGTGTACTCGTGCTCATGCCAGTGGTGTGGGCCGTGCGTTCGTGGAGAACAGCACCCAGGCGATTGAACCTCTGCCTGAAAGCCGCCGCATTCGTGGCGATCGTGTTAGCGCTCGCGCAGCCCACCGTAACGCTTCCCGAAATGAGGACGGGCGTCGTTGCGCTGGTAGACACATCGGGGAGCATTACCGATGATGATCTATCGCGAGCGGATTCGCTAGTGGCTGAAATTGGGCGGCATAAGGGCCGAAATTGGCTGCGTGTGGTGCCCTTCGCGAGCCGCACGAGGCCGTTAGAACCACAGGAAGCAGGCGGTCCGCACTTTGTCCGAACCGCGAATCAAACGGGTACAAATCTGGAAGCCGCGCTGATCGACAGCATGGCGGCCATTCCGGCCGGTCATCTGCCCCGGCTTCTGCTGATCAGCGACGGCAATGACAACGAAGGAAGCACGGCGCGGGCGCTGGCGGAGCTACGCCAACTGAATGTTCCGGTGGATACCATCCCATTCACTGGACGATCCTCATCTGGTTTGCGCCTGGAAGCAGTCGCTATGGCGCACCATGCGTACGCGGGCGAGCAAATTCCGATCGACCTGACTATCGACTCGCCCGTAGCGCAGCGAGCGACCGTGCAGATCTACGCTGACTCGAAAGATCTTGGCGCCAGCCCTGTAGAACTCACTGCCGGTAGCAACTCCGTCCGGGTCGAGGCTCACGTACGCTCGACAGGAGTAGTGTCGCTATCCGGGCGCATTCGCGGATCGGACGGCGGGGAATTGCAGTTCAGCCAGGCGGTCGAGTTACGCAGAGCGAAAGTTCTGTACGTTTCGCAGGATCCGAATAGCACGGAGAGTAATTTGCTGCAGGCGTTCGGGGAAGCGGAGTTCGACGTGAGCCGCGATCCGCAGGAACTCGAACGGCGGCTTGACGCATTTCAGCTGATCGTTTTGAATAACGTCGATCTGAACACTTTTTCCGCATCGGAGAAACGCGACTTAGAAGAGTATGTCAAAGCCGGCGGCGGCTTGCTCCTGATCGGCGGCGAGCGCCAGGCGTACAAGGACGACAAGCAGATGGATGCGCTCGACCGTGCTCTGCCTGCGAAAATTGCGCCTCCCAGAACGCCTGAAGGTACGTCTGTTGCGTTGATTATCGATAAGTCGTCCTCCATGGAAGGCCGTAAGATCGAACTGGCCCGGCTGTCCGCTATCGGAGTAGTGGATCACCTCCGGCCAATGGACAGCATCGGCGTTCTCATTTTTGATAACTCGTTCCAATGGGCTGTTCCTATGCGGCGTGCGGAAGACAAGTCGCTTATTAAGCGGCTGATCTCCGGAATTACTCCGGATGGGGGAACGCAGATCGCGCCGGCACTGACAGAAGCGTATCGCAAAGTTCTGCCCTCCCAGGCTACATACAAGCACATTGTCCTGCTCACGGACGGAATCTCAGAGGAAGGCGACAGCATGGACCTGGCGAAGGAGGCAGCGGACCATAACGTGACGATTTCGACCGTCGGCTTGGGCCAGGATGTGAATCGGAGTTATCTCGAAAAGGTTGCCGCGGCTTCCGGAGGGAAAAGCTATTTCCTGAACGAGCCGCAGGGGCTCGAACAAATCTTGTTGAAAGATGTACAGGATTACAGCGGTTCCACGGCTGTTGAGCGGGATCTGCGTCCGATAGTCGAGCAGAAGGCCGAAGTACTTAAGGATACGAACATTGAAAGTGCTCCGCCACTAAAGGGCTATGTCCGATTCACTCCAAAACCGGATGCCGAGACGATTCTCGGTATCGACGAACAGCGGAAAGATCCGCTCTATATACGCTGGCAGTATGGGCTGGGGCGTGCCGCGGTCTTCGCGTCGGACGCCAAGAGCCGGTGGGCGCAGGATTGGGTAACCTGGCCGGGCTTTGATAAGTTCTGGATCAACTTAAGCCGGGACTTATTAAGTCATGCTGAACCAACTGAGGCGCGCGTGCAATTTGATGCGGCTAACAATGAGCTGGCGGTCAGTTATCGGCTTGCGAATACCACGCCCGAGCCGGCTGACGTTCCGCCGGTTTTCGTTCTTGGTCCTAATGGATTTCAGCGCCCGCTTATGATTCAAAAGATAGCTCCGCGCCATTATGAAGGCCGCGCGCGGATTGGTGAGACGTGTGGACTGTTTCGTATCCGTCCGCTGCAGGAGTCGAATGCATTTTCGGAGATTGGCTTTTATCGAGACGCGCCGGAAACGCGTGATTACGGCAGCAACGAAGCTCTTTTGAAACAAATTTCGAACTTCACGGGAGGCCGGTTCAATCCCGCTCCCGCTTCAGTTTTTGATGCCGATGGCCGTAGTCTCTACGCTGCATGGCAGCTATGGCCTGGGCTGCTGGGCCTGGCGATCGCATTTAGCCTAAGCGAATTGCTTGCGCGCAAGTGGAGCGGCCTGGTGCAACGATTCGAAGACTTAGATCCTCTCCAGATGAACGACCGCTTCAAAGTGATACGTCTGCGGGAATAAGTCAACCATGGTCAGTCGCCGGATCCTGTATTTTGCCGATAACGTTTTCACATCGCGCGCCAGCGTGGAAGGATCGCAGCTTACGAATGTGATCATCGCAGGCAGAATGCGGAGCAGTTCTCGAAGTTGCCTCGCGGCCGAGCCCTGAACGCGGCGGGTCCGCGACGACCAGTTCGGGAGTGTAGTCCAAGGCGTGCAGGAAATCCTCGGCTGTCTGTTTGTGCGTGCGAATTGAAGCTCTGTACGCGCTCGCATTCGCTTCAAGATCGCGGAATCCGGAGGCGCCGCGTTCGACGGCATCCACCTGTTGAAACCGGCCGGCGAGAGGCAGCGAGAAGAGCCCCACGCCTGCATACAGGTCGAGTGCGTGAGAACCTGCGTAATCTTGAAGTACTTCCTCGACGAGTGAATCGATAAGGAACCGATTGACCTGGAAGAACGATCCTCTGCTGATCCGGAAAGCAAATCCAGCGGCCTCATATTCGAGCGGGCCGTGAGCAAGCGAGGATAAAAACGTCCCGCAAAAATCGAAGAACCGGGAGGCCACTGGACGAGCCGAATCCACAACATGCAACTGAACTTGCGCTTCGTTCGTGAACACTTCAAGCGAACGCAGGAATGCGGGCCATTCGGGACGCTTTACTGCATTCGCGAGCTTTGCGATGACATCGACCAGCACCGGAGAGGAGATGTAACAGTGGTCGATAGCACACAGCTCATGCGAGCCGGCCCTGTGAAAGCCTGATTCGCCTTCGGCAAAATGAAGCTGGATGCGATTCCGGTAGAACCACGGCTCTCCGCTGACAACTTCGATTTCGCCTTCGTAAACAACTCCGCCGAGCCGCTGGAGCGTCTCGCGCAAAATCGACCGCTTCTGTTCAAGCTGCAGTTCATAAGCGGCATGCTGGTAATGGCAGCCGCCGCATGGCCCGAAATACTCGCAGCGTGGTTGCACACGCGCCTTAGATGGTTCGAGAATACGTGCATCGCTGCCACGCAGCAGTCCGGTCTTGACGCGCTGTGTCTTGATCTCAACCCGCTCACCCGGCAATACGAACGGTGCGAGAACAACCTGGCCATCGATACGGCCTAGCCCTTCGCCGCCATACACAAGCTTCTCGATATTGACGGTCGCCGGCAGCGCTTCCGGAATACTCTTCATGCTTCTTGCGCCCATCCCTTACGATAGAGGTTCGCTTACTTCATGAAGGCACGTGTCTTATCCGGCGTTCAGCCGAGCGGTCAACTTCACATAGGCAATTATCTCGGAGCGCTGAAGAATTGGGCCGAAATCCAGACCCAGTACGAAAGTATTTTCTGCATCGTCGATCTGCACGCTATCACTGTCTATCAGAATCCGGCCGAACTGCGCGAAAAAATTCGCGAAACGGCGGCGCTCTTCATCGCTTCCGGGATTGATCCGGAACAATCGTCGATCGTTGTGCAATCGAGCGTTCCAGGGCACTCGGAGCTGGCATGGCTCCTGACCTGCGTCACTCCGCTCGGCTGGCTGTATCGCATGACACAGTTCAAGGTGAAATCAGAGAAGCAAGAGACCGTTGGCGACGGAATCCTGCAGTATCCGGTTCTGATGGCAGCCGATATTCTTATCTATCAGGCCAATATCGTTCCCGTCGGAGAGGATCAATCACAGCACCTTGAACTCACGCGTGATATTGCTCAGCGGTTCAATTCGCTTTATGGCGAGACGTTCGCCATGCCTGCGACCCATCTGCCCACATTGGGAGCGCGCATTATGGGTTTGGATGATCCTACTCAAAAGATGAGTAAGTCGGCATCGGGTTCGGGACACGCTATCGCATTGCTTGACGATCCGAAAACGATTCAAAAGAAGATTGCACGTGCGACCACGGACTCGAAACCCGCCGTGGAGCCCGAGGACATGGGCCCCGGCATCGCGAACTTATTGACCATTGCGCAGGCCTGCGATCCTTCTTTTACGGCGCAGTCCGCGGCGGGCATGCGCTACGGGGAGTTTAAGAAACGGGTTGCGGAAGCGGTGATCGCCCGTCTCGAGCCCATTCAACAACGGTACCGGGAGCTTTCGATGGACCCTTCGTACGTCGACCAGGTGCTCCAGCGGGGTCGTAAACACGTCTTTCCGCTCGCAGAGGCCACTATTTGTAAAGCAAAGCGCGCCATGGGTCTATACGCTTGAAGGCGCGGCGCTTCGGAAACCAAAGGCGCGTTCGTTCCAAGCGACGGCCTGGAGCCTAATGCGCAAACCGGGCGTTATTATGGGTGTGCTTGAGCACGCAGACTGTACCTCCGCCAGGCGCTGTCGATCGCAGCAAGAAGTTCAGAACGTGGTCAATCATCATAGCCGCGAATCTGATTTCGCTCATTTGCATGGCGTGGGTTCTGCACGGCGCGAACCTGAGCCGTATATGGGGCGAGATCCGGCACATGGATTGGCGCTGGGTTGCCGCCGCAGTTGGCTGCGACATCATGGTTTACGTTCTACATGGTGTGCGCTGGAGCCTGATGCTGCGCCCCGTTGGCAAGGTGCCGTTTATGTACGCGGTGCAAGCGATCTACGTGGGCCTATTTACGAACGAAGTGCTGCCGCTCCGCGCCGGTGAGATCATCCGCTGCTTCCTGCTTTCGAAATCGACTGAAATTCCGCTGTCCGTGACATTCGCCTCCGCGCTAATCGAGCGAATATTCGACGGCATCTGGCTCATGGCCTGCTTTTTCATGACGCTGCATATGGGCCGGCTTCCAGGAGTGTTACTGAACGGCGGTTACGTATTGGGCGTACTGATCGTGGTGGTTGGCCTCATTCTGGCGTATGCCATGTACGCGAAACAGCAATCGCTGAGCCTGGTATTCGGCATCGCATGGCCTCGCTGGTTCAACACACTGATTGAGGATCTTCACCTGATCGGTCACTCGAGATATCTGTATTACGCCTTTATCGTCAGCGGGCTGTACATGATGGCGCAGATTTTGCCGATCTTCATGCTGGTGAAAGCGAACCGGCTCGGGGTACCGTGGACCGCATCGTTCACCATGATGGTTCTGCTGCGGCTGAGCAGCGTGATCCCGCAGGCACCGGGAAATCTCGGGTCGTTCCAGTGGGTTGCGGCACGGACACTTATCATGTTTCATCTGGGTACCGCACACGCCAAACGGTTCTCTTTGATCCTCTGGGCAGTTGTGACGTTGCCGCTGATTGCGATTGGGTTCGTGGCGCTGGCGCTCGAAGGAGTCAGCATGACGCATCTTCGCAAACAGGCAACGGCGGCTGCCAAAGAACACTCCTGACCAAATCGGGACCATTACCGGATCCAGGCTCGGCTTCGTCCAAACCCGTATAGAATGATGTTCAAAGGGTGTTGCCGTCGTGCCTGCGTTTTTCGCACTATTACTCTTGCTCTCAGGCGCCGGCCAATCCGCAACGCCGCCGTCGCAGTCCGCCGGCCTGCAGGCGCTTGACCATCAAGATTATGGGACTGCTCGCGAGATCTTTTCCAAGCTGTCGAGCGCTGATCTCCAAGATTACGCTTCACTTTTCTACCTCGCGCTGGCGAATACGGGCCTGAATAAAGACAGCGATGCCATCGCCGAGTACAAACGCGTGCTGGCGCTTAAACCCGATTTATATGAAGCCGAGTTGAACGTTGGTATGGTGCTGCTGCGCGATCACGACCCGGCCGCCGCGCTGCCGTTCTTGCAGCAGGCGGCGAAGCAAAAGCCAACCCAGGCCCGCCCTAATCGCTATCTGGCCGATGCGCTGCTTCAGACCGGCAACCCGGCGGGCGCGGCAGACGTGTATCAAGCCGCTCTGGCCCAAGATCCGAAGATGGCTCCCGCCGAGCTCGGGCTCGGTCAGAGCCTGCTGCAGCAGGGCAAGCTGGATGATGCATTGCCGCATTATCAGCGTGCTGTCGAGCTTGATCCGGCTCTGAAATCCTATCTGCTCGAAATCGCCGGCGCATTCTCAAAGACCGGGCGGAACGACGCCGCTATTCCGCTTCTTAAACAGTTTCCCGAGGACCCCGGCGCGTGTGAAGAACTCGGCCGAATCTATCTCGCGCAGCATCAGCCTGCCGACGCAGTAACGGCTTTCAAGGCGGCAGTTGACATTTCGCCGAGCGCTGCTAATGAGCTTTCGCTCGCCACTGCCTATGTGCAGAACAACCAGCCTGATGCGGCTGCGCCCATTCTCGAGAAGGCGCTGGCTTCAAATCCGAAGGATTATGATTTGCGCATGGCCATCGGGCGCATCTATCGCGACCGGCGTCAATTTTTGCCCGCCGCCAACCAGTTTGTCGCGGCGGCAGAGATCAAACCCGATTCCGTTCAAGCGTGGAACGAAGCCGCTAGCGTGTTCGTAATGGCCGAGCAGTATCCGCAGGCCCTGGCTGCGCTCGATAAGGTGCGTGCTCTCAACGCCGAAAGGCCCGGCGATGTCTATTACCGGGCCATGATTTATGACAAACTACGCCAGATAAAGCTGGCGCTCGAAAACTATCAGAGGTTCTTGGCCGTGAGCGAAGGTAAGTACCCGGACCAGGAATTTATCGCTCGCCAGCGCAGCAGAATTCTCGAGAAGGAGGTTAATCGATGATGTTCGCGATATCCCCGTTTAAGCTGTTCGAGGCTGCTCTCGTCTTCCTGATATGCGCGCCCTCCTTACCATCGCAGTCCTTCTTGACGGAGCTGCAGGCCGAGCAGAATCCGCAGAAACGATCGGAAAAAGCGCTTATGCTTGCCGATTCCGCCTTCGATACCGCCCGCGAATTCTACCTGAAGGGCGAAGTCGAGAAAGGCGACGCAAAGTTAGAGGATATGACAAAGGCGCTGGACGCGTGCGTTGCCTCCCTGAGTGAGGCGCACAAAGGCAAGTTTTACAAAAAGGCCGAGATGAACGTCGCTACGCTACAGCGGCGGCTGGACGGTCTGATGTCCGATGTGTCGGCACAGCAGCGCGGCTGGGCTGAATACACCAGCCGCAAGCTCGACGAGATCCACGACAAGCTGTTGAACGGAGTAATGAGCAAGTGAAGTGGGCTGTTCTGACCCTGCTACTGCCGCTCGCGGCTCGTGTTGGCGCGGCGCAGGATCGCGATTTCCTGACGGCAAACGAGATTGAGCAAGTGCGCGAAGCGCAGGACCCGAATGACAGGCTGCTGCTTTACATTCACTTTGCTCGACAGCGGATGGACCTGCTCCAGCAATATCTGGCGAAGGACAAGCCCGGGCGCAGTATCTTCATCCATAACACGATTGAAGATTACAGCAAGATCATCGAGGCGATCGACTCGGTGTCGGACGATGCGCTTCGGCACAACCGGCCCATCGACAAGGCCGGTCCGGCCCTCGTCGATGCCGAAAAAGAGTTTGTGACGTCGCTTCAGAAGATTGAGGACAGTCAACCGCGCGACTTGGACCGCTATAAATTCGTGCTCGAAGACGCCGTCAATACGACGAGCGACAGCCGCGAACTGGCCATGGAGGACGCCAAGAAGCGAACCGGCGACCTGCAAGCCCAAGACACCAAGCAGAAGCAGGAGCGAGACGCCCTGATGCCTTCCAAAGAAGTATCGGAGCGCAAGAAGGACGCCGACCAGCAAGAGCAGCCCAAGAAGAAGGTACCTTCGCTTTACCGGCCGGGAGAGAAGCCGCAGAATCCGCCCCAGTAGCAGACTCGCCTGTTCTTACATGCGCGCAAATAGCTCCGCGATCGGAAGTTCGATCATTCCGTGGCGAAGCACAGGATCACTCGATTCGACTGTTCCTTGAGCGGAGTAGACCCAGGATTTCTTCTTCTTTGGATCGAAGATCCAGGTCAGCGGGACACCAAGTTGTAAGTATTCACCGGCGCGAAGAACCAAATCAGGAATGCGGTCTTTTGGCGAGACGACCTCGATGCAAAGCAGGGGCGGCTGCTCGATGACGAGCTCGGGACGCGGCGCATCGGCAGGCAACACCATAATGTCCGGGATGCGGTATTTTCGGTCCCGGATCCTCAAGCGGCACTCGGCTAAGGTTTGGATTCCCCACTGCGCCTCGTGCGATCCGAGCCAGATCAAAATGAGACTCTGCAACCGTGAGTGCGGTGGTGTTCCCACGTTCCGCTCCAAAACGAAGCCGTCGACGTAGTCGCAGTCGGGGTGATAGGTCGTGTGGAGGTATTCCTGCTCGCTGACAAGGTTCAACGATGAGGATGCCATGCCTGCTGTTATTCAGTGTTGCACAGAAGTGAACCGCGGCTGGCCGAAAGATCGGGCTCTATCGTAACCTGAATAAAGGGCGGCCTCGTGGCTCATCATCACCATCATCCTCCGCACGGCACTGGTTGGGTGCTGCGCGTGTCGTTGGTTGCTACCCTTGCGTTTACCGCGTTTGAGGTCTTTGCCGGCTTCCGCTCGCACAGCTTAGCGCTGCTCTCGGATGCAGGGCACAACTTCACGGATGCGCTGGCGCTTTTGCTGGCGGCGGTGGGTTTGTATCTGCAGGGCAAACCAGCCGATCAATTCAAAACGTACGGCTATCAGCGCGCCGGGGTCATCACCGCCTTTCTCAACGCTGCGACGCTCATCGTCATCTCGCTGGTGATCTTCTGGGAGGCCATTACCAGGTTCATCAAACCCGAACCGGTGAATGACCGGGTGATGCTGTGGGTCGCGGCTCTCGCGCTGATACTGAACGGCGCGATTATGCTCGGCCTGAACAACGGGAAGAAGGGCGACATCAACATCCGCGCCGCCTTTGTACACATGCTGGGCGATGCCTTGGGTGCATTCGCGATTATTCTCGGCGCCATTGCAATCCACTATACGGGCTGGACTTACATTGACCCGGCGCTCTCTATCGCGCTGGGTATCCTGATCATCTATACCGCCTGGGACATCATCCAGGAGTCGGCGAATATTCTCCTGGAAGGTCTGCCGCGTGGTCTCGAGCTAAACCAGGTCACGAAAGGCATGCGCGATGTGGAAGGGGTTCTGGACGTCCACGACCTGCACATCTGGAGTGTTGGAGCGAACACGCATGCGCTCAGCTGTCACATCCTGATCGATGATATGCCGCCGTCTGAGAGCCAGGGCATTTTGCAGAAAATCAACTCCAGGCTTTGTGATTTCGGGATTCATCATACGACCATTCAGTTTGAACACGCACCTTGCGTACTCTCGGATGGCGGCTGCCGTATGGGCGCGGACCACAGCCATGCTCACAGTCATTCGCACTGAGCGAATGGGCCGTCAGGCAGAAAGCAACTCCAGCAACTTGGCGTGGAACTTCTCTGCGTTCTCGCCATCGACCGTGATGACCAGAATCGTGTCATCGCCTGCAATGGTTCCTACGACCTCCTCCAGTTCTTCGCGATCAATAGCTACCGCGAGAGAGCTGGCGTTACCAGGCGAGGTTCTCAGCACGACCAGATTCTGAGCCATGCGGATATCCTGCAGATATTCGTTGACCACATCAACGAGCGCCGGTCCGGACGTCTCAGCCGGCAAGTTGCGATAGCCTTCAGGCGTCTTCACCAGACCCAAGTCGCGCATATCGCGTGAAAGAGTCACCTGCGTGGTTTGGATGCCGAGTCGGGACAGTTCGCGCGCCAGTTCCTCCTGCGTATAGATTTCGCGGCTATTAATAATTTTGAGGATCTGGCCCTGGCGGAAGTTTTTGTTCATACCAGGCGATCACGCATCGCTGCGAGCCGCTCTTCTGCCTCCGCCAAGGCACCCGCCACGGCCCTAGGTCCGGTCCCGCCCGGGAGTTCACGGCTCTTCATCCCTTCAGCGGGTGTCAGCAGGCGCTCCATGCCCGGCTTGAATTCAGGCGCGAAGCTCGCAAGGGCTTCAGCGGTCCAGTCCGACGGCTTTTTCCCCGCCTTCACACTTTGGAGCACTAGTGCACCTACGATCTGATGAGCGCGATGGAAAGGGACGCCGCTGCGAGCCAGATCCTCCGCCAAGTCGGTTGCAACGACCCAGCTTTCTTCGGCTGCGGCCGCGGGCGTTGCCGGATGAAGAACGATAGAGTTCGCAACAGCGAGCACCATGGCGAGTGCGCCGGAGGTTTGATGGAAGGCATCGAACAGCGGCTCTTTGTCCTCCTGCATGTCGCGATTGTAGGTCATCGGGAGTGCCTTCATGGTCACAAAGAGCGACGTCAGGTCGCCGAAGACACGGCCGGTTTTGCCGCGCACAAGTTCAAGGGAATCAGGATTCTTTTTCTGCGGCATGAGGCTGGATCCGCTGGTGACGCCGTCGCCCAAAGTCATCCAGTTGAACTCTTCGCTTGAATAGAGGATCCAGTCCTCGGAAAGCCGGCTCAGATGCAGCATAACCATGCTGCAGGAATACAGAAAATCGAGAGCGAAATCGCGATCGCCTGAAACATCCATGCTATTGCGGGTAACGGCCGGGAAGTTCAGGTCTGAAGCGATCTCGTAGCGGTCGAATGCAAATCCGCTGCCGGCCAGGGCCCCGGAACCCAGCGGCAGAACATTGATGCGTGCGAGCGTTTGCTCCATGCGTTCGATAATCGCGCGCAAACATCTCGAAGTAGGCGAGCAGGTAGTGCGGCCAGAGCACAGCCTGCGCCCGGCGCAGATGCGTGTAACCCGGGATGACGGCGTCCGGATACCTGCGCCCCGAGGTCGAGCAGCCCTCCCATGACTTCAGCCAGCTGCTTTAATAGAGTACCGGTACACGTCCGCAGATACAGCCGGATATCGAGCGATACCTGCTCATTCCGGCTGCGCCCGGTGTGGATCTTTTCCGCGAGGCGGCCCGTCTTCTCACCGAGCTTTCGGATCACGAACGTGTGCACGTCTTCATCGGCCGCTCCTGTGAAATAGTTCGGATCGCGCGCTTCCTGTGCGATCTCCGCTAAGGCGCTCACCAGCTTGCCGGCACTCCTCCGAGCGTCAGAATGCCTTGCTTTGCCAGCGCTCGCGCGAACGCCTGGGACCCCTCGACGTCGGCGAACACGAGCGCCTTATCGAAGTGCAGCGATCCTGAGAATTGCTCAAACGCTAACGATGCTCCGGTCTCAAAGCGGCCGCCCCAGAGCTTCATGACACTACCGTTCAGCGATGCCCGGACCTTAATCGGAAGGCCGATCAGGTTGATAAAGCCGAGCGCATCTTTCTGGTCGTAGCTGGCGCCCATAGTGAAGCTGGCGATATCCAAGCTGTAGAGCGAATTCGGACTCTTGCGACTGACAGGCTCGAGGTTTCCTTTGTACAGGCGCATCGTGATCTCACCCGTAACCGATTCCGCTATTTTGGCGAAGAACGCATCGAGCCCTTCGCGCAGCGGCGTGAACCACAGACCGTTGTAGACCATTTCAGCGTAATCGAGCGCAACTTTCTGCTTGTAATGAAGCGTGCTGCGATCGAGCGTCAATGCTTCGACCTCGCGCACAGCGGCCATCAGGATCGTGCCGCCAGGAGTCTCATAGCAGCCGCGCGATTTCATGCCGACAAAGCGATTTTCTACCAGATCGATGCGTCCAATGCCGTGCTCTCCGCCGATCTGATTGAGCTGCTCAAGCAGCGCGACACCGCTCAGCCTCGTTTGTCCGTTGAGCGAAACAGGCACGCCGTGATCAAAGCCAATGGTGACCTCGGCAGGTTCAGCGGGCGCGTCAGCCGGACTCCTGGTCAGCATCCAAATGCGTTCCGGAGCCGCATTTTTCGGATCTTCGAGTTCGCCGCCCTCGTGCGAGATGTGCCAGATATTGCGGTCGCGGCTGTAGATCTTTTGGGTCGATTGCGAGATCGGAACATGGTGAGCCGCTGCGTACTCGATGGCATCCTCGCGCGACACGATGTCCCATTCGCGCCAGGGTGCGATGACATTCAGATGAGGCGCAATCGCCTTGTAAGTCAGCTCGAAACGGACCTGGTCATTGCCTTTGCCGGTACAGCCATGCGCCAAGGCGTCACAGCCCGTCTTCAACGCCACTTCGGCCTGACGCTTTGCCAGAAGTGGGCGCGCGATGGAAGTACCCAGCAGATATTTGTGCTCGTAGACGGCGCCCGAACGGACGAGTTTCCAGAGATAGTCGCGTAACGAACTCTTCACGCATGTCCTCGACATAGACCTCGGACGCGCCCGTCTTCAGAGCCTTCTCTCTAAGACCGTCGAGCTCTTCCCCGCCCTGCCCGATATCGCCGCACACGGCAATCACTTCGCAGCCATAGTTCTCTTTCAGCCAGGGAATGATGATGGAGGTATCGAGGCCGCCCGAATAGGCTAGCGCTACTTTTTTCGCTTTGACTTTACTCATGTTTTTCGCCGCTCGGACGCGGCGCACACGCGGTCCGTCCGGGTTCTGCTTTGCTCTTCCGTCGTCGTTGGGACAGGCTTACTGCAGCAGCATCAGAAGAATGGCCTTTTGGATGTGCAGCCGGTTTTCCGCCTGCTCAAAAGCAACACTCTGCGCGCACTCGATCACTTCATCGGTCACCTCGAGTCCGCGCTTAGCGGGCAGGCAGTGCATAAAAACGGCATCCGGCCGCGCATCCGATAGCAGAGCGCCGTTTACCTGGAAAGGAGCGAAAGTTCGCCTACGCTCTTCCGCTTCAGCCTCTTGTCCCATGCTGGTCCAGACGTCTGTGTACACGGCATGCGCCCCATGCACGGCGGCGATTGGATCGCTAGTGACTTCAATGCGCGAGCCGCTCGAGATCGCAAACTCCCGAGCCCGTCCGAGGATAGACTCCTGCGGCCCGTACCCGTCAGGCGTAGCGACCGTGCAGCTCACGCCCAGGCGCGAGCAGGCGAGCAGCAGTGAATGGGCCACGTTGTTGCCATCGCCTACAAACGCCAGCTTCAAGCCTTTCAGTTTTCCGAACTGTTCCTTGAGGGTGAGCATGTCCGCGAGCGCCTGACAAGGATGGTAGAGATCCGTCAGCGCGTTGATGACCGGAATACCGGACCACCTCGCCAGTTCATCGACCGTCTGCTGAGAGAACGTGCGTGCAACGATCGCGTCGGTCCAGCGCGCGAGATTGCGCGCCACATCCTTGAGAGGCTCGCGATCGGCAATAGGCCCGGTTTGAGTGATGCAGTCGCCGCCGAGCTGCTTAATGGCAAGCTCAAACGTCATGCGCGTCCGAAGAGAGGGTTTTTCGAAGAGCAGCGCCAGGTAGCGGCCCTTCAACGCCGCGGCGAACCGCTGCCGCGCCTGCTTGATCTGCTGTGCCAGCTCGAGCGCACCCTTAATCTGATCCGCGCTGAAATCGAGATCATGCCGGAGACCGATGGTCCGGGCGTGAGATGCTGGATTGTAAAAAGAAGCGGCCATTACACTCCCTCGGGTGTATTTTTATTCACTACTATGAATAATCACACATTCAAGGCGTCGATGCAAGAGCGCTGTGGCCGACCCGGAGGGACCCAACCGAATCTTGGCTCACGTTGCTGTACCGTAGAGGAATCAAGCCGCCGTAAACCGGCCGGAAGTTTCGTTGTGACCGCCAGGCCAAAACCCGTTTCCGTAGCATTGCTCCTGGCTGGAGCCGTGCTCGTGGCGTTGCTCGTCTTGCGCTTCGGAGGCCCGAGCTGGAATTCCAACTCGTTCGACGCCCCTGCCATTCTCGTCCGCGTAAAGCAGCTCAAACAACTGGTCACGGTCCGCTACAGCATCCAACGGGTTGTGGGCATAACGGAACCGAGGGTTCCTTTGGGCTCGGAGTCGATCCTCATCATGGTCCAGGGCGAGGCTCTAGCTGGGGTTGACCTGGCCGCGCTCACTCCTAAAGACCTTCGCATGTCCGGTGATCACGTCCTGATCCGGTTGCCCGATGCCAAACTGCTTGATACATTCCTCGATGAAAAGCAGATAAAGGTCTGGGATCACCAGATCACCTGGTGGACTCCTTGGGTGGCGGTTGATCCTGACCTCGAGCACCGGGCGCGCTTGCAAGCTCTCAGCGATGTTCGTGCGGCCGCTCTCGAGATGGGCATTCTCGATCAGGCTGCGAGCAATGCCGAGAGCGCCGTTCGAGATTTGCTTGCCGCGTTCAATATCAAGGCTACTTTCCAGAAACGCAGTGCGTAGTTACGGTCAAATGTCAGTGACGCCGTGAACATAAGATGCTGTCTGGCCGGCTGTTAATGTAATCACTCCTACAATGCAGTAAGTCCTTTGCTAAGTCGCCGGAAAATTCTACCCCAAAGCAGTTAGCTTGCTGTAAAATCACACCGGGGAACTATCGTAAGTCGTGCCTCCACAAAATACCGCGACACCAGATGTTAGCAGGGAGCGGGTCTCGCGCAGCTCATCTTGAAAGGACAAAGCATATGCAGCTGATTTGGACGCTTATCATCGGCCTGATCATCGGAGCCGTAGCAAAGCTATTGATGCCCGGGAAAGATCCCGGCGGGTTTATCGTGACGATTCTTCTCGGCATCGCTGGTTCCTTTGTAGGAACATTCCTGGGACGAGCGATTGGAATGTACCGAGACGGATCCTCGGCGGGTTTCATTATGTCCGTAATTGGGGCTATGGTTCTGCTTCTGCTCTATCGCGTATTATTCGCAAGAAAGAAGACAACGCCTTAAGAATCGGGTCAAGTAAGTACAGCGCGGCAACTCATTCCATGAATGAGCATTTCTGGAGCAAGTAAGTTTACCAGCCTTAGGCTCAGCTGCCGAGAGCGGAGGCCGATACCCGCAAATCTACGCGCGCGGCAGCGATTCCCGGCGCAATCGCGGGTAGCCCATTCCACAGTCCTTCGACACCGGACCACATCGCGCTTTCGCGTGCCTCACAATGTAAGGCGTGTAAGGTCTGCCCGGCGTCGTCGTGTGCCGGATTCCCCGACTCTCGAGCAAGCGTTCCGCCAGAGGCACTAATTCGAATGCAATGAGCGCTATACAAGTAACTGTGACCTAGAAAATAAACTTGACCTTTCGTACTAGATCTGGCATCATCTAAACCGCGCCCGTCTTGCGTATGCGCTTATTTCACACGTGAAAGGTTGGAGTTACATGCATTTACGAAAGGCACGGAGAGCCCTGCTGTGTGTGTTTGGTCTCTCGCTTGCTACCACTTCTGCATTCAGTCAGAAAACAATGCTTACCGGGTTCGTCGATTCAATAGGCGTCCAACACGTTTTCTATTTGGATGCGAATTCGAATTTGAACCAGCTGCTCTTCCTGGGCGGCATAGCTTGGGGTTCGCAGAATTTGACCGGGACATTCGGGGGATCGCCACCAGCTGCCAACAGCGCGTTGACCGGCTTTGTCGATGCAACGGGCGGCGAGCATGTGTTCTATGTCGATGCGAACAACGGTCTCAATCAGATGTATAACCCGGGCACCGGAACCACTTGGTTTCCCCAAAATATCAGCGGCGTTTTTGGTGGTACGGGGGTAGGCAACGTTTCGCTTGCAAGTTTCTACGATCCCGCTGACAACTCGCAGCATGTGTTCTACATCGCTAACACGGTACTACAGCCCACTAACCCCATCGCTGGAGGCCCCGGACCCACGGCGCCCGTCGAGCAATTTTTCTATCCCGGGAGTGGATCTGCCTGGTTTTGGCAGGATCTCAGCGATACGTACAGTGCCGATCCAGCCCTCGCCAACAGCCAGGTAACAGCCTTCCTTGACTCCCTGGGAGGCGAACATGTCGTATATCAGAATTCCGTCGGCAACATCGACCAGCTATATTATCCCGGCAGCGGAACGGCATGGATCCCTCAGAACTTGACCGCGACGTATGCCAGTGGCGCCACAGCCCCGGTCTCGCCAAGCGGTCTCAGTTCCTTTATCGACCCCAATGGATCCGAGCACGTCGTCTATATCGATACAAACCAACAGATCAATCAGCTGGTTTACATTGTAGGAACATCATTTTGGGCACAGCAGAATCTGACGACGCTGGCAGGTGGTAGCAACGCCGGCACCGGCAGCAATGTGGCCGCTTTCCTTGATGTAAACAATGGGCAGCATATTGCCTACATTGATGGCAGCGGGAATATCAATCAGCTCTACTATCCGGGCTTCGGTACGAGCTGGTCTTCGCAGAACCTGACCGGCAACTACGGAGGCAATGCCGCGGGCGCGAGCTCCAAACTTGTCGCGTTTCCGGGCACGGCCGCAGACTTTTTCGGTGCTCTTTCATTTGGGCTCGGCGAGCATATTGCTTACCTTGATGCGAATGATCACGTAAACCAGTTCTTCTACCCAGGTACTGGCACCACTTGGTTTTGGCAGAACCTGTCATCGTACGGCGGTACCGCCCCGGCATTACAGCCTGGGATCTCTCTTTCGACTTCATCCGACGATTCGTCTGATCAACAGTAAGTGAATGCTCAGAGGACAGAGCGGCTCATCTTGCTCTGTCCTCTAATGCTTCGCAGAATCAAAGCTCCCGTTATCAGGCCAAGCATCGCCGCCAGGGTGAGCGCTATACCTCCTTTTAGCGACGCAGATTCATAATGGAACACGATTTCATGGGTTCCAGCTGTAAGTGGAACCGCTCGAAACGCGGCGTCAGCTCTCGTCATATGAATCTGCCGGCCATCCACTTTCGCCTTCCAGTCCGGACTCCAGCTATCTGCCAACAGCAACGCGCCGGAATCAGTTAGCAAACAGCGAAGCCGAACAAGGGTGTTCGAGTAACTCACGAGTTGAACTGGTTGAGGATCTTTCGCTCCGTTTTTCGGCGCCCCAAGCTCGGATAACAGGTCCTGGTTCTGTGTCGTGATAGTTGTTTTGACGTCGACAGGGAGCTTGTCTGACTTCGTCCAGTTATGGACGATGAACGCCCGCGGCATCGCGTTCGGGTTTTCGAAAATATCGCGAATTGCGTCCTGCTGAACAATCGCGAAGCCCATGCCCGAGAGCCTCGCTACGGCGTCTTGAAGCGACTTATCCACAACTACGTACCTCACACCCGCGAGCGAGAGTGAGGAATCGGTAAAGGAAAGCGTGCTGTTTTGATTATCCAGGCTGAGGAACAATCCGGAACCGATATAGCGGTAGAAGAATGTCCTATACCACGGCAGCTCGCCCGAGTTTAAATTGCCTAATTGTGGAATCTGTAGCGCGCTGCCCCAGTTCGGGGGGACTCCCGTCACACCGATGTTCAGGATGCGGCTTCCCGGCTTGTGTTCAACTTGCCGCTTGAGCCAGGCGATAGCGGTTGGCAAGTGCTGGTCCCGGCCGGAGCGGTATGGCCGCAGATTGTTCATGTAGAACACGCCTTCAAAGACGAGCAGCGCGATCACGGCGCTTGTTGCGCAGCGGTTCCATTCGGGCCTGCGCGCGGCGATCAAGAAAACGCCAATGGCCGCCAGTACACCGAAGAAGACTGCAACGTACGCCGGCGCCCACGGGTTCGATACCCTGAACTGCCGGTTTTGGGATGCATGTATGGCTCCGGCGTAAGCGGTGACCGATAGAGTGTGGGCGCCGTTAGCGAACTGAGTCGTGTCCACCAGCGCGTCCCACCCGACGTTTGGGCAACCGGGGCGACCCGGATAAATTCGGCACACGTCGTTACGCCCGGCGCCATACGCGGCGTTCGCGACAAACGACCCATCTACCGCGAGAGATATTTTCGAGATGGCAACGTTGGTAGCAATCGCCCAGCCGCCGAACTCAACACTTCCATGAAGCGGCTCGGCTTGCGGACCAGGTGCATCGATAGCAAGCATGATCGAACCCGCCCCGGCGCTATCCGGTGAGGGCGCACCGGCGGCTCGCAAATGCCGGACGTGTACGTGCATAGCCCAGAGCGCGCAAACCATGATGGTCATGAGAACTGCGCATGGAATGGTGAAGGATCTTCCGGCACGGATCGCGTCGAAGCCATAGGCCGTCAGCAGAACAAGTGCGAAAACCAGCATTGCCGGCCAGTAGGTATTCCGCACGAAACTGAAGAACGGGAGCGAATCGAGTAGCGTGAACGGAAAGATGCCGAAAATCTGCCCGAATGCTGCGAGCACACACATTCCCAGGCAGCAGATGGGCCACGCTGTTCGCCTGGTGAGCACCGAAAAAGCGTGGATCGCGATCAGCGGGCCAACAATCCCGATGTGATCGATAAGCGGCTCATAAGCATCATTCGCGGGCGGGACGGGATACCGCGTAGCAGAGTACGATTCCCAAATGTGCTTTGGAGTGAACAGCGATATGAGGTTCAGCAGGCTGACGCCGGGCGTCTTGCGTGCCGCATAAACCGCAAACGTATCGAGGTACGTCAGGTACGCCGCAAAGATCGGAACATACAAGAAGCCGAGCAACAAAACAGCGCTGAGCGCGGGCGCTACATGCAGCAGGAGAATTGAGCGCCAATGTGCAGGCCTCTCACTGATTCGAAGACTGAGCGTAAAAGCGTACACAACAATGGCAGTGAGCACCAGCGTCGGGAAAAAAGTCGTTGCGAAGAACAGAACGTGAGCGCCTACCGCCGTCGCAAATGTGGCCAGGCCCGGTCTTCCGGTCAGGATTAAAAGCGAGAGAAGGAGAACCGGTGCAAGAAAATACGGCTGCCCCATCTGCGTGTAAAGGTTGCTCAGAGCGAAGCCGTTCAGGAAAAACAAGGCCGTCGAGGCGAACGCTGCGGCCAACGAAAAGTCTAAGTGAAAGGTAAGAGCGCGCAGAAGACAGTAGGCGGACCATAGATACAGGGCCACCAATACAAAGCTGAAGGCTGACGAGCCGCCGCCAAAGATCGCCGTTACCAAAACGAACGGTGAGAATTTGATATCGACCAGCGCTTCCGGACCTAAAGCTCCGGTTGCGATGTACGGATCCCAGTAAGGCGATTGCCCGTGGCGCATGCAGAACGCCATAAACCTCACGGCAGGCTGCAACTGATAAGCAGCCGCTCCGACATCGCCCTGGCCATTTAGGATCGTTCGGCCGGCTCGCTCAGGCAGCCATGTGACGGTTCGCGGCGAATGAGCGCGTGCCAGCACGTCCGAGTAGTCGATGGGCGCGAGCGATGCGCGCAGGAAGATCACGTCACCAAATAAAAGCAGTATCAGTGCCAGCGCACACGCCAGGCATTGAACTCTGCCGGGTTTTGCACCGCTTGTCTGCAGGAGCGATCGCATCTAGGAACGCTCAGTGTAACCTGAAGGTCGCGCTTCGCCCTATGCACAAATACCCGAAGCTTCACAACGCCATGTGGCCGGGACTCGTTGGCAAGGGCCCAGGCTCTGAGCCATTTATCACCCTCGACCAGATGCTCGATCTCACCGCCGGCGCTCGCGTCTATGGAGCCCGGTTCGACGGCATCGACCTGTTCTTATCCGATCCCCACATCAGCATAGAAGCCGGCGCGGATGATCTGAAACGCCTCGCGGACCGAGTAGCCTCCCGCTCGCTCGTTGTTGGGTCGCTTGTGGCTCCTGTTTGGGCGGAAACTGGCGGCGGATCGGCAATGGCGAATGGCGAAAGCCAGAGGCGGTTTCTCGCACAGGTTGAGAAAGCGTGCCGCATCGGCGAGCAGTTACGCCGCATCGGCATCCGGCCGTATGGCGTGATTCGGATCGACTCCGCTACCAGTCCGTCCGAGTGGGTGAAATCGCCTGCCGAGGGCACGCGCCGCATCGCAGAAACATTTCGCAAAGCGGCTGATATCGCCCGTAACTACGGTGAGCGGCTGGCGGCAGAAGGCGAGATCTGCTGGGCCGCCATGCACAGTTGGAGCCGAATGATTGAACTGCTCGAAATGGTAGATCGGCCCGAAACGGTCGGATTTCAAGCTGATATGGCGCACACGTTACTTTACACGCTGAGCTACAACGCACCAGAAGACCGTGTCCTGCCGGATGCATTCGACTGGAGCGATATGCAGGCGCTGGACGCCGCGCTCAAAACGGTCGCATCGGCCCTGCGTCCCTGGACAATCGATTTCCACGTCGCGCAAAACGACGCAACAGTAAAGGGTTTGGGCGCGCACGACAAAACGGGCCGTCATTGCCTTCCGTTTGAACCCGCCGGCAAGCTCGATCTCGTTCGCCACGCCGGCTTCTGGTTGCGCGACGAGTCAGGCGCCTTGACAAAAGCCTTCTCTCACATCTGCTGGGATGGCTGCATGTTTCCGAATGAAGTGATGCTAAAGCCGGCGACCTGGGATGACATTCTACGCGCCATGCTTTCCGTTCGGGAAGCGCATGGCTGGTCGGAGTGAGCCACATGAAAAGGCCGCTACGCATCGGATTAGTCGGCTGCGGTTTCATGGGACGCACTCATTCGAACGCGTACCGTCAGGTAAACCAATTCTTTGAGACCGAGTACGAGCCGCAGTTAACGGCAGTCTGCGGGCGCAATCGCGGAGGTGTAGAAGAGTTCGCTCAGCGCTGGGGCTATTCATCCGCCGGAACGGACTGGAGAGTTCTCGTAGCTCGCAAGGATGTCGACCTGATCGACATAGCCAGCCCTAACGATACACACGCCGAAATCGCCGTTGCCGCCGCACAGGCCGGTAAAATTGTCCTCTGTGAAAAACCGCTTGCGAGGAATCTCGCCGAAGCTCGATTGATGGCAGATGCCGTCGAAGGGGCTAGGGTAGCAAGCATGGTCTGGTACAACTACCGCCGCGTTCCTGCTGTGGTATTAGCCAAGCAGATCATCGAACGTGGCGCCGTCGGGCGCGTTTTTCACTATCGGGCAAAGTTCCTGCAGGATTGGACCATCTCGGCCGCAGTTCCGGTTGGAGGCCGGGCGCTATGGCGGCTTGATGCCTCTGCTGCCGGGAGCGGTGTTACCGGCGATTTGCTCGCACACTGCATCGATACAGCGATTTGGCTAAACGGACCAATTGCCAAAATCTCTGCGGCGACTGAGACCTTCATAAGGCAGCGGCAGGATGCCGTGACCGGCAAGCCGGTGGAAGTAAACATCGATGACGGTAGCGCGTTTCTTGCTCGTTTTGAGAACGGCTCGTTGGGTACTTTCGAAGCGACTCGGTACGCCAGAGGCCACAAAGCGCTCTATACATTCGAGGTGAATGGCGAACAAGGTTCCGTCGCCTGGAATCTGGAGGACCTGCATCGCCTTGAGTACTTCTCGTACGACGAGCCTTCAAATCTCCGCGGCTGGCGCAGCATCCACGTTTCCGAATCGGAGCACCCGTACATGAAAAACTGGTGGGTACCTGGGCTACAGATCGGATACGAGCATACGTTCATCCATCAAGTTGCCGACCTGCTGCGCGCACTCAGCAGCGGCGAAGCGCCCAGCCCTGGGTTCCGTGAGGCGCTGGCCACGGAAAAGGTCACGGACGCCGTACTCACGTCGGCGCGAAACCAGAGTTGGGTTAGTCTCGAGCCCGGCCGATAATGCCGAGGTACCCGAGGATCGTGCGTGTTCTAATGGACAACGGCACCGGCACTCGTTATGCGCGAATTCATAGAGAAAGTTCGCACGGCGTTCAGAAACGGCGATGCAACTCGACCCCCAACAGAAATTGATCCTGCAGAGATTCCCAGCCTCTCAACTCTCGCCCGCTGGAAGTTCTGGGAGGAGAACGGATTTCTAATCCTCAAAGGACTTATCCCTCGGTCTGTGATCGCCGACGTCAACTCTGACATCGAACAAACCGTTGCAAACCGGCATAAGTTTCCGAAGGTCAAGGTAGATCCGCTCGAGGGACCGCTCGTCGGCCAGCGAATATCGATCTCGGAGGCGCCGGATGAGGTATTTTCGCGATCTTTCAAGCTCAACGATCTTTATCTCGAATCAGCAATCGTTCGAAGGGCCGTTCTGAGTGATCGTCTGATCGCCATTCTGACGGAGTTGCTGGGCGGCGATCCTATCGTGATTAACTCGCTCAATTTTGTGCGAGGCAGCCAGCAGCCGTCGCACTTCGATACGTGGTATATGCCACCGCCTGTCCCAAACAAGCTGGCGGTGAGTTCCATCTGCCTCGAAGACATACATGTCGGAGCCGGACCGCTGTTTTACTATCCCGGAAGCCATTTGATTCCGCCGTACACGTTTTCTCACGGCGGCATCCACGCAATCGAGGCGGAGATGCCGGCCTGCCGCACTTACCTGGAAAGCGAGATCGCCGCCCGAGGTCTGCAGAAAACGGCCTTCCTGGGCGCTGCAGGGGACGTGTTCGTTTGGCATGCTCAGTTACTTCATGGCGGTTTGCAGATCCTCGACCCGTCGTTAACACGCAAAAGCCTAGTTACTCACTACTGGCGAATGCAAGACGTACCTTCCGAATCGGTGGGAGTGTTTGGTCTGAATAAATTCTTTTACAAGCGGCCACATCAGGCGTAATATGCATCCCGCCTTTGAAACCTGGAACATCGCAGAAGAATCGCTGGAATCGGTTGAGAATCGAATTCACGATGGAGTGCCCCGTGAAGCGCTAAAAGACCGCGCTGCAGGATATATCAATACATTTGCACGCCTCTTTCCTTGGGCTATGCCGAAACCCGGCGCTCACATTATGGAAGTGGGTAGCGGATTGGCTTACATCATGCAAGCAGCGGCTGCACGCTTCGCTCCCGAGAGAATCGTTGGCCTGGATGTCGCGGCCGGGATGATCGACAAGGCGAAGCAAAGGCTGGCACGGGATGGAGCACGAGAGGCTCGCTTCGAATTTTCGGTCTACGACGGAATCACCATTCCTTTCGATGACAGTTCGTTCGATTTCGTGTATTCCGTAGCGGCGATTCAGCACATACCGAAGCCTTACGCCTACAATCTGTTTTTAGAGATTAACCGGATCTTGAAGCCGGCTGGCTTCGCCGCCCTGCATACTCTATGCTTCTCCCTTTTGCCTTCCCACACGCGAATGTTCCCGTTCAAAGAAGAAGTGCTGAGACAAATCAGAAATGAGGTCGGCCACTGGCACTTCTTTTACTCCAAACAGGAACTTTTGCACGTTTTGTCGGCCGGAGTGCAAGTAGGCTGGGTATCGGTACACGAAGAACTCGGCTCTCTATGGACGACGTTCAGCAAAGACAAACAGGTTGCGTTCTGCAACGATACACTGCTGAGCTGACCACCCCGCAAAACGACCTGCACTCGAAATAACCGCGTGACTTACTAGCATTTTTCGGAGTCTCAATTCGAGGAGGTTCTTGAAGATGCGCGGCAGGTTGTTATCCCTCGCTATCATAGCCGGCGCCGTCTTCGCGAGCACGCAGCCGGGCGTCTGGAACCGGGATTACACGGCATGGGCGGAAAACGATGCCCGCGAAATCATGACGCACTCGCCCTGGGCAAAAGAGATGCCGATGCCGATGAGCCAGCGTGGCGACGTCTTTTATGTGGATCCAAATGTGAATGCGTCTGCGCCCCCCTCCGCCGCGCTCGGCAATCCGGCCAATACAACTTCCGGACCGAATATGAGCAGCGCGGCCGGCGCTTCCAACCCGGAAGCTGCAACCAGAAATCAGCAACAGCAGACTGCGCGAACGCCGTCCATGGCATCCGCGCCCGTCGGGGCACCTCCGGTCCAGCCAACTCTCAAAGTGATTTGGGCCAGCGCTCTACCGGTTCGTTTGGCTGTCCTGAAGTTGCGATCGAACGGCAACCCTCCAACTCCTGCGCAGGTTGCGGCTGCTGAAAAAGAATGGCCCCGATACGTGATCGCGGTGGTAGGGCTGCCAGCTCCGCCGCCCGGCGCGGACGTTAACGCGTTAGCTCCTGATGCGTCGCTACGCGTTCGCGGCAAACCGCCTGTTACGGCTGTACGCTGTGACTACCGGCACATCGGACAGTCCGATGTTTACTTTTTCCCGTTCCCGAAGGCCACCCTCCCCATCACGGCCGCGGACGGCGAAGTGGAATTCAAACTAAGCACGGGAAGGCTCGACATCAGACAGAAGTTCCACCCGGATGCCATGCAATTCATGGGGCGATTGGCGTTGTGAGGGAGAGCGCCGTGTGAGTGCCAGTTTTCGCGATTTCTGTGGTAGGGGCGACAGGGCTCGAAGGTGTTGTCTTTGTATATCTTTTCGTTGCAACCCAGGTTATCTTCAGTGTCGTTGTGGCTAATGAGCTACCAGCGTTGGTAAAGATTCGACCTCGGCCAGCTTCGCCCGTTTCTCAATCCGTAAATCGTAATCGGTCTGCAGGTTCATCCAAAATTCCGGGGTTGTCCCAAAATAGTGCCCAAGCCGTAGAGCCGTGTCCGCGGTGATGCCGCGGCGTCCTCTCACAATCTCCTGAATGCGATTCGCGGGCACATGTAGCTTGGTTGCCAGTGCGTTAATAGACATAGCTGTTGGATGTAGGAACTCTTCCAGCAGAATTTCCCCCGGACTAATTGGCAATAAATCAGTGGTAGTCCGTGATTTGGACTTCATATGCGTTTCCTTCTCTCCAAGTGAAGCAGAGTCTGTACTGGTCGTTAATTCTAATGCTGTGCTTTCCGAATCGATCACGCGACAATGCCTCTAGCCGATTTCCGGGCGGAGAAGCGAGGTCGCTTAAAACTTTTGCCGCGTTCAACATAAGAAGCTTTCGCCGGGCCGGACCCTCAATGTTGATAAATTTCCTTACCCGGTGATCGGCCCAAAGCGCCTCTGTATCCTTGTCAGCGAACGATACGATCACCCACTCCAGTATAGTACGTTTTACGTATCACGTCGGAAGCGATGCAATCAAAGTTGATGCGATGGGCGACAGATGGGCCTCCCAATTTCAATCTGAGCGGGGTACCGCTATCGGCGTGATTTGTGTGGTAGGGGCGACAGGGATCGAACCTGTGACCCTCAGCTTAGAAGGCTGATGCTCTATCCGACTGAGCTACGCCCCCACGAGTCTACGTTCAGTTTAGCGGCTAACTCGCGCCTGCATCAATCACCAGCAGCAAGTCGTGGCTCTCGACCGTGTCGCGTGGCTTCACCTCGATCGAGCTCACCTTGCCGCTGACCGGTGCATAGACGGTGGTCTGCATCTTCATCGCTTCGATCACCAGCAGACGTTCGCCCTTCTTCACGCCGTCGCCTGGCTCGACGTGCAGCAACGTCACCGCCCCCGGAATGGGTGCGCCGACTTCGCCGGGCCTCGCGGGATCCGCTTTACGCCTCGTCGGCGCAGCTTCGCGAATCGAGTTGTCCTTCACCTCCACCTCGCGGGGCTGCCCGTTCAGCTCGAAGAAGACGGTCCGCATACCGTCGGGCCGCGGCTCGCCTACGGTCTGCAGCCGGATGATCAAAGTCTTTCCTGGCTCGAGTTCGACCACTACTTCGCTGCGCTCCGGCATGCCGTAAAAGAAAGGCGGCGTGGGAAGCACTTCCAGATCACCGAAGCTCTTACGCGCTTCGGCGAATTTCTTGAAGACGTCCGGGTACATCAAATAGCTCAGAACATCGGTACGTGTTGCGGCTGCCCCGGTCAACTCCGATAGTTCTTTGGCAGTGCAATCGAGATCGATGGCTGGAAGCTGAGCGCCCGGCCGGCCCTCAATCGGCTTCCGCCCGCGCAGGATTACCTGCTGCAGGTGCGGCGGCCATCCTCCCTCCGGCTGCCCCAGTGAACCCATGAACATGTCCACTACGGAATTTGGCAATGTCAACTGGGGGTGCTTTTCAATATCCGCCAGCGACATGCCGTGACTGACCAGGTACAGCGCGAGATCACCTACCACTTTGCTCGAAGGCGTGACCTTCACGATGTCACCGAACGCCATGTTCACATCCGCATACATGCGCGCAATCTCGGGCCAACGGCCGCCCAGGCCCATCGATTCGGCCTGCGCCTTGAGATTCGTATATTGCCCGCCCGGCATCTCGTGGAGGTAAACATCGGCGCTGCCGGATTTGGGCGCTTCGTCAAACGGCGTATAGTAGGTACGAACTGTTTCCCAATAATCCGAGCAACGGTTCAGCGCATCGAAATTTAATCCGGTATCGCGCTCCGTGTGTGCCAGCGCGGCAACGATCGAATTCAGGTTCGGCTGGCTGGTTGTACCGCTCATAGAAGAGATTGCCGCATCAGCGACGTGCACGCCCGCTTCACTCGCTTTCAGAATCGTCGCAGCATTTATGCCGCTCGTGTCATGCGTATGCAGGTGAATCGGAACGCCGACCTCCTCGCGCAGCACCTTGACCAGCTTGTAGGCCGCGTAGGGGCGCAGCAGACCCGCCATATCCTTGATGCCCAGAATGTGTGTACCCATTCGTTCTAGCTCTTTCGCGAGCCGGACGTAGTACTGAAGCGAATACTTCTCACGCCTGGGATCGAGAATGTCCCCCGTATAGCAGATCGCCGCTTCGCAAACGCGCCCAGTGCGCAGCGTCGCCTCCACCGCTACTTGCATATTAGGCAGCCAGTTCAACGAATCGAAAATGCGGAAAATATCGATTCCCTGCGCGGCGGCTTCAGCGATAAGCGCCTGAACAACGTTATCCGGATACGCCGTGTAGCCAACTGCATTCGAAGCGCGCAGCAACATCTGGAAGCAGATGTTCGGAATGGCCTGCCGCAGTACCTGAAGCCTCCGCCACGGATCTTCAAGAAGAAAGCGCATCGCTACGTCGAAGGTCGCGCCGCCCCACATCTCGATGCTGTAAAGCTCCGGGAGCTCTTTCGCTACGTAGTCCGCGATGCGCAGCAGATCATAGGTTCGAACCCGCGTGGCCATCAGAGACTGGTGCGCATCGCGGAACGTCGTATCCGTCATCAGCAATCGCGTTTGATTCTGGGTCCAGTTCGCGAATTCCTGCGGGCCGGCGCGGTCGAGCAATTGGCGCGTTCCTTCCGGAGGATGCACTTTCGAGGAGTGCGGAATTGGAGCCTCGCGAATCACCTTCGGCCGAGGTTTGTCCGCCACTTCGGGATTTCCATTGACGCTGATCCCGGCTAAGTAATTCAGCAGCTTGGTGGCGCGATCGCGCCTGGGCTGAAATTCGAATAGCTCCGGTGTTTCATCCAGGAAGGAAGTGGTCATCTCACCCGATTGAAATTCGGGATGATTGACTACGTTCTCGAGAAACGGGATGTTGGTCTTAACTCCGCGAATGCGGAATTCGCGTAGCGCGCGATCCATGCGCTGGCAGGCCTGTTTGAAATTGCTACCCCAGGCAGTGACCTTCACCAGCAACGAATCGTAAAAGGGCGAGATTACAGCGCCACCGTACGCAGAGGCTCCGTCGAGACGGATACCGAACCCTGCAGGCGACCGGTAAGTCTGAATCTTGCCGTAATCCGGCATGAACTTATTGGCAGGGTCTTCCGTGGTCACGCGGCACTGCAGGGCGGTGCCGTGCAGCGGAATCTCGCCCTGGCGCGGCAATCCAATCTCGTCACTATGCAGGCTCAGGCCTTGTGCGACTTGAATCTGAGTGCGGACAATATCGATGCCGGTTACCATTTCGGTCACCGTGTGCTCCACCTGCACGCGCGGATTCACCTCAATGAAGAACCACTCCAGCGTGTCTGCGTCCACCAGGAATTCGACCGTTCCGGCATTGAAGTAATGAGCCGCGCGCGCAAGCGCCACCGCCGCATCCGCCAGCTCCCGCCGAACTCTTTCCGGTAATCCGATGGCGGGCGCTACTTCCACCACTTTCTGGTGACGCCTCTGCACGGAGCAATCCCGCTCGTACAGATGCAATATATTTCCTTGCGTATCGCCGATGATCTGAATCTCAACGTGCTTTGCGCGGCGAATGTAGCGCTCGAGAAAGACCGCCGGATTGCCAAAAGCTGCACCTGCTTCCTGGCTCGCTTCGCCGACTTTGGCCTCGAACTCCGCCGGCGCGTTGACGATTCGCATCCCTCGCCCGCCTCCGCCGAAAGCC
Organism: uncultured Acidobacteriaceae bacterium; assembly: GCA_963846185.1. Taxonomy (GTDB): domain Bacteria; phylum Acidobacteriota; class Terriglobia; order Bryobacterales; family Bryobacteraceae; genus Bog-105. Next base: position 180,348 of record CAWJVA010000019.1, on the reverse strand, counting down.
GCCTTGATGATCAAGGGAAACCCGATACGCGCCGCCACATCGGAGATCCTGTCTGAGCTCGGGTCAAGCGGCTGCTCCGTACCAGGGACCACCGGGATTCCGGCCCTCTGGGCAAGTTTGCGAGCGGCCGTCTTATCGCCGAGCGCTTCCAGAATGTTTGCGCTAGGGCCTACGAACGTGATGCCGGCGCGCTCGCAGGCGCGCGGAAGAGCTGGATTTTCGGAGAGAAAACCGTAGCCCGGATGAATCGCATCCACCTCTTTCTGCGCGGCGAGGTCGACGATTGTTTCGACGTCGAGATATGCCTGAACCGGACCTTTCCCCTCGCCGACCAGATACGCCTCGTCTGCCTTAAACCGGTGCAGGCTGAGACGATCTTCCTGCGAATATACAGCCACAGTCCGCAGGCCGAGTTCGTTTGCCGCGCGCAGAATGCGTATGGCAATTTCACCACGATTGAGAGCGAGGAGTTTCCGCATGAAATAAGCGGGGAAGGTTAAAGATTAGCATGCAGGCTCTCGCAACGCTTGATTTTCGATAGAATCGGGAGCTACCCTGTTTGCTACCGTCGAAAGTTTCCCGCGCCGCCCGGAAGCTGCTCAAAGCGTTTGGATGCACACGCTTGTAGCCTACATCTCTCTAGCTCGAAAGGTTTTTGTACGCCGTACGGTTGGACAGAAAATCCGTCCCAACAGCGCCCGGAACGTGCCCTGGACGTCTACGGAAGCGGCCGCGAAGCTGCCGACCAGGATGCCGCTGACTTGCTGTATCGCCACGGCATCGGCAGCCTTCTTGTGTCCGTCTTTGCGTCTTCCGGCTTGGCATTCATCTCGATGGACCAAGTCCCTTCACGCCGGCTCGCCGCATGGTGGCTGGTCATGATGCTCGTTCTGTTCGCCCGCGGCCTCGACATACTGCACTTTCACAGGGTCAGAACTGTTCGGCTCACCGGTCATCCGTCGCGGCGCGAAATTCAGCGCTTCGGCTGCGGATTGATCGCGGCCGCAACGGTCTGGGCAGCTTTCCCTCTGATGTTCCTCCCCGTGCTGAATCAGAGCGGCCGCGCCTACACCACCATGGTTTTGTGTGGAATGGTCGGCGGCAGCGCAACTGTTTTGGCCCCTTCCAAGATTCTGTCGTTCCTTTTCTGCTCGTTCTTAGTGCTTCCCACCTCCCTATTGTTCCTGTCGTTTCCAGGCTCTGAAAACACGTTTTTCGGGCTGCTCGGATTGCTGTTCTTGGTGGTCATGTGGGTGTCATCGCGGCTTGCGAATCAGGCTACGATGACCGCGGTTCGCCTAAGCCGCGCAAACGAATCGCTTCTCACCGCGATGGACGACGAGCACCGCCGTACGGAGGCGGCGAATGTAGAACTGAAAGCGGCTCAGGCCGCGCTGAGCGAAGCGAACCAGTCACTCGAGCTTCGCATCGAGGCGCGAACCGAGGATATCGAGAAAGAAGTGCTTGAGAAGGAGCGCTACGCCAAAGAACTCGCCTATCTCGCGTCAACGGATTCGCTCACCGGTCTCTGTAATCGGGCGAGCTTGGCACAACGTTTGAACGCGGCGCTTGCTCGTGCCGGATCTGCCGGCCGTTCGCTGGCGGTCCTCTTTCTCGATCTGGACAAGTTTAAGGAAGTGAACGACGTCATGGGGCACTTCGCGGGAGATTGGGTACTGCAGGTTGCCGCGCGGCGCCTGTTCGAGCGTCTACCGCCGAACGTCGATCTGGCCCGCTGGGGAGGCGATGAGTTCGTTATCGCGATAGAAGGACTCAGGGACACCGAGGTCGCCGTCAATCTCGCAAGCGACTTGAGCAAATGTCTGTGCGACCCGATAGAGGTGGACTCAGGCACGGTGCGGATCGACGCGACCATCGGAATTGCACTCTTCCCCGACCACGGCAGAACCGGGCAGGATCTCATTCGCGCGGCCGATATGGCGATGTACGCAAGCAAGGAGGAGAGGCGATCGAAGATCCGGCTCTTCGATCCGTCTTTGAGCCGGCGTGTGACAGAGCGCCACCTGCTCGAGCGTGCTCTGCGCGAAGCCATTGACGACGGGCGGTTGGCGGTCGTCTTTCAACCAATCATTTCCGCCGCCACCTGGGAGTGCGAAACACTCGAAGCCCTCGTGCGTTGGAATCACCCCGAGCGAGGTCCCCTGTCTCCCGCAGAATTCATCCCGCTTGCCGAGAGATCAGGGGATATCGTAGCGCTCGGCCGCTGGGTGTTGAACGCGGCATGTCGCGAAGCTGTGTCATGGCGCGGTATCAATCCGCCTGCCGTTTCGGTAAACGTCTCGAGCGTTCAGATCGAATCCGGAATGCTCTTCACCGATATCTCGTCTGCCCTAAAGAACAGTGGATTGTCTCCTTCGCGGCTCAATCTCGAGCTGACGGAAAGCGTGTTCGCCGGAGATCGCCGGAACATCATCCCTACGCTCAGCAAACTGCGCGACATGGGTGTGAGAATCTCTCTGGACGATTTCGGGACGGGTTTTTCCTGTCTTGCAGATCTGCGCCGCCTCCCGATCGATCAGCTCAAAATTGATAAGTCGTTCGTCGAATCGGTCCACAGAGATTCAGGGTCCATCGTAAATGCGATCGTCACGACCGCCAAAACATTTGGGCTTGAAGTTGTAGCCGAGGGAGTGGAAACAGCCGGGCAGGCCGACACTCTGATTGGACTCGGTGTCCATTATTTGCAAGGCTATCTTCTTTCGAATGTCCTGGCGCCCTCAGCCGTGCACGAGTGGATCCGGCAGCGACATCCTGTCAGATTATCGAGCATGATGGCGCACGTCCGGTAGCGGAACTGCTGCCTGCGTGCTCTGTTCAACATAGGCGCGTTCCGTCGCAAAATTGAGCCTCGAAGCGCCCCCCAGTCTCAGTGTATCGCGCACCGGGGGGCTTGCGGCAAGACCTGGGGTGTGCCGCATAATCGCTGACCGTGGCCACAAGCTACGGAAATGGGAGCGAAGGAATGCGTGTAATGTTTTCGACGTATGGATCGCGCGGGGATCTTGAACCAGTGATGGAATTTCCGATAAAGGTGGGGGCACTCGGCACGACTGGCTTGATGCCGGCCGGAGGGAGCCGGTGACCGACCATGCCGTGGTGATCGCCGGAGGAGGGCCCACAGGGCTGATGTTGGCGGGCGAATTGGCGCTGGCGGGCGTTGACGTCGCCGTCGTCGAGCGGCGCGAAAGCCACGACCTCGCCGGCATGCGTGCGCGCGGGCTGCACATACGCACCATCGAGGTGCTCGATCAGCGGGGAATCGCCGATCGCTTCGTTTCGGAAGGGCAGGCTATTCGGAGCGCACCATTCGCGGGTATGCTTCTCGACATCAGCGACCTCCCGACTCGGCACAGCTACTTTCTCGCGCTCCGGCAAACTCATATCGAGCGCATCCTGGCGAACTGGGCCAGCGAGCTGGCGGTGCCGATTTATCGCGGACGTGAGGTGACGGGTTTCGCGCAGGACGACACCGGCGTCGATGTCGAGCTGTCCGACGGACGATCGTTGCGCGCGCAGTATCTCGTCGGTTGCGACGGGGGCCGGAGCCTGATCCGGAAGAAAGCAGGTATCGACTTCCCGGGGTGGGATCCGTCAACCAGCTACTTGATTGCCGAGATCGAGACGGCCGAAGAGCCGGAGTGGGGCATCCGCCGTGGTGAAAAGGGCATTAATGCTTTCGCAAAACTCGACGACGGCAAGCGCGCGCACGTCGTCTTGAATGAACGACACGTCCGCGAGGGCGACGAGCCAACCCTACGCGACGTCCGCGAGGCGCTCATCGCCGTCTACGGGACGGATTATGATCTTCGCAGCGCCACCCATATCTCCAGGTTTACGGATATGGCCCGGCAAGCAGCGTGCTACCGAGACGGACGCGTGCTCCTGGCCGGTGACGCGGCACACGTGCATTCCCCGGTAGGTGGACAGGGACTCAACATTGGTGTCCAGGATGCGGTGAATCTGGGTTGGAAGCTAGCGCAGGTGGTCCATGGGATATCGCCGGAGAGCCTCCTGGATACGTACCATGCCGAGCGGCACCCAGTCGGCGCCCGTTTGTTGCGCAATACCATGGCGCTCACCGCTGTCAACCGCAGCGACGATCGTATCGCGGCGTTGCGCGAGATGATTTCCGAGCTGCTGGAGAAGGACGAGCCTCGCAAGCAATACGTCGCGATGATATCTGGTTTGGACATTCACTACGACTTCGATAAGGGACACCCGCTGCTCGGGCGTCGCATGCCCGATCTCGACCTGGTCACCGCAAACGGCCCGCTCCGGGTCTTCACTCTGCTGCACGAGGCCCGGCCGGTGCTCCTCAACTTCAATGAGCCAGGCGGCATCGACATCACGCCATGGGCAAGCCGGGTCAAGTTAATAGACGCCAAGTACGATGGCCCCTGGGAGCTTCCGGCATTAGGGGCGGCCACTGCTCCCGCCGCCGTGTTGATTCGGCCCGACGGGTACGTGGCATGGGTCGAAGACTCGACCGGGCGGGCGCTCGCCGATGCGCTGTCCACTTGGTTCGGAGATGCTCGACGCGAATTGACGGGTAGCCCGTAATCCCGGCCTCGATCCGGAAGATTTCCGGATTGTAATCGAAACTATGCCGCATGGGTCAGCTTGCAGAGCCAGTCCAAGCTCGCTAGGAAGAGGTGCGTGGGGGGCGTCGGGTGAACCTGCTCGGCGTAAACATACAACGCGCCGGGCACCACTCCTGCCCGCGTCTGGAGACGAGTCGAGCAGGAGAGGTGGGATGAACACTCACGAATGTTCTGCCAACTCGAGAAGCAACAACGATGGCGCGTCGCTTGGTCAGGATACGTTGCAGGATCCTGCGGTCGCTGAACTGAAAGGGTTGGGAGTCCAGCTCGAAAGGGCTAGAGCGCTCGAAGCGGAGTTCCGGGCATTTGCGGATAGTGCGCGCGATTATGCTTTCATCACGTTAGGACTGGATAACAACGTCATCGGATGGAGTAAAGGCGCAGAATTGCTGCTCGGCTATTCCCAAGAAGAGATGCTGGGAAGACCTGGAGCGCTATTATTCACTCCTGAAGATCTTGAGCGGGGCGAGCCGGAGAACGAGATGTCCACCGCACTTCGGGATGGCCGGGCAGAAGACGAGCGCTGGCACATGCGAAAGAATGGCACCCGGTTCTGGGGAAGCGGTGTCCTTACGCCGCTACGCAATGCCTCCGGCCAAGTCCGCGGATTTGCGAAAGTCATGCGAGACCGGACTCAAGAGCGCGAATTTCAGCAAGCGGTGCGCATCCGGGAAGAGCGCCTCCGTCTGCTTCTCGAGAATATTCGGCTGCGCTGTTTTCGATTTGAGCCAAAACGAAGAGATCTGCAGTTGGAACTCGGGTGCGGAGAGATATTCGGTACAGTGCATCGGAAGTATTAGGCGTTGGCGGCAGCGAATTCTTTAGCGCTGCTGGATACCCTGCGGAGTCGTTCCGGCGCGAAGTGCAAACTGCGCTCGACTCCGGCCGGGGGAGGACGAGTCATGGCTGACTCGCAAGGATGGAACGCGGTTTTTCGCCCGATGGATCACGAACGCCATCTACTCCGGGGATGAACAAGTGATCGGATTCATCAAGGTGCTCCGGGATGAAACGATGCGCCGGAAAGCCGAAGACGAAGAGGCGCGACGAAGGCAATTCGCCTGGAACGTGATCGAAGAGCAGGCCCGAGCTGCCAGCTCGGCGCTGGGTCAAACCCAAACTGAACTGGTTGAGATTGGGCGTCGACTTCTGAACGTGCAGGAGGAGGAGCGGCGTCGCATCGCCCGTGATTTGCACGACCATCTTGCGCAACGTCTGGCTCTGCTAGAAATGGGACTCAATCGCCTGCGGGAGGGACTTCCGGGGGATTTGGAGGAATTGCAAACCCAAGTTTCAGCCCTGCAAAAACAAACGGCGGCATTGTGTCAAGACGTGCGGGAAATCTCACATCGTCTAAATCCATCCATTATTGAGCATCTGGGGCTTATTCCGGCTCTGAGAGCATTGTGCGACGAGTATCAGCATAGCCGAACAGCACCTGTGACGTTTGAACCGGTTCACGATGGCTCGCCTATTCCTCTAGAGGTCGCCACCGCGTTTTACCGCATCTGCGAAGAGGCTCTTCGCAATATCCAAAAGCATGCAGATGACGTTCCCGCTTTGGTGCAAATGCAAGCCGACAGTTCAGAGCTGCTACTGCGCATTCATGATGATGCGGGTCCCGGGTTTGACCCGGACGTGGTAAACGGCGCACAGCATCTCGGGCTGATCAGTATGCGTGAACGTGCCGCTATGGTTGGAGCGATTGCCGGTGCATTTCGCATCCGCGCAAACGCACGACGATTGAGGTTCGGCTGATCAGATCAGCTGAGTGACTGGAAGGGCAGCTGGGGACGTGGCAAATCGCAGATGCCTCGCTACGCCAGAGTGCCTGCGCCACCGCTTCGTATCAGAAGATCAGTTCGGAGACTGTTCCCGCAAATTTCGCGTTGCCCGAGGGTTGATAAACCACGGTTACCGTCTGCGGCTTCAAAGGCCCGCAGTTCCATTCCAAGCTCTTGACACCCTGGACGACGATGTCGTCCAGGCGCTCCATCTTGAAAACCAACTCGCGGTCGCCGGCCAGGACGTGAAGGCGGAATTGGCCCTTGCCGCACTCGAAGGCTTGAGTTTTCGCGACGATGCGGGGAAGATCCTCGTCTCTCCTCAGAACTGTTTTCTTGTTACGCTCGGGTGCCCCGGCCGTTTCGGGCACCGGTGTTATCGCGGCCCCATTCGTTGGAACACGGGAAGCCTTCTCAGTGGAGGCCGCAAGCGGCCGTGGCTGCATGGCTTCATCTAGTCGCTGGAGCAGGTTACTTATCTGCAGCTCTCGCCGGTACCGGCTGCTTCAGTGGAAGTTCTCGATGAGCATGAGCTCGCGCCGCGTTTTGTCACGGGAATTGCAGCCCAACTCCTGCCGGAACTTTCCAGACCTGGCCAGTGAGGCGCAAGCAGCCTGAAGGCGCATCGATATCGCAAAAGGCGATGTATCGCCCCAGAAGCTTGCGTTCGCCAAAACGAGACGGCTGAATTACAGAAACATGTTGCTTTATCTGAAGACTCTCGCGGAAGATCAAGCGATGCCGCTTTCGCACGCTCTACCGAAGATATGACTGGGAGATACGTCCAGTCAGTTTCCAGGTCCCCTGCATCTTTAACCAAGTGTCTCTTGTGCGAATACGCTTTTCACTTCGGCTGCTTTGATGCGAACGAATTGTCCACCTTTCGTTTAACTCGACAAATACCTCATCATCCTTCACTACATCGATGTTTGAAATCACAGCCTCGTAAGACTCAAGCCGCAGACGCATTAGATTGTGTATCCACTGTTCTCGATTTAGAACAGTGCTCACGCTCCGTATAGCTGAGCCCTCCGTCCAATCGTAATGGAAGTCTTTATCGGTCAGCGCCAACAGGACCGCCTCGTCCCTTCTCTTCAATGCGTTTGCTAGCGTCTCCTCACTCTTGCGGATTACTGATAAGTCATTCGCAGCAATCGAAACTGTTGCCAGCACCAGCATCACTGTTCGGCACACCAATCTGCCGAATATCCTGACTAACTTTGTCCAAGTAATATGGTAAGCCAGAGCCATGAGTCGCGAGAGGTCATCTGTTTCCGTATTACCCACGGAGGAAGTGTACTGCTGCTGAGTGGAAAACGCTAGAAAGAAATCGCGCCAAGCGAGCGGTTATTGCGAGAGCAGGAAAAATAGCTTAGTTTTGTTTTCTTGGGTTGCCCTGTGGACCTCGGGCAAAACGCCAGGAGGCGCGTTGCGCGGCGCTGCGGGCCGGAAGGGATTGGAGCAACGAAAAGAGGAGTGCCGGGACGCTCGTAAAACAAGGTTCCTGCAAGATCTCGCCAAAGATGTCCGGTACGGTTTGCGCATGCTCCGGCCTCAGGCGAGGTTTTCCACTCTCGCGATCCTTTGCGTGACTCTGGAGATTGGCGCGACCAGGGCTGTTTTCAGTTGGGTGGAGGGGATTCCGCTCAGGCCCTTCCCGCTGGTTGCTGGCCAGAACCCGCTGGTCGACGCGCGGAGCGCGCCCACTCGCGCTTGCTATGGTCTAATTCCTAATCATGCGAACGATTCCTGTTTTGTGCTGCTTGAGTGTGTTCGCGAACATAGCAGCGCCTGCGACAACTCCTCGGGAAGCTCTGCTGGTGCTCTCAAAGGGCGACCATACGCTGGCCATCGTGGATCCAGCCACTCTAGGTGTTGTCGCCAAAGCCCCGGTGGGCGAGGATCCTCATGAAGTCATCGCATCATCGGACGGCAAGTACGCTTATGTCTCGAACTACGGAGGCGGAGCTTACAACACGCTGGCGGTAATCGACCTGGTGGATCAAAAGGCGCTGCCTTCCATCGACCTCGGACCTCTGCGTGGCCCCCACGGCCTTTTTTATATCGGAGGTAAGACTTGGTTCACCGCCGAAGGAGCGAAGGCGATTGGACGTTATGACCCGGCAAGTAACAAAGTCGATTGGATTTTGGGAACAGGTCAGAACAGAACGCACATGATTTGGGTTTCCGCAGATATGCAGCGCATCTTCACCACCAACGTTGCGTCGGCAACGGTGAGCATCATAGAGAAAGTAACTCAATCCGCTAATTTTCCCGGCCCGAATGGTCCGCCTCCCGGTGCTCCTCGGCGACCGGGACCGCCGCGCGGAATGCCCGGCAGTGATTGGAACGAAACCGTGGTTCCTGTCGGCAAAGGTTGTGAGGGCTTCGATGTCAATCCCGGTGGAAGCGAGCTCTGGGTCGCGAACGCGCAGGACGGAACCGTTTCTATTATCGATATCAAAGCGAAGAAAGTAACTGACGTTCTGCAGGCGAATGTACCGGGAGCAAATCGTCTGAAGTTCACACCTGATGGCAAGCTGGTGCTGATCTCGTCGCTCGGCGGCGCTGGAATTGCGGTGCTTGACACGTCGACTCACAAGGAAATCAAACGTTTTGAAATGCAGCGCGGCGCCGCGGGCATTCAGATGCACCCCGACGGCTCCCGTGCGTACGTCGCCTGCACAGGTGAGAACTATGTCGCGGTAATCGACCTCAAGACTCTGGCCCTGACCGGACATATCGATGCCGGTCCCCAGCCGGATGGCCTTGCCTGGTCCGTCCAGCGCTGAGGCTTGAACTGCTCGCAGCTAGGGCGGTGTTTGCGTGTCCTTCGGTTTGCGCTTCTGCTCTTCGTCCCAGCGGCGAATCAGCGCCCGCCACTGATCAAAGGTCAGAACGTGCCGGAGTTGAACACTCATCTCGAGGAAAACACGGGTAGAGTTGGCGCGCGCCTGGGCCAATCGCTCGATGACGGGCTTCGTCTGCTCAGGGTTGACCTCCTGATCATTCAGCAGATCCTCGAGCGCGCCCTGGGCCTTCGCGACATTGTTCCGCGCATCCAATAACCGGTCGCGATAGGAGCGGACGATTTGCCGGATCTGCTGTTCCTGGGCGGGCGTTAAGCCCAGATCCTGGCGAAGCGGACTATTCCACCATGGAAAATCGCCATGGTTCTGAGCCACCATAGCGGCCGGAAACAAGAGCAGACCGCACAGGATGGCGCGCAACGTGGTTTGAGCGAAGGTCATTCCTCGAACAAGGCCTGTAGCGGCGCCGTCGGCGAAGGCTCGGGATCCTGCGCCATGCTGCTGACATCCTGCGCAAGCTGCGCATCGGAAAGTTGGCTTCGCAGGTCAGCCTGCTGATGCACGTTCTCGTAATATAGGAGGCCTGCGGCGAGCAGAGTTCCGGTCGCTAGCACGGAGGCCCAGCGTCTGAACTGAACGTACCGCCACACACGAACGGGCTGCGCCATCCGCGCGTAAATGCGGCGCCTCTGCGCGGCCAGAAACTCGTGACTTACTGCCGTATCGGATACAGCGTTCAAGCCCGCCCGCCGCGCCTCCAATGCAGAAAGCCGGACACGACAATCGGAACAGGCATCCAGATGCCCGTCACCGGGACCCACACCATACATATGCTCGATCAGTTGGTCATCCGTCCAATGCCCTGATCGCACGGACTCGATACTCATAACTTCCCTCTAACTTCAGCCAGCCGCCGAATAAAGATCGCGTAAGTCGTCGCGAAGTTTGTGCAAAGCCCGAAACAGGTGCGCCTTCACGGTTCCCGTGTCAAGCTTCAGAACATTTGCTATCTCCTCCAGCGTCATTGAATCATAGTGCCGGAGTGAGAAAACCGCGCGCTGGCGATCTGATAATTTACTCAATGCACGTTCCAGTCTCTGCTGGATTTGTTTGGAAAATACCTGCCGCGCCGCGTCCGGCTCAGCTGCTCTGGCACTTCCCAATATGAACTCTTCATCCTGCACAGAAGGCCGCCGCTGCCACATTTTCCACGATCTGGATCGCAGCCGGTCCAGGCAGGTATTCACGGCAATGCGGGTGACCCATTTTGCCGGATCGTCGAGCTCCTGATTTTGTGCTCTTTTGTTCAGTGCACGATATGCCTTCAGAAAGACGTCCTGTGTTGCCGAATCCGCTTCGTCGGCGTCTTGCAGCATGCGGCGGCAAAGCAGGAAAATGCGTTTCTGCTCGGACGCCATCCAATTGCCGAAATCGCGTAGCTCGACGCCGGCCTGGGCTGTTCGCTCCAGTTCCTTCGCCATCGCGCCTATCATAGCTATCCACCTGACATAACGAGAGAATGGCGCAAAAGGTTTACAGGGGCTGCCGATCAGGGATAAACAGGAATCTTGAGGGCGAGGGCAGGTGACAGGAGGTGATTCCGGCGGGAAGGTCGATGGGGTTCGAGCCGGAGGTGGCTCGCACCCAATGCGTCGTCTCTTTGCCTCCGGTCGCCATGCACGGGAGCGGCACATCCACTGTAAAGTCCTCATCGACTCCGCTGACATCCAGGCTGATGTGCTTCCCGGAGCCTTCGAGCTTTAATGAAGGAACGCCCGTCGAGTAGATCCAGGTCTCGAAAAACAGATCGAGTGAGCGGTCCGGCTGACCTGCCGGGACAAACGCCGATGCCACCGCGCGGAACTCGTCGTTAGTGACCGGCTTCGAAGCGTATTCATCGAGCAGACGAAGCTGCATTTTCCGGAAGCTTTCCTCCCCTATACGCTCATGAAGCATATGGAGAATCCACGCGCCTTTTTCGTACGTAATGGCGTGCCAGCGGCGAAAACTGTTCGGCTCGAGGAGCCGTTCGCCAAAATCAATGGGTCCGGCAGACTCAATGGTCTGTCCTTTGTCTTTCTGCATCAGGTCCGCCCGAAACGTAGTAAGCAGTTTCTTAGCCGCACCCGCACCGATCTCATTTTGCAGAAACTGGAGAGCCGAGTAGTTGGCCATGGCCTCCGTCAGCCACGCACTCCGATAATTCGCGCTGCGAACGACATTGCCCCACCACTGATGCGCAATTTCGTGCGGCAACAGCAGTTCGGAGAAAAATGAATCCAACTCCGGATTCCGCAGCGCGCGCGGGCGGTCTTCCGGGCGGGTGTAAGAGACCTCAGAGAGATAAATCAGCCCCGGGAAGCCCTGCCCAAAGTAGCCTGCGATAGGCGTAAGGGCAACAGTGCGGATGGGCAGCAGAATCCATTGCCGCGTATAGAACTCGAGAATGCGCGCCGTTTCAGTTAACAGGTCAGCTCCGATCTCGCTCGCAGCAAGCCTTTCCGCATAACACTCCACCTGATAGTCGCCCTGCTTCATTGCGGTCATGACGTAGTCGCCAAGGTTGAATCCGGCGAGTGCCACGGGTACGCGCGTCCGGCGGTGCACAGTTCGTTGCTGGCCGTTCACCCCATTACTCACCGGTTCGCCGGTGGCAACCAGGTCCAGTTCCTTGGGACAGTGAAACGTCAGGTCGAAACTCGCGAGAGTAGGCTGAACAAACGGATACCAGGCGTTTCGGTCGTCAACAAAATACTCGCCACGCTGAGTTTGGCGGATGACGGAGCCCTGATATGTGAGCTGAATGTGATGGCTGCTGCCCGGCGAAAGCGAAACCGGCGAAACAACCAGGAATGTATCGGGCTGCTTATCGACCGGTGCGCTGCTCTGACTATGCTGGAAAATTTCGGCAGGGCTGCCATCCACAGTCGCCGAATCGACCCGCAGATGACGCGAGAGTTGCATGGAAATCGCGCGCCCGGTGGCGGCATCCGCCTTGAAAGTGAAACCGGCTGTCACTTTCATGGAGAGATCGCGCTGGATAGCGGCGTCGATCTGATAATCGGCAATGTGAGGCGACGGCAAAACATAAGGCGGCGCATGGCGGGGCCGGAAGCTGGTCCATATACTAAATCCGGCGATGCCGTCCTTGCTGATGTCGCTTCGGCCGGCAGCGACGGGTTCGAAATCGGTAGGGTCATATAGCAGGTCAAATTCCCCCAGTTGCCTTCCAAAGAGAAAGGAGTAGAAGAAGCCGTCTTCTGGTTTATGCGAATCGAGAAGAGAGTGGACGAGCTTCACATCGACAGCCGACGCGATCGCATTCAGAATCGGATTGGCGGTTTTCTCGAGAGAGCTGATCAGCTGATTGTCGGGCCGAACGGGATGCTGCTGAATCTGCCGCAGAAGCTCGTCTCCGGTTCCGTCCGAGAAAACGAGCAGCGCCGAAGCGATGTGTTCGTCAATATTGGGTGTTTTGGCGAACGAAGCGAGCGACGCGCGTTCGCTTGCCCGGTTTGGCATCAGCAGAACTTCGCCATCGCCGCCTTCCACGCCGTCAATCGTGAACACCGCGGCAACACGGCGGCCGTTGACGGGGGTTGCGAATGAGAGAATTCCTTCGGTCAGGTAGATTTTAATGTCACCGCGCGTCAGCTCCAGATCGCGGACATGGTACGTCTGGGCGGGGTCGATCGACATCTTCCCGAGCGCAGTGAAAACGTCAGCCGCTGTGGGCTGTTCAGCACCGCACAGCAGGGCGTTGACGATCAGGATGCAGCAAGCGAACCGGACAAGCGCCACATCTGGGACTTTACTACTTTAATTCGGGGCTGGTTGCAGTGGCTGGATCCTGGCCCCAGTTTTGCCGCACGATCCCGCTCGGATCTGAATAGAACGTGCGCCGCCCGGTGCTCCCGAAGACTTTGGGGACCGCGCTGACTGAATATCCTTGCGGTGTCTGCGTGATGGTGAAATTGTAACCGCTCGCCGACCCTTCCGCCAGAGAACCCGGAATCAGGCCGGCGGCCTGCGGACCTTCTGCTGCGCCGGCGGAGGTAGGCGGCCCCAGTTGCGAAAGCGACGTCGCAAATTGCCCGTATTGGGACTGATATTGGATCTCGGCCTGATTAATCGTGTGCATTTCGGCAACGGCCGACATCTCCTGAGCGTTCATTCGCGACTTACTCATCTGAGGCAGCGCAATCGAAAGGATGATCAGAATGATGGCGATAACGATCAGGAGCTCAATTAGCGAAAAGCCCGACTGTCGAGGGCGGTGCTTGCGTGCGTAATACATACAATTCAACTCATCATGATACGACGCACTTACCTCGCCTGGCGTTGTCCCTGCATTTCAAATTATGCTTCAAAGCCCTTAACCAGGTTGTCGATCGCCTTTACCCGTGTCCAGAAGCGGGAAAGCAGGTCGAGCCGCAGGGCATTGGCGCCGTCCGACAATGCACGCTCAGGGGCATCATGCACCTCGACGAAGATTCCGGCCAAGCGGACGGCAGCGGCGGCTCTGGCCAACGGTTCGATGAACTCGGGTTGACCGCCCGAGGCGCTGCCGGCCGCGCCGGGTAGCTGCACGCTGTGAGTGGCGTCGAATACGACGGGATACCCTGTCCGCTCCATGATTTCGAGCGCGCGCATATCGACCACCAGATTGTTGTAGCCGAAGCTCGAACCGCGTTCGGTCAAGATGATGCGCTGGTTTCCAGTGCTGGCAACCTTTTCCGCCGCATTCGCGAAGTCGGCAGGGGCCACGAACTGGCCTTTCTTGATGTTCACGGCTCGGCCGGTCCTGCCTGCCTCAAGCAGCAGATCGGTCTGACGGCAAAGAAAAGCCGGAATCTGCAAGATGTCCACCTGCTCGGCAACTATCCCGGCTTGCGCGGGCTCGTGAATATCGGTCAGAACGGGAAGGCCCAGCTTTCGCACCTGCGACAGGATTCGGAGGCCTTCCTTGAGACCTGGTCCGCGGTATGAACCCGCGCTGCTGCGGTTAGCCTTATCGAAGGAAGCTTTAAAGACGAAGGGGCCGGCAATTTCGCGGATGGCGTTCGCCATCTGCAGCACATGTGCTTCACTCTCGATGACACAAGGTCCCGCAATCAGGCTGAGTGGCGAAGCATTCGAAAACTTGATTCGGACCGGTCCATCGCCGGCCTCGACAACCGTCATTGTGCGTGCGACAACTGGGTCTCGAGCGGTCTGCGGGCTTTGCGCTCGCGCTGCTTCAGTGCCGCTGCTAGAAACCGCGTGAACAAGGGATGCGGTTCGAGCGGCTTCGATTTGAACTCGGGGTGAAACTGGCATCCCAAATACCAGGGATGATCCGGCAATTCGCAGATCTCGACGTACACACCATCGGGAGTCTGCCCGGTCAGGCGCAGGCCGTTCCTGGTGAGCACCTCTTCGAAGTCACGGTTGAACTCATAGCGATGCCGGTGTCTCTCGCTGATCTCTGAAACACCATAAGCCTGCTCGGCAAAGCTGCCAGGCGCCAGTCTGCATGGATAGGCGCCGAGGCGCATAGTACCGCCAAGCTCATCCACGCCTTTCAATTCCCGCAGCTTATAAATCACGCGGTACGGCGTGCCGGGATTGAATTCAGTCGAATCGGCATCTTTCAACCCGCACACATTGCGCGCAAATTCGATGACCATGGTCTGCATACCCAGGCAAATACCGAAGTACGGGATCTTTTCTTCACGCGCGCAGCGGATCGCGTTCAACATGCCTTGAATCCCGCGTTTGCCGAAGCCGCCCGGCACAAGAATTCCGTCGAACCGGCTCAAATATTCGCGGCAGTTGGGGTATTGCATCTCTTCGGATTCGATCCAGTCGATATTGACTCTCGCCTGATGAGCAATACCGGCATGTAGCAGAGCTTCTTTCAAGCTCTTGTACGAATCCTCATACTCGACGTATTTCCCCACCAAACCGATGCTGACTTCACGAACCGGGTTATTCATGCGGTCGAGCATTTCGGTCCAGCGCGACAGATTGCGCGGAGCGGCAGGGAGATGCAGCAAACGAAGAATGCTCTCATCCACGCCTTGATCGGCAAACACCAGCGGGATCTCGTAGACGGAGTGAACATCTTTGGCGGTGATCACGCTGGTCGCATCAACGTCGCAGAACAAGGCGATCTTCTCTTTGACATCGTCCGGCAGATGCCGTTCCGACCGGCACAGCAGGATATCCGGCTGGATACCGATGGCCCGCAGCTCTTTCACGCTATGTTGGGTGGGTTTCGTCTTCAGCTCCTGCGCCGCGGCAATCCAGGGAACCAGCGTGAGGTGGATGAATAGCGTGTTGTCGCGTCCTTCTTCGTGCCTCATCTGGCGGATCGCTTCAAGGAACGGCAGCGATTCGATATCGCCAACCGTGCCTCCGATTTCGACGATCGCCACGTCCATATCGGCGGCGACCTTGCGGCAGGCGGCTTTGATTTCATTCGTCACGTGCGGGATAACCTGCACGGTCTTGCCCAGGTAATCGCCCCGTCGCTCACGCGTGATGATGTTTTCGTAAATCCGGCCGGAGGTCAGGTTATTGCTTTGAGTCAGTGGAGCGTGAGTGAACCGTTCGTAGTGACCAAGGTCGAGATCGGTTTCAGCACCATCATCGGTGACAAAAACCTCACCATGCTGGAACGGGCTCATTGTTCCAGGATCGATGTTGAGATACGGATCGAACTTTTGCAGAGTGACGCGCAGCCCGCGACTTTCCAGAAGGCAGCCGATCGACGCGGCGGCGATTCCTTTTCCCAGCGACGAAACAACACCACCAGTGACGAAGATGTACTTAGGCATGAGATTGCGGAGTAAGTCTGGCTGCAATGGCCGAAAAGAGGCTGTTCACGCGCTCAAGATCTTCAGGCGTATCCACTCCCAGCGACTCGTAGTCGGTTTCAACCACGCGGATGCGATGGCCATTCTCGAGCGCACGAAGCTGCTCCAGTCGCTCAGCCTGCTCGAGGGGACCGATTGGCAAATCCGGGTAGTCGAGCAAAAAATCACGGCGATAGACATATAGTCCAACGTGTTTCGAGTAAAGCGAGGCTGCGCTGCGGCCGTCACGCTCATAGGGGATGGGGCAGCGGGAGAAGTAAATGGCGTCACCCAGCAGGTTTGTTACTACCTTCACCACGTTGGTGTTGACGAGATCGGTCGGGTCGACGATCTTCTTTTTTAGCGTGCCCATGGAGACCGTCTCATCTTGATGCATCGCAAGAATTGCCGCGTCGATAGCAGCCGGATCGATCAGCGGTTCGTCGCCTTGAATGTTTACGTATAAAGAGGCGGGATTCGCAGAAGCAATCTCGGCCAGCCGGTCAGTACCGGAAGGATGATCCACGCGCGTCATGCGCACTTTTCCCCCGAAGGCGCAAACCGCCTCCGCTATCCGGTCGTCGTCGGTCGCGACCAGAACATCGCTCAAGTAGCGCGAGTGCTGCGCGCGTTCCCACACGTGCTGCAGCATGGGCTTTCCAGCAAGAGGGGCAAGAGCTTTTCCGGGGAATCGAGAGGAGGCAAACCGGGCGGGAATTACGCCGAGAATCCGCGTCCGCACACCCGAGTGTAGCACGGCGAAACGGCGTGCTTATGGTTTTCTCTATACTGATGTCGTGCCATTCAAACTCGGCATAGGCTACCAGCCGCGGGGCGATCAGGCGAACTGCCATTGAACAGCTCGGGCGCGGCATTCTCGACGGCGAGAAGCATCAAGTTTTGCTTGGTGTCACCGGTTCGGGCAAGACGTTCACGATGGCTAAGATTATGGAATTGAGCGGCCGCCCGTCACTAGTGCTGGCGCATAACAAAACGCTGGCAGCACAGCTCTATCACGAATTCAAGACCTTCTTTCCGCACAACGCGGTCGAATATTTCGTCAGCTACTACGATTACTATCAACCCGAAGCCTACATCCCTTCAGGCGATATCTACATCGAGAAGGAAGCGACAATCAACGATGAGCTGGACAAGCTGCGGCTTTCCGCCACGCGCTCGCTATTCGAACGCCGCGATTGCATTATCGTCGCCAGCGTAAGTTGCATCTACGGCCTGGGCTCACCGGAAGCGTACTACGGCATGCTGCTGATGCTCGAAAAGGGGCAGCACATCACCCGCAAGGAACTGCTGCAAAGGCTTGTGGAGATCCTGTACGAGCGCAATGATCACGACTTCCGCCGCGGAACGTTTCGGGTGCGCGGCGATGTTGATCGAGTTCTTTCCGACTTATGACGACAATGCGTATCGGATCGAGTTCTGGGGCGATGAGATCGAGTCGCTGAGCCAGATCGATCCCGCTGCTCGGCCAGGTGAAGCAGACGTATCTGCGGCTGCCCATTTATCCCGAAGACGCACTATGTCATGGATGCGCCTACCCGGCAGCAGGCGATGCAGAGCATCGAGAATGAGCTGCAGTGGTGGCACAAGGAACTCGAATCAGCAAGGGAAGCTCATCGAAGCCCAACGGCTATACCAGCGCACAATGTTCGATCTCGAAATGATCAAACAGATCGGCTACTGTCACGGCATCGAGAACTACTCGCGCCATTTCTCGGGGCGGTTGCCGGGCGAAGCGCCGCCGACATTGCTCGACTATCTGCCTAATGATGCGCTGCTGTTCATCGATGAAAGCCATCAGACCGTTCCTCAACTGCAGGGTATGTTTCACGGCGACCGCTCGCGAAAGAATGTCCTGGTCGAATATGGCTTTCGGCTTGCCGAGCGCCCGCGACAACCGGCCGCTGACCTTCGAGGAGTTTGAAAATCGTGTTAATCAGGTCATCTATGTATCGGCGACACCCGGGCCTTACGAGCTGACCAAGTCGGCCGGCGTGGTGGTGGAGCAGATCATTCGGCCCACCGGGTTGATCGATCCCGAAATCGAAGTGCGGCCGATCAAGGGCCAGGTCGATGATCTGTTGCACGAGATTCGGCTTGCGCACTGAGCGGAACGAACGAGTGCTTGGTGACAACGCTGACCAAGCGCATGGCGGAGGACCTCGCCGAATACTACTCCGAGGTCGGAGTCAAATGCGCCTATCTTACATTCGGAAGTCAGCACTCTCGACCGCATCAAAATTTTGCGCGACCTACGGCGTGGTGCGTATGATGTTCTGATCGGCGTCAATCTACTGCGCGAGGGACTCGATCTGCCGGAAGTGTCTCTTGGTGGCCGTGCTCGATGCCGACAAGGAAGGCTTCCTGCGATCGGCCGGCTCGCTGATTCAGACCATCGGCCGGGCGGCGCGCAACATTTACGGCCGAGCGATCCTCTATGCCGACGTGATTACCGAAAGCATGGGGCGCGCAATTAACGAAACTGAACGCCGCCGCGCCATTCAGCGGGCGTACAACGAGGCGAACGGCATTACGCCGCAAACGATCATTAAGCCGATCGACATGAGCCTGGTAGCAGTCGCCGAGAGCGATTATGTGACCGTTCCGCTCGACATGGATTCCGATCCCGATGCCGAGCTTTCGCCCGAAGAGCGGGAAGCGCTGATTGCCGAACTCGAGGCCGAAAATGCGCCAAGCGGCGAAGTCGTTCGAATTCGAGAAAGCAGCACAATTTCGCGACCGGATGAGAGCGCTGAAAGCGAGCGGGGTCTATGAAGAGCCGGTTACCAGCCGCGCTGGTCATTGAAGGGAATCTCACGGCTTCACAGGTTCTCCAGCTGCCGGGAATTGCAGAGGAATTCGGACCGGTTAAATCGGGATCGCTGCGTATTGCACGCCGCGTTTCCAATTTTCTTCGAGCCGGTTATGCAGTTGCGACTTATAAAGAACTGCAGGCCGCGCGCCTGGTTTTGTTGCGTTTGCCGGACGCAGCGGTCGAGCGCGTAACCGCCGAAATCTGTGCGGCCGATTTGACTTTCGAGGATTTGGTGCTTTCGTCCTCTGCGATAGCTGGCTTACGAGCGACGGCTCGCGCCGCTACGCTCAAAAGGCGCGGCCATTGCGAGCATCTGCAAAATTCCTGCCGGCCAGCACCAGCCGTATTTTGCAGTGGAGGGCCGAACGGCGGCCATCCGCCCGCTTCGACGATATCCTCGACCGCTGTGACGCTCAAGCCTACGAACTGCGCCCGGAACAAAAGATCTCTTGTTTGCGGCGGAGCTGTTGACTACGGCGCTTCCGATTCCGCTCTTCCTGGCAGCGCAGCAGTCGCTGCGCGCCTGCGGCATTACGGGCAACCCTCTTACGACGACGCTTGAAGGTTATGCACAGGAGATGTTCCGAGCTTTCTGTGCAGGCGCGCGCCTGACCTGGGGAGGCCCGCTGACCGAGTGCTCGCCCGAGCTCGCGGAAACATATCTGGCCGCGGTGCGTCAAAAGCTCCCCGAAGTCGGCGACGTTGCTGCAGAGCAGCTTCCCGTTCGCCCGCGAGTCATGACACGGAGCCGGCATGAAAGCGCAATCAAACAGCCGCACGCGCCGGCCATGGAAACGGCCGTTTGAACTGCACAGCGCCGTCTCGCCACACTCAAATATGGGAATGCGGAAACGCTATCAGTGGAAGTTGAAGCAGCGGGAGATCGCGCTGGGAGAACGCACGCTGCTGATGGGCGTGCTGAATGTCACGCCCGATTCATTTTCGGATGGCGGCAAATATTCCGATCCGGATCGCGCATTTGCGCGAGCGGTGGAACTCGAAGAGGAAGGGCGCCGACATCCTCGACATCGGCGCCGAATCGACCCGACCGGGCTCCCAGCGCATCTCGGAAGCGGAAGAACTGCGGCGTCTGATTCCCGTGCTGAAACGGCTACGTGGAAAGCTGACGATCCCTATTTCGGTGGACACCTACAAGTCCGGTGTGGCGGAAAAGGCGCTGGAACACGGCGCCGAAATCATCAATGACCCAACCGGTATCCTGCTCGACCTGCAGGTTCCACAGGTGGTCAACGAAGTACGACGCGGGGCTGATCATTAATCACATGCGCGGAACACCGGAGACCTGGGCGAAGCTTCCGCCCATCAAAGATCTGATGCGGTCAATCATGATCGATTTGCAGGCCGCGGTCAACCGGACGCGGCAAGGCGGGGTGCAGAAGCATCAGCTCGTGATCGATCCCGGCCTAGGTTTCGGCAAGCGGCGAGAGCAGAACTCGGAGATTCTGGCGAACCTCGGAGCTGTTGCGGAATTTCGAGCTTCCGATCCTGATCGGCCCATCGCGGAAATCGTTCCTGAAAAAAGACGGCGGACACCTTGACGGAATTCGCCACGGCGGCGGCAGTGACGGCAGGAATTCTGAACGGCGCGCACATTGTCCGGGTACATGATGTAAAGACAATGAAGAGCGTGGCGGAAGTGGCGGATTCGATCAAGCACGCCGCGGCCACAGAAGCCGAAACAAAAGAGAGTCACGTTCGCTGGCAGCGCGGGCAATAATGCGTTCCGCGCTGGCCCAACACGATGCGGCGGACCGGCGTGCCGCAGCGCGGGCAGGGCTCGCCAGTTCGCCCGTACACGGCATGCATTTGCTGATATCCGCCTGGTTCGCCCCACCCGTCAACGTAGTCCGAAATCGATGAGCCCCGGTGCTCGATGGCAAGCTTGAGGGTTTCGAGAATGCTGCGATAGAGTTCTTCGGCGCGCTTCTTCGAGAGCCGTCCGGCTTTGGCGAGAGGATGAATCCTGGCTGCAAACAACGCTTCATCGGCATAGATGTTGCCCACTCCACCAATGAATGTCTGGTCGAGCAGCAACGGCTTCATAGATCCGCTGCGCTTGCGCAAGCGCGAGTAAAACTCCTCAAAGGAGATGCCCAGGGCGTCCGGACCGCTGCGATCGAGAAAAACCGGAGCTTCGGCGAAGTACTCGAAACGTCCGAACTGCCGGACGTCATCGAAGAGCAGCACGCCGCGGTCGAGCATCAGGATGGCGCGGGTGTATTTGCCCGGCTCAGCGCCCCACAGAAGTTTGCCGGTCATTCCCAGGTGGACATAAAGCAGACCGTCGTCGAGATCGAGAAAGATCTGTTTACCGCGACGCCGGATCTGTTGAATCGCCTTGCCGCAGAGCCCGCGAACGGTAGCGGCATGATCGCCGCGCGTGACGCGGTTCGAGTTCACTTGCGCCTCCAGGATGCGAGCGCCGGTCACGTGCGATGCGATCGAGCGAACGACGGTTTCTACTTCGGGAAGCTCGGGCAAACGACTAATCCGTCACGGAAGATCCACGTAAACGTCGCCGTCCTGCACGATGACCGGATACGTTTCGAGTTTGACGTCTTCGTCCGAATCGTTCAGTCCGGTGCGGCAGTCGAATTCCCACCCGTGCCATGGGCAAACAAGATAGTTACCGTTCAAATTACCCTGCCCCAGCGGGCCTCCCGCATGTGGACAGACGCCCTCAATACAGTGCAGCTTGCCTTCGACATTGCACACCGCGTAAGCGTTGGAGTTGACTTCGAGCTCCAAGACTTCGCCCGGCGGGAACTGCGACGAGCGGCTTTACTTTCACAAGCGCCATATAGAACTACCATAACGGGCGGATCAAAGCAGACGGCGTGAACGCGGCTTGGCCAGACGGCGCTCGAGCCGCTCGCGGCGACGATGCAGCGCGTCCGACTCTGTACAGACAAGTGCCTGCTTTGTGAATTCGAGCGCAAGCGCGTGATTGGCTTCGTCGTGCTCGTAATATTTGGCGAGCTCCTCGAGGGCGCTGACGCAGTATTCATTCCGGCAGCCTGCCAGTTCCGTAAAGAGTGCCCGAGCGGCATGCGCGCGCTGCAGCTTCTTCTCCAGCAACGCAAGATCCCACAAAACGCGGAACAGAAGCCTATCAGGCAAGCCCGCACGACAGCCCGCTTGAACATCTCAATTGCCTGCTCATGCTCGCCGGCCGAACGCAGCCAGCGCGCAATTCCGGCCAACTCCTCTCCGCGCCGGACGCCTACGCGCGAAAGCGAATCCGAATCCGTGTTACGGAACACGGCAGGCACAATCGCAGTAAGACATGCAAGCGTCAGAATATCCATCGCATTGTGATGAAAAATCGGCACCAGCCGCTGCGCTTCCCGGCTGCGCAGGTATTCGAAATACACATATGGGATAAGCTCGCCCGGCAGGTCGCCCTCGCGATAAACGCCCAGGATCTCCTGTTCCAGCTCCATCAGGCGGCAGCTTTCCAGGCGCAGTTTCCAGAGACGGCGCGCGCCATGCAGCAAATCGAGATGACCCAGGCGCGAAAACGGCGGCTTGTGACGGGTCATGCGATAGCGAGTCTCGAGCAGCGGCTGGTCATAGGTGCGTCCGTTATACGTGATCAGGACGTCGAAACGCTCCAGATGCGCCGTAAGCGCCGCGAGCAGACTGCGCTCTTCGGCGTACTCGCGCATGAAGAACTGGCGAACGCGGAAGCCTTCCGGGGTAATGCGGCCAACGCCAATTAGGAATGCATAGGTCCCTGACCCTCCCGCCAGTCCGGTTGTTTCCGTATCAAGAAATGCCCAGCGCTGTGGCGGAGACGGGGGGAATTTCGTTTTCGCCGAGCGCGTCAAGTAAGGCGTCCGGCAATTCGGCCAAGGCGCCGATATCCGCCGACCCATGCTGGCGGTGTGCGGCATAGAGGCGTTCGGTCTGGAAGTGCTCGCCGAAATCATTGCGGACGACTTCGCCTTCCGACCACTCCTCGATAAAGCTGCGACTCCCGGTATGCGGCCGGGGCCTCGAAGCGGGTTCAGCCGCCGGCCTCGAAGCCAAATATTTTCTGTCGATCGCCGCGATGCGCTTCCGCAGACGGGCTAATTGTTCCTCTACATCGAGCATCGGAGGGTAGAATTGTTCTTCGCCGTTTCTTTGCCAGTATACGATGGTGCTCATGATTTGTCGCGCCTGGGCATTTCTGCTTTCCCTCCCGGTTTTGTCTTTGGCCGGGGACGGCGGATTCGATTTAAAGCAGCACTACACCAAGCAGGAAGTGCGCATCGCGATGCGCGACGGCGTGAAGCTGTTCACGATTGTGTATGCACCCAAAAACACTTCGCAGAGATACCCCATCCTGCTGACACGCACACCGTACAGCGTGGAACCGTATGGTCCGGATGAGTTTCCAAAGCACCTCGGCCCTTCGCAAAAGTTCGCGGAAGACGGGTTCATCTTTGTGTATCAGGATGTGCGGGGCCGTTATATGTCGGAGGGCACATTTGTCGACGTGCGGCCGATTCTTGACCACATCGCTGACGCTAAGCAGATAGACGAATCGACTGACACCTATGACACGATCGACTGGTTAATCAAAAACGTTGCCAATAACAACGGAAAAGTCGGGCTGACGGGGATTTCGTATCCCGGCTTTTACACGGACTGCGGGCTGGTGCGATCACACCCGGCGCTGGTAGCCGCGCTCGCCACAGGCTCCCATGGCGGACGAATACATGGGAGATGATGCATTTCATAACGGCGCGTTTATGCTGGTCGCAAACTTCGGCTTTTTCACCCAGTTTGTGAAGCAGAACAATCCGACCATGCCCGCGCGGGAAAAGAAATTCGATTACGGCACCAAAGACGGTTATCAGTTCTATCTCGATCTCGGCAATCTGGATAACGCCGATAAGCGCTATTTCCATAACCAGAATCCATACTGGACCAGCACGATGGAGCACACCACCTACGACCAGTTCTGGCAGACGCGGAACATCCTTCCGCACCTGAAGTCTGTGACTCCGGCCGTATTGGTGGTGGGCGGCTGGTTTGACGCTGAAGATCTCTCGGGAACGCTAAAGACGTTTCGGGCCATCGCCGCGCAATCGCCCGAGACGACAGACAAGCTGGTCATGGGCCCCTGGGTGCATGGCGGATGGCAGCGTGCAAATGGAGCCAAACTCGGCGATATCAGCTTCGGCGCGAACACGTCCGAGTTTTTCCGCGATCAAATGGAGCTGCCGTTCTTCCGGCAATACCTGAAAGGTGCGCCGGATGCAGGCCTGCCGAAAGCCTATGTTTTCGAAACCGGGAAGAACCAGTGGAGCAAGTTTGAGCAGTGGCCACCCGAAAATGGCAAAGCGCAGCGGCTTTACTTCGGCGCGAAGGGACAGCTCTCATTCAAGCAACCCACCGAAACCAGCGGATTCGATGAGTACACCAGCGACCCGAACGCGCCAGTGCCGTTCTACAACAAGACGACCCTCGAGATGCAGCGCGAGTACATGGACGGCGACCAGCGCTTCGTGCGCAACCGGTCGGACGTGCTGAGCTATGTGAGCGAACCGCTGTCACAAGACGTAACGATTGCCGGCCCCATCTCGCCGACTTTGTTCGTTTCGACAAGCGGGAGCGATTCAGACTTCGATGTCAAGCTGATTGATGTTTATCCGGACGACGCCGGCAATGGCCTCGCCGGCTACGAGCAACTTGTGCGAGGCGAGCCGTTCCGTGGCAAGTTCCGCAACAGCTTCGAAAACCCGCAACCGTTTCAAGCGGGCGAGATGCAGCAGATTCACTTCAGCATGCCGGATGTGTACCACTGTTTTCAGAAGGGCCACAGGATCATGGTGCAGGTTCAGAGCTCCTGGTTCCCGTTGACCGACCGCAATCCGCAGACATTCACGGACATTCCTTCCGCCAAGCCGGAGCAGTTCGTGAAAGCAACAGAGCGCATTTACCGTTCCAGCAGCAGCGCTTCTTTCGTCGAGCTCAACGTGCTCCCGGGTTCAGCGGGGGTCGGAACGGTGATTTCCA
This sequence comes from uncultured Acidobacteriaceae bacterium, assembly GCA_963846185.1. GTDB lineage: Bacteria > Acidobacteriota > Terriglobia > Bryobacterales > Bryobacteraceae > Bog-105. The sequence continues at coordinate 155,430 of CAWJVA010000019.1, read as the reverse complement.
GTCATGATTGAGAAGTCACACGGACGGGAAACGCCTGCTGGGCGGCAGGAATCTAGAAGATAATGGCGCTCGAATCGCGGCTGCGGTCGATTCTTCCTTTTACCAGCATTGCCGTCATCATTGCCGCGGTGTGGTTGGCATGGGTCTTCTACTCGCGTTATGAAAGCAGCCGGCAAGCGGCACGAGCGCTGGCGGCGAAAGAGCAGGAAAAGCGCAAGCAGGTTATCGATGAAGTCTACGGTTCCGGCGAAATCCGCTTCCAGAATTTTTCGGCCGATAACGGCTTTCTGAAGCGTGGCCAAAGCACCGAGCTCTGTTACGGCGTCGTCAACGCCACATCCATCAAAGTGACACCGCCCGTGGGTGAAGATGTAAAGCCGATGTATCACCATTGCATCGAGATTGCGCCGAAGCGAACGACGACTTACACAATGACGGCCTACAACGCCAAGGGTGAAAGTAAGTCGGTTTCACTTACAATCCAGGTACGGTAACGGGAACCTTTGTACTCAGCTGCATTACGAGCGGAGATCGATTGGCGCTCCAAGATGTGCCTGGAGCCCGGGAAGGATTCCGAGCGGGAGACAATAGAAGCATGACCGAAAAAGCGACATTTGGCGCGGGCTGCTTCTGGGGCGTAGAAGCGACCTTCCGCGACATTGACGGCGTGATAGACGCAGCCGCCGGTTACGAGGGCGGCCATACGCAAAATCCGACTTACAAGGATGTTTGCACAGATCGCACCGGGCATGCAGAAGTCGTCGAAGTCGAATACGACCCAGCCAGAGTCAGTTACGACAAGCTGCTGGAGGTGTTTTGGGCGGAGCACGACCCGACGCAGGTGAACCGGCAGGGGCCGGATGTGGGTACGCAGTATCGCAGCGTGATCTTCTATCACACGCCTGAACAGGAGCAGGCCGCTCGGGCGTCTAAGGCCAGGCTGGAGGCCTCCGGTCGCTTCCGAAAGCCCATTGCAACCGCGATTGAGCCGGCGCAGACGTTTTACCGGGCGGAGGAATACCACCAGCAGTATTTGGCGAAGCGCGGTCTGCGGCATTGCCACATTTGAGCGGCACCGCTGTTTCGGACCGCGATTTCGGTTACCCGACTTCAATCTGGTCCGGGCGAGTGCTCGTGCGCAGCGGGAATATCTCGCTGGTTCGTTCCGCTTTGCGGCGGAAATGTTCAATCGTGATGGACAAACCTTCGCTGAGCGGAACGCGAGGCTCCCAATCGAGAACGCGGCGCGCCTTGGAGATGTCCGGGCGACGCAGCTTGGGGTCGTCGGAAGGGAGCGGTTTGAACTCGATGCCTATAATGTTGTCGAAGCGGGCGCGAATCTCTTCGGCGAACTGCAGAATACTCATTTCGGACGAATTTCCCAGATTGACGGGATAGCGCTCGTCGGATTCACTCAGCCGCAGCAAGCCTTCCACCATGTCGGAGACGAAGCAGAAGCTGCGCGTTTGCGAGCCGTCCCCGAACACGGTCAGCGGCTGGCCTTTGAGCGCCTGATCAATAAATGCCGGCACCACGCGGCCATCGTTGAGCGCCATACGCGGGCCATACGTGTTGAAGATACGCGCGATGTTGGTGGGGATGCCGTACACGCGGTGGTAGGCCATGGTCAAAGCCTCGGCGTAGCGCTTGCTTTCGTCGTAGCAGGAGCGCAGGCCGACCGGATTTACATTGCCCCAGTACGACTCTGATTGCGGATGCTCCAACGGGTCGCCATAACACTCAGAGGTCGATGTGAGAAGAAAGCGGGCTCCATGCTGGCGCGCCAATTCGAGCATGTTCCGCGTGCCCGTGGAGCCTGATTCCAGCGTCTCGATCGGATGATCGAGGTAATCCACGGGGCTGGCGAGCGAGGCGAGATGAAACACTCGGTCGACGTGGCCTGAGATGTTAAGCGGACTGCAAACGTCCTGCTCGAGGAACTGGAATCCGGGCCGTCCGATCAGATGATCAATGTTTTCCGTGTGGCCGGTGATCAAATTGTCGAGAGCGACGATCTGGTGGCCCGCGTGGATCAGGCGATCACAAATGTGCGAGCCGATGAACCCGGCTGCTCCGGAAATGACATATCTCACGCTCTACTATGCTACAAGAGCGAATGGTTCACGCCCAAGCTGAGCCGTTCGACGGTCTCCTTCATGCACGGAACAGTAACGATTGCCGTCCGAATAGCGCTCCTGGTGCTGATCGCGCTCTCTCTATGGCTCTTCTGGCGGCGGTTCGGCACAGTAATAGAACGCATTCGCGGCGCCAAACCCGACGCGGATTTCCGCTTACATCCGATTGGCCCACGGGTTCGGCGCCTCCTTTGGGATGTGATGTGCCAGGCAAAGGTGATTCGCGAGCGCCCCCTTCCCGGGCTCGCGCACGCCTTTGTGTTCTGGGCATTCTGCGCCTTCGCGCTGGTGACATTGAATCACCTCGCAGCCGGTTTCGGCGTACCGTTCCTCGATTATCACGGAGACTTCGGCCGCTTTTACTTCTGGTTCGCATTTGCATTTGCCGTCTGCTGCGCAGTATCGATTGCGGCGCTTGCCTTCCGCCGTTTCATCGTCCGCCCGATGTGGCTGGGGCCGCTTTCACCGGAATCCGGCGTGATTGCCCTGTTCATTTTCATCCTCATGGTCACGTACACGCCGGAGTGGTGGGTGAATGAGAGCTCGGCTGCCGGTCAGACTTTGTGGTGGATCCACGCCGTCACTCTGCTGGCGTTTCTGCCCCTGATCCCCCACACGAAACACTTGCATCTGGTGCTGAGTCCGTTCACGATTTTTCTCGACCGCAACGAATTCAGCAAGATTCCGCCGCTTTCGGGTGACGAGGATTTCGGGCTTGTCAGCGGTAAGGACATCTCGCGTATCACGGCGCTGCAGGCGTATTCGTGTGTCGAATGCGGGCGCTGTACGGAACACTGCCCGGCGAACAACACGGGGAAAGAGCTGAATCCTAAGCTGATTGCGCTAGGTATTCGCGATTACCTCAGCGAGTACGGCAACCAGAACGAAACACCCATACTGGCCGCCACGGTTTCGCAAAAAGCAGTCTTTCAGTGCACGACGTGCGGTGCCTGCGAGTATCAATGCCCGGTTGGCATTCAGCACCTGCCGATGATGATCGGGCTGCGCCGCGGCGCCGTGAACACCGGAACGTGGGAAGACGACTACGGGACGAAGCTGTTCCTCAATCTGGAAAGGAACGGTAACGCGATGGGCTTCTCGCAGACTGAGCGCGACAAGTTTATCGCCAAACAGGAACTGCCGGTCTACGATGGCACACAGGACTACTGCTTGTGGCTGGGGTGCATGGGTGCGTATGATCCCCAGGGGCGCGAGATTATTGCTGCGTTCGCCACGGTGATGAGGCATTTGGGAACCAGTTTCGGCGTGTTGAAAAAGGAACGATGCACCGGAGATCCGGCGCGAAGGCTCGGCAATGACCTCGTGTTCGGGCAGTTAGTCGAGACGAACGTGGGAGCGCTGCGGCAGGCAGGCGTGAAGCGGATGCTGTCCATCTGTCCGCACTGCGTTCGGACGATTCACGAAGACTGGCGGGAATTCGGTGAAAGTTTCGAGATTGAACATCACAGCGAATTTCTAGCCCGGCACGCGGCCCGGCTGCCCGAGCGGCGCGATGGCGGCCAAGTCGTGTTCCATGATCCTTGTTACCTGGGCCGGTATCGCGGTGTGTACGATGCGCCGCGCGAAGTGATTGCGCGATCGGCCGAAGTAATCGATCCGCCGCGGGCGCGCGAGCGGTCGTTCTGCTGCGGCGCAGGGGGCGGCCTGGTATTTCTGGGCGAAGAGACGGGTCAGCGCGTGAATGAGACGCGGGCGCAGGAACTGGCAGCCACCGGCGCTAAGACGGTCGGCGCGGCATGTCCGTTCTGCAACAGCATGTTCCGTGACGCGCTGGCTTCGACCTCTCCCAATCCGCCGCGCCTGATGGATATTGCACAGATCGCGGCCGAAAGCCTGCAAGCGAGAGAAAAGGGCGATGCGATTAGCGAGCCGGCCAGACCCTGAGGCGTAAAGTGAAGCGGGCGGATTTCTTTGGATAAGCAGGCCTCGCTCAGCTCGAGCGGCGGTGTCTGCAGGCACGGCTGGGCATCATCCGGGCTTCCGATTGAGGCTCACGGCAGCGAATGTTATAGTTGGGAAGTGGCGCCTTCGCGTCGCTCCCACCGAAAAGGGCGCGTAGCTCAATTGGCAGAGCAAGTGACTCTTAATCACTAGGTTGTAGGTTCGATTCCTACCGCGCTCACCAGCTAAAAAATCACTTACACGGATTCGAAGCAGCATGAGATTCCGCCTTATAGCGGAATCATGACGACCTCGAACATGCGCTTGCGGACCTCCGCGAGTTGCGGTCTCTGTTCTGGTCGAAGTGGAACAGCAGGGACGCTTGTGTAATAGCTTGCTTCCCAACGCTCCGCCGGCGGCCGAAAAAAGTTGTATAACTGTTTGATGGCTCTTTCCGCAGCCGAAGTAGATGCTCTGATTACCGATCTGACAAGTCAGTATGGGCAGCTTTCTCGCGAGTATTCGGAGATAGCGGACGAACAACGTAAAGAAGACATTGCCGACACCATGGGTGCTATTGATTACCAGCTCGCTCGGCTGGAAGAACAGCGGCAAATAATCGGCAACGGCCGCGCTCGGGTGATGGGAGCGGGTTGACTCTTCCCATCGCCAGAACAGTGCCCCTTCTAGATTAGTGTCGGCTATGCGAGCGCCTCCGGAGAGTCGTTGAGCAGGCGCTCGAACGCTTTCTCATATGAGTGGCGGCCCTTTCAGTTGCTGAATGCCGCCTCAACCAAATTCAGCCACCAGCGTCACAACGGACTTCGGCGGTATGCGAAGAGTGGCGTCGGGTCCAAGCCGGGCATGTTCTTTCAGCTCGTCGCCGGCTCGATCGGACGTAATATAAGGCGTCATCCATCGCGGCTTTCTCTCCGCCATGGCGCTCGTGAACGAGAGCGTGACTTGCCGCGCCATATCTTCCATATTGATGTAGACGGTCACCACGCGCCGGCTCCGGTCATCTTTGAAAGCCGACGCCATCAACCCACGCACATCGTGATTTGCGCCCTCTACTTCAACACGCTGCATACCGGGACGCACAAAACGGCTGTAGTTTCCTAAAACCCAAAGCAGCCGGGCAGGATAGATCGTTTCCGGGTCGCCCGGCTTCTGCCAATCCGTATAGATCAGTCCATCTTTGTAATCAACGGGAGATACTGCAGTCCACCATTGCCAGGCGGAAACTCCGCAGAGCGTCAAATCGAGGTGAATAATGCGAGCCACATCCAACGCGGTCTTCATCGTCAAATCACGATGATCACCGCCTTTACCGTCGCTGCCGACCAGTACACAATACTCGGTCTGCCATAACTTCCAGCTCGGATACTGCTTCATCTTCTCTCCAAGCTGAACACGGTTGTTCACCAACGGTCCGCTAATTCGATCGGAGCCATAACTGTGATAACCAATGCGGCCCGAAAGCAGCCCGTTCACGGACGCGTCGCTGAGGAACGCATCTACATAGTTACCGTAATCGGCGCCCCATCTCGCGGTTGCCTTCGTATCCATCTGCCACATGTCGGGCAGCGATCCGCTTTCGAGAGCTGCAATCTGCGTCGGCAGTCTGCGCCGCTGCAATTCGGCCGCAAGCGTGCGGATAATGCGCTTGATGTCATTGTTTGAGGCGCGGTTGCCTTCCTGGGAGTGCCCGGCCCAATCCCACTGCGGCTCATTTACCGGACTGACGTAGTTGAAAGTGACCTGGTTGGATTCAATTGGATTGCGATAAAAGTGTTCAAGAACATCGGCGAGATACACAGCATATTCTGGCTCAGCGCCGGTCTTCAGATTCGTTGTGCCCCCGTCAGGATCACAGAAAGTCAACCCATTTCGAGTCAGCCGCGCAGGCGGACTGTTCGCGAATGCGAGAAATTGATCTACCCCGCGCAGCTTGGCCGCGTGCAGAAACCACTGTTCGTTCCGCTGCCTCGTCCAATCGTACTGGCCGGGACCAGTCTCGAAGGTCTCAGCGGTTCGCCAGGGATTGGTAATTCTGGAATTAATGCCAGCGCCGATATTGAAGCGCCAGCATGAAAGGCCGATTCCGTTACTTTGCGAGAACAGCAAATCTGCCACCCGATTCCGATTAGATAGCGACCAACCGCCCAGCCGCTGCATACTCCAACAATCGGATGCAGCGAAATTATCGATAATTTGGCGCTCTTTATCGAGCAGCACGGTGTCCTTTTCCGTTAAATCCGGCGCCGCAGGGCTGCTAACCGCAAGCGCCGCGCCGATGGCTGTTTTGAGTACCGACCGGCGTTCGCAACCTCGGATTGAGCTGAAACAGGTCTCCACAACGCAAGGCCTTCAGCGCACAAACTGGTCGACGTACTGTTCGCCCAGGCCAATTTCAAGGTAGTGTTTGCGGCACATATCGATCTTGGTGAAGACGTCTTCAAACCCGGTGTTGCGGCCCTCGCTGTCTACGTAGTACATGCAGCCTGAGATATTGAAGAACGTAATCATTTCTTCGACATCTTCGTCCACGAGCAGAGTGTGAGTTTCGCCGGGCGGCTCAAAGACGTAATCACCGGCCCGCGCTACCCAGTTGTGCTCCAGATACCGCCAGGAGCCTTTTAGCACATAGCCATGAACGGGTGCAGGATGACGATGCCGGCTCAGAATCCCCGCGCGGCGCACCCGCAGCAAGTTGCACCATTGGCCGTTCAGAGTGTTCAGCATGAGCGGACGGAACCACACATTGGGAGCTTGCGGTACCCATACGCGCTCATCGTCCGGAATGCCTCTCGTGACGATTTGCTCTGGCGACAATGGATGAGTGGTTTGCATGCCATGTTCATATCACGACGCTGAGTAACCGCCATCGACGGGAATGACAGCACCCGTGATGAACGAAGCCAATTCAGAAGCCAGGAACAGCACCGGGCCCGCGATTTCCTCCGGACGCCCCCAGCGACCTAATGGAGTGCGGGAGACCAGCTCTGATGAGCGTGCGGAGTCGTTCTGAAGCGGGCGCGTCAAGGGGGTTGAAATCCAACCTGGTGCAACTGCATTCACTCGAATTTGATCCGCCGCCCAGGCTATCGCCAGAGAGCGCGTGAGTTGGACGATGCCGCCTTTACTTGCGCTGTATGCCGGAACCCGAGGCCCTCCGAAAAAGCTGAGCATCGAGGCTATGTTAATGATCGAACCGCCCGCTACTCTCAGCTTTGAATGCGTTGCCATGCAAACGCGCATCGCGCCGACCAAATTGACATCAAGAACTTCGGTGAAGATGTCAAGGCCGAACTCTTCATCGCGCCGAATGATTCCGGCAGCGTTTACCACCACGTCAAGTCGCGAGAGGCTAGCAACAACTCTGTCGACTGACTCGGTACTTGTGACGTCGCCGATTTCCGTTCGAATCGGAGCAGGCAGCACGTCATCCGACGTTAAGCCTATACAGCACACGCTTGCTCCGTAAGACGAAAACGCACTCGCGATCGCTCGACCGATGCCGCTAGTGCCGCCCGTCACCAGCACCTGTTTTCCTCGAAAATCAAAGACCGACTCGTCGGCGCCAAGCATAAAAGGCCAGCTATCCACACTAGCCTAATCGCTTCCAAATGTCACCGCTTAATACAAATTGTGCTTGGCCGGTACTGCCGGCAGGGCTGTTGGCTCCGATCGACCAGCCATCGATCGACAACAGCCCTGTCGCAGCTTGGAGCAAGAGTTAAGCCTGCGAGTCTGCCTTTCTCGCCTGCGCTAGCTTTACGCGGCGGCGCACGAGGAGGCTCGTGGCGAGCAGGCCCGAACCGATGAGGGCCATCGAGGACGGTTCCGGAGCATCCGCCCCGAAGGTCTGGTCCACAATGCTGGCCTCGGCAAGGCCACAAAGACCCCACACATCGATGTCCTTCTCGACATGAAGATCGGTGTAGCCGCCGTTAAGCGTGATCGTGTCGGTCTGAGTACAACCGATATCCACACCTGGAACAGCGCCGCAGGCTACTTTTGCAAAACCGACGAGTTTATTCCCGCTGAAGACACTCTCCGTAACAGACGAGATAGCGTAACCCCAGAAGGTTCCATCGAAGTCCAACCCGATGCTTGTGATGGGCTTCGATGACTTTACTTCGTACGTGAGGGCGACATCGTCAAACGAGAACGGGGCGGCATTGAACCCGCTGGAAAACTGGATGCCCACACCGGGACTCGTAATAGTGGAGACGCCGATCTGCTGTGCGCCGCAGTTGTACGGACTCCGGAGCCCGGCGCCGTGTACGTGACAGGTAAAATCGTCAAACGTCAGCCCGTCAATAGACAACGTAGTGCTCCATTTCACGGGTGAGGCGTGACCCGCAATTGGAATCATGCACGCGATCGCCGCAATTACGATTGATTTTGTGAATCTCACTAACAAACCTCCGATTTCTGATAATTGCGGCGATTTTGCCGCCGCTTATGAATGCAGCTTCTCTCGTGCACCCATTTGTCCGCAAGGCACAGAGGACCCATGGGTACTGCGCAGTTATCACTGTTTTTCGGAAGTATTAAGGAGCAATGCTAAGACAAAGGAACGGATTATTTGGCTTATATAGATGGTTAGTTTTGATATTGATCGCCGCAAGACAAAATATGGCCGGCAGCAGGCGAGCAAATTGATGGAATCAAATCTATGTTTTAGCGGTTTCTCTAAACTTGCCCGCCCAAGCCAAACCGGCGACTATTCCAACGACCCGTGCGGGGTACAAGATAGTTTCAGAGCTATCCCGTACTCGCGCTCCCACGGGCGGTCGAATTCAGCAGGTGGAGCGAAATGCTCGGCGTGAGTTACTCAGTGGTGTAGTTGATCTCCAACCTGCGGACCAGCTTCGTCGCGGCAACCAGCACAGCCGCTGAAACGGCTACAAGGCCAACAACTGCGATATACGCCGAGATCGGCTCCGCGTTTGAGACAAGCAGCGCTATCAAAGGCGGCATTCCGGGATCGATCGGAATCTGCACCGGGCACAAAGATTTCAGATAGTAAATGACGCTGATCTTTTTGAGCAGCGAAGGTAAAAGCGGGTTGGCTGCCTCCCAGATAAGAACAAGGGCGGCCGGGATAATCGGATTCCGGAATAAAAGCCCGGCTGCCAAAAACACGCTTCCATAACCAATACACGCCAGGACCGCGACTCCGAGATATGCCGCGACCTGCCCAATGCCGCCATTCTGATAAAGATATTGCGCGATTGCGTTCGAATCGAACTGAACCAGCATTGCCACAATCTGAAGCGCGGTACTCGCCGTAAAGATAATCGTCGCGGCCAATAAGCCGGCCAGATATTTGCCAACCAGTAATACCTCGCGGCGAATAGGAACCAGCAAATAAAAATGCATGCTTTTGTCCAGCATTTCTCCCCGGAACAAGTTCATGAAAATCCCGAGGCAACCGAAAAAGATCGCGAGTCGCAGAAAAAAGAACTGGAATACGCCGGCGAAAATATGGCTGTCCTCGCCCAGGCTGGCCCCGGAGTTGATCATCGTCCCCTCAACCACTCCGTTTTTCAACCAGACAACCAGTTCCGTGCTGCCGTCCGAATACTCCAACCCTTCGAATGGAATCACTTCAACTTGACCGGGTCCCCGGCGTACTGTTCTGATTTGATTTCGGGAACCGGCCGGATTGCCGAGCGCGCCCACCACTTGCTCACGAGTCATTCCTTCGTGAATGGACGAGAAATCCGCCTCGGTAAGCGGCCTGGTCATTTGCCGCGCCATGTCGCCGCGAACGCCGTGCAGGTGGATCTCAACCAGTGAATGCGCCAGAAATAGAACAACCGGAGCGAAAGCCAGAAGATAGATCCACAATCCGCGTCGGGCGAAAAAAGTCTTCTTGAGCTCGAGCCGGATGACGGCCAAGGCCTGGGCGCGCCAGAGCGGATTCATCGCACCGCCTCCTCGCTGCCGATCAAATACTCGTAGACCGAGTTCACATCATCGTCTATCGGCGCAACTGATTCGATTCCGATCCCGTCCAACGCAATCTTGTTCATCAACAAGTAAAAACGAGTCGGGCTGCTGGTCTTCACGACGAGGCCCAGACGGTCGTGATGCAGGCGCGCTTCGACGATGTGATCCTGCTCGAACAAGCGGGCAGCAAGCTCGGAAGGACGATCGCAGCGTATCAGGATCTGCATGGGTTGATCCTGAATTTCGTCGCGCACTTCCTGGATGTTTCCCTCGGCGACGACGTAGCCTCCGCTCATCAAAATGACCTGGTCGGAGATGATGTCCACTTCGTGCAGCACGTGGCTTGAGAGAATGACGTGACAACCGCGCTTGGCGAATGACCGGAACAAGGCAATCGTCTCGGCACGCACGAGCGGATCCAGGCCGTTCAGCGGTTCATCCAGAATCAGGATGCGCGGATTGTGCGCGAGCGCCTGCGCCAGCCGGATGCGTTGGCGCATTCCTTTGCTGTACCCGGCGACTTTCCTGTGCGCGGCCTCGTTGAGCCCGACGCTGCCGATTGCTTTCGAGGCGAGTTCATCGCACGTGGCGCGGTCATATCCAAATAACAGTAGATAGGAGTAAAGGAATTGATATCCAGTGAGTCCTTTCGGGAATGAGTCGAATTGAGTACAGTACCCGAGAATGCCAAACAGCTTCTCCGGTTGATCCGGGGTCATCCCGAGAATACGAGTGCTGCCGCGTGAAGGACGGATCAGTCCTGTCATCAGGTTCATCAGAGTTGTTTTGCCGGACCCGTTCGGACCGACTAGGCTGGTGATTCCCGGCGGAATCGACAGATTTACTCGATTGACCCCCAGCACGTCTCCGTAGAACTTCGAAACGTCCTCCAAAACGATGAGATCGCTCATCGGACGACCTCGTTCGGTTTCAGTTTCCGCATCAACAGAAGGATACAGATTGCCAGGAATATGAGTACTGCGATCCAAGCTTCGCCGGCGGGAACGGAAGCCTCGTTCTGATTCCGCAGCAAATCACGCCAAATCACCGAAACAAGATTGCCGATGTCAAGGAGGTAGCCTTGCTTCGTCCGCAGCACTGCATTCACCGCCTGAGCAAATCCTCCTCCCAGGAAGAAGACCGCGAGTAAAAGCGCTCCCGCCGCGATGCGCCATTTAACCCAAGCGGAAAGTGCCATCGAGAGAAGCGAGAGCACCAAAATCCAGATCAGCGAACCAAGGAGAACGCCGCCCGCGATCCACAAATTATCGAGAGTCCATCGCCAACCCGACAGGCTAGCCTGCACAAAGAAAATAATGAGGCCGGGCACCCAGGTGATGGCTGAAAGAATGACAAACAGGACTGAGCACTTACCCAATACATATGCCGTTCGAGAGAGAGGGCGGCACAGATAAAGCGTGAGCGCACCATTTGCCAGATCTGGCGCGATCAGGCCCGGGCCTATGAAAGCCGTCAAGACGAATGAAAAGGCGCTCTGGACGGTCAGGTAGATGGTAAAAAAGCTTCCGTCGATGTTCAGGCGCAAGGCTTGGCTGGCGCGCTCGCCGAGAAAGCTGATCGCGCTGATGTTCGCATTCGCGTAGACGCCGAGCAGGCACAACAACGGGAAAAAGAAGCAGAGAACGAAGAAAGTGATCGAGGCTTTCGAACGGAACAGCGCGCGCCGTGATGCCCGATATAAGACGAGAAAGCGGGACCATGCAGGCGTTGTCGCCCCCACATACGGCCGATATGTGCGCTTATAGACTGCCATCGTTGCGCTCCATGGCCTTTAGGAAAATGTCTTCAAGCGAGTCACGGCGGAAGTTCAGACGACGAATTTGGATATTTTGTTCTGAGGCGATGCGATAGATGTCCTGGATCTGAACATTTTCGGCCAACACGATCTTCAGCCGGCCGAATGGCCCGGGCGCACACTCCGACCCTGTGGCTTCCACCGCGGCCATGAAGCGCTCGCTTTCGCCCTGAAGCTCGAGTTCGAGAAAGCGCCGGTTCAAGCGCCGCTCGTGCTCGAGGTTGGAGTAATGCACAACACGGCCGTCTTTGAGGATCACCACTTCCTCACACGTTTCCTCGACATCCCGCAGCAGATGCGAGCACAGAACGATGTGCATGTTGCCGCTATCGCGCATTTCGCGCACGAGGCGGATCATCCGCTGCCGGGCCGGCGGGTCCAGGCCGTTGGTCGGTTCGTCCAGGATCAGCAGCTTTGGCCCATGTGCGATCGCCTGCGCCAGTTTGGCCAGCTGCTTCATGCCGAGTGAATAGGTCCCGAGTTTGCGATAGCGTGCTTCTCCGAGTCCGACATAGAACAGCGCCTCGTGTGCCCGCTCGAGCGCCATTTCAGAGGGCAGGCCGGAAAGTTCGGCCATCAACCGGACGAATGCAACAGCCGTCATGTTGCTAATGAACGCATCGTTCTCTGGCATGTAGCCGATGAGCTCTCGAATCTTGCGGCCATCTTTGGCGATATCCGCTCCGAATACGCAGGCTGATCCGCGGGCCGGCGGCCAGAATCCAAGCAGGGTGTTGATCAGGGTGGATTTCCCTGCGCCATTCGGTCCGAGCAGACCGATGGTTCGGCCGGAAAAAGAGCAGGTGAGGTCGCGCAGTACTTCCCGCTTGCCCAGGCGGACACTGAGGCCGCGGAGTTCGATAACGGGCGTTACGCTGTGACCGGCCGCCGCGGTTGAGACCGGCGCACCGCGCTCGACCGATACGGGGCTTGTGCTCGCCTGCGGCACGCTCATCGCCTGCTCTAGTTCCGGGTCTGCTGTTGCCAGCGGCCGGCGTCGGCAAGAGTGTTCCGGGCGCTCGAGGCGATCAGCGGTACCACCGGCCGTCCTTTCGCAACACCCATCAGAGTGCCGAGATTGAACCCGAGGAAGGATGCTTTGGTTGCGGCAGCAACGCGATCGTTCTCGCCGTAAACGCAGATCAACCCTGGGTCTGTATTAGCAAGAACCGCGTTGAGCGACTGCTGCTGTGCCGGTGTCAATGGCGCGGCGCCTTTCAACTGTTTGGCAACGGATCCAAGTGTACTCGCGGCATTCTGGTAAATGATCGCAGAAAAATTCGTGTAACTGTCCGATGGTAGCTGACTCTGGAACTTGGAAGAACTTACCAGCGTATAGCCCGCCTGCCGGTTTTGGATCGCTTGCACCAGATTGCCCTCACTCGAACCCGCGAGCAGATATCCGTCGACGAAGGTGTAATACGCCTTCGCGTTAGGGATTTTGTCACTTGCGATCCAGTAGAACGTTCGCGAGTTGACCTGCTCGCTTCCGATTGTCAGCTTACCTGCTTTTTCCGCCGGACGTTGATTGTAGTGTTCCACCAGCGTCGTTATTGTCTGCTGAAGGCGGGCAGGGTCGTAGATCTCTGCTATCAGTTTCCAGGCCGGAACTGGCAGCAAGGATCCGTCGACAGCAATGGTAGCGTCGCCTCCAAATGCAGCCGCCAAGTCATCCACAAAATTGACGCCAAGCTGATTTTGGATATCGCTCAATTGTTGAGAAGCGCGCCCGTCAGATTGCGAGAGGGACGAAAGGAGTTCGTTTACAACACTCCGCGGGCTCTTCATGACAACCGCCGCCGCAAAGATAGCATCCGGAGAGACAAAATCGAGAGACCCCATAGGTCCCGGAGCTGCGAGCCAGGATGCGACCCCTTCGCGGTTTCCCGTAAAGGAGAGCGCCGCACGCGTCTCCGGCTTGCCGGCGCTGTCGCGCCGCTCCAGCACCAGATATTGCGCATTCTCGAAGCCAGAGGAAAGTTCTCCTGGCTTGTTTACGGATTTCTGGACGATTTGTTCCATATCCGCAGCGAAAACATAGCCAGCCCCGTTCGCATATGAATGCGAAATCCGGTTGAAGAAGGGCGTCTGGACGAAATGGCCCGTTCCTGGATTAGCAATAATCGCCTCCACGCTCCGCAGTTCTTCGAGATCCGGCGAGGCGACCGCGAAGCCGTTATCGAGACAAACGAACAAAGGCCGCCCGGCTTGAGGAGCTACGCTCGCCGAACCGCTGACGAGCTGTATTCCGCTGCTTGGGAACGCGCTTTGCAGGTACTCCCGTAACCCGTTCTGCCGCACTTGCGCCAGGAAAATTGGCGACCCATACTGATGCGCGCCGTTGGACGGAACCGCGACCACAATTTCATCACCGAGGTACTGGCTGATGGAATTGATTTGCGCGAGCGCCTGGTCCAGATGGTTACCGCGCGAGGCCGGTTGTTGCTCCCACCACTCGCGCAGCACTTCGCTCTGCGCCAGGCGTTCGTCAAAAATGCGCTTTGCCTCAGCCACCGTCCCGCCCAGATTTGGAATGGCCGCATACAGGACGGTATTGTCCGGCAAATATGGCGCAAGCGCCGCCTGATATCTCACCGCGGGAGACGGAATGGCCTGCAGCTGCTTCTGCAGATCAGTCAGTTCGCTTAGCAGGCTCAGATAGTAATCGGCATTCTGGCTCCAGGCGAACTCGGTTGATATCGGAACAAAACTTAGCCGATAATCGCTTGCGAATTGTTGTCCCGCACGTAGTTGGACTGTCTTCTGAGCCTGGTCAACCTGTGCCGTACCCCTGGCAACCGCGATGCGTGTACCTTTTGTCCCTCGATTGACTGAAAAGACCGCATTCTTGACTGGAACAGAAACGTTGCCGGCGGTGACCAGGAAGCTCTTCTGGCTTTCGTCCGGCGTCTGCACGATCATCTGACCGCGCTCGAGATCCACGCCGGACCCACTCCATCCGTTTGTCAGAGAAATATCGGAGCGCTCGTCCAACTCGATTCGGATGCCATTGATCAACCGGAGAATCGCGCGAGATCCCTTCGCCGTCCGCAACTCATCGGCATTGCTGATGATGGTTCCCGCAGCTACCAGCGAGGAGCCGACGCTCGAGACTCGATACAGCGTTCCTTCGACGCTCATAATGGTGGCACGCACCGTATGCTGGCCCGGCAGCAGACCTTTCATGCCAGCCATGACGCCGATTGCGAGGCTGGCCGCAAGGCACGCCGCAACCGTCCAAGGCACAAGCGAGCTCCGCTTACGGGGTGCGTTGGTAGTCACGGAAGAGTGCAACCTGGCATTCGGATCTGGCTCGCGTGCCTCACGCAGAGCCCGTCTGCAGTCCACGCAAACAGCGATGTGATCTTCGAACAACGACACGCGAGCGGGCGTCAAGGACTGGTTGAGATACGCAGGAATGAGGCTCTGGAAATCAGCACATCCCCTGATTCGCTCTACGCGCTCCGGAAGGATGGCCGAATCGAAAACTTTGCGGAATACGCGCTTTGCCGCTGCCTTGAGGACAGCATCATCGACGTGTTCGGCTCGAATCTCGGCGACCGCTTGGTCGAGTTTGTCGCGTTTCATAATTTACCTTCGAAATAGGAACGAACTTCTTTCTGTAATTGGCGCCGCGTGCGGTGCAGCGTGACGGCGACCAGAACCTGAGAGATATTAAGCATGCGGGCGATCTGCTGATTACTGAAATCTTCGATATACCGGAGGGCGAAGATCTCGGCTGAACGGGGCGTCAAGCGGGCAAAAGCGCGGCGCAGACTCTCGCGGATTTCGCGCGCGTCCGATTTGCCAGCCTCCGCGGAAACGTCATTCAAAGGAAGCGTCGAGTTCGTTTGCTTAGCCCTGAGGACGTCCAGCGAAGCGTTGACCGCGGCGCGCCGGAGATAGCTCTCCTCATCCCTCAGTTCTTCTCCGGGCGGCCGGCGCATGAGGCGCAGAAATATGTTCTGCAGAACGTCTTCCGCATCCGCGGCATTGCCGGTAAGGCGGTAGGCGGTTCGAAATACCATACCGTGATACTCGTCGAAGAGCCGGCTGAATTCCGAAACGTTGCTTTGAACGGCTTGTCCTCCCGTCACCAATTGCAACATGCCACTCCTGTCTTGTTCTGCACTAAAGACGGAGGATTGGCTCGACTATTACAACACGTCCAAGGATTTCCGCAGCTGCGCAGGCTGCGGGAGAACACAACTTCGGCTAACTACCGCAAAGCCAGAGAGTTGTATCGACAACTCTTTTTCATTGTGAGAACAATCCTAGACCATTGAATGGCAGCACGGAAACGGCCAATCTGTGCTGGATTGCACGGAATCCAACTTGGGATTCATAGAAAAGAGGACGAACATGGCTCGTGATACGACACACGCAGTCGCAAACCAAACGAACTACCTCGCCAAATCGAATGGCGATTTCACTGATGCTCCGGATCTTCCGGGAGCGAGTACCACGGGAGAGTGGGACTTCCTGACCGGTGTAGAAGTCTCGGACGAGTCTCGCACCAATGCTGTTGCAGTCCTAAGCGATTCGCTCGGCGACCGCATTGGCTCTACGCCCGGCACAAACAGGAGATGGCCGGATTTCCTTGCGCGCAGGCTGCAGGCTCGCCGCGATCTTAGTCAGACCGCGGTTCTAAATGAGGCCATAACGGGTAATCGTCTCCTTCATTCCGGACCGTCCGGCCTGGAGTTTTTCGGTCCAGCAGCTCTCGCCCGAATTGATCGAGACGCGCTTAATCCAATCAGGTATAAAGTACCTCCTTGTGTCTTTAGGCTTAGGCGATATTGGCGAGGCCGGCGTTGTCGCGCCTGCCTCGGAAGAGGTCAGTGCGGGCGACTTAATTGCAGGATACTTACAAGTGATTGGCCGAGCTCATGAAAAAGGAATCGCTGTCTACGGTTGTACCCTCACGCCTTTCGAAAACTCGCTTCTGGGCCCCGGTTTCTATTCGCCAGAGAAAGAAGCGAAGCGCGAAGCAGTGAACGAATGGATTCGAACCAGCGGTGCTTTCGACGCCGTGATCGACTTCGACAAAGTGCTACGCGATCCGGAGCATCCGCTGCGAATATTGCCCGCTTACGACAGTGGAGATCACACCGACCCTAATGACGCGGGATACCGGGCATTGGCGAATGCCATGAACTTGAACCTTTTCCGAGACGAAGACGCTTGGTAGCTAAGGGTCTAGCCTGAAAGCCCGTCGCTTGAAAGGCGCTGTACAAGAGTGCTGACGTGTTCGCCGTAGCTTCCCCGTCAGCACTCACGTGACTGCGCTGCCCGCCGCCTGCGCTCGATCTCCGTTCTCTTTTTGTCTGCCTTACCAGTTGTTTACAAGGTTCGTGACGTTTGCGGTTCCGATTCCAGTCGCAAAGTCCCAACCCGTGCCGGTGCCGAAGGCTTTCGAGTAAGCACTATTCGGGGTCGAAAGGACTCCGAAGGTACCCGAAGGCTGATAACAGCTGTGGCCGTTCGTGCAATTTACGTCCATATCGCCAAGTGTTACGTCGTGGAACGTGCAGGAGCTCGCCACTCCGTTTCCTTCAGTCGAATTACATGCGGCGGAGCCCGTCGTACCGTACTCGCTGGCAGCAAGCTTGTAATAGTTGTAATTCGGATTGCCTTGACGAGCGCCGGTTTTCTGGTTAACGAGCGCGTGGACGCCGGCCATGATCGGCGAAGCGAAGGAAGTCCCGCCCGCGCCGGACCAGCCGCTCGGCGCGCCGCTGCATGCCGCTCCCCCGTTCGCGGTATCGGACCAGCAATAAACGTAATAGTGTCCCCACACGCCGTTGGCGGCAAACAAGGACACGTCCGGCAGATCGCGCACTCCGTCGTTCGGTAGTCCGACGACTCCCGCCTGCCAGCTCGGTTTCGCCCATCCTTTGCAGGTGCCGCTCACCACTCCACTTGTCGACGCGTTGCCCGTCGCGCAGCCGCTCGGGCCGCCGCTGCCGGATGCGGTTGTAAGGAAATAGTACTCGCCGATGTAGGAGTTGCAAAAACCGCTGGAGCCGAAAGTGGCGCTGTAGCCTTCTATCTTTGCGATCAGAACGCTTGCGCAGGAATCATTCCACGGGATCTCGGGGATGTATGATTTCGCCGATTCGTAGACGGACGAATCGCTGGCACTCCAGTACGTGCCGTTGGATCCGGCGTAGGTATCACCGAAATCAGTACCCCCGACCGCCACGTTGTATTGTGTGGACGCGAACGCGTTGACCGCGATGCCGTGCGTAGCATTTCCTGAGCCAGCGTCACAGCCTGCGGCGCCTTCATCTCCGGATGAAACGAAAACCGAAACGCCTTCCGCTACCGCCTGCTGGTACGCTGCGCTGTAAGCTGCATTGGCCGCCGCGCCGTTGTATGGTTCGCATTCACCGTAGCTGATGCTGACGACAGCGGGCGGCTGGCTGCTTGCGTTGATCAGGTTCTGCAGCGCGATCAGCCCGCCAAACGTCGTGCTGGTGTCCGCGCAAGAGACCAGTTCGATCGCAGCATTGGGAGCCGCCGCGCTCGCCCACTCAGCATCGAGAATCGCCTCGCCATCATTGCCGGCGATAATGCCCGGATTCGCGCAGTTGCTTCCCGGATGTATCTGGGTGAACGAGCCGGACGTGTACTTCGACAAACCGAACTTTGAACGGAACGTACTCCAGTCAGCCGTGCTGTATACGTTTGTATCTTCGATCACCACGATGGTCTGACCCGTTCCCGTGATACCCGCATTGAAAACCGGATTGAAGTTATAGATGGTCGCGAGATCCGCGGGTACGACCGCCTCGGAGGTGCTTCCGCCGGAGCTGAACGTGTAATTTCCACGCGCCTTATTCATCGTGTGAGGCATAAAATCGTGCAGCGAAACAATTCCGGCTACTACCGGGGCAAGTGCTGCAGGAATCTGCGGGTCGCTTACGTTGGCGATGTGCGCTTTGCCGTTCACGTTCAAGCGATGGATATCTGTGTGGAACGCCTCTCGTATAGCACCTGCCGTTCCAGAAAAATCGATTAACACGCCGCTCGGATAAACCACGTTTACATTGAATTTGTGTGATTGCAGCCAGTTCGTGAGCTTTTCAAGGTCTTGTTGGGCCACACCGAAACGTTCGCCGAACTGTTCAGCCGTAATCCAGTGGTGGAAGTTAGGCGAGTTGGGGTTATGGAGTTCATCGATGAAGCTGTCCAGCACCAGTTCCTGGCTGTCGGAGCGCTTTAGCTGCAGCAGCATGTGCTCCATTGGAAGATCGTCCGCAACGCGGCCCCGATCGTTGGCAGCGGTTGCTTCGGGCCTGACATTGCCTCGGAGCATGAGCAGCTTGCCTTCATCAATGCTCTGGGCGATGCGAACGCTTGGCATGGGCGGCGGTTGCTGCGCCCAGGCCGTAACTGTTGCGAAAAGAGCAATCGCACAGATAACGCATAGGTTCTTTTGATACGACATGATGTCCCTCTGTGTGTTTTGAGAGTTGCCGCGCCAACTGTTTCGGCCGTAGATATGGCTCTTTTTTGGCTGCGAGCAGGATTTCCTAAAGTTCATAGCGCGAAATCCAGCTCCGTTCCCTCATGTCGCGCGATACGGAGAGTGCCGCCGCCAGTCGTCGACCGGCGCGCCTGGTTTACCTGTGTCCGGTTATCAAAATGTTAGTGGCCAATTTCAGCGCAGTCAATTAGCCTAGAGCGAACAACGGGATACTTTGCCCGTGTTAGTCCCTGAGTGCATCCAGCACGCTCACCCTGGTCGCACGCCGAGCCGGAAGGTAGCTTGCGACCAAAGCGGCGGCTAAGAACAGCGCCGGCATCAGACAGAACGTGAACGGATCTCTTGTGCTCACCTTGTACAGCAACTTCTGCATGACGTTCGTCAGCAGCAGGGAACAACCCAGACCAGCGGCAATTCCGGCACATGTCACTTCCGCTCCATACCTGAGCACCAGCCTTATCAAATCATTCCGGGTAGCGCCGAGCGCAAGCCGCACGCCCATCTCCTGCGTCCGTTGTGCGACCGCGTAGTTAATAGCGCCGTACAGTCCTACGATCGCGAGAATCGAAGCAAAGCTGGCGAACGCTACCAGCAGCAGCATCAGTGTACGCGGCTGCGTGCTCGCATTTGCCAGCAGCTCATCCAGCGTTCGCACTTCCGTCACTGGCAGTTCACGATCCAATTGGGCCACTTGCCGCTGCACCGCGGCCGTAATACTCTTTGGATCGCCTGCTGTTCGAATTAGCAGGTTCATCCTGGCCCACGGCAACTGCGGGAACGGCAGATCTACTTCCGGCTGCGGATCGACAGAGAGCCCCACGTTTTTGATATCGCCGAGTACGCCAACGATTTCGGCTGGAGCCGTTCTTCTGCCGATCCATATGTGTTTGCCGAGCGCGGTCTGGCCAGGGAAGAACTTCTTCGCGAAGCTTTCGTTCACAAGCGCGACAGGCTGACTGTCCGCCCGATCAAACTGGTCGAAGAAGCGGCCCTCTTTGAGCGGGATCTGCATGACGCGCAGATAAGAGGAAGTGAACGTCTGGATAATGATGATCGGCCGCTCAGGCAACGGCACAGGCGGTTGCCGCTCGACCAGCATCGGAGTCAATCTCGCGATGTTCAGCGGCAACGCTGACGAAACTGCAGCCGCTTTCATGCCTTGCATGGCTTCCACGCGCTCCACCAGCTGATCGAAGAAACGGGTCATCTGATCGGGTTTCGTGTATCTGGAAGGAGGCAAGACCAGGTTCATGCTCAGTACGCCATGCGGATTGAAGCCTGGCGGCTGTGTTTCGAGCATAACGAAGCTGCGAACCAACAAGCCGGCCCCAACCAGCAGAATGAGCGAGACCGCAATCTGTCCGGCAACGAGCCCATTGCGCAGCAGATTCCGGCTGCGGGCGCCCGCCGTTCCTCTGCCCTCTTCGCGCAGGCTTGCACTGACGTTGATATTCGAAAACTGCAGCGCCGGCGCTAGCACCGCATGCGATTCCTGTGCCGACCGATAACACAAACGCGAACGCGAGCATGCTTAAATCCACGCCCTGAGGCGCCTCGCTCATACGAGGCAAATTCTCGCCCGCCATTCGCACCGCCGCGTGCGTCGCGGCAAGGCTGAGCAGGACGCCCGCGATGCCGCCCAGGAGAGCAAGCATCAAACTCTCCATAAGAACTGCATCATCAGCTGCCGCCGGGCGGCGCCGAGCGCCATTCGGATCGCCACTTCTCTGCGGCGCCTCAAGCCGTGTGTCAAGAGCAGCCCGGCGGCGTTCGCACATGCGATCAACACGACGAGTACAACGGCCACTGCGAGCATGAGAAACATCGAACGGAAATTGCCGATCAACCTGGTTTTGAGCGGCTGCAAATCGAGAGGCCGGTTCGGGTCGGCATCCCCCATCTTGGAGAAGTCGCGGATGTAGCGCTGATCCAGAATCTTCATCTCGGCGCGCGCCCGCGCCAGAGAGATGCCGGGAGCAAGACGCGCAACCCCGTCGAGGTAACACGTTCCGCCCTGAATCTGCTGCGCAGATGCTAAATTCAACTCGTCATAACGCGGAACCCACACCTCGATGTTGCTACCCAGCAGCCCAAATTGGAATGCGGCAGGCAACACACCAATGATCGTGTAAGGCTTCGAATCGAGCGCTATTGACTCGCCCACCACATTCGGACTGCGATTGAAATGCCGCCGCCAGAACTCGGCGCTGATGATGGCGACGGGCTTTGCTCCGGCATCGCTTTCACCGGCCGCGAACGTCCGGCCGATAATGGGTTTCACGCCCAGCAGATCGAAAAAGTTCCATGACACCCGGGCCGCCGGCGATTCGTTCACTTCACCGCCAGTCGAAACACTAAACGTCTCGTTGGTAAACGCCGCGATGCCGGAAAATGAGTGTGCCTCACCCGCCAGCAACCGGAAGTGCGGATAAGAAAGACATCCGTTTGTCGCGCCATCGCTGCGGTCGAGCGTAGAGACGGACACCAGGGACGACGGATCGCGGTAGGGTAAGGGCCTTAGCAGAGCCGCATTGATCAGGGTAAAGACTGCGGTATTCACGCCGATCCCAATCGCGAGGATCAATACGACAAGCAGGCTGAGCGCCGGCGTTTTCCGGACCAGGCGTAAGGCATGGATGAAGACGTGCATTCGCTATCTGACATCTATCTTCTATCGAGCTTGAAACCGGCAGCGTTCAGCTCATTTCCGTGCCGCGCGTCTCCGGAACAAAGACAGCACTGATAGCTGCCAGCGCAAACGCCACCGCCGACAGGGCAAACGCCCCGGAAAGCCCGCGCGATTCCGCTAGCTTGCCGATCACTGCAGGGGCCATCGCGCTCATTCCCCGCGCCGCGTTGTAAGAAATTCCCAGCGCTGTCGCGCGAATGGGCGTGGGAAATAACTCACTGCCGAGAATGCCCGATCCTGTAAAGAATCCGGTACCGAAGAAAGCGGTGACGGTCGCTGCTATGACCAGGAGAGCTGGATCACGAGCGAACGCAAATGCCGGTACCGATATCGCCGCGAGCGCAAGGTAAACGATAATCGTTGCTTTTCGTCCGAACTTATCCGCGAACACCCCGAACAGCAGGTATCCGGGCAGCATGCCGCACAAATTGAGCATCATCAGGAAAGCGGTCGAGCCCGCCATCCCGAAGTCGCGGCCTCCTTTCGCTGCGGGCAGCACGAGATATGCCGGAATCCAGGTAAACAAGCCCCACCACGCGAACATGCCGAATGTATTCATCGCGAAAAGTGCGGCCAGGCGGCCGCTTGCGCTCCTCCATAAGGTGCGCTTCTCAGCGCGAGTGGCGCCGCCAGACGCTATATGCCGCTCCCAGACTACCGGCTCAGGCACATCATGCTGGATCCAGAGCGTCACGAATGCCGGCAAAACGCCCACAAAGAAAACCCATCTCCAGCTTGCGTGCGAGAGCACCACACCGGCCACGATGGCCGCCAGCGCGTATCCGATCGCCCAAGCGCTCTGCACAATACCCAAGGCGCGCCCCCGCCAGGCAGACGGCCACGTCTCAGCGACCAGAGCGGCCCCGGAATTCCATTCCCCGCCCATGCCCAACCCGAGCAGAAATCGAAACACCGCAAGCATGGTGATGCTCGTCGAAAAGCCGCAGGCAAAGGTGAACAGCGAGTACAGCAAGATGCTACTGCTGAGCATCCTGCGTCGGCCAAACCGGTCCGCGAGCAGCCCAAATACGAAGCTCCCGATCGCGGATGCAATCAAAGTCAGCGTATTCAGAAGGCCGGCAGTCCCTTTGCTCATCCCGAGTTCGCGCATGAGGGTCGCCAGCACAATGGAGTAGAGCATTACGTCGAACGCGTCCAGCATCCAGCCCAGCCCGGCCGCGAGCAACGTCCGGCGCTGTGCGCTCGTGGTGCTGCTCCAGCGCAGCCGCGGAGCCGATGCCGGATCGGTCTGGCTGATCACGTGATTGGATTCCCTCAAAGCTAGGATAGGCATTTGTCAGAGATGCGTATCGCCATTGACACCGGTGGCACGTTTACAGACTGCGTCTACGTGGCCCAAGGCGCGCTCCGGGTTTTGAAGCTGCCCTCGACGCCCCATGATCCGGGACAAGCGGTATTGCGCGCCATCACCGAGGCGGCGGGTGATCTTCCGGCGCATGTGCGCCACGGGACAACCGTTGGCACAAATGCGCTTCTCGAGCGCAAAGGCGCGCGCGTGGCCTTCATCACAACGGCGGGCTTCGAGGACACGATTGCCATTGGGCGGCAAGCGCGTCCAAAGCTTTTTGATCTGCTGTTCGAAAAGGAACCGCCGCTCGCTCCCGCCGAGCTCTGCTTCGGACTGGATGAACGAACGGCGTGCGACGGATCCATCTTGCGTAAACCTTCAGACGGTAGCCTGCGGGAGCTGGTCGAGAGGGTGCAGGCAGCGCAGCCCGAAGCGATCGCCGTTTCCCTGCTCTTCTCCTTTGTGAATCCCGAAAATGAGCGCGCCGCTTCAGCGGTTTTACGCGAAACCGGCCTGCCAGTATCGGTCTCGCACGAAATACTTCCCGAATTTCGCGAATACGAGCGCGGATCAACAGTGCTGATCAATGCTTATCTCGCGCCAAAGATGCAGCGCTATCTCGAACAACTGGAGGCCGGCTTGCGCGCTCGCAACTCCACACTCCACGTCATGCAATCGTCTGGCGGCATCCTGCCGGCCGCCTTTGCTGGTAGAGAACCCGTGCGTACTATACTGTCCGGTCCCGCTGGCGGAGTTGTGGGCGCTATGGCCGTCGCGAAGGCAGCAGGTATCCAACACATCCTGACCTTCGATATGGGCGGCACCTCGACCGACGTCGCGCTCATCGACGGTCAAAGTGGACCGAAACTCAGCAAGGAATCGCGGGTGCTTGGCATGCCGGTGGCAGTGCCCATGCTTGATATTCATACCGTCGGCGCGGGTGGCGGGTCCATCGCAAGCTTCGATGCTGCAGGGGCACTGCGCGTCGGTCCCGAGTCCGCGGGTGCGGATCCAGGGCCGGTCTGCTATGGCCGCGGCTCACATCCGACAGTAACGGACGCGAACCTTGTACTGGGCCGCCTTGATCGCGATTTCTTCCTCCGTGGCAGCATACAACTGAACGAACGCCGCGCGCGCGACGTACTGGATGCCTCGAAACGCAATCTGCCGAATGTCGAGATCTTTGCGGAAGGCATTATCAAGGTTGCAAACTCGCGTATGGAAAAGGCGCTGCGGCGCATCTCGATCGAACAAGGCCACGACCCGCGCGATTTTGTGCTGGTGAGCTTCGGCGGCGCCGGGCCGCTACATGCCTGCGCCCTCGCCCGCGCCTTACGCATTCCGAAGGTGTTGGTGCCGTACTCGCCGGGCGCATTGTCCGCTTACGGAATCCTGGTTTCGGATGTCGTGCGTGATTTTTCACGAACCGTGATGACTCAGCCCGGCGAACCACGGCTTCTTGCCCACTTCGACGAACTGGAAATGCTCGCGGCGCGCGAAACGCAAGCCGAGGGCCTGACCGGAATCACCACCCGCTCGTTAGATCTGCGCTATGCCGGTCAGGGATACGAGCTGACGGTGGATTGGAACGATCGTTTTGTTGAACAGTTTCATCAGCTTCACGAACAGCGCTACGGCTATGCCGACCGCGCAAGGGCGGTGGAGGTGGTGAACGTTCGCGTTCGCTTCGCGGCGCCTACTGAGCAAACGCCGGTCGCAGCTTTTGGCAGCGACGGGAGCAATGGCGGATCGGCGCTACTCAAAACCAAGCCGGTTTTTTGCGACGGCGAGTGGCGGAACACATTCATCTACGACCGGCAAAGACTCCAGCCGGGCGACTGCTTCGCGGGACCGGCAATCGTTGTTGAATACAGCGCGACCACCTTCGTTCCGCCCGGCGCACGATTTACAGTCGACGATCAGTCGAATCTAGTTATCGAGGTTGCACCGTGACGCTAGAATACGACCCGATCGAGTTCGCTGTTTTCAAGGATGCTTTCCATTCGATTGCAGAGGAAATGGGCGCCGCTCTGCGCCGCACCGCCTTTTCACCCAACATCAAAGAGAGGCGCGACTATTCAAGTGCTGTTTTCGACGCCTTCGGGGACATCATCGCTATGGGCAACGACATGCCGGTACATCTCGGCTCGATGCCCATGTCGGTTCGCGCCGCTCTTGACCGCTTGACGCTTGATCGCGACGATGTCGTTATTTTGAATGATCCTTACGACGGCGGCACCCACTTGCCGGACATCACGCTCGTCATGCCGGTGTTTGTTCCCGATAGTCCAGCGCCGGCTTCTACGTGGCAAACCGCGCTCATCATGCCGATGTTGGAGGTACTTACCCTGGATCGATGGGCCTGTGCCACGAAATCTGGCAGGAGGGCATCCGGATTCCGCCCGTGAAGCTCATCTCCGGCGGCGTTCTGAACGACGCGTGTTCCGCCTCATCCTCAACAACGTGCGCACGCCGCGCGAGCGCGAAGGCGATCTCACAGCGCAAATCGGCGCTTGCCGTGTCGGCGGACGCCGCATCGCCGAACTGGTTGAGAAATACGGCCTCGCGAACCTCGCGAAACGCCAGACTTCTCATGGATCACTCAGAGGAGATGATGCGTGAGTTTTCTCGCTAGCCTACCCGAAGGCGAGTTTTGCGCAGAGGACTTCCTGGATAGCGACGGCATAACGGACCGTCCGATCTCAATTGCAGTTCGCGTCCTCACGCGGCCACGGGAGCGTACCTTAACGCTCGAGTTCACGGCAGATGACCAGGTGGACGGCAGCTTGAACGCGGTGTTCGCCATTACGTATTCCGCCGCCTTCTATGTGCTTCGCTGCCTGCTGCCTGACGAGGCCGCCGCAACCGCAGGTCTCATGCGCCCCGTATCCGTTGTTACGCGACCCGGCTCCGTAGTCGACGCGCGACCTCCAGCGGCAGTCGCGGGCGGCAATGTCGAAACATCGCAGCGCATAGTGGACGTGCTGCTGCGTGCCTTCGCACAGATCCTTCCAGACCGGATTCCTGCTGCCAGCTCGGGCACCATGAGCAATTTGACGATCGGCGGAATCGATCCCCGCAGGGGGCAGGCTTATGCCTATTACGAGACCATCGCCGGCGGCTCGGGAGCGCCGGCCCGTTGGTAATGGCGTCTCGGGAGTGCACACACATATGACCAATTCGCTGAACACGCCAGTCGAGGCGCTCGAATATGCCTATCCCTTCCGGGTGCGCCGGTATGCCTTCCGGCGCGATTCGGGCGGTAAGGGGCGATATCGCGGCGGTGATGGCCTGATTCGGGAAATCGAGCTGCTTGCGCCCGCGCGTGTCACGATTCTCAGTGATCGGCGAGTCTTCGGCCCCTACGGGCTGAATGGAGGCAGCCAAGGAGCCTGTGGGAGCAACTCCATCCTGCGCGCGAATGGGGAAGTGCAGACCGTGCCGGGTAAATGCAATTTTCAGGTGAACGCAGGCGACATCGTCCGCATCGAAACTCCGGGCGGAGGAGGTTGGGGAAGATATAATGGCCCGCTTGATCGAGAAGAATAGGCCGATGCTTGACCCCGCGCCCGATCCAGCAATCGAAGGCAGTTTTCGTCACTGGCTCGCTGGGGGAATTACCGTTGTTTCGATCATCGGAGCCGTCATTCTCGGCGCGGTGGCAATCGTCAGCAAAAGCGAAACCACAACCGCCCAGACCATCCTCTCGATGGTGCTTCCGGTTATCGGGACCTGGGTGGGCACGGTGCTTGCCTATTATTTCTCGAAGGAGAATATGGAGGCCGCCACCCGGAGCGTAACCGCCATAGCCCGTCAGCTCACGCCCGAAGAAAAGCTGCGCTCCAAACCGGTCCAGGACGTGATGATTCCGCTGGAAAAGATGTTCTTTGTACGCGGGCCCGCTAACGAAGTAAACCTGGTGCAGGCGGTCCAGAAGCTCGAGACCTCAAAGAAAGGTGACCGCTTGCCCGTGCTGAGTAAAGACGATTGGCCGCTCTATGTGGTCCATCGCAGCACTATCGACAGATTCCTGGTGGTGAAAGCGTCCAGCAACTCTCCCGTCGCACTCAACACCCTAACGCTCGCCGAGATGCTCGCTGTTCCGGACCTCAAAGCGGCCCTTGAGAAAAGTTTCGCGGTCGTCAGGGCGACTGCGACTCTGGCAGACGCGAAGACCGCGATGGATGCTCTTACCTTTCCGCAGGATGTTTTCGTGACCACGAACGGTACCGAGAAGGAGCCTGTCATCGGCTGGATCACCAACAGCATTGTCGAAGAGAATGCACGGGTTTAAACCCGCCACAGACAGAACATCCGAAACACCTGGCGCTGAAGTGAGCGTCATTAGAGTATCGCTGGATCGTTCAACGATCTCGACGAGACGCCATGCTCAGAGACTTTATTCTCCTGATCTTCTTTTTCGTTTTTATTGTTGCCTGGCTCATCTTATGGCTGGCTGCACATGTTGCGGGTGGAATCGTTCACTTGCTGCTGGTGATCGCGATCATTTTCCTGATCCTGCACTTCGTACGAGGCCGCCGCACCCCGGTATAACCGGTTTTGGAATTAGCCAAGCGGCACGCGCCGGACGTATTTCACGGCCGGATTCTCGAAAAGCTGCGTAATCACCGAATCCGGTACCAGTTGGTCCGTCTCGATGATGGAGATCGCCGTAAGTGGAGCCCCTCCGTCGTGATTGCGCTGCGATTCTTCCTGGCGGCCCAGGGCAAAGCTCGCGATATTGATCCCGTTCCGTCCTAGAACTGTGCCCAGGAACCCGATCACACCGGGCACATCCTCGTTTTTTGAGTACATCAGGTTGCCATCCAGCGTCGCCTCGCACGAGATGCCTTCGACCTGCAGCAAGCGCGGCTTCTCGAGCACGACAGCGCCCACCGCCGAGAAGGTTCCCGCCTCCGACTCTACTTCCATCCGGATCGAATCCATATGGGCCTGCCCTGGCTCGAGTTGCTCGATGACACGGAACCCGCGCTGCGTCGCAATCTGCATCGCATTCACCACGTTTGCCCGGTATTCAAGCGAGCGAGTCAGCACACCAGCGAGACCTGCATTGCGCAGCAGTTGTGTATTCTGATCCGCCAGCCGGCCGAAGTAGACCAGCCGTATTGTATGAGCATTTCCTGGAGCGATGTGGCTGAGAAAGAGTCCGAGCTTTTCCGCTAGGTTCACGTAAGGACCGAGCGCCCGGTACTGTTCGGCCGTCAGCGCCGGCATGTTGACAGCGTTTAAAGCAACCCCGCTGGTCAGATACTCAATCATCTGTTCGACGATCCGGATGCCGACGATCTCCTGAGCCTCCTCGGTCGATCCCGCTATGTGTGGCGTTGCCACAACGTTCTCCAGTTTCAGCACCGGGCTGTCCTGGGGCGGCTCGATTTCGAAGACATCAAGCGCCGCTCCAGCCACATGCCCTCGCTCAACCGCCGCGTGCAAAGCGACAGCATCAATAAGCTCGCCGCGGGCGCAATTCACGATGCGAACACCGGGCCTCATCTGCTGGAAGGCCTCGGCGTTCAGCATGTGGTCGGTTTCCGGAGTCAGAGCAACATGCAGCGTAATGTAGTCGCTCTGCGCGGTACAGCTCAGGAAGACTCACCAGCTCGATGCCGAGATCGCGGGCGGCTTGCGAGCTGATATACGGATCATGCCCCACGATCCGCATCTCAAACGGACGCGCTCTCTTCACAACTTCGCGGCCGATGCTTCCCAGCCCAACGATGCCTAGTGTCTTGCCGCGGAGCTCATTGCCAAGAAACTTCTTCTTTTCCCATTTGCCGGCTTTCGTCGAACTGCTCGCCTGTGGCACTGCCCTCGCCATCGAGAGCATCAATGCGAGAGTATGCTCGGCTACCGAAACGGCGTTACCACCCGGCGTGTTCATTACCAGCACACCCGCCTCAGTTGCCGCCGGCAGATCTACGTTATCTACGCCGACACCCGCGCGCCCGATCACTCTTAATCTCGGCGCGGCAGCCAATACATCTTTGTCGACCTTGACAGCGCTCCGCACAACTAAGCGCTTCGCAGTCGTGCAGGTGTTGCTGGTAAGTCTTGGGATCGGCGACCACCACTTCCCAGTCTTTTTGCGCACGCAGAAGTTCCACAGCCGCGGGCGCGAGCGGCTCAGCAACAACGATCTTCATTATTTTTTCAGCTCAGTGCGAGTTCCGGCTTCGGCAGCGCTACATCCACGTAAACGTTCTGAACCGCCGTCACGCCGGCGCCAAAGCGCACCGGATATCCGTTGGCTGCCAGAATGATCTCGAGCTCCGCGATTACCGCGAACAGATCGTGAAAGTCGAAGTAGCCGAGGTGCGCCAGACGAAAGATCTCGCCCTTCATCGATCCCTGTCCATTCGTAATGATCGCGTTGAAGCGGTTCCGAAATTCCTTGATGATGACTCCGGAATCCATTCCCGCCGGCGGCCGCACCGCGGTAACTGACGAGCCTGGCGCGCTCGAGAAAAGCTGGAGCCCTAGCGCCTGCACCGCCTCCCGCGTCGCTCGTGCGAGCAGCTGTGCGTTCTCGACGAGCTTGTCCATTCCAATGCCCTTGATGTACTTCAGGGCTTCCGCAAACGCCAGCAGCAAGGCCGTATTCGGTGTCCACGCGGATTCGCCGTTTACCGCGTTCTTCTTCTCTTTCTTGAGGTCGAAGTAAAAACGGGGTGCCTTGGCCGAATCTGCCGCCGCCCATGCCTTCGGGCTGATCGACAGGAACGCCAGGCCGGGTGGAATCATGAACGCTTTCTGCGATCCCCCGATGACGATATCGAGGCCCCAGCCATCGATATCGAGCGGCATGGTTCCGATGCCCGTAATCGCATCTACGACAAAAATAGCGCCCGTTTCCTTCACCGCCAGGCCCATAGTCTTGACATCGTGCTGAGCGCCCGTCGAGGTCTCCGAAGCCTGAACGAATACTCCCTTGATCCGCGGATTTTCCGCGAGAGCCTGCTTCACCGCTTCCGGCTGTACGGCATCGCCATACTTTGCCTTCAGCACGGTCGCCTTCATGCCCCAGGCCTTCATGATTTCTTCCCATCGCTCGCCGAACTTGCCCGCTGAACAGACGAGCACTTCATCGCCAGGCGAGAAAAAATTCTGCGTGGCGGCTTCGAGCGCGCCCGAACCGGATGCCACCACCACGAGCACGTCATTCGACGTACCGAGCACGTGCCGGAGATCGGCCAGCACCTGCTTGTAAAGAGTGCGGAAATCCTCCGTGCGGTGATGGATGTCGGACCCCATCATGGCATGCAGAGCTGCGGGCAAAAGCGGGGTAGGACCGGGTGTGAGTAAACGTTGCTTCTTTATGTACATGCGGGAATGTGGACGATCCAGCGACAGCTCGGGCCGCAAGCTGGAACAATGGAACCTTCAGGTTAGCAGAGGGCGTGGGGGACGTGCTCTCATCACACGTCCCCCATTGCCCTAATTAGAGCTTGTGAATGTGGTCGTCTGCGTGGAGCTTTGTCCGTTCACCGTCGTACCGGTGATAGCCAGGGTATGAGTGCCATTCGGGAAGGCGGCTGTGTCGAGCACGCCATTCCATCCAACATTTGGGCAGCCCGGAGCGTTTGTATAGACAGCGCACACGTCGCCCCGATTACTGCCATAAGAGGCATAACCGGCAGGTATACCGTCCACTGAAATGGAAACCGACGAAATGGCCGCATTCTGATCGACTACCCACCCGCCGATCGCGACCATGCCCGCAAGCGGCCCGGAACTGGAGTTTGGTACGTCGATATCAACGAGTGTCGGATCCGGTGACGACCAGTTCGCAACCTGGAAATTCGCGGTTGCGATCGCGAACGTTCCGTCCGCCGCCAAAGCTGTCGCGCCGAGGCTGTGCCCTCCGTCGGGCACTTGAGAAGTATTAAATAGGAACGTCCAACCGTTTACAAAGGAGCCATTAACCGGTGACGCTGCCCCGTAAGGCACGCCGTCAATGCTGACTGATACTCCGGTTATCTGGGCACTCGTGCTGGTCGCGGTACCCGCAAATCGCGCGACACCTTGGAACGGGTTGTTGCTAGAGTTCGGTTGAGTAATGGTCACTGTTGTCGGACCCGTTGGCGCGCTGTTCGAGACCATGAACATCGCAGCTTTGCTTGCACGCTGTCCGTTCGCCCCCGCGGCTGTTATTTCCATCAAATGGCTGCCATTGGTCAGCATGGTCGTATCCAAATTGAAATCCCAGCCGACATTCGGACAACCCGGCAAATTCCCCAGGACGCCACAGACGTCGCTTCGTGTACCGCCATAAATTGCGAAGCCTTTCGGCACGCCATCGACAGTTACTTCAACCGTGGAGATTGACGATCCGTTATTGACAGCCCACCCGCCGATATGAGCGAGACCGGTTAGAACGGTGGATGGCGATCCAGGTGTGTCAACGCTAACAGTCGTTTGCTGGGCGCCGAAATTTGCGACCGTAAACTGGCGAGTGACGGTCACTCCGTTGCCGCTCGCCGGGAGCACAGTAACAGCGAGTACGTGCTGCCCATCACCCAACAGCGTTGTATCGATGGAAATGTTCCACCCCACATTCGGGCATCCCGGCGCGTTCTGGTAAACTGCGCACACGTCAGTACGCGTCGTCCCGTACTCCGCGTTACCGTATGAAACGCCGTCGACGCTGATTGCGACACTGAATACAGACGATTCGCTGTCGACCGCCCAGCCCCCAAACAGCGCCGTCCCGCTTACTGATGCGCCTTGCGCATTCGGCGCGTCAATGCTGACCGTGATCGGGTTCGCGTCGGTTGTCCCGTTCGCAACAGTGAAAGAGTGGGCCTGCAAAGCGTATTGGCCATTCGCCGCGGCCACCTTCACAGCAAAGGTGTGCTTACCATTTGACAGCGTCATGGTGTCGGCCACATAAGACCAGCCGACCGCCGGGCATCCGGGCGCGTTCGGGTAAACCGCGCAAACGTCCGGACGATAGATTCCATACGTCGCGTTGCCTGGCTGGATCTGCCCGTCGATATAAACGGCCACACCATTGGAGGCGATAGGCGAATTGGAGTTGAGTGCCCAACCAGAGAACTGTGCCAAGCCTTGGAACGGCCCGCTTTGCGATCCCGGCGCATCGATGGAAATGACAGTCGGATTCGAGCCGCTGTAGTTAGACGTTATAAACGAACTGGACTGCGTGAACTGAGTGCCCGCTGAGTCGGTAACTGTAACCGCAACAGTGTGGGTCCCATCGGCGAGCTGCGTAGTGTCCAGCACCGAATTAAATCCCACGTTCGGGCATCCGACGGCGGTCGTGATAATCGCACACACGTCGGAGCGAGGCCCTCCATACGTTGCGGAATCCACGAAAGCGCCGTCAACTGACACAGCTAGGCTGGAAATTGCGTTGTTTACGTCAGCGGCCCACCCGGCGACCGGGATAGTGCCGGAGACTGTCTGGCCGTTGGATGGTGTGTCGATGCTGATTGTGATCGGATTAGGCGTCGCCGAAGAAATGGACGGCGCTACCGGGCTCGCGTTGCCTACCGCCAGCGTAACGGTATTGCTCACGAATGCGTTCTGCGCGATATCGAGCGTTGTTGCAGAATTCGACCCCAGATTGCTTGGAACGATCAGCTGCACTTGATAGATCCCGTAGGATCCCGCAGGCAGGCCGGCATTGATCACTTCAGCCGTGGAGCCGCCCATGATCGCGCTGACGGTCGCATTATTCTGCACCACGTTCGGCTGGTTTGCAGGATACGGCTGCCCCGTTGCAGGCGTGATCGTGTTTGAGCCGCCAGGAGTCATCAGCAGCCCCAGCCCCGCTGTAGAGATGGTGATCAATTCACCGGGAGCGGCCGGGTTAGAAGGCGAAATCGGCGAATTCGGCGTCACATTGCAGCAGGTGGACCCGGTATAAGCTGTCATGACGATGCTGGAACCCGAATTCGAACTGCCGGCGACGGAAATTCCGGTGCCCGCAGCACCGCTTTGGATAGCCGTCAGAACCACGCGCGAAAAAGCGCCGCCCAACGATGCCGTCACATTCGGATCGGGCGCGCTGTTGATCTGATTGACAAGCGCGGTCGCAACTGAATAAGTGGTGTCGCTGCTCTGAACCGTGTAGTTATACGCTTTGCCCGCAATCGTAATCGTCGCTGTGTCGCCGGCCTTGATGGTTCCGTCTACCGAGACCACCGCTGTCGGGTTTCCGGGTTGGTGGAAAGCGTTCATTGCAGGCCATGGTCGGGCTGATTCGGCGTGCTCGGCGCACTGAAGATGCCTGGATTTGCCGGCGCGATATAGAGTGGAGTGGCATTCGTAACAGTGATGCTCCCGTCGCTATGAACAGTCCGCACGTAAACGGAAGCGCTGAGCGTGGTATTCAGGTAGATCGCGTATGGCACCTGGCTGATTATCTGGTTCGACGCAGCCTGGTAGACAGGCGCGGCCGATCCGTTGAAGTAAACCTGCGCCCCTCCCAACGACGTCGGAATGCTCCCCGTCATGGGCGCCATGGCAGGATTCGAAGGCGATGCGTCGGACAGATTCGTGCCGTTGATCTCCACCAGCATCCCAGGCGAGCCTGTCGCCGCCGTTCCCGAACTGAGGTAGTTGCCGGACGTGCTTGTAAGTTCATTGCTCGTATTGGAACTGCTCGCGGCAAGCGAAATGGAATCAAAAGGCAGGTTGACGCCTTTCGAGCTGAGGTACAGAGATCCACTCCCGATTCCGGAGAAAGTCGCTATAGCGTTGGGATCACCTGCCCCCGAATTGCTCGAATTGATAGCCTTCACCAGACCTTGTGCGATTGCATCGAACGTATCGTTTTTCTGAATCGTGTAGGTGTAATTCGTTCCGGCGATCGTCACCGTGATGACGTCATTTTGAACCGGCTTCCCGCCCACCACGGCCGGCCCTATGGTGACCACACCCTCCTGCCGGATAATCCCGCTCGCCCAGTTCAGGATCGAGTTCCCGGGTAATTGGGTCTGGCCAGGCGTGAATACCAGGATGCGGTTATTCGTCGGGTCCGCAATAAAAAGGTTTTGCAGAACGGGATCGTACGCTACAGAGGTCGGTGTCGGAAAAACATCCACCGCCGCGGTGTTATCGATCTGTGTACTGGCCACTGACGCCGATTGGCTGCTATTTACCTCGGTAGTGAAATTCGGCTGGCCCAGAACGGCCGTTGCTGCCGCTCCGTTCGTTGTCGGAATCGGACTGAAAATCATGACCCGGCCGTCGCCGCCATCGGCCACGAAAAGCTGATTTGAGGCTGCGTCCGCCAGAGCGAAGGTGGGAAAGTTGAGATTCGTGTTACATTGCCCGCCTGTGGCAATCGACACAATCGCCCCGGTTGACGTCGTGCTGTTGATGAAGTTCACCGGAGCGTAGCCGTTCGGGCAAAAGTTATTGCTGATGTTGTTGGCCCCGGTGCTCGTCATATCCGGCTGCCCGACTACCACATCCGCCGGTTGTCCGTTGCTGGTTGGAATGCTGTTCCAGATCAGCACGCGATTGAATCCGAGATCGGCGACGTACACGCGCCGGCCATCGGAAGTGACCGAAGCTGGATTACACAGTTCGCTGGCGGTCGCGACATAGTTTTGATTCACTGTGGTCGGATTGCAAGCGTTTTGTGTGCCGGTCGCGAAATTCGTCTGGCCGAGAACAACGTCCGCAGGCTGATTGTTGCTGGTCGGAAAACTGTTCCAGATGAGGACGCGATAATTCTGGGAATCCGCTACGAAAACGTGCCCGTCTGGGTTTATCCATACGCCAGTAGGCGCGCGTAGAGAAGCTGCGGTCGGCGGACTGCTAGCAGTGTTGCTGGTTTTGCTGGGCTGAGTCTCGTTCGGGTAATTGGCCGTGAATGATGTTTGGCCCAACACGATATCCGCTGGCGCATTGTTTGAAGTCGGAACCGAATTCCACAAAAGCACGCGATTGTTACTGGTGTCGGCGACTGCCAGCCGCGTACCATCGGTTGCGACGGCGGTCGGCACTTGCATGCTGCCGGTCGTCGATGCTGCTTGTGAGGTGCCGGGTTGAAAACTAGTGAAGTTAGGCTGGCCCAATACAACGTTTGCCGGAAAGCCGCAGAGAACACAAGACTGGCTGTTGTAAGTAGTGAGATCTGCGTTGAGAGGTGGAATGGCGGAGGTGGGGAAACCCAGGACTCGGTTGTCCTGTACGTAACATCCGGATTGGCCATTTAATCCGGGTTGGAGACCGAGCCCGTTGTTCGGATTGAGTCCGCACATGGTGGTCGCATCGGAGACCCAGAGGGTTCCATTTGCAAACGCCACTCCCCCGGCAGTTCCGAGCGTCGACTGATTCGGCGCACCAAGAGATCCTAATGCAAAGCCATTCTGTCCGATGACGGCGCGCGCCGCTTGCCCGTTCACCCAAGCGGGTGTCTGTGCCAAAAGTGAAAAGGAAAACAGCAGGAAAAGAGAGACCAGTCGAGACTTGAGCAAACGTGAAGACCCCAAAAACACCTAAGTATAACAGCGGGTGTGACGCGGCGCTCTTGCGGCCGGTTACCGCAAGTACGTGGGCAAAAACGAGATTGAAACACGATTTCTAGTTCGTACAATGAGGATCAGTGCCCCTTCTCGACAGAGTGCAAAAAGACATGGTGGAAGCCATGAAAGCAAAGGACGAGAGCCGGCTGGGGGCGCTCCGCATGGCGAAGTCGGCGTTGAAAAAGCACGAGATTGACTCCATGAAGCCGCTCGACGCGAATGCGGAAATGCAGATCATGAACACGCTGCTCAAACAGCGGCGCGAGTCGGCAGACCTTTTTCGCAAAGGCGGGCGCGAAGAGTTGGCCGCGAAAGAGGAGGCCGAGATCGTAATTCTCGAAGGCTATCTGCCTTCGGCGCCTTCAGAAGCCGAGATCAATGAGGCGGTCAGCGCCGCCATTGCGGAGACCGGCGCCACCTCCGCAAAACAGATGGGCGTAGTAATGAAAGCCGCTCAAGCACGCCTCGCCGGGAAACGCGTGGACGGCAAGGCTCTCAGCGAACTGGTGAAAACCCGGCTCGCCTGAATTTTCGACGCCTGGAGGTTCATCGCACATGGGGCGAGAACTTGAATGCCGCCTTCGGCAAGGGCGAAAGACGTTCTGTGGGAAAGCCTACCTCGAGACTGATTTCGTGCTCTTTCGCGGTGACGGTCAGAAGCTGAAGATCTTATTAAACGAGCTGACCGCCGTTTCATCCGAAGACCGTCGGCTGAATTTGCAACACTCGGGCGGACCCTATGCTCTTGAACTGGGTGCTTACGCCACGAAATGGGCGGACAAGATTCTCCATCCACCCTCTCTTCGCGACAAACTTGGAATCAAAGCCGGAATGGAGATCGCCATAGACGGAGAGTTCGATCGGGCTTTCCTCAAAGAGATCGGCACGCCCGCAGCAGGCAAATCGGATATCGTCTTCCTGCCGGGCCTCGAAAAGCTCCGACCTCAGTAAGCTTCTGAAGGCGATCTCACAGCTCAAACCGCGCGGCGTGATCTGGGTAGTTTATCCCAAAGGTGTGACCGAAATACGGGAAAGCGACGTCATCAGCGCCGGCCGTTCCGCAGGCCTGAAGGACACCAAAGTCGCAAGGTTCTCCGAAACACACACAGCTCTGCGCTTCTCTCAGCCCGCAAGCGCGGCGCGCGTATAGGAATCATCCGTCGGATTGGGCCTACAGGCACAAGCTCCGCCATCAAAATTCTTCGAAGGCCTCTCTGGTACCGCCGGTGGTTCCGGTTATGCAGTCTGCTGAGTTAGTATTGCCTAGTGGAATACTCAGGAGCGCTGAGCAGTCGGCCTCCAGTCAGTGCGAAAGCTTTCGTTCGCGTTCGCCAGTTCGCGATTCTAGCCCAGCTCGTAATCCTGATCGCGTGTTTCGGACCGTCGCCGCGCGTTGAGCCCGATCGGTCCATCACCGTCTTGATATGGTCCGGCGGCGCCGCCGCCAAAGTTGATCCACAACTCATCGCCGCCTTCACCAGGAAAACAGGGATTTCGGTTCACGTTCTGCCGGCGTCCGAATCGGCATCGCATCGCCTGAAACAGACGCTCGCTATTCTGCAGCACGCTCCCGGCGCAGTGGACGTGCTCGAGATCGATACCACTTGGCCGCCCATTCTCGCTGATTATTTGAGCGATCTCCAAGGCGTGATTACAGGCGAACTTGCTGATGAAGTCCCGCAGATCGTTGAGAATGCCACTATCAGGAGCCGCGTTGTCGGTGCGCCGTTCCTGGTCGAATATGGAATGCTCTATTACCGCACCGATCTCTTGCACAAATACGGCTTCAGCCGGCCACCGTCTACCTGGAAGGAGCTTGAGCTCGAAGCCTCCCGGATCCAGCGCGGAGAACGGGCTGCCGGGCGCCGGCAATTTTGGGGCTACGTATGGCAGGGCGCCGATTATGAGGGACTCACATGCAACGCGCTCGAATGGCAATTCTCGCAGGGCGGCGGCAACCTGCTCGAGGGGCATTCTACACATGTCGCCAATCCGGCGGCCATCAAGGCTTTCGCGCGCGCCGCGAGTTGGGTAGGCAGGATTTCACCGCCAGGCATTAGCGCCTACCTTGAAGAGGATTCCCGCAACGTCTGGCAGAGCGGGAACGCGGCATTTCTGCGCAATTGGGCTTATGTGTACCCGCTTGCCCGCAAAGCACCGGCGGTTAAGGGCCGCTTTTCGGTCGCACCGCTTCCTTCAGATGTGGGCCGGCCATCGAGCGTGATTGGCGGCAGCTACTTGGCCATTTCGAAATCTACCCGCCACTTCGCCGATGCGGTAAAGTTTGTCAAGTTCATGACCGGTCCGGAAGCACAGAAGCAACGCGCAATCCTGGCATGCTATCTCCCCACGCTTCGCTCTGTCTACGCGAACTCAGCAGTGCTGAAGAGCAGCAGGCTGTTCGTGCTGATTCCCACCATTGCAAACGGCGCCATCCGCCGCCCCGTGTCGCTGGCGGGCGTTGAATATGACCGCGTGTCCCAGGTCTATGCTCACGGCGTGCACGACATTTTGACCCGCGCGGACAGCGCGGTTCAGGAAACAGCAAGAATGCAGTCCGCCCTCAGCTCAATTACTGGCCTTTCCAATAGAACCGAGTAGGAACCTTTGTGAGCATCGGTCTACGACTTACACGCGCGTTCGGGAGCGTCGCGCTGGTAATCGCGCTCGGAGCAGCGGTAACCAGCTGGCAGTTCGCCACCATTATGCGGCTGACCAAACGAGTGGCCGCCGTGGATGACAGGTTGCTCAATGTGTATCGTGTGCGCGCCGATGTTGGCGCGTTGCGTCGCCGTCTGGCTGATCTGTCCAGGGATGAAGATCAGTCCCGGTTCGTCGCTGCTATCAACTCTTCTCACGACGAATTGATGCACGACATTGGACAGGCCTTCAAGTCCTTTCGCGCCACAGACGCGCCCGTGCCTGCAACACTCAGCGCGCTGGGCGATACGGTCGATGATCAGCTGGATGCTGTACGGCGTCTCGCCGCAGTTCCGGACTGGATGGCAGTCCGCCTGCGCATTGACAACCAGTTCGAGGACATTATCGATGAAGTACGAATCATGGTGGATTCCGTTGCTGCCGAGGTCAGCCAAGAGCGCGCCCGTTCGGTTCGTGAAATCGATCGCGCGCGAGATCGGGCACAGAACATCCTGATCGCTACCGCACTGCTGACCCCGCTGATTTCTATCGCTCTCGGGTTCGGCGTCACGCGCGGCATAACTGTTCCATTAGCTCGCTTGGAAGCCGCTGCGCGCCGCCTCGCCGCCGGTGATTTCGACGTCTCAGTTCCCGTCGATTCCAAGGACGAACTCGGAGAACTCGGCGCGGCGCTCTCCGCAGCGGCCAAAGAACTGAAAACCTATTACTCCGCTTTGAAACGGTCGAACGAGGATCTCGAAACCTTCGCTTATGGCGTCAGCCATGATTTGCAGGAGCCGCTGCGAACCATCCTGCTGTTCTCTTCCCTGCTGAAGACCCGTTGCCAACCAAATTTGACGCCGGATGGCGAGCAATATCTCGGTTTCATCACTGATGCATCGAAGCGCATGAGCGACCTCATCACCGGCGTCCTCGAATACTCCCGCCTTACAAGTTCCAAGCAAGATAAATTCGAGCCCGTCGAGATCGAGGCAGTCATGGCGGACGTTCTCAAAAATCTGCACGCCAGTGTAGAGCAGACGAAAGCCAAAATCTCTTTTGACGGTCTGCCCGCAGTCACCGGCAGCCGCTTGCAATTAACCCAGCTCTTTCAGAATCTCGTCGGCAACGCCATCAAATACCGTTGCAATGATATTCCGCCCGAGATAACGATCTCAGCGGAGCCGGACGGCGGCATGCGGCGTTTTTGCATCGCTGACAATGGCATCGGAATCGATCCCAAGTATCACGTTCAGATCTTTGGAATTTTCAAACAGTTAAACCGTGACTCGCGAGGCGGCGCCGGCGTGGGATTGGCCATCGCTAAGCGCATCATTGAAAAGCACGGCGGCGATATCTGGGTGGAATCGATGGCCGGCAAAGGTTCTCGTTTTTATTTCACGTTGCCATCGGCCGAAACCGCCGGCCCGCAAGGCGGTGGGGTGCTGTTCAGCGCCGAAAACTCGTCCAAACCGGCCGCCGCCGCTATTAAGACCACCACCTGACCCTCACTGCGCGAGCGATGCAACAGTCGTATGTTTCGCGAGCGGCTTCAGGATATCGTCGAGCAATGCCGGCGTTTTTTCCTCGCGCACAAGCCGGGGATACTTTACACCTTCGTGGTATTCGATCTTCAGCACCTTGAAGAACCCGGCATTTTCAACTATCAGCTCCACAGCCGGCCCATTCCCTTTGGCTTCGCGCGTTGCCCTTCGCAGCAATTCATCGGCGTAAGCCCGGCCGTTCACCGCAATCAGCTTCATGCCCGGACCCAATCCCGCTTTATATGCAGGCGAGTCGACCAAAACATCACTGATGACGTTATCTCCTACACTCACTCCAAGCGAGTACCAGCTGTTCAATGCGTGCTCGGAAGACTCCTCGGCGTGGATGTATGCATTCGTTGCATCGGCATATTCGATCCTGTAGCCGCTCTGCGCGATACCTTCCAATGGCGCGTGGGCTGATTTCGACGTGATGCGCTCGTTAAAGAAAGCGGCCCAGTCGTACGGCTCAATGCTCTTAAGCGCGCTCACCAGATCGTCGAACGTGTAAGGCACGACCTTCGGCTGCGTGTTTCCGCCCAGCCCAAAGAAGCGGGCGCAAAAGTCGTTCAGCGAACGATGATTTTTCGATCGCTTGCGGATCAGCGTGTCTGCTTCAAGCCAGATCAGCTCACCTTCAGGGTAATAATCGGCCGACCGGCGCCAATTGTCCCATTGAGTGCTGCTTTCATACAAGATCTGAGACGAAACTGCCGTATCCTCGAGGTCGCGCCAGGTGCGGCCGGGACGGTGATCCATCTCCGCTGCGGAAGATGCCAGGTACGCTTTGTATTGATCAGCGGTCCAGATGCCGCTTCTCACGGCGAGGACATTACCCAGGTACTGCGTCAATCCTTCGTAAACCCAAAGGAGATTGCCTTTCATTGGTTCCTGGTAATTCGGCGTCACCAGTCCCGCCGGCCTCCGGTATTTTCCGTTCCACGAATGCGTAAACTCATGCGGCAGCAGGTCGCCTGCCAGCAGCATCAGGTCATCATCCAGGTAAGTGCCCGCGTCCACCCGGTCGTCGCTCGATTCGTGGTGCTCGAGCCCGAAGTGAGCCACGCTGTCACTTAACGTTAATAGGAAGTGATAGCTGTCATAATGCCTCGAACGAAAGAGGTCGCCGGTTTCCCTCACCAGATTGCTGAAGTCGTCTATTTCTTCAGAGCTGATATTCAAATCTTCGGGCGCATCGGCCGCGACATCGACGAAATGCTTCGGTTTGATTTCCGGTGCTAGAGCTATCTCCTTAAAGAAGCGCCCGGCCAGGAGCGGCGAATCGACCAGCATCTCGAGTGAAACAGGACGGAAATGGATCACGTTTGCTTCGGCTGAATATTGGGTCAAAGCGGTGCCGTATTTCCATCCCTCCGGCAGCTTGACTGATGCTTCGAACGTAACCGCCGACGCCGCCGATCCTGCCGGATAGAGCAGGAACTCATTCCAGCTCAAGACCGCCAGGTTTGGACTGGTGGACGCGCCCGCCGAAAAACCGGACGGCGCCGCCGTAGCAAGGAAATCCGTCTTCGCCTCTACTCGTTTGCACGCCTTCCGGAACCACGAGATGAAACGCGAACATATTTACGTCATCCCGTCTCCACGCAAGGCTCTGCCCGTTTGCTGTGAATGTGATTCCGGTAAAGTTCTCAATCGGACCCGTAGGTCCGTGCTCACCCGGGATCCACTTTGCGTAAACAAGCGTGAGCGGCCCAGGATGCACCGGGATGATCATCTGCGCTCGCATAAATTTCCGCGGAGCGTCGGTCAGATCGACCGTGATACGGATCGGCTCAGCAACGCTGACCGAAGCCGCGGCCGCAAACAACACGAGAACGCCCGGGAGATATGCCACGGCCAACTAGCGATTATTCCAATCCCAAATCGCGTACGTTGCTGCCTGGTCCATTTTATGGCCGGTAAGCTTCAATGTAAGCAGGATGCTTCCGCGATGGTGGCTTTCATGCGCGACATGATAGCCGAAAGCCGCAAAAACGCCACGCTTCACGCCGCGCAGTTTTCCATCCGGCTGTAGCGCCTGTGCAAGACACTGCCCCACAGCCTCGCCGGACGCCTCGAGCGCTCTCGTCAGCTCGCTTTTGCTGGGACTGTATTGCCCGTCGAATTTTCGAAGACCTTCAGCCGCATTTCGCGGGCCATGATTTTCGAGCCAGTCAATCCGGTTATTGTGGACATGCGCGAACTGGCGCGCTACGTCCCGGCCGCCTCGCGTGGAAGTAGTGCTCTTCATGCCCTCTTCGCTGATGTGGTCGATAAGAAACAGGTTGATGCGATTATTAACCCGCCAGGCTTCGAGCAATTGCTCTGTCATCGTGTCTGAACCCTAAACTGGACGCTGTGGTCCATTTTCATACCCGCTGCGGCGGCTGATAAAGATATCGTAATCGCGGAACTCTGGGATTGTGGTGCGTGCGGTTTCATTGAAGAAGGCGATCGGGGAATACGAGCCTACTTCGAAGATATAATCTCGCCCGATCCCGTCACCGCTCGCTGGGGCGGAACGGCACGCCGTGAACAGGAGTTTGATCCCGACGCCTTCGAGCGGCAAGACTGGGCACCGCTTACAGTCGGCGATCGTTTCTATGTCACGCCTCCATGGGTCTCGGCCGAAACCCCGGCCGGGCGCCTGCGCTTAGAGATAGACGCCAGTACGGCATTCGGCACCGGCCGCCACGAAAGCACTCAACTCTGCCTGCAGGCTCTCGAGAAGCACCTGAAACACGGCGATACCGTGCTAGACATTGGCTGTGGCTCGGGAATCCTGACCGCAGCCGCCGAACTGCTCGGCGCCGGGCAGACGATCGGCTGCGATATCAGCTTCGATTCGCTCACCATCGCGCGCCTGCACGTGCGGGCGCCCGTCTTCGCCGGGTCGGCTGACGCAATCTGCGAGGCATTCGCCGATATCACAATCGCCAACATCAGCGCGCGGGTCGTTGATCGATTAGCGGCTGAACTCAAACGAGTCACAAAGCCCAGTGGCGTGGTCCTGCTCGCAGGATTTATTCGGGAGAACCAGCCCGGGCGCTTTCGGTTCGAGCAACTGCTCGAGCAAGGGGACTGGCAATGCTGGGTCTGCCGGCCTCACGATATCGATGCTGCTGCGCTCGGCGAAGAGGCCTCACCTGGTTCCCACGAAGAGCAATGGTGGTAATGAAAGTCATCGGGTTGCCGGCGCGATGATCCCTCGCGAGCGCGGCACGAGTTCGAGAATGATGCCGATTATGGCCCCGGCGCAGCCTGAAATGGCCATCGCACCCAGGTGCCAGGGAAGAATGTGTGAGGCCGTCAATATCGGGCAGTGCAGCGCGAGAACTCCGAAACCGACCAGGCCGGCAAAAGTACCCGAGAGGCAGCACGTCTGAACCGGTGTGGTTAAAACACCTCTGCGCAGGAAGAAGTGCGCCGCCATCCCGGCGATTGCTGCCGCGAAGATACCCAGCCTCAGGCACGCCATGCCGCGGCCGGGAATAGAAGTCCCCGAATCGGCAAACAGTAGCCACACGGTGGCAATCAGCACCAGAAAGATCCCTATAATGAGCGGAACACGCGGAAGAATTCGTTTTGTTGCCGGGATGATGTCCTCAGCAATCGCCTCGGCCAGCAGAACACCGCCAAACAGAACAACGCCGTAATAGAACGCTATCTGTCCCATCGAAAGCGCCCGCATGCCGAAATAGCCGAAAGGAGCCGTACAGACCAGCATCAGCAGGATAGCCACCACCAGCGCCGTTAAGGCCAGCTTGCCGTTCGACGGAAGTGGTCTGATGGGCTCGAGCGAAGAGATAAGGATCTGCTGAATGGCAGCCACCCGCGCCGGATCCGGTTTTGCTTTGTCGCTCCCTCCCTCCAAGATCCGGAACAGCGCTCCGCAGGTTCCGCACGACCGGGCGTGATCAGCTGCCTGCGGCGTTAACGGCTCACCTGACGCCAGATCCTTTTGGAAGTCTTTGCAGTTCATTCCGTTGCGCCCAGAATCCTTCGCAGCTTCTCATACCCGCGATGCGCCCGTTGCTTGACGGCGCCGACACTGCTCCCCGTCGCGCGTGCCGCTTCTTCCAACGTGAGCCCCGCGCCTTTCAACAGCAGGATGGCCTCCCGCTGAGCCGCCGGCAATGACTCGAGCAGCTCCGAGAATTCTGCGCCGCGCGGCTCGGGTTGTGCGGCTGCTGCAACCTCCGGCAGAACATTGCTGCGAATCTCGTGCGCGTCCACCCGGCGCGACTTCCGATAGGCATCCACGCGCACGCGCCGGGCAATCGCGTACAGCCAGGGCAGCAGCGGCTCACCCGGCCTGAATGTGTGGCGAGCGCGATGAATGCGAAGCCAAAAATCCTGCAGCGCATCTTCCGCCGCCGCCGGGTTGCGTGCGTCAGCGAGAAAGAACTGATAAATCTGGGAACTCGTTCGAGAGATCAATTCTGCAGTCGCCGCCGAATCCCCGCGCTGGTATCCATACATGAGCGTTTCCAGTTCGCCGGACTGGCGAGCCGATGAAGACGGCTCCATCAGCGCACAAGACCTAAAGGACTATTCGCCCGCATCGAGAAGAGAGTTACGCTCACGATACCGTAACTGTCCGGCATCATAGCGAAGAGCGGATGCTAGGACCCCATCCCGTCACCCGTGACGCAGCTCCTTAGCTGCGGCAACCGCAACTCTCATCATTTCCTCACTGGATCATCACGACTTGGCCCCGGATATCCGTCAGGCTTGTTCCAGGATGAGAAGCTCAGTGGCTTCATTTCATACAAGGAGACGACAATGAAAAACCGATTTTTTACATTTCTGG
Source organism: uncultured Acidobacteriaceae bacterium (assembly GCA_963846185.1). Taxonomy (GTDB): domain Bacteria; phylum Acidobacteriota; class Terriglobia; order Bryobacterales; family Bryobacteraceae; genus Bog-105. Next base: position 110,608 of record CAWJVA010000019.1, on the reverse strand, counting down.
TCTTGGCGCTGCCCGTGCTTGGGCTCGGCATTAAAGCCTTGGCGCAAGACGAGCACTCGCACAGCATAATCCAGGAAAATCAGGAGCCGACGCCCGACCAACAGAGCAAGCAGGGTGCCCTTCTTCAACTTGTCCGGCAATGGACCGAGCGCTTCCAGGACGTGAAGGTCGCCGAAAGTGAGGGCTATCGCCTTGAATTCGGTTGCGTCAGCGGGGACGACTTTGGGGCAATGGGCCTCCACTATGTGAATGACACGCTCGTGCACTACGGCGTCGTGGACGTTACTCGTCCCCAGATCATCCTCTATGAGGCGCAGCCAAACGGAAAGCTGAAACTCACCGGCGCCGATTATCTGGTCGTCGCCGAAGGGTGGGATGCGAAACATCCGGGTGTTACGCCGCAGCTCATGGGACAGATTTTTCACTACTTCGGGAGCCCCAATCGTTTTGGCCTTCCGGCCTTCTACACGCTGCACGTCTGGGCGTGGAAGGAGAATCCCAGGGGCGCATTTGTGAACTGGCACCCGAACGTCTCATGCCAATCGTTCGTCGGCAAAACCACCCCTTAGTCAAGGCGATCATCGGCCAGGAATCGGCAGCCGCTTCGATTTCTTCCGAAGCGAAGGAGCTGCACCCAGATACAGACACGGAACTGGCCTGCCGCGCCATCTCTCATGAAATTCTCATGCCCTTTAACGCCCGTCCCAAGGCAGAGATTACTGTTACCGTATTGGGATCAAACCCGCAAAACCACCAAGGAGAAAACCACAATGCCATTGATTCAAGTAAAGCTAATTGAAGAAGTATTCACGCCTGCTCAAAAAAAAGAGATCATCACTAAGCTTACGGACGCCATGGTCACCATCGAGGGCGAAAACATGCGGCCGGTCACATGGGTGATCATCGAAGACGTTCGCAGTGGAGATTGGGGCATCGGCGGACAGGCCATGACGACGGAAGCCGTGCGCGCACTCGCGGCCGCGCATGAAGAAGTTGTGCGGTAAGCCCATCACGTGGGGAAGGCGTCCGCTTCCCCGCGCAACTCAGAATTGCGTATTCTTGAATGAACGAATCCGTTGCGCGCTGGTCAGCCGGATATCGTAAAGCTCCGCCGCGCCGGTTGCCAGGTGCTGAGGTTCGCCGTATGCCGCAATTGAAGGACCTGCTAGATCGCCAACTTGCGGTCGATTTCGTTGGCAGGAACGAAGAACTTAGTTTTCTTCTCCAGACGCTCGATCACGATGGGCCGCTGGTCGTGTATCTGCATGGCATCGCCGGCGTCGGCAAATCGACTCTCCTCGAAGTTTTCACCCAGCGCGCGCGGGCCGGAGGAGCAACCGTAATCCGGCTCGATTGCCAAGCGATTGAACCCACCGAAGCACATTTGCTCTCCGAACTTGCCGTTGCGACAGGAGGAGTAGCGGGTTCACGACAGCAGTTAGCGGCGCGTCTGGGCCAAGTGGGAACGCGAGTAATCGTCGCTCTGGACACCTACGAGGCCTTTCGTTTGCTGGACTCGTGGCTGCGCCAGGTATTCATCCCCCTGCTGCCCGACAACGTGCGCTTCGTACTTTGCGGGCGTGAAGCACCCGTCAGGGCATGGTTGTCCGCCCCTGGTTGGAACGGGCTCTTCAAAGCCATCCGGCTGGATTCTTTCGATCAACGCAGTGCGTTGGAATTCCTGTCCCGCGCCGGTGTGCCGCCTGAAGAAGCGAAGCGCCTGGAAGGCATCTGTCACGGCCTTCCTCTCGCTCTGAATTTGGCGGCCTCCCTCGAGCGCAGTAATGGGGCCAGCACCTTAAACACAGACGTGGGGCAGCGGATTGTGGAAGAGCTTTCGCGCTTGTACTTGGCCGACATCACTCATCTGCAGACGCGACGCGCGCTCGAGGCAGCCTCGGTTGTCCGCCGGATCACTGTGCCATTGCTCGCGGCGATGCTGCCCGATCTTTCACCACAGGACGCTCTGGAACGCATTCGAGCGCTTCCCTTCGTGCAGGCCGATAAAGACGGGCTCCGCATACATGATGCCGTGCGTGAAGCGATCGCCTTGACACTGCGTGCCGAGAATCCGCAGCAATATCGGGAGTACCGGCGTGCGGCCTATCGCCACTTCATGTCCGAACTTCGTGCCGCGGCTGCCTCGCACCTCTGGCGTTGCACGGCCGACTTACTCTACCTGCTCGAAAATCCGGTCGTGCGCGAAGCCTTTTTCCCAACCGGCGCGCAGGAATACGTCGCCGAACCAGCCCAGCTCCAGGATGGGCAGCAAATTCTCGACATAATCGACCGCCACGAGCACCCCGCCCTAGCCGGCTCGCTGGCCAGATGGTGGACTCGCGCGCCGGAAACGTTCATCGTGGCGCGAGACGATAAGGGCATGGTCGCGGGGTTTTACTGCGCCTTCGACCCGGGCCGGTTTCCCGCACGCTTTCACCGCGATGATCCGGTCACTCTCGCGTGGACCGAACATCTTGCTCGACAGCCGTTGCCACAGCAGCAGCGCGCTCTGTTTCTACGGCGCTGGCTGGCTGCCGAAACAGGCGAAGCACCCTCGGCCGTCCAAGCGGCCTGCTGGGTGGATCTCAAACGCAAGTACCTGGAGCTCCGCCCCCAATTAAGGAGGGTCTATTTGACCGTCCAGGACTTGACGCCGTATGCCGCAGTCGCGCAAACGCTAGGCTTCAACGTGTTGCCCGGCACAAATACGCAGCCGGCCTCCAGGGGCTACTCCACGGCCATGTTGGACTTCGGGCCGTCGTCAGTGGACGGCTGGCTCGCTCGCCTGGTGGCTGCGGAATTGGGCGTCGAAGAGAATGGGTTCCTGGACTGTGCGGCGCGTGAACTTGTGCTGAAAGGAGGGCGCGTCAGCTTGTCCAAGCTCGAGTTCGGTGTCATTGAATATCTCCAGCGGCACGTGGGCGAGGCCGTGCCCCGCATCGCGCTGTTGGAAAGTGTGTGGGAGCAGAGCTACAACGGCGGAAGCAACGTAGTAGATGTCGTAATCCGTTCCCTCAGAAAGAAACTCGCCGACATTGCCTCCGTAATCGAAACTGTTCAGGGAGTCGGTTACAGGCTGCGCCGAGAACAGTGAGTGCCCTCCGCATCAGGGCTCTCGGGCTAACGTGCGAACTCGTGTGCTGTGCTATTCTTGAAAAGGTTTTCAAGTCAAAGTTGAGCCGCTGACATTCAGATGCGCTCACCCGCTTGGGAGGCGGGGGCCGGCGAAGCAGGCCTCAGCCGCTTGTACCAGTCCAATTATGAGTCAAAAGCCCGGTAAGAAGTACGAAGCCGCGGCGAAGCAGGTTGAGGCAAGGCCGTACCAGCTTCCCGAGGCCGTCAATTTAGTTCAGAAGATCAAGTTCACCAAATTCGACGAGACGGTTGAGGTGCACATGCGCCTCGGTGTCGATCCCAAACACGCCGATCAGATGGTGCGCGGCACGGTCGTGCTGCCCAACGGCTTAGGCAGATCAAAGCGTGTGCTGGTCATCGCCTCCGGCGACAAGATCCGGGAAGCGGAGGAAGCCGGCGCCGATTTCGTAGGCGGCGAGGAGATGGTCAATCGCATCCAGACTGAAAACTGGATCGATTATGACGCTGTGGTTGCCACACCCGACATGATGCGCTCGGTCGGGCGCCTTGGTAAGGTGCTGGGTCCCCGCGGCTTGATGCCGAACCCGAAGACTGGAACCGTGACCACCGACGTCCGCACCGCCGTCCAGGAAGTGAAGGCAGGTAAGGTCGAATTTCGTGTGGACAAAACGGGCGTGATCCACGCGCCGGTCGGCAAAGTCAGCTTTCCCTCCGACAAACTGCTGGAGAACACCAACAGCCTGATTCAGGCGGTGATCAAGGCGAAGCCTTCGGCAGCCAAGGGAAAGTACGTCAAGAGCGCCACGCTGTGCTCCACCATGGGCCCCGGGGTTCATCTGGATGTCGCCGCCGTTCAACAGCAAAACCGCCTGATCGGCCCTCGATTCAAGGAATAGGGAACGCCACATGAAAGATAAGAACGAGAAAAAGCGAGAACTGGAAGAGCTCAAAAAGGCGCTCTCGGATAACCGGAACATGTTCGTGACCGGCTACGAAAAGCTGACCGTCAAGCAGGACAATGAGCTTCGCAGGACGATTCGCGACGCCGGTGGCGAGTACCAGGTCGTGAAGAACAACCTCGCGGCCAAGGCTTCCGAAGGAACTCCCGCGGCGGACCTGCTCGGGGAGCTCAAGGGCATGACTTCGCTGGCCTACACATCCAAAGATCCAGTCGCTCTGGCCAAGGCGCTGACCAAGTACGCGCGCGATAACGCGGCATTCACCTTCAAGGCCGGCATGGTCGAAGGCCGGGTCATTGACATCAAGGCGATCAATGAACTCGCCGCGATGCCGCCGAAGGAAGAGATCTACGCGAAGCTGCTGTTCCTGATCAATGCCGCTGCCACCCGGCTGGTCACTTCCATCAACGGCGTGGGACGCAACCTGGCTGTAGTGCTGGACCAGGCGGCCAAAGAGAACAAGTTCCAGCAGTAGGGACTGGCACAAAAGTTTCATTGGCGGGCGATCCGCCGGCACATAGAAAAGAAAGAATCGTAAGGAGTTAGAACAAGATGGCGGATATCAACGCAATTTCAGAACAGATTCAGGGCCTGACCCTGCTGGAAGCTTCCCAGCTCGTCAAGCTTCTCGAAGAAAAGCTCGGCGTGTCAGCGGCGGCAGCTTCAGTGGCAGTCGCGGCTCCGGCGGGAGGTGGCGCGGCGGCAGCCGCTCCGGCGCCGGAGGAGAAGACCGAGTTCACGGTTGTGCTCACCGCGGCAGGCGCCAACAAGATCAACGTGATCAAAGCCGTTCGCGAAGTCACCAGCCTCGGTCTCAAAGAAGCCAAGGACCTGGTGGACGGTGCGCCGAAGCCAATCAAGGAAGGCGTCAATAAGGAAGAGGCGGAAGCAATCCGCAAGAAGTTTACCGACGCCGGCGCGACCGTTGAGGTCAAGTAGCTTCGCTTAGAGTCGTAGCGCGCTAGTAGTTCTACTGACGGCCAGCCATTTCGCTATTGTGGCTGGCCTCGGTTGCATTTCTCTTGCAATTTTCGTGCTATAGTGAATTAGACGTCAAGCCGGGACGGTCCAGCATCAGATTTGTGGTTTCCAATACCTAAAGTTTTCCCGCGGGCCTATGCAGGTCGGCGGGGCTTTTGCATGCCCGAATTTGCCCCTTCATTCTTTGAACCGCTGTCAGCCTGTTTACACGGCTGCGCGACACTGCTCGACCGCACTCCCGCCGTCTATGCCCGGTTATTCTCTCGTACCTTTTATCGGGGTTTTTTCTCGCGCGCCGTTTCGTTTTTTGCGGCGCGCAAGCACTTGCCGCTGGACCGCCTGGTTCAGCGCTAGATGTTCACGGCTAGATGTTCGCCGGTAAATGGCCGAGTTGCTGAACGCAAGCAGACGGCCGTGACATTGCGAATTGCTGAATGCTGCTCACTGTTTCATTGGTTTCCTAAAGGACAAGCGTAGATGCCCAACGTGTCAAACGGTTCTCTCCGCGAGAGAGTTGATTTTTCGAAGATCAAGACTTCGATACCCATTCCCAACCTGATCGAGGTGCAGAAGCGCTCTTACGAGCGTTTCCTGCAAATGGATCTGCTGCCGAAAGAGCGTGACGATGCAGGTCTGCAAAGTGTTTTCAGCTCCGTCTTCCCTATCTCCGATTTCCGCGGCTTGAGCCAGCTCGAGTTCGTCGATTATTCCATCGGCAACTGGGAGTGCAAATGCGGCAACCTGAAAGGCCTGCACCATCTGCGCACCATCTGCCGCAATCCATCCTGCGGCGCCGAAATCCGCACCGACCCGTTTCATGCCGGCGACGTGCTATGCCACAAGTGCGGCACGTTCAACAAGAACATCGTCACCTTCTGCAATCGCTGCGGCGACCCGGTCGCGCTGCAGCTGAAGTACGACGTTCCCGAATGCGAAGAGCGCGGTATGACCTATGCTGCTCCGCTCAAAGTCACCATTCGGCTCACCGTCTACGATAAGGACCCCGAAACCGGCAACAAGACAGTTCGAGATATCAAGGAGCAGGAAGTCTTCTTCGGCGAAATTCCGCTGATGACCGACAACGGTACGTTCATCATCAACGGCACCGAGCGCGTCATCGTTTCTCAGCTGCATCGCTCACCCGGCGTCTTCTTTGAGCGCGTACAGGCGCAGGGCTACTTCCTCGGCAAAATCATTCCCTACCGCGGGAGCTGGGTCGAGTTCGAATACGACAACAAGAATCTGCTCTATGTTCGGATCGACCGCAAGCGCAAATTCTACGGAACCGTCTTTCTGCGCGCTCTCGGCCTCAAAACGGATGCCGATATCATTCGCGCCTTCTACAAGCTGACCACCATCACGCTGAAGGACAACCGGCTGTTCTGGACATTGAACGACAGCCTGGTCGGCATGAAACTCTCGCACGCCGTCACCGGCAAGAACGGCGAGCAGGTGGTTCCGCAGGGCCGCAAGATCACCAACTCGGTTTTCCGCGAAATTCAAAAGTCCAAGATCGACCAGGTGGAGGTCGCGGCAACGATCTCGAAGGCGCGTATGTCGCCGGCGACGTAATCGATATGTCCACCGGCGAGGTTCTGATTGAAGCCAATCACGAGCTGACGCCGACCATCATCGGCAAGCTTCTCGAAGCCGGAATCGAAACCTTCGAGGTGTTCTTCCCGGATCGGGACGACGCCGGCAACGTGATTTCAGCCACCCTGCGCAAAGACGGTGTCAAGAGCCAGAACGATGCGCTGCTTGAGATCTATCGCAAGCTGCGTCCCGGCGACCCGCCCACTCTGGATACGGCCACTCAGCTCTTCCAGGGCATGTTCTTCGACTCGCGCAAGTACGATTTCTCGCGCGTAGGCCGCATGAAGTTCAACATCAAGCTGCACGACAAAGCGGATGCGACGCCGCTCGACAAGCGCACGCTTGATATGAAGGACTTCACCGATACGATTCTCTATCTGCTGAAGCTCCGTAAGGGCATCGGCGTAGTGGATGACATCGACCACCTCGGCAACCGCCGCGTGCGCGCCGTAGGCGAACTGCTCGAGAACCAGTTCCGCATCGGCCTGGTCCGTATGGAGCGCGCCATCAAGGAAAAGATGTCGGTCTACCAGGAAATGTCGACGGCCATGCCGCATGACCTGGTGAACGCCAAGCCTGTAATGGCCGCCATCCGCGAGTTCTTCGGCTCCAGCCAGCTCTCGCAATTCATGGATCAGACCAACCCGCTCTCCGAAATCACACATAAGCGGCGTCTGTCGGCTCTTGGACCGGGTGGTCTTTCGCGCGAGCGTGCCGGATTCGAAGTCCGCGACGTGCACCCGACCCACTACGGCCGCATCTGCCCGATCGAAACGCCGGAAGGTCCGAACATCGGACTCATCTCATCGCTTTCGTGCTTTGCGCGCATCAACGAGTACGGCTTTATCGAGAGCCCGTACCGCCGGGTACGCGACGGCGTACTGGTGGATGAGGTGAAGATCCTGAACCCCGGTGATACCGAATACCGCGTGGGCCAGGTTCTTCCTCGCGAAGAGGTCGAGAAGGCCAACGGCGCGCTCAGCTCCAACAAGCAGCATGCCGAGTCCGAAGCCTATTCCGACTACCTCTCGGCCTGGGAAGAAGACAAATACATCATTGCTCAGGCGAACGTGGCCATCGACGAGAACGGCCGCATTGTGGAAGATCTCGTTAACGCCCGCCAGGCCGGCAATTTCGTTCTGAAGCATCGGGATGAGATCGAGTACATGGACGTCAGTCCGAAACAGCTCGTCTCGGTCGCTGCCAGCCTGATTCCGTTCCTTGAAAACGACGACGCCAACCGCGCGTTGATGGGTTCCAACATGCAACGCCAGGCAGTACCGCTGCTGCGCGCTGAAGCTCCGTTTGTCGGAACCGGCATGGAGCGCGTCACGGCGCGCGACTCGGGCGCAGTTGTCATCTGCAAACGCTCGGGCATAGTCGATTCGGTCGACAGCGAACGCATCATTGTCCGCGTCGAAGGCGGAGCGCACGAAGGGCAGATGTCGCGCGAAGTCGGCGCTGACATTTATCAGCTCACCAAGTTCAAACGCTCCAACCAGAACACCTGCATCAGCCAGAAGCCGATCGTTCATCAGGGCCAGAAGGTCCGCAAAGGCGACGTGCTTGCGGACGGACCATGCACCGAGGCAGGCGAGCTGGCGCTTGGACGCAACGTGCTCGTGGCCTTCATGCCGTGGCGCGGTTACAACTTCGAAGACGCCATCGTGGTCAGCGAAAAGCTGGTCAAAGACGATTACTACACTTCGATCCACATCGAAGAGTTCGAGATCGAAGCTCGCGATACCAAGCTCGGTCCCGAGGAAATTACGCGCGATATTCCAAACATCGCCGAGAGCTTCCTGCGGAACCTCGACGAAAGCGGCATCATCCGCATCGGCGCCACGGTCAAACCCGGCGACATCCTGGTCGGCAAAGTGACGCCCAAAGGCGAAACGCAGTTGACTCCAGAGGAAAAGCTGCTGCGCGCGATCTTCGGCGAAAAGGCCGGCGACGTAAAAGACGCTTCGCTCTACTGCCCGCCGGGCATCGAAGGCACGGTGGTCGATTGCAAGGTGTTCTCGCGCAAGGGCGCCGAGCTCGACGAACGCTCCAAGCAGATTCTGCAGCTGCAGGAAGAACGCCTGCACCGCAACCTCGAAGACGAGAAGCGCATTTTGAGCGATGAGCGCGCCAAGCGCCTCGAGCAGTTGCTGCAAGGCAAGGAACTGCTGGCGGATCTGCACGACGAAAAGACCAATAAGAAGCTGCTCTCGAAAGAGGTGCCGCTCAACCGCGATGTGCTCGAAAAGCTGCGCGCGCGCGATTTGAAGCGCATGCGCTTGAATACGCGCGACATCCGGCTCAACGAACAGATCGACGAGATCGAGGAGATGACCTCGCGTCAGATCGCCGTTCTCGAAAAGATCACGGAAGAGAAAGTAGCCAAGCTGCGCAAGGGCGATGAACTGCCGCCGGGCGTCATCAAGCTCGTCAAGGTCTACATCGCGATGAAGCGCAAGCTCTCCGTCGGCGACAAGATGGCCGGCCGTCACGGGAACAAGGGCGTCATCGCCCGCATCGTGCCGGAAGAGGACATGCCGTATCTGCCCGACGGTACGCCCGGTCGAGATCGTTCTGAATCCGCTCGGCGTGCCTTCTCGTATGAACGTCGGCCAGATTCTCGAAACGCACTTAGGGCTGGGCGGCCGCCAAGCTCGGTCTGCACTTCGCAACTCCGGTATTCGACGGAGCGGCGGAGAAGGACATCAAGGCTCGGCTTTCGGAAGCGGAGCTGCCTACCTCCGGCAAGATCACGCTACACGACGGCATGACCGGAGCGCAGTTTGAGCAGCCGGTGACCGTCGGCTACATCTACATGCTGAAGCTCAGCCACTTGGTCGACGACAAGATCCACGCACGCTCCATCGGACCGTACTCGCTCATCACCCAGCAGCCGCTGGGCGGCAAGGCGCAGTTCGGTGGACAGCGGTTCGGCGAAATGGAAGTCTGGGCGCTCGAAGCTTACGGCGCCGCTTACATCCTGCAGGAACTGCTGACGGCGAAATCCGACGACGTCTACGGACGCGCCAAGATTTACGAAGCCATCGTCAAGGGCGAAGCGGCAGCCGAGCCCGGAGTGCCTGAGTCATTCAATGTACTGATTCGCGAGTTGCAGAGCCTCTGCCTCGATGTCGAGCTGATGAAGAAGCCGCGCGAGATGCAGGACCTGGCGCACGCGGCGGATTAGCGGAAGGTATATCGCGAACGGGGCGAACTGGTCCCCACGCCCCGTCTCGCGCGATCTTAGGAAGCGGGTCGCGAAGGGAATATTTAAGGACAATTCATGTATCGTTCTTCTCCGTACGACAGAGCTAATCTGATTGCCGACTTTGATTCGATTCGAATCAGCCTGGCATCTCCGGAAAAAATCCGAAGCTGGTCACATGGCGAAGTGACCAAGCCGGAGACCATCAACTACAGGACGTTCAAGCCCGAACGGGAAGGCCTGTTCTGCGCCCGGATTTTCGGTCCGGTCGCCGATTGGGAGTGCCTGTGCGGCAAATACAAACGCATGAAGCATCGCGGAGTGATCTGCGATAAGTGCGGTGTCGAAGTAACGCTCTCGCGCGTACGCCGCGAGCGCCTCGGTCATATCGAATTAGCGAGCTCCAGTTCGCATGTCTGGTTCTTCAAGGGACTGCCGAGCCGTATCGGTTACCTGCTGGACATCACCCTGCGCGAGCTCGAACGCGTACTCTACTACGAAGCCTTCGTCATCATCGATCCGGGCGAAGCTACCGGCCTGTTCATGGGTGAAGTCATCAGCGACGAACGCAAGCGGCAGCTCGATCAGGAGTTCCCGGGCAAGTACGTCGCCATGATGGGCGCCGAGGGCGTCAAGGAACTGCTGAAGAAGATCGACATCGAGGGTCTCAGCCAGGAGATCCGCGAAAAAATGCGCACGGAAACTTCAGCGCAGAAAAAGCTGAAGTACGCCAAGCGCCTGCGTGTCGTCGAGAGCTTCCGCAAATCCGGCAACAAGCCGGAGTGGATGATCCTCGACGTCATCCCGGTCATTCCGCCGGAGCTTCGTCCGCTGGTGCCTCTCGATGGCGGCCGTTTTGCCACTTCGGATCTCAATGACCTCTATCGCCGCGTCATCAATCGCAACAATCGTCTGAAGAAGTTGATGGAGCTGCACGCTCCTGACGTGATCGTTCGCAACGAGAAGCGCATGCTGCAGGAAGCGGTAGACGCGCTGTTCGATAACGGCCGCCGCGGCCGCGTGCTGCGTGGCGCCAACAATCGCCCGCTCAAATCGCTCTCCGACACGCTCAAAGGCAAGCAGGGCCGCTTCCGCCAGAACCTGCTCGGCAAGCGCGTCGACTACTCTGGCCGTTCCGTCATCGTGGTCGGTCCGGAGCTCAAACTGCATCAGTGCGGTCTTCCGAAGAAGATGGCGCTCGAGCTTTTCAAGCCGTTCATTTATCACCGCCTCGAGCAGCGTGGTCACTGCACCACCATCAAGCAAGCCAAGGAACTGGTCGAACAGCAGGACCCGGTGGTTTGGGACATCCTTGAGGAAGTCATCAAAGATCACCCGATTCTCTTGAATCGCGCTCCAACGCTGCACCGCCTCGGCATCCAGGCCTTCGAGCCCGTGCTGGTCGAAGGCAAAGCCATCAAGCTGCATCCGCTGACCTGTACGGCGTTCAACGCCGACTTCGACGGCGACCAGATGGCGGTTCACATTCCGCTGTCGCCGGAAGCGCAGATCGAAGCCTCCACGCTGATGCTCGCGTCGAACAACATTCTTTCGCCCGCGCATGGCGCGCCGATCGCCATCCCGACCCAGGACATGGTGCTCGGCCTGTACTATCTGACCAAGATGCGGCCGAACTCGAAGGGCTCGGGCCGGACGTTCGCTTCCATCGAAGATGTTCTGATCGCGCTCGAAATGGGCGAAGTCGAAACGCTGACTGCGATCAAGCTGCGCCACACCGGCAAGGTCATCGATCTGACCAAGGCGTTCGATAACCAGAACATCATGCATGTCCCGCCGAGCGAGTTCACCAAGCAGTACATGGACACGACGGTCGGACGCGTCATCCTGAACGACGTTCTTCCGAAGGAGATGCCGTTCATCAACGGCCTGCTCAAGAAGAAGGGCCTCGGTCAGCTCGTGCAGTACTGCTACCTGAAGTTCGGCCTGCAGACCACGGTGCAGATGCTCGATGAAATCAAGAAGCTCGGCTTCCTGTACGCCACTCGCGCCGGTATCTCCATCGGTATCGACGACATGGTCGTGCCGGAAGAGAAGGCCGGCCTGGTCCACGACGCCGAAAAACAGGTGATCGAAGTCCAACAGCAGTACCAGGAAGGCGCGATCACGCAGTCCGAGCGCTACAACAAGATCATCGAAATCTGGTCGAAGGTCACCGAAGCGATCTCCGACAAGCTCTTCAAGAACCTGGAAGAGGACGACCGCACCGGCCGTATTCTCAACCCGATTTACATCATGGCTGATTCGGGCGCCCGCGGTTCGAAGCAGCAGATCCGCCAGCTTTCCGGTATGCGCGGTCTGATGGCGAAACCCTCAGGCGAAATCATCGAGCAGCCCATCACGGCGAACTTCCGCGAAGGTCTCGACGTGCTGCAGTACTTCATCTCCACGCACGGCGCGCGTAAGGGTCTGGCCGATACGGCTTTGAAAACCGCCGATTCCGGCTATCTCACCCGCCGCCTCTGCGACGTGGCGCAGGACGTCATCATCACCGAAGACGATTGCGGCACGACTGACGGTATTTACGTCGAGCCGATTGTCGAATCGGGCGAAATCATCGAGCCGTTGCGTGACCGCATCGTCGGCCGCGTCGCTCTCGAAGACCAGCGCGATTACGAAAACAACGTGATCGTCGAAGTGAACCAGGAGATCACCGAAGAGCTGGCGAGCGCCATTCAGGCCGCCGGTATCGAGCGCGTGAAGATCCGCTCGGTGCTGACCTGCGAATCGAAGCGCGGCGTGTGCCGGCTCTGCTATGGCCGCAACCTGGCAACCGGACGCATGGTCGAGCGCGGCGAAGCGGTCGGCATCATCTCGGCGCAATCCATCGGCGAACCCGGCACGCAGTTGACCATGCGCACGTTCCACATCGGCGGCGCGGCCACTCGTGTCAGCGAGCAATCGACCCAAGACGCCAAGAGCGACGGTTTCGTACGCTTCAACAACGTCAACACCGTTCGCAACAACAAGGGCGAGCTGATTGCCATGAACCGCAACGGTCTGCTGATCATCGTCGATGAGAAGAACCGCGAGCGCGAACGCTACCAGGTCGTCTACGGCGCCAAGATCAATGTCGAAGACGGCGCGCCCGTCAAGGCGAACCAGATCCTGCTCGAATGGGATCCCTACACCTTCTCGATTCTTACCGAGGTAAGCGGGGCGGTCCACTTTAAGGATCTGATCGACGGCGTCACCACGACAGGACCAGGTAGACGAAATCACCGGCAACATGCAGGTGGTTGTCACCGAATCGACCGATGAAAAGCGGTTCCCGACCATCGTTGTCCGCCCCGAAGGCGGCTCCCGATCGGAAGAGAAGCGTTACCTCATGCCGACCCATGCTCACCTGATGGTGACGGATGGCGAAGAAGTACATGCCGGCGACGTGCTCGCCAAAATTCCGCGAGCCACTACCAAGACCAAAGACATCACCGGCGGTCTGCCGCGCGTGGTCGAGCTGTTCGAAGCTCGCAAACCGCGTGAAACGGCCATCATCGCTGAAATCAACGGCGCCGTGAAGTACGGCGAAGTCACCAAGGGTATGCGCAAGCTGTATATCGTCGGCGATGACGGCGTGCAGAAGGAATACTCGATTCCGCGCGGTGTGCACATCAACGTGCAGGAAGGCGAGCGTGTGCGCTCGGGTGACGCCCTCATGGACGGCCCGCGCAATCCGCACGACATCCTGGCCGTGCTCGGCGAAAAGGAACTGCAGAAGTACCTGGTGAATGAAATCCAGGAAGTCTACCGCCTGCAGGGCGTGAACATCAACGACAAGCACCTCGAAGTGATCTCGCGTCAGATGATGCGCTGGGTGCGAATCGAGGATATCGGCGACACCGAGTTCCTGCCCGAAGAGGTGGTGGATAAATTCAAGTTCCGCGAAGAGAATTCCCGCGTGATCGAAGCAGGCGGACGCCCGGCATCGGGTAAGCCGATCCTGCTCGGTATCACCAAGGCGTCTCTCTCGACCGACTCGTTCATCTCGGCCGCCAGCTTCCAGGAGACAACGCGTGTCCTCACCGAAGCCGCCATCAACGGCAAGGTGGATTACCTGCGCGGTCTCAAGGAGAACGTCATCATGGGCCGCCTGATCCCCGCGGGCACCGGTATGGAATACTACCGCCGCGTGAAGATCGCAGGCGAGGACGTGGTGGAAGAAGAGCCGATTCCCGAACAGGAAGTCTCGTTCGCAGACGGCCTGCAAGACTACTCGGAAGATACTCCCGGCATCTACACCGGCGGACTTTCAGAGGACCTGGCTGCCGAAGAGGCACTCGGCGCAACAGACGAAGTCTAAACGCACCTATAATTCGCAACTTACAAAGGCGGTCCCACAAGGACCGCCTTTTTCGTAACGCTCACTCATTTGCCGGAAGACGTCACCTTTTTTTCTGCGCGAATTGCCTGCCGAACAACTTAGGCGCACATGCGAGCGTCGATGTTGATGCGTTGTCATCTTGACATCATGTCATCACTTAGCTAGCCTCAAAGCAAAGTATGAGAACGACTGTTGATCTGGACGAAGACATTCTGCGGCTGCTCAAACATCTGGCGCAGGATCGTAGGCAAAGTCTCGGTCGCGTGGTGTCCGATGTTGTACGCCAAAGCCTCTCAACTCCTGGCAAAGTCGTAACGAAGCATGGGAAAATACCCGTTCTTCCGAGGAAACCGGGTGCCCAGCCTGTGACGGCGCAGGCCGTAAAAGACCTTCTGGAGCTGGAGGGCTAGTGGCGTTTCTGCTCGACGTGAATACTTTGATTGCGCTGGTAGACTCCGATCACATAAGCCACGGCGCCGCTGCTGGTTGGTTTAGCGAAAATCATCAGCGGGGCTGGGCCACTTGCCCGATTACTGAGAACGGAATGATCCGGGTACTTTCGCAGCCGGCGTATCCGAGCGGACAACGCAATCCGGCGGACGTGATCGGCGTCCTCAGCGCTCTCAAAGGCTCTTTCGCCGACTCTTATCAATTCTGGCCGGATGAAATTCTCGTTGACCGATGAGGTGCTGTTCAAAGCGCCGTTTATCGTGGGCCCGCGCCAGGTTACCGACACGTATTTACTTGGTCTCGCTACGCGAAAGAAAGGAAAGCTGGTCAGCTTCGATCATTCGCTGCCATGGCAGGCAATAAAGAGCGGATCGGGGCATCTTGTTATACATCCTTGAGCCGACCTGCGCGTATGGTCCGCCCCAACCTCTTCCCTCAGCTTTCCCGATATCTCCGCCACGGCTTCTTCACCCGGTACTCCGGCGTCGCCGTCACCGAAGCCTTCTCGCATCCGATCAAATCCCGCCGGATCAGCCGTCCAATCGCCAGTTGAACGGCGCTCTTCGATAGACCTGTCGCCTCCGCCATCTCCTGGTGGCTGATCCTCACCTTTTGCGAATCGAGGCCTCGCGCCCGAAACCAAAGCTGCAGGTAGACCAGATACGCCGATGGAGACCGGTCATGCCCAACCAGGTCCCGCATCAGCGCATCGAAAACGTAAAGATCGAATGATATGTTGGCCGCCAGCGTCGCTATCCCAGCGCTTACTATAGCAGAGACTTGTACATTGCAATCCGGCAGCGGTGTTCCTCAGAATTGCCAAGAGGACTATCCATGATCAAACAGGTGAAATTTCTCGGCGTGTGTGTCAGCGACCAGGATCGCGCGCTCAAATTCTATACGGACAAGCTTGGCCTGCGCGTCAAAACAGATCAGCCGATGGGCAAACAGCGTTGGATCGAGCTCGAGATTCCCGGCGCGCAGACCGGAATCGTTCTATTTACGCCCGACGGACAGGAGAACCGCATCGGGACATTCGTCAACACCTCGCTCGCGTGCGATGATCTCGAATCCACGTATCAAACCTTGAAGAGCCGCGGCGTCGAGTTCTCCACGCCTCCAACAGTCGAGCCATGGGGCTCCTACGCCATTTTCAAGGACCCCGACGGCAATAGTTTCGTGCTCAGTTCCGCCGCTTAAGCCGGGCAGCCGTGTTCTATAGTTGTGGTTGTTGTCGAACATACCCAACCTGCTGACACTAGTTAGGATCTTTCTCGTGCCGCTACTTGTAGCGGCGCTGGTCCAGCAGAATTTCAGCATCCATTGGAACGGCCGGCTATTCGTCGCAAACGATGTGCTGGGGCTCATTTTGTTTCTTGCGGCCGCCGCTACAGATCTGCTGGACGGCTATCTGGCGCGCCGCTGGAAACAGGTCACAACCGTCGGCACCCTGCTCGATCCGGTGGCTGACAAACTACTCATCTCGGCCGCGCTGATTTCGCTGGTAGAAATTCGGCTGCTGCCCGGATGGCTGGTCATCCTGATCATCAGCCGCGAATTCGCAGTGTCCGGCTTGCGCAGCATTGCGGCGGCCGAGGGCTATACCATCAAAGCCGGTGAACTCGGGAAGACAAAGATGATCTTGCAGGTCACGGGCGTGTCGCTCATCATGCTATCCATTCGATTGCGAGAGTTACGTCCCTACGCCCTGATTGTGATGTGGCTGGTGGTGATCTCCGGGCTGGCGAGTGCTGTGGATTACTTCCGGAAATTCTGGCGCAAGGTGGATACCAGCATCAAGCTACGGCGCAGAAACGAGTTGATCGAGCTAGAGCGCCAAAAGCGGCGGCTGCGGCGAGCCGAGAAGAAAGCGCAGGTCAGGGCGTCCATGCCGCAGGACGCGCCTTCTATTCACCCTCGGGGCTAAATCGGATCAGCGCGATGTGCGCCGCGGCGGGAACGATTTCGTAACTGTCGCTCTTGAACAACACGGTACGAATTTGCCCGCGCGCTCCTAATGTGCCGATTGATTTGCCGTTGAACTCGACACTCAGGCCGCCCGCATTGCCCGTCCTGATGCGAGCCGTCTCATACCCTTCGAGCACCTTACTCTCCGCTTCGTGCAGCGTCCCGCTGAATATTTCTTTTCCGTCTGCCACTACCGAAAGCCAAGTCGCTTCGAGCGCCGACAATCTCAGTTCGAACGGCTTCGAGCCGTTGGAGTCCGATCGAGTCATTTCGGAGGGCGGCGCTGCCGGATACGGCGCCACCGGGTGAGTTTGCGAATTCGATACGGCCGGGGCCGCCGGGCGAGGATCGTGATTTGCCTTCTTCCCGCTCTGTGCGGACGCGCTGGTGGATGTGACCGACTGTACAAAACTGCCAAGCGATGCCTGAATTTCCGCCCGCGAGTTCTGCCACATGGCGTACACAGTAGAGCAGGCCACTAACATCACGGGAAGCGATGCAACGGAAAGCAACGAACGCACACCGCTGTCCCGCTTTCGTCGCAGCCGTGAGATTCTCAGGGGCGGCGTATTTCCATGTCCTGGGATCGCTGGTTCGGGGATGGTACTCACTGCGGCTTGTACCGCCGGACTAAGCAGGCTGTAATCCAGCCCGAGTTCTACCGCAAACTGCCGGACAAAACTCTTATAAAAGAAAGCCGAGCTGATAGTGCTGAGCTCGTCGGCCTCTATCGCCCGCAGATTCTTTACAGAGATGCGGGTCCGTGCACTTACCTGTTCAAGGGTTAAGCCTAGGTCGAGACGCGCTGCGCGAAGGCTCTCTCCAACTGATTGCATAAACTCCAGGGCGAAAAGTCATCAGTGATTTGTGTATCGCTATAATACAACAGTCTTTTGAACCAAGGATTTATCTCTCCCCTGCATCCTTGAGAAAAAAGTTGTCCGCGAAAACCCATGCGTTTATCTCATCGGCGCAGACGCTGGTTCGTGATAGCGCCGCGCCTGCTTTCGCCCCTTTTTCTCATACTGGGCATTACCCTCGCGTTTCCGCAAACAACGCCGCACGCGAAGGGAACCGCCTCCGGATTCGACGGATCAGCCGCTCTCTCCTATGCGCGGCACGCTGTGTCATTCGGAGAACGGCCTTCCGGATCGGATGAGATCGTCCGGTTGCGTGAGTGGATCACTTCACAACTGAAGCCGCTCGGCGGCGAATTAGTAGAAGACCGGTTTACCGGCCAGACGCCTGCCGGCCCTGTCGCCATGGTCAATCTCATTCTGAAATTTCCTGGAGCGTCGGGCAAGGCCATCGTGCTTTCGGGCCACTATGATACGAAGCGAATCCCGCTGATGCATTTCGTGGGCGCCAATGACGGAGCGTCCTCTACGGGATTTCTCATCGAAGCCGCGCGCGCCCTCTCCCGGCAGAAGCACCCCGACAACATCTATATTGTCTTTTTTGATGGCGAAGAGGCGGTCGGCAACTGGACGGACACAAACAGCCGTTATGGCAGCCGGCACCTTGTCGAGAAGTGGACCGCTGACGGCACGCTCGCAAAAATCAAAGCGCTCATCAACGTTGACATGATCGGCGATAAAGAGCTGGATGTCGCCGACGACACCAATTCTTCACAATTACTCAACTCACTGATGTGGCAGACCGCCGACAAACTCGGGGATGGCAAGTATTTCCTTCGGCAGGGCGGACCCATTGATGACGATCACGTCCCGTTCGCAGGCGCCGGTCTGAATGTGCTCGACATCATCGATTTCGATTACGGCCCCAACAATGCCTACTGGCACACGTCGCAAGACACCATGGACAAATTGAGCGCGCACAGTTTTCAGGTGATCGGAGACGTGGTGATGGCAATGATCAAAGAACTCGAAGCGCACCCGTGATTACGGCTGCGATGAGGCGGTGCTTTGCGCCGGACCCTTCAACTGCGCATCCAAAATCGGCTTCAGTGCGCTCATCGCAATCGGGCCGTTGTAGCGCTGTCCATTGATAAAGATGGTCGGCGTACCCTCCACGCCCGCGCGATCTCCATCCTGCACATCACGAACGACGGTTTCACGCACTTCCGTCGAATCCAGATCCGTCTCAAACCGGTGCATGTCGAGCCCGTTCGCCTTCGCGACGTTCAAAATGTTCTCGCGTGACAGATCGTCGTGAATCTGGAAAAGCGAATCGTACATCGGCCAGAATTTGCCCTGCTTCTGTGCCGCTACGGCAGCCGCTGCCGCCAATTCGGCTTGCGAATGAATCTCTAACGGATATTCCTTGTAGATCAGTTTGACCTTGGCCGGATACGCCTGCAGCAGCGCATTGATTTGGGGCGCGGCAGCTGCGCAATAGGGACACTGAAAATCTGAAAATTCGACGATCGTCACCGGAGCATTCTGCGGACCTTTGACCGGTGCGCCGGAAACAGGAATATCGACTGGATCGCTCAGAATCTTCGGCGGCTCGACATGGGACCACTTCGAGGCGTGCGCGGCAGCAATTGCATCTGCTTCGCTTTTGCCCTGCCGTATAGCATCGACAACTGCGGCCGCCAGGCCGGTGCTATACGAGCACGCCGGATCTTGCACACGGCACTCCGCGAGCTTCATCCCACAACCACACGAGCAGCCCTCCTGGCGCAGGATCTTCAGAACCGTTGCCTTCTGCGCGTCCGTCAGTTTGCTCAAATCCACGCCGGGCAGCGAATTGGACGTATTCCAATCCTGAGCCAGCAGAAGAGCTCCACCGAGCAGGACTACGCTCAGCAGGGCGCGGCCGCGCCGCAGCAATCGGTTCATTCTTCTATTGTACGGGCCAGCGCGCCTGTGGGGTTTCCGAGCCGGATGCGAGACTGTCTTTGTGCCGCTTTTGGACTTTTTGCTGGGAAGACCGCTTGCAAGCTCCGAAGAACGAGCGGAACAGATTGGGGTAGCAGCCGGAATCCCCATATTCGGCCTCGACGCGCTGAGTTCAGCGGCATACGGACCCGAAGCGGCGCTGACCGTACTTCTCCCGCTGGGAATTGCAGGCGCTGCTCATATCATTCCGCTGACGGTGAGCATTGTTGCGCTCCTGATTATCGTCTTTTTTTCGTACCGGCAAACCATCGCCGCCTATCCGGGCGGTGGCGGATCGTATACGGTCGCTCGCGAGAATCTGGGAACCTTCGCCGGCTTACTCGCCGCGGCGGCTCTTATGATCGACTACATCCTGACCGCGGCAGTCGGCATCTCCGCCGGAATCGGCGCCCTCGTGTCGGCGCTACCTTCTCTGCATAAATACACGCTGGTTCTTTGCCTTGCCGCCTTGCTTCTCATTACGCTCATCAATCTGCGCGGCGTCCGCGAAACCGGCGGCGTGTTCATGGTTCCGACATATTTATTCCTGCTCTGCATGTTCCTCGCGATCGCTGTCGGTCTCATCAAAGTGATCGCTGACCACGGGCATCCCGTTCCAGTCACCCGTCCCCCCGCAGCGCCCGCCGCCATCAAAGCAGCCAGCGCATGGCTGCTGCTCAAAGCCTTCTCCAGCGGCTGTACTGCCATGACTGGCGTCGAGGCGGTCAGCAACGGAGTACGAGCGTTTCGTGACCCCACCGTCAAGTTCGCCCAGCGAACGCTCGGCATTATCATCGGCTGCCTGGTTTTCATGCTGCTTGGGATCGCCTTTCTGGTGCGCGAGTACAACATAGCCGCGACGGATCCGAACGGCAGCAATTACCAGAGCGTGCTCTCGATGATCCTCCAGGCGGTTTCCGGACGCGGCTGGTTCTACTATCTTTCCATCGCATCCATCCTGCTGGTTCTGATCTTTTCGGCCAACACCGCCTTTGCCGATTTTCCACGTGTCTGCCGCACCATTGCCGAAGACCGCTTTCTGCCCATCTCCTTCGCGAATCGCGGCCGCCGTCTGGTGTATACGGAAGGCGTCGTCGTCCTCTCCTGCCTTGCCGGCTTCTTGCTCATCCTTTTCGGCGGAGTGACGGACCGGCTCATTCCGCTATACGCGGTGGGCGCGTTCCTGGCATTCACGCTTTCCCAGTCGGGCATGGTCGCGCACTGGCGGAGAAAAGGCGGCACTAAAAGCAGTATTTTCATCAACGCGCTGGGCGCTCTGGTCACCGCCGCTACCGTGATCGTCGTCGTTCTCGCGAAGTTCAAAGAAGGAGCATGGGTTACGGTTGTCCTCATCCCTGCTCTGCTGCTGCTCATGTACCGGGTCCGCGCTCATTACGATGAGGTGGGACGACAACTGACAACGAAGTGCCCGATCGATACGAGCCGGCTGACTTCACCCATCGCCGTGATCCCAATGCCTTACTGGAGCCGCGTGGGCGAATCGGCCCTTCGTGCCGCACTGGTGATTTCGCAGGATCTGAAGATACTTCACGTCACCGAGGAAGAAGGTACGGATGCGGCGGACGAGTTTCAAAAGATCTGGCCGGATTGCATCGCCAAGCCCATCGTGACTGCCGGCTTCCCCGCCCCGGAACTGATCGTGCCTTCGTTCTCCCTACCGCTTTGTCGTAGGACCGATCGTCGACCATGTATTACGCATCGCCGAGCAAAACCCGGGCCGGCGTGTCATCGCGCTCGTTCCTGAAGTTGTTGAGAAGCATTGGTACGGCTATTTCCTGCATACCCAGCGCGCAGCCTTGCTGAAGGCTCGCTTCCTGATGAGCGGCAATGATCGCGTCTCGGTCCTCAATATTCCCTGTTATCTAAAATGAGTTAACGCTTATTGGGTTATTTAAACTGCATTATTTGTGCAGTTTCCCTGCATTTGATAAGACAAATACTTAGCATTTAGCACTAACGGGTGGTACTATGTCCGGTAGAAATATGAATTTTGCTGCCGGATACCGTTTGGGAAGGCGGCTTGGCTGAAAGCCTCTGCCTTGCTGGTGTGTTGAAAGAGACCTCGAGTTGACCGAACGCAAAATCCGCAAAACGCATTGGATAGCCGCCTGCGCAGCAGTTGCGGCGCTGTATGCCGCAGGCGCTGCTTTAGCCGTCACTAGTTCCGAACACGGTAACCCCATACGAAGCTGGACCAGCACGGCAGGAGTCCGGGTTCCGCTGTTAGCGGCCGCTCTTCGACCGAAATACCCATACTCCGTAGTAGCGGGTGGCGTTTATTCACCGGCTGAACTGGATCAGGCGATCCGAAAAGACGCCCTTGTCCGGGAGCATTTTGCTGGTTTTAATGTAAAGCAATCGCATTTGGTTCGCTTGACGGAAGATCATTACGGCTACATTTCGTATCGTTTGAACAACCAGGTTTTCTGGACCAGGCGCCGTCTTCGCTTGCCGAAAGGTGAGGTGCTGCTCACAGACGGTTCCCACTACGCTCGCTGCCGCTGTGCGAACCGGATCTCTGAAACGGTCCAGCTGAAGCTCGCCAACGTAGAGCCTCTCGAGGCGCTGCTGGAGCGTCCTTCCATAACTCTCGATAACCTTCCCGAGTTCGATTTTGCCGAACCACCGGAGCTAGCCGATACGCCGGTGTTGCCGCTGCAGCTCGATTTGCTGCGCCAGTTTGATCCGGATTCTTTGCAGGATTCGAGCGACGCCAGAATCAAGCTGAAGAATCCCAAACCGCAAACGCATTCCCGGCTCTGGATGGCTGCGCTGCCGCTCGCGGCGGTGCCATTCCTGATACCTCATCACCATACGGGTTCGACCCCCTCGAATTCACTAGTCCCGAACGGCAATGGCAATCCAAATACTGATCCGAACCCACCTGTCATTCCACCGCTGAGTCCGGTTCCGGAGCCTGCCGAGCTCTGCGCCATTTTGATCGCAATCGCAGGTCTGATGGGCGCCAAAACGATTGCCGTCCTGCGCCGGCGCGCTCGCGTCACAAAAGGTGGAAATCCACTTCCACCGTCACTCGAACTTTGACCGGCTGCCCGGCCTTCGTTCCGGGCTGAAACCGCCACTGCTTGAGCGCCTCCACGGCGGTCTCGTCTTCTTTCGCATTCAGGCCGCTGATAATCTTCAGCTCCGTAGGAATTCCTTCGCGCGTCACCACCGTCGAGATCTTCACCGTTCCTTCGACGAAAGCCTCTTTCGAAGACGGCGAGAACTGCGGCTCCACATAGTGAACCAGCTTGGGTGGCTTCACGTCTTTGCCGGGCTGATAAACCGGATCAGGCGTGCTCTGCGCAAACGCGGCGAAAGGCGGCACGGCCGTCATAACCAGATAGGAAAGCAAAATGA
Source organism: uncultured Acidobacteriaceae bacterium (assembly GCA_963846185.1). GTDB lineage: Bacteria > Acidobacteriota > Terriglobia > Bryobacterales > Bryobacteraceae > Bog-105. The sequence goes on along the minus strand of CAWJVA010000019.1, from coordinate 87,787 downwards.
AGAAAGCTCGTCTGCCGGAAAATAGATACACGTCCACCTCAGAAGCAAGCGAGTGTCAAGAGAGACGAAAGTACTTGCATGGAGGTTTCCGGGCTGCGAACTTTTTCGCTATTCCCCCTGCGAGAATGAAACCTGCCTATGTTCATAGCGTGCCTTCTGCTTGCGATACAAAGCGCGTCGAGCGCCGGGAACACCGGCAAGCCTGATCTGGATCGCGCCTGGAATCTTCTTAAAGGCGCTGTGACCGATACCCACGCCGATAAGCGGGCTCGCGCGGTGCTCGCGCTCGGGCTTGCGCCCGATCACGCCGAGATCCGCGAAATGGCGGAGAAGGCGTTGGCGGATCAAAACGCCGAGGTACGCACGGAGGCCGCCACAGCGCTCGGCCAGATGCACGCAACCGCAGCCATCCCGAAGCTGAAAGACGCACTCAACGATAAAGAGCTCTCGGTGGTGCTCGCCTCAACCAATGCCTTGTATGTCCTGAAGGACCCCATCGCCTACGACGTTTATTACGCGATCACGACGGGCAAGCGAAAGAGCGGCGTCGGCCTGCTTCAATCGCAGCTCGACATGCTGCATAACCGGAAGCAACTGGAAAAGCTCGGATTCGAAACGGGTATCGGTTTCGTTCCTTTCGGTAGCATCGCGTACGAGGCGTGGAAGACGATTACCAAAGGTGATTCGAGCGCCGTAGTCGTACAAGCCATCGAACGTCTATCGACCGATCCCGATCCGCGCAGCGAGAAAGCGATCGAAGAGGCATGCTATGACGTCAAATGGCAGGTCCGCGCGGCCGCCGTGGCGGCACTCGCAAAACGCGGCGATCCTTCGTCGCTGGATTACGTGGTCTCGGCCATGCAGGACGATAGCGATACCGTCCAATACGAAGCCGCGGCCGCTGTCATTTATTTATCTGCACGCGCCTCTGGCCATCGCCCCCCGGCTGCGCACCACCACACCACACCACAGAATTGAAACCGAGCGGGAAGCGTCGCTTTTGAAACCGAGCCGGAAGCGTAAGCGACCTTTTTCGCCTGCTAACTCCCGGAAGTGCTCGTATCCGTCGTTCCCGCCGATTTCGGATGATGTTTCTTTCGATGCTTCACTGTTGACCCGGAGCTCGAATTGCCCGATGGCGGCGCGTTGTGCTCCTTGGAGACATCCGGGTTATTTGTTCCAGGGCCCTGCTCCGGAACATCCCTCTTCTGCTGATCTGTGCTCGTCTGACCGGGACTCGACTGCTGCTGCGCCACGCATGGGACCGTCGCAGCCATGAACAGCAGTGCTAGGCATGTGCGCAAGTTGGTCATTTGAGTCTCTCCCGTCCCGCCCTCGTGGCGTGCTGTACGGTGGACAACGCCTTGCGCTGTTCCGTTTCCTCCTCACTCTCTATTCGCCAGGTAGCGCCAGAAAACCATGCCGACGGCCAGAACAGGAACCGCAAGCAAAACCCCAATCGGCCCGAAAAATAAGCTCCCGGCAAGTAGAGCGAGAAAAACAGGAACTGCCCGCAGGCCCAGCGGCTTGCTCAGGAAGTGCGGGGTAATGAAGAACCCTTCCAGCACCTGAATCAGCGTCCAGACACCCAGCGCGATCAGCATATGGGTGAGATTCCAATGCCCGATCGCAATGCAGATGGCCGCGAGCGCGAGCGGCACGAGCGATCCGACGCGCGGCACGAAGCTGCTCAGGCCACCGATAATCGCCACCAGCGGCCATAACGGAACCCGAGCCAACCCAAAGCCGATGGCATAAAGCACCGTCAGCAGCGCTGCGATGAGAATCTGCGCTTTCACGTACAACCCGAGCACACGAACCGATTCTCGAATCGGATTAGGGCGTGCGCGGCCTGGCAATGGTGCGGGGGAACTCGTCATTCGAGCCATCCCTGCTGCTTCAGCACCTCGCGGAACCCGGGCGAACCGAGCGAAACTGCCGGAAAATATGGCTGCGTATACGTGCGCTTCCACCATGCGCCCGAGGCCTTGCGCTCAGCCGCCGTGGTGAAGTGATATTCGTACAATTGAGCGCGCACCCAGCGCGGCGGCTTGTCGGGAAACGGATTCATCCGCAGCAGGCTCAAGGTTGCTCGATCTCCCTCCAACAATTTCGCCAGAAAGTTCACGAACCAGGGATAGTTTTGATACGATCCCATCGCCGCAAACCACATCAGCCAATCCAGGCGCAGATGATACGGCGCAATCTGCGGCGGGCGGTAGTTCACGTTTCCAGGCTTGCCTTTGAATTCATACTCGCGCCAGCGCGTTGCGGACGTGATCACCGCGTCCGCTGTTCCTTCCACGATCACTTCATATCTCGGCCGCGTGATGCTGCCAAATGCGCCATATGTGCCCACCAAATGGAGCGAGTTGAAGCTGGTGTTCATGACCTGCCTTGCCGAGAGCATGTTAATTACGACCGGGATGCTCATCAATCCCACCATCACGACCAGCGCATAGTTCACCCACTGTGTTGGTGGAATCACCGGGTGCATAATCGGCGCGCTCAGCTTTACCATGCCCGAAAAGAACTTCGCATCGAGCGTCGAGAAGGCCAGAAAAAGCGTGAGCCAGTTCAACCACGAGAGATTGCCACTCACGATGATGCTCAGCTGAAACACGATCGTGATCAACCCTGCAATGCCCGCTATCGGCTGAGGCAGGAAATAGAAAAACGGCACGATCAGTTCGGAAAAATGGTTAAACAAGACGCCGCCTTTGTTGACCCACTGCGGCGCCCAATGGAAGTACCAGCTCAGCGGATTGGGCATGGGCTGCGTCTCGTAGTAGTAATTGAGGCACGTCAGGTCCCGCCAGCACTCGTCGCCCCGCAACTTGATCAGTCCCGCTCCGAACATGATCCGGAAAAGCAGCCAGCGGAATAGGTAGATCGGGATCGCCTGCGGAACGGAACGCGAGCCACCGAGGAAGATCGCGAAGAAACACGCCTCGAGCAGAATCGATTCCCAACCGAATCCGTAAAATGTCTGCCCCACATTTACGAACGACAAATAGATGAGGTAGATGGCCGCCCAGATGATTACGTTCGACCAGGTATAGCGTGTCCCTAGGCCGCTGATCACAAGGCACGAAAGAAGGACGCCGACCCACGAAAACGTAGTAAACGCCCAGTCGCGCGGAAACAGATAGAACAAACTCGGCGACTCGCGGAACGGCACCAGCCTGATCCACAGCGGCACCGGAAGCAGACCGCGTTCTCCAAGCAGGGGCTTGAACTGGTTTAGCGCAACCAGAAAGGCAATCAAACAGATTATCCCGATCCCGCGTTCAAGCAGCAGGCGGGTCAGCCAGAAGCCTCGGGCATCCCAGGCGTTCATTACTCATCCAAGATACGCCGCGCGCTCACGGCCGATCTCTCATAATCTTTACCAGCACGTCGTTTCTAAAGCGCAGCGGGGCTGTAGCAGCACATGGCCGGCTCCGCCCGGATCGCGACCGCTCTCAACTCCGCAATATGAAGCCGAACCAGCGGAAATCTTGTATGAACGCATACAATGTAACCGCCAGTGCCACACCCGCCAGGACGCGCCACAGCGTTTCGCGTGGAGTGCCGGGCAGCCCGGGAAGACCTGCGACGACACCGACCAGAAAGCCTCCGATGAAACCGCCCACATGCGCGGCCATGTCCACCCCCGGAATGACGCTCATCAGCAGACCAAAGATGACCCACTGCCCGTAATGCGCGCGCACTGCTCGCGTCAGCGGGTCTGCCCGCCCTCGAATGCCCATCGCGAGCATAATGCCGAAAAGGCCGAAGCAAGCCGCCGATGCTCCTAGCGACAGACTGTTGGGTGACCAGAGCGTACTGCAGTAGAAGCCTGTGAACGTCGAGAAAATGTATACAAAGATGAGGCGGCTGGTTCCGTAAAACTGTTCTACTTCCGTAACCAGAACCCACAGCGCCCAGGAGTTCATAGCGATATGCAGGAAGCCACCGTGTAAGAACCCCGCGGTGATCAGGCGCCACCACTGTCCTGAGCGAATCAGTGGTCCGAACTTCGCGCCGAAAGCGAGCGCCACGCGGCCTTCGATATTGGTTGAATTCGTCGAGCTTGTAACTCACTGCCAGTTCGGCCAGGAAAAAGGCGACGTTGATGATCAGAATGATGATGCTGGTAAGGTTCGCGCTGGGCAGAAATGCTGCGGCAAACTGACTGGCACGGTTGTCAATCGCTCGTGGCCCCAATTGAACGCCGCAATACGGACAAACGCGATCTTTGATGGTTATAAATGCCCGGCAATTCGGGCACATGCGGCGTTTTTCCACCGTCTCATTGTAGCGGCCATAAGCACTTCCGCTTGCTAGAATCGGATTCTCATGTGTGGGAGCGCGCACGGTTATCGCGAAGATCTGGTTCGGGTCTGCCACGCGATCTATGAAAAAGGTTGGGCCGCCGCAAACGACGGCAATGTAAGCGTCAGAATCGGCGACGATCGTATGCTCTGCACGCCGACCTCGATGTGCAAGGGCCATCTCTCACCTGCGGATCTCGTTATTTGCCACATAAGCGGGCAGAAGCTCGAAGGTGAGCGCGAAGCAACCAGCGAGATTCTAATGCACGCCACTATCTATTCCCGGCGCTCGGATGTCCACGCTGTCGTGCACGCGCACCCTCCCCTGGCAACTGGTTTCGCCGTGGCCGGACGAGCCCTCGATCTCGCACTGTTGCCCGAAGTGATTATCCAGCTCGGCGCCGTGCCGCTCGCCCGCTACGGTCTGCCCGGAACCGCCGCTTTGACCGAAGGTATGCTGCCGTATATCGACTGCTTCGATGCCATGCTGCTTGAAAATCACGGCTGCACTACATACGGCGAGAATGTCTGGCAGGCCTTTTACCGCATGGAAACCGTAGAGCATTTCGCAAAGATCACGCTGGTAGCCGAGATGGCAGGTGGCGCGAAGCCCCTTCCCCGGGCGGAAGTCAAAAAATTGTTCGAATCGCGGGAGCGGTATAACGTTCGCTCCCGCGCCGGCATGCACCCGGGTCTGCCGGTGGTTCTAGAAGATCTCCTTAAATCGTAGAGAGTAAGAGGTTTACACCCCTCACGGGCGTTCGTGCGCCGGGCTCATCCATTAGCACTTTTTATACTTTTATTCTCTTGCATAAAAATGGCTTCTGGGCTACCGTGGTTGCATAGAGTAGCCGGTCGAGCCTTACCAGGACTGGAGCGGCGACTCTATTCGTGATATGAAACGGCTTCAAACTGTCGTTGCGCTCCTTTCGGTCGTTGCATACAGCACCGCCTGAGGAGCGCTCACGAATTTTGAATTCGGGGCCACCCGGCGGGATACCGAACCAGCCAGGTGGCCCTTTTCATTCATTACGTGCAAAAACGAATTTTGGGAATGCCTAACCATGTCGACTAATCTTCTTTCCGGCGCCAGAATCCTGCTGAACTGTCTGGCTCGCGAAAATGTGGAATGCATTTTCGGATATCCGGGCGGCGTCACCCTTCCGCTATACGACGCCCTGTATGATCACCCCATCAAGCACGTACTCGTTCGCCATGAAGAGAATGCGGCTTTTGCAGCACAGGGCTACGCGAGGGCAACGGGCAAAGTCGGCGTATGCTGCGCAACTTCAGGGCCCGGTGCCACCAACCTGGTTACCGGCCTCGTGGACGCCATGATGGATTCCATTCCGATCGTTGCACTCACGGGCCAGGTTTCCACCAAGCTCATGGGCAGCGATGCCTTTCAAGAAGCCGACACCTTCGGCATCACGCGTTCGGCCACGAAACACAACTTCTTAGTCAAGAACATTGCGGATCTGCCGCAGGTCATCCATGAAGCATTCTACATAGCCGCTTCCGGACGGCCCGGCCCGGTTCTGGTGGACGTCACCAAGGACGTGTTTCAGGGCCAGACGCATTACGCACCGGTAACTGAGATTCATCTGCCCGGCTACAAGGTGTATAGCGAAGGTCATGCCGGTCAGATTCGCCGCGCCGCGCAGATGATCTGGGAAGCCGAGCGCCCATTCGTCTATGCAGGCGGCGGCATCATCGCCGGCAACGCCGGTCAGGAACTGGTCTCCTTCGTCGAACAAATCGATGCGCCGGTGGTTTGCACGTTGATGGGCCTGGGCGCTGTTCCCGCCGAGCACCGGAACTTCATCAGCATGCCCGGCATGCATGGCAGCTATGCGGCGAACATGGGCATGACGCATGCGGACCTCATCGTCGCGCTCGGAGTGCGCTTCGATGACCGCGTCACCGGCCGCCTGTCCGCCTTCGCACCGCACGCCAAAATTATCCACGTCGACATCGACCCCGCCGAGATTGGCAAGAATCGCGCCGCCGACCTTCCCATCGTGGGAGATGTCAAGCGCGTCATCCCAAAGCTCAGTGCCGAACTGCAGGAACTGGCAGGTTCGATGAAAGCGAAAAATGCAGCTGCTCGACAGGCCTGGTGGAAGCAGATCCGGGAATGGCGCGATGAACATCCGCTGGTTCCCGAACGATCAGATTCGGAGATCAAGCCCCAGCACCTCATGGCCGAAATCGATCGCCTCTCGGGTGGCCGCGCGATCGTGGCGAGCGACGTGGGCCAGCATCAGATGTGGGCAGCTCAGTTGATTCGTTTCAATGAGCCACGGCTCTGGATCAACTCCGGCGGCCTTGGGTCCATGGGCTTCGGCCTGCCCGCCGCCATCGGCGCCCAGTTTGCTCGTCCCGACAAACTGGTCTTTGCCGTTGTCGGGGACGGCGGTTTTCAGATGTCCATACCGGAACTGGCCACCATCGCCTATTACGCTCTTCCCATCAAGATTGTCGTCATGAACAATGGCTATCTCGGCATGGTTCGCCAGTGGCAGGAGCTTTTCTACAACAACCGCCTCAGCCAGGTCGAGCTGAGCTGTTTCCCCGATGTCGAGAAGCTGGCCGGCGCTTATGGCTTCACCGGCCGCACGGTTCACGATGTGCGCGAGATGCCGCGCGCTTTGGATGAAGCCGTGAAGGACTCCGGACCGTATCTATTGAACGTGAAAGTGTCGCCTCTCGAAAATGTGTTTCCGATGGTGCCCGCCGGCGGCGCCATCAACGAGATGGTGCTGCGCCCGCCGCAGCCGGTGGAGGCATAGCAGAAAAGTCATGCAGCAGATCATCTCTCTTCTTATGGAAAACAAGCCGGGCGCGCTGATGCGTGTGACCGGCCTTCTCGGCCAGCGCGGCTACAATATCGAAAGCCTGACCGTTGCTCGGACGCTCGATCCCACGCTTTCCCGCATGACCATTACGGTCGACGTTGAACCGAATATTCGCGGCCAGGTGATTAAGCAAATGAACAAGCTGATCAACGTGCTGCAGGCCACGGATGTCACCGAGGGACCGGCGGTCAATCGAGAGCTTGTCCTCGTGCGTGTCAGAACCAATCAGCAGAGTCGCACAGCCGTGCTAAAGGAAGCCGAAATCTTCCAGGCCCGCGTTGTCGATTCGACGCTCGAAGGCTTTGCGCTTGAAGTCACAGGCGACCCGGAGAAGCTGGATGAATTTATCGACGTGATGCGCAGCTACGGCGAGATTGAAATCACTCGTTCCGGCATTGTCTCCATGTCGCTCGATAACAAAAAGCTGCGCCTCTCGCCGCCGGTGCCTCGCGGCGCGGCGGAAGAAGTTCTGGAACTGCAGGGCGCCGATTAGAAAACGCGCCCCTAAGAGATAAAAAGGATAGTTGATGCCCAAGCGATTTTACGAAAATGACGGCAACCTCGCCGCGCTGCGCGGGAAGACGATTGCCATTATTGGTTACGGGAGCCAGGGACACGCGCATGCGCTGAACCTCCGCGATTCAGGGCTGCAGGTAGTGGTTGGCCTGCATTCAGGAAGCAAAAGCGCCGCCAAAGCGAAGGCCGCCGGGCTGCAGGTTTTGAGCGTTTCCGATGCCGCCAAACAGGCCGACGTCGTCATGATTCTCCTGCCCGACCATGTGCAGGGAGACGTGTACCGTCAGGACATCGCGCCGCACATGACGAAGGGTAAGACCTTGATGTTCGCCCACGGCTTCAATATCCACTTCAATGAAATCAAGCCGCCGGCCGACATCGACGTCTCAATGATTGCCCCCAAAGCGCCCGGTCATCGCGTCCGCGAACTTTTCACCGAAGGTGTTGGCGTTCCGGCGTTGGTCGCCATTGCACAGGATGCTTCCGGGCACGCGCTGGAGAATGCACTGGCCTATGCCTTCGCACTCGGATGTCTAAAGGCCGGAGTCATCGAAACCACCTTCAAAGAAGAGACGGAAAGCGACCTTTTCGGCGAGCAGGCGGTTTTGTGCGGCGGCGTCAGCGAGCTGATTCGCGCTGGATTCGAGACCCTGACGGAGGCCGGCTACGCGCCGGAGATTGCCTATTTTGAGTGTCTGCACGAGCTGAAACTGATCGTCGACCTTATCTACGAAGGCGGTCTCAGCTATATGCGCTACTCGATTTCGGATACGGCCGAGTATGGTGACTACACGCGCGGGCCGCGCATTGTCACGGAGCAAACACGCGCCGAAATGAAGAAAATCCTCAGCGAAATCCAATCCGGCGAGTTCGCTCGCACCTGGCTGGCCGAAAACCGCGAAGGCCGCAAGAAGTTTCTTGCCATGCGCGAGGCCGCCAAAGAGCAGCCCATTGAGCGCGTCGGCGCGGAACTGCGCGCCATGATGCCCTTCCTCAAAAAGAAGAAGGAAACCGGCGTACCGGAAGAAGTGGGCGTCGGCGCTTAGCGCTCTCTTCTTTCCTCCCGAAAAGGGCCGCGTCAGTACGCTACGAAATCGGCTGCCTGACGCGGCCGCCGATTCTCTTTACGCGCTCTTCACCGCGTCGGTCATATACGCCAGGCATTTCTTCACCTCTTGCACAGGCGTTCCGCTGCCCTTGTACTCATATTCGACCAGCGCCGGGATCGGATACCGGTTCTCTTTAAGCAGCGCCAGTACCGGCTTGATGGGCGTGTCACCTTCGCCAAACGGCTCGTTCGGACCATCGTTGCGTTTGCGGTCCTTGATATGAAGGTGCGTGATGCGGTCGTGATGCTCCTTGATATACGCCACCGGGTCAAAACCCGCCGCCGAGAAGTGCCCGATGTCCAGATTCACCCGGAACCACGACGACATATCGAGCGCCTTCTGGAACGTCTCCGGCGATGAAAACTCATCCGGGTGCCTGGTGTCGCTATGCCCGTGCAGCGCAACATAAATCTTGTGCTTTTCGGCCAGAGGCTTCAGCCGGGGCAGCATGCTCGCCTGAGTCGATGACGCGATTATCTTCACCCCAAGCGCCTTCGTCTGCTCGAAACACTTCTCCAATTCCTCGTCGGTGTAGTCCTTCGAGAAGTTCAGTGTGTACGCGTAGATCTCAATCCCTGCGTCGTCGAACTGCTTCCGCACCTCATGAAAATGGCTCGCCGGCGTCGTCAGCCGCCACTCGCGCAGCTTCTCGCGGTACGCCTTGGCTTCCGGGCTGCTCATAGCAGCACGATACTTCGCGCCCATTTCCTGCATGGTCGGCGTCTTCCCGTCCGGTCCCGGAGTCGTCATCTCATGCAGCAATTTGTTCAGTGCGACGTTCTCCGGCTCCAGCTGAGGGGAAAATAGCTCGCAAAGGTTCGCGTCGCAGTCCTTCATGGCCTGAATCACCGGACCCACTGCGTCGCCATCTTTCCGCGGCAGCTCCCGGAAACTGTACGTGCACACGCCGAGGCGCACGCCTTCCACGTCGTTTCTCATGCGACCAAGCGCAAAACCGGCCGGCGCGGCAACCACGAACAGTTTTGCGAAATCTCGCCTGGAAAAATTCATGTTGGCATCATATGACACGCCGAACGTGACGAGAAACTAAATATCGACTCGTTGATCAGTGTGGGTCTTCAAATACCAGCAGGGTGGATCACCCATGTGCGGAAACAGCGAATTGACACACGTCGCGTCGCGAGGATCCTCGAACAGGAACTCTAGTTTGTGATCCTTTCGCGGCACCGCAAGGTAGGGATGCACCGTCACCGTCCCGAACGGCGACTTATTCACCGCCACACGATAACGAAGGATCCCGTAATCGGCGCCATAGGCAACCACCGCCGCTGAAGCCAAAACGAGTACGATCCGAAGGAACCAGCGCTTCAGGATGACTTTACCCGGAACCAGCTGTTCAGCCATTCAGGATCGTTTGAGCCAGTTCTGGCGAGTGCAGATGGATAATGCCGCGGCGAAGGGCGATGGTCACCGCATGCGTACGGTCCTTCGCGCTGAGCTTGCTCAGAATGCTCTGCACATGAGCCTTCACTGTACCCGGCGCGGTTCCCAGAACATCACCCACTTCCTTGTTGCCGAAGCCGCGCGCTACCAGCGTCAACACCTCCACCTCGCGCGGCGTCAGCGCCACCTCCGGGAAAAAGCCGTTGAGCTGCTGCGTGACTTCCATGGGGATGAATCGTTTGCCGGAATGCACGATGCGAATCGCCCGGATGATGTCGGCGTAGACCATCTCTTTCAGCAAATAGCCGCGGACTCCCGCTTCGAGCGCGCTTATAGATGTCCTGATCGCCGTCGTACGAAGTCAGCGCAATGATGTTGGCCTGCGGAAACTGCTCGCGGATCTGCCGGGTAGTCTCGATCCCGCTGTTATCCGGAAGGCGCAGATCCATCAACGTCACGTGGGGCAGGTGCTCGCGGTGCAACCGAATCGCTTCGCTCGACGTCGCGGCCTGCGCCACCAGGTTCATATCGGGCTCCGTCGACAACACCGCGGCAATACCTTTCCGGACAAGCTCGTGATCGTCAACCGAAAGAATTCGGATGCGTTCCCCACTCCCCATCGCCGCCATAATCACGTTTGACGCCCCACGGGAGCCCCGCGTTACTCTCAGCCGCCATGCGCCGCTCCAGCGGAAGCGAAACACTCACCTTTGTACCGGATTCCGGCGAACTGGAAATTCGAACATCCGCCCCGATCTCGCGCGCTCGCTCTCGCAGTCCTACCAGCCCGAAATGCCCGGGCCCTCCATCCATCGCTTCATCGAAGCCGATTCCGTCATCCTCGATCGAAAGAAACAGAACGCTATCGCGGATCTTCAGATTCACACGCAGCAGCGAAGCCCTCGCATGCTTCAGCGCATTCGTGATCGCTTCGTTTGCAATCCGCAGCACTTGAAATTCGATCTCCGGCTTCGGGCGCAGCGAAACGCGTTCAATTTGCGGCTCAAACGCGACGGAAGTGCCTCGCGATGCGCGCCGCGCTATGTCTTCCAGCTTGTCCGAAAATTCCAAGGACTCCGGGCCGGCCGTCCTGAGCCCCCACAGCGATTGCCGCGCTTCCGCTGCTGCGCGTGCCGCATCCTGGATGATCGAGCCCAGAAAATTGCGCTCTCTCGATTGCGGCAAGCGCGTCCAAAGCGCCTGCAGCTGCATGGTGATGCCCGTCAGCCCCTGCAGCAGAGTGTCATGCAGCTCGCGGGCGATGCGGTTGCGCTCCGCAAGCACGAGATCGAAGCTCTGCTTCAGCCGCCGTATTCGCAGCCGGTACCAGCCGCCGGCAGCCAGCGCAATCAGCACGGCGAGCGCGGGTAAGAACCACCAGCGCTGGTACAGGCGCGGCTCGATCGTGAAATTCAGCGCTGCGGTTTGGCTGCTCCAGACGCCGTCCGCATTGCGCGCCATTACCAGGAACCGGAAATTGCCAGGCGGCAGATTCGTAAAGAATGCTTCCCGGCGGGTGCCCGCCTCCGTCCAATTTTTGTCAAAGCCCTCCAGCCGGTAACGGAAAATAACCTTCTCCGGCGAGACAAAACTCAGCCCCGCATAGCGTATCTCGAGATTGTTCTTATCCCACGGCTTTAGCGTCAGGAGTTGGTGCGGCTCCATGCGCTGTCCGTTCACCAGCACGGCTGTAATGCTCACCGGCGGCGGAATGCTGTTGCTGCGGAGATGCTTCGGATCCACCACAACAAGCCCGTTGGTGGTCGGAAACCAGAGCCGTCCATCGCGTGTACGGCAGGCTGCGGGCTGTACGCCGGCGCGGCATTCGAAGCGCAGTTGGCCGGTACTGAATGGAATACTTGTCACAAAACGCGTCTTGCCTGCCGCAAAGTCTTCCAGCTCTCGCTCGCTCACCCGAAAAATCCCTTTGCTCGAAGCCAGCCAGAAGTTCGCGTCACCATCGCTCAAAATGCTGTAGATTCGGTTGTCATAAAGACCATCCTTTACGCGCACATGCGTAAGCTGGCCGTTCTGCCACCGCAACAACCCGGAACCGAGCGTTCCCATCCACACCGCGTGGCGCACCTGATCGAGGTAATAGCAGTCCACCGCGTGCGAGATGTCGAACGTGTAACCCGCGCCGCGGTGATCCTGCAGCAGATACAACGCCGGTGCGGAAACGCTCGCAAACAGCCGGACCGTCCGCCCGCCGTCGAGTGCCACAATCCCGCTCCTGTCCTTGCGCGGCACCAGGTCTGTCTCCACAAAGCGTTTTCCGTCGAACCGGTCAAGGCCCTTTTCGGTGCCCGCCCACAACGTTCCCTGGTTATCCACGAACAGCGCTCTCACTTCCTTCCCGGAGAGCCCGTCTGCAGTCGTGTAGGACGCTACGGGAAGCCCGTTCCGCACGCGCGTAATGCCGCGCGTGGTGCCTACCCAGACGTCATCTGCCGCATCACGCGCCAGGCTCAGAACCGTGTTGCCGATCAGGCCGTCTGCCTCCGTCACGCTCCGGAAGCGGTGGCCATCGAACGAGTTGATCCCCTTGCCGAGCGTGCCGATCCACAACCGTCCCGCCGCGTCTTCAATCACCGGACCCGAATCGTTGCTCAGCAGCCCTTCATTCGTCGTATAAGGAGTCACACTCGCGTCCGTGAACTGGTCGAGTCCGTCCTTTGTTCCCGCCCATAGACTTCCTTCGCGATCGACGTACAGCGAGAGCACCACGCTATGCGAGAGGCCATCGCGCGTACGGTACACACTCAACTCACCGTTGCGCAGACGCGTGATGCCGTCGTCAGAGCCGGCCCACACGCTGCCGTCCGCCGACTCCGCAAGCGAAGACACTTCGTTATCCGGCAATCCATCGCGTGTCGTGTACCGTCGTGATTCCCTGGACGTGATATGTACCAGGCCGGAACCGCCCGCCCACACGCTGCCGTCTCGCGCGCAGTGCAAAGCCATGAACTTCTCATGCGCCCCGACCACGTCATCTGAATAGCTTTCAAAACGGGACCCGGTCCAGCGGCTCAATCCGGAATCGAGACCGGCCACCCAGCGCGTGCCGTCCGTCGCTTCGCAAGTGGACCGCGTCTGGCTCGTACTCAGCCCTTGCGCCTGCGTAAAGGTCTGAATTTTGTCGCCGGAAATTCGCGTCAGCCCGCGATCCGTGCACGCCCACACTGCGCCGCTCGAATCGGATGCCAGGCAAAATGCATTGGGGCTGGGGAGGCCGTCCTTCGCCGTGTACTGCCGCACGGATCCGTTCGGATCGAATCCGCGCGACGCCGCCGCCCAGCGATGCCACCCACAAATTGCCGCGCTGATCTTCCAATAACGCGTGAATCAAATTGCGTTGAAAGACCCACTTCCCGTCCTTGAACTCGCGGAAATGCATTCCATCGAAGCGGATCAGGCTGTCCTGTGTGCCGAGCCACACAAAGCCATCATGCGTTTGCACGATCGAGTAGATGGTTGGTTGGAACAGGCCCTCTTCCTGCCCCCAGATGCGATGCGCGTATTGCGTAAGCGTTTTGGCCGGATCTAACGCAAAACAAGGGCAAAGGAAGAGTGCAGCGAGAGCCGCCGCCCGTCTCATACGCCTCCCCACAAGGCGTTCCTCCCGTAAGCACGTCAAGCAGCAAAGGCGCATGCGCGACTCGTTTGGTTACGACTATAGCGAAACCCCAGCACCCGAACCGCTTTTCAAATCAGCGCCTTGAGCCTATGCAAGACACCGTGCTGATCCACCGATGCTATGCCGAATGGCATACCAAGCGATAGTCCGATCGGCAGTCGCGCAGCGCCTCCACCGAAGTTCATCCTTAGCTTGAGAGAAACTCCCAGCGGTTTCGCGACTCACATGAATACCGAGCCAGATCCTTCAGCCAGCACCCACAACGAAGCGCCTCAAAGTGTTCCACCACCCCAGCCGCCCCGCCGCGGCAGGCGTTGGATCGTCTGGCTTGCGGCACTCTGCGTCGCAGCGGCAGGCATATTCCTCCTATCTCAGCGCTCGTCAGCTCAAAACTCGAAAGGCGGCGCCAAAGCTGGTGCGGCAGCAGGCCGCCGAGGAGCCGGGGGCGCAATTCCCGTCTCAGCCGGCGCCGTGACCAAGGGCAACATGAACGAGTACATCGAGGCTTTGGGCACCGTCACGTCCGTCTACACCGTTTCGCTCACCAGCCGCGTTGCCGGAACGCTCACCGAAGTGCGCTACAAGGAAGGCCAGGTCGTGCATAAGGGAGACCTGCTCGCTGTCATTGACCCGCGCCCTTACACAGCAACGCTGATTCAGGCACAAGGACAGCTCGATCGCGATCAGGCGCTCCTGGCGAATGCTCGTATCGACCTTGATCGCTACAAGCTCGCCTACGGCCAGCACGCCATCCCCCAGCAGACGCTCGTCACGCAGCAAGCCGTCGTCCAGCAGGACGAAGGCACCGTGAAGCTCGATCAAGGCAATCTCGAGGCCGCCAAGGTCAACGTGGATTACACCCAGATCACGTCGCCCGTCGACGGCCGGACCGGCCTGCGCGCCGTCGATCCCGGCAACATCGTCGCGGCGAATGGCACCACCGCGCTTGTCACCATCACGCAACTACAGCCCATCACGGTGATCTTCACCATGGCCGAAAACTACGTCGACCAGGTCTTCAACACGATGCGCACCGGCCACAAGCTGCGCGTCGATGCGCTCAACCGCCAGGATGAAAGCGAGCTGGCGCAAGGCACTCTTTTCGCGCTCGACAGCCAGATCGATACCACCACCGGCACGGTGCGCGCCCGGGCGATTTTCGCCAACAAAGACAACAAGCTCTTTCCGAACGAGTTCGTCAACGCGCGGCTGCTGATCCAAACCTTAATGGGTGTGAACATCATTCCAAACGCGGCCATCCAGCGCAATAACGATGTTGCTTTCGTCTACGTCATCGATCCTGCTACAAAAACAGTCCAGTCACACGACGTGAAGGTCGCAACGACAGATGGCATCAATTCGGCGGTGACCGGCGTCGCCCCCGGCCAGATCGTCGTTACCGACGGCTTCGACAAGCTGCAGGACGGCTCGAAAGTCGTGATCCGCAGCGAATCGGGACAAGGCGGGAATTCATCGCAGGCCTCCCAACGAAGCGCAGGAGAATACTCCGCCTTCAGCGCAAGGACAGGCCTACACCAACCTCAACACCGCCCAGCAGAATCCGCAACCGGGAAAGAAGAAATGAATCCATCGCGGCCATTCATTCTGCGGCCGGTCGCAACATCTCTGCTGATGGCGGCGGTGCTGCTCGTCGGCGTCGTTGCCTATAAGCAACTTCCGGTTTCGGCCCTGCCGGAGGTCGATTATCCCACCATGCAGGTGGTCACCTTCTACCCGGGCGCAAGTCCGTCCGTCACCGCCTCCGCCATCACGGCGCCTCTCGAGCGGCAGTTGGGCGAGGTACCTGGCCTGAACCAGATGCTCTCCACAAGCTCGCAAGGCGCCTCTGTCATTACGCTGCAGTTCGTTCTCAGCTTGAACATCGATGTCGCCGAGCAGGAGGTCCAGGCCGCTATCAACGCCGCCCAGACGTACCTTCCGGCAGATCTGCCGATGCCGCCCGTTTACAGCAAAACCAACCCGGCGGATGCACCCATCGTGACGCTCGCGCTCACTTCGAAATCCATGGCGCTGCAGGATGTCGAAGATTACGCAGACACTCGCCTGGCTCAAAAGATCTCGCAGCTTTCAGGAGTTGGAGCCGTCACCATCAGCGGCGGCCGGAAGAAAGCCGTCCGCATCCAGGCGAACCCGACTCAGCTCGCGTCTTATGGTCTGAATCTGGAGGACCTGCGCACCGCCATTCAACAGACCAGTCTGGACGCCGCAAAGGGCAGCTTCGACGGCCCGCATCAGAGTTACCAGATCAACGCGAATGATCAGCTGCTGAGCGCGCAGGACTACAACAACGTAATCGTGACTTATCGCAATAACGCGCCGGTCACACTGCGGTACGTCGCGCAAGCGATCGATGGCGTTGAGAACACCAGTCAGGCCGCCTGGATGAACCAGGTCCCGGCCGTCATCGTCAACATTCAGCGGCAGCCCGGGGCCAACATCATCCAGGTCGTGGATCGTATCAATGCGCTGCTTCCAAAGCTGCGCGCAACCATACCCTCGGCCATCGACATCTCCACCCTGACGGACCGCACCATCACCGTGCGCGCCTCGGTCGCCGACGTCGAATTCGAGCTTCTGCTTTGCATTGCGCTCGTCGTACTCGTCATCTTCCTTTTTCTTCGCAATCTCGCGGCGACGTTCATCCCCAGCGTCGCAGTCCCCTTGTCTCTGGTCGGTACCTTCGCCGCCATGTACATGCTGGGTTACAGCTTGAACAATCTCACCTTGATGGCGCTGACCATCTCGACCGGATTCGTTGTCGACGACGCCATCGTCATGATCGAGAACATCATGCGCTATGTCGAAGAAGGTGACGCGCCGCTCGAAGCCGCGCTGAAAGGCGCCGAGCAGATCGGTTTCACCATCGTCTCTCTGACCGTGTCGCTGATTGCGGTACTGATTCCGCTGCTCTTCATGGGCGACATCACCGGCAGGCTCTTCCGCGAATTCGCCGTTACCCTCGCCGTCACCATTATCATTTCGGCCTTTGTCTCGCTCACGCTCACGCCCATGCTCTGTTCGAAGCTGCTGCGGCACAAAAGAGACGCGCAGGAAGGCCGCTTCTACAGGGCATCCGAGGCGGTGTTCGAGAAAACAATCGCGTTCTACGGCCGGACGCTCGAAGTGGTGCTTCGCCATCGCGTTCTCACGCTATCGGTGGCTGCCGCAACGCTTGCGCTGACCATCTTTCTATACATAGTCATTCCTAAAGGCTTCTTTCCCGTTCAGGACACCGGCGAGATCCAGGGCGTGACCGAAGCAGACCAGAGCGTTTCGTTCGAAGAGATGTCGAACCTGCAGCAGCGGATGGCTCAGGCAGTCTTGAAAGATCCGGCCGTCGAGAGCCTGTCCTCCTTCATCGGAGTCGATGGCACGAACACCACGCTGAACGCCGGCCGTATCCAGATCAACCTCAAGCCGCTCGCTCAACGTCACATCAGCGCCGAAAACGTCATTCGCCGCTTGCAGCCGGACCTGGCCAAAATCGATGGCATCACTCTCTACATGCAGCCGGTGCAGGATCTCACCGTCGAGGACATCGTCAGCCGCACCGAATATCAATACACGCTCGAGGATCCAAATCTCACCGAGCTCTCGAGCTACGCCGGGAACTTCGTGAGACGCCTGAAAACGATCCCTGCTCTCGCCGACGTAGCCAGCGACCTGCAGACCGCCGGCTTGCAGACCGCCATCAATATCGACCGCAGGACCGCTATGCGCGTCGGCATCACCACGCAGAGCATCGACAACGCTCTTTACGACGCCTACGGCCAGCGGCAGGTCTCCACCCTGTACACGCAGCTGAGCCAGTACCACGTCATCCTCGAAGTGCAGCCGCAGTTCCGCGTCACACCGCACAATCTCGGGGATCTCTTCATCAAGACGACTACCGGCAGCGTCTCCGTGCCGATGAGCACCTTCACTTCGAACACAAACTCGTCGACGCCGATCCTGATCAGCCACATCGGCCAGTTTCCGGCTACCACCGTTTCTTTCAATCTCGCGCCCGGCGCGGCGTTAGGCGATGCAGTGGAGGCCATCCAGCGGGTGCAGAAAGAAATGCCTGCCCCGCCCGCGATGCAGACCTCGTTCCAGGGCACCGCGCAAGCCTTTGTCGCATCCTTGACGAACGAGCCGCTCCTTATTCTTGCCGCTCTCGTCACCGTGTACATCGTTCTGGGGGTGCTTTATGAAAGCTATATCCATCCCGTCACGATTCTCTCCACGCTTCCATCCGCCGGCGTCGGCGCGCTGCTCGCACTCTTGATCTGCCGCGAACAGCTGACCGTAGTCGCCATTATCGGCATCGTGCTCCTGATCGGCATCGTGAAGAAGAACGCGATCATGATGATCGACTTCGCCCTCGAAGCCGAACGCAATGAGGGCAAAACGCCCTACGATTCCATCTTCCAGGCTTCCCTGCTCCGCTTCCGGCCGATCATGATGACCACCATGGCGGCCCTGTTGGGCGCGGTCCCGCTCGCCTTCGGTACCGGAGTCGGCTCAGAGCTGCGCCGGCCGCTCGGCATCACCATCATTGGCGGCCTGCTGCTCAGCCAGTTACTCACGCTCTACACCACTCCCGTGATCTACCTGTTCTTTGATGAGATCGCGTCTCGCTTTTCGGTTTGGAGAAACCGCCATCGACCGGCGCCCGAGGAGCATCATCCAACGCCTGCATCTGCTCCGCACCCGGAGGCACAACCATGAGCCTCTCATCGCCGTTCATCCGCCGCCCGGTGGCGACTGCACTGCTGACCATCGCGGTGGGACTGGCAGGCGCGGTCGCCTTCCGGCTTCTGCCGGTCTCGCCTCTGCCCCAGGTCGACTTCCCTACCATCTCGGTCTCCGGTTCACTCCCCGGAGCCAGCCCCGAGATCATGGCCTCTTCCATCGCTACACCGCTCGAGCGCCAGTTCGGACGTATTGCCGCCGTGACCGAGATGACCTCCTCCAGCTCTCTCGGCCAGACCAGCATTACCCTTCAGTTCGACCTGAACCGAAACATCGATGCGGCCGCGCGCGACGTGGAAGCAGCCATCAACGCCGCTCGCAGTTATCTGCCTGCCAACCTGCCGGCCAATCCGACATACCGCAAGGTCAACCCGGCCGATTCGCCGATCATGATCATCGCGCTCACTTCCGACAAGCTCCCTCCATCGGCGCTGTACGACGCGGGCTCGACCATTCTGATGCAGAGAATCTCGCAGATCGGAGGTGTCGGCCAGGTCATCGTCGGCGGCAGCTCCGCTCCGGCCGTTCGCATCGATGTGAATCCTACCCGGGTGAACGCTTACGGCCTCAGCCTGAACGACGTCAGGACCGCGGTTGCCGCCCAGACAGTCAACCAGGCCAAAGGCGCCTTCTCAGACGGGCACAAGCAATGGATGATCGAAGCCAATGATCAGCTCATGCATGCCGTCGATTACCAGCCGCTCATTGTCTCCTACCGGAACGGCGCGCCCGTAAAGCTTTCCGACATTGCCAGCGTTACGGATTCAGTGCAGACGGTTCGCTCGCTCGGCCTCTCGAACGGCAAACGCTCGGCATTGCTGATCATCTTCCGGCAGCCCGGAGCGAACATCATCAACACTGTCGACGGAATCAAGGCTGCTTTGCCGCAGTTGCATGCCTCCATCAACAAGGCGATCGACATGACCATCGTGCTCGACCAAACCGTCACCATTCGCGCCTCGGTAAAAGACGTCGAGAGAACGCTCGTTATCTCCGTCTGCCTGGTGGTTCTGGTTGTGTTCATCTTCCTTCGTGATGGCCGCGCCACGCTGATCCCCAGCATTGCCGTTCCGGTTTCGATCATCGGCACCTGCGGCGTCATGTATCTGCTCGGCTACGGCATCGACAACTTGTCGCTTATGGCGTTGACGATCTCGACCGGGTTTGTGGTCGACGACGCCATCGTGGTGCTGGAAAATATCACCCGCTATCGGGAACAGGGCATGAACGCAATGGAAGCGGCGTATCGCGGAGCGGCAGAAATCGGCTCTACCGTTTTTTCGATTAGCGTCTCGCTTATCGCCGTCTTCATCCCGATTCTGCTCATGGGCGGTATCGTAGGCCGTCTGTTTCGGGAGTTCGCCGTGACGTTATCCGTCACCATCGCGGTCTCCATGGTCGTCTCACTCACCACCACACCCACCATGTGTTCCCGTTTGCTCGCTGACGAGCGGAGACACGGCCGCCTCTACCTGGCAAGCGAGAAATTCTTCGACTTCATCTTGAAGATCTATGAGCACAGCCTCGCCTGGGTCCTGCGTAATTCCTTCCTGATGCTCTTGCTCACCATCATCACCGTGGCCGTGAATGTGTATCTGTACGTCATCGTGCCGAAAGGCTTTTTTCCGCAGCAGGACACCGGGCGTATGAACGGCAACTTCATCGCGGATCAAGACACCTCGTTCCAGGCCATGCAAAGAAAGCTGGTCCGGCTCGCCTCCATCGTCCAGCAGGACCCCGACGTTGACACTGTTCAGGCATTTACCGGCGGTGGCGGCGGCACCACTACCAATACCGGCCGCGCGTTCATCAGCCTGAAGCCGCTCAACGAGCGGCACGCCACGGCGGATCAGATCATCAATCGGCTGCGGCCCAAGCTGAACGCCGTGCCTGGCGTCACTCTCTATCTGCAGGCCTCCCAGGACATCCGTGTCGGAGGCCGCCAGAGCGCCGCGCAATACCAGTACACGCTGCAGAGTGACAATCTCAACGAGCTCATGATCTGGGCGCCCAAGCTGCTCAACCTCATGCGCAAGATGCCGCAGCTCACCGACGTGAATAGCGATCAGCAGAACAGTGGCCTCGAAGCCAATCTTGTCATCGATCGCAAAACCGCAATGCGCGTCGGCGTCACTCCCCAGACCATCGACACCGCGCTGTATAACGCCTTCGGCGAAGAAGAGATCGCCAGGACGTACACTTCGCTGAATCAGTACTTCGTTGTCATGGAAGTCGATCCGCGATTCTGGCAGACACCGCAGGGTCTGAAGGATATTTATGTTCCTTCGAGCACCGGGTCCCCGATTCCGCTGGCGGTGTTCACGAAATATCAGCCAACGACGGCAGCGTTAACCGTCACCCACTCCGGGGTATTTCCATCCGTGACCATTTCCTTCAACCTCGCGCCGGCGGTCGCGCTCGGCCAGGCTGTGGATGCCATCAATCAAGTCGAGCTCAAGGCGGGCATGCCCAGTACCATCAACACTAACTTCACCGGCACCGCTCAAGCATTCCAGGCATCGCTGGCCAACGAACCGCTGCTGATCGCCGCCGCGCTTGGCGCGGTCTACATCGTGTTAGGCATTCTCTACGAGAGCTTTATCCATCCGATTACGATCCTCTCGACGCTACCTTCTGCCGGCGTGGGCGCGATCCTCGCTCTCCTGATCACCAGGACCGAGCTCAGCATCATCGCGCTGATCGGCATCATTCTGCTCATCGGCATCGTGAAGAAGAACGCCATCATGATGATCGATTTCGCGCTCGAAGTAGAGCGCCGCGACCGCAAGACGCCAAAGGAGGCCGTCTTCGAAGCCTGCCTGCTGCGCTTCCGGCCCATCATGATGACCACCATGGCGGCCATGCTCGGCGGGCTGCCGCTTGCTCTCGGCACCGGCATGGGCTCGGAACTTCGCCGTCCTCTTGGCATCACCATCGTCGGCGGGCTCATCTTCAGCCAGGCTCTGACTCTCTACACAACGCCCGTCATTTACCTCTATATGGATCGCTTCAGCATGTGGCTGCAGCGCTTGCGGGGCGGGCGGCTGCCCGAAGCGCCTGCCGAGGCGGTCGGCCCGGCCACTTAGTCAAGGACACCCGAAATGGAAACGCAGTATAAGATCACATCGGAATCGCACCCGGCCGAACGCTCCATCACCCTTCTGCTGAACGGCAAATTTGGCGAGGACGCTATCCCCGACCTGGACCTCTCTATCACAACCGCTCGCGGATGCCACGACACCATCTACATCGATCTCAGCGAGGTCACGCTGGTGGACCGCAAGGCAATCCAATATTTCTCCTCCCAAGCCGCCGGCGACGTCCGAATTGTGAATTGTCCGGTCTATCTCAAGCGCTGGATTACTCAGGTGAGCGATGATGTCGAAAACTAACTGGAACGCTTCGATTCTCGCGGGCTCTCTGCTGCTCGCCGCAATGACAATCCTGTCCTCGTGCAACCCTGCCCCCAAGTACTCGAAGCCACCGGCTCCGGTTCCGGCTGCTTACAAGGAATCCGCGCCTGAGCAGTTCAAGGAAGGCGTGGGCTGGGAAGTCGCGCGGCCGTCCGACGACAAGATCCGCCCGAAATGGTGGGAGATGTACAACGACCCGCAACTCAATGCGCTGGAAGAGCAGGTCATGGTCTCAAACCAAACGGTCATGCAGGCCGCCGCGAATTTCCGCGCGGCTCAGGCGCTGGTCGTTTCTGCCCGCTCGGCGCTATTCCCCGTCTTCGGCAGCTCAGCTTCCTACTCGCGCGCTCATTATCCGACCACTTCGCGCGCTTCCACAGTCGTCGTACCCGGATCGAGCACAACCGGCAGCACTGGCACGACAACCGGGACCACCACCGGTACCACGGGAACAACCTCTGGAACCACCGGCACTACCGCGAGCACCGGCACTACCGCTAGCAGCGGCGGAACTGGCGGAACGGCCGCGTTCGGAGCGGGAACCTTTAACAACTTCTCGGTGACCGCCAACGTTTCCTACACCATCGATCTCTGGCACCGCATCCGTAATGAGATCGCGGCCAATACCTATTCAGCTCAGGCCAGCGCTGCCGATGTCGCTACCGCGCTGCTCACCACCCAGGCCGAGCTCGCGCAGGATTACTTCGAGGTGCGCGCCCTCGATGCCGAACAGGGCGTCCTGCAAGATACGCTGAAGAATTACCGCGACACGCTCAATCTGACGCTCACGCTCTTTGAAGCCGGTATTGACTCGGATGAGGATGTCTCTCAAGCCCGGACTCAGCTCGAAACCACGACCGCTCAGGCCACGGACCTCGGCGTTGCGCGTGCACAATACGAACACGCCATCGCCACTCTCACTGGCAAGCCCGCTGCCGAGTTCGCTCTTCCTGTTGCGCCGTTTGTGCCGAAACCGCCGGAGGTTCCAGTCGCCGTCCCGTCGCGATTGCTCGAGCGCCGCCCCGATATTGCCGCAGCAGAGCGTCTCGTTGCGTCGGACAATGCCCAAATAGGGATTGCGCGCGCGGCTTATTACCCCAACATCAGTCTCAGCGCGACCGGCGGCTTTGAAAGCTCAGCCGCCGCCACTTGGTTCACCTGGCCGAGCCGGCTGTGGTCCCTCGGCACGCAACGTGTCCCAAACCTTGCTCGATTTCGGAGCGCGGCGCGCCGCCGTCGAGCAAACTCAGGCCCAGTATGATGCTGCCGTGGCCAGCTACCGGCAGACGGTGCTCAGCGATTTTCAGTCGGTCGAGGACCAGCTCGCCGGGCTGCGAATCCTGGCCGCCGAAGTCGCTCAGTATGATCGCGCCATCGAGTCCGCAGCTCACTATCTGGATTTGGCTCTTACTCGATACAAAGCGGGCGTCGATAGCTACCTCAATGTGATCACGGCGCAAAATACCGTCCTCTCCAATCGCGAGACGCAGGTTCAGACCCAACTGCGCCAGATGACCGCAAGCGTCTCGCTGATCATGGCGCTCGGCGGAGGCTGGGACGCTTCGCAGATCCCGGATTATCGAAAGATCATGAAGAAGCCGCCGAAGTGGGCGCCGCAGACCGGGCCGGAAAGACCAGCAGGAACGGAAGCACCTGCCAATCCACCCGTCCGTCCCCGCGATTCCGCTGCCCGCGAACCAGCGGCCGGCCGAGTCGCCAGATCAACGGCAGCGCTGAGACTGAAATCGCGCATTCAATAGGCTCGTCCACTCGGCATGAGCACAGACGAAGAAAAGTTGCTGCGCACGCAGCTCGTGACCGCACTCAGCGGCCGCGAGTCGCATATCGAATTCGCCTCGGTGGTGAAGAATTTCCCTGAGGAACTGCGGGGCGCCAAACCGAACGGTGTTCCGCACACGGCTTGGCAATTGCTCGAACACATGAGAATCGCCCAGAACGACATTCTGGAGTTCTCGCGCAATCCGCAGCATAAATCACCGAAATTTCCCGAAGGCTATTGGCCCGAAGCGGAAGCCCCTCCGACCGAGGAAGCATGGGACGCGAGCATCCGGGCCTTCGAAAAGGATGAAAAGGAGCTCAAGCAGCTGGTCCAAACCGGCGACCTGTTTACTCCTTTCAAGCACGGCGAAGGACAAACGTTGCTGCGCGAAGCGCTGGTCGTCGCTAATCACAACTCCTACCACCTGGGCCAGCTCGCCTTTTTGAAAAAGACGCTTGGTGAAGGTGCTTAACTCGTTTGTTGATGAGCCTCGTGAAGGCCCCTGCGCTGGCAACCAAATCGAAACGCCCCACAAACCGCAGCCGTACAATATCCCGGGGGAGAAGCGATGAACAAAGCGGTTGTGACTCTTTTACTATCCGCGGCTCTACTGTTCGCCGGTTCGCCGGGAATTCGGCCCAGAGCGGATGCCCAGAGCTACCCGGTACACCAGGACCAGCCCGGTTATTCGATCGGGGCCGTTCTAATTCCACCAGAGCAGGCCAAAAAGATGTTCAAGCTAGACCTGAACCATGCCGGGTATGTCGTGGTCGAAGTCGGTGTATTTCCAGCTCCGGGTAAGGATGTTGATCTGTACCCGAGCGATTTCACCCTCGATGTGGGTGATAAATTCGCCGCTTTACGGCCGGTTTCCGCCGATACCGTCGCGGAACTTGTGACGGGGAAGCAAAGCACGCCGCGTGCAAGCGGTCCTCGCGACATCAATACCTCGGTCGGCGCCTCCATCGGCCACGTTTCGTATCCTGATCCCGTTACAGGGCGCAGAACCAGCGGAACCGTGACGGAAACGGACGCAGGCGTAGGAATTGGCGGCCCCCCACCTCAACCCTGCCGCGCATATGACTGCGATTCAACCACACCCGTTCCACCAGTCTCGCAACCTTCGTCTGTACAAACTGCAAATACCATTTCACAAGACCTCTGGGAAAAGTCGCTGCCGGACGGAAAAACAGTACACCCGGTTGCCGGTTATCTGTATTTCCCGAAACCGGGGAAGAAAGCAAAGGACGCGGCGTGGGAGCTTCGATATGAGAATGCGGATGGCAAAGTGCGATTGCCGCTACCAAAGTGACACTCCGACGGGATAATTACCGGCTGTTACCCCTTCTGTCGTATACTTAGAGTTCACGAGTCTATGCTCCTCCTTATTCAAGGCGGCATCCTTATTAGCTCGGCCATTCGATGGCCCCGCTTGAGACCTCGTGCATAAGTTCAGTTTTCGAGGCCACCGGCGGGGATCCCGATCGGTGGCCTTTTGATTTTGGATGAGAACTTTCGCAGAAGGATAAAACGAGGCATTACAGACAGCGACCAATGAAGATCTTTACCTTCGACACCACGTTGCGCGACGGTACGCAAGGAGAATCGGTCTCCTTCTCCGTAGAAGATAAACTGCTCATCTGCCAGCGGCTTGACGATCTCGGGATCGATTACATTGAAGGCGGTTGGCCAGGTTCCAACCCGAGAGATAGGGAATTCTTCGAAAAGGCCCGCGCGCTGCCGCTCAAGCATGCTCGCCTCACTGCCTTCGGCGCCACCCGTTTCGCCAGAAACAGCGTCGAAACAGATACCAATGTTGCCGAGTTGCTTCGAGCCGAAACTCCCGTCGTTTCCATCTTCGGAAAAACGTGGGATTTCCACGTACGCCGCGCGCTAGGCATCTCGGAAGAGGAAAATTTGGCGCTCATCGCCGATACGGTCGCGTATCTGCGCCAGCATGGGCGCGAGGTCGTCTACGATGCTGAGCATTTCTTTGATGGCTACAACGCGAACCCGAAGTATGCGCTCGAGACTTTGGAGGCGGCGAAGGCTTCCGGAGCAAACGTCCTGTGTCTGTGCGATACCAATGGAGGCACGCTTCCCGCCCGGATCGGTGAGATCGTCGCGGAAGTGCGCAAGCGCTTCGACGGCGTGATCGGAATTCATTGTCACAACGATTCCGAAGTCGCCGTGGCCAACACACTCGCTGCTGTGGAAGCTGGCGCTACTCACGTGCAAGGCTGCATCAATGGATACGGCGAACGCTGCGGCAATGCCAATCTCTGCTCCATCCTCGCCAATCTTGAGCTGAAGCTCGGCTATACCACCATCGGTCGCGAGAATCTGAAAAAGCTGACGAGCACGGCCATGTTCGTGGCCGAGATGGCGAACCTGCCATTGCGCCGGGAACAGGCGTTTGTCGGCGCCAGCGCATTTGCGCACAAGGGAGGAGTCCACGTCAGCGCCATCCTGAAGGACTCATCCACTTATGAGCACGTGCAGCCGGAAATGGTCGGCAACCGCCAGCGCGTCTTGTTGAGCGATCTCTCCGGTCGCGGAAACATCGCTTACAAGCTGAAGCAGCTTGGGTTCAAGGATTCCATCATGGAGTCCGCCGGGCGCGAGATCCTCCAGCGCATTAAGCAAATGGAGCACGAAGGCTACGATTTTGATCGTCCGAGGGTACCTTCGAGTTGCTCGTTCGTGAAGCGGCACATCCCGAATTCCATCCCTTCGAGGTTGTGAGCTATGAAGCAACCACCAAGTTGCGTGGCGGCTCCCACGAGACTGTCACGGTAGCAAGCGTGACGATGCGCGTCGGCGATGCCGTCCACTCATCCACAGCGACCGGCCATGGTCCTGTGCATGCGCTGGACCTATGCCTGCGCGAATGTCTCGCCTCCATCTATCCGGCAATCACGAGCGTCCATCTAACCGATTACAAGGTCCGAGTGCTCGATGGCAAAGGCGGTACCGAGTCGAAAGTTCGCGTGCTGGTCGAATGGACCGACCATCGCCGTAGCTGGGCCACAGTGGGCATTTCGGATAACGTGATCGATGCCAGTTGGCGCGCTCTCGTCGATGCACTCCGGCTCGAACTCATGCGTCTGCTGGAAACCGACGAACCGGCCAAGGCCAACGTGCGCGATTACAGCTGGGCCGTCTGAGGTAGCGTGATTCTTCAACTCCTCGTACTCCCGTTCCAGCTCGCGGATCCGCCGTTCCTGCCGTGTCGATTCCTTGAGCATGTAAACCCTGTCCCTTCGTAATCCCTGTACCGCGGCCAAGGAGCGGTAAAACGATCGCTCCGCCGTGGTCTTATACCGCTGCATCACCTGCAAATGGGCGCGTTGCGCGTCCGTCCAGTCCGCCGGCTCCAAACCCTCTTTCCCGAACAATTGAGCTTCAGCCTCTGCCAGCGCGCGCATCGCCCGCTGCAAGAACCAGTCGTTATGAATCAGAAGCGTCACCAGGCGCTCTTCGGCATAGCCTTCGGGTTCATACTCGGTCCACCAGCCGTTCCAGACATCGTCAAACTGTTCCTGGCTCTCACCTGGCAGAATCAGCCTCTTCGACAGCACGCCATGCGTGGTCGCGTTTTTGCTCGAGTTCTTCTTCCCTTCGGCGCTCTTCGGACCCCGCCCGCACCCTGTCCCGGACCTTTGCGCTGGCTTGCCATCTCGCCCGAGTATCCGCGGCTGGCCGTGCGTGACCTCCTCCGAATCACCCGCAAGCTTCTCATTCCACACACTAAATAAAAACTTCGCCCGCGAATTCCGCAATTGAAAACGCCCGCCTTCGACATTACGAAATTCGACACGGAGCCGGGAGCGTAAGCGACCTAATTCGGAATCCCGACCCCGGGTCGAAGTTCGTTTCGCAGAATCGCCCTGGCACCGATCTCAACGCCCTTCACGGCGCATCGTAGAATTCCTACATGCGTGCCGTCGTTGCAGACCCGGTAGGTGGCCCTGAAAATCTCCAATGCATGGAGCTGCCCACGCCCGAGCCCGGCGAAGGCGAGGTTCTCGTCAAGCTCGAAGCAAGCGGCGTGAACTTCATCGACGTCTATTTCCGCACCGGCTTCTATAAAGCTCCCGAAACGCCCGTAAAACTCGGCAATGAGGGTGCTGGAACCGTTGCTGCCGCCGGTAAGGGCGTCACTCTCAAAACCGGCCAGCGCGTCGCGTACGCAATGGCGCGAGGCTCCTACGCCGAATACGCCATCGTGCCGGAGCGCGTGCTCGTCCCTCTTCCTGATGCCGTCAGCTTCGAAGACGCAGCTGCGGTGATGCTGCAAGGCATGACGGCTCATTACTTGACACACTCCACGTTTCCTCTGAGGCCCGGCCACACTTGTCTCGTTCACGCCGCCGCCGGAGGCGCAGGCCTCATGACCGTGCAGATGGCGAAAATAGCCAGAGCAACCGTCATTGGAACCTGCTCCACTTCGGAAAAGGCGCAGATCGTGAAAGAGAGCGGCGCCGATCACGTCGTCCTGTACGGCGAAGTGGATTTCGTCTCCGAGGTGAAGCGAATCACCCGGAACGCCGGTGCCGACGTCGTCTACGATTCGGTAGGTCGCACCACATTTCAGAAGAGCCTCGATTGTCTGAGGCCTCGCGGCATGTTGGTAAGCTTTGGTCAATCGAGTGGCGCAGTCGGGGAGATCGATCCGCTCCTGCTAAGCCAGAAGGGTTCGCTATTCCTGACGCGGCCGAGTCTTGCGAATTACATCAGTGACCCGGCCGAGCTGCGCGGGCGTGCGTCTGATATTTTCAAGTGGATCGCGGCAGGTTCGCTGAAGCCCCGTATCTACCGGACCTACCCTTTATGCGACGCCGCGCAGGCTCACCGCGATCTCGAGGCGCGAAGGACTACGGGCAAGCTGCTACTCAAACCGTAAGAGAGTCAGTTGACGGATCATTCTGAGCACGAACATAGACAGCAGCGGCTGGCATCGGCGCTGCGGTCTGCGAAGTCGGATGCCTTCTTTACGGCCGCTCTGCCCAATGTACGATTCCTGAGCGGGTTTACCGGCAGCAACGGCGCCCTGCTTATCAGCGCAGATCGAACCTTACTGTTCACCGACCCGCGCTACCAGACGCAGGCCGCGCAGGAATCGGCCGCCGAAATCAAGATCGTCAAAGGTCCGCTGATCCCCGCCGTTACCACCTGGATGAAGCGCCTGCGGCTCAAGTCCGTCGCCTTTGAGCGCAATCGCATCAGCTTCGAAGAATATGAGCAGCTCAAAACCGCAAACGGCATCCGACTTCGACCTCTGGAAGGTATCGTCGAAGAGATCCGCATGGTGAAGTCGGCGGCGGAGATCGCGACCATTCGAGCCTCTGTGCGGCTGAATTCCGCCGCCCTCGAACAAGCTCTCGAACATTTCGCCCCTTCCATGACAGAAGTCGATTTCGCCGCCGAAATCGAATACCGGATGCGTCGCCTCGGCGCGGACGGCACTGCCTTTCAGACAATCGTCGCTTCCGGAAAGCGCAGCGCCCTGCCGCACGCGCATCCCACGGACCATCCTATTCAGACTGATCAATTACTATTAGTGGATATGGGCGCGAATGTCGCCGGATATTCGAGCGACATGACGCGTACCCACGCAGTCGGCAAGTTGGGAGCTAAAGTCCGGCGGATGTACCGGGCCGTTCTCGAAAGCCAGCTTGCGGCGATCGATGCGGTAAAACCGGGAATCCTCTGCGCCAGCGTTGATCGGGCTGCTCGGCAGGTGCTGCGCGGTTACGGGTTGGATAAGCTGTTCATTCACTCTACTGGACACGGACTCGGTCTTGAAATTCACGAGCGGCCGCGAATCGGCCGAAAAGAAAGGACAATCCTCGAACCGGGAATGGTCATTACGGTGGAGCCTGGCGTCTATGAGGAGGGACTCGGCGGCATTCGCATTGAGGACACGGTTGTTGTGACCGCACAAGGCTGCGAAGTTCTCACGCCAACGGGTAAAGAGTTAGTTGT
The DNA here is from genome assembly GCA_963846185.1 of uncultured Acidobacteriaceae bacterium. GTDB lineage: Bacteria > Acidobacteriota > Terriglobia > Bryobacterales > Bryobacteraceae > Bog-105. Next base: position 58,011 of record CAWJVA010000019.1, on the reverse strand, counting down.
GCTCTAAGAGCTCACTCCTGCATATGACAGAGCAACCCATCCAGAATCGCAAGCTGACAAGGCCGGCCGTTCTCGCCAACCCTCCGCGGGCTATCCGGCCCGGATGCTTCGGTGCGAGTGGATCATGACGATTGAAGACATCAAACAGTTAGTTCAGTTGGTACGCGACTCGGGAGTGGGTGAGTTGGAAGTACGCTGGGGGCAAGACAGCGTGAGGGTCAAAGGACCCGACACGGCGACCCGCGAAACCGTAATGCCCGCTATGATTCCCCTATCCGTTGCGGCCGCCCCGGTTACCGCCATCCCACACACAATGGCCGCAACCGCGCCCGCCGCGGCCACGCCCGCCGCTCCGCCTGAACCTGCTCCTATAGCGGAAGACGAGAGTAAGCACGTCGTCGTGAAGTCTCCTATCGTCGGCACTTACTATGACGCTCCCGCTCCCGGCGCCGAGCCGTTCGTCAAAGTGGGAGATTATGTGGAGCCGAAACAAGTCATCTGCATCATCGAGTCGATGAAGTTGATGAATGAGATCGAGGCTGAAACGGCGGGTATAATCGTGGCAAAACACGTTGAGAACGGCCGCCCGGTTGAATACGGCGAGTCTCTGTTCACTATTCGACAGCTATAAAGTCAGGCTGAAATGTTTCGCAAAATTCTCATTGCCAATCGGGGTGAAATCGCTCTTCGCGTGATATGCGCCTGTAAGGACCTTGGCGTCAAGACGGTTGCTGTTTACTCCGAAGCGGACCGGCATAGCCTGCATGTGCGCTTTGCTGACGAAGCTATCTGCATCGGACCAGCCAAGAGCACGCTCAGCTATCTGAACGTGGCGTCGGTCATGAGTGCGGCTGAGATCACGAATGTCGACGCCATTCACCCGGGCTATGGCTTCTTGAGCGAAAATGCCGATTTCGCCGAAGTCTGCGAACTGTCCGGTATTAAGTTCATCGGCCCGCGCGCCAACATAATTCGTGAAATGGGCCTGAAACAGCGCGCGCGCGCCATCATGGATCGGGCCGGAGTTCCCATCCTGCCTGGCTCGGAGGGAGTGATTTCAGGGAGCGAGGAAGCGCTCGCTCTCGCCGCCGGGATCGGCTATCCCGTTATGCTGAAGGCGGCCGCCGGAGGCGGTGGTCGCGGCATGCGAGTGGTCCGTTCAGAAGCCGAATTGCCGAATCTGCTGTCGCAGGCGCAGGCGGAGGCCGAGGCCTCCTTCTCCTGCGGCGATATCTACATGGAAAAGCTGGTCGAGGCCCCCCGCCATATCGAGTTCCAGGTGCTCGGCGACGAGTACGGCAACGTCGAGATATTAGGTGAGCGCGAATGCTCCATCCAGCGCCGCCACCAGAAACTCATCGAAGAATCGCCGTCCCCTTCCCTCTCATCCAGACTCCGGTCCCGGATCTCCGAACGCCTGCGCGGCGCCATGAAGTCGATCGGCTATACCAACGCCGGCACGGTCGAGTTCCTGATGGACGAGAAGCAAAATCTTTACTTCATCGAGGTCAATGCCCGCATCCAGGTGGAGCATCCCGTTACGGAATTCGTGACCGGTATCGACCTGGTCAAAACGCAGATCCGGATTGCAGCGGGCGAGGCGTTGCCGGATATCATCGGCGGCCAGGTGACTATGCGCGGTCACGCAATGGAATGCCGCATCAATGCTGAAGACCCGCATACTTTCGCGCCTTCGCCCGGCAGAATCACCGGGTTCAACGTTCCCGGGCGCCATCGGAGTGAGAGTGGATACAGCCGCTTATACCGACGGCGTCATCCCGCCTTACTACGATTCACTCGTCGCCAAGCTCATTGCCTACGGCGACAATCGGGCGGAGTGCATCAGCCGCATGCGCCGCGCGCTGAGCATGTTCATCATCGAAGGCGTCCGCACCAGCATTCCGCTTCACGAGCAGATTCTGTGCGATGAGAATTTCGTCGCAGGGAAGTTCGACACGAACTTCCTCAACCATTTCAAGTTCAAAGATCGCAAATCCAGCGAGGAAGGCACGCCGCTGACGGTGGCCGGTCTGTCAGTCTGATTTCGTCGTTGAGAGCGGCTGCGCTGTTGCAGGATGGTGCTTGTTGTACCACCACCGCTTCACATCCGGCCAGAACTCCTTCAAAACTTGCGAGCTGGCATCGGTCCCGAGTGCGATTCCCAAATTTTGGAGGTAATCCGGAACGTTCCGGTTGTCCGAGTAGTAAGAGAGCCCGATACCGGCGCCGATTCCATTTCCTACAACCTCCGCGAAATTGAAAGTCGTTCCTCCCGAATCCTCCCCAGTCACAAAGATGCGGCTCAGTGCGTACCAGGTTCGGCGCATCTTTGGACCCTCTGCCATTCGGAAATATCTCGGATCCTCATGGAATAGGATCGGCATGAACCCCTCAGTCATGTAATTCCCAATCACTTGATCTGCGTACGAAGTACCCAGCCGGCTTGCGTAGCCTGAGAGACCCTGCCCGAACTGAGGATGGTTGTTGTCCAACTGGTAGACGCCCGCATATGCCATCGCAAGAATCACGAGCGGATAATCGAAGGAGTCTTTGGTCGCGATGATCAGTTTACGTTTCGGGGAGATCGGCTGATACTCCGCACTCATCTCGGCGGTCCGATAATTCGGCAGCACGCCGAAGATGCGTTTGTCCTCGCCTTGTGATGTCTTTCCGGGCGCTCGCACTCCCGGCTGTTGCGAGGGCGGCAGCTGACCGGGTTGTGGGGTCGGCTGCTGCGCTGACGATTGCGGCGCGCTCTGCTGCGCCGTTTGTGCGCAAAGAAAGCTCGGCGTGGCAATCGCAAGTGCTAGGCAAAGGGCGGCCGGGAAAGGCGGGTTACTCGTTCTTTTTCTTTGGCTAATGGCCATTTTGTGCTATATCCTGTAAATTGAATCGCGATGGTGAGAATGCGCCTGTAGAAATTGCGCGTACCTCATCGGACGGTTCGCGTTGCCCTTCGGTTAACACATGATCACCACAGCCTCTTGTAACCAAATCCTCGCCCCGCCGCGTCATAAGTTACCGATAGAATTGGTGGTCACCGAGATGCAGCAACCCCTTCATAACCTGGCATTGTGGTTGCAACAAAACAGTCTTTGATGGGCGAAACGGCATCAGCTCTGCTAGAGGAAGTACAGTGACAATCGACCCAGCAGCCAGGAGGGCAAAGTCCGCCGGATTCGTCGGTGCAACCTTCTTTAAGTATTACATCCACGATGGGATCGACGCTTTTCGTCTACAGCTTATAGGCGAACTCACGGAGTCGGAGGTAACGGATCTAGATGGATGCTGGCGCACGGCCAGGATCACTCTGGGCCGCCGCCAACTTGTAATCGATGTAAAGCAACTGGCGCGAGTAGACGAAGCGGGCAAGCGCTGGCTGGCAGCTATGGCGGTAGAAGGTGCGCATTTCGTACCCGAGTCTTATTTACGGGGGGCTATTGCCAGCGACACACCCCTCACCAAGCCCTCGAAAACAGCCGAAAGGGTGGGTGTTTGGGGCAGAATCGTCGGCTGGCTCCGCGGCACCCCGATACCGACCGACTAATCTTTTTTTAGCTCCGCTCCTACACCAGCACCGTGAATGCCGATTCCGCCCGCGTGACCGGCCGGTAAGCCGTGTCGCGCTCCAGCGGCTCCCGGCCCGCTTCGCGGATGAGGCGCAGCAGATCCTGCCGCCTCAGATGCTGTGCCGTTGTGGCGCCCGCATCATGGTAGATCTTCTCTTCGACCACCGTTCCATCGATATCGTTTGCCCCAAAGCGCTGCGCGATCTGCGCCACGCCCGGCGTCATCATGATCCAGTAAGCCTTGATATGCGGAATGTTGTCGAGCATCAGGCGCGAGATCGCAATCTGCTTCAGATCATTGAACCCCGTCGTCTTGGGAAGATGCGCGAGTGCCGTGTTCTCAGGATGGAACGCTAGCGGGATGAATGTCACGAAGCCATTCGTCTCATCCTGCAGCGCCCGCAAACGGACCAGGTGATCCGACAAATCCTCAGCCGTTTCCAGATGCCCGTAAAGCATCGTGCAGTTGCTCTTCAATCCGATTTGATGAGCAATGCGCGCGCTCTCCAGCCACTCGTCGCCATCGATCTTGTGATCGCAGATGATCCGCCGCACGCGCTCGGAGAAGATCTCCGCTCCTCCGCCCGGCATCGAATCCACGCCTGCCGCCTTCAACCGTTCGAGTGTCTGTCTCAATGAAAGCTTCGCTCGTTTCGCCAGATACGCGACCTCCACCATTGTGAATGCCTTGAGATGGACACCCGGGTACCGTTCCTTAAGGCCGCGGATCATCTCGCAAAACCAATCGAGCGATAACTCCGGATGCAGCCCTCCCACGATATGAAACTCAGTCACCGCCTCGGCATACCCTTTGCCCGCCACCTCCCAGACCTGCTCGAGCGACATCGTATATGCATGCGGATCTTTCGCTTTCTTGCCAAACGCGCACAGCCTGCAGCTCGCCACGCAAACATCCGTCGGGTTGATATGCCGGTTGACGTTGAAATAAGTGATATCGCCGTGCATGCGCTCGCGAACTCGGTTCGCCATATACCCTAACGCCAGCAGGTCCGTGCTCCGGAACATGCTTACGCCGTCTTCGTAGGTAAGCCGCTCGCCCGCTTCCACCTTTTCAAGAATCGGTTTCAGCCGTCTGTCTTCAATCGTGGGTGTTGCCGCTTGCGCTGTAGAAAGGATGTTCATCTCACTCACATATAATGACGGGCGATCAAGATATCCGCCGCCCAGAATGCAAAGAACAGCAGGCTCACGTAGCCGTTCATAGTAAAAAATGCCGCATTTACCCGGCTCAGATCGTTCGGCCTCACCAGGCCGTGCTCGTAAACCAGCAGAATCATCACGGCCACCACACCCGCAATGCTGAGCGGCCCAAGGTGAAAAGCAAACGTCAGAGCCAGCAGGCACACAACCATCGCGGCGTGCAGAAGTCTCGCAATCTGCAGCGCCCGAGTCAAACCAAAGCGCCGCGGTATGCTGAATAGCCCCTCAGCGCAATCGAATTCAAAATCCTGGCAGGCGTAAATCACATCGAAGCCGGCTGTCCAGAACATCACCGCCGCCGTCAGCCACAGAATTCGAGGATCTAATGAACCGCGCATGGCGATCCACGCCGCTGCCGGAGCCACACCCAGGCAGAAACCTAGAATCAGATGTGAAAGCAAAGTGAACCGCTTCGTGAAAGAGTACAAAAACAGCAATGCAAGCGTGAAGGGCGCCAGCACGAAGCACAGGAATCCAAGCTGTCTTGCTGCCCATATAAATAGGAGCGAACTGACCGCCGTGAACACCCAGGCGAACCGGAACGAAAGCAATCCCGCAGGGAGATGCCGTTTCGCTGTTCGTTGATTGCGAGCATCGATGTCCGCATCCAGAATCCTGTTGAACGCCATGGCAGCCGAGCGCGCCGATATCATCGCCACCACGATCCACAGAAAACGCCACGCAAGACCCGGGATCGCAAACCCGCTGTCCCGCCACGCAAGCAGCGCACCGGTAAGAGCAAAGGGCAGCGCGAACACCGAGTGCTCGAACTTGATCATATCCAGCGTGAGGCGCAGACGTCTCCAGAATCGGGCCATATTCAAGGCGACGCTACTATTTTAGGACCCGCGCCAGCCGTTCGAGCCACTGCTCCATTCCCTGGCCCGTTTTCGATGAGACGCTAAGAATCTCCATGCCTGGGCGAACCGCCCGAATATTGTCCTTGGCAGCCTCCCAGTCAAACTCGACTGCATCTGCCAAGTCAGCCTTTGTGATCACTGTAATGTCGGCCGTATTGAAGATCGTGGGATACTTCAGCGGCTTATCTTCCCCCTCGGTGACCGACATGAGCACTGCTCGCAGATTCTCGCCGAGATCATAGCTCGCGGGACAAACGAGGTTGCCAACGTTTTCGATGAACAGCAGATCGATGCTCGAGAGATCCCAACTGTCTAAAGCCTTGCTTACCATCTCGGCATCCAGATGACAGATCGTCCCCGTGCTGATCTGCTTTACAGGAGCCTGGCTGCGGGCCAGCCGCACGGCATCATTATCGGTAGCGAGATCGCCAACCAGCGCTGCAACCCGTAGCTTCGATCGCAGCAATGTCAATGTCTTCTCAAGCAAAGCTGTTTTGCCCGACCCGGGGCTCGAAACAAGGCTGACTGCGCAGACTCCCGCCGCTAGGAATCGCTCGCGAAGCTCAGCAGCTAACAGGTCGTTTCGCTTGAGAACCTTCTGGCGAACCTCAATCAGGCGTGGTTGCGTATTCATCTGCTAACTCCAGCGCGAACACTTCCAGTTCGGAACCGCTGCGGATCTCGGTACTCGGAGTGCCACAAGTGTCGCAGCATAAGCGCTGGAACGAAACGGCAGGTCGTTCTCGCTGGCAGTGTTCGCAAAAAACAATAATTGGGATTTCCTCAATCTCGAGCGCCGAGCCCTCCAGCGGCGTTCCATCGCATGCGACATTGTAGGCAAAGACGAGCGCGTCCCTCACGACGCCGGAGAGCGGTCCCAGTTTCAGATGCACGGCGCTGACACGTCTGCCTGCGCGATGCGCCATTTCGTGTTCAACGCCTTCAATAATGCTCAGCGCGATCGAGAGCTCATGCATCCAAAATCACGCCAGAGCTACATCTGCTCGATTTTGATGTAACGTTTTAAATCCGCCCAGTTCAACACCACTACGGCGGCAATTGCCAAACCTGCCGCAATGCCCGCCAGCTTAAGCATCATGGAAATAAACCTCCTCTTTCGAGTTACTCGACTTGTACTCTCGTATTAACTGCAGAATGGTTTCAATCGCAGGATTCACGGCCGCTTCAACCGGGTCGCTTAGTCCGATGTGGCCACTATCGTCATGTTCGGTGATTAACGGCTCGCAGGCGATCAGGAAAACGTTATTGAGCTTCGCTTCCATGCTCTTGGCCAGCGCCAGCACAGAGACCGGGTCAAGGCCATGCGAATTAGTAATCGATGTTTCAGCAACATCAGGCACATCGTCGGGTTCGATGGCAATTGTATAAACCGTACCGGGTGCGCCACCGCGGGCACTGGCATCCACAAGGATAATGACATCGAAGCCGTCGAGCAGGGCAAAGCAAAGATCGATGCTACGGATGCCAATGTCCATCACGCGAATGTTGTCAGCGAGTTTCATGCTCGCGAGCTTTCGCGCGACAGCGACTCCGAACGCGTCATCACCCTGAAAGATATTGCCGATGCCGGCGATCAGTATGGAGTGGCTCATGGTTGAAGCTCCACCTCTTCTGCCCCGAAGAAGAACCGGTGTCCAATTTGCCGCATCTCACCCAAATCTCGCCCGGGATCGTCTTCGAGTACAACAGCGAAGTGCAGTTTGCCTTCGAAGTCTTCCTCCACGGCTTCAATGATTGCGATCTTATCTGCCAGCAGCGTGTCGAAGATATCTGCCCGTTTCCGCGGTCTCAGCCGTACCCGATCACCTTTTTTCGGCTGCCGCGTACGCCGCATCGTGCCGTGTAACTCGAGCAGATCGTCTGGCGGGCTTGCTTCCAGCCTGTCCAGGAGCGTTCGTCCGCGTTCGTCCGATCGGCGCACCTCGTCCTTTTCGGCGTCGCTCAAGGTGAGCGTTCGAAGCGTCAAAATCTCATCAATCTCGGTTGAATCGAACAGATCACCTTTGCTTTCCGCCGCCACCTGCGGATAGTCATAAAGAATGATCGGGGAACCCAGCAGCGTGTCCCGTTGTCCAGGATCTCCCACCAGCACCGGCCAGACGCCCACGTTCTCGCACGCTGCGACGGCCTGTTTCAGCTCCTCAGGCGGATCGATTTGCGAAACAAACTCGCCCTCGCGAATCTGCAACACGGCATGCGCCGAGAGCAGAGAATGGAGCAGAGCATCATCGCGGTCTTCTGGTGTGCAGTTACTTGTGTTGGTGACCCGTACAGTTAAGCGAAACGCATCGCCTTCAAGCGAAGCGGCGGAGACTCGAATCTCGCCTGCTGGTGAAAATGTCTGAAGATGAGGGCGCTCGACTAATTCGTTCGGCGAGAGCGCGTGAACTTGAAGCTGTTGCTCGACCGCCTGCCCGTTGACGAGTTGCAGAAAGCGAACGGAAACGTCCAGACGAGTGTTCCCGGAGCACAAAGCAATGCACTCCAGCTGAAAGTGAGAGCGATCGGAGCCTGTCTGATTCGCCACCCAAGCCGGCGGGTATAACACGCCGAAAGTCCACCGATATTGGTTTTTGAGCGCCGACGGACGATACGGGTACAGCAGATAGCCTTCGTAGAGCACCGCGCGGGCAATCTTATCCAGCAGCTCGGCACTCATGAGACCGGCCGCTCCCGTTCGGCAATCGCAAGCATTTGTTGAATCGCCTCTTCGAAGGTGGCGAGCCCCTGGCTTGTCTTGAAACGGTACAGATCTTCGAAAACGTCCCGCCTCAGGTTGAGAGAAGCGGTATTTGGATGATGAATCTCCACCAGGTCTTTCCAGACCCGGACAGGCAGCCGGAAACGGGCTTCCTTGTTCCAGGAGATCGGGGCAACCTGCAACGCGCCTTGGCCGCCATCATAAAAAACTGAGCCGCTAAACAGAAATGTGAGCGGAACCTCGCCTTCGGCGATGCCATGAAAATACTTGGCAGTGCCAATCGTCAGATCGAACGCGCACGGAATCGTAATCGCGAAATCCATGCTGCCTGAAAAAGCCGGCACATTTACCGAGACATTCGCCCAAGTCATCGGCCGTAGCGTGTCTCCCCAGCGGCTAGGATCATCGAACAGGTCCCGAAGCTGGTGTTGCTCTGCTGAATTGTAGCGCCGTCGCGCAACTTCGATTTGAATCTGGCAGCGCAGCAGAATCGCATGGACATGTTCATCCGGGAATCCATTTTTTACGCGTGTCTCAAACGCAAGCGCGGGAGTGATCATGTCCCGCACTGGGCTTGCACGCAAAATCTCAAACGAGAGATCCGGCATACGAACGTTCTTTCAACCGCTCGAAAAAAGAAGTGATTTGTTGCCAGCCCTCATCTCCACCCGAGAATCCGCGCCAGTGCTTGCGGACAAGACCGGTCAGCTTATAACACTCATCAATCGGAACCAGAAAGTAATACCGCGCGCCATTCATACGGTTGATCAGCAGAGCCTCAACATCCGGCTGCATCCTCGTGAGGACCGGATTCCCGGCAACTAACTCCTGCCATGAATCTGCATCGAGCGCCGACTCGGTCGGGCCGGCAGGACTCGGATACACGGCGAGAGTTTCATTCGACGCGCTTGACGAAAAAATAAATGCGAGTCCGATCGGGATCGCAAGGCTGTTCCAGTCCTGATCCGAGAGCTTGAAATTGGTTAGCGCGTATATGTCCCGCGGCACACGACGAAACTGCGTCTCACCATCGCTCGAGAACAGGATTGCACAGGGATCACACGCGCAGAGCAGGCGCCGCGTCTTGGGATCGACGAGATGCTGATGCTGCTCGGAAATCGTAACCGAGCATAACTCGCAGCGCTCAGCCTTGCTCGGTCTGCGGACGAAGTTGCGAAGCGCGGCTAAGCTGCTCATCGCTGTGAACCGACGAGAAGATCGGAAACCGGCACGAAGTCCGCGGGCGGCGTCTCCCTCAACCCCTCAACGATGACGCTGCTGATCTCCGGAGCAGCCTGAAAGATTGCATTTTCCACGCTGGCTTTGACGGGCGCTGCTGACCAGGTTCGTGTCGAATCGAAGAGCAAGCGCACTGTCCCCGATTCCACGCCGATCAGCGATATTCTCGCCCCGAGTGAAACGAACACGTCTTGCAATTTATGAATCGCTCGATCCAGCCGCGTTTGCAAATCGTCGGGGTGCAGATCGTGTAAGAGCAGTAGGCTGCTGGTCAGGTCGTCGGCCGCAATCTGCTCGACGATACGTTCACCCGCCTGCCCCGAACCGGCGGCGATCTCCAACACGCGTTGCAGGCCCGCCGCGTGAAACTGCAGGACCGCCTGAAGCAACTCGATCGCGGTGTCTCGCGCCGCAGGATCTCGAATTTCTTCGGCCCGCTGGACCAGACCTTCTATTTTGTCGATCCACTCCTGGGAGCGGGCCTCATGTGTATTCATGATTTATGGAGGTGGCATGTGTGGCATGCGAGGGTCGATCGGTTCGCGCGCCTGTGGATTGATGCTCGTCGAGTCACGCGCCGTTCGTGTGCCCGTTTCGCGGCCGGGTTCCGGGCCCTTGCGCATGACGACTTCCTCTCCCCGGTTGGTGCCTTCCGTATGAGAAGAGATTGTCGACTTTCGAGTGTGTGGCATGCAGTTTCCTATGAATGCGCCCCCAGCATGGAGGAATGATGTGTCTTCAGCACCTTGCCGTTACCGAGATACATGTGAACGCCGCAAGGCAGGCACGGGTCAAAGCTTCTCACGGCACGCATGATATCGATGCCTTTGAAGTTTTCCGGGCCATTCTCCTCAAAAATCGGCGTATTCTGGATGGCATCCTCGTAAGGACCAGGCGTCCCATAGAAGTCCCTCGGGTTTGCATTCCAGGGAGTTGGAGGATAGGGATGATAATTCGCTATTTTCCTGTCCCGGATGACGACGTGGTGCGACAGTACGCCGCGAACCGCTTCGTGGAAGCCGCAGCCAATGCTCTCTTCCGGAACTTTGAACTCGGCCCAGGTCTTCGTGTTGCCGGTTCGTACGCAGTGCATTGCTTTCTCCAGAAAATAGAGAGCGGCTGCCGCTGCATACGCCTGGAAGTAAGTACGGGCACGGTCGCGCTCGATTGCGTTGCTCCACTTCGGGATCTTCCATTCGAACTCGGTCTCGGGCAGCATAGCCGTCTTGGGAAGGTTGATTTTGACGCTGTGGCCGGTCGCCTTGATATACCCGATATCGACCAGACCATTCAATGCGGTGGCCCAGAGGCGCGGCAGCGGGCCACCTCCAGTATCAAGAGCGAGGTGATCGCCCGTCCGTTTGTCGAACCAGCGCGGCGACATCACCCACGTGTATTTGCCCTTGAAATCACGCTTCTGCGGCTTCGGGATCGTGGTCTGATTCCAGGGGTGGCGCTTGTCTATCGGGTTACCCAATGGATCGGTTTTTACAAAAGTGTGGCCGCCCTGTTCCCAATCTTCGTAATATGAGCTTCCAAGGAGGATGCGCATGTTGAGATTGATCTCAACCAGATCGTTTGTTACTACCTCGCCGTCAACGATGACGCTCGGAGTAACGTACATCGAGCGGCCCCAGCGCGACATGTTCTTGTAGGTGTAATCGCAGTCGTCCGGATCATTGAAAGATCCCCAACAACCCATTAGTATCCGCCGCCGGCCCACTTCTTCGTAACCCGGCAGGGCTTCGTAGAAGAAATCGAACAGATCGTCGTGCATGGGCACGACTCTCTTCATAAACTCGACGTACTTCATCAGCCGGACCAGATAATCCGTAAATAGCTGATGCGTCGGAACGGTACCGACGCCACCCGGATAGAGCGTGGAGGGATGCACATGGCGACCTTCCATGAGGCAGAACATCTCGCGGGTCATGCGGCTCATGGCCAGCGCCTCGCGATAGAATTCGCCGCTGAACGGGTTCAGCGAGCGCATGATATCGGCGATGGTGCGGAAGCCGTGTTTGGAGGCGTTCGGTGACGATGTTGTTTCCGCCTTTGCCAGCACGCTTGGATTGGTCTGCTTGACCATTGCTTCGCAGAAGTCCACGCCGACTAAGTTGTCCTGATAGATGTTGTGGTCGAACATGTATTCGGCCGCTTCACCTAGATTGAGAATCCACTCGCCCATCTCCGGCGTTTTCATGCCGCAAGCCATATTGGCTGCATAGACCGCACACGTCGCATGATTGTCACCGCAGATGCCGCAGATGCGCGAAGTAATAAAAGGAGCATCTCTCGGATCTTTCCCCTGCATGAAGATGCTGTACCCGCGGAAGATAGAAGAGGTGCTGTAACACTCGGCTACTTGCTTGTTATCGAAATCGATTTTCGTAAAGATGCCGAGGCTGCCGACGATCCTGGTGATCGGGTCCCAGTTCATCTCGACAAGGTTTCTGCCCTTTGTTTCCTGGCCGGTAATTGGTTCCGTTACGGTTGCCATTCGAGTTACTCTTTCTCAGTATGTCGTTGGTTGATAGCCAGTGGTTAACTTAGAGCCAGGGTGACGCCATTTAGGCTCTTTATTCGCTGTATTGTTTGTGATCGATCGCAGGGCCCGCATCATCCGCCCGTAGCTGACGGCGACGGTAGAGGACAGCGTCGCTCCGGGCGGCTGGTCCATAAACGGCATGAACTTGTCGGGAAAGCCCGGCATGGTGCAGGCGATGCAAATACCACCGACGTTCGGGCACCCACCGATGCCACGCATCCAGCCGCGCTTTGTCACGTTGCAATTGACTACAGGACCCCAGCAGCCAATCTTGACGAGACATTTCGGGGAGCCGTACTCGTGCGCAAAGTCCCCCTGCTCGTAATAGCCGGCGCGGTCGCACCCTTCGTGAACGGTCTTGCCGAACAGCCATGTCGGACGCAGCTGTTCATCCAGCGGGATGACAGGCGAGAGACCCGCAGCCTGATACAGCAAGTACAACACCGTCTCCATCATGTTGTCGGGCTGAACGGGACACCCAGGTACGTTGACAACCGGCAGCCCTCCTTTCGAGCGGAAGGACTTGCCGAGATAGTCGACGAGTCCCATCGCTCCGGTGGGATTTCCCGCCATGGCGTGAATACCACCGTAGGTCGCGCACGTGCCGCACGCGATCACACCCCAGGCCTTCGACGCAAGGCGGTCGATCCACTCGCAGGTCGTGATGGGTTGTCCGGTGTTGTAATCCGTTCCCTGCGCAGCCCAGTACCCCTCTTTCTTGATGCGCTCGTTGGGAATGGAGCCTTCCACCACCAGCACGAATGGATCAAGCTGCCCTTTTTCGGCTTGATAGAAGTGCTTCATGAAGTCATCACCGACTTCCATCGCAAGCACCGGGTTGTGTAGATGAACTTTAGGTAGTCCGGGAATTGCGCCAAGCAGCAGATCCTCGATGCTTGGCTGTTCCGCGGCAGTTACGGAGATAGTGTCGCCATCGCAACTCAGACCGGCCGTGAGCCAGATGATGTGAACTTCAGAAACCCCGGAATTGCGCGATGATGACTGCGGCATCGGCGTGGTCGCCATAGTCGTTCGGCCTCCTGACTGCGGCAGTCTGAGACAAACCGCAGGCCACTAGGTTACTCAGCAGCTAGAATTTATCACACGTTTTCGCGTAGGGATGCAACTATCGCTCAGGCCAGAATTATTCGCAGGTACTACCCGGACCATCGTCCACCTCGCACATGGAGGCACACGCTGCCTGCCCCAAGCTGATTCCACCATCGTTGGGCGGGACTGCACGGTTGGTCCAGATTTGAATGGAACTCCGCTCTGCGCACGAGCCAATTTCCGAAAGCAGCAGCTGATTTTGAAAAACACCGCCGGACAAGACAACTAAATCGATCGAATTCGCCTCACAAAGTAAGTTCGCCTGCTCCCAAACCGCCTTCGCCAGACTTACGTGGAAGCTTCGCGCGATCTCGTGCACGTCGATTCCGCACATGCGGTCGCGGATGATTTCCGACAGGAGTCCGCGAAAATCAAGCGTGCCCTCCGTATTGGGGAACGGGTACACACGAGCAGTGCGCGTACGCCTCGCGAGTTGTTCAAGCCAGATAGCGGCCTGGCCTTCGAAAGTAATCTCACGCGTAAAGCCCAGCAGGGCCGCCACTGTATCGAACAAGCGACCCATGGATGACGTCGGGAAAGCTCGAACTTGTTTCTCGATCAGGCCAAGCGACACGATATAACGTTCCGGGAAACAAAAAGGCGGAGCAAGCAAGTCGGGAGGATCGTCGAGTTGAAATAAGTAGCCGGCTGCGCACTGCACCGGGAAGCGTGCCGCCGCATCGCCACCGGGCAGCAATGCATTCCTCAGGTGCAGGGCTCGCGTCCATCCTTCCCGCACACTGCCAACCAGAAACTCGCCTCCCCAAATTGCGCCATCGTCGCCATAACCCGTACCATCGAAGCTGATCCCGACGGCCCGGCGCTCCAGTGCCTGCCGCTCCGCCATAACTGAGGCGATGTGCGCATGGTGATGCTGGACTGACTGTTTGGCTGCGGCGTGCATCTCAAGCGCATGCGCGGTTGAGGCGTATTGCGGATGCCGATCGTGAACGACCAACAAATCATCTGCAACGATGCCGTACATATCGAGCAGATCTCGGATCGTTTCCCGGAACGCGGCTAAGCACCCGTAGTGTTCCAGGTCACCGATATATTGGCTGACAAAGGCCTGCCCACCGACGACCAGCGTGATGGCATTTTTCAGATCGGCTCCTACCGCCAGAATCGGCCGGGTGGCGGGCAGTGCCGTGATCGCGCCCGGCGAATAACCTCGCGAGCGGCGGAGAATCATGGGGCCGAATACACCGGTACGCGCTACGGAATCATCCACCCGCCTCGCGATGGGCCGCTCGCCTATCAGGAAAGCGTCCGCAATGCCGCATAATCGCTCAACCGCTTCATCGTCGCGATAAGCAATCGGTTCGCTCGAGCGGTTGGCGCTCGTCAGCACAATTATTTCCGGTGCGCCGGCGGCGAAAAGCAGATGGTGCACCGGCGCATAGGGCAGCATGACCCCAAGCTCATCGTTACCGGGAGCAACACCAAATAAGTTCTGTTTCGCAGGGGCGAGCACAATGGGGCGAGCAGGCGAAAGGAGCAGGTCTCTCGTTGAGGAAGAAACATCGACAATCTCAGATGCAGCCGCGACGTCCCGAACCATGAGCGCGAACGGCTTCTCTTTGCGGAATTTACGCTCCCGCAGCACGGTTACCGCATCCGCGTTCGATGCATCGCAGCTCAGGTGATAACCACCGATGCCTTTAATCGCGACAATTCCGCCGGCACGGAGTAGCCCGGCTGCGGCTCTAAAGCTCGCGTCATCGCCCAGGATCGTTTGGCCAGCGGTCTTTAACGAGTAATGGGGGCCGCATTGAGGACAGGCGACGGGCTGAGCATGGAACCGGCGGTCGAGAGGATCATTGTATTGGTCTTGACAGAACGCATCGAGCGCCCAGCGGCGCATAGTAGTGCGGGATCGGTCATACGGTAAGCCCTCGATGACACTAAAGCGGGGGCCACAGTTCGTGCAGTTTATGTACGGATAGAGATATCTTCGATCGGTTGCGTCGAACAGTTCCGCAAGGCACGCATTACAGACGGGCAGATCCGGTGAGATGCGGACGGTGGGTGACCCGCTGCGCTCACTATCACGGATAAGAAACGAATTCAGTCCGGCTGCGGCGCACTCCGAAACTTCAACTGAGCTGATGCTCGCTGCAGGCGGCGCTTCCGTGGTGAGGCAACGGACAAAAGCTCCAAGTGCCGCATCCGGCCCTTCGACGTGAATCTCGACACCGGTTTCGTGATTCAGCACCCAACCTTTCAGGGCGTTTCTATGCGCAAGCCGGTAGACGAATGGCCGAAAGCCGATTCCCTGGACCACACCGTGTACGCGAATCAGACGCGCCGGCATTCACGAGTTATCGGCCTTTACGATGCAGCCGCGGCCGTGCCAGCCGATCTGAACGACTTTGCCATCTTCAACCAGAACCGGCACGGTTCGCTGTCCATCGGTCAGAGCCTGCATCCGCCTCAGTGCCTGCGGGTCCAGTTCGACGTCGTATTCGACGAACTCTCGCCGCTTCCAGTCGAGCCAGTCGCGCAGCTCCTGCGTGAACTGGCAGCTTGCCGTTCCAAATAACTCAAACATCGCCGCGGATGGTCCTCTCCATAAGTTCACGCATGGTGTGATAGATCGAAGCCTGCACCTCCTGAATCCGCGGAATGTAATCCGAATGCACGATCAAAGGATAATCGACGACTCCCCGGCGAAGGATCTCACCGCCGTCATACCCGAGCAGAGCAACCGTGAGCAGGCCGCGTCTTCGCGCCTCTTCGAGAGCAACGATTACATTTTTCGACCCTCCGCTTGTGGATATGCCAATGGCGACATCCGCGGGACGGGCCTGCGCGATCAATTGCCGTAGAAAAACGACCTCTGTACCGACATCGTTCGCCAAAGCAGTGATGTTTGCAGGCTCAAACGAAAGCGAAATAGCGGGAATCGGCTGGTAGCCGGAAGGCGGAGCGGCGCAGTCAATCGCCCAGTCGTTTGCGTCGGTTGCCGAGCCTCCATTGCCGAACAGGATGAGCTTGCCGCCCCGCTGTACGCGCTCCACCATAGCCAATGTCGCGCTCGCGATGCCTTCTGCCTGCTCGTTCGCCACTTGGCTCCGCAGCCTGGCATCCTCCTCGACTTTCGCTCGTATGGACGCCGCCACCTGCTCCAGGATTCCGTGCGTCTCCTGCTTCTCCTGGCCCAAGAACGGATACAGAAAGCCGGCCTCACCGACGTCGTGCCCCAATTCACGATGTTCGAAGAATACGTGAACGGTCTCCCAGAGCGTGTGATAGAGAACCTCGATAAGCTCCTGATGAAGAAATGGGTCGGAAGTCGGCGGACGCAGCGCGTAGGAACCGTCGCTGCCGGGTAGGCTGAAGGTCATGGCGCCGCGCGCCGCTGCTTCCTCAAGAGCCTGCCGGATCTCCGGGTCGCCTTCAGGCGGCGCGAAGCCCATCACGACGTCGTTCGGCTGCACCAGCGCCCTCAGCCACGGAAGAAACAGAATGGACAGATCGAGTGCGGGCAGCGCACGTTTGCCGACTATCACCGGATGAACGAACTCGACTGAGACGTGTTGGGCATCGGTCGAATACGGACCCTTGCCCATGGCGAGCAAGCGGCCTCCGTTCAGGAAGCGCTCGGCCAGCTCGCGGCACGCGGCGGCAAGGATCTCGGATTCGTGCGCAAAGAATGCCGTAGAGACGCTGTTGCGCTCGGCGAACGCGTTCTGAACGTGGTGGGTTAGCGCTGTCGCAACGGGAGCCATACTTCAGCAGATACGCGGGAGAGGATCTCCGACGAGCATATCGATGACCCGGGTTCCTCCATACGCGGTGGTTCCCAGGACTGCTCCGGCCGGCTCCTCGCGGATCTCGCCAATGCATAGGCAGGCTTCACCACCCGGAGTCGCTCGGATCGCTTTTAGCGCTGCGTCCGCGTAGTCAGGGTCTATCACCACCAGAAATTGACCCTCATTGGCAATGTGCAGCGGGTCGAGGCCAAGCAGCTCGCATGCCCCACGCACCGCGTCCCGAACGGGAATACATTCTTCCCGAAGGGCGATGCAGAGGCCACAATCGCGGGCAAGCTCATTCAGCGAGGTTGCCACGCCGCCGCGAGTCGGATCACGCATCCAGCGCACACCGGGACCGGCGACCGCCGCGACGGCCTGAATCATCGGGAGAACGGATCTGGTATCGGAGCAGATCTCTGCTTCCATATCGAGCTCGCCGCGGGCAAGTAAGATCGTGACGCCGTGATCGCCGATAGGGCCGCTCAAAAGAACCTTATCGCCTGGCCGGACACTGCGTGCGTCCACGGCAAGGACCGGAATCGTGCGGCCGACACCGGCCGACGTGATGTACATCTTGTCTGCTTTTCCATGCTCGACGACTTTCGTGTCTCCGCCGACGATGGTAACGCCGGCGCGCTCGGCGGCTCCGGCCATTGCGCGAACTTCGGCTTCGAGTATATCGGTCGCCAGGCCGGCTTCGAGGACGTAAGTCACGACGAGCTTTTCGGCTACTGCGCCCGAGACAGCCAGATCGTTCACCGTACCATTGACCGCAAGTTCGCCGATTGATCCTCCGGGAAAACGCAGTGGCTTCACCACGAAGCTGTCCGTGGTGATGGCTAATTTCGATCCGTTGATATTGATGTGAGCCGCGTCGCTTAACGGCTCGCTGGAGTCAGCAAAGAGCAAGGGTGCAAAAAGGCCATCAATCAATCTGCGGCTCGCCTTGCCACCTGCGCCATGCGACATTTCGATCTGAGAGTCGCGAAAACGAATTTTCGGCGGCGCGCTGCTCATAATCAGCCGCGGTCAGGCAGAAACACCGATACCGGTAAGGCTCGTTTTGCGATCTTCGTAATTGTAGTAAGCCGCGCACGATCCCTCGGACGAGACCATCAGCGCCCCGACGGGGTGTTCGGGCGTGCATTCCTTGCCAAACAACTTGCATTGTTTTGGCTTTAAAGCGCCCTTGAGAACTTCACCGCACTGCGCGGCCTTCGGATCTGTTACACGCACGCCAGGAACCTGGAAGAGCCGTTCGGCATCCCAGGCAGCATAGCTATCTCTGATCTTCAAGGCTGATTGCGAAATGAAGCCCATGCCACGCCATTCGAAGTACGGACGGAGTTCGAAGACTTCCGCCATTGCCTTGAGCGCTGCGCGATTGCCTTCCCAAGGAACTACACGCGTGTACTGATTCTCGACGATCGCCTCATTCGCCTGAATCTGGCGCAGCAGCATGATAATCGATTGCAGGATGTCGGCCGGCTCGAACCCTGAAACAGCGATTGGCTTGCGTTCGTTTCTGGCGATCCATTCATAGGGCCGGCACCCGATGACGGTCGATACGTGACCGGGGCCGATGAATGCGTCGATGCGCATATCGGGCGAATCGAGTATGGCGCGAATGGCCGGAATGATTGTTACGTGATTGCAGAAAACCGAAAAGTTCCGAACGCCCATCGCTTTCGCGCGCATCAATGTCAGCGCGGTGGAAGGAGCCGTGGTTTCGAAGCCGATTGCAAAGAAAAGAACGTGTTTATCGGGATTTCTTTGGGCTAATTTCAGCGCATCGGAAGGTGAGTACACGATGCGAACGTCCACTCCGCGAGCTTTGTGTTCGAGCGGACTGCCATGCGTTCCGGGAACGCGCATCATGTCTCCGAACGCGGTGAAGACGATGTTCGGATCTCTGGCAATGGAGAGACCGTCGTCGATGCGCCCCATCGGCAAGACGCAAACCGGGCAACCAGGACCATGAATCAGCTCGATGTTAGAAGGCAGGAGATCTTTTAAACCGAACCGGTAAATAGCGTGCGTATGGCCGCCGCAAACCTCCATGAACCTGTATTGTCTTTCGGGGTGTGCCAAGCGCCGGATCTCTTCGGCGGCTTTGCCGATCACGGCTGCATCCCGGAATTCATCCACGAATTTCATTGCGATTCTCTATGGCCCGCCCTCGCCAGCGTTTACTATATCGCTCAAGTCAGGCCCGGCAGACCCATAGCCTTGAGCCTCTTCCAGCGCCGCCTGATCTTCGCCGAGCAGAGAGAGGGTGCGGAGCTGATCAAGAGCCTGCTCCTCGCTGATCTTGCTCATGGCGAAGCCGACATGCACCAGCACCCAATCGCCGCTGCGGGGCGGATCGTCCTGCAGCAGCCCGGTATCGATGGTTCTTCGTACACCCACGACTTCAACCAGCGCGCGTCCGGGCTCGTCGCTAGAAAGGTCGATCACTTTGGCGGGAATGGCAAGGCACATGAGTGGAAGTCTCCGCGGGACGATGTGTCTGCTGAGAATTGTACGCCTGACTGGTCGAGCGCACAGCTCACCACTTCTCTTCGCCCCTGCGCCATGACTGTCGATGTCGCCGCCCGGGCGGCTTCTGCCGCAATCGTCCGCTAAACTGCTGCAACGGGCCGAAGCGCGCACACGTCCCGAAGTGCAAGTGTTTACGCAGCAAATAAATATAATCTGACCGCCGGCTGGCTCCGTGCATCTAGCAGCCCGAGTCTTTTCGAGCGGACTGATTATGGACGGACCGGGCAGCCGCACCTGTTTGCCGTAGAACATAATCATACGAGATGAGCAGTTTATTCAAGAGATGGGTCGTGCTGGGTTCGATAGCCAGCGTGTTTGCGGGGGTGCTGGCATACAGCCAGGAGCAAACCGGATCTCAGGAGTCCACGATAAGAGTTGATGTTGACCTGGTCAATATTCTTTTCATTGTCCGCGCAAAAAAAGGCGGCCAGCTCATACCCAACCTGGAGAAAAATAACTTCACTCTCTATGAGGACGGCAAACAGCAGACCATCCAAAGATTCTCGAAAGAGACGGACCTTCCACTCACGCTCGGGCTGTTGATTGACATCAGCGCCAGCCAGGAGCGGCTGATCGATATCGAACGCGAAGCCGCTGCGGCCTTTTTCTCAAGTGTGATCAGAAAGAAAGACGAGGCCTTCCTCATTTCCTTCGGTAAGGATACCGAGCTGCTGGAAGACTATACGAATTCACCGCGAGCCTTGACAGCAGCGCTCGGGGATTTGCGTGGCGACGGCCCGGGTACCGGTTTTGGCCCAGTGCCCATCCCGAACACTGGTCCTGTTCCTCAAAGCGGTCCGCCAAAGGGCACGCTTGTTATATGACGCTGTCTACCTGGCGGCCAATGAGAAATTGAAGACCGAAGTCGGGCGGAAGGCGATGGTGCTGATTACGGACGGTGACGATCAAGGCAGCACTTATAACATCCACACGGCCATCGAAGCGGCCCAGAAATCGGACGCCATTATCTACAGCATTTATTACGTCGATCACGGCTTCTATGCCCGTGCAGGCATGTGGGGTGGAGGCGGTGCAGGCGAACTAAAGAAGATGTCCGAGGAGACCGGCGGCCACGTCTTCACGGTGGACAAGAAGCACCCGCTGAACGAGATTTTCCAGGAAATCCAGGACGAACTTCGCAATCAATACTCAATCGGCTATCAATCGACGAATCCGAAGCGCGATGGCACATTCCGCCATATCGAAATAAAGGTCGACAATCCCGAATATCACGTGCAGGCAAGGAACGGCTATTACGCTACGCCGAACGATGCGCAGTAGTCTGCTTTCTCTGCTCAAAATATTCGCGCAAAGCCTCTCTGATAGGCGGCATCGGCGCGATACCGGCATCCTCGAGCTTTTTGTTCGACAGAGCTGAATATTTCGGACGTTTTGCCGCGGTTCGATATTCGCGCTCATCGGTAGGCTGGAGGGGAGGGTTCACAGCGGCGGATTCGAAAATCAGTTTGGCGAATTGATACCAGGAAATCGGCTCGCCACCTCCCATGTGAAACAGACCGGCCATGCCCTTTTCCAGCATGTCCGCGGTTCGCGTTGCGATCGCTGGCGCGTAGGTGGGAGAGGCGACGTGGTCTTCCACAACACGAATGGGATTTCCTCCCTGGGCGAGGCGTAGCATCAGTTCCACGAAATTTCCACGAGCAGTGAATCTTCCGGCCGGACCGAAGACGCCGGAAACGCGAATGATCAACGGATCACTTAGATATGCCTGCGCATATAATTCGCCGGCGAGCTTGGAAACGGCGTAGGCGCCCAAGGGATGAGTAGGATCGGTTTCGGTGTACGGACTACCCTTTCGGCCATCGAACACGTAGTCGGTTGAATAATGCACGAGTTGCGCGCCGCTCTGCCTGCACGCCATGGCCAGATTGCGAACAGCTAATGCGTTGGCCTGATAAGCGGCTACTGGCTCTCTTTCCGCGATATCGACCTGGTTATAAGCAGCGGAATTCACGACGGTTTGCGGCTCTGCCTCAGCGATTACACGCTCCACGGCGGCGGCGTCAGTCACGTCTACCGACTGGCGATCGCATCGGCGCACGTGCCAGCGCCGGCGCTCGAATTCACGGCACAGCTCAACTCCTAGCTGGCCGCCCCCGCCAAAAATAACGACTTTACGCTCCATTCACCTGCAGCATAGCGAACCGGCACTGTATTACGCGCGTCTGGCGACTGAAACCGGAACACCCATTTCGGCGGAGGTGTGTGGAAAGCCTTCCCCAAGCAGCTGCGCGCGCAGACCCATGAGGCTTTCGAGTCCGGTAAGGATCTGCTCCACAAGAATCTCCGTCCGGAAGGAACACTCCTTCCCGAAACTAGTTGAGCTCGAGCGGCAGGCAAACACCTCACCAAGGAAAAGCGCATCGTTGTACTGCACGGTCACGGCGGTGGAAACAGGAATTCGCTCAGCTGCTTCCAGGCGCAAGCGATTGCCCTCAAAGCTGCTGAACTGGCAATCGATTCGCCGGGGAGATCCGTTTAGATACTCGGATGGAATTTGAAGAACGGCTGTCTTGGGAAGATCGTTATCGAGAGTGTTCACAACACTCTCATCGGCGCCCCGTTAGGAAACTTTACAGGCGCTGAATCTAAAAATGCCGGTTTGTGAGCAGCCATACCGAGGCTCCCACCATTAAAGGCAGCAGGAACTCCAGCCAGTTGCGAACGGAGGACGTGGCAGGAGCGGAAACTTCGGTGTTCGGAGGCGGCTCTTGACGGCAACGAAGACTCTCGACCAGGCGGGAGTGGACATCGCTCGGATCCCCCCGTAAGGCCCGGACCAGCTCCTCGCGGCCGCGCTTATCCGCAATGAGAATCGTGGCAGAGTTCAGTCCATGTGTCGACTCGACGAGCCTGCGCCGCAAATGCGCTGGAACGTCACCGAGTGCACGGTACACGTGGGTTCCGTTTTCCGTCGAAATAAAAATGGTTGAACTTCTAGCTGTGAGGACCGGCATCGAACAACCTCGTTACGAGCCAGATGCACGCAGGCGCTGATTCGGAAAGGCTCCAATCTCATTCCCCGCGTGATCAAGCGTCACTTGTATAAAACCCAAAGCCGCCTTGGAGAGCGACTTGTCTTTCCTGTAAATCAATCCTATGCGGCGAAGCATCGGCTCCGGTCCCAGCGGCACGCAGGCCAGCTTGCCCGCCGCCACTTCTTCGTGGCAGTGCGAGGCAGCCAGAAAGGAGATGCCGAGACTCGCCATGACAAATCGTTTGATCATTTCAGTGGAATCAAGTTCCATCGAAATGTGCAAATCCTCCACAACCGGATCGAGCCACACATTCAACCTTGCACGAGTCGTGCCGGTTTTCGGCAGCAGCAGCGGCTCGCCTAACAGATCATTCGGCAAGACCCGCTCATATGACGCGAGCCTGTGGCCGGCTGGAACAAGCAAATTGATCTCATCGGAATGGATTTTGACAACCTGAAGTTTTTTTTCCTGAACCGGAAGCTGGGTAATTCCGAAGTCAGCCAGATTGTCCAGAACGGCTTGTACCACCCTGGTTCCGTATGATCGGTCGACGAGCAACTGCACGTTCGGAAACTGCTTCTTGAATTCCGCGAATACTCCCGGCAGCACATAAATGCAGGTCGCTTCGTTGGCGGCGATCACGAGTTCGCCTCGTGGGACCTTTTCGAGCTCGTTGATCGTGTCTTGCGCTTTCTTGCGCAGCGCCAGTATCTGTTCCGCGTGTTCGGCGAAGATGCGGCCGGCGACCGTCAGAGATATTCGGGTTCCGAAGCGCTCAAACAGCGTGGTGTTCAGCTCCTGCTCGAGCTGTCTGACTTGGGCGCTGATGGCTGGTTGCGTCCGATAGCAGGTTTGCGCAGCCTTCGAGAAGCTCTTGAGCCTGACGATTTCAAGAAAAGTATGGAGCTGATCGAGGTCCATGAAGTTGAAAAACGCTCATAAACGGTTCATTACAGGGAACCGAGTAGGTTCAAGTGTAGCAGGCGCACTGACGCTTGAAATGGGCACGCGGAGAGCTTCAATCGACCTTTTTTAGTACTTTTGAACCGGGAGGAAGGTCGAAGATATTGGGCGGCAATTGCTGGTTTACATCGATTTTTGAGGCAAACATCTGATAACTCTTGTACCCGTTGCGATTCCGCTGAACGGAGTACGGAAGCATCACACCACCGCCGCAGTCCCGGTACTTGTCTAAATCCGTGGTTTCGTCGTTATGCTCTTTGGTTTCGGGGTCGAGCCACGCGAACTGCTGGTGAAGAGGCAGATAGCTGTTGTGATCAAAAAGAACGCGGACGGTCTGATTGTGCGCATCCGTGATCTCCACAACATCGACCTGGGAGCTTAGATATGTCTCAGTCCCGCCATAGTCATATGTCATGCCGGGCTCGTTCTGGCGTTCGCGCAAGATATAGAAGATATCGTTCCGCGTTGTCCTCTCATAGCGCTCCCAGCTCTCATCCGGAACCGGCCGAGCGCCGCGATAGGTCACGTCCCAGCCTTGGTCCTCGAGGAATAGGTACGAGTAGTCCTGCTTCTTGCCTAAAACTTCGCGTTCGCGTACCGCCAGGCCTTTCGCCGGCTTCTGGTCCAGATATTGCGTGTAGCTTGTCGCGATATCGAGACCGCTGAGCTGGTCATGGAAGAACGAGTAGATCCTGCCCTTCATGACCTTGTTCTGCAAGTGCAGGAAGTTGTCTCCGCCAAGAGCTTTGATGGCTAAGTTGACGATCTCGCGGCCATGGTCGGGCGTCGCCTGTGTAAACGCCGGCAGCGGCGCCAGCATCAGGACGATGCAAACAGCCAGGCTACGCGCAGACAATCGAGGGTACCCACTCGCTAAGTTCGCCGTCTGCCTGGCGCGCGTGAATCGAACCAACTCGCTCTCGCAGCAGGCCGCCGGTACGCCCGTTGATCGCCGCCTGAATTTCCGCCAAAGCGGATAGAGCAACCTGTTGTGGGCCCTCCGCGCCGATATCGAGCCCCATTGGACTATGGACGTGAGCACTGAGTTCCTGCGTTTTGAGACCAGCATCGAAGAGAATTCGTTGGGTGCGCTGCCGCGGTCCGAGGATCCCTAAATATGCCAGCGGCTGCGAGACCAGTTCGCGCAAAACTTCCACATCCTGGCTGTAGCTGTGCGTCATGATGACGGCGGCGGTCCAGGGGTCCACCCGCACGCCGCATAATACCTCGCCCGGCGGCCGCACGATTACTTCGAAAGCTGCGGGGAACTTCTCACGCCGCGCGTAGTGTGCCCGGCCGTCGAGAACGATCACCTGCCAGCCGAGGAATTGAGCCAGCTCGGTTACGGGCACTGCATCGTCGCCTGCGCCAAATACCAGCAGACGAAGCGGAGGGCTGAGCGTTTCGACAAACACTTCCGAACCATCCTGCGGATGAATATGCCTGATGACGGCCGGCTCCCGCTCCGCTTGTACCTTGCGAATCAGCGGCAGCACCGAAGGGTTCTCAGGCGTAATGCGTTCCAGCAGCACGTGAATGATTCCGTTGCAGCCGAGGCCATAGCCGCTGGTGGCCAGTTCGCCATCCGGAGTAGTGTCGTAGCGGCGAATCACCGGCCCGTTTTCGGTGAACCACCAGGCCTTCTTAACCAACTCATCTTCAAGACACCCGCCGCTGACTGCACCGGCTCGCTTGCCGGTACGGCTTAATAGCATCCGCGCGCCCGGCAAGCGATAGGACGAGCCCTGCGTCTTTACTACCGTCGCGAGGACGGCCGATTCACCCGCGCGCTGTATCTGATCCCAGACATCCAGGATTTCAGAGATGTCTTTCATGGCCAGCTAATAACAGCTTAGCCGCTGCGGGCGAGGCGAAAGACGGGCAGGCCCGAAACGGGCCGCAACGATCTTGATGCTAATATTCGCCACAGAAGAGAGTTCTCTTCCAGTCAACGTTCGACTCTGAGGAACACTTTCATGCTGTCTGGCAGAATCAAGAGAATATTCGCCCTGGCCGCCTCGGTGGCAGCCGGCGCATGGGCTGCGGCGCCACAGGCTGCCGGCCCAACTTACCGTTTTGACAATGTTCGGATTGTAGCGGGCGGATTTATCACCGGTGTGGTGGCACAGCCGTTGGTGCCTGGTCTTTTCTACGTTCGAACAGATATCGGCGGCACATACCGCTGGGACGCTTTGCACAGGCGCTGGACGCCATTAACCGATTGGGTCACTCCGGATAATTTCAACATTCAAGGTACGCTCAGCATCGCGCTCGATCCTACCAATCCGGCGAAGCTCTACCTGGCACAGGGCGAGTACGTGGAATCGTGGGCGGGCAACGCGGCCCTTTTCATCTCCAAAGATTTCGGCCAGTCGTTCACGCAGGTGAACCTTCCATTTCAACTTGGTGCTAACGAAGAGGGCCGGTTCTCGGGCGAGCGACTGGCGGTCGTTCCGTGGTCACCGAACGTGCTCTATCTGGGGACGAACGTGAATGGATTGTGGAAGAGCACCGATTCGGGAAATACGTGGGCGCAAGTGACAAGTTTTCCGGTTACCGGTGCAACCAACAACGGCAAGGCGGGCGTCTTGTTCGTCCTCTTCGGTCCGAAGCTGAAGAAGCAGACCTATCCCACAATTTATGTCGGCGTCTCCGACCCTGGGAACGGCTTATACCAGAGCACCGATAACGGAAGCACGTGGCAGGCTTTATCGGGTCAGCCCGCAGGGGTTGTGCCGACCAACGCCGCACTGAGTGCCACCGGTGATTTGTACGTGACCTATTCGAACCAAGCCGGACCGAACGGCGCGGGCAATGGACAGGTCTGGAAGTACAGCGTCAACGCTGCAAGCTGGACGAATATAACCCCGCCAGACGCAATCAGTTCACCGCAGAATTACGGCTATGCCAAAGTCGTCGTCGACCCCTGGAACCCGAACACCGTGATGGTTTCAACACTGGACCGCTACTATCCCGGTGATGAGATCTTTCGGAGCCGCAATGCGGGCGCGAGCTGGGAGGCGGTGGGCAACGAGCCGAACGAACCTGCGCACTCGAGTTTCGACGTCTCACTCTCGCCGTGGCTCCTGTTTGGCGGTACCGCTCCGGGCGACAACATGGGGAACTGGATTGGGGCGATGCTCATTGATCCCTGGAACCATAACCACATGTTCTACGGGACCGGCCAGACGCTGTATGCAACGAACCAGATCGGCAACGTGGATTCGGGCGGCATAGTGCCTTGGAGCGTCGGCGCGCTGGGGATCGAGGAGACCGCTGTGCTGAGCTTGATCAGCCCGCCTTCCGGCGCTCATCTGCTCAGCGCGCTTGGAGACATCGGGGCATTCCGTCACGACAACTTCGATGTGTCTCCACCGCAGGGCCAGTTTCATGTGCCTTCGCTCGATACAACAACGTCGATCGATTTCGCGCAGGCGGATCCACAAGTGATCGCGCGCGTTGGATATCCGAGCTACGCGCAGACCGTTTGCGGCGGCTATTCGAAGGACCAGGGCAACACCTGGACGACCTTTACGAACGCGCCGGGATGTCTCAACGGCCCCGGGATGATAGCAGTTTCCGCAAACGCCGGCGGTTTCGTATGGGCGCCGGGAGGAGGCGGCACTGTTTACTCGATCGATAATGGCGCTAGCTGGATACCTTCGAGCGGCGCGCCCGCGAATGGCGTAGTGGTAGCGGATCGCGTGAATGCGAACAAATTCTACACCTTCGACCAGACTACTGGAGTGTTCTACGTCAGTATCGACGGCGGAAAAACTTTTGTAGCCGGCGCGAGCGGACTCGGCACGTATAGTTTCAAGCAGATCAGCGTCAATCCGAACGCCGAGGGAGACATCTGGCTCTCTCTGCAATGGAACGGATTGTGGCATTCGACAGACTCGGGCGCAACGTTTACACCTGTGGGCACGGTTGTCTGGCCCGATTCTATCGGCTTCGGTATGGCGGCCCCCGGAAGCAGCTATCCGGCGATGTATCTCCTTGGCAAGCTCACCTGGAGCGGCGCGGGTTCATCGACGAGCGTCTTTCGCTCAGACGATGGCGGCGCAAGATGGGTGCCCGCTACGGATGCGCAGCATCAGTACGGGAATATCGATCTCGTAATCGGTGATCCGCAAGTGTATGGCCGCGTTTATATTGGCACGAACGGCCGCGGCATTATCTTCGGCGATTTAAATCAGTAGAAAACAGCCGTATAGCGGCTCCGCACGATCCGAGAGATCTTCGCAGCCGCTATACGCGCGGCTTGCTCTGCCCGTAGTAAGCCCCGGCCCCGTGCTTGCGGGAAAAGTGTTTGTGCCGAAGGCTCTCTGAAATACCTTCCACATCGGCACGAAGAGTCGTCGTAAGAAAGGCCATGTGGGCCAGCTCTTCGACGATGACGGCCGTGTGAGCAGCTTCTGTAACGCTCGGCCCCCAGCAGAACGGCGCGTGTCCCGACACAAGCACCGCTGGCGTGAGGAGCGGATCCAGCTTTCCAAACCGCTCGGTGATCACTCGCCCGGTGTTCCATTCGTAATCGGCCTCTATCTCGCAAGGCTGCATCTCGCGTGTTGCCGGAATAGCACCGTGGAAGTAATCGGCGTGCGTGGTTCCGAGACAAGGGATGTCCAGCCCGGCCTGCGCCCATGCGGTTGCATAGCGCGAATGCGTATGCACGACGCCTTGAACGCCGTCAAATTCAATATAGATTGCGCGATGCGTGGGCAGGTCTGAAGAAGGACGAAGCGTGCCCTCGACGATGTTGCCGTCCAGATCGGTAATGACCAGATCCGACGCCTTCAGTCGATCATAAGGGACACCGCTGGGCTTAATCACGACGTATCCGGCGGCCCGATCAAAGCCGCTTGCATTCCCGAAAGTAAAGAGCACGAGCCCACGGCGAACCAGTTCAAGGTTCGCCTCGAGCACTTCTTCGCGCAAACTCTGCAGTCTCATTTGGTGGTCCTCGCTTCGGAGGCGATCCGCCTCAGTTCCGGAAGCACATCTCCGATCGCCACAGGCTCCGATTTCTTACGGCCCAGCGCGAAATAGAGGCGCTTATAAAACCGGTACAGCTCATCGTAAACAGCGGCGCTTTCCGGCTCGGGTTTGAAGACGCGGTGCGAGGGGCAAAGCGCTTTCTGCGCTTCTTCGATGGACGGGAAGGTACCGGCCGCGAGAAACGCGAAGATGGCCGATCCGAGGCTCGTTACGTCACCTTGCGGCACCAGGATTGGTTTGTTCAGCACGTTCGCGTAAACCTGATTCAGAATGTCGTTCCGCTGCGGAATTCCTCCGCCGTTGATGATGCGCTTGACCGAGACACCGTGCTCTTCCATTCTTTCGAGAATCACCCGTGTATGCAGGGCGGTGCCTTCGATGGCGGCAAACAGCTCATCTTCGGGCGTGCTGGTTAAATGCCAGCCTAGAGTGACGCCGCCCAGCTCCGGATTTACCAGCACAGTCCGGTCGCCATTGTCCCAGGTCAGGCGGAGCAACCCGGTCTGTCCGGCCCGGTGACCAGCGACTTTCTGTGATAGCGATCCGGCCGTTGTTCCGGCACGGCGTGCGATGGCTTCGAAAATATCTCCGACGGCCGAAAGGCCTGCTTCGATTCCGGTCAGCTTCGGATCGACCGAGCCCGGCACGACGCCGCAGACGCCAGGTACAAGGCTCGCCTTATCGCTCAGGCCGATGATGCAGGTCGATGTGCCGATCACATTGACCACATCTCCCAGCCGTACGCCCGCGCCCACCGCGTCCCAATGCGCATCGAAGGCGCCTACTGGAATCGCAATGCCGCTGCGCAATCCGAGTCTCTCCGCCCACTCGCCGCACAGAGTTCCGGCTAGCGCATCGGATGTTAAATAGCGGCCGCCGAGTTTTGCACGAATGCCTGCGAGCAGCGGATCGACCGAGACGAGAAACTCCTCCGGCGGCAGCCCGCCGAGCGCCTGGTTCCACATCCATTTGTGTCCCATCGAGCAGATGCTGCGGGGGGCCTGGGCGACATCTTGAATCCCGCACAGTACAGCCGCGACGTAATCACAGTGCTCGAACGCCGAAACCAGCCGGTCGCGCAAGCCGGGGTTATGCCGCAGCCAGTGGAGAAGTTTGGAGAAGCCCCATTCGGAGGAATACACACCGCCGCACCACTTGATCGATTCGAGGCCACACGTGTGCGCTTTGTGGGTGATCTCAGATGCCTCACGCCAGGAGCGGTGATCGCACCAGAGATAGTATTCACCCAGGGGCTCGAGATTCTCTCCAACCGGGATGACGCTCGAGCCCGTAGTATCAAGCGCGATTGCCTTCACCTGGTCGCCAGAGATGCCCGCCTTGGCAACGGCCTCCCTGGTCGCGGAGGCCAGCGCAGACATGTGATCCTGGTGGCTCTGCGTTGCGTAATCCGGGTCCTCGCGCTTGCGGTGCAGCGGATAGTCGGCGATGCCCGCGCCCAAGCGTCCGCGCTCCTGATCGAAGATCGAAACGCGAACGCTCAGAGTTCCGAAGTCGACACCGGCAACGACATCGCTCATGAATCAACAACCGCGCTGAAGCCCATCCTCCGAGGCGCGATGCCAGTGCATATCCCAGCCGAGATACCTGTTACCCGCTTCATGCACGATGGACGCGACTTGCGAAAGATTGGCTGCCGTATGATGCTCGAAGCCCCGCTCGCAAATGAAACGCAGCAGTTTCTGCATGTGCGGGATCTCGACCACGCCTGCGCCGCCGAAAGTTTCGAGCGGATCATCGGTGAACCGGCCTTCGCCGACATATCCACGGATCTTTCCGCCGCGATCGTAGGTCGAGACGCGCGCGTAGGTCATGGGCGCCGCCCTCACACGCCCGACGCAGGTGCCGAACGTATTGAGCTTACCTACCGTTCCGGCAATGATCTCCTGGAAATCCATCTTCACATCGGCAAAAAAGTGTTTCGGCAGATTGCTGCAATGGAAGCAGACCGCCTTGTCGGGATTGTCGCCATAATTGTTGTTCCAGTCGAGCAGCGCGCTCGGCGTGCCGGACGCGAGGCGGAGAGCATGCATGCCGACCACGCCGACGATGTCGACCTCGCAGGCGCTCGACATCAGTTCGTTGCTCATCATGCTCATGACCGTGCAGGGAACCACGCCGAAATACTCTTCGAGGGCCGTCCAGCACTGGACGGCGCTGATCGTCACCTCGGTTTCCCGCATCCAGCCATCGATCACCGCCCCGAGTTTCGCCATTTTCATCAGCGAGGGAGCGGGCACATCGCCTGTCGAGACGTAAGATTTGATCGCGTTCAGCTTGTCTTGCGCGGCCTGGTCGTCATCTTTCATGCGATTGATGCGGCCAAGAATTTCGGAAAGATCGACGGTGATGATCGAAATGCCGTTCGCTTCGAGAAGCTTCTCGCTATAGCGAACGGTGTTGAAGGCGGCGGGCCGAGCTCCGATGGAACCGACGCGCAGCCCTCGCATACCGCGCACTACCCGGCACACCGCCAGAAACCATTCCAGATCTTTCGCGAACTCCGGCGAATCGGGCGTTTCGGTGTGCAGAGTTGTCAGCGAGTACGGAATCCCATACTGCATGAGGTTGTTGCAGGCCGACATCTTGCCGCAGAAGCTATCGCGCCGATCGCGAATGGTCATCTTGTTCGGAGTGTCGGGCGTGGCCTGCACCAGCACGGGCACGTTCAGCCCGGCGAGGCGCAATGTATCCGCAATACCGCGCTCATCACCGAAATTCGGCAGAGTGATGATAATGCCTTCGATGCTTTCGCGGTGTTTCTTGAAAAGCTCCGCGCAATGCTTTGCGTCGTCGTAGGTCTCTACCGCGCCGAACTTAGTTTCTTCGGGCGTAGGAGCGATCACGTCCACGCCTGCATTCTGCAAGACGCGGATCATATCTTCGCGGCCGGTGGCGGCCAGGTGGTCCGGGAAGAAGCCGCGATTGCCGACGATGAGACCGAGCCGTGCCCGGTGTTGTCCTGTTGCTGACATCTGTGTTTCCTTGCTACTGCTTTTTTGGATAAAAACGAATGAAGTAAATCAGGCCGATGACGAGCAGAACGGCGCCCCACCAGATACCGGGATGCAGGTTTGCGAGCACGACCGGATGAGCAGGCGGAACCCACAGCTCATAAAGCCCGCTGCCCAGAATCAGAATGCCGTAGAGCGTCAATAGCAGCCCGATAAAGAACCAGATCGAAAGGCGTCCGTGTGCGTGCATGGCCGTTTACCGAAAGATTATGTTGACGATGATCAAGGCGATGGCGACAAGAGTGGCCCAGAACGCCGGCCGGTGAATCAGCGCCAGCCCGCGCTCAGCCGGTATTTTCGTTGCGCCATAGACAAGGCCTACCAGCTCGTGTTCCGGCTTGGGCGTGGTGAGCATACTCACGATTACGGTTATAACCACACAGATTATCCACGACCACAGGGCGCGAAACATATTTTCGGCCATGTCCTTGGCATGCGGCGAGAGCGCGATATAGCGGAGCGCCGTCGGATCCAGTTTGACCCAGACCCACATACCGACGGACGAAACCGTTCCCACCAGCAAGCCGAGAAATCCGGCCTGCGGCGTGGCGCGTTTCCACAACATCCCAAGAATGACGGTACCGAACAGAGGCGCGATAAAGAAGCTGAACAACGCCTGCACATAGTCCATAATGCTGGCGAACTGCATGACCATGTATGCG
Source organism: uncultured Acidobacteriaceae bacterium (assembly GCA_963846185.1). Lineage (GTDB taxonomy): Bacteria > Acidobacteriota > Terriglobia > Bryobacterales > Bryobacteraceae > Bog-105. The sequence continues at coordinate 25,786 of CAWJVA010000019.1, read as the reverse complement.
GTGCCAATACTGACCAGAACGCCGAGGACGGTGCACCATCGGCCGACAGTGACGTAGTGTTCATCGGCAGCATCTTTGCGAATCAGCGCCCGATAGATATCGTATGTCCAGACGGTCGCGAACGCGCTCACATTGCCCGCCATTCCGGACATGAATCCCGCAATGAGCGCTGTAATCCCGAGTCCAAGCAGGCCCGGCCCGCAGTAGCGCGCAAGCATCAGCGGCAAGACCTCGTTGTAGCTGTGAACACCGTGACCTGCCTGTTCCGCGCCAACGAGACGCTCGGGCAACACGGCGAGACCGAGCAGACCCGGCAGAATGACAATGAAAGGCAGCCCCATCTTGAAAGCCGCACCAATGATGGGCGCCATTTTCGCGCTGCGCAGATCTTTCGCAGACAGAACGCGCTGCACGACCAGAAAGTCAGTCGTCCAATAGCCAAACGAAATGACGAACCCCAGGCCGAGCACGATGCCGAGCCAGTTAATGCCCATTGGATTGGAAGTGAACGAACCGAGGCCCTTCCACATGTGCGTGTAATCCTGTCCCGGCCAGCGTTCCGCGATGCGGTGAACCATACCGCTCCAGCCGCCCGCTTCCACCAGGCCGAGAATCGAAACGACCAGCGCGCCCAGCCAGATCAGGAAGAACTGCAAGACTTCATTGAAAATGGCCGATAGCAGACCGCCCAAGAAAACATACGCGGCGACGGTAATGGAAGACATCCAGATGCTGAAATTGATGTCCCAGCCGAGAATGATCTGCATGACGAGCGCCATCGAATACATGTTGATGCCGCTCATCAGCACGGTCATGAAGCCGAAAGTGATAGCCGAAAGAGCGCGGGCGGGCTCGCCGTAACGCAGTTTGAGGTAGCCGGGCACTGAATGTGTGCGCGAGATGTAATAGAACGGCATCATCACGATGCCCAAAAAGAGCATCGCGGGAATCGCCCCGATCCAGTACCAGTGCGCAGCGAGGATCCCGTATTGATACGCGGATGCCGCCCAACCCATCAGCTCCAGGGCGCCCAAATTCGCCGCCACGAAGCTCAGTCCAGCCACCCAGGAGCTCATATCGCGCCCGGCCAAGAAGAAATCCTCGCCGGTCTTCGTGAAGCGCTTCAGGTAGAAGCCGATACCGAGCACAACGGCGAAATACAGCCCGATCACCAGCAGGTCAATGGGACCGAGAGAGAGTAGTTTTTCGGAGGCCTGGAAGAAGAGAAACACAAGCGCGAAAGGCATTGCGAAGGCCAGTTATATCATGCGAGCGGAATATATACGCCTGTTATTAACCCGGAAGAAGCGGGCGCCAGGCCAGGGCGATTCTGCGAAACGAACTTCGACCAGGGTATTTGAGGAGCGCTCCGTTTGAAGACGCCCGTGCGGGTCGGGATTCCGAATTAGGTCGCTTACGCTTCCGGCTCCGTTTCGAATTTCGTAATGTCGAAGGCGGGCGGATCCGTCGTTCCTGCCGGACGATGACCTACTCGCGTCGCAATGCGGCCACCGGATCCACCTGCGAAGCGCGGCGGGCGGGAACGTAGGTAGCGACGAGAGCCACGGCTGCAAGAACAAACGCCACGACGGCGAATGAAAGGGGATCCGTCGGTTTGACGCCGTAAAGCTGATTGGAAAGAAAGCGCGTCAGACCGAAGGCGGCAACGAGACCGACTAGGATTCCGGTAAATGCGAGCGCAAGGCCCTGACGAATCACGCTGCTGAGAATATCGCGTTGTTCGGCTCCGAGCGCCATGCGGATGCCGATTTCCTGCGTACGCTGCGCAACGGAATACGCCATCACTCCGTAAATGCCGATTGCGGCTAAAAGAAGAGCCAGTCCGGCAAAGCTCGCGAGCAGCATGGTGACAAAGTTTTTGAGCGATAGCGTCTGATCAGACACCTTGTCCATGGTTCGTACATCGGAAATCGGAAGATTTCTATCAAGCTCCGCGACAGCGCGGCGGACGGCGGGAACAATCGACAACGGCTGTCCGAAGGTGCGGATTACAAGGTCAAACGGGCGCTCGTGCCAGGAAGAAAACTGCATGTAGGGCATATAGATTTCCGGAAAGAACGGAATGTTGAGTCCCTGCGTCCTAACGTTTCCTGCGACTCCGACCACGGTAAGCCAGGGATATTCGTCGCCGTACATCTTCAAACGCTTGCCGATCGGATTCTGGCCAGGCCAATTTTCACGAGCCAATTCTTCATTCACGATTGCCACAGGCAGTGCGCCCTCCGTGTCGGAGCTGGTGAAGCTCCGGCCTTGGAGTAATGGAATGCCCATCACGCGAAAGTATTGCGGGCCTATCATAATCGCGTTTCCATCTGGAATCTCACTCATTGGAGGATGAGGATTTTCGGGGGTGACGAAATCGTTGCCGCTCCAGCCTTCGAAAGGAATGCCGCGCGAGACGCTCGCATACTCGACGCCCGGCAAGGGCTGTATTCGCGCAAGAAGATTATTGAAAAATTGTACGTGCGAGCCCCGCGGTTTGTATTGAGGACTATCTAAGAAGATCTGCATCGTCACGACGCGATGTGGATCAAAGCCGGGGTTAATTTCGCGTAGAACGACGATCGTCTTGATCATCAGCACGGCGCCGATCACTAGCGCAAGCGACAGCGCAAATTCCGCGGAAACGAGTGCTTTGCGAAGGACGTTGGCGCGCGAGCTCTCGCTTGTGCTCCGCCCGCGTTCCTTGAGAGATTCATCCAGATTCGGTTTGGATAAGCCGAGCGCAGGTAGCAGACCGAAAAGCAAACCGGTTAGGACGGCTATGAACAACGTGTAACTCAGAACGGCGAGATTCAGTCCAGCCTGTTCGATTCCAAATGTGTCAGCGGGCGCCAGGCTCACGAGACCCTTAACCGCGGACGCAGCAAATACCAAGCCCAGACCAGCTCCAAACAGTGACAGCAGGCAGCTTTCCGTAAGCAGTTGACGAACCAGTCTGCGGCGGTTGGCTCCGAGCGCGCTGCGCAGAGCCATTTCCCGAATGCGGCTTGCGCCGCGGGCGAGCAGTAAGTTGGCCAAATTTACGCATGCAATCAAAAGAACCAGTGCGACTGCGATTGTCAAAACCGTTAGAGCCGGCCGCGATTCGACTACTACGTCGTCGTGCATGCCGATAACGAGCGTGGTCCAGTCTTTGTCGTTCGGGTCCTCGCGCTGAATGCGCGCCGAGATCACGTCCATCTCGTTTTGGGCCTGTTGGATGGTAATGCCCGGTTTCAGGCGCGCCATGGCGACGAATTCGTGATAGGCGTGGTCAGGGTTTGACAGGTCCAGCCCGGCGATCCAGAGCTGGGCATTGATTCCCCAGCCACCGATGTACGCGTCGGAAAAGCTAGGCGGCATGATGCCGATGACTGTGTAGCTCTGGGCATCCAGCAGAATCTGTTTGCCTATGAGGTTTGGGTCGCTTCCGTAGCGGCTGCGCCAGAGTCCGTTACCCACGATGACAACACGGGCGCTGTTGGGCTTGCCTTCTTCTGGAAGAAAGCTGCGGCCGTAGAGCGGCTGGACGCCCAACACTGAGAAGAGGTTCGGCGTAACTTGCTCGGCGTTGATCTCGAGGGGTTCCCCAGTGCCGGTAAGGGCAAACGCACGAACTTTGAAGGCAGCCATATCCGTGAATACGCGGTTATGCTCGCGCCAATCCAAAAAATTGGCGGCGGAGACGATGTTATGAGACCAGCCGCGGTGAAGATTTCTTTCCCAAACCATCACGAGACGCATGGGATCTTTGTACGGCAGCGGATTCAATAAAACGGCTTTGACGACGCTGAAGATGGCGGCGTTTGCGCCAATACCGAGCGCCAGGGTCAAGACAGCAGCGATCGTAAATGCAGGCGACTTCCGCAGTTGACGGAGGGCGTACCTCGCATCCGCGAAGGTTGTTTCTAAGAGCGGAAGCGTGCGGCCTTCATGAAGGTTTTCTTTCAGGCGAGTGACTCCTCCGAGTTGCTTCTGCGCGGCGTAGCGGGCTTTCTTCGCAGGCATACCCTGGCGCTCGAAACGCTCCTGGAGGAGGGCGAGATGGCTTTCCAGCTCATCGTCGAATTCAGTTTCGAAACGATTGCTTCTGAGCGATGCGCGGATTCGCGAGATGAGTTTCCGCAGCATCGATCACCTCGCGACTTGTCCTTTGGGCATTACATAGAAAGATAGCACATATTTGGAGTGTGCAAAGAAGAGCCGTGGCGCGTACAGTAACGAAATGGCCGTCGCTTACGCTCCGGGCTCCGGAAGCGCGGGGAGCGGCCGGTCCGGCTTAAACACAGTGACGCCGAGCGGCGGAATGATCAGCTCGGCAGAGGCGGGCCGTCCATGCGAAGGAGTGTCCTGCACGAAAACCGCGCCCGCATTACCCATGTTGCTGCCGCCGAACATCTCCGCATCGGAGTTGAAGATCTCGCGATGCCTCCGGGTTCTGGAAATCCGATCCGGTAGCCCACGTGCGGCGCCGGCGTGAAGTTGCACACGAAGACCAGGTAGTCGTCGCGGTCGCTTCGCCCGCCGAACAAACGCGATGATCGAATTGCTCGCTATCGTGGAAGTCGATCCATTCGAATCCCCAACCCTGGAAATCCACTTCGTACATAGCCGGCTCGCTTCGTATAACTGATTCAGCGCCGTACAGAATAGCCTGAAGCTTTCGATGGATCGCAAATTGGAGCAGCCACCATTCGAGCTGGCCCTCCGAATTCCATTCCGCCGTTTGACCGAACTCCCAGCCCATGAACAACAGCTTTTTGCCCGGGATGCCCGTACATGTAGCTCAAGAAAGGCGCGTGTGTTCGCAAATCGCTGCCATTCATCGCCCGGCATCTTGTCGAGCAACGCCCGTTTGCCATACACCACCTCGTCGTGCGAGATCGGCAGGACGAAATTCTCCGTGAACGCATACACCATGCTGAACGTGATGTCGTTCTGGTGATATTTGCGGTAAATGGGATCCCTCTCGAAGTAATGCAGCATGTCGTGCATCCAGCCCATGTTCCACTTCATTGTGAAGCCGAGCCCGTTCAGATACACCGGGCGCGACACGCCCGTGAACGCGGTCGATTCTTCGGCAACGGTGATCGCGCCCGGCACCTGATGCACCAGCTCGTTCGCTTTTCTTCAGAAACTCGATCGCCTCCAGGTTCTCGTTGCCGCCATACATTTGGGAACCCACTCGCCCGGCTTTGCGCGAGTAATCGAGATACAGCATCGAAGCCACCGCATCCACCCGCAGGCCGTCGATGTGGTACTTCTTCAGCCAGAACATCGCGTTCGAAATCAGGAATGACCGCACTTCGTTCCGGCCGAAGTTGAAGATCAGCGTTCCCCAGTCGCGATGCTCGCCCAGCCGCGGATCCTCGTGCTCATACAGAGCGGTGCCGTCGAAGAAGGCAAGTCCGTGCGCATCTTTCGGGAAATGTGCGCGGAACCCAATCGATGATGACGCCGATGCCCGCCTGATGGCAGCATCGATGAAATACATGAAGTCTTCGGGCGACCGAAGCGGGAGGTCGGGGCGAAATATCCCGTCACCTGATAGCCCCAGGATGGCGAATACGGGTGCTCCGCAATCGGCATCAACTCGATGTGCGTGTAGCCCATTCTCTTTCACATACTCGACCAAGCGAGTCGCCAGTTCGCGATACGTCAGCGGCTGCCCGTTCTCGTCCTTTCGCCACGAGCCCAGGTGAACTTCATAAACCGACACCGGGTTGTCGAGGATGGTTTCGCCTGCGCGCGCCGCTCCATCCACTCCTGATCGTGCCATTCATAGTTATCCAAATCGCAACGACGGACGCTGACTTCGGCGGCGTTTCGGTCCGAAGCCGTACGGGTCGGCCTTCATCTGGCTGTATCCGCGAAAGCGCGACTTCACGGCGTACTTGTACGGGGTCGCCGGCCTACGCCCGGAATGAAAATCTCCCAAACGCCGCCGGTGCGAGCGCGCATCGGATTGCGCCGCGAATCCCAGCCGTTGAAGTTCGCCGACTACTCTGACCACGATGGCATTCGGCGCCCAAACCGCGAAACGCGTTCCGGGCACACCCTTAACGGTCGCCGGATGCGCACCAAGCGAGTTGTAGCCTTCGTAGTTTGTTCCTTCCAGAGAAGATGCAGATCGAAATCGCTGAGCAACGGTGGGAAAGCGATAGAGGTCTTCCTGCTCGGTGACGGAACCGTATGATCCGTGATACGGAAATTGTAAGCTTCGGGCTGCGCAGCGAACCGCGCGGTGAAAGACGCCGTTGGGATGCGTGCGCTCCATCGGGAAGCGTCTGGCCGTGCCGTTTCAGCTCAAGCTGCTTTGCGCTTGCGGGAGGAAGGCGCGTACTTCCCATTCCGTTGCTGGAACCGTTGCCAACGGCATGCGGTCCCAGATACGGCGAATGCGTCGCCGTGGTAGCCGCCCGCTATCGCTTCCAACTCTTGCTCAGCATGGCGTTTATCACTCATTCAGATTTTTCAGTCATGGCACGTTTATTTTGTCAAGGGAGTAAGATCTGCGGAGACTCGTGCCTGGCCTGAAAACTTCTGGCCGTCTCCGCATGAGCCTACGATCCGGAGAAAGTCCCTCGAACCGAACTAAGCTCTCAGGATTTCCTGCGTTCGCTGCAGAAAGCGGAACTGCATATTCACCTGGAAGGCTCCGTTGAGCCGGAGACTATTCAAGAACTCGATCCTTCGCTGTCATTGGATGCGATTCGGGCGAATCTCCATTACACTGGGTTTGCGGGTTTTCTGAAGGCATACGTCTGGGTCACGCAAGAGATTCGATTCGCCGGCGGCTTATGCGCTGGCCACGCGACGGCTGCTGGAGCGTTCGATCGGCAAAATGTCAGTTATGCCGAGATTACTCTTTCGGCCGGCGTCATTCTTTGGAAGGAACAGGACATCGAGACCGTCTTAGAAGCGATTCGCGCGAGGCGCGGACGTTTGACAGGATCGCAGTGTCGGTTGGATTTTCGATGCCATTCGACAGTTTGGCGCGGAACGACGCGGCGCGCGTTTTCGCGATCGCGCGGGAGTGCCGTGAGGCCGGCGTGGTGGCGATCGGTATCGGCGGGGATGAAGAGCGCGGACCTGCCGCTTGGTTCGAGGCGCTTTATCGGGAGGCGCGGGACGCCGGTCTTGGGCTCGACCTGCCATGCCGGCGAAGTCTGCTGGCCCGGAGAGTGTCTGGCAGGCAATCCGGATCGGAGCGCAGCGTATCGGACATGGCATCCGAGCAATCGACGATCCGGAGTTGATCGAAGTTTCTTTGCGAGACGGGCATTCCGCTTGAAGTCTGCCCATCCAGCAACGTATGTACCGGCGCTGTCGCCAGTCTGAAGGAGCATCCTATTCGCAGGCTGTGGGATGCCGGCGTGCCGATCGTGCTCGGTACCGACGATCCCGGCGCTGTTCCATACCGATCTGCTTCACGAATACACATTGGCGGCGGATATCTTCGGGTTTTCGCGGCGAGAATTGAGGCAGCTTGCGGCGAACAGTCTGCGACTATGCTTTCCACTGACCGCTAATCTACGCTCTACCTAAAGAACGGCAGCCTTAACCGACGCGCCTGGCCCACGCGATCTTCCAGCAGCAGGCGAAGCAATGCTTCGAGTTCGCGGATACGGTCATTCAACTGCTCGAGGTCGGCGATCTCAGCTTCGCCCGATTCCGCGATGCGGCCGTGTTCGAGGGTGCCGAGGCCTTCGGTATGCGCTTTGACGACCCGGCCGGGAATACCGACCACCGTGGCGCCTTCCGGCACAGAATGCACGACCACTGAGCCCGCGCCGACCTTTGCGTCATCGCCGAGCTTGATATTGCCCAGAACGGAAGCGCCAGTGCCGACCACCACGCGATTGCCAAGAGTGGGATGCCGCTTGCCGCGCTCGGTTCCGGTGCCGCCTAGCGTGACGCCTTGGTACAGGAGAACATCATCGCCGATTTCGGCTGTCTCGCCGATGACGACGCCAAGGCCGTGATCAATAAAGAGCCGCTTCCCGATCCTCGCGCCAGGATGGATTTCGATGCCGGTCAGGAAGCGCGCTACATGGGAAACGAGCCTCGCCAGCACATAGCGTTTACGTTGGTAAAGCCAGTGAGCAATCCGGTGAAAGAGAATCGCATGCAAGCCCGGATAACAAAGGACAATTTCCAGGGTGCTCTTCGCGGCAGGATCCTCGCGTTTGATGGTCTGAACATGTTCGCGAAGAGACAAAGCCGGATACCTGCTTACTCGATGATCCTGCATGTAGCCAGGGTGCTACATATCGAAGGGTGAAAACAGAGCGCCTGTACTATACCGATGGTTACTTGACGGATTTCTCCGCAAACGTAGTGGACGCGGAGGATTCAGGCAGGCGCATCTATCTCGACCGAACAGCATTTTACCCGAATTCCGGCGGACAGTGTCCCGATTTGGGGACTATCTCTGGCATCGAGATTCTGGATATTGTCGATGAGGATGATAGGATTGCTCACGTCGTCGCTGACCCGATCACCGAAGCGGAAGTTGAATGCCGCATCGACTGGAATCGCCGCTTCGACCACATGCAGCAGCACACAGGACAGCATCTGCTCTCGGCGGTTCTGATCGAACTCTTCGGATACGAAACCGTGAGCTTTCACATGAGCGATGAGGTCTCGAACATCGAACTTGCGACAAGCGACTGGACAGAGGCGCATGTTGAAGCGGCCGAAAAGGTCGCGAATGAACGGGTGTGGGAGGCGCGTCCGGTGAACATCCGGTTCGAAGATGCAAGCGGCGAACTCGGTCTGCGTAAGCAATCCAAGCGCTCCGGGCTGCTTCGAATTGTCGAGATCGAGGGCCTGGACCGGAGTGCCTGCGGAGGGACTCACGTGCGGTCGACGGCCGAGATAGGCCCTATCCAGATTCGCAGGGCGGAGCGGATGCGCGGCAATACGCGCCTGGAGTTTGTGTGCGGCGGGCGTGCGCTCGAACGCGCGAGAAAGGACTTGCGCATTCTTCAGGAGCTTGCTCGCAACGCCGGTACATCGATCGATAAGCTGCCAGAATACATGGGCGCTACGCGTGAACAGCTTGCCAGCGCGGAGAAGACGAATGAGAGGTTGAGCGTGGAACTGGCTCGCCGTGATGGACTCGCGCTGTATGCGGCAACTGTGCCCGGAGCAGATGGCGTCCGGCGGGCCGCTGTTCGGGTCGGGGCAGTGGATGGCTCCATACGCGCACAGGCGCAGGCCTTTACGGGAGCGGGAAAGGGAGTGTTTCTGGCGATTGGAGAGTCTCCGGCAACGGTGTTGATCGCTTGCTCGCCGGATTCCGGAGTGAACGCGGGAAGTATCTTGAAGCAGGCCTTATCGGCTACGGGCGGGCGCGGAGGCGGTACGAACGTAGTCGCGCAAGGCGTGCTGCCAAACTCAGCAGTCGCTGCGGAATTGGAACGAATGCTCGGCTTCGTTTAGTTAATTTCGGGAAGCGAGATGAGTGCGGTGGGTATGGATGGCTGCTGCACATCCGGGACACCCGAATAGTGGGCTGCGGCGAGATTGCGGTACACTGCTCCGGCCACGCCAGAAGCAACCGGTCCGCTGATGCCCCGCCCGCCCGTTAGCAGCACAACGACTGCCAGCTTCTTGTTACCAGCTTCGCTAAACGAACCGAACCAGCCCAGGTGAACTCCCGGTTGGACGGTATCGGTGCAGGTGCCCGTTTTGCCGTAGATCGGTTCCGTCTGATCCAGGCTTGCACGCCGGGCAGTACCGTACTCGACAGCACCCATCATGCCCATCTTGACCTGCGGGATCAAATAGGAGATGTCCAGAGCGCGGCGGATCCGCGGGACGAATTTATCGACTTCTTCCTGGCTCTTCGGGTATTGCAGGTAATACATTGTTCCGCCGTTAGCGATGGTTGAAACAATGCTCGTCAGTTCGAGAGGTGTAACGCGAATGCCATCACCGAAGCTGGTCATCATTCCAACACCCGTTTGCGGAGGATCGGAGGTGAGAAATCCGGGCTCTTCGCCGGGAATGTCCAGACCGGCCTTTTCGCCCAGTCCGTAGAGCTTGGCATACTTCTCAACGCGATCGAAGCCCAGTTCCTGGCCTAGTTTGGCGAAGTACAGATTGTTTGAGCGCGCCAGGGCAGCCGTCATGTCCATTGAATAGCGCCGGGTCAGATGGATGGGAGTCGCCGAGTTGACGATCCCTTCACTCAACGAAGCCAGCGAGACCACCATCTTGACGGTCGAGCATGGCTGGTAGGCGCCTTTCAGGGCCAGTTTCTGATTGACGATGCTGAGAACGCGGCCAGTGTCCGGATCAGCGACAACGATCGTGCCATTGTAGGGTCCCAAGGCATCCACCGCTGCTTTGCGGACAACCAGATCTTCACCGTCGATACTGTCGCCTAATGTGGAATCGGCGTACGTCGGCTCAGTCCAGGGATTCCATACTACGTGATGCCCGCGCCGGCGGGTTCTTCTGAGAACTGTTGTCTGGACTCCAACGGTGTGAATCACCCCTGCCTGCATGCGGGTCGTGGATTGCGCGCCAGCACCAGGAACGGAAGGATTCGCTTTCGCTACTACGGCTTTCTTATGCCGGATGCGCTTGTGTTGCTTGACGGTTACCGGAGACGCGGCGGGCGTACCTGTGGTGCTCGAAAAGCCCGGCGAGGCGACGAGCAGCGATCCGAAGGCGACGAGGGGTGCAAGGTAGCACCGATGTCTTCCGGCCGCGACGTTCATGCCGCCATCCCCACAATTAGATTTGAAATACCCATCAAACTCCACGCACCAAAGTAAGCGAGAAACAGTGGCTACCGCGCAACCAATGTACCGCCGGTTCAGCGGCAGCGAATTCCGTCAAGCACGATCAAGATTACTTATATCCTAAGTAGTTCCTCGAATTCCGTCAATGTAAAACAATCGAAAGAAGTTAAATATTCCTTCACAATTGCGCTGGCACAATTACGCTGCCGTCCATCCGCCATCGATGGTTACGACAGATCCATGCATAAAATCGGCTGCCGGCGAGCAAACGTACAGGGCCAGATTTGCAACTTCCTCCGGCTGCGCGAGCCGGCCCAGCGGCTGCCGCTGATTTAGTTCGGCGCGAACCTTATCTTTCTCGTGACGATGGTATTTTTCGAGATACGCCTCCACAAAGGGGGTGTCCACCGTGCCGGGGGCGAGGCAGTTAACCCTGATTTCGGTGGGGTAATCGACTGCCAATTGGCGCGTCATGGCGAGCACCGCTCCCTTGCTGGCGCAATATGCAAACCGCCGCTTTACGCCGACCATACCGGCTACCGAACCCATATTCAGGATGCTGCCGCGTACTTTCCGGAGCAACGGCAGGGCCGCTCTCGTCATCAGAAACATCCCCTCGACATTGACCCGGAACAAGCGCTGCATTTCGGGCAGTTCGGTTTCTTCGACATTTCCCACCATACCGATTCCGGCACAGTTAACCAGGATGTCCAAGTCGCTGATCTCGTGGAACAAATTGTTCACATCCTGCTCGGACGTAATGTCGCAACGGATGGCGCGGGAGGCCGGTACTGCGGTGGCCAGGTCGCGCGCTCGGGCTTCATCTAAATCGACGATGATTACACGCGCACCGGATTCAGCGAAGCGGCGAACGATGGCCGCGCCGATGCCACTTGCGCCGCCCGTTACCAGAGCAACCTTTCCATCCAACCGAAATGGTTCAGCCATATTCCTAGCGGGTGGGAGCGCCGGCAGCCGCTAATGCCACTTCCAAACTCTGCTGCTCGGCAGGGTCCAGCTTATTTTTGTCCTTTGTAATATAGAATACATCAACGGCCTTGCGGCCTTCGGTGTCTGCGAGCACGAGTTCGATGTCACAGCTCGCTTCGGCCAGGCGGGACGTCAAGTCATATAGCAGGCCAGGCCGGTCCTCGCCAACAAATTCGAGGAGTGTCGACGTATCGGACGCCTCATTGTTGAAGCGCGCGACCGGACGCAGGCGGGAACCGCTCGCGGGGTTTTTGAGCGGCCGGCGGCGTTTCAGAAGATCTTGCACCAGAATCGCTCCTTTGACGACGCAGCCAATGGTCCATTCGAGACGTAATTTCTCAGCTGGGGTTCAGTTCGAGTGTCCCCAGAGGATCTGAAAAGCGGATCACATCGAGCGCGAGACCCGCGGCATTGCCATACGCCTCAGCCTCGACGATGTTCATGCCAAAACTGGCTAGCGCTCCGCAAAGCGATGCGAACAGACCCGGATGATCATCGGCAAGGACGGTCGCTTCAAAAGCTCCGGCGCCGCGCATGATGCTAACCGCGACGCCATCGCGCTTTCGGACCTGGTCCAGAGCAAAGTGAGCCGCGATCTCTTGTGGGCTGTGAGTTCTCAAGTAGCGCTTGGGGAAACCTTCGAGGAAAACGTTCATCTCCGGGTCCGCAAACGTGACCATGGAAGCGTTGGCGGTTTGATGGATGCGGTCTGAGGTTAATTCGCGCGTGAGCTGCTCGGAAGCAACTGCGTAAACGCGCCAGAGTTGTTCGGCGCGCCACGGCGTCATGGCGGTTGGATTCACTGCGCTGATATCCGCGTAGGTCAGCAGAACCAGCCGCCGCAGGTCCTGCTGGGTTCCGATGCGCGAACTCAGCAGCCGCGCAGTTGCGGGATCTTTGAGATCGCGACCGTTCATTGCCTGCGAGAGATCGAGATGGCGATCAATGAGAACAGAACCGCTTCGCGAACCGGGTGTGGCGCGTCGAAGCGGGGCAGAATCTGTTCCGCGGTTTCAACGGAGCCCCGGACGTGATCGCCCGGCCGCGTTCCTTTGCCGATGTCATGCAGAAGCAGCGCGAGCCGAACGATCATGCGATCCTCCGGACTCTGTGCGAGTTCGCGGAGACGCTGCGGGAGTTTGCGGGTCGCCGGCGCTTAGGCGGTCGATGCTCTCGATGGCAACCAGGGTGTGTTCGTCTACCGTGTAGCGATGATAGAAATCGCGCACGACCAAGCCGTCGATCGCGCTCCATTCGGGAACAGCAGCGGCGAGCACTCCGGTCTCCTGCATTTCGTGCAAAGCAAGCGAGACTTGCGGCTGTGAAAACAACTCCCGCCAACGAAGCCAGTGCGGCGGGGACTGCTGAAATGCCTCGGCGAGCTCGGCTGTGCGTTCACGCAACCTGCGCTGCGCATCCCACGAAAGAGCGATTCCATGCCGTGCAACGAAGGTGAAGATGCTCAATACAGATTCGGGCGAGTGAACGACATTTGCAGCATTGCGCAAAAACACGCGTTCGTGTGAGACGGTGAGGTCGCCGGTGGACAGGCGCTGCCGCCAATCGCGAAATTGCCGCAGCAGCGAAGCATCCTGCGATTCGGCAAAATCGAGGGCACGCCGCATACTTGCGAAAACAGCGCGGGCGTGGCGGTAATACTCCCGCATGTAATCTTCCGGGCTCAGGGGAGCGGGCGGAATCGCCTGCGCGGCGCGATCCTGCAGCTCAAAGCTGAACAAGTTATTGTCGCGCTTCGTTTCAAGATGCAGAAAACAACGGAGCTGAAAAAGGAAGCGCCGCAGCGGATCGCCTTCGGCAACGGACTCCCGATACTGCTCCTTTTCCGGCGCAAGCAGCGAGAGCCAATGCATGGCGTGGAGATCGCGAATACCGCCTGGCGATTCCTTCACGTTCGGCTCGAGGTGAAACGCGGTGTTCTGGAATTTCACGTGGCGCTGCCGGCACATGGCCGCAAGGTGCGTCGCGAGCGAGCCTGCGTGCTTTCGGCCGAACTCGGCAAGGCGTTCGGCCAGACTGCGGAAGAGACTCTGATCGCCGGCAAGGAAGCGCAGATCAAGCAGGCTGATGTGCAGCTCAATATTTTGCTCATTCAAGCGGCAGCAATCGGCAACGGTGTGGACGGACTGGCTCACCTTGAGTCCCGAATCCCAGAGCACGCGGACAAACTGTCCAAAGGGCTCCTTTGCGTCCGGCACCGCGTTCTCTTCTTCCAAGGCAAGCAGCAGGTCTACATCCGAAAAAGGGAAGAGCTCCCGGCGTCCATAGCCGCCAACGGCTACTAACGCGAAAGGCGATGAGAGCGCGCTTAGATACTGGGCCGCTGCCGGGATGACGATGGAATCGGTCGCGGTGGTGCGAGCCTCGAAGACTGCGAACGGATCGCGTGTCCGTTCAAAAACTGCTGCCGGCGACTCCTCGGCCATAGCTCAAAGCGCAGCTTCGCCGGTATCGCTGTTGCGGATGCGAATGGCGTCGGCAACATCGTAGATGAAGATTTTTCCGTCGCCGATTTTACCGGTGCGTGCTGCCGAAAGGAGAGTGCGGCTGGTCTCTTCCAGCCGCGCATCAGGCACGACGGTTTCAATTTTGACCTTTGGCAATAAATCGACTTCGTACTCCATGCCGCGGTAGACCTCTTTGTGTCCCTTTTGCCGGCCGTGGCCGCGCACTTCGGTTACGGTCAGACCATCGATACCGATTCCCTTTAGAGCTTCCTTGACGTCATCCAGTTTATGCGGCTGAATGATGGCTTCAATCTTTTTCATGGCGTCACTATTCTTCCGGCGGGTTTTGCGCGGCGCTTGTCGCTACGCATCAAGGTTATATCCTTCTTCACCGTGCATGCTCAAATCAAGGCCGTCGATCTCCTGCTCAGTTGTGGCGCGCACTCCTATCAGCACGTCCACAATTTTCAGAATGACCAGCGTACCGACCAGCGCCAGAGCCCAGGCAATGACAACGCCCGCCGCTTGATTCAGCACCTGACCAGGCTTACCGTCCACCCAGCCGAGGGCGAGCGTATTCCCCGCCGCATCTTTGAAGCTGTCGTTGATCGCTTTGGTAGCAAATACTCCGGTGAGAAGGGCGCCCAATGTTCCGCCTGCGCCGTGCACGCCGAAGGCATCGAGCGTATCGTCGTAACCGAATTTATTCTTCACGGTGGTCACCATGTAGAAGCAGAGAATGCCTGCGAGAAAGCCGATCAGTAGAGCTGGAAACGGTTTGACAAAGCCGGATGCCGGAGTAATGGCCACCAGTCCTGCGACAGCGCCTGATATACCGCCCAGCATGCTCGGTTTGCCGTGCCGCGCCCATTCGGCGAACATCCATCCGAGCGCTGCCGCGGCCGCCCCGAAATGCGTCGCCACAAATGCGCTGGTGGCAAGCCCTGAGGCGTTCACCGCGCTGCCCGCATTGAAACCGAACCAGCCGACCCACAGCAGACAGGCACCGATCAAGCTCAGCACCAGGTTGTGCGGTTTCATCGGCTCTCGCGGAAAGCCTACCCGCTTGCCAAGATACAAAGCGCACACAAGCGCGCTAACGCCGGACGTGATGTGAACAACCGTTCCGCCTGCAAAATCAAGGCAAGGGATTTTCCCGCCGAGCGCGGCATTCAGCAGGCCGCCCTTGCCCCACACCATGTGTGCCATTGGAAAATACACAATGGTGGACCACAGGCAGGTGAAGAGCAGCATTGCGCCGAACTTCATGCGTTCAGCGAACGCGCCGGAGATGAGCGCCGGCGTGATGATAGCGAACATGAGCTGAAACACCATGTACGTCTGATGCGGAACCGTGGCGCCGTAATCCGGATTTGGAGCCGTACCGACTCCGTTCAGCAAAAGATAATTGAAGCCTCCGATGACCGGAGTTCCTTCGGCGAATGCGAAGCTGTATCCGTAGATCGCCCAAAGCACGGTGACGACGGCCATCAGCACGAAGCTGTGCATCATGGTGCTCAACACGTTCTTCGCGCGAACGAGTCCGCCATAGAAGAGCGCGAGGCCGGGCCCCGTCATCATGAGCACCAGCGCGGAGCTGGTAAGCATCCAGGCGTTGTCGCCGGATAGCTGAGCGGACTTGGCTGCCGCTTCAAGCGCGCTGAGCCGCTGATCCGTGGTCGCTGCAGTCTGCGCGAGCAACGGAGCTCCGGAAACAATCGCCAGTAAAAGCGAAATCCTTCTGGCACGATTCATAAGCGAGAAATGGGACCTTTGGTTAAACGCTCACATTAGCAGTTTTCGCTAGTTTGCCTTAAGCTGCAAATTTCTATGCGGAAGATCGAAATGTTTTATACCACGGTGATATTGCGAGCTAGCGCACCCATTTCAGCTCTCAAATCATCTACACGCTTGGTGGAATAACTGTCTTCGAAGGCTTTGCCTTCGATTCGTGCATTGGCGGAGCCGCCACGCTCATATGCCGGAACAAACCGACACATCCGCGCAGAACGTCGCGCCGGGGGTAAACCCATGGCTGATCGCGATCGCGGTCATTCTCCCGGCGTTTATGGAAGTAATCGACACTTCGATTGCGTCCGTTTGTATTCCGTACATGGCTGGGAGTCTATCCGCCTCAAACGATGAAGCGAGCTGGGTGCTCACGTTTTACCTTCTTTCGAACGCGGTTGTTTTGCCGGCCAGCGCATGGTTTTCGATGCGCTTCGGGCGGAAACGTTTCCTGATCGCCTCTATTGTGATCTTTACGATCGCGTCTTTTTTCTGCGGCGCGGCTACCACTCTGCTGACGATTCTGATCGCGCGCCTGGTGCAGGGCGCCGGCGGCGGTGGTCTGCAGCCGCTGTCGCAGGCGATTCTGACGGAGAGCTTCCCGCCTGAAAAGCGCGGCCTGGCGATGGGGATGTTCGGACTGGGCGTAGTCGTTGCGCCGGTACTCGGTCCTACACTCGGAGGCTATCTGACGGACACGCTTTCATGGCGCTGGGCGTTCTACATCAACATACCGTTCGGCATCATCGCCATCGTGCTGATCATGCGGTACGTGAAAGATCCGCCGTACATCAAAAACGCGAACCCAGGCAGGCTGGATACCATCGGCTTCGGATTGCTGGCGGTGGGGCTGGGATGCATGCAGATTATTCTCGATCGCGGCCAGCAAGACGACTGGTTTGGAGCAACCTGGATCCGCTGGGCATTCGTCCTCATGCTCGTCAGCCTGATCGGTTTTATCTATTCACAGTTGACGCGAGAGAACACACTTGTCGATCTTTCGGTGTTCAAGTATCGAAATTTCACGATGGGGTGCCTGCTCATTTTCCTGTTCGGAGCCGCTGTTTACTCGGCTGTGACGCTGCTGCCGCTGTATTTCCAGTCGATGATGGATTATTCGGCATGGTGGTCGGGGCTGGCGGTCTCGCCGCGCGGCATCGGCTCCATCATTGCAATGCCACTGGTCGGAATCCTGGTCGCGCGCATCGATACGCGTATTCTCGTGTCCACGGGCTTCTTCGTTTTCGGGTTGTGCAGCCTGTTCTGGGGCCATATAACAACCCAGATCTCACCATGGTCACTGACCATACCGATTGTGATCAGCGGATTCTCTCTGGGTTTGGTGTTTGTGCCGCTCTCTGTCACGACGCTCGGCGATCTGCCTCCGGCGTCGGTCGGCAACGGCAGCGGGCTGTATAACCTGATGCGTAACATCGGCGGCAGCATCGGCATCTCCGTAGTCGAAACGATTCTCGCGCGGCATGAGCAACTCCACCGCACTGAACTGGCACGGAATCTGGCGCCGACTCTCCCCACCGTGCAGCAAAATCTGAATTCTTTTACCGAGCTTTTCTCTCAGTACGGCAGTCACGCCACAGCTCAGACGCAGGCCATCGGGCAGATCGGATATGAATTAGCTCATCAGGCCGAGCTGTGGTCGTATGTCGACGATTTCCGGTACATGGCCCTCGCGTGTTTCTGCTGCGCGCCCGTGGTTTGGGGTCTCAGACGAGTGAGAGCGCGCCGGGGAGCCGCTGCAGGCGCGCACTAACACTGAATTGAGATCGCCTTTTCGCACAGGGTGTCCGGAATTTTCATTCTCAGCGTGTAGAAAGTTGATTCCTCGCGTCAAAGGGAGGGCAGCTTTCACACCTGAATGCAATTCATCAAGGCAGTCGAAAATATCGCGCTGAATGGCATCCTGATCGCGATCATTGCGCACGGGCTGATCGGGATCTCACTTGTCTGGGATAAGGTGCTGCTCAAGAAAAAGGGCACTCAAAATCTGCTCTCGTACGTGTTCTGGTTAGGCGCAATCAGCATATTCGGGCTCATTCTGATGGCCTTCGGCTTCAAATGGCCAGGCTGGAAGATGACCGGTATCGCATTTGCGGCTGGTCTGCTGGACCTGATTGCATCGTACTTCTACTATTCGGCGCTGAAATCGGGCGAGGCATCGGAAGAGCTGGCGGCGATGGGCGGCTTCGCACCTGTGATGACGGCGCTGATCTCAATTCCACTGCTGCATTCTGCAGTGGGCGGCGAGCTGACGGGCTTCCTGCTGATGACGGCAGGCGGTTTCATCATGTTCTTCGCAGAGAAAAGACCACTGATAAAGATGGCGCCGAAGATTGTGCTGGCAGCCGCCGGCTTCGGGCTCATGAACGTTCTTCAGAAGATCGTATTCAACAGCACAAATTTCGTCAGCGGGTATGTGTTTTTCACGATCGGGACTACTGCCGGAGCGTTTGCGATGCTGATTCCGCCGGGCTGGCGCAGGCAGATCCTGCAGAGTTCGGAAGAGGCACCGCCGCGCAGCAAGTTCTGGTACATGTTCAACCGCTTCCTAGCAGGAGTCGGCTCATTCCTGACGATCTTCGCTCTGAGCCGGGCTGCACCATCGCTGGTGCAAGCTATTTCGGGCGTGCGCTACGTGATCATCTTCATTGGCGCGTATCTGATCACCCAGTTCAGGCCGCAGTGGTTCCGGGAAGACTTTCGCAGGCCAGTGCTGATTGCGAAGCTGGTGGCAACCGGTCTTGTGGTGGCAGGGCTGGTTTTGGCAGGTTTGCATAGCGGCGGAAACGCGGGCGGTCCACAATGATCAGAACGCGATCATGACGATGCCGATCGCAACCAGCACAACGCCCGCCCAGCGATGCCAACTGACTTGCTCGCATAAATACCATTTCGCGAGCAGCGTCTTCAGAATGTAATTCAACGCCGTGGCGGGAACGGCGAAGCTGAGCGGCGCCATGGAAAGAACCGCCAGGAACGAGCCGAATGAAATGGCGTTGCACACAATGCCTGCGAGCACGATCCGATGAGTGACGATATAGTGCACGACACGAGCGATGCCCTGCGGCCCGAAATCCACCATCTCTCCGCGTTCGGACATTCCCTTTGCGCCCAAAACGTCACCAAGCGTTCCGGACAGAACGCTGACGAGTACCCAGAGCCAGGTCATCGGTCTCTTCCTCTCAAGCGAGGCTTAGTCCGGACCGGCGTTCTGGACACGAGCATTGAACCGCACGTGATAAGCACCGTCCCTGCCCAACGGATGCTGGAGACCCGCTCATCGAGCAGCCACTTGCCAAGGATTGCCGTCACGATGTATCCGCTGGCAGTGACCGGCAGCACGTAGCTGAGGTCCGCCCAGGTGAACATGGAAAGCTGAGACACCATCCAGAGAGTCAGCAATGCTGTTCCCGCGAGAATCCACGGATTGCCGATGAGCGCGATCAGATAGGACGCCAGCGATGTACCGAGGAAATCAGGCATGTGCCGCATGCCGATTGCGAGGAGGCAGTTCCCGAACGTATTACTCAGGATGACGAGCGGAATGAATACATGATTGCGAAAACTTCGGGTTTTCCTAGCCCGTGTCACAGTGCTTGCCACGAACTATATTGACGTCGGCAGGCGAGCATCGTCGGCAAAATTTGTGGGAAGCACGTTTAAACTAGCTGGACAGGAGCGTGTGTGCGGTTAAGCTTATCTGCGTTCGGAACTGCAGGAAGATTTCTTCTGCCGGTCATCCTGGTGGCGACGGGCTTCGGGGCGGCCAATCAGGTCAGCATCGATTCAGGTGTAGTGGAAGGGACAACTGCGCCGCAATCAAACATTCATGCTTACAAAGGGATTCCGTACGCTGCACCGCCAGTCGGATCTCTACGCTGGAAGGAGCCACAGCCGGTTGCGAGGTGGACCGGGGCGCGTGCAGCGACTGAATTCGGAGCGCGCTGCATGCAAGGGCGAATCTTCGAGGACATGATTTTTCGCGATAGCGGACCGAGTGAGGACTGCCTGTATCTGAACGTTTGGACAGCGGCCGATTCGGCGGACGCACATTTGCCGGTGATGGTTTGGATTTATGGCGGTGGATTCCAGGCCGGCGCCAGTTCCGAGCCCCGGCAAGACGGGGAGAACCTGGCGAAGAAGGGCGTGGTGGTGGTCAGCATGAACTACCGGCTCGGCATTTTCGGCTTCTTCTCGCATCCGGAATTGACGAAGGAATCGAGCCATAACGCGTCCGGCAATTACGGGCTGCTCGATCAACTGGCGGCTCTTCAATGGGTGCAGAGAAATATTCGCGCGTTCGGAGGCGATCCGGAAAATGTGACCATTTTCGGAGAGTCGGCTGGTTCGTTTTCGGTGAGCGCGCTGGTCGCCTCGCCTCTTGCCAAGGGACTGTTCAAGCATGCGATCGGCGAGAGCGGGTCGTTTTTCGCGAGCCCGGGCAGGAGTGAAACTTTACTGGCGGCGGCTGAAGAAGAAGGCACGAAATTCGGGTCGTCTATAGGCGCTGAGTCGCTTGAAGCATTGCGCGCGATCCCAGCGGATAAGCTGCTTGACACGACATTGAAGGATCGGAATCAATTTCGGTTCTGGCCGGAAATTGACGGCTATTTTCTGCCCGAAACAATGGAGGCCATCTATTCCGCTGGAAAGGAAAATCGTGTTGCTCTGCTGGCCGGCTGGAACGAACACGAGGGCGGAATCGGCGGGGGCAAACCGCCCGCAACAGTGCAGAGCTGGACTGCAAATGCTCACCAGATGTTTGGAGACAAGGCGGCAGAGTTCCTGAAACTTTATCCGGCAGCGAACGATGCGCAAGCGAGGGCCTCCGCCGACGCGTTCGCTGCGGCCCGTTTCATCGCGCTGGGAACGTGGGAATGGATACAGGCCCACCAGGCGACAAGCGACTCGCCGGTATACCGATATCTGTTCGCGCAGCCGCCTCCGATGAAAGACGGCAGCACTCGCGGTGCTTATCACTCGGCGGAAATCGAATATGTTTTTGGAAATCTGGCTTCAAAAGATCTGCCATGGAGCCCGAAGGATTACAAGCTCTCCGAGTTGATGTCGTCCTACTGGACGAACTTTGCGAAGTCAGGAAACCCGAACGGCTCGGGCCTCCCGAAGTGGCCTGAGTACCAGAAGCGGACACATGACCGGGTGATGCACCTCGCCGCAGGGCACGTGCACGCCGCGCCCGCCAAAAACGATGCCCGCTTTGAATTCCTGAAAAACAATGCACCTGCGCCGCCGCCTTCGGGCGCGGGCGGCCGGTAAACTTCGGCAATGCCCCAGTAGAACTTCGGGATCCCGACGAACGACACGGACTTCGGTGAAACGGATCCAGCACGCCAGACACTTTCCTAGCTTGAGACGGCAGGGTTTGCGGCATCCGGCTTGCGGCCGGATGTCCGATAATTAGAAGGCCGCAAACGAAGTCAATGCTCTGTTCGTCGTGCCACACTCCGGTACCCGAGTCAGCCCGCCAGTGTCCTGTCTGTGGAACAGCGACGCCGATCGATCTGGGTGAGACGGAATTTCGCCCCGTCGAACCGGAGCTTGATAATGATCGGACGGAAGTCTCGAACAATCCCGGGTGGTCGAAAGCATTTACCCCCTCAGATGCTTTCGCTTATGCCTCGATCGTGCTGCAGCCGGGTACAATCCTGGGCGGACGCTACGAAATTCTCGAAACGCTTGGCGAAGGCGGAATGGGTTCCGTTTTCAAGGCAAGGGACCGCGAAGTAGACCGCATCGTGGCGCTGAAGGTGATCCGGCCGGAGCTTGCCGGGAGCCAGGAGATGTTACAGCGCTTCCGGCAGGAGCTGGTGCTGGCCAGCAAGATCACGCATCGCAACGTGGTCCGTATCTATGACCTGGGGCTTGCCGATGGCCTGCGCTTTATCAGCATGGAGTACATCGAAGGGCGCGAACTGACCGACATCCTGCGAGAGCGCGGGAAGCTCCCCGTTCGAGAGGCCGCCGAGATCATGCTGCAGGTGTGCAAAGGTCTCTCGGTGGCGCACGGCGAAGGCGTCATTCACCGCGACCTGAAACCGCAGAACATCATGATCGACAAGGTGGGCCGGGCTGCGGTGATGGATTTCGGCATTGCCCACTCGATCGAATCACAAGGACTTGGCATAAAACCCGGGCAGCCCTTTGTGGAGGGCCAGTTCGGTCTGACAGTTATCGGCGCGCTGCTTGGGACGCCGAGGTACATGTCGCCTGAGCAGGCGCGATCCAGGCGAGTAGATGCGCGTTCCGATCTTTTCTGCGTGGGACTGATCTTCTACGAGCTTCTGACGGGCGACGTGCCGGGGAGCAAGGGCTCGTTGGGCGAGGTTCTGCGAGAGCGATCGACGAAACAGATCAAGCCGCCGGTTGAGGTCGATTCCAGCATTCCGAAGCCAGTCAGCGATATCATCTCGCGCTGCGTACAGCTCGACCCGGAGAAGCGCTATCAGTCGGCCGATGCCGTGGTGGAAGACCTGGAGTTGTGGCTTGGCATCCGCAAGCGCCAGAGAACGAACTGGCGAACTGTCGGCGCGGTGGCCGCATTAGTGCTGGTGCTTTTGGGCGCGCTGATCTACTCGGTGGTGATGCGGCCGCCCGTGACGACGCAGCATGCGCCTGTGAAGATCCTCGTATCCGATTTCAGCAACCAGACGGGAAACCCTGTCCTGAACGGCACGCTGGAACCTGTGATGGATACGGCACTTGACGGGTCCGCATTCGTTGATACTTACAAACGCGGACAGGCGCGCAAAACGCTCGCGCTGCTCTCATCGGACGCAGCCAAGCTGGATGAGACTGGAGCGCGGAAGGTGGCGTTACGCGAAGGACTCAGTGTGGTGGTGAGCGGAAACATCACGCGCGATGGCAACAAATATGTGCTCTCGGTGCGGGCAGTGGACTCGCGCAGCGGCAAGGTCATCGATGCCGAGCGGGCGAAGGCCTCGAACCCGGAAGGGTTGAACGCCGCGGTCGGCAAAGTCGCGGCGGGCTTGCGCAAAGCGCTGGGCGACGTGGTGCCCAAGTCACAACAGAACCCGGAGACATTTTCTTCTACCTCTCTCGAGGCATCGCAGCAGTATGAACTTGCTCAGGAACTGCAGTCCACGGGCAAGTGGGATGAGGCGATTTCGGCTTATAAACGAAGCTCCGAGCTGGATCCGGATTTCGGGCGAGCTTATGCAGGCATTGCGGCAATCCTGGCAAACAGTGGGCGGCAGGAGGAGGCGCGTAAATACTACCAGCTCGCTATGTCCAAGGAAGATCGCATGACAGAGCGCGAGAAGCTGCGGACGCGCGGAGGATATTACCTCTCAACCGGCGACTACGACAAGGCGATCGAGCAGTTCACGCAACTCGAGAAACAGTTTCCGTTTGACTCAGCAGGCATCGGTAACATGGCGGTGGCGTATTTCGAGCAGCGGAACATGACGGCCGCGCTGGAGCAGGCACGCAAGGTTGTGGCGCTCTATCCGAACAATTATCTGCAGCTGAATAACCTGGCCCTCTTCTCGATGTACGCCGGGGATTTCAAGCAGGCGATTGACGACTCGCAACAATTGATCAAGCTGAATCCCGGCTTTGCGAAAGCATACCTCTGCCTGGGGCTTTCACAATTCGCGAAAGGCGATCCTGATGCCGCGACCGCGACATATAAGAAGCTGGCTGACTTGAGCAAATCGGGAGCGTCAGACGCGGCAGTCGGGTTGGCGGATATCGCTCTCTATCAGGGCCGCGCGAATGATGCGATTGCGATCCTGAAACCCGCGATCGAGAAAGATGAAACGAATCAGCGGCCAGGGCGAGCGGCCAAAAAACGAGTGATGCTGGCGCAAGCCTTCATGATGTTGAATCAGAAAAGCAACGCCGTTGCAGCGGCGGGCGAAGCGGCAAAGGGTGCTGGCGATGCGGACCTGCTCTATCCGGCGGCCGCGATCTATATCGAAGCGGGTCGAATCGAAAAAGCGCTAGATCTCAGCCACACTCTAGATCAGAGGTTCGAACCGGATCCACGCGCGTATGGGCAGTTGATCCAAGCGGAAGTGCAGATGCATCGCGGCGATTTCCGGCAGTCGGTCGAGACCCTGAACGGGGCGAAACGCATAGCGGATACGTGGCTGGGGCGGTTTGATCTTGGGCGCGCCTATTTAGCAGCCGGCGCTTACACCGACTCCGATACCGAATTTGACGCCTGTATGAATCGAAAAGGTGAGGCGACATCTGTCTTTTTCAATGATGCCCCGAGTTGGCGCTATTTCGTGCCGTTCTTTTACTATCAGGGTCGAGCGCGTGAAGGTTTGATGAACCCCGGTGGGGCGGCAGTGGACTATCGCAACTACCTGGCCGTGCGCGGGAACGACGCTAACGATCCGCTCGCGCCTGATGCACGGCGGCGGCTGAAGTTACTAAATCAACCCCTCAGCGAAGCTCACTGAGAAACGGCTAAGGCGCGAGATGCCGCGCCTTAAGGTACCGTGTTGTTTTGCACTGCTGGAGTGAAGCTAATCGGCGCATTCGACACATCAGTGAACTGGAGCGGGAAGGTAAACGACTGGTTGGGAGCAATCAATCTCTCGTGAATGATAAAAAATGGCCCTGCCGGAGACGTGCCGTTGGCGGTGTTAAGCGTCACATTGGTGGTTAATTTCGTCAGCACCACGTAGACGGGACCAGGGATCGCCTTTCCGGATGTATTCTTGATTGTTATGGTGCCGGTGTGAGGAGGTGCGGCTGCGGGCAGTGAGCTTGTGATGGTGAAGCTGCCTGTAAGATCGGCCGGCACGGGCACGTTACTCGCGGAAGGATAATTCGGGGGCGCATTTACGTTGTTTCCCTGGGGTTTGACGGACATAAGTGCCTGGCCAGGGTTGTAGTCCATCTTGGCCAGCATCTGATTGTTCTTATCATCTAACCCTTTGACGTTAGTATCAAACGCCCGCACGGTAATCAAGGCCGATTGTCCCGGTTTGAGAGAGACAGTCGGAGTCTGCGGAGGTGCGCCGTTCTGCTTCAACGCGATATTCAAGACGGGAAGGAAATGGGACTTCACGACAAGGGAGCATCCCTTTGCCTGAGGCGTTGTGTAATACTGCCACACGATGACTTGCGTATCGACACTGGATTTCGCACCACCTGTATTTATGTTGATGTTGTAAGAACTGGCGGTATTTCCGTAATTGGTTACGGTCCAACTGGCGTCCGTTACCTCGCCTTGGCCCGCTTCTTTTTTCGCATTCGGGTGCGCGATCACCGGATTCGAAACCGCCGGGTTACTTAAAGACGCGTCGGGTATGCTCGTGTTTTCAATATTCGGGTTTTCGATATTTGGGTTCTCGATATTGGGGTTTTCGATATTGGGATTCTCGATGTTCGGGTTCTCGATATTGGGGTTCTCGATATTTGGATTCTCAATGTTCGGGTTTTCGATGTTCGGGTTGTAGACCTCTGCGTTCTCTATGTTGGGATTCGGAATATTCGTATTTTCAATGTTCGGATTCTCAATGTTCGGGTTTTCTATATTCGGGTTTGAGATGTCACCGTTGAGAGTGACGGACGCCGCCTGCGCTGGATTCCCTTTCAACTGAACATTGATGATCACCTGCTGGTGCGGATCAGTGGATTGAACAAACACGCTCTGGGCGGCTGCTGAGTTCGCGGGGATGGAAACCGAAGCTGCAGGCGTATAGACGTCCTGTTTGAACGAAGCAAAGGTCAGGCCGCTCTTAACTGGCTGCACAACCGTAAGCTCGT
>CAWJVA010000018.1:0-13004 GCA_963846185.1 uncultured Acidobacteriaceae bacterium | reverse complement strand
CGGAGAGACTCTCGCAACCGGCTCGCAAGATCGAAGTACTTATCAATATCGGTATCCCCTCTCGAGGACATGCGTTCTTTGCGGAGATATAACTCATACTGCGCATGTATCTGCGTATAAAGCTGCTCCGCGCCTTTTCTTGAGAGGTCCAGATCAGCGTCGTCGAGAGCTCGTATCAACTTGTCCGCAACCGGCACTAAGAGGGACGTCAGTTGCGGGTCGGGGTTATCCGGATCTATTTGCTGGTCAAGCGCACTGACGGCGGAGGACATATCTTCTCTTAAGGCGCCCATCAGTGCTAGCCGCAGCTGTAACGCATGCACATCCGCACCCGAATGACCCACGACGCAGGTCCTGTTTTAGGCTTTCAGCCAGTGTCACAGCGATTCCGCACTAACAGTAATGGATTGGGACGTTTGGCCGTTCACCACGTAGGGCGCGACGAGCCCACATGAGGGGATGGTGGAACAGATAAACTACGTCATTAATAATCACTGCAGAACACCTTCGCAGAGTAAAGCCGCTCTTCAAATTTCAGATACCCGAGCCTTAGAAATAAAGGATGCCACCAGGCATTACGATCATAGAGACCAATAGTTTCCCACTGCTGCGGGGCGAATGCCCTGAGCTGGCCCAGTTATTTACCGTTTCTTTACAAATCCTCAACGCTTGTGCCCCGAGTTTCGATGCAGACTGCAAGTTGTCGGCTCGACAAGCAGACGTAGAACACTATGAGGGAAACGATGCGAACGAATGTATTGGCACTGCCCGCTCTTGTTGTGGGCTGTGTGCAAGTAGGGCTTTGTACTTCGGCCACGTACACACAGACCAATTTGACGTCGGATCTGCCGGGCGTAGCGGCACATCTGGATCCCAATCTGGTCAATCCCTGGGGATTGACGGCGGGACCAACTTCGCCGTTCTGGGCATCGGATAACGGAACCGGGCTGTCCACGTTATATAACGGCAGTGGAACGCCGCTAAATCTGGTGGTCACCATTCCGCCGGCATCGGGACAGAGTCCGCCTTCCGACCCGACCGGTGTCGTATTCAATCCGGGAGCGTCGTCCGGCAGTTTCGGAAGCGCATTCTTTCTGTTTGCGACCGAGAGCGGCACCATTGCCTCATGGGCAGGAGGCTTCACGGCCAGCATTGCCCAGACGGGTGCAAGCGGCTCTGTTTATAAAGGGCTGGCGCTGAACGGAAACCTGCTCTATGCGGCGAACTTTGGGCTGCAGCGTATCGACGTTTACAACAGCTCATTTCAGCCCACAACGGTTTCTGGCGGATTTCACGATCCGACTCTGCCCTCCGGTTATGCCCCGTTCAACATCCAGAACATTGGGGGCAACTTGTACGTTACGTTCGCAAAGACCAGCGGCGGCAAGGACGAAGTGGACGGCCCCGGGCTCGGCTATCTGGATGAGTTCAATGCCAATGGCGTGCTGTTGAAACGCCTCGTTTCACAGGGGCCACTGAACGCGCCGTGGGGCGTTGTCGTGGCGCCAAACGCCGGCTTCGGCCTCTTCTCGGGAGACCTGCTGGTCGGAAACTTCGGCGACGGTACCATCAATGCGTTCGATCCGGCCAATGGAACCTTCCTGGGCGCGCTCGATGACGCAAGCGGACACGCCATCTCCATTCAGGGTCTTTGGGGCCTGAGCTTCGGAAATGGCGCAAACGGGCAATTAGCGGATGCACTCTATTTCAACGCAGGCATCCCGGGACCCACTGGCAGCGTCGAGGATCACGGATTGTTCGGCAGTCTGATCTCGACACCTGAACCTTCGTCGTTTGCGCTGATGTTCGGCGCGATCCTGTTCGGAATAGGCGGAGCGATCTGGCGCAGGGCGAAGAACTAATCTGCGCTGTGGGCTTGTGCTGCTCGGATGCTGTTATTGCCGATTCAGGCATCAGTGGTCTTTTTTCTGCTGGCTGGCAGTATAAGCCCGGTCCAATGTCATCGCCACCTTGTTCATGCCCGGCGCCAAACTGGACGTGAATGCCTGCTGTACTTCGGCGAGGTAGGTGGCAGCGTTTTGCCCCTCTAACGTGATGTGCTGTGTTAGATAAGTCCGGCCGTCCGGCAGACCTCTGAATTGCCACGAAACGGTGAGGGCAGCTTGGTCCAAAGAAAACTCGATCGTGTAGCATTCGATCGGCTGGACGTCTCGTAGCCGCCAGGATCGGGACGGCTGCCCGGGAATTTCGGTCGCGCCACGCGCACCCGTAGCAAAAGCACCATCAAGCCGGAACTGTGCGGGCGGATCGTCCCAGTGGCTCACATCGGTCATGTAGGCCCACGCGAAATCCGGGCTGGCCACAGTCTCAACTGAATGCTCTGTTTGCCAGGATATTTCGCTCATATCTCACTGGCATTATCACGCTGTGCGGCGTAGTTCGGCGCATGCAAGAATGGCACGCGCTGCGCGCGTCCGCACTGCTGTCATATCATTGCGAGCAGCAGGCCCGCTATTGTAACCGGCGACAACCCATGATTCGCGGATAGGGGATCATATGGCCATGGACATCGCGGGATGGGAGGCGATGTATCGCTCCGGTGAACGCGGCGAGGAACACGCTCCTACGATACTGCTAGTCGAGACTCTCGCGAAGCTCCCTGCCGGCGCCGCGATTGACCTGGCATGTGGAGCGGGGCGGAACGCAATTTACATGGCCGAGCACGGGTGGACCGTAACGGCGGTAGACGCATCAGAGGCAGCCATTGAACTGGTTCGGCGGCGATCTGCCGCGCGCGGCGTAGAAGTGCATACGCGCGTCGCTGATCTGACCGACCCGGGCTTCCCGATGCTGCCGGACGCGTTCGATCTCGTCTTGATGGCCTACTATCTACAACGCGACTTATTCGCGAAAGCGAAAGCGGCTGTGCGGCCTGGCGGTCTGGTGATATCGATTGCACACACGCCGGAAGCAGGTGAAGAGTCGAGCGAAAAGCGAGCGGCTCGGGGTGAGTTACGGACCTTCTTCGACTCCTGGCCCATCCTGTGGGAGTATGAAGGTCCCTCACGCGATCCAGCACACAAGCGCCCGGTAGCGGAGCTCGTGGCACAGCGCCCGCTACTCATCGACGCTTCTGAAAACAGGTAGCGGCGGCGAAGGGAAGCTAGGGCCATTGGCCCGCACATCAAAAGAACCGCTGTTTGAAAGCTTCGTGCCGCCGCCGAGCGGAGTTCATCACACCTGAAAAGTCCACCTGGCTGCGGAGATTATCGATCAGCGGATCCGTTAGGAAGTAAGGGTACGCAAAGAAACCGGATTCAATGCTGGACCGCATCATGCGCATGCCGGAATCCTTGTCGCCTAAAACGGCGTAAGCCTCTGCCATTTTGTAACTCGCTTCCGGATCGCCGACACCGCGTTGCTGTATCTGCATCTCCAGGCCGCGAAGGAGTTGTATGCCGTCGGCGGCCTTCTGGGCGACACCGTCAGCGAAGGCTTTGCCAATTCCGGTATAGAGAGTTGCCTCGTCCTGGTAGGCGCGGGTGAAGTCTTCCGCAGCCTGTTGCCACTCGCCCTGATGGTATTCTCCAAAGCCGCGATAAAAGCGGAAGAAGCTCGATCCGTTCACATCGGGTAAGCTCGCAAGAAATTTGTCGTAATCTCCGAGATACAGATACGTGTTCAGGACGGAGCCGTTCGATTTCACCAGCGGATCAATCTCTCTCGCCCGCAGGCACTCCGCGAGCGACTGCTTCAACATTCCAGCAAAGCGATAGGCATAGCCTAACTCCCAATGCACCGCCGCATTGTTGGGATTACTGCTGATTGCATCCCGCAGCAGCGGCACCGCCTGTTCGACCTTGCCGGTATCCACCAACAAATTGGCGTAGAACATTTCCGCTTCCACCTGCTTTGGTTCGAGTGCTAGAGCGCGCTGATAAGCATCCTGTGCTCTGCGGTACTGTTCACGACCGCCCAGTTCGAAGGTCGCATCCGATGTATAAGACTGCCCAAGGTAGGCCCAGGTCAAAGGGTACTTCGGATCGAGCTCGGCCGACTTCTCCAGCATCTTCACCGCCAGCGGGAAGTTATGGCTCGCCATCAGATCGACACCACGCAGATAATATTCGTACGCCAAAGCGTTCACCGGCGCGTCGGGTTTGATTCGCTTTGCTTCGGAAGGTGTCAGGTTCAGCCTCAGCGCGGCGATGATTTGCCTTGAGACGTTGTCGTGAACGGCCAACAGCTCGTCATAATTCAGGTCAATGACGTCTCTCGAAAGAATCTTGAATGTGTGCACATCGAATAATTGGTACGTGATGCGCAGGTGATTGCCGTCGCGGATGAAGTTGCCTGTGAGCACGGTATCGACATTCAACTCTGCTGCGATGTTCTTGATGTCGATCTCGCGTCCTTTGTATTTCTCTACGGCCGAAGAAGGCCGCACGGTCACCGAGCTCACCAGGCCGAGTTTCGTGATGATCGCGTCGGCCAGCGAGAATCCCAGAAAATCGCTGCCGGGATCGTGCGTCAGATTCTCCAGCGGGAGCACAGCGAGCGAGTG
Source organism: uncultured Acidobacteriaceae bacterium (assembly GCA_963846185.1). GTDB lineage: Bacteria > Acidobacteriota > Terriglobia > Bryobacterales > Bryobacteraceae > Bog-105. The sequence goes on along the minus strand of CAWJVA010000018.1, from coordinate 8,479 downwards.
CTGCGGAGGTGATCGCCTAAGCGCGAGGTAACCCACGACGACAAGAGAACACGCGATCAATACGAGCGCCGGACCAAGCATTCGCGCAGGCATAATGGCGCTTCGGCTCGCGCGTAGGTGCGGCACCGGCGCAGCGCCGTTATCGTGGTAACAGTCGGACTCGAACGGCGCCGGCGCAGGCGTGATCATTGCATTTGAAGAAGGCACGCCAGGCGGCGCTTCGGGTTCCGGCCGCTCTCTCCGTTCTCACGGGGGCGGTGAAACAGTACCCCTTCTTCGGCACCGTCTTTATATATGGATCGTCTGCTTCCCTTTCGCCGAGTGCCTTTCTCAGTGAGGAAATCAACACAGTGATGTTGGCTTCCTCGACGAAGCTTTCCGGCCAGATCGCCTGCATGATCTGGTCCTTCGTTACGAGCCGCCCCTGATTCTGCAGCAGGAACAGAAGCAGATCGAATGCTTTTGGCGTGAGTGGAACCGGATTGCCTTCGCGCAGAAGAAGGTGTTCCTCCGGCTGCAGCCGGAAAGGGCCGAATTCGTAAATGCTAACCGGTTTCAGCTCCATCGCGAGTTACCGCTGTTCGTTACATCGATTTGGAATTTGTTTGCAGATTCTTTAGTGGTTTTTGAGGACGCAGGGTTCCGATTGAGACCAGTATGGCGTAGTCCGAGCATTCCGGAGCAGCAGCTTTGGGGCAGGACGAGATGCGAACTGACAAACGCTCCGCTCCAGCGAGCGGTTTTGGCCAGCCGCTTCAAAGAAGAAAGAAAAGGAAGAATGACTAATGAAGAAGTTACTCGTTTTAGGATCTGGCCTAATCGGCCTCGGAATGATCGCGATGCGTGCATCCGCGCAAGTTCCCGAGATCGCGTTTAATCTCGTGCCACAACCGAAATTCCTGGCGTGCCTGGCGGGGCCGGGCGGCACTCCAACGGCACAGGTGATTGTTCAAAGGGGTGAGCTGAGTGACGTTTTGATTCTACAGGCCCAACATTTGAAGCCAAACCTTGGGTTTGACCTTTCACGATTCAGAACACCAATCTCCTGGCAAATGGAGCATTGGACCCGAATTTCAAGAACTTCGGTTTGGCCTGGTACCAGACAGATGTTCAGGCTGACTCGAACGGCAACGCGGAGGTTGCGATCAAGACGATCCTCCTCGATCAGATATTCGGTTTTGATCCAGCCTCTGGCCTGGAACCGACTCATACATTTCACGTCGGTTTCTGGTTCAACAAGCCGCAGGATGCGGCGCCGTGCGGATTTAATCCCGCGGACCCGACTCCCTTCAACGGGGAGCAAAATGCCGGACCAAACGCGATGATCAGTTTGCCGAATCGCGTAACGAATCTCGGACCGCTGTGCACTAGTCCCAAGAAGGAAGGGTACACATTTGTTTGTAATGAGTAAGTCAGGCCTGAACCCTATCGCTAACGTCTGAGTGTAAGAAATCTCGCGGCCGGCTTCGCAAAGTGGACACCGGCCGCCGGTTTCGCCGCAGTTTTGGAAATTTCTTAGAAAAATTCTGGACGACACGGCCCTGTTCTAAGGACTCCTTTTTGAATCTCGGTCAAAGTGAAGCTTCGATGCCTGCCGAAATGCCTCGCACCAACAAGCAGTCTCGATTATTTTATGGTTGGTGGATCGCACTGATTTCCGCCGCATGCTTGTTTCTCGGACCCATTCCGATCGCGGTCTTCTCGTTTGGAATATTCCTTAAATCATTCGTTCAGGAGTTCCATTCGGGCCGCGGGGCGGTTTCCTTTGCTCGCACTGTTTTCGCTATCTCCACTGTAGGGCTGCCGCTTGTGGGACGGCTGATCGATCGCTTCGGCCCCCGCAGGGTCATTCTGCCGTCGACGATCATGGCGGGCCTGATTATGTTATCGGCTTCCTTCTGTTCACGAAATATTTGGCAGCTTTATGTCTTTTATGCAGCGTTGGGTGTGGCTACCACCGGGATAACCCCGGTATCTTACTGCGCCATCGTGACGCGGTGGTTTGACAGGTACAGGGGCCTGGCTCTTGGGGTCATGATGCTCGGGCTCGGCCTTGGCGCTCTCATCATTCCCGTTGTCGCGCAGCACCTCACTGCAGCTTTCGGCTGGCGGCGCAGCTTTGAGCTCGTCGCGGCCGCGACGCTGGTCATCACGGTACCGGCAATCACGCTGTTCCTCGAAGGACAGCCCGGAGCCGCTGGGTCTTCAGCCGGATGGTGCTGATCGCCCGATTACGGCACCTGTCGAATCGGGTTCGGGCTCGGGCCTAAGCTGGCGTCAAGCCTGGCACGATTCTACTTTTTGGGTCTTGTTCTGCGCTTTCATCATCGTGGCAGCAGCAGTACAGGGATGCTTGGGACACGTTAGCGCCATTGTGGCGGACCGGGGCACCTCTGCGGAAAGCGCCGCTCTCGCCACTTCGCTATTCGGTGGCGGTGTTCTGGCGGGTAGAACCGGGTCGGGATATCTGCTCGATCGCTTTTTTGCTCCGCGTGTCGCGGCCGCCATCTTCGGCGGCGCAGCAGTTGGAATGGGGCTGCTCCGTATCGCCGCCTCACAACAGCTTGCGTTTGCGGCGGCATTCCTCGTCGGCTTGGGATTGGGCGCGGAAGTGGACTTGATGGCCTACCTGACGAGCCGCTATTTCGGCCTTCGTTCCTTCGGAACGATCAATACCGTCGCTTTCGCGGGCTATGCTCTAGCGGGCGGATCAGGCACATACCTGATGGGCGCCGCTTTTGACGCGACGGGTTCCTACGCTTTCATTCTTAGCTTGTTCTGCGCCCTGACGCTCATCGGCGCGGTGCTCATGTTGCGCCTCGGCCCCTATCGGTACCAGGTCAGAGTCCAAAGTGAAGGCGCCTCCAGGTGCGCTGCTGCAAACCAGTCTGAATCAGTCGCAAGTTTTCCGAACTAGAAACCAAGGTGTAAATATGCCGGTCGAAACACTTTTTTCTCAAGGCGTGATGGAAGGTAGGGGCGCGTATAACAAACATGGCGCAATTCAGGCCGCGGGAGTGGCATCAGCACTACCGTTACTCGAAAAGGCAGTGCGGAACATGGAGCTCGGGTCTGGCGATGAGCCGATCGTAATTGCCGATTATGGCTCGTCACAAGGCAAGAACTCACTCGCACCGATGCGGATCGCGATCGAAAACCTGCGCCAACGTGTCGGCCCGAAGCGGCCCATGTTGGTCTTTCACATTGATCAGCGTTCGAATGATTTCAATTCTTTGTTTGAGATGCTCGCCAGGGACCCGGATAGCTATGTCCGCGGCGCGCCAAAAGTGTTTCCTTGCGCGATCGGCCGCTCCTTTTACGAACAGGTGGTCCCGTCCGATTCGGTCCATCTCGCGTGGTCCTCGTATGCGGCCGTTTGCGAGCAGCGTGCCAACTCTCATCGCGGGGCATATCCGCGCAGGCCGCGGCACCGAAAGCGAGCGAGCAGCATTCCAGAGACAAGCTGCTGAGGACTGGAAAAATTTCGTTTCCTTAAGGGCAAGCGAGCTGCGGCATGGCGGCTATCTTGTGATCGTGCTACCTGGTCTGAACGACGATGGCGTTCCGGAACCGGCCCTCGAGATTGCGATGGATCATGCAAACGAACTACTGGAAGAGATGGTCAGCGACGGCGTAATTACTGCCGGGGAACGAGCCCGAATGGTGATCGGAAGTTTTGCGCGGCGCAGGTGCGATCTTCTCGCGCCGTTCAGATCCGATGCGCCGTTTCACGGCCTTGCAGCGGAGACCTGCGATATCTTTCCGGTTGAGGATCCAGCCTGGGCCGACTATCAGCGGGACGGAAACAAGGATTTGCTGGCCTCTCGCCAGGCGCGGGCTTTCCGCGCGACCTTCGCGCCCTCGCTAGCGTCCGCCCTGATCGGGCGGGGAGATGAGGAGCGTTGTGCTTTCGCGGACCGTTTGGAACATGGCCTGAAGTGCCGGCTTGCGAAGCAGCCAAGGGCGGCTTACTCGCTCGTCCAGACGATCGTTCTGACCAAGAAAGATCGCGCGGAGGAGGACGGCAGGAGGCGAATGACTTCCAGCGTTGCATCCGACGGTACTTTCGGAATAAAAGACGGCGTTGGCATGTCATGGGGTGATCTGCTGCATCAGCGGGCGCAACAAAAACCACCAGGCAACGGCGCTTTTGTGCAATGACGAGAAAATGAGTTACCGGGAACTTGACGAATCGTCTACTCAACTCGCCCGCTGGCTCATTGACCAGGGACTCCGGCCTGGCGAGCGGGTCGCGATACATTGGTCGAACTCCATCGAGACCGTTCAGATCTTCTTCGCCGTTTTTAAGGTGGGTCTGATTGCCGTACCGGTAAACGTGCGCTTAAAGCCAGCGGAGGTTGCTTGGATTCTGCAGCACTCGCAGGCCGCAATCTGCTTCAGCCAACCGGCGCTCGCACAAATTGCTGAGGAAGCTCGCGCGAACGCACCATCACTGCGCTCGTATCATTACGGAACTCCCGGCGGCCGCACACACCGGCGCTTCTTCTTTACCGCAGGTTGATGAGCACCAACCCGCCGCCCTTCTATACACATCGGGAAGCACAGCCCGGCCGAAGGGCGTAACCCACACGCATCGCACGCTGAAAGAGGGAACTCGGTTACTCGCCGAAGCATTGCTAAACGGCGAGGATACGGCTCTGGTGATGACTTCAATGATGCACGCGGCCGGGCTCGGCTTCACACTGTTGCCGGCTCTCTACGCCGCATTCCCGCGGTGATGCTGCCAGCCTTTCACCCTGGCGACCTGCTGGATGCTATCGAGCGGTTCCGCTGCACCTACACCGCAGGGCTCCCGGCGCTGGTCCAATTCCTGGTTGAAGAACAGGCGCGCAACCCCAGGGATGTCAGCTCCCTGCGAACCGCAGTCGCTGGCGGCGATAGTGTGCCCGTAACGCTGCAGGAACGGTTCGCCTCATTGTTCCCGGCGCCGCTGCAGGAGGGCATCGGCATGAGCGAAACGTTTCCCATGACGGTCAATCCGAAGTGGGCCATCCGTCCGGGATCGCTCGGAATCCCGGTGAACGGTGTCGAGCTTCGCATCGTGGATGCGAATGGAAACGTGCTTGCAGACGGCGAAACGGGGGAGATCATCGTGCAAAGCCCGGCGAATTGCATCGGGTATTGGAACGATCCCGCTGCCACTGCCGCACTACTCAGCGAGGGCTGGCTGCGTACCGGAACTTAGGATCCTGCGATAGCGACGGCTACTTCTGGTTCGAAGGACGTAAGAAGCAGATTATCGTTCATGGCGGCTCTAACATATCTCCACAGGAAGTAGAGGAGGCGCTGTATCAGCATCCCGCGGTGTTAGAAGCGGGTGTTGTCGGAGTTCCAGACCCGATTTACGGCGAAGGCGTCGTGGCATTTGTCTCTCTGAGAAACGGCGCTGCGCCTTGCGAGCGCGAGTTACGGGAACACGCTCGAATGCTCTTGGCTGACTATAAGGTTCCGGAGAGAATTCTTTTTCTCGCCGAACTGCCGAAAGGCGTAACCGGGAAACTTCACCGGTCCGCATTGCGAGAGCTGCTGCAAACCAGTTTGAATCAACGAGAGATTTTCGGGAAGTAATCAAATCAGGAGGTAGTATGCCGGTCGAAACAGCCATTTCTCATGGGGTGATGGAAGGCAAGGGCTCTTATGACAAGCGTGCCGCGATTCCGGCCGCCGGAAGCGCATTAGCATTGCCGATCCTGGAGAAGGCAGTGCGGCGTGTGGAACCCGGCTCGGGTGACGACGCCATTGTGATTGCCGACTACGGATCGTCGCAAGGCAAGAACTCACTCGCTCCGATGCGCCTGGTGATCGAGAACCTGCGGACGCGCAGTGGCCCGGACAGGCCGATGTTTGTCTTTCACATTGATCAGGCTTCGAATGACTTTCATACGCTGTTCGATGTCCTAAGTACAGACGCGGGCACATTTGTTCGCGGCGAGCCGAACGTGTTTCCTTGCGTCATCGGACGGTCCTTTTACGAACAGGTGCTGCCAGGCAATTCGGTGCATCTCGGGTGGTCCTCGTATGCGGCCATGTGGCTAAGCCGCATCCCGACTTTCATCACGGGCCATTTTATGCCGCTTTTCAGCACCGGCTATGAGCGCCTCGCATTCGAGCAGCAAGCTGCGCAGGACTGGCAAACGTTTCTTTCGCTTCGCGCGATCGAACTGCGGCCCGGGGGACGTCTCGTGATCGTGCTACCAGGTTTGGATGACAGTGGAGTAGTGGGGCTCGAAGATTTGATGAACCATGCCAGCGCAGTATTCGCGGGCATGGTCGCCGAAGGAGAAATCCGGGCGTATGAACGCGAGCGGATGGTAATCGGCAGCTACCCGCGGCGCAGGTGCGATCTGCTACAGCCCTTCGAAACAGACGGGCATTTCAGAGGGGTGGCGGTGGAGGCGTGCGAGCTCGTCCCGGTTCCGGATGCAGCATGGGCCGTGTATGAACGAAACGGGGACAAGGAAGCATTTGCGACGAAGTATGCCCTCTTCTTCCGGTCTATCTTTGTAAGCTCATTGGCGCTGGCGTTGACGGAGGCTCATCATGGCGAACGGCGCAGCAGGTTCACCAACCAGTTTGAGAATCGGCTCAAACGGCGTCTGGCAGAGCAGCCAACGCCTGTGCACTCGTTTGTTCAAATTCTGGTTCTTGCGAAGCAAGCTTCTCGAGGGCCGGGTCAGCTTGACGACTAGCGGGGAAAGCGAGAATCAGATGTTTCGCCCACTCCAGTACCCAACGGCAGATCCACCGTGATCGGGTTGTGATCGGAAATCCGCTGCGGAATGCTGTGATTCAGCGCTTTCAACGTACGCCCATAGTGGGGCGCCAAGAGATCGGTGTCCGTTCTTCTCTTTCGGTTTGGCGAGGTTCGGTGGCAGAATGAACATCCAATCGAGCTTATACTGGCCGACTATCCCGAACGACTTGCCAAGTTCGTTGGTCGGGACAAAGCCTTTCTCGCTACGCTCATTTGAGTTCGCAAGCGTTCCATCTCGCTCGTTGAAAGAGCAATCCTTATCGCCTCGGAAGTCGAATGCGCCTCCGTCGGCAGATCGAAACTTCTGAAGCATTGAAAAAAACTTTGCTTCGGGGTTGTCGCCCACCAGTGGGATATTCGCTCGGGTCGGATCGTCCACCTTCCGCACCACCCCGATGACGCCCACCGAGGCGCTGTACGCCCACCCAAACGGCGTCATGTAATGTGCTGCTTCCGCCGCGCCCTGCTCGGCCCACCATTTCGCGTCACCAAACCTCTGCTTTCAGCGCTCGCGTCACGCTGATCGGGACGCCTGTATGAGTCGATGTATTCATGTCGCCCGTCAAGATCACGGGGTGATCGACGCCCTGTATCCTGTCCAGAATCTCCTGCAATTCCTTCTGGCGGTTTGCGGGCGTCGTAACGTCTTCGAGATGCGTCGCCACTACCGTCACCTTGCCTGACGGAAAATCCGCGTCCGAGATGTCGGCCAGCAGCATCATTCGTCCGCCGCGCCGCACTTGCCGCACTAGTTGTTCCTTGAATACCGCCGCGCTGACTTTCCCTTCCACTTTCTCCGGTATTGAGACCTTCTTTTCGTCGGCATACCAATCATGCGCCCGCGTTGTGAACGGTATCAGGCGAACGTTGTCCAGACGATAGCGGCTGAGTATTGCCGTACCGTGCAGCCCTTTGTAGCGCTGCGGGTCGGGCGTCATGATCTGCTTGACGTAAGCGAGCATTTCGTCTCTGTCCTGACCGGGCTCCGAGTACGCTTCCTGAACTTCCTGCACGACAACCTGCTGGTCGATGCCCATCGTAATCGGATCGACCTCGACAAATTCGACGCCGTAGGCGTAATTCATCCCGAAAGCGTCCGCCAATTCCGCGGCAACATTGCGGAAACGCGTCCGGTTCATTCCCCAATCGACCTCGTTCAGCACGATGAGATCGGATTGCTGAAGTACGCGCAATTGCTCGAAAATTTCGTCTCTGGTTTTGTCATCCGCCTTGGAACCCTTGTCTTCCATCAAGCCATTGAACTGTTTCGAATCCGTGAAGGCGAGACGAATGGCGTCAAACTCCAGTCCCCGCTCGATATTCCACTGCGCAACTCGAAGGATCTTTCCCACGGCAGGCACGGTCGGCTTCAAAGGCGTGCGGCCGGAATCGGAAGCCGCGTTCCGAACGAATGGAGTTGTCAGCAGCTTGTGTAGCTTGTCATTCAAAGCGGGAGCGGGCGCCTCCTGCTGTAAAGCTGGATGATTTCATCCCACGTTAAGAGTTCCGGATCACCCTGTGCCTGCGTTTGAGCCGTCGCACTGAAAACTGCGGGAGCAAAGAGAAAGAAAATGGAAACGCAAACAGTTAAACGCGCAGGCCGGCTCCCTCACAATGGATCGTGTTCTACTCCTTCTCTCAATAGATCGATTGAACAGCAGTCTGTTGCATGCGCCGCGAGCAGGAGAGTACTACTGCTCCACA
>CAWJVA010000017.1:0-18905 GCA_963846185.1 uncultured Acidobacteriaceae bacterium | reverse complement strand
CAACGTGGTGGTCGTGGGCTGGAATGACAGCACAGCAAAGTGAGTTCGGTCACCGATACGACCGGCAACGCTTACGCGCTGGCCGTAGGCCCGACGGTTCAAGCTCCGCTGGCTTCCCAGTCGATCTTTTACGCGAAGAACATTGCATCTGCATCTGCTGGAGCAAACACCGTGACAGTGACCTTCTCGGTGGCTGCTGCCTACCCGGACATTCGCATTCTGGAGTATAAGGGCGCAGATACCGTGAGCCCGGTGGACGTGACGGCGGCGAGCACAGGCAATAGCGCGACCAGCAGCAGCGGTTCGGTCACGACAAACAACGCGACCGATCTGATTTTCGGCGCCAACCTGGTTCAGACGGTGACGACGGGGCCGGGCAGTGGCTTTACCAGTCGGCTGTTAACTAGCCCGGACGGAGACATTGCCGAAGACCGTATGGTGACGACTACCGGGAGTTACAGCGCTACGGCGCCGCTCAGTTCGGGACAGTGGATCATGCAAATGGTTGCCTTCCGGACCGGTATTCCCGGGAATACACCGATGGCGAACCTGAGCGCCTCGAGCGTCACGTTCGGCAGCCAGCAGACGGGAACGACGAGCAGCGCGCAGACTCGGTAACTCTGACAAACCTGGGAACGGGGTCACTGACCATTAGCTCGATTACCATTTCGGCGCGAACCCGGGCGACTTCAGCAGACCAACAACTGCGGAACGGGGCTGGCAGCCAATGCGAGTTGTACGATCAGCGTTACGTTCGCGCCAACGAATACCGGCACGCGGTCTGCCTCTCTAGTGATCACTGACAACGCGAGCGGAAGCCCACAAACGGTTGCTCTATCGGGCACCGGAACCGGACTGAGGATTTCGCCGGGAACTTCGGTATTGACCTTCACCAGAACGCAACAGTTTCACCCGCGAGTAGTGGAGGAGTGACCTGGGCGGTAGATGGAACGGCAGGAGGATCTCCTTCTTCGGGTACGATTACAGCGAGCGGGCTTTACACGCCTCCGGCCGCCGCCGGCACTCACACCATAACCGCAACCACTTCGACGCAATGGCCGCACCGCGATGGTCTATGTGACCAGCAATGCCGGCATGTTCACGTACCACAACGACAATCTTCGGACCGGTCAGAACACAGGTGAAACGGTCCTGACAACGAGCAATGTCAATCAGGACCAGTTCGGCAAGCTGTTCTCTTACGGTATCGATGGCATCGCTTTCGCATCCCCGTTATATGTCGCGAACGTCAACGTTCCCGGGCAGGGCTACCACAACCTGGTTTTCGTCGCGACTGAGAACGACAGCATCTATGCCTTCGATGCCGACGGCTTGAGCGGTCACCCATATGGAAGGTGAGCTTCTTGAAGTCCGGTGTCACGACCGTTCCTTGTGCCGATGTAGGCGAGTGCGGCGATATTCCGACGCAGATGGGAATCACGGGCACTCCCACCATCGACCAGGCACGGCCACCTGTACGTCGTGGCTGCGACGAAGGAGGGTTCGAGCTACGTGCACGCCTGCATGCGCTCGATATCACTACCGGAGCGGAGCAGTTTGGCGGCCCGGTGGTCCTTCAGGCCAGCGTACGGATCGGGGAGCGGCTCCTCGGGTGGGAAGGTGGCCTTTGATCCGCTGCGCGAAAACCAGCGGCCCGGCATTTTGCTCAGCAATGGCGTTGTGTACCTGGCGTTCGGCTCACATGGCGATAACTCGCCCTGGCACGGCTGGGTACTGGGTTATAACGCGACTACGCTTCAGCAAACCATGGTGTATAACGCCACCCCCAACGGGAATGGAGGCGGCATCTGGCAGGGCGGCGGAGGATTGGCAACCGATGCTACCGGAGACATTTATTATGTCACTAGTAATGGCGATTTCGATGCAAATACGGGCGGTCTCGATTATGGCGATTCGGTCCAAAAACTCAGCCCCAGCGGATCCGTAGTCGACTACTTCGCCCCGCATGATCAAGCGCAACATGAATAACAACAATCTCGATCTAGGTAGCCGGCGGCCCAGCATCGCTCGTTGATCAAACGAGCGGTCTGTATCCCCATCTGCTCATCACTGCAGGTAAAAGTGGAACGATTTACGTAATCAATCGAACAATATGGGGAAATACAACCCCAACAACGACAATCAAATCGTTCAATCCTTACCGGGTGTCCTCCCCAACGGCACCGCGGTTAAAACGGCAATTTCAGTACGCCGGTCTACTTCAACGGAAACGTCTACTTTGGCGCTGTCCACGACAACATCAAAGCATTCCAGCTGACGAATGGGCAGCTCTCTTCAGGAGCTATCTCCCAAACGAGCACCTCATACGGAGCGCGTGGCGCCTCGTTTGCAGTATCTGCCAACGGCACGACTAATGGGATTTTATGGGCTCTGCAGAACAATGGTCAGAGTGCGAATGTCGATATGGGCTCGCCTGGCGAGCTCTTTCGCCTACGACGCAAGTAACCTGAACACGATGCTCTATAACAGTAGCCAGGCGGGTTCGCGCGATACGCTCGATCTCGCGGCTAAGTTCGCCATTCCGCTTGTGGCGAATGGTAAGGTGTTCGTGGCCGGCCAGACGCAGCTCACGGCATTCGGTCTTCTACCGTAGCTTGCGTAATCCGTCCGTCTACATTATGAGATGTCACTCAATCCTGAATTCCAGCTTCTGACATTGTGTGTACAGCCGGCCTCTGAAGCCGCAGATCATGTGTTGGCGGATCTGTTGACGGAAACTCGTCTGGCGCCGTTTCCTGTTTCTGGCCGAAAGAATCAGGTTGTTCCTTTCGTCTATCGTCGTCTCGACGCCTTCTCTGCGCAGATCCCGGAGAACGTGGTAGGAATACTTCGTCGTCACTGTTTCGATATCGCCAGCTGGAACCTTCTGCTTGCGTCTGAACTCCATGCGGTGCTAGGGCTGTTTGCCGACCACGGCATCTCCGCTGTTCCGTTTAAGGGGCCGGTCCTGGCTCTTGCGCTGTACGGAGTTTTCAGCCTGCGGCAGGGGCACGACCTCGACATCTTCGTAGATCCCGGCGACCTGGCCCGGGCGGTCGGTCTGCTGCAACGCCGGGGATATCGCCTCGCGCATTCGGATGCGGATATCGGATCGCGACAGCTGCTCGCTTCGGAGAAAGATGTCGTTCTCGAAAATCCCTCCAACCACGTCTGCATCGAGCTTCATTGGGCCGTCTGCGAGCCCGCTCTGCACAAGGAAATCCGCGATTTCAGCCCCTGCCGGCGTGCGTGCGGTGAGCTCGAACTCTTTGGCACCCGCGTTCGCGTCGCGTCGCCGGAAGACACTTTACTGATGCTTTCGGTACACGGAATGCGACATTATTGGAGCCGGCTCAAGTGGATCTGTGACATCACGCGGCTCGTGCAGGTCTATCCGGAGCTCGATTGGGATAGAGTGCTCAGCACGGTGGACGCTTCCCGCCGCCGCGCATTGTTGCTGCCCCACATATTGGGGCACGACCTGCTCAGTGTGGCGGTACCCGACCCGCTTATTCGAATCGCGCAGCGAGACTCAAGCCTCGCGCCGATTGCAGAGCGCATTGTGATGGATCTGGCTGGTGACGCTGATGCCCCGGTGTGGCCGCAATGCCGGCCGGTGTTCAAACAGTTCGCGGACATCGACATTGCTCAGAAAATCTTTCGTCTCCGGTCGAAAGACTCGCTCGCTCAACGGTGGAAGCTGTTCTCCAAGCTGATTCGCGAATTTGTGCAGCCCGATGCTGAGGATCTACAGGCGTGGCCATTTCTCAGCAGAATGAAATTTATCTTTTGGATTATACAGCCTCTCAGAATTGCTCGCGAATGCGGTTTGAGGTTCTTCCTTCGTACTTCGCGTCAGCTATTGGCGGCATTGATGGAGTAAGTATTACGCCAAAGCAGCATCGTCCCTCCCTCGATTTATCCCGCTTGAACTCGCCTCCTCGGTAACTCCCCGGCATCGCCCGCTTGCAGATCTCGCGCCGATTCCGCAACTCATGCTCCAGATTTGCCAGAATCGCGGATGAGGTTTGTCCATTCGATCCCCGCCGGTGGGAGGAACTGAGTGCGGCAAAATTATCCAACAATCTACGAACCGCGCACGCCCGCCCAAACGCCCGCACGTGTCCTCGGCGGTCTTTGCGTCCCGGTGCTGGGCATCATTTTGTGGGCCGGGCTCTCACCGTTTCACGCGCCGGAGAACGAAGTGCGGTGGCTCGCAAACCGCAACGGTGTCGCGTTCAGCAATTACGGGACCGTGCTGAGCACAGGCGAAATCCAGCCTGCGCGAATCGGGTCCTTGTCGGTCGAGATCTGGTTGAAATCCGCCCGGGGCTGGGATGCGGGCACGATTCTGGCATTGTACAGCCCGCGAGAACCGCATCAATTCCTGTTGCAGGAGTCCGTTTCGGACCTAATGATTCGAACGCGTGCGACCGATAGCATGCGCGACACGCGGCTGTATGTAGACAACGTTTTCGAGCGCGCACCCGCGGTGCTTCTGACCGTGACTGCGGATTCGCAGGGCATGCGGGTTTACCAGGATGGTCGGCTATCAAAAACATTTCCGGGCTCCTATGTCGCAGCGCATCTGCTCCCGTTCCGTGTTGTGCTCGGCACCGAGCCGATGGATGTCGATGGTTGGCGAGGGCAGATATACGCTCTTGCGCTGTATAACACGAAACTGGATGCAGCACGGGTTGCGAATCATTTCCGATCGTGGAAACAGAATGGCCGGCCAGCGGTTGGCGAGGAGGACAAGGCGCTCGCCGTGTATTGCTTTAACGAACGCGCCGGCCGCATCGTACACAATGCCGTTGTGCAGGGTGTGGATCTGATAATTCCCTCGCGCTTCACGACCGTCGACCAGGTGTTTCTAAAACCACCGTGGCTCGAGTATCGCGATGACGCCGATGCACCGAAGAACATTTTGATCAATGTCGGGGGTTTCATTCCGCTCGGTTTCTGCTACTGCGCATATTGGGCACGGCGTCAGTCGATGCGGACAGCCGCAGTGAGAGCGATCGGTTTGGGAATCGCCGTGACGTTTACTATCGAGATCCTGCAGGCGTTCCTGCCCACCCGGCAGTCCGGCGTGACGGATCTCTTCACCAATACGCTCGGGACGTGCATCGGCGCGGCGCTGTACTGTTGGCCTCCCGTTCGGATGCTCTTTGGACACACGCTCGCGCGGCTATTCCCACGCGGCGTATAATCAGCTCCCAGCAGTGCCGGCGCAAGTCGAATCAACAAACGCGGTGCGCTTCAAAGGCTCCATGGATCGTGGCTTTATTGCGCGTTCAACCGGTGCCGCTCTTACGCGTACAGATCCGCTATAGCGACGCTGATCTCGCCGGCCCTCATTCGATCGGTTTGCTGCTGAGCAGGGCAGCCCCCATGATATTCCCACGTGAGTTTCTTCACAGGATCGATGATCCAACAGTACGGCACTCCCCATGAATGGTAGGCTTGGCATTTCGCAAGCAGCTCACTTTGGCGCTGGCCAGGAGAAAGGATTTATAAGTAATTCTGGCGGAAGCTAATGGGAGTCGAACCCACCCGTGACAACCAAAGTGCCGCACTCCGGTTTTGAAGACCGAGCCCTGCACCGGCAGAGTCTAGCTTCCGACTGAGATTGTAACGTCCTGCTCGGCGTCACGGTCGCCGGAAGGGTGAAGCCCGTTCCACATTGCGAAGCGCAGTTCTTCCAGGCCCATGCCGGTTGCATTCGAGATCGCGTAGAACGGCCAGCCATGCTCGCGCGCTTTCGCCTTCACTGCTTCAATTCGCGCTGGATCCTGGCATATGTCGATCTTAGTCGCCACCACGAGCATCGGTTTCTTCGCCAGCTCCGGGCTAAACCGCTGCAGCTCATCGAGAATCACGTCGAAGTCATGCGCCGGATCGCGTCCGCTCACGTCGGACACATCCACCAAGTGAGCGAGCAGGCGCGTCCGTTCGATGTGCCGCAGAAACGTTGTTCCGAGCCCATGTCCTTCGTGCGCACCTTCAATCAATCCCGGGATGTCGGCGAGCACGAAGGTGCCGTCCCCCGCCTGCACAACGCCGAGATTGGGTTCAAGCGTAGTGAAAGGATAGTCGGCAATCTTCGGTCTAGCCGCGGAAAGCCGCGAAATGAGAGTGGATTTCCCGGCATTCGGGAATCCCACTAGCGCCACGTCGGCCAGCAATTTCAGCTCGAGCCGCAATCTGAAGAACTCGCCCGGTTTGCCCTCTTCGTGCTCGGTCGGCGCCTGATGGGTGGCCGTGGCGAATCGCGCATTTCCGCGGCCTCCACGGCCGCCATGAGCCACTACAAAGCGCTGGCCGGGCTCTGTGAAATCAAATACCTGCTCGCCCGAGTCTGCGTCATAAACAATCGTTCCGACCGGAACCGGCAGCTCGATATCTTCTCCGTTCCGCCCGGTGCGGTTGCTTCCTTCACCGTGGCGGCCACGCTGCGCTGTATGCTCCGGATTGAAACGAAAATGAAGGAGATTGTTGTAGTGCTCGCTGGCGACCATGATGACATCCCCGCCGCAGCCGCCATCTCCCCCGCTTGGCCCTCCACGGGGCACAAATTTTTCTCGCCGGAACGCGAGGCATCCGTCACCGCCATCACCGGCTTTGACGGTAATGGTTACTTCATCGATAAACACTGGAATGGAACCCTAAGGAATTTGCGCCCAGTTTGAATCGGACTCACGACCACACCTGTGAGACCTCAATTTGTATTAATTCTGTGACGCGATAATATTGACGAATTTGCCCATCCGGCCCCGGTCGCGAAACTCTACCGTGCCCGGCACCTTCGCAAACAGCGTGTCGTCTTTGCCGACGCCAACGTTCTTGCCGGGTTTATAGCGTGTCCCGCGCTGCCGCACAATAATGGAGCCGCCCGTCACCAGCTCGCCTGAATACACCTTGATCCCCAGCCGCTGCGAATTGGAGTCGCGGCCGTTCTTGGAACTACCTAAACCTTTTTTGTGTGCCATCGCGAATACCTCGAAGCGCCGGTTACGCCAGAATCTCCTGAACCTGAACCCGAGTGTAGTTCTGGCGATGCCCGATGGTGCGCTTGTACTGCTTCTTACGCTTGAACTTGAACACCAGCACTTTGTTGCCGCGGCCGTGTGCCGCGATCTTGCCCCGGACCCGCGCGCCCTTTACCGCGTCTCCTAGCGATAACTCATTGGAATCGTTGGAAATCGCCAGAACACGGTCAAACTCCACGTCCGCGCCTACCTCACCGGCCAGCGTATCCACTTCAATCGTCTGGCCCGGGGCTACGCGGTACTGTTTGCCGCCTGTCTCAATCACAGCGTACATATTGGAAACCTTTGGGTTGTGTTTACAGTTTCTGTTTCGCAGCGGAACCGCTGCTGCGATTCGCAGGGCAGACTGACAGCTGCTCGGATGTAAACTTCGAACCCTCTCATCATACCTGAAACGAGCTACCGGCGCTACTGATCGCAGCGGGCATGGTCGCCGCGGGCGTAGGCTCCTTTAGCCGGCAGCCCGTATGCCTCCTCAGCCGTGCCGCTCCAGATCCGATCCTGCTCCGATTCAGAAAGCCGGCTCACCAAGCTTTCCATGATTTGGACCCAGCGCCCGTACTCAGAAGCAACCAGCATCACGGGCCAGTCGGAGCCAAACATCAGCCGTCGAGGGCCGAACTTCTCGAGCGCCCACTCGAGATACGGCCAGAGATCAGCGTCGCTCCAGGTGCGGTAATCTGTTTCCGTCACCAGCCCGGACAGCTTGCAATAAACGTTCGGCCGGCGTGCGAGTTCGGCGAAATTCTCGCGCCATGGGGACAGCTCCCCAGCCGCCACGCGCGGTTTGGCAAGGTGATCCAGAATGAAGATCTGTTCCGGGTGGCGGTCGGCGAACTCGATGGTCTGTGGAAGCTGGCGCTCGTAGATCAGGATGTCGTAGACAAGGCCGAGCGGCTTCAGTTCTCGGATGCCTTGGTTGAAATGTTCGCGGAGCATATAGCGCTCATCCGGCTCATCCTGCAGAATATGGCGGATTCCGCGTAGCTTCCTGTTCTGGGCCATTTCTGCCAGCAGTTCACCTGCCTCAACCTCGCACAGGGGTGCCCAGCCGACCACGCCCCGGACAAAGTCGCTGTGCGAAGCGATTTCCAGCAGCCAGCGCGTCTCTTCGAGCGTCTGCCGCGCTTGCACCGCTATGGATCCGCTGACGCCCGATGAAGCACACGCTGCTTGCAGGTCCGGCACGAGGAAATCACGCCGGATGGCAGCCATCCGGTCGCAGATCCAGCCGTATTCGGCTGGCGAATAATGCCAGAAATGTTGATGGCTGTCCAGGCGCATCATGCGTTGTTCTCGGGGCGCCCACTCGGCCATGTGTGGTCCCGGACGGGCGCGATCAGGTCGTCTATCTCCTTCAACAGTGCCGGGTCCGGCTTCGTGCTCAAAGCCCGCAGGTTGTCATTCAACTGCGCTGTATTTGCTATTCCGACAAGCGTGGACGAAATATACCGGTGCTGCAAAGCGAAACTCAGGCCAATCACAGCCGGATCCATTCCCTTCTGCTCGCATAGCGCAACCACTTGGCGTGCGGCATCCTTTATACTTTGCGGAGCCGGGTGCCAGGGCGGTGGTCCCTCGTGCGTCAGCATGCCCATATGCAATGCTGAGGCGTTAATCAATCCGATATCATTTGCCTCCAGATCCGGCACGAGTACAGTATCGAGATCGCGGATCATCAGGTTGTAATGGCAATAGGACAGCACCAGGTCCACCTTCGCGGCCAGCGCCACCCTTCTCAGAAGCTTTACAGGCAGCCCGGAGATGCCGATCGAGCGCGCTTTTCCTTGCTTCTGCAGTTCACGCATCGTGGGAATCGTTTCATCGATGACCTGATTCACATCCCCAAACTCGATGTCGTGCGCGATGAAGATATCCAGAAAGTCGGTACGCAGCCTGCGCAGCGATTCGTCAATACTCGCGCTTACGCGAGCTGCCGAAAAATCGAAGCCGGCGAAATCGTACCGCCCGCACTTGGTCGAAAGCACGACGCGATCACGCCTGCCCATTAGCGCCTTGCCGAGGCGTTCCTCTGACAAGGTCCGGCCATAGTAAGGGGACGTATCGAAAAAGTTGATTCCGGCGTCAATTGCCGCGTGGACGGCCCGTTCTCCTTCCGAGGCTTCTACATTGCCGTACTCGTTCCCGAGCGGCGCCGCTCCAAAGCCGAGCACTGAAACCGAAAGTCCCGTCCCGCCGAGCGTCCTCTGTTCCATGTCTAAGCGTCCATGTCGACCAGGATTTTCGCGTACGACTGCGGCGCATCGCTCCATCGCTTCAGCGCGTCGCCCGCTTCTGCAAGAGGAACTCGCGCTGAGATGGTTGCCTCCACCGGAAAACGGTGCTGCTGCAGCATGGCGATCACAGCCGGAAACTCGTTTAGCGAATTGCGCGAACCAAGAATATCGAGCTCCTTGTGCACAAAGTGCTTGGTTTCATACGTCACCGGCTCCTTCGCCCACCCAAGGTAGACCACACGTCCGGTATGTGCGACCTCTTCCACGGCCATCTGATACGTCGCGGCTGTTCCAACCGCTTCCACCACCACATCCGGACCGAGCCCGTTCGTGAATTCCAGCAACTTTTCATGCGCGTTCTCTTTCGCCGGTTGAATCGTATGCTTGACGCCCACCTGGCTCGCCAGCGCCAGCTTCTCTTCTCCTAGGTCAATCGCGATTGTGCTAGCTCCGCGAGCTACGGCAGAGGCCAATACCCCTAATCCGACCATGCCGCAGCCTATAACCGCCACCGTATCTATGGCCCCAATCCGTGCGCGCTCGGCGGCATGAAACCCCACCGAAAGAGGCTCAACCAGTGTTAATTCGGTGAGCGAAAGGCCTTCGGCCCGGTACACCTTCTGCCATGGCGCCACGAACAGGCCGGTCATCGCGCCATCGCGCTGTACTCCGAGCGTCTCATTGAACTTGCAAGCATTCGTTCGCCCTCTCAAACACGCTGCACAGCGCCCGCAATTGGCATAAGGATAAACAGTGACATCCGTACCGGCCCCATATCCTGGAGGTACTTCCGAGCCGGTGGCCAAAATCGTCGCGGCGATCTCATGCCCGGGGATCCGCGGGTACTCGACAAGCGGATTCTTCCCTCGGAACGTGCTCAAATCCGTGCCGCAAAGCCCGATCAGCCGTGGCTTCAGCAGGATTTCACCGGCCTCGGGCTTCGGTTCCGGTCGCGTTCCAACCGACGTCTCGCCGGGCGCATCTATCGCGAAGGTTCTCATCGATGCTCGTCCGGTTCACACCACCGGCAATTCGCGCAACACGCGCTCAATGTGTTCGGGCGTGATATAGAAATGGGGCGACAAGCGCACCCAGCCTTGACGCGGCGCGGCGACGATGTTCTGTTGTTTCAGTTTGCTCACAACTTGGCTGCTGGTCAGCGACGGGTGCCGGATGCTCACAATTCCAGAGCCAGTGGCCTCCGTTCGTGGAATTATCACTTCATAACCCTTCGCGCGTGCACCTGACTCGAGCTGGTCCGCAAGCTCAAGCACAGCAGGTGCGATCTTCTCAATTCCGACATTCAGCAGCAGATCGATGGCTGCCTTCAGTCCGAAGCACCCGACCGTGTTTAGCGTCCCGCACTCGTAACGACCGGCATCCGGACGCAGAGTCATATCGCGCGAGCTGTAATCGGCGTACTTCGCTGGATTGGTCCAGCCGAACTCTACCGGCTCGATGGCGTCCAGCCACTTGCGGCGAACATAAAGAACTCCGTTTCCTTCGGGGCCCAGCATCCATTTATGCCCATCGGCTGCGAGCGCGTCGATATGCGTTTCCTCCACATCCAGCGGCAAAGCGCCCATGCCCTGGATGGCATCCACAAAAAAGAAGCAGCCCTCGCTTTGGCACAGGCGGCCTATCTCGTTCAGATTCACCCGATACCCGCTGAGATAGTTCACGTAACTGATCGCCAGCAGCTTCGCGCCCGGAAGCGCCTGGGCGATTTTATCGAGCGAGTCGTAAATAGAAAGCCAGGTGAGATCAACTCCGCGCGCTTCAAGCCGCAGCCAGGGATAGTAATTCGATGGGAACTCCTCTCTGAAAGCGATCACGCGGTCGCCCGGTTTCCAATTCAAACCCAGCGCAATGGTCGCAATCCCTTCCGAGGTATTTTTCACGATGGCAATCTCGCCCGGCGAAGCGTTGATCAGCTTGGCGGCCGATCGGCGCAAGCCGTCGTATGCCTGCATCCACTTGTCGTAATGTATTGAGCCAAATAGGCATGCGTCGTCAACCAATCCCTTCATCGCCTCCGCCGCGGGGCCGCAAAGCGGGGCCACGGCGGCATGATTCAGGTACACCAGATTGTCTGTGACTGGAAACTGATCCGCGAACGCTTCCACTCCGGTACGCGCCTCCGAAACGATTCCGGACACTTTTTCGCAACCCATCCTTCCGAGCATACGTTAAGGTATGTGAATCTCCTGGGGCCCGGTAGTCTTGGTGTACATGGTTTGAGGGAAGAACAGGTTTGATTGCCGGGCCACATTTTTTCACGTATTTCGAACCACATCAGCGCGCCCCGGAGCAGGGCAAGAGATCTATACTGAATGCAGGCGAATCCAGGTACTCGTCCCGCCTCGTGCCCGGATTCTGTTGGTCCTGAAGGAGTCTTATGCGGCGAACTGTTTTCCCCCGGTGTTCCATCCTCAAATCTTCCGTTAGCGTGATCCTCGCTCTTTTCCTGGCCATACCTTTCAACGCATTTCCGCGAGACGACAAGGAGAAGGATCCGGACGCTATAGGTGACCGCAATGTCAGCGGCAAAGTCAACTTCTACTCGCTCGAGAAGGAAATTGCCTTGGGCAAGGGGCTCGCACAGCAGGTGGAGCGCCAGTCAAAGGTGATTAACGACCCAGTCGTCTCCGAATACATCAACCGCATCGGCCAGAATTTAGTCCGCAACTCCGACGCCAAGGTGCCCTTTACGATCAAGGTGATCGAAGACCCCAGCGTGAACGCATTTGCCCTGCCGGGTGGCTTCTTCTTCGTGCAGACGGGTCTCATTCTCAAGGCGGACAGCGAAGCCGAACTGGCGGGAGTGATGGCTCACGAGATTGCTCACGTGGCCGCACGTCACGGCACGCGTCAGGCGACGCGCGGCGAAATCGCCCAGCTCGCAACGATTCCACTGATCTTCATGGGTGGCGCCGCTGCGTACGGGATCTATGAGGCTTCCGGCCTGCTGGTGCCGCTGTCCTTCCTGAAGTTCTCCCGCGGGTTTGAGTCGGAGGCTGATTATCTTGGCATTCAGTACATGTACAAGACCGGCTACGATCCCACCGCCTTCGTCGACTTCTTCGAGAAGGTGCAAACCTTAGAGAAGCGCAAGCCGGGTACGATGTCGAAACTCTTCTCTACCCATCCACCAACCGACGATCGCATCAAGAAGTCGCAGGAAGAGATTTCGGAGCTGAAGCCGCGCCCGGAATATGTGGTCACGACCTCCGAATTCAACGACGTGAAAATGCGGTTGGCGATGCTCGAAAATCAGCGCCGCCCGGACAAGACCGCGGACGATCCGAACAAGCCGACGCTGCGCCGCAATCCAAACTCAACTGCGCCGATCGAGGACGAAACAGATCCTTCTAAAAAGTCGAACGGCGACGATGATGACCGTCCGAAGCTGAAACGGCGGCCGGCGGATACAGGCGATAGCACGTCAACAGACACTTCGTCGACCAGCAGCAACAACAATTAGGAGAATGGTGTGAGGCGGGCATCGCCGCGCGCTTCACTGCTTCCGGAAGTACGCTACTCCGTCTTTTTCTTCTACGAACTGGACCCGGTCGCCTATCTGTACCCGGTCCTGTTCTGCTTTCCCGAGCACTCGCGCTGTAAGGCGTCCGCCACTGTCGAGATCGATGATGGCAAGCTGGTACGGCGCATCGTCAGCGAATTGTTCTGGCGGCGAGTACACGATCGTCTCCGTGTAAACCACGCCTGCTGAACGTGTCTGCAACTTACGCAGCCTCCAGAATGGTAACCACGCAGGTTGCGCCGGATCCGCCCAAATTCTGCGCCAATCCTAGCCGGTGCCGCGCGACTTGGCGCTCGCCGGCCTCTCCGCGCAGTTGCTGAATCACATCGCAGATCTGCCCCACGCCGGTCGCACCTACGGGATGGCCTTTCGATTTCAATCCGCCGCTGGTATTGATCGGTATGCGCCCGCTGATCGCAGTGCACCCTGCCGCAGCGAACGGGCCCCCCTGGCCTTTCGACACGAAACCGAGGTCTTCGCTCGCAACAATTTCGGCGATCGTAAAGCAGTCGTGCAACTCAGCTAAATCGATATTTTCCGGGCCCACACCTGCCATCTCGTATGCCTTCCCGCCCGCCGACTTTACCGCCTGAAATTCCGTAATGTCGGCCTTGCTGTCGAGCGCGACACGATCTGATGTCTGCGCCACCGCCCGTACGCGTGCAAAGCGCGACGTATATCGCACGGCCTGATCGAGCGGGACAAGAACCACTGCAGCCGCTCCGTCGCTGATGAGAGAACAGTCGAAAACCGTCAGCGGCTCTGCGATGGGCTTGCCCGCCAGAGCCTGCTCCATACTGATCACCTTGCGCATATGTGCAAGCGGATTCTTCGCGCCGTTCGCGTGATTCTTCACTGAAACCGCGGCGAGCTGTTCGCGCGTCGTCCCGTACTCATACATATGACGCCGGGCGATCATCGCGAAGAGCGCGGGAAAGGTTGCGCCCGCGCGACCCTCGCCCGCCATATCACCTGCACCGGCGAGGATTTCTGTCACCCGAGGCGTGCTCTGCGACGTCATCTTTTCGACGCCCGCCGCGACGACAATGTCGTACACGCCGGAGGCGACACTCATCCAGGCGTGAAAAAATGCCGAGCCCCCCGAAGCGCACGCATCCTCAAACCGGGTACAGGGAATGCCTTCAAAACCGGCTGCAGTCCCCACGTAGGGCGCCAGGTGGTTCTGGCCAACAAAAGACGGTCCGGCAAAATTTCCGAGATAAAATGCTTGCACGGATCCGGCGGAAATGTTCGCATCGGCGAGAGAATGTTCAACTGCTTCCACTGCCAGCGAGCGGAGATCGCGATCCGGGAACGCGCCGAAAGCCGTTTTCCCGATGCCTATGACGGCAACAGGTCTCATATGTTCTAGGATAGCTACGATGAGGCCGCGCGCTTCAGCGAGCCGAAGATTCGAAACACTCACCTTGTCCGCACCTCCGCGTCAATCGAACTGGCCACTTGCACGTTTTCGATAGCCGGCCGTCATTCCTTTATAAGGGATGCCCGAGCCGCATTTCCATCAGCCGCCGCCCCGAACCTCAGCCCCTTGCTCTTCATCCACCGGGCTCCTGGAGGTGCGCGTGAGTGAGCCCCTTCGACCCGTCTCGGATTCGCAGCTCCAGACCGGAAATGATCTCCAAACGCGCTTTATACAGCAGAACTTGCGGCGCATTTTCCTGTTGATTTATCGGATCGTCGGCAACGTCGATGACGCACAGGACCTCACGCAAGAAACGTTCATTAAAGCGCTCCAGCGGCAGTCGCAACTGAAGGATTTCGATCGTGCGGCACAATGGCTGTCGCGTATCGCCGCTAACACCGCCATCGATTTTCTCCGGCGTAGCAGAAAGCTGACTTACACGGATGTGAACCAGCTGGTGGACACGCCCGTCGCCTGGGGCGACAATCCCGAGCAGTCATTACTGCGCGGCGAACGTAAGCTGCAGCTCGATGGCGGACTCGCCATGCTCACCGAACGCGAACGAATGGCGCTGCTGCTGCGAGATGTCGAAGATATCCCCGCCGAGCAGGTGGCGGAGCAGATGAACTGCTCCATGGCCACGGTGCGTTCGCATATCGCCAACGCCCGCATTAAGTTCAAGCGCTATCTGGAAGGGAGAAAATTATCGTGAATCCCGAGACCAGATCCGAGTACGCTCACCCCGTCCCTGAGATTTTGGCGCTTTACGCGCGGCGTGATCTTCCGCTCGTCAGCCGCTGGCGTTTAAGGCATCACATCAGCCAATGCCTCGAATGCGAATCCCAGGTATCGCTGTTTACGTCCGCCCACGCCGAACTGAAGCGCGAGGCGCAGGACCAGACACTCACCGGCTTTGAGGCCATCGCCGATTGGACGCGGCTCGAACGCGAGATGCTGGGCAACATTGCCGTCGGCCTTGCCGCTGGGCGTTGCATCGACAAAGTTGGCCGGAAGGTTACCTGGCTCGGCCGCGTTTCTATTGCTGCCGCTGCGCTCGCTCTCCTTGTCATTGGCTGGATGACGCACATTCCTAACCAGGAGACTCAGCATCTCGCTTCGTCTATTCGTCATCTCGTCGGACTGGAGCGGCCGGCGATCTCCGGAACCGTAATGCAGAGTACGCCGGATGGTATCAGCGTCCGAACGCAGCAGGCGACGCTTACCATTCTTCATCCTGCGTCGGCCGTCGTTTCGGTCACCGGCTCCTCGGCAATGGCTGCGCGCTATGTCGACGAAGACACGGGACAAGTCACCATTACCAATGTCTATGGGCAGTAGTTTCCGCGCGTTTGGCATTCGTGTCTCCGCTGCCCTCGTTTGCGCCGGTCTCGCGGCCGGGGCTGACACCGGCGGCGGGTGGCTGGCGGTAGATTTCCCGCGCGATTCGCCCGTGCTGCCGATCTCTTCGACACTCGGACCCAGCAATCCTCACGTCCGAGGCGCCTCGCTCGCCATGGACATTCGTGCTTCACTGCTGCTGCGCAATACCGGCACGAAGCCGATATCGGGCATTACGCTCAGTGTCGAAGCGCAGGGGCTGACTCCTTCCGGGAAAGGTTCCATCACCGTCCCGAGTCTTCGCCTTGAGCCGGGCGACGTGATTCCGGTGCGAATTCAGCTTCAGCTCCTCCGGCCCTTCAACGCGATGCATCCCGATTCAGAGAATGCAATGGTTCGAGTCTCGCTCGACTGTGCGCTCTTCAGCGACTTCAGCGCGTATGGCCCTGACCGGCTCGGCTCTCGTCGCGCTCTCATGGTGTACGAACTCGAAGCGCGTCGCGACCGGCGTTACCTGGCCTCTCTGATCGACAGCGGAAAATTTACGCAGATTCGGGAGGAACTGAATTTCGGGCTGCAGGATCTCACGCCGGAGCAACTCGGGCTCGAACTGCTGCATCGGGCGCGCACCAATCCCGCAGGCGAGCATCCGTTCGCGGTAGGCGCCGTGTCGTTCCCCAGCTCGCCTGTACAGGCCGATGGGCGGTAACGCGCAGGTGTATGAGAACGAGGTCCGTGCTCCGCGTGTCGAGTTACGAAACACATCCCAAAAACCGCTCAGGGCGATCGACGTTGGCTGGATCATTCGCGACGACCGTGGCCGCGACTTTGTCGCCGGTTCTGTGCCGGCCGCCGTCGAAGTGGCTCCTACACAACAAACGGCGCGCATGATCGAATCCGGCACCCTGCGCTTCTCGCGTCCAACGGGCCAGCCGATGGTGATCGGCGGACTCATGACGTTCGTCAACGACGTCGAGTTCTCTGACGGTAAGCTCTGGATCCCGAGCCGGGCCGACATCCAAGAGGCGACAAACGACCCGCTTCTGCGCCGCTCTCTCGCCGACTCTCCAGAGCAGCAGCGCCTCGCCGAAATTTATCGCCGCAAAGGGATGAGCGGCTTAGCGGAAGAGCTGAAGCGGGTCAACTAGCGGCTGCGCTCGTGCAATCACGCGCTGTTATAGACTGAAGATATTCGGGGCGTGGCTCAGCCTGGCTAGAGCGCCTGGTTCGGGACCAGGAGGTCGGTGGTTCGAATCCACTCGCCCCGACCAATCGTTTCTTCCCCATTTTCATAGTTAGGGTGGCGCCGCGGTTCAGGAGTGCGGGTTGGCGTGAGCCTCGAGAATTGCGCGATTCTGGCCGCACATTTCGCATTCACAGCCGCCATGGTTTTCGGAGCGAGGCAGGTTTCCGAAGCCGGTGGGGCCGATGTGACCGGTTCCGGCGAGTTTCTCGCGTTCGATGACTTGCAGCCAGACATCCACATCCATGCGTTGGACGCCTGCTCCGCCGCTCTCACGAATAGAGGAATTGCTGCTGGTCCAGGAGTATTCAGGCGGAACGCCGTTCGGGAAGTTGAGCTGGCCTTGAAATAACTGGTGGGGAGGCGTTTGGGAGTCTTGTGAGGCGCGAGCCTGCGGAGTGTTGAGCTGAGCCTCCAACTTGTCGATTTCCTCCTGCAGACTGACATCTTTGCGAAGCGCTTTGAGCAGTTTGATGTTTTCGTTCATGATGTCCTTTCGAAGGCCCTGCAGCGCGCTCCAAGAACGGTAGAAGGCACGCTCGGCGGCGGTTTTGTAGCGCTGCATGAGGGCCAGGTGATGCCGCTGTTCGGCAGACCAGGCGGCCGGGTCGGGGCCAGAGGCGGCGGCTGCGGCGGCTTCAGCCGCAAAGAAATGACGTCTTTTGCGGCGCAGAGACCAATCGTTGAGGATGAGTGCTTCGACCAGGGTCTCCTCCTGGAAGTCGGCCGGATCGAATTGCTGGAGCCAGCCCTCGGCGATTCGTTCGAACTCGGCCGGGTCTTCGTCGGGGAGGATCAGGATTTTGGAACAGCAGCCGTGCTTGAGCGCGTTTTTGCTGGAAGATTCTTTTCCTTCAGGCGTGGTGGGTCCGGTGCAGCCGTTTGGATTCTTTTCGGTTGGCGGGCGCTTCGGCATGGCGGTTCTTCCACACGCGAGTATGCAACGGAGGAGAACGGGAAGGCGCGGTGCGGGCAGGTCAAAGCGCTGATTTGAAGAGAAAACAAACTTTTTCGCGAGGCGTGATGCGAAGGGCGGCTGAGAGTGGCAGCGGCGTTTTACGAAACGAAGTGGCGGAGGGCGGAAGCAGACTGGATCGGCGCATCATGTCAGGGTAATAACCCAACATTAAATAGACGAGCTTCTTCAAAGATTGCTTTTCGTCAGGGCGGGCTCCGCCGTAACCGACTCACTTAACTTAACGCTTTTGCGGGCAAACCCCGAGTGACACGCGCGAGCTATGTCGCCGAGGGGTCTAACTCTGACGTTTCGAGAAGCGTAAATTTGGACCAGGGTCCGGATCGCCGACGAACGACCGATAAGATCGGACAGGCTCAGCATCGATAACCTGTTGGGTTGCTCGGAATTGGACCGGAAGAATGCGGATGGACCATTGGTTGATTGTATTGACCACCGCATTCTTTGCCGGCACCGCCTCCGCACAGGTGGCGGCCGGCCGCCAAGCAGAAAAATTGCCGAGCTCCTCGAATGATTGGACATTTTTCCTCGGAGCCTATGGTTATCTCGGTGCCGGCGAGCCCGCTTACGGCTCCTCCACGTTGAGCGTCGATCATAACTGGCTCCATCTGGAAGCCCGATATAACTACGAAAGTCTGAAAACCGGCTCACTGTGGACCGGCTATAACTTCGTTGCAGGTCACAAATTAGTATTTGAGGTGACGCCGATGTTCGGAGTGGCCTTGGGAAAGACCACCGGCATCGCTCCTGGGTACGAGTTATCGCTTACCTACAAGCGGTTTGAGCTCTATAGCGAAGGCGAGTACGTTTGCAATACCAAAGACAAGCAGGATACGTTTTTCTACTCCTGGAATGAGCTGAGATATTCACCCGTGAATTGGCTGCATTTCGGGCTTGTCGATCAGGGCTCGAAAGTGTATCGCACTGGATTCGAGGGTCAGCGCGGCGTATCACTGGGCTTCACTCGTCAGCACATAGACTATACGACATATATCTTCATCACCGGATCGGGAGATACGTCCGCAGTCTTGGCGTTGAGTTATACATTTTGAAGCTCCGGAATCCTCTAAAAGGCTATACCAATGGCCCCCG
>CAWJVA010000016.1:0-132566 GCA_963846185.1 uncultured Acidobacteriaceae bacterium | reverse complement strand
AAATGAGGCCGGTGAAGCGCCTGAGGATGCGTCCGTTCTTGACGGCGTGGTGCAGATTGTCAGCAACGAGATAGCGCGAACGCAGTTCGCCGAAAAAGACCTGCTTGTCGTACCTCAGATGTACATCCGCGCACAACGCTTGGATCACAGCGCTGATACGGCAGGTATGTTTGGTGCCACGTTGCTATTAGAAGCGGCACTACGGCGAATCGAGGCAGAGTTTGTGTTGACCTTACAACTGCTGCAGTCCTCCAGCCATAACGTAATCAGGTCCGCCAGGATTACATGCACGGCGGACAGTCTCTATGTGCTGCCGTCGATTGCTGCGCAAAGGGCGATCTCACTGCTGGACCTGAGTTCCAGCGCACCAAGCCGGACTCGAGCGCCGGAAACATCGAGCGCCCAAGCCTTCGCTGCCTTTGTACGCGCCCAGGAGTTGTTACGCGAGTATGGCCTGCCGAGCTTGCAGAAGGGTGTTGCAGAGCTCGAGCGCGCACTGGAATTCGATCCGAATTTCGCGCGCGCGTACGCCTCGTTGGCCGAGACGTACGCCAAGATTTTCCACCTGACAAGGGACGTTACCGCTCTCCAACTCGCCGACGACAACATCCAAAGAGCCCTCCGACTTGCACCTGCAATGCCGGATGTGTATGCGAGCCGTGCCTTTGTGGAAACAAACCACGGGAATACAGAAGCCGCGACAGCCGACTTGCGGCGAGTGATACAGTTCGACCCCGAAAATCCGGAGCCCCAGCTGCTCCTGGCGCACTCGTACGTGATGCGCGAAATGTACGAAGAGGCCAATAAGGTTTATCAAGGACTATTAAAGGCTCAACCTAATTACTGGCCAGCTCTGAACGATTGGGGTAATATGTTTCTCCACACAGCTAAGTATTCCAGGGCAGAAGAACTCTTTCGAAAGGCAACCGTCGCCGCTCCTAATGCAGCCCTTCCGTGGCGCAATCTCGGCGCCGTATACATCTATATGAACCGGCTCGAGGACGCGGAATCAGCGCTGAGCCGGTCCATAACGCTGCTGCCATCCGGAGAGGCGTTCGCGAACCGAGGCACGGCCCTCTTCGCCCTTCGCCGATACCGCGAGGCCGCCACTTCATATTCCGAGGCGGTTCGCCTGAATCCCAGAAAATACGATCTGTGGCGCAATCTGGGCGATGCATACCAAATGATTGCAGGCATGAAGTCTCGGTCGCAAGCCGCCTGGTTAAAGGCCGCTGAGCTAGCGAAGAACGAGCTTGCTGTCAATCCTGCGAACGCTGAAGCTCGGACCGACTTGGCCTTGTTCGAGGCGAAGTTGGGACAAGCCGAACCTGCGCTCAAACTGCTGAGAGGATCTGACGCACTGAAAACGGGCAATGCCGATCGGCTATTTCGGGAAGCTCTTGCATATGAACTAGTCGGCAGGAGAGAAACGGCTCTTACTTTCATTCGCGAGTGCATTCGTCTTGGATACTCCGCTGCAGATATTCTGAATGCGCCGGAACTCGACCTGTTGCGGAGAGATGCGCGATTCAATTCGCTGAAGTTGAGAATGTCATTGAATTGAGCTGCTTGGGACGGAGGTCTTAATGAAGTGGATGGTTGGAATTGTTTCTGCAATTGCGATTGCTGTTATCGCTATATTTCTGTCTCGTTTTTTTTCCTCCTGCCATTGTGTGGTTACAGTCGGGGAAGGTGCGTCAGTTGATAAATCTGAAGTAGTTGTACCTAGCAACTGCATGTACAAGCAGGGTGGCTATACCATTACCTGGAAACCCAAGGCGAGCAACGCCTGGATGGCTACTTTCCAGGGCGGTATTTCGCCTTGCGGACCGAACCACTGGGCATTCCAGCAAGGCCACGAAACATGTACGATCAAACGAAGCACGGCCCCAAATACATGTAATGATGGTGTCCATCAGCGGTGCTTCAAATACTTTGCCGTTTATGGAGATAACGCTTCAACAGATCCACACGTCGTTGGGGACAATTCAATGCTCGCGGGTCCAGTTCAGGGAGAAGGAGGACCCGGTACGAAGGCATCGCCCTTCACCGTTTACTGCATCGACCTAACCAATGGCAAACAGTGCAACGGCCAGGATGTCCCGGTACTCACGGCGACCACCACAGCGCTCCACTGGGCAAAACCAAACGCGGGGTGGAGCTTGCACGTGAACAGCCCCAATCTATGCGACGAGGGGACCCAGAACTTTGCTCCGCCGCCGGGAACACAGTTCTGCGCCATAGACCCAGCTGCGACAAAGTGCGAAGGCGGTCATACGTGTTCTTACAACTACACGGTCTTTCTCGATGGCGGCCAACCTGTGCAGCATACGGTGCAAGTGTCGAAATGAGGCCAGCTCCCGCTATACTAGTAGCGGAGCCCTCCTTTTGAACCTTCGTGAATTCGTGCGTCTTTTCACGCACATTCAGATGCTGCCCGTCCTCGAGAACGGAGAAGAAACCACTCTGGTCGGCGGGCAGGCGGTCATGGAAGGCGTCATGATGCGGTCGCCCCATTCCTACTGTGTCGCGGTGCGGAAGGCGGATGGGGAGATCGTCACGCAATCGAGTCCGCTCGCCGCGCTTGTCGGACCGGCACCCGATCTTCAAACTGCCGGTTTTTCGCGGGCTGGGAACGCTCGGGTCGGCCATGTGGCTTGGCATGCGAGCGCTGAAATTCTCCGCGGAGTGCGCCATGGGAGACGTCAGTGGCGAACACAAAGAGACCGGGACCGGCGCGATGGTCTTCCAAATCGTGTTTTCGCTGGCGTTCATGATTGCGCTGTACAAATTTGTTCCGCTCTACCTGGCGACCCTGATCGGGCACCACGTTGACGCAGTGAGCGGCCGGTTCGCCATCAACATGATGGACGGAACCATTCGAATCGCGATCTTTCTCGGGTTTATGCTGCTGCTTTCCCGGATGAAAGAAATGCGGAAAGTCTTCGAGTATCACGGGGCCGAGCATAAGGTCGTTTTTAATTTCGAATCCGGCCAGCCGGTCACGGTTGAAAACGCACAGCGCTTCGTGACGTGGCATCCTCGCTGCGGCACCAGTTTTCTGGTCGTGGTGTTGATCATCGCGATGATCTGCTACGCCTTCCTTCCAATAGACAATTTTTGGTTGAAGTTTACGGCGCGCATCGCCCTGCTGCCGCTCATTGTCGGCCTCAGTTACGAGGTCATTCGCTTTGCGGCCCGGCGCCAAGGCGGCCTGATGGCTGTCCTCACCAAGCCAGGGCTGTGGCTGCAACGCGTCACCACCCAACCGCCATCCAATCGACAGACGGAAGTTGCGATACACGCGCTGAACCATGCCATGGAGCTGGAAAAGGCGCAGGGCGGCGTTCTGGTCATCGCTTAGGAAAGAGAGAAAGAGACGCCTCACAGGCGTACTGTATCTGCATGCAATACATTGATCGATTGGATGATGCCGAAGCGCGCTATCGCGAGCTCGACGCCAAGATGGCCGATCCGGCCGTCATCAACGAGCCGGATGAGTATCGCAAGGTTGCCAAGGCACACAGTGAGCTGGGCGATCTGGTCAGCAAGTATCGCGATTGGAAGAAAGCTCGCAAGAGCTGAAGGACGCGCGCCTGATGCTCGACGAGAGCGACCCGGACCTTCGTCAGATGGCGGAGTTGGAGGTCGCGCGCCTGGAGCCTGAAGTAGCGGCGATCGAGAATGATCTGCAGGTTTTGCTGCTGCCCAAAGACCCCAACGACGAGAAGAACATCATTCTCGAGATCAGGAAAGGCGCGGGCGGCGACGAGGCTTCTTTGTTTGCCGCCGAGGTCTTCCGCATGTACTCGCGCTACGCCGAAGAGCAAGGCTGGAAGGTAGAGGTTACGTCCCTCAGCGAATCTTCCGTCGGCGGGCTGAGCGAAGTGATCGCGATGGTCAGCGGAAAGAAAGTGTACAGCCGGTTGAAATATGAGAGTGGCGTACACCGCGTGCAGCGCGTGCCCGCAACGGAAACACAGGGGCGCGTGCACACTTCCACCATTACCGTGGTTGTAATGCCCGAAGCGGACGAAGTGGACGTGCAGATTGACCCGAAAGACATCCGGATCGATACCTTCTGCTCTTCGGGACCGGGTGGGCAATCCGTAAACACGACTTATTCAGCCGTTCGCATCACGCACCTGCCCACCAATACGGTTGTTTCCTGCCAGGACGAGAAATCGCAGATCAAGAATCGCTCAAAAGCAATGCAGGTGTTGCGCTCCAGGCTCTATCAGATGGAACTGGAGAAGCAGTTGGCGGAAATCGGGGCGGAGCGTAAGAGTATGGTCGGAACCGGCGACCGCAGCGAGAAGATTCGCACCTATAACTTCCCGCAGAACCGCCTGACGGACCATCGCATCGGCCTGACCCTTCATCAGCTCGATCTCATCATGGAAGGGCGGCTGCAGCCGGTAATCGATGCGCTCACGAGTTACTACACGGCGCAACGGCTGCGGGGCGATGAGGGCCGCGCGGCTTAGACTCGTCCGTCACGTATTGTGACGATCCAAACTGCCCTGCTGCAGGGCACTGAAATTCTAGAGAAGGCCGGCGTCCCTGTTCCCCGCCTCACAGCAGAGGTTCTGCTCTGCCACGCCATGCAGCGCGATCGCGCATTTCTTTACGCGCATTCGACCGATGAGTTGACTGAACTCTGGTGGATTCACTTCGGCCGCTATCTGAACGAGCGCCTGAAGGGGCGGCCCACCCAATACATCACGCACAAACAGGAATTCTTCGGTCGCGACTTCTATGTGAACGAGAGCGTGCTGATTCCCCGCCCTGAGACCGAGCACCTGGTAGAGACCGCTCTCGAATACCTGCGACTTCAAAACGTCAAGTGCATACTCGATGTCGGAACCGGGTCAGGCGCAATCGCGATCAGCGTAGCCTTGGCGCTAGATCGAGAGATTCTGGCTTCCGATATTTCAGTTGCCGCTCTGAAAATCGCACAGCGCAATTGCGATGCGCTGCGGGCAAAAGTGAGCTTCTTCGCGGGCGACCTGCTCGAAGCAGTTGAGCCGTGCAGCATCGATCTCCTGCTTTCGAACCCTCCATACGTGCCGGGCGTGGACGCATCCAACATGCAGATCGAAGTGCGGGATTGGGAGCCCCATGTAGCGCTGTTCGCCGGGGATAGCGGGTTCGAGATCTACGAGCGGTTGATCGCACAGGCCGAGCGCGCGGTCGCTCCCGGCGGACGCGTAATGATGGAGCTCGGATATCGCTCGTTGGAGGGAGTGCGCGAGATGCTATCTTCCCGCTGGACGGATATCTTAGTTGTATCCGACCTCGCCGGTCTGCCGCGGGTGATTGCGGCTACTCTGCGCGGCGGTTAATCTGGAATCCCGATGCAACGGCTCATCTGTCACGTCGACATGGATGCGTTCTTCGTATCGGTAGAGGAAATCTTCGATCCGTCGCTCAAGGGCAAGGCAGTAGTGGTCGGCGGCCGGGCCAATCAGCGCGGCGTCGTAGCTGCAGCCTCTTACGCGGCTAGGAAATTCGGGGTGCACTCGGCCATGCCCCTGCGCACAGCCGGCCAGCTCTGCCCACACGCCATTTTCGTGGATGGTCACCCGGAACGCTACCGCGAGTATTCGAAGAAAGTATTCGAGGTACTGAATCGCTTTTCGCCCGTTGTCGAAATGGCTTCCATCGATGAAGCGTATCTCGATTTGACAGGAACCGAACGCCTGCACGGCCCGCCGATGAAAGCGGCGCACCTGCTGCACGAAGCGATCCGCGGTGGAACTGATCTGCGCTGCTCGCTAGGCTTGGCGACCTCGCGGCTGGTTTCGAAAGTATCGTCGGATCAGGCCAAGCCGAACGGTGTTCTTGTATATCTTGCCTGGCCGGGAGGCAAGCTTTCTCGCGCCGCTCGATGTCCGAAAGATCCCGGGAGTCGGCAAGAAAACGGAAGCATCCCTGCACAAGCTCGGTATCCGCAAGGTTGGCGACTTGGCCGCGCTGGACGAAAGTTTTCTTGCCTCCCATTTCGGCAAGTGGGGCCTGGCGCTGGCAGGGAAAGCCCGTGGCGCGGATGCCGGAGGTTGGTTCGACACCGAGTTGGGCGCGGCAGAAGATCCTAAATCGATCAGCCACGAGCATACATTTGGAGAAGACACTGCAAACGGCGATCAGCTCGAGACGGTCCTCCTGAAGCTCTCCGAGATGGTCTCAAAGCGCCTGCGTGAGCACCGGCTTGTATGCGCGCACCATTCAGCTCAAACTACGCGACGAAGATTTCTTTACAATCACCAGAGCATCCACGCTCGATCATGCCACGCAGCTCGATTCCGAAGTCGCGGGCGCTGCAATCCGCCTGTTCCGGCAGGCATGGGATGGGGCGAAACCGATTCGGCTTTTAGGTGTGCATGCCGGAGGATTGCAGAGCGTGGAAGGACAGATGAGTCTTTTGGAGGAACCGCTCAAGGCGCGGCTTCGGCAGGCGTTCCGCTCGGTGGATCATATTCGCGAGCGCTTCGGTAGCCAGAGCATCTCGCTGGCGAAGACGCTGAAGGCCGGTCTGCGCGAACGAGTCCATGAAAATCCATTCGATCTGCCGGGAAAGAGCCCCGCCGACAAGCGGAAAGACGAGGGCTGAGAACGCTCACGAAGCTTTTACGATCTTGTAGAACGAGTCGGGATCGAGACTCGCTCCGCCCACCAGTGTTCCATCTATGTCAGGCTCGCTCATCAGTCCTTCGATGTTTTCCGGCTTGACACTCCCGCCGTAGAGAATCCGAACCTGTTCTGCGGCGTCCTGGCCGAAGCGCTTCTCCGTTTCGCAGCGAATCAGTTGATGAGCAGCGGCGGCGATCTGCGGAGTAGCGGTCTGCCCAGTGCCGATCGCCCATACCGGTTCGTAAGCGATCACTATTTTGGCGAACTGCTCTTCCGTCAGGCCGGCGATACCGCCTGCAAACTGGCGGATCAGAACGTCGTTCGCTTTTCCAGCCTTGTGCTCGTCGTAGCGTTCCCCCAAACAGATGATGGGCGTGAGTCCGGAATCGATCGCCGCCTGCGCCTTTTTGAGCACGTCGGAGTCGGTTTCGTTGCAGACGTAATGGCGTCTCTCGCTATGCCCGACGAGCACCCAGCTTGCACCCGCAGCGCGCAGCATTTCAGCCGAGATCTCCCCCGTGTAGGCGCCCTGATGAGCCCAAAAAATGTTCTGGCCGCCGATCAGAATTTGTGTGTTGGCGGTTGCCTCCACGGCGCGTGGAATGTTGATCGCCGGAGGAAAAATCACGATCTCACATTTCTGTGTCCCGTCCGCAAGGCGGTTGAACTTTTCAAAGAACGCGGCGGTCTCCTGCGGGGTCTTGTACATTTTCCAGTTGCCCGCTGCAATGCGGCGTCTCATAAGCTCTGAACTTCAGTGTCCTTTCTCAATCTGCGGCAGGAAGCTGACCCCGGCTGCTATTGATGTCCCGAAGTTCGCCGCCACACTCTGGCCGATATCGGCCAGCGTTCGCCGGACTCCGAGATCGACCCCGCCCGCGCAACGATCGCCATAAACGAGCAGCGGCGTGTACTCGCGCGAGTGGTCAGTGGAAGGCGTAGTGGGATCGCAACCGTGATCCGCCGTGAGAATCAGTAAGTCATCAGGCCGAAGCTCCAGACACGGCAGCCAGCGATCCACCGCCTCGAGCGCGGAAGCATAGCCTTCCACATCGTTGCGGTGCCCGTACTGCTGGTCGAAATCGACCAGGTTCGCCCAGATCAGGCCTGACGGAAAATCTTCCGAGGCCGTGAGATCGCCTGCATCCCTTCCGTGTTGTTCTTTGTCCTGACAGCGCGGCCGATGCCACGGCCAAGAAAAATATCTTCGATTTTGCCGATGCTCATCACCGGAACGCTGTTTTCCGTCAGGCGGTCGAGCAGCATGCCCAGCGGAGGGGGTACCGCGAAATCGTGACGATTGGCAGTACGCACGAAGTGGCCCGATGTTCCAGTGAATGGGCGCGCGATCACCCGTCCGACTTCATGCGGACCCTGAAGCAGGTTGCGCGCGATCTCGCATATCTTGTACAGCTCGGGTACCGGAATAAGTTCCTCATGCGCGGCCACCTGGAAAACGCTGTCGGCAGACGTGTATACGATCGGGATATCCGGTGCGTATGTGCTCATCACCCAGTTCCTGAATGATTTCGGTTCCTGAAGCGGGCTTGTTGCCCAGAACTTTTCTTCCGATACGCGATTCGAAACAGGCGATTACGTCCGCGGGAAAGCCCCGCGGGTAAATGGGAAAGGGCTTCTCCAGGATGATGCCTGCCATCTCCCAGTGGCCGGTAGTCGTATCCTTTCCCGGCGAAGCCAGAGTGCATTTGCCGTATGCAGCCGGCAGGCGCCGGTATGGGAGATAAACCGGGAAGCGGTTTGATGTTGGCCAGTCCCAGCCGGCGCAGATTCGGAAGATCCAGCGCGCGCTTTCTGGCTATGTTGCCGAGGGTGTCGCTACCCGACATCGCCGTATGCAGCGGCATCCGGCATAGCCCCGATGCCCACGCTGTCGAGGACAATCACAGAGAATCTCTGATCAAAGACCCCGGTTCATTTCTGTTTTGCATCGGTCGCGGCGGGCGCTGACCCGCTTTGAAATTCGTCTTTCAAGCGGGCGGCGCGTTCCCGTACCAGGTGCATATATGATTCGTGAGTCGAGATGCGAGTCAACAAAGGAATGAACTGTTGTGGAGCGGCGAGCTGTTTGTGCAGCCAGAGCGCTTCAATATTCGCCAGCGCATCGTTTACACCCGAGCTTGTCGAAGTGAGCCGTGCTGTCCAGTTGCAGGTACGCGTGCTCGGTGGCGGCGATATTCTCAAAACGCTCCAGCAGGTCACGCGCAGTCTCGTCCGTTGAGTAATTGAATACGCTTTCGGACACAGCGCCGTCCGCGGTCTCATAGCGGAATGTCTTCTTACCTGTGTTGGCGACCTTCAAGCCCGATTCGAGAGGCGATTTAAAGTAGTTGAGCTTTTCGGCGTCCGCGAACAGCGGCGTAAGCTCGGCCTCAGTGAGTTGAAGCTTTACCGGATGTTCGTCTGTCGGCGATTCCTGATATTCGAGCGACCCGTCGTGATCGATCCGAATCTGGAAGTACGCCGGGTCGCTGCCGGGGAAACTGCGAATGTAGGTGAGCTTGGGTGAGGCAGCAAGTGACGAGCCGGCGACGAGAAGCGCGAGCAGAGCTGCTCTCATCGCCGTTCCCCCGCGGCGACGGGCAAATTGAAGCGGGTGCCGTGGCAGATCGCCACCGCCAGCGCGTCCGTAGCATCAAAGGACGCGAACTCCTGGCCGATGCCCAAAAGAGACAGCACCATCATCTGCACCTGCGACTTTTCGGCGCGGCCGTAACCGACAACGCTGATCTTCACTTCGAGAGGCGAGTACTCGCTGACCTTAACGCCCGCCTCCGCTGCGAGCAGCAGCGCGACACCGCGCACGTGAGCAAGCTTCAACGCCGATTTTGTATTGATTGCGTGAAAAACCTCCTCGACGGCAACGGCGTGCGGCCGGTAGCTGGCGATGAGTTCCCGGAGTTCATGCGCAATGCGCCGCAGACGCTGCTCAAAAGGTTCGGACGCCTCGAGTGCGAATGACGCCGGCCGCGACGTACTGATGAGACCGGCCATCGGTATCGATAACACCGAAGCCGGTTCTTTCGCTACCGCAGTCTATGCCGAAGATTCGCATCGTATGGGGCGCAAGTAGCCCGCGTGTGCATCGGATTTCGGGGGTGAAGCAACACCCAATTACGCCAGAGCTTCTACTTCCGCCTCGTCCACTTCGTAGTTGCCATACACGTTCTGCACGTCATCATGTTCTTCCAGAGCGTCGTAAAGCTTCAGCATAGCGGACGCGTTCTTGCCTTCGAGCTTGACCGTATTCTTGGGGACCATGGAGATCTCGGCCGATTCAGGTGTGATTTTTGGCCTTGCTCCAGCGCGTGCAACACGGCTTCGTGCGCCTCCGGAGCCGAAAGAATTTCCCAGGCCCCGTCGTGGTTGCGGATGTCGTCGGCTCCGGCATCGAGAACAATTCCCATCAGCTCGTCTTCGTTCACTTTTTCGCTGTCGACAAAGATCTGGCTCTTGCGCTCGAACATCCAGGCAACGCTGCCCTGCTCGCCCAGGTTGCCGCCATTTTTTGAGAACAGATGGCGGATTTCACTGACGGTGCGGTTACGATTATCGGTGGCAACGTTGACCAGCACGGCTGCGCCGCCCGGCCCATAGCCTTCAAAGAGAATTTCATCGATCTGCCCGCCTTCGAGTTCGCCGGTGCCGCGCATGATCGCCCGCTTGATGTTGTCGGCCGGCATGCTGACTGCCTTAGCAGCTACGATGGCGGTGCGCAGCCGCGGGTTTGCATCGGGGTCGCCGCCGTTGCGAGCGGCGATCATGATTTCCTTGATGAGGCGCGTGAATGCCTTGCCGCGCTTGGCGTCTGTGGCCGCTTTCTTGTGCTTAATGGTGGCCCATTTGCTGTGTCCAGACATCGAAAACCTCTACTGCTCCTTAACTTTAGAGCATATCAGAGATATCGCTTTGGGGGCCGGTTGTGCTACGATTTCAAAGAAACCGCAGTGCCCCCAAGGAGAGGTGGCTGAGTGGTCGAAAGCAGCGGTTTGCTAAACCGTCGTACTGGCTTAAACCGGTACCGGGGGTTCGAATCCCCCCCTCTCCGCCAGATTTGACAGCCGGCATTCCTCTTCAAATCATGAGACCCTACGAGTGTAAGAAGGACAGGGAATGGACGCAGTGCAGGTGGCTGCCGAACAGCTTCGCAGAATCTTGGAGGACCTGGATCCTACCACCGACCGAGAAACCCTCGTCTGGATCCACAAGCTCTTAGGTAACTTCCGGACGCTGGTGGAAACCAAAGTTCCGGAACTCATGATGGCCAGCATGCGCGAGGCTCGGGAACGCTTGAATGAAGCCCAGAAGATCCTCGACGAGGTAGAGCGCAGGCAAGGCCGCGTGCATAGGGAAAAACCTTACGACGACAGCCTTGAGCGAATGGAGCGAGATTTGGATGACGACCCAAATATCGCGCCAATCATGGCAAAGCTGAAGCCGGGTCCGAAGGGACTGAGCGGCGGAGTGGCTCTTCCGTTACCAGAGGGAGAGATGAATGCCTGACCGCTGATGAGCCAGGCTGGCCGATAGCTCTTTCTGATTCGTTGATTGTTCCCACTGAACAAAGAATTGGCGTGAATTGGTCTGCAGCTATGGCCGCGAACACGTCGCTGCAAATAATGGTGACGCGCTTGCCCTGCAAGTTGTTAAGGCGGTCCATCTGCCCTTCCGCAGTCACCTGGAGCTGAATAAGATCAGTTGCCCTCGGCTGATCGACCGCATCGCCCGGTGCGGGTATGGCTGTTACAGGCTCATCGACTTTAATCGCGGGGTAAGAAATTTCCGCATCCGGGCCCTGCTCGATATCGATAGCTGTCGGGAAGACGATGACTCCGGAGAGCTTTACTCCTTTCCCGCCGTAGGTGACCTTCTGGCCGGAACAGCAGCGCGCATCGTCGTACTGAAGACCATCTATATGCGTGGATCTCGGGAGACGCAGCGGCAGCACGATCCACCAGCCGGAAATGATCAACCGCCGCTGCGAATACAGCGACGACAATTCTCAGCGACGGGGAACGGTGACTCAAACCTTTGGAGTAGTGATCTCCAATGTCGAGATTTCTCTTATGTGCAAAGAAGTGATGCTCTTTGTGAGCTCGAGCGAGCGGCGGCGCAGCACGGGTATGAGTTTTGCGCACCAACCCATACCAGCAGTTTCAGTGCTCGGTGCTCGTACCGCGCACCAGGCGTGATGTTTGAATCTCCACAGTCTGAATCCGCCATGTAAGCCCCGAATTGTCGCTGAGCTTCTTGCCGGTTTTGGAATACTGTCTTACTTCCAGAATGACCCGCTTCAGGCGATCTCGAATCGCTTTCGCTTGCCGCTCACGATTGGTATCCGCCAAGTCCGGATTGAGCGCCACCTCGTGATCCGCCTGAATCAGGTCCTGATAGATCCGCAACGCGGAGTCACCGAAAGCGGGATCTTGCAGCAGGGCTACGAAACGTGGCGCCCACTTCTTCATCTCGTCGAGTTCATCTCGTCTCATAGAGAGGTTGAGGGCGATTTGAGTGGGGTCGCCTTCTCCCGTTCCGTCATCGAACAAGATGGTGTCGAGTTGCGCCCGCGCTCCGGCCACGGTTGGCATCTCAATCAGGCAGCTATCCGCTGAGCGGGTGATACGACGATGCTCGCGTGGTTGGATCCAGTTTTCGTTCCATGCTGGTGGAAGCCTTACGCCCGGCGGAGGGCCGATCCAAGTAATCATGTCCTGGCCCATGCCGTTGCAGCGGTGCTCGACGCCATCAGGTCCCGTTCCTAGAATCCAAAAATTGAACATGGTGATTGGCTTCGTCCCGTTATTGACCAGATCGAAGCTCAAATCGATCCGCTCATGGTCGAAGTTTTGATTTTCCAAGGTGGCCGAGTAAACTGGCGCGAACTGGTCTTCCTGAGCTGCTGCCGCAGTCGGAAGCAAAACGAGCCAGACGCTTGCGAGACGGAGCGTGGCGATCATGGGGATACAGACGCCAGCAAGAGCGAATAGTTCCCCTAGCCCGGTGAGTGTTCCGCTTTACGCACGAAAGAACTTCAATCAGGTCCCGAGAACTTCCGGCTTTGGAAGCTGCTCGATGCAAATGTGCTTGAAGTTGGTTCATCGTAACGGCGGCCAGTCGGAACGAGCTTGTTCAACAGATTCGTCTCGCGAGCCGTTTGCCACATGGCCATTAATACCCAAGGGATTTCGTAGGCGCCGTAGCGAGAACATCCAAACGCGCGGTACGCCGCACGCTTGGCAGCGCCCGCAACAGCGCCATCGATCCGGAAGGTCGGGTTCTTCTGCCTAACTCGTGATGATCGAGTGCACCACAACATCAACGTCTTTTTACTATCCAGACTTTGTCATCAAGCCGCAAACTCTCATCTTTGGCCGTCGGGCCGCGACCTGCTCTCATTCAGACTAGCGTCTGAGCGCGACGGCAGTGTGCCGTTATGTCGAAAAACTGAACCCGAAGGGCCGAATCGCGATGAGACGCCTCCTACTCGCTTTGATCTTGTCCGGATGAGCAATTGCGCAAATCAAGTGAACACGGGGCATGAAGAAAGGCGTTCGTTGCAGGTCATGGCCGAGTCGGAGAGCTACCGTATCTCTGGGCCTCGTTGAGGGAACATCTGTCGGGTGTAGCATCGCACGCAACGTCAAAACTGAGAAGAGCAGATTGCAGATTGTACCGATGGCGTCGACAACTCGCAGCACACCTACGGCGAGCTTGTGACAGAGATCTCACGCTTCTGTTCAGACCCGGCGGACCTGATCATTCCCGTGCCTCTGATGGATATGGTCTCGGTTCGGGCGCTCAGAGTTAGCGAAACAGCGATTGAGAAAACATGGTAATACCTGGGCGCTCCTGTTCGCATAATCCGGCCATAAGCCGGAGTGATATCGCCGCTAGCACAAACGTCACATCCTCAATGCCGAGGCGATCCGAGATTCTTTTCAAGTGCAATTCCAAAAAAGTTGCGTGACATACACGCGATCGTGTAAAACCACTTATATTGCGCAGGAGGTTTCGATTGGGAAACGATTTACGCGTGACTCAGAGTTTTCATGCGCCCGTCACTAATGTCGCGGGCCGCGACATCCTTCAGACAAATATCACATCCATCCACATTTTGCAGGCGCTCCACAAAGCCGTTGAAGCGTCTCCCCATATTCCCGAGGCGAACAAGTCTGGACTGCTCCGAAAACTGCGCGTGCTGATAGAAGAGCCTTATATCGCTGGGCTTGCGACAAGTGCGCTCTATGAGGCAATGAAGAGTGTCCTTACCCACGGACAATGAGGCAGCGAAACCAGCAATTTAATGCGCCTGTGGGCAACGTCGCCGGGCACAATATTTTCATTTCCCACGGCTCTGAATCGCCCGTACAGCCCGGTGCACAGCAATGGATTCAAAAGCATTACATCGTTGGGCGTTCCATGACGGCCGGCTGGCTTGCGCTCCTTTGCTTTGTGCTGTTGATCGGTATTGGACTTACGCAGCTCGTTTATCACCTGCGGGCCTTGTTTATGCACAACTCACATTCGGAAGCCGGGACGTTATTTTTTCTGTGGATGGCCGTCATGGTCGCGGTTATGTTGGGAACTGTTGCGGCGTGTCAGGTTGCCGCGCGCGGATTCTTCCCCATCCCGCGCACGCAACACGGCATCGTCAGAGACATGGACCGGCACGTCTTCGTCGGCAAACTCGGCGGAGAAGGAAGCTGTTGTCCTTTTTGCAAACAGCCGCTGTATTTCCAAGAAAGCTCCCGTCCGCCGCTGCTTAAATGCACGCGCAACCCCCGACCATTTCTGGAAATTCGATTACACAACGGTTTCGGGCTAATGTGCCGCGTCCGAATCTGTAAAGTCGTGCTTTTCGAGGATGCATACGACCTTCTTCGCAACTGCGCCTTGCCTTCTCCGTTTGGCCGGCCCGTTTGCCGCTCGCACTGAGCGGAGGGCAGCGCCAGCTGCTGGCTCTGGCGCGCGCGCTGATTTTCAAGCCGAAACCGACACGCGATTTCAAGACTGAGGAGCGAGAGACTCTCGTTCGAGAAGAGGGTTTCGAAAACCACGAAGATCTGAGAACCGAACTGGCGCTAGTGAAGTCGCAATCGGCAGAGAAAG
Organism: uncultured Acidobacteriaceae bacterium; assembly: GCA_963846185.1. GTDB lineage: Bacteria > Acidobacteriota > Terriglobia > Bryobacterales > Bryobacteraceae > Bog-105. The sequence continues at coordinate 117,806 of CAWJVA010000016.1, read as the reverse complement.
GCTGAAAGTCGCCACTCTGGAAGTATCTTCGGCATCGCTGTCGAAACACACCTCAATGCTGTGGTTCGAGGCCGACTTAGAAGACAGGATACGCCTGCAGAAGGGCCATATTCCCCGTTCGGGATCGAACACAGCCCAGAAACTGGTTCGCAACACCCCTGAGCTCCTCGCTTTTTAATGTCTTAACGCTGACAACAGTACTTGAATTGGCGTCCCCAAGGGGATTCGAACCCCTGTTATCGCCGTGAAAGGGCGGTGTCCTAGGCCGGGCTAGACGATGGGGACGCGGGGAGGGTCTGGTCTTACTTTAGCAAACAGACGCTGCCCTCCCAGCGCTTCCCCGAGTGTCGGATCAGAGGGTGTGGAGATAGGCGAGGATGTTCGCCTTGTCGTCCGCCGACAGCATATCGGCGTACGCCGGCATGCCGTTGCCGCCGTTATTAATCTGAGCAAGCACGTTGGCGTCGTTGACCGGTTTGCCGTTTTTCAACGTCTTCCTCTTGAAGAGACCCTTCAGGGATGGCCCCATTTTCGTTTCATCGGTGTCGACGTTGTGACACACCGCACACTGCTCGAAGGCATCTTTGCCCTTGGCGGGGTCTCCTTTATCTTTCTGCCCGGCAGCCAAACCGGCGGTCAGGAAGGCGGAAAGAACAACAGAACCCGCTGCTATGAATACGTGGCGTCTCATGTGCAATCTCCAGGAAAGTCTAAACGTTTACAGTCTACAACTTGAAGACGCTGCAACCGGCCGCCTGGGAACGCGAAGCTGCAACTATGAACGCAGATTAACGCCTGGGCGTCAAAACTCGCCGGCGAAACGCGCGGGAAGCCGCATCGCGTCCAAGTGTTGTCGATTCAAATGAACGGGTCCCGCGACTTCGTCCAGCATGGGCGATAATCAAGGACATCCGGTGACAGATCCCAGATTTGATCGGCACCTTCGTATCCAGTGATTCCAGGAAGGTATTGATGTCTCAGCGAGCGGCGATTGTCCCTCTTTCCGTTATTTCCTGTCTGTCGGTGCTGGCATTTGCCGCAGCGCCGGAGTCGGGAGTGCCGAACATGACGATAGCCCCGAAGGCCGGACCCGTCGAGTTTTTCCCTGAAAATGAGCTCAAGCCGGGGATGAAGGGGGTCGCCTGGACCGTGTTCCAGGGCAGCAAGCCGGAGCCGATGCCGGTGCAGATCATCGGCGTCTGGCAGAACGCTTGGGGACCGCAGCAGGATATCATCATCGCAAAGCTCACGGGCAAGGCGGAACGGACCAACGTCGCGGGCGGCATGAGCGGCAGTCCGGTGTACATCGACGGCAGGCTGCTGGGCGCCATCTCACTACGCCTGAGCACGTTTTCGCCGGATGCCATCTGCGGCATCACCCCCATCAAGCTGATGCTCGATGTGAAGGAATTCGATCAGAGCCGGCCTTCGGACAGCCGCACGCCGGATAAGGTGCACGTGGCCGATGCGTCGATACCGCTCCCGAGCGGGCTGGTGGCGCGGGTGATGGCGGCAGGTTCGTCAGGCAACTTGCCGGAAACGCCGATGATGACGCCGATCGCCACACCGATCACGATGTCCGGGTTCAGCGACGATGCGGTGAAGCAGTTCTCGCCGATCTTCAACCAGCTGGGGCTGGCAGTCACGCAGGGCGGCGCGGGTGGTGAGCTCGACTCCGCCAAGCCGGCGAAGGACTGGGCGACTTCCATGCAGCCGGGCGAAAGCATTGCGGCTGTGCTGGTCTCGGGAGACATGACCATGACCGGCGGCGGCACGGTTACCTATAACGACGGAAAGCGCGTGCTGGCGTTCGGCCACCCGATGTTCAACCTAGGGCCCGTCGACATGCCGATCGCAAAAGACGAGATCATTACGACCCTTGCTTCTGCCTATCAGCCGACCAAGATGGGCAACGCCACCGAAGTTGTCGGCGCGCTGCGGCAGGACCGGCATAGCGGCATTGAAGGTGAACTCGGCGCGACGGCGCAAATGATTCCGGTGGCCATGCACGTGCGCTCATTCGATGGCTCGAACACGGTTCGTAAATCGCGCGATTTCCACTTTAACGTGTTCGTCGATCAGAAGTGGACGCCGTACCTGATGATGGCGACGCTATTCAACTCGCTATCGAATTTGAACGATTTTTCGGAAGAAGCGACCTACCGTCTGCATGGCGAGCTACAGGTAAAGGGCCAGCGGCCAATCGAGCTGACAACCATGCAGGCTCCCGCGGAAACTCCCGTGCCCACGCCGATGCTGCTTGCCGGTTGGTGGGGAGATAAGTTTAACAGGCTGTTCATTAACTCGGACAAGGTTCCCAAGCTGGATACGGTAAACGTGACGGTGGACCTGCTACCGGAGCGGCGCATCGCGCAGATCGAATCCGCCTGGATTGCAGATAACCGCGTGACTCCGGGCAGCGAGATTCCCGTGAAGGTGTTCCTGAAGCCGTATAAGGGCGAGCGGATTGAGCGGACGGTGACAGTGAAGATTCCAGCCGGCCTCAACCGAGGCGAGCATGAGATTCTGTTCAGCGACGCCGATACGCTGAGCCGCTTCCAGAACATCGCGAGCTCACTGAACCGAATCGAAGATATTCCTCAAACAGTAGCCATGCTGAACCAGGAGCGCAGCAATAACAGGCTGTATGTTTCGCTGATCGGTATGCAGCCTACTGTTTATTCGGACGAGAAAGTCCTTCCGAGCCTTCCCGCTTCCGTGCTTAACGTGATGCAGAGCGGCCGGGCGACGAATCATGAGTTCGTCAGTTCGCCCGAAAGCGCGCACGAGCAGACCTCGGTGCCTTTTGACGAGGTGATTACGGGAAGTTACTCGCTGAAAATACACGTAAACTGACGGATTCCAGGTACTGATGCCCACTTACTCAGGCCCGCTCCGGGCCGCGGCTCTTTTCTTGTTTGCAGCCGCTCCCACCATCTGCTTCGCTGTCGATACGCACATCTGGGAGCAGTCCGATCAAGCAGATTTCGTGCGCGGAACGCCCAAGCATATCGCCATTCGCAGCGACGGGCACATCACTCTTTCACCCGAATTTCACGAGCTCGACAGTACAGGCGTGCCGTACCTCTGGGCGCTGGCACGCGATTCGAAAGGCACGCTCTATTACGCCGGTGGCGCGCCCACGGGCTCTACTTCGAAGGTCTTCGAACTCACGGCGAACGGTAAGCCGAGAGTGTTTGCAGAGCTGGCGGGTCTTGAAGTACATGCGCTGGCAGTGGACGGACAGGGCCGGGTTTACGCAGCGGTTCTTCCGGATGCCAAGGTGTACCGCATCGATAAGTCCGGCAAGCCGGAGGTGTTCTTCGATCCGAAATGCAAATACATCTGGGCTATGGCGTTCGATCAATCCGGCAATCTGTTCGTTGCGACTGGCGATTCCGGCCTCATCTATAAGGTCGCCCCGGATGGCAGCGGGGCGAAGTTCTTCGACACGCAGGAGACGCACGCGCGATCGATGACCATCGATGGCGCCGGCAATCTCATCGTGGGAACCGATCCGGGCGGGCTGATTATGCGTATCAATCCGCAAGGCAAGGGATTCGTGCTGTATCAGGCGAACAAGCGCGAGGTTACGTCGGTCGCGGAACATGATGGGCAGATCTATGCGGCGGCGATCGGCAGCAAACCCAGCGGCGCTTCGGTGACGGGTCCGCCTCCGGTGTTGCCATCCAATCCTGCACCTGTGAATCCGGCTGGCGTACAACATACGGGCACACAGCCTCCCGTGCTGCCGCCTGCGGTTGGATCGCTTAGCGCAGCGGTGACCGGAGGGTCGGAGCTCTACCGTATTCAAAAGGACGGGCTGGCGGAACGGATCTGGAGTTCTCCAAGCGACGTGATTTACGCCATCGGTTTCGACGCGTCCGGCAAGCCGATCATTGGAACGGGCAACAAAGGAGTGATCTACCGGATCGATTCCGATACGCTGTCGACCGAGTTGCTCAATACGCCACCCACGCAGGTAACAGCCTTTCTCTCCGGGCCTGATGGCGTGACGTATGCGGCGACCGGCAATGTCGGGAATCTGTATTCCATCGGGCCGAAGCTCGAAGGGTCGGGCAGCCTGGATAGCGAGGTGCTCGATGGCGGGGAATTCTCGCATTGGGGAACCGCGCAGCTTACCTCGCGGCTGAAGGGCGGCAGCATCACACTCGAGACGCGCAGCGGGAACTTGAATAATCCGGAGAACGGCTGGAGTGCTTGGGCGAAAACGATGGATACGGATGGCGGGCTGTGCATCCAATCGCCACCCGCACGCTTTCTGCAGTACCGGCTGACATTCAACCGGGCGCCTTCGGGCGAATCGCCGGAGCTTACGACGGTGGATATCGCGTATTTGCCGCAGAACCTGGCGCCACGTATAAACATTGTCGAGATGGCGCCCTTTAATTACCGTGAAGCGCCCGGGACATCGTCGCTCGAACGCTCTCGTGGCGGCTTCGGGATCACCACTGACGCTCAGCTTGCCGGCTCTGGGCGCGCGCAAATCGACATCGACAACGTCCACCTCCGAATCGAGCGGGAACACGTTGCAGTACAGCAAGGGATTCGTTACCGCGCGGTGGAGCGCCAGCGATCCTAACAGCGACTCCCTGCTATTCAAGGTGGAGATCCGGCCGCGCGGCGATTCGCATTGGCAGGTGCTTAAAGACAAACAGACAGATCGCTACTTTTCTTTCGATACCGCGGCATTTCCAGACGGGGAGTATATTCTGCGGGTGACCGCAAGCGACGCGCCGGATAATATCCCGTCGGATGCGCTGAGCTCCTCGCTCGAAACCGATCCCTTCATCATTGACAACACACCGCCCGAGATCGCAAACGTGAATATCGAAAGAGGCGGCGCAAAACGAACGCTGGTGTTCACAGCTAGAGACGCACTCAGCGTCATCGACAAAGCGGAGTATTCACTCAACGGCGGCGAGTGGATTCAATTACGTCCCGTGGATTTCGTCAGCGCCGCCAAGGTGCTGAAATACGAGGTCAGCGGGAATGAGAATGACACGCTGGCGATACGCGTTTTTGACGACGATGACAACGTCATCGTGAAGCAGTTCGCACTGCACTAGGCGGGCGGTCCCGGCGGCTGCGGCGTCACCGACGCTTCGTTTTGATCACAATCGGCGTGCCTTCGAAGCCGAAGTGTTCCCGCAGCCGATTGATAAGGAATCTCTCGACCGAGAAGTGCATTTTGTCTGCCTGGTCTGTGAATACGACGAAGGTGGGAGGACGGACTGAGGGCTGGGTGATGTAGTAGACCCGCATGTCTCCTTCAAATTTGAGTGTTTCAACGAACCGGTTCAGCTCGCCGGTGGTGACGCGCTTTGAAGCTGCATCAAAGCAGTGCCGAATGGTTGAATAGATGCGGCGGATGCCTTCGGCGTTCTTCGCCGAGGCAAAGACGATTGGAGCGTAGTCAAGAAACTTGAGCTGATCGCGAATGGTTTCGGTGAATGCGCGTTTGCTCTTGTCTCCCACTGCGTCCCATTTATTCACCACCAGAATGACGCACCGGCCTTCTTCGTGAGCATAGCCGGCGATGGTCGCATCCGAACTGACAACGCCTTCGGTGGCATCGATCATCAGGAGAACCACATTCGCCATCCGGATGTGCCGGCGCGCCATGACCACGCTCAGCTTCTCCGGCATCTCTGTCGTCTTGCCTTTGCGCCGGATGCCTGCCGTATCGACGAAGCGGTAGCTGGTATTGCCTTCCTGGATGGTTTCGTCTACAGCGTCGCGCGTGGTACCGGCAACCGGAGAAACGATGGCGCGTTCGGCGCCGACCAGCGCATTCAGCATGGTCGACTTGCCGACGTTCGGGCGCCCGATGATGGCGACCTTTATCAGGCGCTCGCCGGTGTTCTCGTCTTCGTTCCCATCGGCCGGAGTGACGGGAAAAGGCGCCGTTACGAGCGAGAGCAGATCTTCGAGCCCGAGCTTGTGCTCGGCGGAAACCGGCAGCGGATCGCCGAGCCCGAGCGAGTAGAATTCAGGAACGAGATCTTCGCGCGATTTCGTGTCGATCTTATTCACCACGAGCGTGAGCGGTTTACCCAGCGGGCGCAGGAGCTTGGCAAGATCGCGGTCGGAGGCGGTGATTTCCGTGCGGCCGTCGATCACGTAGAGGATGTGCGACGCCATATCAAGCGCCACGCGAGCCTGCTTGAGAATTTCACTCGGAATCAGTGCGTCGTCGTTTGGAATGATGCCGCCGGTATCGATGACGCCGAATCGTTTGCCGCGGTATTCGGCTTCGCCGTAGATGCGGTCGCGCGTAATCCCCGGTTCATCGCCCACGATCGAGCGCCGGTTGCCCAGAATTGCGTTGAACAGGGTGGATTTTCCTACGTTCGGGCGACCCACGATAACAACCGTGGGTAGTGGTTCGTCTGCCGCCATTTTCGTTTACAGGTTCTCACAGCGATCTTTCTCGAAGCGGTCTGAGCCGAGGCGTTCGCATGCGACGATGAAACTGAAGAATGTCAGTAAACGGAACCATCAACACACGCAATATCGCCATCATTGCGCACGTTGACCATGGAAAGACGACGCTGGTAGATGCCATGCTCCGGCAAAGCGGAATATTTCGCGCAAACGAAGCGGTGGCTGAGCGCGTAATGGATTCGAACGAACTCGAGCGCGAGCGCGGTATCACGATTCTGGCCAAGACGACTGGCGTGCAGTACCGCGGCACGAAGATCAACATCGTGGATACACCCGGCCACAGCGACTTTGGCGGCGAGGTGGAACGCGCATTGAAGATTGTGGATGGCGTAATGCTGCTGGTGGACGCCAGTGAAGGCCCGCTGCCCCAGACACGCTATGTGCTGATGAAAGCGCTTGAAGCAAAGCTTCCTCCGATTCTCGTCATCAATAAGATCGACCGTCCGGACGCACGCATTCAGGAGGTATTGAACGAAGTCTACGATCTGTTTATCGACCTGGATGCAACTGAAGACCAGCTTGATTTTCCCGTTGTGTACACAAATGCAAAGGCAGGCATCGCGAAGCTGGACCCGGATGCGACCAGGCGACAGTCTGCAACCGCTGTTTGAAACGATCCTGGAAAAGATACCCTCGCCCGGCGGCGATCCGGCCGATACGCTGCAACTGCTCGTCGCGAACCTTGATTACAGCGACTATCTCGGGCGGCTCGCGATCGGGCGCGTATTCAACGGCACGCTGAGGCATGGGGATGAGGTTGCCATCGTAAAGCTTGACGGCACGCAGCAGAAAACGCGCATCACCAAGCTGTATTCGTTCGAAGGCCTGAAACGCGTGGATGAGACCGTCGGGAAACCGGGTGATGTGCTGGCAATCGCCGGAGTGGAGGGCATCACGATTGGCGAGACGGTGACGAGTGCCGAATCTCCCAGACCGCTGCCTAACATTCCGATCGATGAGCCTACGATTGCGATGACCTTCACGATCAACAATTCCCCGTTCGCAGGGCGCGAAGGCGAATTCGTCACGTCCCGCAACCTGCGCGACAGGCTCGATAAGGAGCTGCTGACCAACGTATCGATTCGGGTGGAAGAAGCGGGCGGCCCCGATGCATTCAAAGTTATGGGGCGCGGCGAACTGCAGCTCGCCATTCTGATCGAAATGATGCGCCGCGAGGGCTACGAGCTGCAGGTCGGGAATCCGGAGATTCTGACGCGTAAGATCGACGGCGTGCTGCATGAGCCCCTCGAACTACTGGTGATCGATTGCCCGGAAGAGTTCATTGGTGTGGTGATCGAAAAGCTTGGCCAACGCAAGGGCAAGATGACGAAGATGGTGAATCACGGGTCCGGCCGCGTACGGCTCGAGTTCCACGTTCCTTCGCGCGGATTGATTGGCTTGCGCAGCGAAATGCTGACGGACACGAAGGGCATGGCGATCATGAACTCGCTCTTCCACGGCTATATCGAGTGGCAGGGAGAAATTGAGATGCGGCCCACCGGCTCTTTGGTGTCCGACCGGGCGGGTATCGCAACGAGCTATGCCATCTTCAATCTGCAGGAGCGCGGCGTGATCTTCATTTCGCCGGGGACGGAGGTGTATGAGGGCATGATCATCGGCGAAAATGCGCGCAACAGCGATCTCGATGTGAACATCGTGAAGGAGAAGAAGCTCACCAACATGCGCGCTTCGACTTCAGACGAAGCGATCCGGCTGGTGCCGCCCAGGATATTGAACCTGGAGCAGGCGATCGAATTCATCCGGGGGGATGAGCTGGTTGAAATCACGCCGAAATCGATCCGGCTGCGAAAGAAAATCTTGAAGGCAAACCAGCGTTAAAGTGGATTGTCAGGCAACGTCGGGCAGCAGGAAGTGCGCACGGTGGCCCAGGTAGTCCTGAACCGCTTCGGCGGCAAGATATCCGCTGCGCACCGCGCCTTCCATGGTTGCGGGCCAGCCGGATCGCGTCCAATCACCAGCTAGAAACAAATTGGAGAACGCCGTTTTGGTTGTGGGGCGCACGTCTTCAAGGCCGGGCGCGGCGGAGAAGGTTGCGCGGACTTCCTTGACCACGTGAGCGCGTTCGAGCTTGGCATTCGGCGACCTGCGGGAAGAATTCTTTCAGCTCCCGAACACCCAGTTCGATCACCTCCGCGCGCGGCATGTCGGTAAGACTGCGCGAGGCGCTTACCACAAGTTGGATGTGCCGGCCCTGGTCTTTGTTGAACATCCACTGGATGGTGCGATCGAGCAGCGTCGCGTGCGGAAGATCGGTGACGGGCCGGTCAAACCAGAGATGGATACCCGTAATGGGCGAGTGAGTGAAGCGCGAAAGGTCGAGGTTCAGGCCGGGCACAAGCGCGTTCACTCGTTCAAACGGCACGGCCAAAACGTAAGCGCCGGCCGTGATTCGCTCACCGTTGACTAGCATGGCGTTCACTTGCTTGCCATCTGTGTGGACCTGCTGCACCGGCGCGCGAAAGCGGAATTTTACGTCCTCATAGTGCTTCCACGCTTTCTCGGAGTAAAGCTCGCCGAGCGGCACCGAGGGAACGCCCATCTCGTATGCATTCGCCTGCGAGAGGAAACCGAGATAAAAGACCTGAAGACCATGAACGGCCGCCATGCGATCGAGATCTTCATTGACGGCGCTTACCAGGACCTGCCTCCAGAACCGCTCGATGGCGCGCTCAGTCTGGCCTTTCTCCCGCAGCCAATCGAGCATTGTGATCTGATTGAGGTCGGCGCGTTTGCCGTATTCGTATTTCACGGCGAGAAGGCCGTGCGCGACGCTCAGTTTATCCGCCGGCGAGAGAAAGCGCAGTTTCGCGAATGAGCCTGTGAAATGCAGCGGAGCGGGAAGCATGCCGCGCCGCATGCTTGACATTCTGCCGCCCGGTTCGATCCAGTAGAAGTCGCGATGGAAATGGATGTGATCCGTTACGTTCAGGCGGCGGTAGAAGTCGAGCAGGTTCGTGCAGCAGCGAAGCAGGACGTGCTGGCAGTTGTCGATGGTGGGGCCGTTTTCATCGCCCGTATTGAGCGGATACGAAGTGGCGCGGCCGCCAAGAAAAGGACGAGCTTCAAAAACAGTGACGGGCCTTCCGGTTGAACCGAGCGCCACCGCAGCGGCAAGACCCGCCAGGCCGCCGCCTATGATCGCAACGCTCGAATCCGGAGACAAGCGGCTAGCGTTGCTCCGCGCCAGCCACGGCACGCGCCAGCGTCTCGATCATATTCTCCATAAGCAGAAGACCGCAGTCGCGTTCGAGCGTGAGAATGGATTCCGGATGAAACTGCACCGCTTCGATGGGCAGGTCGCGGTGGCGAATGCCCATGACGACGCCGTCTTCCGTTTCGGCTGTGATTTCTAGGCAAGCGGGAAATGTACCGCGATCAGCGTACAGCGAGTGATAGCGGCCGACACGGAAAGGCGAAGGCAGACGGTGGAACACGCCGCGCCCGTGATGCAGGACCAGCGAGCCTTTGCCGTGCATTGGATAATCGAGCATGCCCAGTGTTCCTCCGAACGCTTCGACGATTCCTTGCAGGCCAAGACAGACCCCGAAGATCGGCAGCCCTCGTTTGGCCACTTCACGAACCAGGTTCGGGACGCCGAAATCAACAGGGCGCGCCGGGCCTGGCGAGATCAGAACAAGGTCGGGCCTGGTGCGATCGATCGCTTCTAATGCCACATTCGAGCGATAAGTGGATACAGTGGCGCCGGTCTGCCGCGCATAGTTGGCGAGGGTGTGGATGAAGCAGTCATCGTTATCGACGAGCAGCAAGCGAACGCCTTCGCCGACCGGGCGCATGGTGTGGCGCGCCGGGCCGGAAGCGATTGCCGGGTAAAGAGCGCGGAAGAATGCAGTCGCTTTCAGACGGCACTCGTCATCTTCCGATCCCGGATCGGAATCGTACAGCAGCGTTGCGCCGGCTGCATAGCGGGCACTTCCCTGCTTCAGATGAACCGTGCGGATGGCAATACCGGTATTGATGTCGCCGTTCAGGTTCAGCATTCCGATCGCGCCGCCATACCAGCCGCGCGCGTCTTCTTCGAGATCTTCGATGGCCTGTGCCGCCGCTTTCTTCGGTGCCCCGATGATAGTTACGGCCCACATGTGGGTCAGGAACGCATCCAGCGAATCGAAGCCTTCCATCAATTCGCCTTTGACGTGATCAACCGTATGAAACAGGCCGGCATACGATTCGATCAGACGTCTCCCGATGACACGAACCGAGCCTGGAACACAGACGCGCGACTTATCGTTGCGGTCGACGTCGGTACACATCGTGAGTTCCGATTCTTCTTTAGTCGAGTTCAACAGCTCGCGAATGCTCTCGGCGTCGCGCAGCGGATCGCCCGAGCGGCGGGCTGTTCCGGAAATGGGGCAGGTCTCGACTTGATTGCCTTCAACGCGCACGAACATCTCCGGCGATGCGCCGATGAGTTGTTCGTCACCCATCTGCAGCAGAAACTCATAGGGGCTCGGGCTGGATTTCTGGATGCGCTGAAACAGTTGCGAAGGGCTTTCGTCAAACGGCGCGCTGAAGGTCTGGCGCAGGATCACTTCGTAGTAGTTCCCCTGGCGCATGCCTTCGCGTACAGTCTCCACCTTCTGCATGTACTGTTCGGGCGTGTGATCAGAGACGATCTCTCCGCGCGCGTTTGCCGGTTTCGAGCGCCTGATACGCGCGGCTGTCCGGGGCTGCCCTTCGGTTGTGCCAGCTTCGCCGGAAAAGTCGTACTGAAACCGCTCGATGATCTCCTTCTTGCGATCCATGAAGTAGATGTCATCGCAGAGGAACAAATGGAGATCTTTTTGATCGTGGCGCGGCAGGCGCAGGCGAATGGGATCGAACTGAAGCAGCAGGTCGTAACCGAACGCGCCGATGAACATGAGATGGGAATCGCCGGGATTCCGGAATTCCTGGACGAGCGCGCGCACTGTGGAGAAAGGCGAGGGCTGTTTGCTGCGTTCTTCTTCAGGGAAACGCTCCTCGAGGGGCTCGAGGTGAATATCGATTTCAGTTGCAGAACGCGAAGCGTGCCAGTGCGGATGCTCGGCGAGCACGGGCCACAATAGGTTGAGCAGCGCTTCTCCGCGCGTATTGAGAGAGCGCAAGGAAAACTCCGCTCCCTTCCTACGATCTCGAGTGGTGGCGCGACGCTTGCAACGTCCCAGCGAGAATAGCGCTCAGGGTATTCATAGCCCGAGGAAAGATAGACGCCTCGTTTCGCATCGAGCTGTTTCAGAACGTGGCCCAAACCTTTCGCGTAAGGGACCTTGGAATATGTGCGCGCGACAGTGATTCCGTGCGGAGTGGTGTAACGCAACTGCGGCATCGGGAAGAGCTGAAATAGACCTTAATTGAACAGGATAACAAGCTATGAGGTTCGGATAACTCAGCGTACCGGTACAATCCACTTCATATAGTTATGGCGAAATCGCGCAGGAGTTTTCTGTTCCGGACGGGGGTTGGGCTGGTAGCGGCGGCCGCACCAGCTAAGTCCATGCAGGCGTCCGGTACGCCGCAGCAGACACCGGGCGCGCCGCCGCCGGGCATGCCACCCGCATTCGGCACAGCTCCGGCAGCCGGTCCCGAGGTTTCGCCCAACACATTTGTCGAAGCTGAGAAGCTCGTTCAGGTCGAATTGACTGCGAGCGAGCTGGCGCAAGCTGCCGGAAACTGGCGAGTGTCGATGGCTCCGCTGCTTGAGCGGCGTACGGGTCCGCGCAAAGTAGCACTCGAAGACACGCTGGCGCCTTACTCGCGCTGCGACCCCGGACAGTTTTATCCAAACACCGGCCCCGAACAAAACCGCTTCGTCCGCACGCAGACGGCTGCCAAGCCGCTGCCGAACGATGACGCCGGCATCGCGTTCTCGCCGGTAAGCGATCTCTCGCAGTGGGTCGAGAGCCGCCAGCTCACGTCGCAGCGCCTGACCGAAATTTACTTGAACCGGCTGCGCGAGTTCGATCCGAAGCTGCGCTGCGTCATTACCTTGACCGCGGATCTCGCTCTCGAGCAGGCGAAGCAGGCAGATGCGGAAATTGCTCGCGGGCGTTATCGCGGTCCGCTGCACGGCATTCCGTGGGGCGCCAAGGATCTGCTGGACACAGCCGGCATTCCGACCACTTATGGAGCAGAGCCGTATCGGAATCGAATCCCGAAAGAGAATGCAGCGGTGGTGAACCGCTTGAATGCGGCGGGCGCTGTTCTGGTGGCAAAGCTCAGCTTGGGCGCATTGGCACTCAATGATGTGTGGTTCGGCGGTCAGACAAAGAATCCGTGGCTGCTCGAGGAAGGTTCCTCCGGATCGAGCGCGGGTCCTGGCGCGGCTACAGCTGCCGGCCTGGTCGGTTTCGCGATCGGCAGCGAGACGGGGGGCAGCATCGTGAGCCCCAGCATGCGCTGCGGCGTTACCGGCTTGCGTCCAACATACGGCCGTGTTGCGCGAACGGGTGCCATGACACTATGCTGGTCGCTCGATAAGCTTGGCCCAATGGCGCGAAGCGTCGAGGATACACTGCTCGCGCTGGCTGCCATCACGGGCCCGGATGCGGGCGACGTCGCGAGCGTCCCCAGCAAGCTGGATTTCGATGCAGCGGAGAGCGTACAAGGGCTGCGCGTCGGCTATTTTCCAAAGTGGATGAAAGAGGACCCGGCAACTGACGTGGACCGCGCCGCGCTCGAGACAGTCCGAAAAGTCGGCATGAAGCCGGTGGAAGTCTCAATTCCTGACTGGCCCTACGATTCGCTCGAAGTGATTCTGTTCGCTGAAAGCGCGGCAGCGTTTGAGGAACTGACTCTGACTCGCGCAATCGATCAGCTCAAAATGCAGGTGCCGGATGCCTGGCCGAACACCTTCCGCCAGTCGCGTTTCCTTTCAGCCGTGGATTTCGTGCAGGCAGATCGTTTGCGGCGGAAAGTGGCGGCTGAGATGGCGCGCGTGTTCTCTGAAGTTGATCTGCTACTCGTGCCTTCACTGCGCGATGAGATGCTCACGATCACCAACTTCACAGGCCATCCGTCGCTCACGCTGCGCGCGGGATTCATTGAAGTCTCGCAAGCTCGCAGTGATTGGGCTCCTGATCCGAACCACCCTTTACCGCGCTTCAATCCACCGCGTCGCGTTCCGCATGGTGTAACGCTGATTGGCCGCCTGTTTGAAGAAGGCAGGCTGGGGCGGGCCGGAATCGCGCTGGAGCGCAGCTTTGCCGTCGCGGCGGATCGCCCGCCTGGATTCTGACTTTCGATGACGCGCACAGATTCTCAGCCATGAAAAACCGCGTCAGAACCCGGATCATCCGGATTGCGGTACTCATCGGGCTGATCCTTTCAATCGGCACGGCGGGCTTCCGGATCATCGAGCGATACCCGTTATTCGATGCCTTCTACATGACGCTCACCACGATTACGACGGTGGGCTACCAGGAAATCCATCCGCTCAGCCGAGCTGGAAGAGTCTTCAATTCTTTCCTGATCTTCTTCGGCGTCAGCGCAATGTTAGTCGCGCTGGGCACGATGACGCAGACTATTATCGAACTCGAACTGCAGGAGCGTTTTGGAAAGCGCAGAAAGAAACGCATGATCGATCAGTTGCGGAATCATTTCATTGTTTGTGGCTTCGGGCGCGTGGGGCGAAACGCCGCATTGGAATTGAAGCGGGCGAAGAAAACGTTCCTGGTGGTGGATCGTAGCGAAGAGCGCGTCGACCGCGCGATGCGAGCCGGCATGCTGGCCGTGGTAGCGGATGCTACGCGCGATGATTCTTTGCGAGAAGCCGGTGTGCTTTCGGCGCGAGGGCTCATAGCCGCGCTGCCGAGCGATGCCGAGAATCTCTTCATCATTCTTTCTGCGAAGACGCTTAATCCAAACCTGACAGTGGTGACACGTGCCTCTGAAGAAGAAGCGGGCGAGAAGCTGCGGCGGGCGGGGGCGGACACGGTATTTGCGCCTTACACGATGGCGGGGCACCGTCTGGCTCACGCCTTGGTCCGGCCGCATGTCGTCGAGTTCTTCGATTTTGCGACGAGCGCTGTTGGTCCACGGATCATGACGGAGCAGGTATGGGTAGCGCCTGGCAGCATCGCGGCCGGCAAGCCGCTAAGCGCGATCATTACCGCCGGTGAGAGCGACCTGATCATTCTGGCGATTCGCAAAGCGAATGGCGAAATGGTCTTTAACCCCAGTCCAGCAACACAGATCTCCGGCGGCGATTACTTCATCGTGCTGGGACGGCAGCCGCAGCTAGAGAAGTTGGAAAAGCTGCTGACCGGGGATTAGCTCACCAGAAGCTGGGCGCATTTGTGGCAAGCTGAAGGCGTGGCGCGCGGCTGGGAAAGCAAGGAGATTGAATCACAGATCGAAGCCGCCGCAGAACGGCCCTCCGCCAGCCGCCCGCAGCGGACGCCCGAAGAAATTGCACTCGAGCGGGAGCGGGAAAGCCTGGAACTTTCGCGCACGAGAGTGCTGCAGGATATCGCCGCGGCGAGCAATCCGAAATATCGGGAACTGCTTCAGCGCTCTTTGAGCTTCCTCGAGAGCAAGCTCAAAGACCTGGAACGTTGAACATCGGTCGATACCAGCACTGCCAGGCGCCTCGATGTCAATTGATTTGGATGGCCAGATTTTTTCCGCTTCCAGGCGACAGATTGCCGTACGGCAGTTTGTTATCGCCGTCCGCGATCATTACGAGCTTGTATGGTCCGTTCTGACGTTTGTATTGGAGCCGATTTCCAGGGTTGGTTCTTGGCAAAGAACAAGTGTCAGTAGCCGGGCCCATAAAGCCCACGTCTACGTTGGCGTCGCTGGCAAGGGTATCTAGCTGCTTTAAGCGTGTGAAATGATGCCCACCCTGTACCGTCAGAGAATGCTCTTGGGCGGCTCCCCCGGCGAGTTCCGTGCACCTTATTCCGCAATCTGTTTCGCTCTCGCCAGCCATGGGTCCAATTCATCCAAAGAATATAAACGGTCGTATCTTTCCCTTACGTCGCGTCCTTAGAAAACCACTTTTTGTAATTACGACCATGAAGCCGGACGTAACCGAGAGCCACAGTGACATGCGCCGCCGGTTTGATGGATCGCCGAATAACGGCTGGTCGATATTGCAGATGCCGGCCCCGAGCTCACTCAGCAAATCGAGAATGTGCTCGTCCAGGCAACTTGCGTGCCGCACTTCAACAACGAGCGGATATTCGCGAAAGTGCTTTTGCAAGTCAATAAGGTACTCGCGATTTTCAGGCGACCACGGGAATTGAATGAGGAGTATTCCTAAACGACCGGCTTCCACAGGCATGGCGCTGCTGAGGCGCTTCAATCCGCCGGTAGCCCTTGTCCGGTCGCTCTGCTTGTCGCCACACTCAACGGCAACGTCGCGCGTATCTTGTGTCGCCTTGCAACAAGTTCTCAAACCTGAATCCATTGATTTCCGCTCAAGTCGCTTTCGCGTTCACGGACCGACAGCACGTTTGGGCGTCCAGCGGCATCTCAATACAGTGTAGGAGGCCATCGTAGGCAGGAAAAATGCAGTAACGTTGATGTATCAGAGGAACCGTTCTGATCGCATGTCCGACCCTGTAATGCCAGATCTCGCGGCCACTCTCGGCCTCCAGGCCGAACAAGACCCCCGACTCGGAGCCACACACGCACAGCGATTCGTCTTTTGAGATGGCGATCCCGCAAACTCGGCTCTCCGTGGCTCGAACCCATACGATCGCACCATCTGCAGCACGAAGCCGAAACACATGTGACTGTCCGCCGACAATGATGGCATCTCCCGTCGCGGCCGGGAGGCACAGCAGCCAATCGCCTAATCGCCTCCGCCAGGCCTCCTCTCCCGATTCAATATCTATGCAGTAGACATTCCCATCAAATGCGCCGAAATAACAATGTGTCCGATTACATACCATGCGCCCTTTTATCGACGCACCCACATCGTGACGCCATTCTGCCCGCCCCGCTTCACACGCAAGACGCACGATTTCACCCGTGTTCGACGCAACAATCACGGACGAATTTCCGCATATCAACGCGGGCCAAGAATGCACAAAAGACCGCATGCCGAACCGCCAGCGAGGAATAGCAGTCATCGCGTCAACTGCAATGCACTCGCCGTAGTTATTTATGAAATTGACCGCCACATATAGGACGTCGTGGATCGCATCAAATGCCGGAGGAACGCTGATCCAGTCGCCGAATTTCACTTTCCACACCAAGTCGCCCGCCGTTGTCGTGCAATACAAGGCGCCATCGTGCGCCCCGAAAAACATGCGCTCCTTTGCAGTGACAACCGCGCCTCGAACGCCGCGCACATGCTCGTCGGTTGTCACACGCCAGAGTTCCTCGCCTTGCATGTTTAGGGCTACTACAAAACCAAGATCTGCTCCGACCACAATCTGATCCTGGGCAAGTACTGGCGCAGACTGGGGCGCTGTATACGACCCGACATTCAATGCTCCGTATTGCCACACTTTGTTCGCAGACTGCGACCCGCTTCGCGAAATGACGCCTAATTCAGATAGCGAGGTCAGCGCCTTAACCGGCACACCGACAGTCTGCAATTCCTGACTACCATCCCGTTCAAAGTCAATTACAACAACAGCAGCGACGACATTGGCTCCCAAAGCTCGCATTGTCTTGGCAACGCGCAAGAGGCTATGTCCTGAGCTCAACAGATCGTCGACAATGACGACACGCTCCCCAGGTATGATTTCTGGGCCCTCAATCAATTTCCGGAGACCGTACGCTTTTTGCGCTTTCCTCATCGAAAAACCTTGAGCCCGATATCCGTCGCGCATTGCTTCAAAGAGCAAGGCAATTGTAAGCTGATCTGCCGACATTGTCGGGCCGCCAATCCGATTCGGTTTGTAGGGCCGGATAAGAGGCCATAGGAGGCAGGCTATCTGTTGCAGAAGCGGAGGTTGCAAAAGCGCTTCCCGAAGATCCATCATCCAGTCGAAGCGCCCTCCGGACTGGTCAAATCCCTGGAAAAGTTTCAAAGACGAAGACAGAATAGCCGACCGCAGGCTTGCGCTGCATGCCATATTCGACCTGTATGTAACTCTGTTATGTCGAAATTACCAGGGTGTTGAGATATTCAGCGTCGGTAAGCCGATCGACCATAGCTTCGTCTGCAACCTCCCGAACGGTTACGGGCGGAATATAGAGCGTTAAAGACTGATGCAGCTCCGGTGCTCGTTCCTCGATATCACGCAGCGAGAAGGTGGTCAGCACAGACTCTAGCGCCTCATGAGGCGTTGAGTAGACTGTCGTCACCTGATGGTCAGGCGGATAAAACTGCAGGAGATAGTTCTTCAGGCGCTCGAAGCGCTGCGGCTTACTCGTTGCCCGAGAGAACAGATTGGTTTCCACGCTTCCGATCTGCCAAAGAAAGCAGGGCACATCGGGCAGCAACGGCCTCTTGCGAATCATCATTTCGGTGGCCTCATACATTTGGAGGCCTTGGATCGACGGATCGAGTCTGAGATCTACGAACATCATGTCCAGCGCGCTAATGCCAGGCATAACTCGCACGCGCAATCCGCAGAACTTCGCTGCAAATAGAACTTGCTGCGGCGGATAAGCGTATATAAGAGGATGCCCGTAGACAGCAAACGTCACCGGGGGATTTTCAAGTGCCGCATCAATGACCGTACTCGACATCTTGTCATAGGGTAGTCAGCCGATCCTGATTCTCCCCGTATAGGCTGTGCAGATCGATTACACGCTCGCACAGCGAACGTAAATAGGCATCTACCGATGGCGCAGCCGCAACATAGTAAACACTGGAAGATTTCCGTATCGCTTCTTCCACTTCCCGCGTAATATGGCGACTCGTGCAAATCCCCAATCCGACTACATAGATGTCGTATTCGGGTTTCGACCCTTCTGACATTGATCCCGCCATTTTCGCAGCCTTGGTCAGTCGTGCAGCTTCTGCGTGCGTAGAAATGCAAAGAAGGCTTCCAACCGGCGCAGGCGTTCTGCACCGCTGGAATTCAAGATGTCGCGGGCTTGGCGTTCCAGCTCGGATTGTAATTGCGGGAAACGAGCCTGTAGCTGACCCGCCCGGGTAGGATCCAACGCCAGAGCATAAGCGACGATCGCGATGACAGCCAATACAACCAGAATTAGGGGCCCGCCTGGTCCCGGTCCTGGTCCCGGTCCCGGTCCTGGTCCCGGCCCTGGCCCATCGCCAGGCCCTGGCCCATCGCCAGGTCCTGGTCCATCACCTGGTCCTGGTCGATCACCTGGTCCTGGTCCGTCACCGGGACCCGGTCCGTCGCCTGGTCCCGGACCGTCACCGGGTCCTGGACCATCACCCGGTCCTGGACCATCACCCGGTCCTCCATCTTCGACCGGTCGGGTAGGTCGAAGTAATGACTGCAACAAAGCCCCGAGTGTCGCTTGGTCTCGCGCCGCGAGTGCACGACGCTCGGCCGGTGCCAAATTGTAGCCCTGCAGCGCACTTTCCGGATGAGTGTATAGTTTCTTCAGGAAATTGTCGTCGTAGAGCGCTCTTGCCAATATCAGCTTCACATCGCTTAGTGCCATCGAGGAACTCCTTTCGCGGCCTGTGATGTTGATTTAGGGATGGTTGATAGTAGGTTATGATTACCACATCGGTCTAGCTATGTCAAGAGCAGATCTGACGGAACTCGCGCACCTGGAGCCGCTCCTGTCAGGGAGGCCTTGGATATTGCGTACTCATCCCTTTCCTCACTGCGTCGCCAGAGACGTATTCAATGCGGAGCTGTATGAGCAACTGGCTGCAAGTCACAGCGGGATTCTCGGGCGCGGGTATTTCGAGCGCCATGAGCCCGCTTGCCTTTCGCGCCGTATTTCTGGCTATGACGCGTACTCATTGAATATCGATGAATTATCGTCCTCAGATCCCTTACGGCTATTCGCTTCCAGAGCCTGGCACGACCTCATCGCCTCGGCTTCAGGAGTAGACGCGACCGGCGATATCAATGTCGTCCTCCACTCACACCTACCCGGCGGGAAGAGCGGTCACATCCACAACGATTTGAACCCCGGATTCTTCGTGGATAATCCCTTACCCGACGGCATCAACATCGCGAATTGGAGGATCTGTGATTACGAAACTGGCAGGGGAGCGATGGTGCCAGTTAGGGAATGCATCCGGGCAGTAGCTGTGCTTTTCTATATAAATAACGGCCGCTGGCAACCGGGAGATGGTGGGGAAACGGGTCTTTATTCCGATTTACACGCGGATGTCGAACATCCAACGGTGAAGGTCGCACCTCTCGACAACTCACTCCTGCTGTTCGAATGCACACCTTACTCTTTTCATTCTTTTATCAGCAATAGAAAACCTCGTCACTCGGTGATAATGTGGTTGCACCGTCCTAAGTCAACGGTCACACGTAGATGGGGGAGGCGAGCATCATAGGGTGGAGCCATGGAAACTAGCAACGGCCTCCCTCCTCGCGTGTGCCTGCTGACCGGATCCGCGGGGACACTTGGCACCGCCATTATGCTCGCGCTTCTGCCTCGCTACCGGGTCATCGCGGTCTATCGCAATCACTCTCCGTTCCGGACCCTACAGCACGAGGTCGACTTCGACCCCCTCAAGATGGTGGATGGTTATCCGTATCAACATATCCCGTTCTCGTTGCAAGCCGACATTACCCGGGAAAACGACGTAGCAAGAATCATCGACGTTATTTACTGGCATTTCGGTGTTGTCGACTTACTAATCAATGCCGCCGTTATGTACAACTTTGGAAGTTGTCTCGATGAGTCCTTCTTAGCCAGCGCCGGACGTCAGTTTGAAACAAATTTGTTCGCTCCCTGCGCGGCTTGCCGCCAAAGTCCTAAATGCTTTCTGGCAGCATAACAGGGAAGAGAATCGACTCCATCGACGTAATCTCGTGAACGTCTCCAGCATTTCGGGCGTCCGGCCCATCTATCGAAGGGGACAGGTCCTCTACGGGGCGGCGAAGGCGGCACTCAACCACATCTCTTGCCATATGGCTGAAGAGTATGGCCGTTACGGCATTCGTGTGAACTGCATTTGTCCTCGGCAACCAGCTTCCCTGGAGTTATTAGCAGCGAGACCGTAGTGCAAAACATTTTGCGGCTCGACTCATCCGATGAGAGTGGCACAGTCATTCCAATCGAATGATCTGACGCGAGTTTTACTTCTTATCGCGCATGGATATGTTGTATTTCTCTGGTGTGACGATGCCCGACAGTGAAGCTTGATCAGGCCATCTTAGATCTCGTTCAATACGCCGCAGAAAGCCGCTTCAGCATCAGCTCGGCAGCCCTGATCAAAGCCGCCGAACGCCGCGGAATTCAATGGTTCCGAGTGGATGAAGATTCGATTCAGCTTGGATATGGACGCTACCAGCGGCGTCTCTGCGGAACGCAAACCAGTGAAACATCCCCGATTGCAGTAGACACGGCAGCCGACAAAGCCAATACGAATCGCATTTTGTCGTCGCTTGGTTGCCCGGTTCCCACACAACGTGTGGCGCACACGCTGCAAGAAGTTTTGTGGGCCGCTGAAACGATTGGCTACCCCATTGTAATAAAACCTCGCTTTGGTAATCACGGAAACGGCGTGTCCACCGGACTTAGGACCAGGTTCCAAATTGAAGCGGCTTTCCATAAGGCAAAGCAGTACAACGAATGCGTTGTCGCCGAGGCCAACATTGTGGGCGAGGACTTTCGCATGCTGATAGTCAACGGCACCTTCATAGCGGCTTCTCATCGTGTTCCCGGGCATGTTATCGGCGACGGTCTACACACCATCGCCGACTTAGTACAGATTGCGACAGGCGATCCTCGGCGAAGTAAAGGGCACGGAAACGTACTTACTTCGCTGGACTCGATTCCGAGGCTGAGAACGCGCTGGAACGGAGCGGCGACAGCTTACGGACTGTGCCGCAGGCGGGGCGTTTTATTCCTGCGGTTGACAGCGAACCTTTCTAAGGTGGTACCGCGATCGATGTCACCGATGCGGTCCATCCTGACAACCGTGACTTGGCTGTCCGCGCAGTGAACGCAGTCGGGCTGGATATTGGCGGAGTGGATTTTATAGCGAAAGGGGTCCGACAGCCTTATTGGCAGACCGGCGGTGCTATCTGCGAAGTAAATTCGTTCCCGGATTGCGTATGCATTTAATGCCGGTCAAGGGATCCGGTCGGGACGTCGCGGGACCGATTATAGACATGTTATTTCCTGCGGAGCGTCCGAAAACCATCCCGATCATCTCCTTGTTCGGATCCGGGTATCAGGCAAGAGCGACGGCAAAGATGTTGGCTGACCTGCTGAAAGAGAACGGGCATCTCGTAGGACGCGCAACCCACGACGGCGCGTGGATGAACGGGTTCCTTATTCGAGCCGAAGATCTGAACAGTTCTGTGAAGTTAGCGCTGATGATGCCGGTCGATGTGGCGATAATAGAAACTTCGCCTCTGCCCGGAATGGAAAGCTATTCAAACGACTTAGACCGTAACATATCGGCAAGGTTGAGTAACAACGCCCATCTCGCGACTTCCGGCTGCATTGATGCTTGGCGGACTCAGGCCGAAGATCTCGACAACTGCGGCAGTATGGCGGACCTCGAGGTCATTAATGCTGACGAACAGCTGCATATGCGCAGCTCGAAGTCGGGTTTGCTACGTGACGTGCAACCCGCTACACAAGCTAGTAAGGGAGCATGTTGGCGGGGGAGGGACAGCACTGGATCCTGCAACCGGCCGGCGGATCAGTGTGTCGTTGTATACGAAGCAGATAAGATCCTCCGGCTTTCAGCGTCACTTTTTGTGCCGCTGCGACATTCCTACGCCTTGCGCACGGACCATGCTGCGATGTTCGCTGTCGCCCTGGCCAAGAATCTCGGCATGCCATTTGACAGGATTGCCGAAGCTCTACCCAACATAGGAAGTTAACGATGGCCATAATCCCTATGCGCAACGGTGAGGTCGACCTAATGGGCCTCGAGGAACTTTGCGTGGACACCATAAGCAAGAACGACAAGGTGGTAGAGATAGGTGTTACATGGGAGAGAGTTCAACGATAATCGCTCGATACGCTAGCACCTTATATTGTATCGATCCCTGGATCGACGGCTTAGTTGAAACGGGTTCAGTGATAGATTCGCAATTCCATTATGAAGAGATGTCCAAGGTCGAGGTTCTTTTCGATGCAGCTTTGGCCCAGAGCCACAATGTAATCAAAATTCGTGGGAGAAGTAACGACTTAGCAGGCGTATTCGGGGATTTTTCGGTGGATTTCGTTTACATAGATTCTCTCCATTCCCATGAAGTCGTGCGCAACGACATCCGCCGCTGGTGGCCTAAAGTAAAAGTTGGGGGCCACATTGGTGGTCATAATTACAGTCCGCACTGGCCGAGTGTCATCAAAGCAGTCGCCGAGGCATTTGGAATGCCTGACAAGTTGTACCGTGATACCAGTTGGGTTGTACGGAAAACAGCCGGCCGCAAATGCGCGCTGTGAGTGACAACGCTGTCGTTGTCCCTGGTAGGCGTCGTCGACTCACAGTGTCTGACCGTTTAGCCCGCAAGTCCAACACTTCGTACTGGCGCGCTCCCGCCTTCGACTGTTAGTCTTCCATCAGTGGGTGGTCTGCCCCTGACCGTGTGCCACTTGGAATGTAAGCTTCCGGGTTTGAATTGTGACCAGCGGTGACGGCAGATCTAACGCTTAAACGGGGCCGCCAAACCGCGCATGCTGCTGCATATCGACGGCAGCAAGCATCGCTGGTCATCCGACGATCGCCATTACGATTTGCTGGTGATCCTGGATGACACCATCAGTGAGATCTACTACGCACAGTTAGTCGAGGAAGAATCGACGCGCACGGTCATGATCGCCCTACGCCATTTTCCCCACCGTCAGGCTGCGGCGACGCGTACACTCAAATCGAAGGCCAAAACCCAGTGGCCTACCGCACAGATACCCTGCCAATAAAAACTGCACAAACTCCAAAAGCTAGCGACTGAGTAATGAACTATTCGTACTGTACGTCGCTAATTAACTGACTGCCCACACAATCCGCGTGGATTTGAACAGCCTGTCACCTGCGCTAACCGCTTAGCCTTTTCCCAAATCAGCAGACGAGTTTGTCGCGAGTAATCTCGACGCCGCCGAGACGCCCAAGCATCGCCAGCGCGATGTTCTCCGTGGTGAAAACTCCCAGCGCGATGCCTTGAACTTCCTCGCGGGTCACCGCTTCGATGTTTTCGAGCATTTCGTCGAGCGAGATGAAGCGGTCGAAATAGAGCTCCTGCCGCGCCAGATTCGACATCCGGCTCGAGGTGGATTCGAGGCTCAGCATCAGCGAGCCCTTCAGATGATCCTTGGCGCGCCGCAATTCGTCTTCGCCGATCAGCTCGTCCTTCAAGCTGCCGAAACTCCTGCATCACCGAATCACCACCTGCTTCGGCGTTTCGACGGCGGTTCCGGCATAAACGGTGAAACAGCCGGTATCGCTGAACAGATTCAGCTCCGAATAGACGGCGTAGGCCAGGCCCTTGCTTTTCGCGAATGTTCTGAAAAAGCCGCGAACTCATGCCGCCGCCGAGCACCGTATTCAGCACGTACAGCGGGAAGCGCAGCTCGTGCGCAAGCGGATAAGCCGGCACGCCCATCGCGATATGCACCTGCTCGAGTGATTCTTTCTTCTTCAGAACGATCGGCGCGTGCGGTTGGGAACGCTGTCAATCGGCAGGTCTCGCCGATCGGTCGCAGGCCGGCGAATTTGCTCCTGGACCAGCCGAACGATTTCGTCGTGATCCAGATTGCCGGCCGCCGTGATCAGGATGTTTCGCGGCGAATAGACGCGGTTGTAGTAATCGAACAGCATCTCCTGCCCGAACTTCTTCACCGTTTCCTTGGTGCCCAGAATCGGCTTGCCGAGCCCGTGCCCTTTCCAGAAGTTGCTGATGAAGGTTTCGTGCAGCACGAATTCCGGCTGGTCCGCCTCCATCTTGATTTCTTCGAGAATGACGCCCTTTTCCTTTTCGATATCCTCTTCGCGAAACAGCGGATTCAAAACCAGATCGGCCAGGATGTCAAGCGCAAGCGGCAGGTGCTCATCCATGACTTTGGTATTGAAGCTGACCAGTTCCTTGCTGGTGAACGCATCCAGGCCGCCGCCGACCGAATCGACCGAGCGCGCAATGTCCTCGGCCGAACGGTGCTTGGTGCCCTTAAACACCATGTGCTCGATGAAATGCGAAAGGCCGTTTTCCGGACCGCGTTCAATCCGCGAACCGCTGCCGATCCAGACGCCCAGCGAAACCGAACGCACGTATGGCATCGCCTCCGTGACGATGCGGATCCCGTTGGGAGAGTGGCCCGCTCGATTTGCGCGAACGTGAGGGCTTGCTAAGAACCATATGCTAATACACCTTTCCGAGTGCACGACTGATACACTAAAACTAGATGCTGCAAGCACTTGAGGGCCAAACGCTGGTCGGCATGGAGATCTGCCGATCTACGAGAGTCTGCTCGGCCCAGAGCAGCCTACTTACCGCGCCCGACAACTATATGACGCATTGTACCGGAAACAAGTGGCGAATTTGTCGGAAATTTCCAGTTTACCACAAGCCCTTCGAAATCAACTACTTACAGCCACCATGCGTAGGGCTGCCCGAGGCTCGAACACCGATTCGACTCGAGCGACGGCACGCGCCGCTATCTGCTGCGGCTCGAGGATAATCGCACGGTTGAAGCCGTGCTCATGCCGGAAGAGCGCCGCGACACGATCTGCATTTCGAGCCAGGTCGGCTGCCCGGTCGATTGCAAGTTCTGCCTGACCGCGCTGATGGGTCTGGAGCGGAATCTGACGGCGGGCGAGATCGTGGGCCAGGTTCTTTACGTTGCGCGCGAGAACGACTTGAAGGCCGACCGACAGCCGCATGAACGTCGTGATGATGGGCATGGGCGAACCGCTGCTGAATCTGGAGAACGTGCTGAAGGCGACCCGCCTGCTGACGGATCAAGAACGGCATCGGCATGTCCCAGAAGCGCATCACCGTTTCGACCTCGGGAATTGTGCCGAAAATCGAGGAGCTCGGACGCGCCGAGGTCCGGCCCAAACTCGCCATTTCGCTGAACGCCTCGACCGAAGAACAGCGGCGCGAGCTGATGCCCATCACGCGCAAGTATCATCTGGCGCGATCTGATGGACGCGTGCAAGGCGTACCCGCTGCGGCCGTGGGAAAAGCTGACCTTCGAGTATGTGCTGCTGAAAGGCGTAAACGATACCGATGCCGATGCGCGGCGCGTCGTGCGGCTGCTCGCACATCTGAACTGCAAAGTGAACTTGA
Source organism: uncultured Acidobacteriaceae bacterium (assembly GCA_963846185.1). Lineage (GTDB taxonomy): Bacteria > Acidobacteriota > Terriglobia > Bryobacterales > Bryobacteraceae > Bog-105. The sequence goes on along the minus strand of CAWJVA010000016.1, from coordinate 92,001 downwards.
TCGCGCTGAATCCCGGCCCGGGCATCCCGTTCGAAACGCCTGCATCCGGAACGCGTCGCCAGCTTCCAGCACATTCGTGCGGCGCTCGTTCCGTGCTTCGTGCGGAAGCCGCGCGGGCGGGATATCTTCGCGGCCTGCGGACAGTTGAAGCGCGTCGCTTCCGATCTGGTGCAGCTCAGCTAACGGACGTCTACATGCCGCCGGCTTCGGGTGCGATGCGGTGCTGCCTTCCGTCATGCCCAGCACCCACTTGATCGCCTCGAAATACATCTTCTGATGTCCGGATCGTCCCAAGACTCCTTTGTGTGCCCGAGCGTCGAATAAAACACGCGGCCTTTGCCGTACATCTTGGACCACGCGACCGCAAAATCGTGATCGGTGCGGTGAACGCGAGGATTATTGTAATCGAGCTTCGAAGCATCCAGGCTCAACAGCACGTTCACCTTGTCGCGTGACCAGTCTTTCGGCTGGTAGATCTCGTCGCGCTTTACGAATTCGTGCGGGAAATGCCGGACCGCCGGAAAATTCGGATCTTCGACGATGATCGGCGCGTTGAACGTCATCCAGGGATGCTGGTCGAACCAGCCGCCGATCATTTCGCCGTATTCCGGCCATTTATAATTGCGTATCCAGCGCGGCGTGAATGCCCACGAAACCTTTTCCATCCTCCTTGATGAACGACATCATGTCGGTCTTCTGGTCGTCGGTGCAGATCCAGTTCGCCGGTCGTGCTCGCGAACACCAGCGCGTCGAAATAGTTCAGGTTTTTGCGATTTCGCTCTCTTCGTGTCCTTCTTTGTAATCAGTTCGGTATCGGTGCGGAGCGTCGCTTCCCAGAGCTTCGTATCATGACCCATCGCCAGATGGTCGCCATCGCATTGGGAACCGAATCGTGCTCGAAGCCCTTGGTCGCCCCGATCACCAGCACGTGCGCCATCCGGTTTGGAGGAAGCTTTCCGGTGGAAGCATTCTCATTCTGCGCCTTGGCGGGAGGGGTATGTCCAAACAGGCTGCGGCTGAAGAGCCGCGCCGGAAAGCAATAGTTCGCGGCGATAACTTCATACGATCAGCTCCAGAATTAGCAACGTTATCACAGCAACCTTTGAGGTCCGCTCGCATCTTACAGTGGCGGGGCTTGGTTAAGGAAAGGCGCTCAACAATACGTGTCCAGCTTTTTCCATCACCTGCTGCGCTTCCTGTTTCATCTCGGCTATTTCGGGCCGGTGGTGATGGGAGTGCTTGATTCCTCGTTTCTGTTCCTGCCATTCGGGAACGATCTGCTGGTTGTCGCACTGGTCGCCCAGCATCACCAAGGATATCTGTTCTACGTGCTGGCTGCCGTTTGCGGGTCCACCGCCGGTGTGTTCTTACTGGATCTGATCGCGCGCAAATTAGGCGAAGAAGGCATCCGCAAAGTGGCCGGCAATCGCCGATTCGAGTACCTGAAAGGCAAGATCGGAAAGCGCGGCGCATCGCCCTTGCACTGGGATGTCTGGCTCCTCCGCCCTTTCCCTTCACCATGGTAGTGGGTGTGAACAGCGCGCTCGATTATCCACGGCGCAAACTGTTGCTGGTGGTTGCCGCGTGCCGCGCCGTGCGCTTCCTGGTGCTGGGGCGCTCGCCATCCGCTTCGGACGGGTGATCATCCGCTGGCGAATTCAGATATCTTTCAGGAGGTGATGATCGGGTTCATTCTTGTATGCTTCGCCGGAAGTGGGTATTCGATCTATAACTGGATCCGGAAGAGCCGCTCGGGTCGAACGGGTTCCTCTCAACGGCAGGCAGCCGAAGCATAACTTCGCAGACACCAATTACGGTCGCATTCAAAAAACCCATGGTCCATAATTGGACTTAATGTCGTAACGGTCTGGTCGCGGAGACCGCCAATCCGCAAGTCGCGGATGCGCGCGACACCTTAACTAACGGATTAAAATTTAGGGAGTTCATATGTGGATCGTTCGCCTGGCACTTCGGCGACCGTACACGTTCGTTGTTCTTTCGTTGATGCTGTTTATCCTCGCGCCGGTCGTGATCTCACGGACGCCGACGGATATCTTTCCGAATATCGACATTCCCGTAGTCAGCGTGGTCTGGCAGTACGCGGGTCTTTCGGCGCAGGACATGTCAGACCGGATCGTGTACATCACGGAGCGCGCGCTGACCACGACCGTAAATAACATTGAGCACATTGAATCGCAGTCGATGGATGGAATTGCGGTCGTAAAGATCTTCTTCCAACCGCACGCGAATTTGTATGCGGGAATCGCCCAAGTCACCGCAATCTCACAGACGCAGCTCAAGCAGCTTCCCTCCGGCACCACGCCGCCGCTGATTATCAGTTACAACGCGTCGACCGTTCCTATTATTCAGCTGGCGCTTTCTGGACAAGGTTTGAGCGAGCAGCAGCTCAACGATCTTGGCCAGAACTTTATTCGTCACGCAGCTTGTCACTATTCCGGGCACCGCTATACCGTACTCGTACGGCGGTAAACAGCGCGAAATAATGGTGGACCTGGACACGCAGGGCTGCAAGCGAAGGGACTGGGCCCTTCCGATGTAGTCAACGCCATTGGCAATCAAAACCTCATTCTGCCCGGCGGCACATCGAAAATAGGCCCGCTCGAATATCAGGTAGAGATCAACGGCAGCCCCCAAAACGTGGCGGAACTCAACGATCTGCCGATCAGAAGCCTGAACGGCACCACGATCTATGTCCGCGATGTTGCGCACGTGAGGGATGGCTATCCGCCGCAAACCAACATCGTCCGTTCTGACGGTCTGCGCGGATCGCTGATGACAGTTTTAAAATCCGGCGACGTCTCCACGCTCGATATCATCGCGAGCATTCGCAAGATGCTGCCCCAGGTTGCGGCGACACTGCCCGCGGAGCTGCGGATCACTCCCATTGCCGACCAATCGATCTTTGTGCGGGCTTCTATCAGCGCCGTGGTACGCGAGGCGGTGATCGCTGCCTGCCTGACTGCCGTGATGATTCTGGTCTTCCTGGGAAGCTGGCGGAGCACGCTGATCATCGCGATCTCGATTCCGCTATCGATTCTGTGCTCTCTGTTTGCCTTGAGCGCGCTCGGCGAAACCATCAACATCATGACGCTCGGCGGGCTGGCTCTCGCTGTCGGCATCCTGGTGGACGATGCCACGGTCGAGATTGAAAACATCAATCGAAACTTCGAAATGGGGAAAGAGATCGAGCAGGCGATTCTTGACGGCGCGGCACAGATCGCCGTGCCCGCGCTGGTATCGACGCTAAGTATCTGTATTGTTTTCGTGCCGATGTTCTTTCTGACAGGCGTCGCGCGCTACCTGTTCGTGCCGCTCGCTGAAGCGGTGTCTTTTGCGATGCTCGCTTCCTACGTGCTGTCACGAACCATCGTGCCGACCATGGCGAAGTATCTTCTCAAGGGCCACTCGCATCATGATGCGCTCGCTCACGCCAACCTGCGGAACCCGTTTACGCGGCTGCAACAGGCTTTCGAGAACGGCTTTGAGAGAATTCGCGGCCGGTACCGAGCGGCGCTGCAGGTTTGCATCCGGCATCGAGCCATCTTTACGGTTTGTTTCTTTCTCGTTTGCATCGCGTCTTTCGGGCTTGCGCCCTGGCTCGGTCAAGACTTTTTTCCATCCAGCGACAGCGGGCAATTCCGGCTGCACGTCCGGGCGCACACGGGTACGCGCATTGAAGAGACCGCAAAGATCTTCGACCAGGTAGAAGGAAGCATTCGAGAGGTAATTCCTCCCCACGAGCTCGTGAACATTCTCGACAACATCGGGCTGCCTTATAGCGGCACGAATACTTCTTACAGCAACAATGGAACGATCGGGCCGGCTGACGGCGACATCCTGGTTTCGTTATCACCCGAACACCGGCCGACAAACGAATACGTTCGCGAGCTCAGGCGCAGGCTGCCCGGACAGTATCCCGGAGTTCTTTTTTACTTCTTGCCCGCGGACCTTGTCAGTCAGATTCTCAATTTCGGATTGCCCGCTCCGATCGACATCCAGATCTTCGGGCGCAACCTGGAAGCAAATCGAGTATTCGCCGATACCCTGTTGAACCAGGTCAAGATGATTCCCGGCACGACCGACCTGCGGGTGCAGCAGCCGTTCAATCAACCGAAACTGTTTGTGGATCTGGACCGGACCAAGGCCAGCCAAAGCGGGTACAGCGCGCGAGACATTGCGGGAAATATTCTGGTTTCGCTCAGCGGAAGCTTCCAGACCGTCGCCCACTTTCTGGCTCAACCCGCGAAATGGCGTGAGTTACAACATCGCAGCGCAATCGCCGCAGTACCAAATGGATTCGTTCCAGGATCTGCGCAATATACCGATTACAGTTCCGAACAGCTCACCACAGATTCTGGCGAGCCTGGCCAATCTTCGCCGCGGAACCGGGCTTGCCACAGTGTCCCACTACAACATCGCCCCAGTGATCGATATTTATGGCGCGGTGCAGGATACGGACCTGGGAAGCGTGGCCCGGCAGATCGACGAGATCGCGGAGCGCGATCGTAAAAACCTGGTGCGGGGGTCGAGCGTTGTAGTGCGCGGGCAGATCGAGACGATGCGGTCGTCTTTCCAAGGCTTGATTAGCGGTCTCGCCTTCTCCATCATCCTGGTCTACATGCTTATCGTCATCAATTTTCAATCGTGGCTTGACCCATTCATCATCATTTCGGCGTTGCCCGCCGCGCTCGCGGGTATCGTCTGGTTCCTGTTCCTGACGCATACAACGGTGAGCGTTCCGGCACTGACCGGGTCTATCATGTGCATGGGCGTGGCAACGGCCAACAGCATTCTGGTGGTGAGCTTTGCCAAGGAACAGTTGCCCGATATGGACACGGCGGCGGATGCCGCTTTGCTGGCCGGCTTCACTCGCTTCAGGCCCGTTCTCATGACCGCGCTCGCAATGATCATCGGCATGCTGCCCATGGCGCTCGGGTGGGGCGAAGGCAGCGAGCAGAATGCACCCCTGGGGCGCGCGGTTATCGGCGGCCTTCTGTTTGCCACCGTCGCCACACTTTTCTTTGTGCCGACGTTCTTCAGCCTGCTGCACGACCGGCGGAAAGCATGACCCAAAAAACGCGCGTCCGCGGCGCGCTGGTCGTAGTCGTTCTGCTTTGCCTGGTAGCAGCCTTGGTCGCGTCCGGCATCGTTCCTCGCATACGCGCGCGGAAGGCGCTGCGGGCCGAGACGGAGCGTGAGGCCGAGCCCGTGGTGAACGTGTTTCGACCCGAACGCGAAGCGCCGTCTGAAGAGGTCGTGCTCCCCGCGAATATACAGGCGTTCGTTGACGCCCCGATTTTCGCGCGCACGAACGGTTATCTCAAACGCTGGTATCACGACATCGGTTCGCATGTAAAGAAGGGTGAGCTGCTGGCTGAAATCGAGAGCCCCGAAGTGGACCAGCAGTTGACTCAGGCGCAGCATGACCTGGCGACGGCGCAGGCGAACCTCGCGCTGGCGCAAACTACTGCCAACCGCTACGTGGACCTCCTCAAAACGGATTCAGTTGCCAAGCAGGAGGTTGACAATGCGGTGCAGAATGCGGCTGCGCAGACGGCCACCGTAAAAGCAGCGCAGGCGAACGTCGCGCGGCTGCAGCAATTGGTAGATTTTGAGAAGCTCTATGCCCCGTTTGATGGCGTGGTGACCGCACGCAACACAGATCTGGGTCAATTGATCGACTCAGGATCTGCGGGCGGCGCCGCGCGCGAGCTGTTTCACGTGGCCGCGATCGACAAATTGCGTGTTTTTATTCCAGTGCCGCAGGTGTACTCGCATGACATGCTGCCTGGCATGGAGGCAGACCTGACCTTGCCCGAATTACCCGGCCGCCGCTTTGTCGGCAAGCTGGTACGCACCGCAAATGCAATTGATCCGAACACGCGCACGCTGCTGGTGGAAGTGGATGTGGTGAATACGACCGGCCTGCTGATGCCGGGCGCTTACACCGAAATTCACTTCAAAATCCATTCCAAGGGCACAACGCTGATCATTCCCTCGACCTCGCTCATCTTCCGCTCGGAAGGCTTGCGTGTGCCGGTTGTAGTGGACGGCAACAAGATTGACATGCGGCCGGTGACGGTAGGCCGGGATTTCGGCAACACCATCGAAGTACTATCCGGGCTGCCGGACAACGCCATGATCGTGGCGAATCCGCCCGATTCGCTGGTTCAGGGCGAACTGGTGCGCGTTTCCCGTGCGAAGCCAGCCAAAGAAGTGGAAGAGTAGAGGCCGGGTCAGGCCCCGAGAAAGCGATTTTCGGGCTGTCCCGGCGCTTCGGTTCGACTTGCAAGCAGTGCGCCGCTTAATCGCTCCCTGCCCGAAGCCGTCGTGATGTAGAGAGTTCTGTAATCGGCTCCTCCGAAGGTGCAACTCGTGATGTTCGCAACGGGCATTTCGATGATGCGATCGATTCTGCCCCCTGCCGTGATGCGGACGAGGCACCCGCCGCCGTACCGGCAGTTCCACAGGCAGCCTTCGCTGTCTACGGCCGATCCATCGGGAAGGCCGCGTTCGAAGCCATCGAAGAAAACTTGCTCACCGGAAATTGCGCCCGTTGCACAATCGTACTCGTAAGACCAGATTCGATTGGCCAAGCTGTCGGCGAAGTAAAAGCGCGAATGATCCGGACTCCAGGCAAGTGTATTGGAGATCCCGATGTCCCGCTTCCACTCGCTGACGCTACCGTCCGGATCGATACGCATCAGGATGCCGTCTAAGCCGCCCGCTTCGGTCGAAGAGCCATCCGGGTTGACGTTGTTGCGCATCGACCCAAGCCAGAACGAGCCGCGCGGATCGGGCCGGCCATCATTCAAGCGCACGCGCGGCCATCCTTTCAGACGGAAGCTAGAGTCACGGCGCGTATCGGATTCCGGATTCCAAAGGATCAGGCGAGAGCCGAGCGCAACAGCAAGAGTGTCCTGCCGGTTAGTGAGCGCAAGCGCGGTTACGGGCTCGTCGAAGAGCCAGAACTTTACCGTTCGCTCGCGTTCATCGAAGCGATGGATCAGGAAACGGTTAATGTCGGTCCAGTACAGCGCCTGGTAAGTCGCGTCCCAGACGGGCCCTTCGCCACATCGGTCGCCTGTAGGTGCGGTACATATGGTCTCGCCGTTCATGAAGCCCAGTTTCCTACGCGGAGCTTCAGGCTTTACATCGGACCCAGCCTCGATTCTGGAGAATAGTAAAGAACCGCGTCTGCCTGCGGAATGAAAATCACTTTCGAACCGCGGAGCCTTTCCGCATAGTTGGCATGAACGCCGCGATGAGCATCCGGGTCAACGAATCTGTACTTGCAAACAGCACGCCAGGCCGCCCAGGTCGTGACGCCGAAACCGCGAGTTACAAGCTCAAAACCGTAAGCTTCGAACATAGTTGACACTTCGCACCGTTGCATGACTAGTAACCGCCGGGCAAACTGCGGCAGCACGTCTGCCCGCAACGTGTTTCCCGGCGCGAGAGCTCGCATCATTTCCTGTCGATAATCCCAGGTACCTAAAAGCTGCGACCATTGTTCGGCTTCAGCGGGAGAAAGGCGCAGCCCATCATGCAGAGCCGCTTCTTGAATGCGCTCCGGCCTGAGAATACCGGTGTCGACTGAAGTGCCGGTATCGATGTAAACGATATCGCCCCGGTAGGAATCCAAGTAGGATTTCCTCACAGGTGAGATGTCCTGTATCGGAAGCCCTGAGTAAAAGGTGAGGATCAATTGATCGTTGGGAGCACAAAATACCTTTGCGCTGTTGTTCAGGTGCAAGGAATCGACTTCGCGCAAAATTGCCGTACTCGTCTCCCATGCATTTCCGGAGTTATGCCCAACCCCGTTAGCCCAGAATCCTCTCCCGAAGCAAATCAGCAACATTAGTGCCGGGCACAGCCACACAGAGAACCGCGGCGCCAGTATCCGCGCAAGCATGGCGCAAATGGCCGCCTCCAACAAAAACAGCGGTCCCCAATAACTCAGCTTCAAGCGGTCCGTAGTGAAGCTGACCGCTGGCATGAAAAGAATAAAGCCGGCGTACCCGCATGCTGCCCATATACTCAAAAGCAGTAAGGCCGGACGGATGTGGAGCGCAGGAGCTCTCAGGCGCTCCGGAACGCGTGACTTGAATAAAAGAACAACCAGAACAAGCCCCACAGCCAGCAAGCCAAGTACGAAGTTCGCTGCACTCAAGGGCCGATACCGGACAAGATCAGAGGGCAGCTTTAGCAGTGACCAGGCGCCTGGGATATGGCTCTGGTGACCGTAGAAGCCGGTCATGATAACCCAAGGCAGAGTCCCCGCTGCGACGATTGCTCCAAACGCAACAAGCTTGCCGCATGACCGCCGGTCGCGATAAAGGATCAGCGGAACGCAAATGGCGAACGCCGCAATCGCAATAACGAAACTGAGGATGTGGGTGTAAAAGAGCAGGATGAACGCCGCAGAGGCGAGGAAAATGCGTTTCCAGGTGCAATTCCTGATCAGCAGCCATAACAGAAGACAGCACGCAGTGGTCAGCGTGACCTGCGCCGAGTAGTAGCGGGCCTGACGACTCAGAGAGACGTGCCACGGATGAATCGAACCGACGATGAGGGCCGCCCATGCCGCATCGCGGCCGTAGAGCACCTTTCCGCCGAGGTAGGCGAGAAGAAGAAACACTGCTCCGAATAGAACAGCCGGGAAGCGGCCTGCTCTGGTACGACGCTTCTGTTCACTCAGGTCATGTTTACTTTTCCATAACCCGTCTACTTTGTCCGGCTGAATGTGTTGAAGAGCAAAAGAACCGGCGATGGCGTACAGAGGAAGCCACCCGTGGTAAATCGCGAGATGGTTGTGAGCATAACTGATATCGCGGAACTCATATTCCTGGCTCTCCGGCCAAGGCTCGACAAGTGTGTTTTCATATATGGGCTGTCCTAAGTAACTATCTGTCGGATAGCCGTGCTCCAGGATCGTAAGTGCGTTGATAGACGACTCAGCTTCGTCAACCCAAAATGGATGGACGTCGAGATACGCAGTTCGAACCGCAATGGCAGCTGCGATGACCACCAAGACAAGCCCAGTGGCTTGAGGAACTTACCTCCGGTTATCTGAAGAATCACCATTAGCTGGTAGAGTTACCATGATGCGTGCAGCTGGGTTGCCAACCTACAGGTCGATTGTTTGGGTGTGCTAAAAACCGGAGTATTTGGAAAAACTTTGGCTTGCATTCAGGCAGCACTGTTTAGCTCGAGCTAAGCATCACGTCTACTGCGTTTTTACCAAGGATTATCGCTAGTAATTTGCCGGGAGGTCCTGCTAATCGCCGATGATTTTTGCCAGAACGCGTTTGCGGCGCCGGCCATCGAACTCACCATAGAAGATCTGCTCCCAAGGCCCGAAATCGAGAGCACCTGCGGTGACAGCCACCACGACTTCCCTGCCCATAACCTGACGCTTCAAATGGGCGTCGGCGTTATCTTCACCCGTGCGGTTGTGCTGGTATCGCGACACGGGCGCATGCGGCGCGAGTTGCTCCAGCCACTTCTCATAATCGTGATGCAGGCCCGACTCATCGTCATTGATGAAAACGGAGGCGGTAATGTGCATGGCGTTGACAAGCGCCAAGCCTTCCTGAATCCCGCTCTCGCGCAGACACTCCTGAACCTGCGGCGTAATATTGATAAACGCGCAACGGCTGGGAACATCGAACCATAGCTCTTTGCGGTAGCTTTTCATGCACGGCAGTCCACCAGGGACTATACCTTCTTCTGCAACTTCGCCCAGGTATCCCGCAACTCGACCGTCCGGTTGAACAGGAGTCTCTCCGCCCTGCTGCACTTATCCGCACAGAAATAACCGAGACGCTCGAATTGGTACCGGTCACCCGACTTTGCATTCGCCAGAAACGGCTCGGCTATCCCGTGGACAATCTCGAGAGACTTCGGATTCAAATGCATCGTGAAGTCTTCACCTTCGGGAACATCGTTTGGGTTCTCAACGGTGAACAGCTTGTCATACAGCCGAACCTCGACCGGAATCGCCTCCGCAGCGGAGACCCAGTGAATGGTTGACTTGACTTTTCGCGTTTGCCTGCCGCTCCGCGTCTCAGGATCGTACGTGCAATGAATCGCCGTGATTTCACCGCTAACTGGATCTTTCACGACATCTTCGCATTTGACTATATAGCCGTAACGCAGCCGTACTTCGTTTCCGGGATAGAGGCGATGATAGCCTTTCAGGGGCACTTCGCGGAAGTCGTCCTGTTCGATCCAGAGCTCCCGGCTGAAGGGCACGCGGCGAGTGCCGGCGCTTGCGTCCTCCGGATTGTTGATGGCATCCACGAACTCTACTTGTCCTTCGGGATAATTCGTCAGAACAAGTTTCAGAGGACGCAACACCGTCATAACGCGCAGCGCTGTCCTGTTCAGATCCTCACGGACGTAATACTCGAGTTTTTCGAACTCGGTGGTTCCATTCGTCTTCGATACTCCAAGGCTGCGGGCAAAATTGCGTAGACCTTGCGGTGAATAACCGCGGCGCCGCATGCCGCTGATGGTCGGCATGCGCGGATCGTCCCAGCTCTCGACGGCGCACTGCTGCACCAGCTGCAGCAGCTTGCGTTTGCTCATGACCGTATAGGTCAGGTTCAACCGATCGAATTCTATCTGCCGCGGGTGGAAGACGCCAAGCTGCTCGAGAAACCAGTCATATAACGGACGATGGTCTTCGAACTCGAGTGTGCAGATAGAGTGAGTGACGCCCTCGATTGAATCGCTTTGACCATGCGCCCAATCGTACATGGGATAAATACACCACTGATCACCGGTGCGATGATGCTCGGCGTGCAGGATGCGGTACATCACGGGATCGCGCAGGTTGAGATTCGGTGATGCCATATCGATTTTGGCGCGTAGGGTGCGCGCACCGTCGGGGAACTCGCCGTTCTTCATCCGAGCGAAGAGATCCAGACTCTCTTCTACGCTTCTGTCGCGATAAGGACTGTTTTGCCCAGGTTCGGTCAGCGTGCCGCGCATCTCCCGCACCTGCTCGCTGGTCAAATCGCAGACGTAGGCCTTGCCTTTCTTAAGGAGCTCGATGGCCCAGAGGTAGAGCTGTGGAAAATAATCGGACGCGTAGAAGATCCGGCCGTCAAAGTCGCCTCCCAGCCATGTGACGTCATCGATGATGGATTCGACGTACTCGATCTCTTCCTTAATGGGGTTCGTGTCGTCAAAACGCAGGTTGCATTTCCCGCCGAACTCTTCGGCCAGACCGAAGTTCAGCATGATGCTCTTGGCGTGACCGACATGGAGATATCCATTTGGCTCTGGAGGAAAGCGCGTGTGGACGCGCCCGCCGTACTTGCCGCTCGCAGTATCGGCGGCAATTATCTCTTGAATGAAATTAGAAGGTGATTCGGTGTCGTTCATTGAAATTTCTGGCGCGGGCTCAATTTCGGAGCCGCACCATTCAGGCGTAGCAAACGCGTGGGGTTTAGCTTAAATGGTAGCGAATGACCCTGCATAAGTCAGGGCACACGGCGAGACTGAAGCTTACTAGTCCGCTTCATCTCGCTACTTCGTTCGAGAACAGAATTCTGGTAAAACATTCTGGCCGGTGCGTGTCGTATACCCCGTGGGGAGTCCAGACCCAGGCAGGGTGCGGCTGTATTTCCGCGCCCGCTGACTTCAATTTTTCGAACCGGCCAAAGAACATTCGCCAAACGTCGCCTCCTCGCGGCGGCAGTGATCGATTGGTCGCAAGCGGGGCCATTCCAGCCCACGGAACGGCCAACTCGACGGTCCAGCCGCGGTCTACGACAGAGTCGTCATTGATGCTTCCATCCACGTGGACGGCCCATCGCAGGCCGGGGAGATCCCAGTCGAGGAACGCCCACCGGGCGCCGCGCGGATGAGTACCTCGCCAGAACGTTTCCGCATCGCGATCATTGTTACCTGCAAACGACAGTACATTGCGTCGGGCCAGATCCCACTCACGAGCATCAAACTTTCCGAACGCATCTTTCCAAATGAAAAACACTTCGTACACGGTTCCGAGCGCGTTGATCTCAAACTCGTAGTAACAGTCTCCTCCGTCGATAAACAATTCGAGATCGTTCTCAAGAAAAATCAGAGAATCGCGTTCGCTGAGGCTGGCCCTTACAAACGGCTCCTCTGCCCAGAAAGCTACATATAAGAATTCGTCATCCCAAAGCGCGGCTGCACGAGTATCGTAGAAGCCAGGTTCGCCAGACGCCATATCGACGAATCGAGGAGATTTCTCCGCGGCGCGCCAGGACGGGTGATCCAAGTTCCCATTTAAATATGGCCTGGATGCGGCTCTTCGGCACATGTACTCCGCATTCATGGCAGGGATTCTATCAGCGTTCCACTCTTAAGTTGTCGAACTGAGCGCGACCCCAGTCCGTTCCCAAGGCAAACATCCCAGATTTGTGGGCGGAATCTCGAACCCTGGCGATTTGGTTGCCATCAATCAAAGCCGTGATCTGGTCCGCATGGAAGCGCAGAGCGAGTCGATGCCAGCCGCTACGAGTGGGTAGCGAGCCCGAGGCGAGCACACGAACCGGAACCTTATAAGCTGCCGAAAGGAGGCGCCACGTACCGTCTTTTCCCACCTGCAGAACGTAGCCGCTCGGAAACAGCGCTTTGTCGTCTTTAAAAACGTCGGCTGAATCAATTCGACCCATGATGGTCACAACGTTTGCAGTGATGTGCAGCGCATCAACCGCAACACTGTAATCGGAACGGCTTGAATCGCCTGTCAATGTGAAGGGATCGGGAAGCGGCGACCAAGGAATCGGCTTTTGCGTGATCACCTGTTCGAGACAACGGCCGGCACGCTGCTCGCAGCCATGAACTTCGAAAGCACCGTCCTGGTCGGAAAGGTACTTTGGCGCCTTGTTTACAGCCGTTTCGTCGAAGTTCTCTTGGTACGGCAGCGGAAACGGTTTGTCAGGCGGAGGCTGGGCAGTTCCCTTCCCCTGGCCGTCTCGCGTTGTCAGCGTATAGAGCGAATCAGGTTCGAATGTGTAAGTGAACGCGTTCTCGCTCGGCGTTAAATCGGCAACGTGCGCGAACGCCCTCTCTGCGTTTGTCTGCCAGACGTGGATTTTACCGGCGGACAGCCCATTTTTGAGGACGAAACGCAGGGGTTGCGGTGTATGGGCATGAATGGTTTCGACGACTACGCTCCAGTCATGAGATTGCGGCGATTTGAGACTGATGTAGGTGCCCGCGTCGGCAGGCAAATGGCCGGACGATGAATCCATATACTGCCATCCAGGATCGGCGAACTGGGTGGTATGCGCTGTGACCCAGATGGTCGATTGCACTTCATAGTGTCCGGACCAGGGCGTGTTCGCAATCATCAGCCCGGAGTGTGGCGCCGCGAGATTTTCGAAGTAAGACGTGATCGGGCTCCAGATCTCTGTTTTGGTAAAAGCTCCATCGAGGTAATTCCGGTTGTACAGCTCCGCCAGAATGCGGCCGCCCTGTTTCCAATCGCGCGAGACAAATGGTCCGCCGCCGGGATTTGGTTGATCTTCACTCGACCACAGGATCTTGCCGCTCGCCTTGTCTGCCTGTGTCGTCGAGTAACCTTGCGGGCCGCCGGACCAGGGATAGTGGACACCTATGGCGGCGACAGACGCGGCGAGTTCGGGATCCTGCTGCATTGCCCGAATGACTTCGAACTGCTTGTCGCGATGATAATCGTCGCAGCAGACAATTTTACTGGAGATCCCTTGGCCCAGCAGGGTGCGATGCAACAACTTCACGTACGCCGGATCGTAAGGCCTTTCATTCCAGATGCCGGTGTAGCGAATATCCAGGTTGTGAAACTGCTTTGCGCCTTTGATGAAATCGGCTACGTATCGGGCCATATCCGCTGAATAGATATGGCCGCCGCCAATCCAGCCCGGCGCGCCCCATGGCAGCGAATCAAGAATGATCTTCGGATTGCGTTTATGCGCTTCCTCCATGAGCCACCACTCATATCCGCGGTTGTAATCGTGATCGGAAGGCGAACGCTCGTGACTCGGCTCGGAGCCATCTGTGGAATTCACATCGGCGCCGATTTCCACTTTGAGGTGCTGCAGCGACGCGCCATAGCTCGGTTTAAATAGATAGTCGAGGATCTGGCTGCGATAGGGCTCCGGATAATCGATCAATAAGCGAGAGGACGCGCCGGCACTCACAGCGCCAAGGCCTTCATAGATGCGGCCGGTAGCAGCGCCATCCAGAAGAATGGTTTTCTCTGCTGCAACCAGATGCGCGCCACCGTACAGCAAAATCGCTCCGGCAACGAGACAGGCAATCGTAAGTTTTCGAATGATCAGCATATGCGCAGGTAATCAATACCGAGAAGGGCAGCAAATTTCTGTAGCATGCTCGAGATGTGACCAGCCCCAATTGCGCAATGGTGCGCAGGCCCTTGCGCATTCCATGCGTTGATAAAGTTTCGGGCGCCGCAACGAGAACCGGTAACGGCCGTTGGTGTTGCCGATTTCGAGAATGGGGCCGGGCTCTGATGTCGCTTCTGCCGTCAACAGTTTGAAACGACCCTCGGCCGTTTGAATGATAGAGAGCAGCGTGACCGGACCGTGCTTCACGGACATCTCAACCGAAAGGCCACGGCCGATTTTGCCGTGATACACGCCCAGCGGACGTACTTTCACTTTGCCCTCCGCAATGGATATATGGCCGGGACCATCATGCCCGAACAGCACGACATCATCGTTGAAATCGATCGCGTAGTACTCGGAAAAGGAGCCGCCGGCGCCTAAGGCGTCCATGATTTTCATCGCCTGCACGTTCTTTACTTCGTACTCGCCCGCTACCGGCACGCCGCGGCCGGTCAACAGACTGGCGCCAAGGATGATGGAACTGATCGCGTCCTCATTCTCCGGATTGCTAGCTCCACGGTAGTAGTACGCCAGCGAGCCGAGACCGTGAATAGCGACTACACGATCTAATGCAACGGATGTTCTGGCAGCGCGCTGCAGCTCTGCGTGCGCGCAGTCGGACTGGATATCGAATGCTTCGAAGAATTCAGCCACACGCGCGTTGATTTCTGCTTCAGAGACTTCTCGGCGGAGCTCTGCGAGTTCATCCACTTCGATTACTTCGATATGGCCGCCGAACATTGCGCAGTGCTGGGTCAGGTCAGAATACACATCCAGCATGCCGCCGTAGTAGTGGCCCATCAGGCCAAGCCGGTTATGCTCCATGACGGAAACGGCTCGCGCCGCTTGCAGCCAGTCGTCGATTTCGTTCCATGCGGCATCGTGCTCGGCAAGCGTGCCCGTGATTTGGAAGAATGGGATACGCGCACGGTGCAAAACGCTGGCGACCTCGGGAGCCGGACACGCACCGCACCAGGCCAGCCACTCACCCGTCATCGCTGCGCGATCCTGCAGCTTGTTGAAAGCGGCGTAGTCAATGGCAGCACCAGGCGCCAGATTGAGAAGCAGCACCGGCACCTTCGCTCGACGCACGACCGGGAGCACGGAAGAAGAAAGTCCGTACGTCGCCAGATGTAGAAAGATGACATCGACATCCGCTTGGCGAAATCGATGGCCTGCTTCAAAGGCTTTCGTAGCAGAATCAACGATGCCGACGTTTTCGATCTGAACGGCCGGACCCGCTAAGCGCGCGGCGATCTGCTGGTTGTAAGTAGTCAGGCGCTGCTCGAGGCCTGGAAACTGCGGCCAATACGCATCCAGACCGAGGCTAAACAAACCAGCAGTGAGCCGGTGGGGTGTTCTCATCTGGCCAGTTGCCGCTCGATTTGTTCCAGCGTTCGTCCTTTCGTTTCGGGAACGCGCGCCCAGATAAAGACAAAACCAATAAAGCAGATGGCCGCGTACAACCAGAACGCGCCTGCCGACCCGATTCCCTGTAAAATCAGCGGAAACGTAAACGTGAGAATAAACGACGCAATCCAGAGCGCGGAAACCGAGATGGACACGGCCGCACCTCGAATGCGATTCGGAAAGATCTCCGAGATCAAAACCCAGGTAACCGGAGCGAGCGACATCGCGTAACAGCCGATCGCGGCCAGCGTGAAGATGAGTAGCGGAATGCCGCCGATGTGCGCCCGGTAGGCGATTCCGATGAGCAGATGCGAAAGGCCGATGCCTGCGCACCCGAATAGCATCAGGGGGCGTCGGCCAATGCGATCGACAAAACCAAATGCGACGATCGTAAAAACAACGTTAATAGCGCCTGTAATGACGATGTTGAAAAGAACATCGCTGAGGCCGTAGCCCGCGTTCTGATAAATTTCCTGCGCGTAATTGAAGATTACGTTGATGCCGCTCCACTGCTGCAGAACAGCAAGAAAGACACCGATCCCGAGAATGCGCAGAACCGGCGCGGTGAGGAGTTCGGATCGGCTCCTGTTACTCTCCGCCTCGGCTGCGATGGACGTTTCGATCTCCGCCAGGGCATCCTCGGCGTAGCGCTCACCTCCGATTCTTACCAACGTGCGGCTGGCCTGTTGACGCTCGGCTTGTTGCAGCAGCCAGCGGGGACTCTCCGGGACAAACAAGGAGCTGAACAGAAACACAAGTGATGGCACAGCGACTGCGGTGAACATCCAACGCCAGCCGAACTGCCCATTCCACGACAGACGTATGAAATCCTGCGTAACGCGCGCTGGTACCGGCCGGGCGATGAGCCAATTCACGATCTGTGCCGCGAGGATCCCGAGCACGATGGTGACCTGGTTCAGCGAGACGAGACGGCCACGCCACCGCGCGGGGCTTATTTCTGCGATGTAGGTAGGTGAGACGTTTGACGCGATACCAATGGCCACGCCACCCAGCAGACGCCACGCGACGAACGTCGCAAACGATGTCGCCCAGCCGGTCAGCACGGAGGAGAGTGCAAACAGAAATCCGGAAAGAATGAGTAGCCTCTTCCGCCCGAAGCGATCGCTGATAGCACCTGAGACGATTGATCCGACAAGACACCCGATGAGCGCGCAACTGTTAGCCCAGCCGATCAACTCCTGCGAGTGAAGCTGGAAATAAGCTTCATAAAAAGGTTTGGCGCCGCCGATGACCACCCAGTCATAACCGAACAGGAGGCCACCCAGAGCCGCCGCGGCTGAGATAAGCGAGACGTAGCCTGGATGCAAATGGACGGCAGATTCCGAAGAGGCAGCGCCGCTACTGTGCGTGGGATTCATGCTTTGATGGCGGCCCGGCTCGCGAGCACCGCGCTTGTGTGAAACTCAGCCGAGAGATCGCAGGCCATCGTGTGGTTGGGATCCAGCCGCAGGACCTTGGTAAGCAGATGCTGGCCTCGCCGCCGGAAGCCCAGCCCAAAGCTGGCTTGCGCTTCCAGAAAAAGAGCCGTAATGGTATTGCGCTTTTGCAGATCGTCGTTAAACAGCAGCATCGCCGGTAGCGACGTGGCGAAATAATCGATGCGTGCTTCCGTGCGGGCCAGCCGGCGTGCGTAGCGAAGCAGATCCCGAAGCAGCCGGCGTGCCTCTGAGCGCCGGTTCAGACGTTGGAGAGCAAGCGCGCTGTAATAGGTCATCTCAGAAAATTCGCGGACACTCATGTCCTGGAAGTCACCCGAGCTTTCAGCCGCTTCGGTCCACCAGTCGCGGGCCAGCGTGGCATCATCGTCAGCCTCGCACGCAACGCCGAGCCAGTAGTAGACATTGCTGCGATTCGCCAGCAGATGCCAGGCCTCGCCGAGATTTTCTGGCGGATGCAGGATCGTTTCGATCAATTCTCGAGCTACCCGGGGATCTCCCGCTTCGAGAGCGCCGCGAGCGAAGCTCAGTTGAGTGCGTGCGAATTGCCCGAGAACCGCTCCTTCGCCGCCCTCCCAAGGATGAAAGCGGCGATGCGCCAGCAGCGCGCTGGCTTTTGCCGGATGACGGGTCTGGTTGTAAAGAGCCGCCAATTCGATGGTCAGATCATCGCGTTGATTGACGAGATCGAGGCACGTTTCGAGGGCCGAGAGGCGAACCTCGGCGGCCTCGCCTATGCGCTTCAGAAGCTGATCTCGCTCGTAACGAAGGCGGGCATCGGACGGCTTCGCTTCGACAGCACGATCGAAGGCCGATTGTGCTTTAGACGAGTCGTTCCGCACGTTGAAGTAAGCGATACCCAGGTTTCTCCACGGAACAGAGTGGGCGGGGTTAATCTCGACCGAACGCTCCCACCGCGTAATCGCCTCTTCGTGTCTGCGGCGATCGTAAAGCCAATTGCCCAGATAGTAATGGGCACGGGCGTCGTTCGGATTTTGTAGCAGGGCTGCTTCGAGTATTAATAGCTCCTGTAGACGGCTAGGAAAGCAGTAATCCGGTGGCGCCGCTGCCGCTCGCTCATAAGCGGAGTGGGCTCTGGCTCGCTGATGCTGCCTCTCTATTGCATAGCCCAGCGTGTACAGAACCATCGGGACGGAGCCATCCGGAGCGGTAAAATCAGCCGACTCAAGAATGGTTTCAGCTTCTCCAAAGAAGCCGCAATCAATCAGGTCGAGAGCAACGTCCAGACGAGCCTGATTGTTTCCGATCGGCTTTCCAGCTAGAAAGCGCGCCCAGTAATCGAGCGGATCGAGGCCGAGCGTTTCGGCCAGAACTTTTTCAGCTTCGGCATCTCGCCCGAGCTTTCTCAGAACCATCGTTTTCAGGTTGCGCGCATTCGAGTGATCGACGTTAGTGCGAAGGGCGAGATTCAGGTGCTCCAGAGCGTCTTCAAAAGCTGCGCGGCGAGAATCCAGCTGAGCCAACGCGAAATAAGCGGCAGAGCGCCAGGCGAAATTCCAGGTGGATTTGTAGAAAGCGGCATAGGCTTCTTCCTCGCGGCCCAGATAACGAAGTGTCAGGCCGAGAGTGTAGAACGGCTCGCCTTCGTAAGGGTTCGAATTGCGCGCGGTCAGCCTCTGGATCGAGGTGCGAAGGAACTTCTCTGCAGAGTGGAACTCGCCCCGGCGGAGATGCCATAGCCCAAGGGCATGATTGGCCGCGGGAATCGCCCGGATCACGCCGCAGCGCTTCATGCCAATACGCTTCGGGATAACGAGTAGCGTGGCGATATTGATCGAGATGCAAGCCGGTGAGATACAGCTCGTCGTTGCTTGCAATGGCGAACGGTAGCGGCGGCTCAGTTGCGGCCTGCGGCACACCGCTGTGAGGTTCGGTAGAGAACAGCGTGTACCGGATGAGCTCGCGGCCTTCGGCAGTGCTGGCGCGAATAGTCACGTCGGCAGTGGAATCGGGAAGCTCCGCACCGGCTTGAAAGGGCTCTCCTGGACGTTGGTCCCGCATCCATTCCTGGACGGTCGTGCTGCCGCTGAGCAGTTGAATGCGAACGTCGCGGGAACGATCGCGTTGTACACAAACCAATGCGCGCGAACTTACCGTCACGCGACAGACTCACCGCAGCTTCTGTGTTTGCCTGCTGCACGGGGCCGATCTTCTGGATCGGATACCAAAATTGGCTGAACGTTTTCGTCTCGCCGGGAGCAAGGAATGAGAAGTCGGGCTGATTGTCGGTATAGACGCCCGCCATCAGCTCGATGTAGGGGCCGTCGCCGTCGGTCAGATTGCGATCCCACGCATAGCCGAACTCGTGATTACCCCACGTCCATTGTTTTTTTCCCGGTGAAATGTGGTGATTTGCGATGTGGACCAAGCCGGCCTCTCGGCGTGGTCATATCCGCCGTTGAAGTTGCCGTTCGAGTGCACAGCCATATAGCTGGTGGGCACCGGAATATTTGCGTACCAGCTCAGATCATTGGGCGCATAGGAGCCCGCGGGGATATAGTGCGACGGAATCTCTCGAGCAGGAACGCCATGCGCGCCCACGAGCTCCGTAATCCACGCCGTAATATCGGCCTTCACACAGCGGGAACGTACTCATGGCACGCCGCGCGTGATCCGCAACAAAGTGAACGTCGGGCGGAAAGAATGACTGATACCACTCATGAACGTGAGTGCCGACGTTCGCCCACCACAGAAACGTTTGCACAAAGGGCGTGCGGTTATAGAGCCGCACCTTCAGCTCGATATAAGCGCGGCCGGGGTGAAGGCAGACGCCGTGCATGCCTTTCAGCCGTGTTAACGGATCGTGATCGCTGCACCAGATCGTTCGCGAGCCATCCGCAGATTCTTCAATCTCGAAGTCGACCGGCATATAAGTCGCGGGACGATGATGCTGCGGCCAATTGAACTCGACGCCGCCGGAGATCCACGGCCCTGCCAGGCCCACCAGCGCGGGCTTGATCACGTTCTGCCGATAGAAGAAGTCGTAGTCGTTGGTCTTATCGAGTCCGACGTGAATACGCCCGCCAATCTCGGGCAGCACCATGATTCGGAGATATTCATTTTCGATGTGCAGAGCCTGCCAGGTGCGGTCGTGTGATTCCGTTGCAATGCGATCGATGAACGGAAGCGGATACACGCGGCCACTGCTGCCTTGGTAGACGCGCTTCTCGAGGAACATCGGGTTGAGATCGGCGGCCGCCGGTTCGTACGTTCGAAACACAACCGGCTCTGACCATGCTTTCACCGGGCCGGTTTGGGATGGCGGCGCGGGAGGAAGAGAAAGACAAGACATGACCGATTTTCGTGAACGTTAACGGGTTCAGTACATCACGCCCATAACGCCGCTGTCAATGCTTTTGTCGTAGCAATGTGTATTCACGCCCCCTCCGAAGCCGCATCCGGCGCTGACTGCCACGGCAGGGCGGCGCTGTCCTCACGATCGGCCGGCAGCATTTCCAGGAAGACGTCGAGATTGCTCCGTAGAACTAGGTGCGGCGGTATGAGACGGCGGACAGGAGGACAACTTCCCTGCACTACGAACTGATACAGCGATTGAAACGCCATTCGCCCCTGCGATTTGGGGCGTTGATACAGAGTTGCGAATACGCTGCCTGACCGGATCAACGGCGCAAGCGCCGGAAACAGATCCGTGGTAATAACCGGGATTCGCCCAAGGCGGCCGGCATCTTGAAGCGCGTGAATGACCGGTATCGAGTTAGCCGTGCTGACATACACTGCTCCGGTTTTCGGGTGTGCCGAAAAGAAGTCGCGAGTCAGCTTGCGAGCCCGCTCCGGATCATCGTGTGCTTCTAACACCCCCCGCACTCGAATCGGGGCGCCGGTTCTGGAGAGGAACGAACGGAAGCCTTCGACCTTCTCTGCGTGATCCACGACCGTCAAGTCGCCGGTCACGATGAGGACGGAAGGCGGCCGCGCGCCGAGCGATGAGAAGAGTTCGGCGACCAAAGCTCCGCTAGTGAATGCGTCTACGGCGACAGCGGTCAGACGCTCGCTGCCGGGGGCATCCGTCGCAACGCAAACTACCGGGATGTGAGCTCGAGCCGCTTTCCGGATCAGCGGCTTCACGCCGGCAGGGTGGCCGGGTGTGATGATGAGACCGCCTGGCTTGTCATGCAGGACTTGCTCAAAGAGCTCCAGGTCGCCCTCTCCGAGGCGCGGATAAGACTGAAACCGAACGTCGATGGTTGAGTGAAACGGCTTGGCGGCTTCGGCGATCCCATCGCGCACGGCATCGAAAAACGACGCGATCTGGCTTGGCAGCTGGACCGCGATCCGCAGCTTTCGATTTAGCTTCAGGTGGCGGGCGGCAAAGTTTGGCTGATACCCGACCGTTTGCGCCATTTTCAGCACTTTGGCCCGCGTCATGGCGTTGATGCCCGGACGGCCATGTAAAGCACGATCGACTGTGCCAATGGATACCCCCAGCGCTTTCGCGATGTCTTTTATTCCGGCTGGTTTTGGCTCGGCTGGCTTGCCCGGTTCTGGCTTAGAACCGCTGCCATTCATAGCAACTGCCCAGTCGTGTACGATACCGGCATTTATTGCCTCTCCTACAGATGAACTGCCCGTAATTAGCGGTCTTCGCATCGATTCTGTCAGAAACCGGCCTCCAATTCAACGTGTACGTTGACAGTACTTCGAATCTGTGATAACTTTCCGCCATTGCAATCAGGAAAGGACGGAGTGCAACATGTTGTTCACACGACTCGCGCGCTTCCTCGGTCTCGCGGCGGCGGTCACGTTTGCTTCGACCCTCTACGCCCAGGTGGATACCGGAACCATTCTCGGTACGGTTCACGACAATACCGGTGCGGTAGTCCCGGGCACGGCTATTACCGTCAAGAATGAAGGGACGTCGTTTACCGCGACGACAACGACCTCTAATGCCGGAACCTACGTCTTCACCGCGCTGAAAATCGGCCATTACTCAGTGCAGGCCGAACACCCAGGTTTCAGGAAAGAAGTACGATCCGGTCTGTCGCTCGATATCCAGCAGCAACTCGTGGTCGATTTCGACTTAACGGTCGGCCAAGTCAGTAGCGAGGTAGTGGTCACAGGTCAGGCGCCACTCCTGCAAACTGAGAGCGGCTCGGTTGGGCAGGTGATCGAGCAGCAGGAAGTAAACAACTTGCCGCTGAACGGCCGTAATTACACGTTCCTGGCACGGCTTGTCCCCGGCGCGACGGTAGGGCAGCCCGAAGGACGCGGGCTGAATGCAAACGGCTGGTTCACGGCGAACGGCACCCGCCCCGCCGAGAACAATTACCTGCTCGACGGCATCGATAACAACACCAACGATGTCGATTTCCTGAGCGGTGCAGCTATGTGATGAAGCCGCCGATAGATGCCATCAGCGAATTTCGACCTGCAAACCAGCTACGTTCAGCGCTGAATTTGGCCGGGCCGGCGGCGCGGTGTTGAATGCTAGCATCAAGTCAGGCACGAATCAGTTACATGGCGCCGCCTGGGAGTTCCTGCGCAACGATGTGCTCGACGCCGCCGATTTTTTCCAGAACGCCAACTCGCAGCCGAAGGGCGCCTTTAAGCAGAACCAGTTTGGCGCCGCGGGCGGCGGCCCCATTCTCGAAGAACATGTTGTTTTTCTTCGGCGATTACGAAGGCACGCGCATCCGGCAGGAAGTGCCGGAAACGGGCAACACGGTGCCAACAGCACTGGAGCGCAACAGCGGATACACCGAATTTCTCAGATCTGATCAGCCTGCAGACGGGAAGCCTCACAGATGCGACCGGAAGCACTTATCCTCTGGGAACGATCTTCGACCCGTCAACGACCAGGAGCATTGGCGACGGCCAGTACGTTCGCGACGCCGTTTCCCGGGAATATAATTCCCGCCAACCGCTGGATCCCAACGCGGTAAAGCTGCTTAACCTGTATCCTGCGCCCACGCAGCCCGGTCTTTACAACAACTACAACGTAAACGCGAAATTCTACGACGGATGTGAATCAATTCGATGTGCGGATGGACGCGAATTTCACGTCGAAGCGCATTCCATCTTCGGCCGCTACAGCTGGTCGCACAGCCCAGTCTTCATTCCCGGTCCATTTACGGGCTATGCGGACGGCGGCGGATTCGGCGATGGAAACCAGAATGTGGACACGCAGGGCGCCGCTCTCAGCTATACGCACACATTCAGCCCGACCTTGGTCAATGAGGCTCGTATCGGTTTCAACCGCGAGCACACGATCGCGTCAGCAACCCTACGGCAACAACACGTCAGCAACATTCCCTTGCAGTTCGGCATACCAGGGCGGTGCAAACTCCGGGTAATGGAGGCTTGCCGTATTTCAGCATCGGCGGCCTGAATCAGCTCGGAGCCGCCGAATGGCTGATCAGCGATCGTTACAGCAACACGCTTCAGTTCACCGAGAACCTCAACAAGGTCTATGGCAACCATAGCTTCAAAGGCGGATTCGAGGCGCAAGCGATGCTATTTCCCGTGGGACGCTCCACCGTATTCGCGCGGTGAATTCGATTTCGGCGGCGCCTATACTTCGGTGGTCGAACAAACCGACAGAGTACCGGACGTGCGCAATTGCTGCTGCTCACCGTGCCGCTCCCGGGTTGGGAGGCCAGGCCGCATCGGAGGCGCCAACGAGGTGATGCTTCCAATTTTGGCGGTGTCTGCAGCACAGCGCTCTTATCACGGCGCTTTTCTTCCAGGACGACTGGAAAGTTACTTCACAAGTCTGACGCTGAACCTGGGGCTCCGCTGGGATTGGTTCAGTCCCACCGGCGAAAAGTACAACGCGCAGGCCAACTTCGTTCCGGGCAATCCGTCTCAGGGAGCCGAGTTTATCATTCCCACACAACGTAAAAACAACCCGGCACTATCGTCGAGCTTCACCCAACTACTTGCACAAGATGGAATCGATCTTGTCTACTCCGATGCCTATGGATCAGGGTTGAGTCAGTACAGAAAACGAATTTGCGCACCGAGGTTCGGATTGCCTATCAAGTAACTCCCGAATTGGTTGTTCGCGGCGGTTATGGAATCTACTATGGCGCCTTTGAGAATCGCGGCGGTATCCGAGTCTTGGCTACAATTATCCGTTCCAATATACGTTCTGTTTCCAAGCCCCGAGTCCTGTGGCGCCGGTTCAGTTTCCGAACGGAGCACTGGCACGCTCGAAAACGGCCTAAGCGTGCCACTCAATCCGGCTGCAGTGAACGCGGGAGGCCTGAATCTGCGCGGTATTCAGCTTCATTACAAGACACCATACGTTCAGAGCTATAACTTCGCGCTTGAGTATCAGCTTTCCTCGACGAGCGCATTTCAGGCAGCTTATGTCGCTTCCCTAAGCCGTCATCTGGAGACGTTTATCGGAAGCAACAATCAGAGCGTGCTGTTGCCGCCTGGCTCCAATCCGCAAAACTACGTGCCTTTCCGTGACTTTGCCCGAGGCTCGTCGTACGACGACACGATTGGAAACGCCAATTATCACTCGCTTCAGACGAAATATGAAAAACGCTTCTCCAAAGGCTTGACTGCGCTGGTTGCGTATACGTTTTCAAAGACGCGAACGGACGCGGGCGACCTGCTGAGCGGCGGCGGGATTGGCGGTTTTCGCGCCCCGGGCATACCGGGCTGGGGCATTCAGGGAGATTATGGGCTTGCTCCGTTTGACATACGGCACGCCTTTAGCGCGAGCGGAACATACGAATTGCCGGTGGCCAAGAATATACGCTTTCGAACGGGTATGCCGAATTCCTGCTCGGAGATTGGGCCACGAATTGGATTCTGACTCTCGATTCGGGCCAGCCTCAGACGATTCCGTGTGCCACCGACGGGTGCAGGAACCGGCTGCTATGCCCTTTATACCGGCGCCAATCCTTACGGCGGCGCGCACAATGTGCAGCAGTTCTACAATCCGCGGCGTTTAACACCGCCACCGGTGTAACCCAGGTCGGGCAGAGCAAATCTTTCGCCGCTAGGCGGTGGACCGACGCAGGTCACCGGGCCGCCATTCGCCGTCTCGATTTTTCCCTCTTCAAGAGATTTCCGGTAACCGAGAGGACGCGCTTTGAATTCCGGGCCGAGTCGTTCAATCTCACCAATACACCTTCCTTTCGTCCCGAGTAATCTGAATTATTTGGATACGCTGAACTTTGGTCAGATCACTTCGACTCGCGATGCGCCAAATGACGCTCGCGAACTGCAGTTCGCGCTCAAGTTTTATTGGTAGGATCAGGGCCCCACCAGTCCACCACCTTCCATCCGGAAGTAGGCATTGATTGTGTGCTGTACCTCCGGAGCAAACGGATGCGCGGCACAGCTCGCTCATCGACTTCGATGCCCAGACCTGGATTTTCGGGAATCTGCCAATAGCCATCGATCATTCGGATGGGTCCGCGGACGACGTCGTGATACCAAGGCACGGCCCCGACCATTTCTTCCTGGATCACATGATTCGGAGTGGAAACGGCAAAGTGCAACGCCGCTACTCCCGCAATAGGACCGAGCGGATTATGACGAGGGGCAACACCGATGCCAGCCGTTTCCGCCATGGCTGCAATCTTCTTCGCCTCAAGCAGGCCGCCACAATGGCAGATATCCGGCTGCGCGATGTGGATGGCGCGAATACGGAAGAGATCCTCAAACTCAACGCGGTCAATCAGCCGCTCACCACTGGCGATCGGAACACGCGATTTAGCTGTAACTTGCGCCAGACCGAGCGTCTCACCTGGAGGGAGCACCTCTTCTACAAACATCGGCTTTCCTGGTTCCAGTGCGTCGATATAAGCCAGCGCGGCGGCGGGCGAGGCCGGGCGGCCGTGAAAATCGACCATGATCTCCACATCGGAGCCGAGCGTCTTCCGAAGCGCCTCCATCAAACGCCCGACTTTAATTACATCCGGCAGAGCGGCGTTGTAATTCGTGTACGGAATGAAGACGGCTTTGAGCGCGCGATATCCACGTTCGACGACTGCGGCCGCGCGTTGCACCAGCGGCTCCAGCTCGGTGGATTCGTAAGCCGCGCGCATATCACCGAGTCCAAGATGTGTGTAGACTTTGACACGGTCTCTCACTTTCCCTCCGAGCAGCCGCCACACAGGCTGGCCGAGGTGCTTACCGAGAATGTCCCAGAGCGCGATCTCGATTCCAGACACAGCAGACATGCCGATGGCGCCGAGTGGCCAGAAGCTGTGCTTGCGCATGATGCGAACAAGCTGCTCGATATCGCGAGGATCGCGATGAAGCACGAGAGGCTTGAGATCTTCTATGGCGCCGACCACGGCGCGGGTCTTCCATTCGAGCGTAGCCTCACCCCAGCCATACAGTCCGGCGACATTGGTATCAACCCGCACGAAGATCCAGTTGCGCATCTCCGCGTTGACAACTGTTGTAGTGATCTCTGTTATCTCCATAATGTCTGCAATAGATTCTGCGGCAGCTATCCCCGATACACTGAACATTTGATGTGGCGAGCACTTGCGGCTCTTTACTGTTGCGGGCTGGCCGCCGAGGGCGCGACTCAAGACATGAGCGGAAATCCCGAAGCGGCACTCGTGCAAGCAGCCAAGAAACAGCCGGAAAGTTTTCAAGCCGCCCACACGCTGGGCGAATTCTATGTTCACGAAAACAAGCTGAACGCGGCTGTTCCGTACCTGGCAAAGGCGTACAAGCTGAATCCGGACGACTATAACAACGCGTACGATCTGGCACTCGCATATCTCGAAACCGGCGCTACCGAAAGCAGTCGGGGCGTGGTCGAATCTCTGATCCGGCGACAGGACAGGGCAGAGTTGCACAATCTGCTCGGCGAGATCGAAGAAAAATCCGGGCACGTCGAGCAATCGGCACGTGAGTATGAGACTGCCGCGCGCATGGACCCGTCTGAGACGAACCTCTTTGACCTCGCCAACGAGCTGCTCTTGCATCGAGGTTTTGACCCCGCAGTAAAGGTACTCACTTTCGCTATTCAGAAGTATCCACAATCGGCGCAGCTACAGGTTGCGCTTGGTGTGGCGCTCTATTCGGTCGGCCAATACGACGCTGCGCTCGAAGCGCTGTGCCGGGCCATTGATCTGAACCCGAAAGATACACGCGCTTTTGATTTCCTGGGCAAGATGTACGATGTGGCTCCTCAAAAGGCAGATGAGGTCAACAGCCGTCTCGCTTTGTTTGCGCGCGAATACCCGGAGAACGCGGCTGCGAATTTCTATTACGCGCTGAGCCTGCGGCGGAGATCCTCGGGAGGCGCACAGGCTAACAATGAGCAGGCCGAGAGATTACTCCGCAATGCCGTGAACCTGAAGCCGCAATGGCCTGAGGCCCACTACGAGCTGGGCCTGCTTTACGACGACGAATCGCGCACGGACGAGGCCATCCGCGAATACCGGTCGGCTGTTCAGCTCGAGCCGGGGCTAGCGAAGGCGCATTATCATCTGGCCAGGCTGTATCAGAAGCAAGGGCGGACGCAGCTGGCGCAAGCGGAGTTCCGCGCCTTTGAAACAGCGAAACTGGGTCACTAAGCTTGGTGCGTTCGGTTGCAGTTGTATTGTTGCTGTTGATCTCGATGGCTTTGACCCGGTTGCTTCGTGCATGGCCGTTCGGCGGGGCCCGTTTGGACCCGACAGTTGCTCTCCGCTACGAGTGAAATGATGCGAATTCGCGATCTCTTCGAGGCACATCTGACAGTCACTGACCTGCAGCGCTCGATGACATTCTATGGCGATTTTCTTGGTCTGGAGCTGGCCACGGTGCTTTGGGACCGGCGAGTGGCTTTCTACTGGATTGGCGGCCACGGCAGCTCAATGTTGGGGCTGTGGGAAGTCGGCACGGGTCCTCAGCGGCTCAGCCTGCATGTCGCGTTTCGAGTCGATCTCGCAGACGCTCTGGAAGCTCCGGCTCGTTTGCGGGCTGCGAATATTGTCCCCCTCGATTTCGATAGAAAACCGACCGAGACCGCCGTGGTTCTGGCTTGGATGCCGGCGGCATCAGTGTTTTTTTGTGATCCGGATGGGAATATGCTCGAGCTACTCTCGATGCTGCCGGACCCTCCCAAACCTGAACTGGGCGTCGTTGGCTGGAACGACTGGATTCAGTCGCGGACAAACAGCGCCGAGGGATAGGATTGGTGTCTTGAACAAGCCTGACAAGTCGAATGGTTACGAACGAATTGCGCCCATTTTCATTGCCGGCCGCGGACAGAATCACACCGGCGTCGGCGCCAGGGTTGTGGCCGAATGGTCCCAAACATTGCCCTCCGGGGCAACCGTTCTTGATTTAGGATGCGGGCCCGGCGTGCCGATTTCAGAGACCTTGGTCAGACTTGGTTTTCGCGTGTACGGGGTGGATGCTTCACCGACCATGGTGGCTACGTTCAGAACGCATTTTCCGGAAAGTCCGGTGCAGTGCTCAGCGGTGGAAGACTCAGACTTCTTCGGACTGAGCTTTCGCGGAATCGTCGCCTGGGGTCTCCTCTTTCTGTTGCGGCCGCCGGAACAACGCCGGCTCATTGCGAAAGTAGCTGCCGCCTTACCGAGCGGCTGCCGATTCCTGTTTACCGCTCCGAGCCAAGTTTGTTCCTGGCTTGATGCAATGACCGAGCAACCCTCAATCTCGCTTGGCTACGACGAATACAAGGACACACTCGCCTTGAACGACATGGCGCTACTCGAAACGCAGACCGACGAGGGCGACAACCACTACTACTTTGCGCAGAAGATATAGCGGTCAGGCGCTTCCGGGCTGATATTCAGAATGTCAAAAGATCTGGCGAAAAGAACTGGCCCGCTACAGCCCGCCGGTTGCGATGGCTTTTTCAGTCAGAAGACAGGCGCGCTGGCCGCGCAGATAAGCTTCAACATCTTTGGTTGTAAATTCGAACCCAAAATCAGCAGGATCGAACGGGGCGCGGTCGTGTTTGGCCGCGATGTACAGTTTGGCGGCCATGGCGAGCTCGTCCTTTTCTTTCTGTTCGCGCTCTTTCTGCAGTTGTTTGATTTCGGCGATGAGCTTTTCGCGCAGGCGGTGCAGGCGCATTTCCTGGATGTGCAGATTGCGGAACTGCCGTTCGTAGGCGAGAAGGGTGTGCATGCGGAGCATGGCGATGCGTGCGCGCGGGTCGAGTTCCGCCACTTCAGCGGCAAATTCGCTGCAGCCTTTGAAGTAGAGGGCTTCTTCGAGACCGGGAATGCGGTCGAGACGCCAGGTGGTATCGGCCAGGGATTGGACGAGCTCGCGTTCGCGCTCGCCGACCGGCTCGTACGCCTTGCGGTAGTGGAGAAGGTGCTGCTCATAGCGGTCGGCGTCATCTTCGGGAAGGAGCACGGTGCGGCCCGTCAATGCCGTTTTGAGAGCGTTTTTAGAGGATTTTGTTTTGCCTGATTCGGAAGTTGGCCCAGTGCTGAGTTGAGCGTTGGCCTGGTTGGCTGCCAGGCGGGCGGGAGAGATGGGAGAGACTGGCGAGGAGCCAAGGTGATGAGGCTCATCACAGGCTAAAGCCTGCGCCACCTTGGCGTCCGTGCCAAAATCCACTTCCTGATGCTCGTGGATCTGTTCCGCATGGGCAGCTGGCTCGGCGAGACCGGTGTCCGCTCCCTGGCGGCGATCGTGGATTTGCAGTTTACGGTCAGCGCGCTCGGCAGCGCGGCGCTCTTTTCGATTCTGACGGGCTGTCATCATGACACCGTTTTCGCGTGAGCAGCGTGCGGCGAATCGAAAAATTGCCCGCAGGTGACTGCAACAGTTGAGAAGAAATTTGCGGCGCGCGCGTGACCCGGTTTTGTTCAGCCTTGCTTAATCCACGGATCGTAAGTGCCAACCGTCCAGGTATGGCCTTCCGGATCCTTCACGCTGAACTCGCGGCTGCCGTAATGGGTGTCCTCGATCGATCTCACAACCGTAGCGCCTGCTGCCTGCGCTCGTTTATAGACGGCGTTGGCGTCCGGGACAACCACGTACATACTACAGGTCTGAAACCGCCCAACTCCTTAGGTGATTTGATATTGCGCCCGTATTCATCGTCCTTCTTCGAACCCAACATGACCATACCGCCGTCGAGGGTTAATTCCGCGTGGCTGATGGTGCCGTCAGGCCCGGGATAGATGGTGTGGCGTTCAAATCCAAGCACATTACAAGCCACTCGATCGCGCCCTGCGCGTCGTGATACCGCAGCCCGGGCATGATTGTCGATTTCGTATGTGTTGCAACGCTAGTCATATGATTTTCCTCTGCAGCCTATCTTGGAACAAGAAGGTCTGGATGATCTTGGAAAAATCGGAAATCCACTACTCCGTCCTTGCGTGGTTTGCCCAGAGTCGATGGCAGGTTGCAGTGTAAGTCGTCAGGTCGATGCCGGAGAACGATCGAAATTCGTTTGCGAGGTGAGCCTGATCATAGAAGCCGCATTCAATTGCCAGTTCAGCCCACGGGACGTCCACACCGGCCCGCAACTGCCGCACTGCACGCTGAAAGCGCTGCAGGCGCCACCACACCTTTGGCGCGAACCCAACCTGCTCGCGGAAAATCTGCGAGAACCGGCGTTCGCTCCAGCCGGTGCTCCGCGCCAGCGCGGCAATAGAGAGCCGGTTCGAGTTCCGCGCGAACTGCTGAAGGGCAAACTCCACGGCGGGGTGCAGAGCCAAGCCGTGATGGACGCGCCCCGCCAGAAGGTCGGTTGCAAGGCAGTCCTCGAGTATGCGAAGCCGCATCTCCGGCGAGGAACCCTCAAGCATACGGCTGCGCAGAGTCCCGACATATCGCGGCCATATCTGATCAAGCGGGACGGTTCGATTGCTGAGCAGATCTGCACGATCTCTGACGAGCGCCGGCAAGGCGCCGGGCGCAAAGAGGACGCCCGCCAAATCCACAAGATCCGCGGTGGCAATGATCTCGTAAACCGAACGTTGGCCGACGATGAGGGCTGGCGCGGTGCGCTGTTCCGAGCCGTCGACTGGGCAATCGGTGAGAAAGTCCCGGGATAAACTCAACACGATATGGGCACAACCGCTGGGCAGAACACGTTCGCGCCGGTGTTCCAGGCCGGGCGTGCTCGCATACCAGAGACTTCGCACGAAGGGCTGTAACGGAGGAGCCGGTTCGCGCTCGATGTAAAGCATGGCGCCTGTGTGCCTCATCATAACGCGTGCGACCACAATGCACGCGCCGAGGTTCGTGATTGACGGGCACTCTCCAGCCGGACCTGCGAGCGTAGTTCAGAAGCCAGAGAGACAGAAAAGGCCCCTGCTGCATCTAGATAAGCACCGTATGAAAAAACGCACACTCGGCCGAAGCGGCCTCGAAGTTTCCGCACTTGGGTTTGGTTGCATGAGCATCGGTATCGCTGACGTGTATACCAGCAGCGTGCAAAGCGAAGAGGATGCCGTTAGGCTGGTCCATCGTGCCCTGGATTTGGGCATCAACTTTCTCGATACGGCTAATATCTATGGCGATTCTGAGATCAAGGTTGGCAAGGCGCTCCGGGGCCGCCGCGCGGGAACAGTGGTGGCAACGAAATTCGGCATCGTGCCCGGCTCGTCTGACCAGAACAGGGCTGTCGATGGCACTCCCGAAAATGCGCGCCGCTGTTGTGATTTGTCGCTGCAGCGCCTGGGAATCGATGTGATTGATCTGTACTACCTGCATCGAGTCGATCCCCGGGTGCCGATTGAGGATACAGTTGGCGCAATGGCCGATCTCGTACGTGCCGGCAAAGTGCGCCATATCGGGCTGTCGGAAGCATCGTCCGCCACTGTGCGTCGCGCGCACAAAGTCCATCCCATCACGGCTGTTCAGACCGAGTACTCGCTGTTCACGCGCGATCCTGAAGACGAGCTACTTCCCACACTGCGCGAACTTGGAACCTCGCTCGTGGCGTACAGTCCTTTGGGGCGCGGTTTCCTTGGAGCGCGTTTTCGAAGCATCGATGAGCTCGCTCCTAATGATTGGCGCAGAGGTAATCCTCGCTTCCAGGGAGAGCAGTTCCAACGCAACCGTGCCATCGCGGACGCAGTCGGCGAGATCGCCCGCGAGAAGGGAGTAACGCCTGCCCAGCTCGCCTTGGCCTGGGTGCTGGCGCAAGGGGAAGAGATCATTCCGATTCCCGGCACCAGCAACGCGCAACGTCTCGAGGAAAACGTTCGTTCGCTGGAACTGGTTCTGACGCCGGCTGACCTCGATCGGCTCGAGCGGGCAGCACCGAAGGGCGCCGTTGCCGGCGACCGCTACGAGCCCGGAATGATGCAGCTTCTCAATGGGTGACGGTCTACGCAGATCCTGACGTCACGCGGCTATTTTTGATCGAGTCGAGTTTCGGCGATATGGAGCGCGGCATCGAGTGCTTTCGCCGATGTCGTCTTGATGTCGGGCAACACGCCAGTCCCTTCCCAGTCTTTATGGCTTACCGGATTGATGGGTCTTGCAAATGGCAGATCGAGAACGAAATGCGCGTCGATGCGTTCCGGACGCACCAGATGAGCGCCACCTCCTGTACCTTCGCCGACAATGACCGCTCTCTTCAGATTCTTGAGATCGTACGTAAACTCCTCTGCGCCAGAGAACGTTGAGGCCGACGTCAGCACGAATGCCGGCTTGCCTGTAAGTTTCTTACCTGGGACGTGCGCCAAAGTCCAGAATTGATGGGTGGTCCTTTCGTGCGGGTCGTAGATGTCGTTCAAATGAGTTGGTTTATCGAAGAGGTACGAGATTACGAAAGCAACCGTCTGAGGGTCGCCGCCACGGTTATCCCTCAGGTCGAAGATAATCGCATCTGCGTTCTGAACGAAGCCCATCGCGTTCACAATGGTAGAGCGGCAAAACTCAAGTGGCGCGAAAGCATCGAACTTGAGGTAACCGATGTTGTCGGAGAGGATTTCTGCTTTACGAAACGCGCAATTGTCCCGCTCTGCAAACTTTCGAAAATCATCCGCGCTCATCTGGCGAGCGACCGATTGTTCCGACTGGTAATTCACCCTCAGATGCCCGTCATGGCTAACATCTCGTAGCTGTTTCGTGAGCAACGAAGCCAAACTGGAACCACTAGTCACCGTCCCGTAATCTCCAGATGCCTCGTGCGCTGCCAGCGCTTCCGCCATCTTCGATCCCACATCGGGTATGACGTAGCCCTCTCGCAGGCGAGCAGCGATCGCACTCACAATTCGTTTGCGTTCCTCCGCATCGAGTTGTCCACTTGCGCCTATCGCACTACCAAATTCCGACGCGTATAGCGGGGCCATAGAAGCATGCGCGTAGACGGCCGCGCCACCCAGTCCAACCAGAGCTGGTATTGCGCCAACCGTTGCCACAGACAGTGCTGCCCCAAGCGCAAGGGCATAAGCACGGGGCAAACCGGCTTCGATCTGATGGAAAACGATAAGGCTGTCGTGAATTTCGAATTTCGCGCGGCCGTAGCTGCCGTCCCGCATCGCGCAAGCCGTAAGGTCAGCGACCAAATCGCGGATCAGGCGAAGTCTGGCAAGGAAGCCCCGTTCATTGCGACAGCGGTCGCGAACGAGTTGAATCGCCTCAGAACCGAACACCGCCGCAAACCTCGGTGCAAGCATACGCAGCAGAAACATATAAACCTGTTCACACATACTCGCCTCGAAAAATCTTCTTCTCCCGCGCAATTCGGAGGAGATCTGCCAACCGGTCCGCTTCAGCTCGAGCCAACTTGCGGCCGGCGGCTGTCAACCGGTAATACCGCCGCCGTTCATCCCCGAGGTCCTCATCCGGCCGAGGCTCGAGTTCTTCGATGAGCCCTTCCCCCAGCAGACTCTGAAGGGAACTGTACAGCGTTCCGGGACCAAGCCGGATGCGCCCGCCAGTATGTTCGGCAACCTCGCGCATGATCCCGTACCCGTGCCGGTCCTGGTCGGCCAGCGAGAGCAGAATGTGAAACGCCGCTGAAGGAAGTGGATTGAGTTTTTGTTTGGGCACAACAGTCGATGCTCAGTATATCGACTATCGACTGTCGTGAGCAACATCTCTCCGGAATTTTCTGGGGCCCGAAAACCGCTCAATCCGGCCCGTGTCAGGTTTTCCTGATCGTAGAAAAACGTACGACCAATTAAAAGCAGAGCGAATTCAGCCGAACTGAACTGTGGGCGTCCGAAAGACGCTACCGGCCAAGCACTTCGTGCGGTGACGGCTAACGCTGCCGGGACCGGTGAAGTGAAGCCGAAAACTCGGGTCAGCTCGGACGGCAAACTTTGGCTTGCGTTGTTCAGCCACCCGAAGAAACGAAGAACAACAGATTTGATAACCACACGAAAACGATCCATAGCGGTGATCGGCTTCTCAATGACGATCGCCGCTTTTTATCTTCATGCCCAGACGGGTAACACGTCAGCGCTGACTGTGAGTTCGGCAGCATCGGTTCAGCAGGCGTCTTCGACGTCGCTGACAGCGAATCGGCCTGTTCATTGGGCGTTGGCTCCGGGAAGCATAGGATCGCTTGTTGTCGTCGACAACACCCACGCAACGTTCAACCCTCCCGCATCCATCCCGGCCACGCATAATCTATTTGGCTGCCAGGTGATGCCGCTCGATTCCGTTTTTTACTCGCGGATCGACGAGCTGCCCGTGCATTCCGAGAGCGCCACCTGGATTGCGAATAGCGGGCCGAATATCACTCTTTCATTCGATACGTCGATGCAGCTCGGCACCGCCGATGCCACGATTGCTCCCAGTAGCGAACAGTTCGCGTACACACCAACGCATAACGGTATGTTCCTTGTGCCGCCATTCTTTCAGGTTGCGCGTCAAGGCGGGGCACTACAAGGAAATCAGGGCGCGGATCACCACATGATCACGATTCAGCACGACACGTGTCAGACGTATGAAATCTATAACTATGGCATCGACCCGCAAAGCGGTCTGAGTCTGCCGTACTCTTGTGGGACGAACAAGATGTGCACTGCGCAATCCGGACTCACCTACTCGGCGCGGAACGCGCCATTCGCGAATGTAACGACGGACGCAGCCGGGCTGCCCATCGCACCGCTTGTGTGGACCGCCCGCGAGATCATGGACGGCAACATCAATCACCCGCTGCGATTCTCGCTGGTCCGAGGCTATATTCAAGCCGGCCATCCCTTATGGCCTGCGACGGGCGGCAATGGATGGGGAGGGAGCAATACTCCGCCTTATGGAGCCTGGGCGCGCGTCAGAGCCTCCTTTGTGCCCGGCGGAACTTCCACCCTTACCGCGACTCAGTTGAAGTACTTCAACACGATGCTGACGGCGTTAAAAGAGCACGGTCTGATGTTAGCCGATGTCGGCAGCACCTGGAATACGGCCGTAGCCGCCGACGCTCAACAGAACGCAGACATCATGGCCGCGCTGCATTTGCTTCAGCAGATCACTGCTGGCTCGGCTTTAGAGTTCGTGGACGCAAGCAGCCTGAAGGCCGATGCAGTTTCTTACCGATCGACGCAACCGGCTGTCTTTGCCGCTGTAATCGCAACCGACGCATCGAATACGGCGAATCAGGTGACGACCTCAGTTCCACTCCAGGGCGTTACAGTCGGCGTGCCCGATACCTATATCAACATTCTCGCGGGTGTGAAAGGCTATCAACTGCAGTCCTGGGTGAACGGCACCACCGACCAAACCGTTTCCTGGAGCATTCACAGTGGCAATATCGGTAGCGTCACGCTGAAGGGTTACTATACTCCGCCTGCTTCTGTGTCAGCGATCACGCAGGGTGTGTTGGTGGCCACCTCCCAAGTAGATCCTGACGCAACGGCGACAGTCTACGTTCGGGTGATCCCGAACCTGATGATGATGACCAGCCTCGGAACGGAAAGCACCCGGGCAAACAACGCGATCCGAATCGACATGGGTTCGAACTCGCCCACGGTCGATTCATTTGGCACCCACTGGCTCCCCGATTTTCTGGTAGGCGGTGGCGACACGGTTCGGCTCTCTTATGACGGCGGACCTTGGACGCTCGGAAGCGCGGTCCAGCAGGGCGAGCGAAACATCTACCAATCGACCGCTTACACCTACGGTAATGATTTCACGCTGAAGATCATTGTTCCGAATCGAGAACTATATGATCCGCGCAATGATGGGCCAGCCATTCAACGGCAAACCGGCAAACTGTGTTTTGAACGATCGCGCCCGATCGCCGATCATGTTGGAAGCTCAAAACCAAATTGAGGCTCGCAATATCGACTATGCTGTTGCGACCGGTGGAAAGTGTGGCGTCGGCTTCGACGTGTCGATTCCGGCTCAAGTGACGAACAACGTCCTGGAATTCGCTATGCGGCCGGCTTCACCGAATAATCCGACGTGCGCCGGCGGATGTGTTCAGGTTGGAGCTTTACTCTCGGGGCTCGATATCGAACAGGATTCGTACCCCGCACGCATCACGATTGACACGCAGCAGCGGACTCACGTAGCGCTCGGCGGCAGTCTGCAACTCTATGCTGTTGGCTGGTACATGCCGAATACGGTGAACTGGACGGTAAGCGGCGCCGGATCAATCAACGCCCAGGGACTCTATACCGCTCCCTCCGCCCTGCCCTCGGGTGTCAAGAGCGCGACGGCGACGATCAGGGCTATCAGCACTGTGAATCCTTCGATCAGCGCCTCTGTGACAGTCACGATCCCCTAACGATAGAAAGCGAGCGGAGGCAATGAGAACGTCTCCGCTCGACCCTCCATACCGGTTGAGATGCCATCAATCCTTCAAAAGCTGAGGCACCGATAATATCTGCTAACGCGATCCTCGATTGGGGTTCTTCGCCAAGCTGAGCAGGTTTGCCATCAATCGGTATGCGCCAGGAACCCCTTCAGGCAATTCACGATAGAACGCATAAGCATTGTAGATATAAATTCCCTTTCCGTATTTCGCGTAGAGCAGCCCACCTTTCTGCGGGGCTTGCGAAGGATCGTGTGTTTCTAACAGCGCCTCGTAATGCGGGTCCCACGTCGTCATGAACTTTGAGCCGCGCTCCTCGATCCAATCACGGAAATCAGCTTCGGTAATTTGATTCGGCCAGGTAAACACTGGATTGGTCGGACTAAGAATGTCTACACGGCTGTTTTCGTCGGTTACTTCCTCAGGGTTCTCCCCCATACGGTATGGATAAGGGCCATAGTTTTTGTCGTACTCAGGTGTGTTGTATTGGACGATTACTATGCCGCCGCTTTTCACATAGTCCAGCAAGCGTTGATTGTAAGTGATAAGGTCCGGGCGCGCAGCGTAAGTGCGTACGCCTAGTAAAATGACGTCGAATCCACTTAGATCGCCGCTGGCGAGATCGGCTGTCGCCAAAAAGCTTACGTTAATGCCTAAGTTTCGTAGAGATGCCGGGACATCATCGCCACTTCCTGTGATGTAGCCCACCTTGAGATTCGGGGCTATCTTGACATTTACACCAGTGGTCTTATACGTAGACGGGCTATACAAAAAGTATGGCCGTAACCCTGGGTAACCAGTCACATGATAGCCCTCATGATACTCCTTGTCCTGGTACGTAGCGACAGCGGTGATCTGGTAAGCCTTTTCCGCGAGATCGCCCGGAAGCACGTTGAAGTTGACCGTTTGATCTTCACCATCTTTTGACGCGTTGAACGGCTGCGAGGCTGGGTCGCTCCGCCATCCCTCTGGGACCTTGAGGTGTATAGAGCCGGTTGCCGGTCCTTTTACGTTACTGTGGAGGACTACCGATAGCGGGAACGACTTCGACCCGAGAGGAACAACGCCTGCGCTCGCCGATAACTGGACCGAGATGGCCGGAGCAACTGCGAGCGGCTCGTAGACCACACCGAGCCCATTCGCACGCTGTGCTGTTTGGACCACTTGGCCCAGCTTCACCGTGACGTCTTGATAATTGAGATCCGCCCAGGCGGTTAAAGGATAGGGAGCTGTCGGACGGTTCAGATACTTGGAGTTCAAGATATCGTAAAAGGGCTGCTCGATGTTTGGGCGCCGGAAATACGGTTTGGTGCATTCAATGGATTCCGAAGCAGTTGCCCTATAACGAGCGTCGAGCGTAGATCCGGCCGAGAGCATGCCGGAAGCCGGTTTCGTGGCCTTAATGGTCCACCAGCTCTCGCCCGCCGGGCGGTCCCTCCAGGTACACGCGTGAAAGATTCACCTTCTCGGCTGTTTGATTCGTCACGCTGACGCGCACGCCGAACGATTGTCCTGGAATCGCCAGGCGAAACGTATCCGGATCTCCCACAAACATCGCGAACAGCGGGTTCACTTCGTGGTCCGGCTGCACCACCGCTCGTATCGCGATACCGAGCGACTGTACCAGTACATTATTGAACTGCACACGCTTAATCTCGAGCTCGTGAAGAACGTTATATTTTTCGTCTTTGGAGAGCTCACTGTGCCGGACCTGCTCAATCAGATTCTGCGTCTCCTTCAGACCAGCGGCGAGAAAAGGCGCACATTTTTCAGGATGGGCCGCCGAGAACGCCGCAATTGCCTGTTGTATTGCATCCTCTATCTTCTTCAGTGATTGTGCCAGCACGGGCCGATCTTTGTCGCTCACCAGATCCGCGATCCCCGTACCGACACATCTATGTCGTCAAAAAAGCTCGTTTCCTGATCTTGCGCCCGAACATTCGAGCCGAAACGATGATAATCGGAGCTGACCTTTCCAGCACCCGGGATCGATCCGCCCCCGTTTTGTGATTTCTGATAAGCGAGACCTTCCCGTGCCGTCTGCAAGTAAGAGAGGCCGAGAAATGGATCGTAATCGCCGGCGGGGATTCCGACCGTCGCGGTTATCTTTGATGCCTCAGGACCGAAAAACGGCACGTGCGCGTAATACTTCAGCGGCTTCCAGGGCAGTAATCCTTCTCGGATCTGCTCTGGAAACTGGTTGGGATCGCCGGCGGCCTCGAAGACTTCCTTCGCCATCAGTCCCGCCACCTGATGATTGCCGTGGCCGTCGCTGGGGCCGCCCACGAAAACGGAGGTGACCACCAGAGGCCGCGTCATACGCACAACGCGGACAACATCTCCGAGCACGCGCTCCTTACCCCATTTCTCGAGCGCTTCTTGCATCGTCTTCGAAAATCCGTAGTCGCAAACACGCGTCCAATACTGGTCGACGTCGTAGTATTGACCTGCCGCCAGAAGCTCTTCCGTTCTAACCAGGCCGAGCGCGTCCCAATAATCAGACGACATGACGTTCGCGCCGCCTTCACCGCGATTCAGAGTCAACAAAACGACTCGAGCTCCCAAACCGCGTGACTCGTAGGCGAGCATCCCGCCATCCTCATCGTCCGGGTGCGCCGTGATCATAATGAGGCTTGCGCGGGTGTGCAGTTTCTTCAGGCCTTGCCAGACAGCGGCAGCACCACGATCTGGCGGAATATCTGTCAGTACCAGCGAAGGCTTAATTGTTTCGTCGGGCGCGATCTCGGCGTTCATCGCAGACACCACGACCGGAGCGAGCACGAGCAGCCGTAATACGAAGCTCACAGAAACCGTCATCGTTAGAAATAAAATTTCAAAGCGAATTGTAGCTCGCGCGGGTCTGTGACGGTATTGAAGCTTCTGCCAAATGAACCCAAAGAGAACGGCGAATAATACGAAAATGGATTTGTGAAATTCGCGTGATTGAAGAGGTTAAAGGACTCGGCACGGAACTCGAGTCTGGTGGACTCCGTGATAGTGAAGCTCTTGAACAAGCTGAGATCCACATTTTGCAGCCCGGGTCCATGGAAGTTTCGTGCGCCGCAGCTGCCGAAAGTGCCGAGCGCGGGTACGGCGAACGCATTCGCATTCATCCAGACTCCATTGCGTGGATTGGTGGAGGTGCCTACAAATGGATTTCCAATGCAATCGGCACGAGAATCGTGATTGCCGCCCGTATTGCTAACATCTGCGGCATTCACCTCAAATGGAGTGCCGGTTTGCAGAGTAACAATCGAGTTCACTTGCCAGCCGCCAAAAACACGGCCACTCCAACCGTTGTTGTTCAGCCATCGTTTCCCAGCGCCGATGGGCAACGCATAAGTGACAAAGCCAACGAATCGCTGCCGGACATCAAACGGTGATTCGCCGCGATCGGCCGCGTAGTCGTATGCGTTTTGCGGTTCCGGCGTGCCCGTGAGATTATCCACGAAGTCCGAGATACCGTGGCTCCAGGTATAGCTGATCCCATACGAAACTCCTTGACTAAACCGGTGTCGCAGAGATACCAGCAGCGCATTGTAATCGGAGTTGCCGTCGTTTGTCGCCAGTTCCAGAAAGGCGTGATCGCCAGTGGCATTATTGTTCAAGTTTGCGTAGGGGAAAATGACGATCGGATTACCCAGCGCATTGTAGCCCGTCACAATGCCCTGATTCGCATTTCGCAGCCGGTTCATCTTCCGTGCGTTATTGCCGACATAGGTAAGATCCAGGAGTAGTGGCGCCGCCAATCTGAATTTCCGGGCCAAAGCTGAATTGTTCTACATAGCGGCGTTCGTTGATTGGGATCTTGCGCGCGGATCTGGAGACCTGGCAGATACAACGACGGTGAGCCGAACGAAGGGAATCCGTTACTGAGCAGAAACACAGGCGTCGTACTTCCGAGTATCTGCGTGACGTTATTCGAAACTACGAACGGCGGATTCAGAGCAAGTATAGACTCTGAACCGATCCTGACTGACTGCTGATAATAAATGCCGAAACCGCCACGGACCACAATCCGGTTCGCCGGTTGATAACTAAAGCCGAGACGCGGCGCCCAATTATTCAAGTCCGGGTGAATGAGCGCACGGTTATACCAACTTGAAGCGTTTGCCGCCGCCGTCACAAACCCGCCCCCGTTTGCAGGAGTGAAATTCGATACGGCGTTTTGATGATTTAGCAGAGGAGAGAAGAGTTCATACCGCACTCCGTAGGTGATCGTGAGATTATGGCGCGCCCTCCACGTATCCTGCGCGTAGAAGCTGTTTCCCTGCTTATAATTGTGAACCACTGTCGGCGTAGTGAATTGGGCCGAGTCGACATCTCCGAGAAGGAAATCAGGCAAACCAAAAGAGCCGTTATTTGTATAGATCCCGTTCACGAAAATTTGCCCTTGCGGTGACTCGATATCGAGAAAGTTATCGCTGGGATGCCGGAACTCGTATCCGAATTTCAAACTGTGATTACCTTTAAGCCAGCTCAAGTTATCCAGTAACTGCCAGACTTGCGATATCTGGAATTGCGGTCGCCATGGGGAAGAGCCGAGGCGGGTAAGACCATTGATGTTAATGGGCGGAATTCCGGCGGCTTGCGGACTGACTGGCACTCCGTTGAGTCCGTATTGTGGGGCAAGCGATTCACCGAGTTTCAGGCCGATTGGGTCGCTGTGCGCATAGTCCCGCGTGAAGCCGCCGCGCAGCTCGTTGACTAACGTAGGTGCAATTGTGTCGTCCCAGGCCAACGCCGCAGAGTACTCGTGAATGTTGTATTGGGTGGCAAAGTTTCCGTTGCCCGCCACTGGATTACTCGTCCAAGGCGGATCTTGCCGGCTGATGATGTATTCGCTGTACCTGCCGAAAATGCGATTTCGATCGTTGAAAGTGTGATCAATGCGCACGTCCCAGGAATGGGAGTCGTTCGGAACCGAATACTGAAACTGATAATTGGGAGCACCGGTCCAGCTTCCGGCTTGTCCTTGCACGGCCAGCGCGCTGGGAATGTTTGGGTCGGGAAACAGAGCAATGAGTTTCGCGGCGGTCGGATCGATGCAGTTCGCGGCTACTTGCGATCCGACCACGCATCCCGCCTGTCCCGCGACTGGTGAGGGCTTTAGCGTGTTCGGAGCCAGTTCGACGAAGTTGCCCTGCTTCATCAGCGGCGTCGGCACTGTGGACAGCTCAGTAGTAGCAGTGCGACTTGTAAAAAATTGGAAGTCCCCGAAAAAGAATGTACGGTTCTTGACGATCGGACCGCCGATGGTAGCTCCGTATTGGTTTTGAGAGAAATGCCCGCGGGGAACACCGCCTTTATTGTTGAAAAACGTATTTGCGTCCAAGTCGCTGTTCCGGAGAAATTCCCAAAGATCGCCATGGAACTGATTCGTTCCTGATTTAATACTGGCGTTGATCACGGCGCCCGCCGCGGTACCGAATTCTGACGAGTAGGTCCGTGTCTGGATCCGAAACTCCTCGAGGGCATCAGGTGGGGGCTGTATTACCTGAACTGTGCTCTCCTGCAGGTTGGTAGATCCGGAGTTGTTATCAATGCCATCGAGCGAAAAGTAATTTTGGGTCTCCCAGTTGCCGTTTGAGCTGAATCTGTCCGGTGCGGTGTTGTTCGTATTCGTCAGATTTCGCGTGATACCCGCTTCGAGCAACGACAAATCGGAGTAGCGACGGCCGTTCAGAGGTAGATCATTGATCTGTTGTGTTTGGACCACAGCACCTACGTCCGCCGTCTGTGTTTGAAGCAGAGGCGGAACGCTTGTAACCTCGACTGTTTGCGACGAGCGTCCGAGCCTTAAGTCAAAATCGATAGCCGGGCGCGATTGAACGTCAATCTGTATGCCTCGCCGCAACTCCGATTCGAATCCAGGGGCGCTTACCTTGACCGAGTAGTTCCCCGGGATCAGCGCAGTCACCTGATAATCCCCGTCATTATTGGTTTGAGTGTTGAATGCGATGCCGGTCAACTCGTTGGTAACGACAACTGTGGCCTTAGGAACTGCCGCACCGGATGGATCTCTCACCGTACCCACAATGGCCCCGGTATCGATTTGTCCGGATGCCCGAACCGCAAAAACAAAGAGCAGGACTCCGGCCGCATAAAGGCGCGGAAGAAGAGAACTCACAGGC
The DNA here is from genome assembly GCA_963846185.1 of uncultured Acidobacteriaceae bacterium. Lineage (GTDB taxonomy): Bacteria > Acidobacteriota > Terriglobia > Bryobacterales > Bryobacteraceae > Bog-105. Next base: position 48,935 of record CAWJVA010000016.1, on the reverse strand, counting down.
GTAGCTTGCAGCATGCAGCCTCCCGATTTAGTAGAGAGAGTCTATCATTGCAGAAGCTAGGGCAACAAGTGGCATGAAGTATGCACGTCTAAGCGCAAATTTCAAAATAATTCTCTTACTGTTCAGCGGCCTGCAGGTCCATGGACAACCGGATTCACCCCGTTCCGAGCAACAAGCCTTAGCTCAGGCTGCCACCTTGGCGCGCCAGCATCAATTCGCCGCAGCGGACCGCCTGATTGAGGGCCTCAGCGCTCCGGCTGATCCGGCGCAGTGCATCGCATTCCACCGGCTTCGCGCTGCTATTTATGCCGGACTCAAACGGCCGAGGGAGTCCTCTCGAGAAATGCACGCGGCACTGGATCTCTCGCCAAGCGATGCAGGTCTTCTCAAAGCAACCGCTGTCGCGGATCTCGCCTTGCTCGACGCTCAATTGAAAAGGCCCATGAGTCCTGAGGTTCCTGCGACGCTCGCCAATCTTCGTGCCTTAAGTCTTCCAGATTTAGAGCGGGCCGAATTGAGACGCGAAATGGGCGAGCGGCTGCTAGTTGCTCACCAGTTTCAAGAGGCGCTAACAGACCTGACGGAAGCGAAACAGCTTCGCGATAGCGGCGGCGTTGAAGAGCTATTAGGCGATGTCTATGAGGCGTTGAGCGATAGCGTCTCCTCTGCCCAAAGCTTTCAGAAAGCAGTGGAATTGGCGCCAGATGAAGAGCGCTTCCGGTTGGCGTTGGCCATCGAGCTGTTGCGGCATCAAACATTCGAGCCGGCTCTGATCGTTCTAAAGAAGGCCGCCAGCGACTTCCCGTCCTCTGCTCGCATACGTACTGCTCTGGCGCTGGGGGTGTTTCTTTCCGGCAACGAGCAAGCTGGGATTGCACAACTTCTGGACGTCATTTCAATGGATCCCGCGTTTTCTCCCGCCGTCCACTATCTGGGCCGAATTGTGCTCAGCCAAGCGGCAGTTCCCGACGAACAAGTTGTTACAGCTGAGTGCCACTACGCGGATGCACATTCAGCCGATGAGGAATCGGACGCGTATTGTGCTGCCCTGGAGGCACGCGCGGCGGAAAATAATGCAGTCGCCACTGACTGGGCGCCGATTCTGCGCCGTCTCGCCTCAGCATCTGCGCGCTCCCCCCAAAATGCCCTGATCCGCTGCGAGTACGGCAGAGCGCTTGACCAGGCGCATGATTTTATGCAGGCTCGCACCCAGCTCGAGGTATGCGTCCAATTGGATCCGAACTCGATCGAGGGCCATTACCGGCTTGCCCGGATTTATGAGAGATTGGGCCAAAAAGACATGGGACGTAAAGAGTTGGCGCTACGCTCGGATGCGGAGCGCAGATTAGCAGCCTCGAACGAGGCGCGTGAAAATTCGGTAAAACAGTTCCTGTACACGATTGGCCAACAAGGCGAGACGTCGCCTCAATAGCGATTGGAATAGAATGCGACGGTAAAGGAGAGAGCCATGCCTACTTACATCATCATGTCCAAATGGACTTCCCAGGGATTTCAGAATATCAAGCAGAGTCCCACACGGCTCGAAGCAGGCCGAAAGGCGTATGAGGCTGCCGGAATAAAAATGACGGCGTTCTATATGACGACCGGCAGACACGACATGATAGCCATTGTCGAAGCTCCAGACGATCTGACGCTTGCGAAAGCAATCTTGGCGACAACGGCGCAAGGAAGCCTCACTACTGAGACATGCCGTGCGTTCACCGAAGAGGAGTATCGGCAGATAATTGGCGGGATGAGCTAGAACCGCTACCACTGGTGGCGCGACAGCCCTCCGTCATCATGGATTTTAAAAAACCCGACAATACCGCCGGACCGGCGTATTCGCATACCAACAAATCTGGCCTCACGAAGTGTACGGACGAACTCGGTCCGACTGAAGCTGTTTTTGGGCTGAATATCGAGCCGATATTTGTAGCCGTATTCAAGCGCGAGCACATTCAAACGGGCCTCGGCCAGGATCTCCTGCCGGCCAATCCCCTCCCCACCATTCTTAGGAGCGTCATATCGGAGAATGAGAGCCATATAGTTCACCATCTGTCCGGAACTAATTAACGATTTATCTTGCCGCCCTTACGGGGCCGGGCGGGAAAGCGCGCTGACTTCCGCTCCAGAGACGGTGCCATTTGCCGTGATTTTGTCGAAGTCCTTGCATATGGCACCGCTGAAAGCGAGTTTACATCCTTCAAAATATATCATTGACGAGGAATGTCGAGCTGTTTAGAACCGGCATGCCTGTTAATGCCGGAACAAAAGACAGGCTTCGTGCGATGTAATTACGCGACAAGCCACCCTCGGATCGAGAAAGACGACGAGATTTCCAGTTTGGATGTATTTTCCTGACGATTGTTGATCCTTTAATATAGAAGACCGACGCTCGGGACTGTGACGTTGAAAAAGGGACAAACAATGAAAAATCGAATGTTGTTGATTCTGCTTTTACTTGTGGGATTTGGAACCACAGACCTCGAAGGGCAGACATCCAACAGATTGATCGTTCGGGTGAATGGTGGACTTCCCGTCATTCAGGCGGCCTGCTCTACCGCTGGCTGCACGGTTGTGGAGAGCATAGATGGCGTGCTCGATTCCGTTTTCCTCGTTACCGTGCCGTCTGGCATGCCAATCGACGTGATTGAGGCTACGCTGAGTGCGCTCGCCGGGATCGTCGATGTCGAGCAGGATCTATTGGCGCAACTGGTGAGTACCGGTTACACCGTGCCTCCAGCTCTCTACGACACCACCCCCGTCTCTTACTACGGGACCACAGTACCGGACGGTTATATCAACCAGCCCGCGACAAGCCTTGTCCGTTTGCCCGATACCCAAGCCGCCTTTCCAGCCGCGACCGGCACGGGTATCGTAGCCGTCATCGACACTGGTGTTGACCCGAATCATCCTGCTCTCAAAAGCGTTCTGCTTCCGGGCTATGATTTCACCCGCAATCAAAGTGGAGCGGATGAAACGCTCGATTTGCAGCTGGCAAGCGCTCCCATCACAACCGGCGTCGGGCCCGAATGGGTGCACGGCAACGGCTCGGGACAAACTGCGCAGTCCAGTGCTGCTGTTGTCGATCAATCCACCGCCGCAGTTATCGATGGCAATCCAAACTTCAGCGATTTTGGACACGGGACCATGGTTGCGGGAATCATACACCTGGTCGCCCCTACGGCAAAAATCCTGCCGCTAAAGGCATTCACCTCTGCGGGTACGGGATACACTTCCGACATTCTTCGCGCCATTTATACAGCAATGGAATCGCAAGCAAAGATATTAAACATGAGTTTCAATCTTGCTTCGTACTCGCATGAGGTCGCCACCGCTATAAACCTGGCGGCCGTTGCCGGAACTATTTCCGTTGCCGCCGCCGGCAACAGCGGAAACGAAACTCTGGTGTATCCGGCCGCTCTGGCGAACGTTATGGGCGTTGCGTCAACCAGCAATCAGGATCAGTTATCGATTTTCTCGAACTATGGACCTAAGCTTGTGTGGGTCGCTGCACCAGGCGAGGGAGTCGTCACAACGTACCCATTTGCAACCTACGCCGCTGGTTGGGGCACCTCGTTTAGTACGCCGTTCGCTGCGGGCACTGTTGCGCTTCTGCTGAGTATCAATTCAATTTGCGATGAACACTCCGGCGCGCAATCGGTTGCGCATGCCAAATTCATCAATCCGAATGCAGGAAATGGACGTCTGGATATATACCAAGCAGCGCAGGCTTGGAACCACGCCAGCGGATCGCACTGAGTCAGTCTAAACATGCCGGAGTCTCTGCTTCAGGTTCGAGATCTCGCGGTTCAGTACCAGACGCCTCCGGCTGTAGTGCTGAACCGCCTGACCTTCGATATCGGGGTGGGTGAAACGGTTGGGTTATTAGGAGAATCGGGTGCCGGAAAAACGACTCTCGCTCGTGCCCTGATTCGTCTTCTTCCTTCAGGCTGCCGAGTGGCAAGCGGCTCCATCTGTTTTCTTCAAACCGAAATACTGCAGGCTACCGAAGAACAACTGCGCAGCTCCGCGGATCCCGGATTTCGCTCATCTCTCAGGAACCTGAGCTGACGCTCAGCCCACTTCTTCGAGCCGGCGATCAAATAGACGAAGTTCTCCGTGCGCATTCACCTTGGCGCCGCGCCCGGCGCAGGCAGGAGATTGCCGCCATGCTCACTGAGGTCGGCCTTGCAGATGACCGCATCTTCTCCGCTTACCCGCATGAGCTGAGCGGCGGAGAACGGCAACGCGTCGTAATAGCGCAGTGTCTGGTTTCAAAGCCCTCGCTGCTAATCGCAGATGAACCAACAAGCGCGCTGGATAATGTGAATCAAGCCAACGTGCTTGAGCTTCTCAAAAAACTCAGGAGCCAGCTCGGATTAGCGGTTCTCTTCATCTCACATAATCCGGCGCTTCTGAGTGGCTTTGCTGAACGTGTCATGATCATGCAGGCGGGCAGCATAGTGGAAACCGGAATCCTGGACCAGGTATACCGTTACCCGAAACATCCCTATACAAAGCTGCTGCTGAACGCAGCCCGGTCAATGCCCGCTTGATGATGCAATGCGATAGAGGCCTGAACCGATTTGCAAGTTGAAAACGCCACCGTCTCAGAACCTCAGTTGCAGCCTTTACTGAGGGCCGCGCACGTCACGAAGTTGTACCGCAGAGGCAGCCGGTTCACCAGTAAGCTGGATATTGTCGCAATCGAAGATGTCAACCTGGCACTCTTTCCGAAATCTACGTTGGCTGTAGTGGGCAAATCCGGTTCCGGAAAATCGACCCTCGCTCGATGTCTGGCAGGACTGGAATCGCCAGATTCGGGCGAAATCTGCGTCGAGGGAAGAAATCTGCCGAGTCTTCGAGGGAAAGAACTCAAGCGGGTTCGCCGCAATGTTCAGCTGATTTGGCAGCACTCCGCCACAGCAATGAATCCGCGGCTGACGGCCCTCGAAACGGTGCTGGAGCCGCTCAGAATTCAAGGCGTCGCTACGAAAGAGCGGCGTGAGCGTGGCTTCGTGATATTCAGACAGTTAAGCATTCCAGAGGAGTGGGCGAATCGCTTGCCGCACGCACTGAGCGGAGGGCAGCGCCAGCGGCTGGCTCTGGCGCGCGCGCTGATTCTCAACCCGAAAGTATTGATTCTGGACGAAGCGCTTACGGGTCTCGACCTCCCGGCGCAAGCGCAGATCGTAGATTTACTCCTTAAGCTACGCGACGAGTTCTCGCTCGCGCAGCTCTTTATCTCGCATGATCTTCCGATGGCTGCCTCTCTCGCACACACCATCGCCGTTATCGATACGGGACGAATTGTAGAAATGGGAACGGCTGCAGAAATTTGTTCGCACCCCCAATGCGCTTGCACTCGCGAGCTCGTGGCCTGCACTCCTGGGCGAGCGGCAAAGCTTTCTTCCGAGACATGCGTTTTCTGATCCGACGAGTGTTGCATAGCCTTTTTCTTCTCGCCGGAGCTTCGGTGCTCTCATTTGCGCTTGTGAATTCCGCACCTGGCGATTTTTTCGACACTCTGAAGCTAAATCCGGAAATCTCGCCCGGGGCCATCGACACACTTCGCCAGCAGCAAGGACTGGAGCGGCCGCCCTATATCCGCTATCTGTACTGGCTTCGTTCTGGGTTGAGAGGAGAATGGGGATTCTCTCTCGCCTACGGAGGTCCGGCTGGGCCGATTTTGTTTTCCCGTACGGTGAACACGCTGCTCTTGGCGGGTGCAGCTACTTTGCTTGCCTGGATCATCGCCCTGCCGCTCGGCATATGGGCCGCCACTCGCGCCGGCAGATGGAGCGATTGGTTCGCAAGCGGAACGATCTCGGTCTTACTCGCCACGCCCGAACTTGTGTTGGCCTTGCTCTTGCTAATGCTAGCGGTTCGAACAGGCTATTTCCCTGCGGGTGGATTGATGTCAGCCGGCGGGCTTGCGCGCGGGGCTGCGAGCACATGGATGCGAAGCGAAGACATCGCGCACCATCTGATTCTGCCGGGAATTTGCCTCGCCGCGGGACTCCTGCCGCTCCTTCTCATGCATATACGTACAGCAGTTCGAGAAAGCTTGCAGTCCCCTTTCGTTGAAGCCGCGCGTAGTTACGGAATTCCACCCCACCGCGTGTTGTTGCGATATGTTTTGCCGGCCGCAGCGAACCCTCTCATCTCGCTCTTTGGCCTCTCCATAGGTATGCTGATGAGCTCCTCACTTCTGATTGAAGTAATCTTCAGTTGGCCTGGCTTGGGCCAACTTCTGGTCGATGCGATTCTGCAGCGCGACGTTTTTCTGGTAATCGACTCAGCCATGCTCGCAACGGTGTTCCTCGCAGTGGGGAACCTGATAGCCGATCTCCTTCTCTATGCCGCTGATCCTCGCATTCGATCTGTGGAGTCCTGACCATTCACAACGCGACTCGCCTGACAATCGCCGCCATCGCTGTTCTACATGCGGGCGTTTTGCTGCCCGGTTTCTTTGCTCCGTACAGCTATGACACGCAAAACCGGTTGCTGGCACTTGCTCCGCCCACCCGGATTCATATCCTGGACGCGCAACAGAGGCTTCATTTCCGCCCTTTTGTTTGTCGGTTGTTGGCTACACAGGATGCTTTCAGTCCCTATCGCGAGGATTGCGGCACGATTTACCCGATTCGATTCCTGGTGTATGGTGCGCCTTATCTGATCGTCGACCTCGTTCCGTGCCGGTTGCATTTCTTCGGCACAGAGGAGCCGTCTCATATATTCGTCGCTGGGACCGATGCGTTTGGCCGGGACGAATTTTCTCGGCTGCTTTACGGCGGGCAAATTTCACTCCTGGCTGGACTGTTTGCTGCGGTGATCTCGGTGACGTTAGGAACTGTTCTCGGCGGCATCGCTGGATATTGGGGCGGCTGGATTGACGAAGCCGTGATGCGTGCCACCGAGATTTTCATGACAGTACCTTGGCTGTACCTGCTGCTCATCGCGCGAGCTCTTCTGCCTTTACATATTGCGCAGAGCTGGATCCTTTTGTTGCTCTTTTCGGTTATGGGAATCATTGGCTGGGCCCGTCCTGCGCGCATCATCCGCGGAGTCGTGCTCAGCGCAAAAGATCGAGATTACGTGCTTGCGGCCAGAGGCTTTGGCGCGTCAGATCTGTACATCCTGCGCCGGCACATTTTACCTTTCATATTGGGCGTGGCCGCCACGCAGGCGCTATTATATGTCCCTCAATATGTACTGGCGGAAGTAACGCTTTCTTTTTTCGGATTGGGAATCAGCGAACCCACCCCTAGCTGGGGCAACATGCTCGCGGGATTACAGCACCCATTCGTGGTGGAGAATTGCTGGTGGTTGTTCGCACCGGCAGCCTTTCTTACGTTGGTTTTGATCGCTTACCATCAGCTTTTCTTGAAATACAACCAGAACCGACGCCAAATCTGAGGCATTTTGCTTTCGCCCCAACTGGATTCGATTAAGCTTATTCGGAGGGGTTGCGGTGCGTTCAACCGTTCGAGTTGCTACATGTCTCCTTTTCTTCCCTTGCGTTTCGCTTGTTGCCGGCATCTCCAGTCCAGAGTGGTTTGTACCTTCTTGCCCGGGTTTGTCGTTATACACGACGGGTTCCGCCGACTTTCTGACCACCTCAGGCGATATCGGCCGCCCGGGTGGAACGCTTGTCATTTCACAACATTCTGAACCGAAGACTCTTAATCCTCTGATCGCAATTGACTCGGCTTCAAAAGACATCATTGGCCTGATTACAGCAGATTTAATCCATATCAACAGCCATACTCAAAGGGCAGAACCCGCGCTCGCAAAATCCTGGAAAGTATCTCCCGATGGCCGCGTTTACACCCTCTATCTCCGCCGTGGCCTGCGCTTTTCTGACGGCTCAACATTCACCGCGGACGATGTCGTATTTACCTGGAATGCCTATTTGAATGAGAGTGCCCACTCGCCCCAGCGCGATCTGCTTATCATCTCGGGAAAGCCAATCGCGGTACGGAAAATCGACGACTATACAGTAGAGTTCACGCTTGCGAGCCAATATGCTGCGGCTGAACGTATATTCGACGGTATTGCGATCCTGCCCCGTCATTTATTACAGAACAGTGCCTCGGAAGGCAAACTGTCAAGCGCTTGGAAGTTGAACACACCGCCCGATCAGATCGCCGGTCTTGGGCCCTTTCGCTTCAAATCGTATGTGCCTGGGCAAAGGATCGTTCTCGAACGTAATCCGTATTATTGGAAGAGAGATTCGCAGGGGCAGCACCTGCCTTACCTGGACAGCATCGTATCCATATTCGTTGCCAGCGCGGATGCGGAGGCACTGCGGTTCGATGCTGGCGATACAGATGTGATAAGCCGCCTAAGTGCGGCCAATTTCGACGTTCTCGAGCAGCATGCGGATCGCCGGCGTTTTCACCTCTACGATCTCGGACCGGGTCTCCAATACGACTTTCTCTTCTTCAACGAAAACGCAATTGAGCCAGCAACTTTGGAGTCCGTCCGCGAGAGCCAATCATGGTTCCGGCAAGTATCATTCCGACAAGCCGTTTCGAGTGCGATAAATCGCGCCGACATCGTCCGCCTGGCATACAGAAATAGGGCCGTACCGCTATCATCGCCAGTTACCCCGGGAAATAAGTTATGGCTGAATCGTAACATTGAACCTCCCGTGTACTCATTGGCTAAAGCCAGACAGTTATTGCAGAATTGCGGCTTTTCATGGGCGCCTGGTGGTGTATTGACGGATCCGCACGGCCGTAAAGTCGCGTTTTCACTTCTCGTAAATGCGGGCAATCCGCAGCAAACGGAAATGGCGACACTGATCCAGCAGGACTTGAAAGATCTTGGTATTCAAGTGTTTGTGGAGCCGCTGGAGTTCCATACCATGCTGGATCGCATCACTAGCAGCTTCAGATATGAAGCGGCCATTCTGGCTCTCGCGGATGGTGATGCCGACCCCAATTCGGAGCTGAACGTTCTAACTTCTACCGGCAGCACACATTTTTGGAGCTTGAAATCGGACGGCGTAATCGAGCCATGGCAACATGAGATCGACAGGCTGATGCACGACCAGCTAACCGCGCGCGAATATGAAACGCGGAAACACATTTATGATCGCGTACAAGAACTTCTATATGAATACGTTCCGGTAATTTATCTAATTAGTCCGCATATCTTAGTGGGAGCCAGCGAACGAGTCGGTAATTTCAGGCCGGCGATTCTTGGCAACTACACTCTCTGGAATGCGGAAGAACTTTTTCTCCGCAATTAGCAGAGTGGTCTGCCATCCATGAGTTCCGGCATCGAAGCACCTCAGAAGCTTAGCCGCTCAGTACCCGATGAGGAATTAGTGCGGCAATGCCTTCTGGGAAACGAGGAAGCATGGTCATACCTTATAGAGAAATACAAGAACCTCATCCTTTCCATACCGATGCGGTACGGTCTTTCGGCCGACGACGCGTCTGATATTTTTCAGGCCGTTTCGTTCACCCTTTTGCGTGAACTGCCAAGCGTCCGTGAACCGCGCGCGCTGCTCGCCTGGCTGATCAAGACGACGGCGCGCAAATGCGTGCGCTGGAAACGTGAACAGCAGGTATTCGCGGACACCTGTATCGACGACGAAGCCCTCATCGACCCGGGATCTCTCCCCGAGGCACTTGTCCAAGATCTCGAGCGAGAGCAGATATTGCGTGATGCCATTGCCGAAATGCAGCCGGAGTGCGCTCGGCTTATCCAGCTTCTTTTTTTTCTAATCCGCCTCTCCCGTATGACGAGGTAGCACGTGCGCTTGGGTTTGCAAAAGGATCGATAGGCGCGACTCGTATGCGCTGCCTCGAAAAGCTCCGGCTGGTTCTCAAGAAAAAGGGATTTCAGTAGAATGCCAACCGAAGAGCACGAATCAATCTGCGGCGTTCTCAGCCAGTTATCCGGCGAGGCCGATTTAGCAGGCTTTCTAGATGCCACGCCCCATTTGGTCGACATACAGACCGTTAAAGAGCTTGCCGAAGCCGTCCGCAGCGCCATGAGAGTTGATGTCCGGAGGGCCTTGCATCTTGCTGAAGCTGCCCTCCTGATTGCCCGGAAATTGGGAACGGATGAGGCTCTTGCCTTCAGCATGCGAGCAAAGGCAAACGTTTTGTGGCCTGCCGGCGAGTGCAAAGCCGCCGTTGAGCTGTTCGAAAACGCGGCAGTGCTGTTTGAACGTACGAATAATCTCCAGGAACTGGGACGGACCCTCAGTAGTTCCCTTCAGGCGCTTGCTCTTCTGGGAGAGTACAATCGCGCATTCGCCGCCGCCGACCGGGCAAGAGAAATCTTCACGTCTCTCGACGAGAGCCTTCGGGTTGCTCGCCTGGATATCAATGTTGCAAACATTTATCATCGCCAAAACCGATACGCTGAAGCTCTTGCCGCTTACGAGCGTGCGCACGTTCGCCTGCTTCCGTATCGGGATATGGAGGGCCTCGGAGTAGCTCTTCACAATATCGCCGTATGTTTGATTTGCCTGGACGACTTTGCAGGCGCACTCGAGACCTATGCACGAGTTCGGCACTTTTGTGAGCAGCAGGGGATGCCGCTTCTGGTGGCCCAGGCAGACTACAACATCGCGTTTCTTTACTATCTGCGAGGTGAGTACGCGAAAGCCCTTGAGCTGTTACGCACTACTCGTGAGGCGTGCCGCCATAACGGCGATCGCTATCACGTCGCCCTGTGCGATCTAGACCGGTCTGAAATCTATCTCGAGTTGAATCTGGTCAAAGAAGCGGCGGAAATGGCCGAAAGTAGCGTCGCGCAGTTCGAGCAGTTGGGCATGGGATTCGAGTGCGTCAGAGCTTTAACAAATCTAGCCATCGCGAGAAACGCGCAAGGCGATTCGGGCCGCGCGCTCGAACTGTTCGCAAAGGCGAAAGAAATAGCCGATCGTGAAAACAACCAGGTGTGGCCGCATATCATCGATCTTTATCGGGCGGTTGTTCTACTCGATCGCGACGAAATCACTGCCGCACGTGATCTCTGCCTGAGCGCTGCAGAGTTTTTTTGTTCTGCTCGTTTGGCTGGCAAACACGTGCTTTGTCTGCTGCTGCTGACGCGTGCCGCAATTCGAGCCGGCCAAATGGAGAAGGCAAAGCACAGCTGCGAAGAAGCTCTATGCATCCTCGAAAAGCTCGATCTTCCGATTTTGCAATATCAGGCGCAACTGCTCCGCGGTCAGATTTATGAAGATCTAGGCGAAACCAGGCACGCGTACGAGTTTTATCAGCACGCCCGCATTTCCCTCGAGGCGCTGCGCAGCGGTCTTCAGCGCGATGAGCTCAAGATCGGGCTGATGCGCAACAGGCTTGAAGTCTATGATCGCCTGATCCGACTCTGCCTGACGCGCGGCTTGGACGAATACTCCCCAGAAGAGGCGCTGACTTACGTGGAAGCACAGAAGTCGCGCACACTGCGGGACCTGGTTCTAAGAGGAGGACCGCCGTCGAGTGATAAGCCGGATGGCGGAACTGACTTCGACCTCCAGATCCAAAAGCTACGGTCAGACCTGAACTGGTACTACCATCGCATCGAACGAGAACAGCTCTCTCAAGAACCGATTGTCCCTGACAATGTGGACGGTTTAAGACAGCAGGCAAACAAACGTGAACACGAGCTCGTTCGGCTGCTGCTCGAAGCGCCTCATGCCGAGAGTTCGCAGACGGCATTAGAGGATTCATGCACGTCTGGCTTAAGCGAGGTTCGCGCCGCTCTGGGAAACGAAGCAACGCTTCTCGAATACTTCGCTATCCGAGGACAATTGTTTCTTGCCGTGATCCAACAGGAGAAGGTGGAGTTCATTCCGCTCGGCTTATCGACTTCTGTTCTGCAGCGCATGAGGTTGCTCCACTTTCAACTCTCGAAATATCGCCTGAATCACGACTACGTTAAGCGTTTCGAACCCGCCCTCTTGAAAGCGATCCGGAATCATTTGCATGCGTTCTATGACGAGCTGATTGGCCCCGCCGAGAGTCTGCTCCACGGTCGACAGTTAGTCATTGTTCCTTTCGGACCGCTTCACTCGCTGCCCTTTCACGCGCTATTCACTGGCCACGAATACTTGCTCGATAAATTCACTATTTCCTACGCTCCCAGCGCGAGCATTTTTGCTCACTGTCATCGCGAGATGAGCGACGTCAGCGGGCCATCGCTGATTCTGGGCGTGGATGATCCTGCAATGCCATTCATTCGCCAGGAAACGGAGTGTGTTGCTGCAGTCGTCCCCGAAGCTCGCGTCTTCTTCGGAGCAGAAGCTACTGAGCGGGTGCTCCGCGAACACGGTTCCACCAGCCGCTTCATCCATATCGCCGCCCATGGCCACTTCCGCCACGATAACCCGATGTTCTCATTCGTACGCCTGGCGGATTCCCACCTGACCTTGCATGACCTTTACCGCATGAAGCTGCCTGCGGATCTGCTCACGCTCAGCGGATGCGTAACGGGATTAAACGCCGTCGTTGAGGGAGATGAACTGCTTGGCTTAACTCGCGGCCTTTTATGCGCGGGCGCACGGTCTTTGCTTTTGTCATTTTGGGATGTCGATGACAGGAGTACTTGTGACTTCATGAGCGAGTTTTATCGAAAGTTGCAAACTCAGCGGAAAGGCGACGCACTCCGCTCAGCAATGCTGGATTTGCGCGACAAGTATCCACACCCTTACCACTGGGCGCCCTTCAAACTGATAGGAAGGTCTCTCGTCTGAGCAAATTTCCTCACAATTGTTGTATTTTTTCGAGGCGAATTGTCCCATATAAGATGTCGGAACACATTGTGTAGAAACAGCCGCGAAGGAGCGGTGTTTTTTGGAACATTTTTCACAGGAAGAATGGGTTGATTTGGCGCGGGCGCTGTTATCCCCCGCGAAAACCGCATCCATGCAGGCTCATCTCGAGAAGGGTTGCGCTGAATGCCGGGAGTCGTCGGCAATCTGGAAACTCATTTCGGAGTTATGTTCGCGAGAAGCGAAGTATCAGCTAGCCGAAGGCGTCCTCCGCACAGTGAAGGCTGCTTACCCGGCCGAAAACTGCTGGACGTGGTTTACACAAATCGCAGAATCGGCGCGATTGGTATTCGATAGTTTCCGGCAATCACCAGCCATGGTGCGGAGTGTAGCGTCCAACACGCGTCACTTGGTTCATGAAGCCGAACCGTACGTGATTGATATACGTTTGGAGCCGGATCCACAGCTTGGCCAGCGCACATTCCTGATTGGACAGATCCTGAGTTCCGAGTCCCGTGACGAGCTTTCGAAGATCGATATCGTCCTGTTGAGTGGCGGCCGGCTGGTCAGCAAAACTACGGCGAACGCTTCAGGAGAATTTGAGCTGGAGATTGGCCGGGAGGAAAATATGCAGCTATTCATCAATATTCGCGGCGACCGCGCGATCGGGATATCTTTACCCGAGTTGCAAGCCTGAGCAATCGGATGCTTGCTGGTGCTATACAAGACCGTGCCAGAAAACATGACTCACCAGGGGTCAACCGAAGGGTCCGTTGATGACCTGCTCAGGCTGACATTGGCATCGCTGACCGAAGTGAGCTTTCTCATGCACGACCTGGAGGAGGCCGTCGGCAGAGAGCTCCTCCCTTACCACGATCCTGCCTATCAAGACCTCGCCCGGATGGCTCATGCGGTCCTGTACTTCGGACGACAACTGAAGAGCTTGGGAACGGGTGTTCTGAATCCGGCTGTTCGACACCGTGTACGGGAGCGACATGGTCTCGAAAATGCGCTTCGTGAGGCTACTTCGTCGAAAGCGTTGTCTCTCGTGTTTGAGCCGATCGTATCCTCCTCTTCGGGAAGGTGCCACGCTTTCGAAGCTTTGCTGCGCTGGAATCACCCTGAGCTGGGCGCGGTTTCTCCCGGCGAATTTGTTCCACTGGCTGAACGCACCGGAGACATCGTTGCAATCGGCCGCTGGGTGTTACTCGAGGCGTGCCGCGAAGCCCTCACCTGGAATACCTTCCCGGCGCCAGCACTTTCCGTAAACATATCTCCCGTTCAGATCATGGCCGGCTCTTTCATTCAGGATGTCTCGGCCACCCTCTTAGAGACCGGGTTACCTCCCGAGCGTTTACATCTTGAACTGACTGAAAATCTATTCCCGGGTGACCATAAAATAATCAGCTCGGCCCTGGCCGAATTGCGGAGATCCGGAATCCGCGTAGCGCTCGACGATTTCGGCACCGGCTTCTCCTCTCTATCCCAGCTACGAGGCCTTCTGGTGGATGCAATCAAAATCGATAGATCCTTTACACAGGCGCTGAGTCTCGATTCCATTCCCATCGTGAAAGCGATGGTGAGCCTTTCCGAGGTGCTCGGCCTCGACTTGATTGCGGAGGGTGTCGAAACGCTTGCGCAGGCGGAAGCTCTGCTTTCCGTCGGCGTACCCTACCTCCAAGGCTTCCTGTTTACGGGTCATTCTTTGACAGCCCAATGCGCACGTGATTGGCTCGCGGCTGAGGCATGCCACGAGCTCTTTCTAAAGACGAGATCCGCGCTCGCTTAGGAAGCGCGCGATGTTCGCCTGATCAAGATGTCCATACACTTGGACCGGAAGAGTCATTTCGCCGTCCGCCAAACGGGAGCAGCAGTTAGCATTGTCCAAATCGGACCGCCAGCATACAGTGGGCCTTCCATCTTGAGAAACATGGGAACTTCCCCCTCCGAAACCCACATTTGAATATCCGAAGGCTGCTTCCCAATCAGAGGAGCGATGATGCCCGCTACACCATGAATTTCGGTGTGGATGTTAAACCTTTTGGAACGGTGACTTACTCCGCCTATTTCAAACGTATCTTCGCCGACAGGTTTTACGGATAAGGTTACTAATCGTGGCTTTGAGCTCACGGCCAAATAGGAAACCTTCATCTCTGCCCGGTCGTTCGGAAAATTCTCGACAATCAGCGAAGTCATTCCATTTGCTAAGTCCGCGGGCAGATCCATATGCTCCGTTTGGACTTTCTCTTTCCCGTCTTTTACTTCTCGCCAGGTGACTGTTCCGGACGAAACGCTGAAGGACATATCCAAAGGTTGCGGGAATGATGGCCCCTTCTGGATGTGGTGATCGCTCAAAAGACGGAAGACCGAGCCCTGACTAAACACAGTCGCCTCATCGTCGATCGATCCGTCCCGGAACCGGAAGATCAGGCGAGAGCGGAGTCTGTTGCCGTCAACGATCTCGATCTCATCGCCTACCGCGATAACGCGATCATCTGGGGCTTTCAAGATCAGGAACCCATACATCGCGCCCTGCTTTTCTTTCACTGGAATCGGTTCGGCAGACGCGCGATGGACATCAGCCTGGGCGATCAATAGGGCCCCAGCAACTATATACGCGAGCGCTCGACGAGAGAACCCCAGCCGGCTTTGAAGGGCTAGTTTCGTCCTAATCACGCATACCCGACGGAGTATCGATACGTCTGTTTCAGGGCGCCGGCGCTAGTGTGTGCTTGCCGTTAGCGATGGCGCGCTGGAAACTCCTGAAACTCCGCCCGTGTGCTTCTCTTGCGCCGTTTTTTCGAATTGCTCGTGAAAACCTGGAATAAGCTGCCCCAGCAAGTCCTTGAATGTGTTTGCGGCGACGCCGATCATGGCGCCCTTAATCGTGTCGAACGTCTCAAGCGCTTTGGTCTTCTGCAGTTCGGTTCCGCGCCGATGTTCAGCAGTGATGTCGCCCCGGTCTTCGCGGTATGAACGGCTCGACCTGGATCTCCGTCCACTGACAGAAGCTAACAATACTCCGCCGCCCAGCGCGAGTCCCATCATCAGCATGGGCCGCTTCTGGAACTGAAAACGCCAATCGGTGGCTTGTTCCACTTTCGATTGAAGCTCATTCAGATTCTGGCCGAGCTGTCCCCGCTCAACGGCAATCCGCCGCTCTATTTGGTTTGACTCTTCACCCATTCCACGTTCTCCTTCACACTTTCAATCGTCTTTTCTGGTTTTGCGTGAACACTGCTGAATCGTTTTTTGCCGGCGCTGAGCAAGACAGTTGTTACTACCGCCATAACGACGAGCAACAACAACGCCGCGCTCCAGATCGGAATGACGGTCGCGAGCGCATAAAGAATTGTGAGCAAAAAGAGCCAGATTGTGAACAGCGCAGCGACGGCGCCGCCGGCCATCACGCTTGCCGCGCGGCTTGCTTTCGTCGCTTCTTCTGTAATCTCTGTTTTCGCGAGCCGGACTTCCGAACGAATGATGGTCTGTACGTTTGTGAGGATGTCCTGGAGGACATCTGCGATAGATCGGTTATTCTCTGCAGCCATCTTCTGCCCGTCGTTTCGAACTGCTAATCTTCACGAAAAGCACGGCCGATAAGGAAACCGATCGCAACCGCTATCAGCAGCGAGGGACCGGGATTCCTTTTAACGATCTGTTCGACGTCCGTCATCATCGATCGCACGTCGTGCTCCCGTATGTAACCGGCCGTGGATTCGAGCTTTTCAGCTGCAGAATGTGCGATGTTTCGGACGGCTTCACCACCCGGGATATCTTCCGCTCTCTCGTGAATAGTGGATGCTGCGCTTTGCAGAGCATCCGCTGCTGGTCCGCGCTTTTCATCGATTTTGTCGGTTGCCTGTCTTGCCGTTTCAGAAGCCTTCTGCTTCGCGGTGGACGCGGCATCCGCCACTTTATCCTTGACGTTCTGGGCTGTGTCAGTCAGCATGTCGCTCGTATCGCCCGTAGAAGTTACAGCCTTACTTGCCATCAGATCTCCTCTTATGCCCTCCTGCTTTGAAAGTCGGAGCGCTCACTCTATGGGACCGTGCTAGAGGAAAAATGTTGCTGGCCTGAGTACGGCTGTATATATCCCCACTTAGTAACTTTGCGGTCCTAAGGAACGTGCCAACTCTCTAGCTGAGTAGACCGGGGAACCAAACGGTCGCTGGATTATTTGTTTCAAATGGTGCGGATGGAGAGACTTGAACTCTCACGCCCTTGCGAGCGCTGGAACCTAAATCCAGTGCGTCTGCCAATTCCGCCACATCCGCGCACTGAGCGAAGTCTGTATCAGGGTAGCATCTGCAAGCAAGTGCCGGTCAGCCGCCACTAGCGGGGCTGGCGCTGGCCGATTTTGTACCGGGACGGGTCTCGAGGAAGCTGAGGAATTCGCGCGGATTCCGTGTCAACTGCGGGAATGTTGCGATCGTGTTCCGGTCGGCATCAAGAATTGCGTAAAACGGAATGGAAGCTGTTCCGAAGCGCTGGTCTTCGAACTTCTGGTTCTTGTCCGATTCGGCGTCCGTCCCGTCGGTATAAAGATCAACGAGAATCATGTTCTTCAGCGCCGCCTGAATTTCGGGCCGCGAGAACATATTCGCCTTCATCCAGTGGCAGTTGGTGCAGGCGTATCCGGTAAAGTTCACGAGCACAAGCTTTTGTTGCTGGCGCGCTGCTGTGATCGCGCCATCGAGATCGTTTTTGAAATACGTCCCGGGCGCTGCGCCCTGCTGGGCTGCGGCTGTGAAGTTGCCCGTTGCCTCTGGTACGAACGCGTCCAAATCGCCCAAACGCGTACCGAGCAGGCCGGGGATGAGGCTGATGGAGAAGATCAGAAACAATGCGGCAACCAGGGCGCGGCCCGCGCCGAGCCGCTCGTCACGCTTGATTCCTTCGATGGGAAGCAGACCCAAGAGGTAAAGCCCGGGTAGCGCAAACAGCACGATCCAGGCGGCGAGAAAGCGCTCGCGGGTGAGCCAGTGAGTCTGCAGTACCTGATCCACGTTGCTCAGGTACTTCAGCATCACGGCGAGCACAACAAAGCCAAGCACCACTTTCACGCGGACCATCCAACCTCCGCTGCGCGGCAGCTTGCCCAGATAAGACGGGAACAGCGCGAGCAGGAAGAAGGGCGCGGCGAGGCCGATGGAAAATGCCAGCATGCCGAGAACAGGCTGCGCGCCTTTGGACTGTACCGAAGCGATCAACAGTGGACCGACGATGGGTCCGATGCAGGCAAACGAAGTGAGCGAGAACGTGAGCCCCATCAGTAAAGTGGCGACGTATCCCCCGCCCTGGGAGGCGCTATTCAACCGGGTCAGCAAGCCGGAAGGCAGCCGCAACTCGAACGCTCCGAGCAGGCTCAAGCCGAACACGAAAAACACAAGAGCGATGAAGCCGTTCACCCAGGGGCTGGAGCCGAGCTGCACGACTCCGAACGGACCGGCAATAGCCGTGATCAGGAAGCCGAGCCCAGTGAATAGAACGACGATGCCCGCGCAGAAAACCAGCGCCTGAAGCCACCCGTTTGATTTGCGGCCAGGCTGTGCGCCGGTTCCTTGATTTAGAAAGAAGGAAACCGTGATAGGGATCATCGGGAACACACAGGGAGTGAACAGTGCGGCAAGACCGAAGCCGAAGGCCGTGAACAAGAACGGGAGCAGATCCTGGTTGTTCGACGAAATAGGAGTTGAATTCGGGGCTGCCTGCGGAGTCACAGGAGCCGCAGCAGAGCTAGTTGCCGCTGGAACGAGAGCATATCCCGCGAGTGGCTGAAAGCTCGAGGCCGGGGCACCAGGAACAAACGTGATGGCGGTGCGCGCGGTCTTCTTCACCGGTGGGAGGCACTTCACATCGGAACAGGCCTGATAGCGAACCGAAGCGTCGATATTGGAGCTGCCCTTGGCGGATGCGGCCGCGGTCACTTCAACCAGAAACTTCGCTTCACCGGTGTATGTTTCGGTATCCACTGCGAAGTTCGGGTCAAGCTTGCGTACGGGGGCCGGGCGATAAAGCCGATATCCGGTGATGACTGGATTCTCTTCGACCCGGATCGTGGTGATGATGGGACCGCCGGGAGGTGTTGTTGGAGAGTACAGGTGCCAGCCGGGCTGGATCTGCGCGTTTAGTTCGAACCAGGCTTTCGCGCCGGGGGCAACGGATGTTTGTCCGGCAACCGGTACGAGCGTCCATTGCACCGGGTCTTCCTTGGCAGCGAAGCCGGGCAAGGCCGACGCTGCAAGCAGCGCCAAGCCAACCAGAAACGCCCGCGAAAGCATGAACCTATCCTGCCTGTGCTGATGCGCGACCGTCGAGTTCCGATGCAATCCGCTCGTTGATTTTGCCTTCAGCAAACTCTTTTGCAACGCGAATCGCGTTCTTGATGGCTTTGGCATTGGAGCGGCCGTGGCAGATCACGCAGATTCCATTCAGGCCCAGCAGCGGCGCTCCGCCGTACTCTGAATAGTCAACCGTCTTCTTGAATTCGTAGAACGCGCCGCGAGCGAGGTACGCTCCCACCTTACGGGTAAGCGTGGCTTTCATCGACTGCTTAAGGGACTGCCGGATGACATCCACCAGACCCTCACTCACTTTGAGCGCGACATTGCCCACGAAACCGTCGCAGACGATTACATCGACGAGGCCGGTGTACACGTCCCTGCCCTCTACATTCCCAATGTAATTGAGATTCTTGAGGCTTTTGAGCAGCGGCTGGGCCTCATGCGTCAGCGTATTGCCCTTGTGTTCCTCTTCGCCGATGGAGAGCAGACCGACGCGCGGATTCTTGTTGCGGAAGATGACACGCGAATAGGCATTCCCCATGACGGCAAACTGTGCGAGCATCTTGGGACTGCAGTCCACGTTGGCGCCGACGTCCAGCATGACGGCAGGCTTTCCGAGTGTCGGGAAAGCGGTTGCCAAGGCAGGGCGATCGACGCCGGAAAGCATGCCCTGCACCATCTTGGCGGTAGCCATCACGGCTCCGGTGTTGCCGGCGGAAACCACGCCTTGCGCGACGCCATCGCGAACGAGACGCGAGGCAACCCGAATGGAACTATCTTTCTTGGTCCGGATCGCTTTGCCGGCACTATCCGCCATTGTGATCTGATCGGAAGCGTGGCGAATTTCGACGGGCAGACTTCGCCAGTCTTCATGGCGGTCGAGTTCCCTACGAATTACTTCTTCGCGTCCGACAAGGATTACCCTGACGTTGAAAGCACGCGCGGCCTGAAGAGCACCATCGACCTCCGGCTTCGGGAAGTGATCGCCTCCCATGGCGTCGAGGGCTATGGTTACCATTCTTTGTCGTGACTTGTTCGGGGTGAGTGTTCTCGAGGCGTAGTCAATCGGATGGCGATTAAGCCTCGACGACTTCGATCACTTCGCGGCCCTTGTACTTTCCGCAATGCGGGCAAGCGCAATGAGAGCGAATTTTCTCGTGACAGTTGGGACACTCCGCCAGCTGAGGCACCCGGAGCGCATCGTGCGCGCGGCGCGTGGAGGTCCGGCGCTTCGAGTGGCGGCGTTTGGGATTCGGCATTGCTTTCCTACTTTCTCAAATGTCTAATTTCTGGTGTCGTGCCCGGCTTCGGACCGGAACGCCTTTAACTTGTTCCAGCGGTCATCGACCGCAATTAAATGGCAGCCGCAATCCTGCTGGTTTCTATTTTGCCCGCACAGCGGACAGATTCCTTTACATTCCTCCGTGCAGACGAGCTGCATCGGAAGCGCCAATAACACGACCTCGCGCAAGATATCGTTCAGCTCGAGGCCACTTCCTTCGTAGTAGCCCACCTCAACTGCCGCTTCATCCACTTCCGCCTCACCGCTTTTGGCGGTGCCGGAAGAAGGCATATAAACCAGATCAAAATCGCTGGTCACCGGGAAATTGGCTGGCTCCAGGCAGCGATCACAGGTTGCCTGCATGGTAACCGTCAGATCCCCATGCACGCGAATCTCGCCGAGAGATTGACTTATCAGCTGAGCAGTACCTTCGGCGTGCAGCACCGAATCCTGCATTAATTTCGTGTCGAAATCAATTTCACCGGGAGGAACGTCAACGTCAAAACGAACGGTTTGTAGTTGTAACTCTCGGAGGCCTATGAACATACGCTCTCCTCAATGGCGCGGGCCAGAGGCCGGCCACCCTCCTGGGGCACACAAAGTATGAGTATAGCAAGGACAGGAGACCGCTCCTGTGAAGAGGCTCGTGCGGGTCGGGATTCCGAACTAGGTCGCTTACGCTTCCGGCTCCGCTTCTAATTTTGGTTGGTCGGTTCAGGCGACTTCGCGACGGGTGCCGATGGCGGGGTCGACCGCGATATCAGGGTTGCTCTTCTCGCAATTATCGCAGTTGTTGCACGGACCCTTGAATTCGTCGCCGAAATAGCACAGAAGATACTCGCGGCGACACATGTTGTGGTCGCGTACTCCTCCATTCGTGCCAAGCGCTGTCTTTTCATCTCGCGGCGGCGTTCCTGTTCTTCGGCTGCAGCGCGGGCCGCCTCGGTCAGGTCTGCGTCCTCTTCGATGCGGACCTCACCGGACGGCAGCACTTCGAGAGCGCCCACGTCCTCCAGGCGATGAATGGCTGTGGACAGCTTGCGTTCGGACATGTTGGCCTGCTCGGCGACTTCTTCCGGCTCGACGGGACCCTCCTGATCCGCGATCACCTCCGCTATATGTTCGATCTTTTCCGGCTCCAGTTTCCCCTCGCCGCTTCTGAACTTCTGGACGCCCAGATCCTCCGGGCGGAAGAAAAGAACGGCCTCGGCTTTTTCGCCATCCCGGCCGGCGCGTCCTATTTCCTGGTAGTAGGAATCGAGTGAATCCGTCACGTCGTAGTGATAAACGAAGCGCACGTTCGACTTGTCGATTCCCATCCCGAAGGCATTGGTTGCGACGATGACGCTCCGTATCGCCGGCCATGAACTGCTCCTGGATGGCAGTGCGTTCGGATGCTTTCAATCCGCCGTGATAGAAGAGGGCCTCGACACCTTCCTCTTTTAACTGATGCATGATCGCCTCGGCATTTTTGCGGGTCGCGACGTAGACAATTCCCGGTTTCTCTGCCCAGCGGACACGGTGCACCAACGCATCCAGCTTGTCGTCTTCGCTTTCAAAACGATCCACGCGCAGAGAAATGTTAGGGCGATCGAAACCGTGAATGAAAATCGCAGGGTCTTTCAGCCGCAGGCGTTCGATGATCTCGGCGCGGACTTCGGGCGAAGCGGTGGCTGTCATGGCGAGAGTGACGGGATTGCCAAGAGCTTCGCGGACCGAACCGAGCTGAAGATAATCAGGCCGGAAATCGTGGCCCCATTCGCTGATGCAGTGCGCCTCATCCACCACAAACAGGGAGATGCCTGCGCTTTGGAGCGCTTGAATGGTTTCCTGTTTCCGTAACTGCTCCGGCGCGAGAAAGACGAATTTTCCAGAACCTTCCTCGAGCTGTTCGATGGCCTCGCGATTCTCCGATGCCCGCTGGGCGGAGTTGATGACCAGCGCCTGCTGATCGGTCTGATCGTTGATGGAATCGACCTGATCCTTCTGGAGCGCGATCAGCGGAGAAACTACCAGAACCGGTCCTTCGAGCAGGCAGCCGGCGATCTGGTAGATGGCCGATTTGCCCGAGCCGGTCGGCATGATGGTGAGGCAATCCCGGCCATCGAGCAAAGCACGCACGGCAGGCTCCTGCCCGGGACGCAGGCTTTCAAAGCCAAGCTCTTTGCGAGCGACTTCAAGGATCTGGCTTTTGTTTGAGCTTGCTTTTTTCTTCGGCGCGCTCGTTCTCTTCTTAGCAGGCATTCAGATGTTGGATGTGATCGGAGACTGTGTGTTTCGCAACGCTTCTAAAGCTTGACTTCGCGCAGACGCAGAGCATTCGCGATGACCGAGACCGAACTGAAGGTCATGGCGGCGCTGGCGATCATGGGGCTGAGAAGAAGACCGAGGAACGGGTAGAGGATTCCGGCAGCGATGGCGATGCCGACCACGTTGTAGACAAACGCGAAGAACAGATTCTGGCGGATGTTACGCATGGTCGCCCGGCTCAGGTTGAAGGCGCGGACGAGAGCGCGTAGATCTCCGCGGAGCAAAGTGATGCCTGCGCTTTGGATGGCAACATCCGTACCTGTTCCCATGGCGATGCCAACGGTAGCGGCGGCGAGAGCGGGCGCGTCATTGATACCATCGCCGGCCATTGCAACCGTGCGGCCTGCACTTTGCAGCCTGCGAACGACGTCGGCCTTTTCCTGCGGCAGGACTTCGGCATCGACGTTCTCAATGCCAAGCTGTCGAGCGACAGACAGTGCAGTGGACCGGTTATCGCCGGTCAGCATGTGAACTGTTACACCACGTTCGCGCAGCTTGCGAACGGCATCAGAACTCGATGCCTTGATGGGATCTGCGACCGCCAACAGCCCGGCAAGCGATCCGTCGATCGCGACAAGGATGATTGATTCCACGGCGCTCGAGCTTACGTTGGCTTCGAGACCAGCGCGGGCGAGGAGCCGCTTGTTACCGACCAGAACGCGGTGGTTTTCTATACTTCCGAACACGCCTTCTCCGGGCACGGATTGAAAATCAGCTACCGGCAGCAAGGAAAGGTTGCGTTCCCTGGCGGCGGCCACGACGGCAGCTGCCAGCGGATGCTCACTCGATTGCTCAAGACTGGCGGCGTAGCGCAGGAAGAGCTCTTCGGGAAACGAACCGAGGACTTCGGTTCGAACGACGCGCGGCTTGCCTTCCGTAAGCGTGCCGGTTTTATCGACGACCAACGTATCCACTTTCTGAAGCAGTTCGAGAGCTTCCGCGTTGCGAATCAATACGCCGGCCTTAGCGCCGCGGCCCGTGCCAACCATCACTGACATGGGAGTGGCCAGACCCAGAGCGCAAGGGCAGGCGATGATCAACACCGCCACTGCATTGACGAATGCATGGCCGAACTTTGGTTCGGGTCCGACGACGGCCCAGACTGCAAACGTCACGAGCGCGCAAAGAATGACGGCGGGAACAAACCAGGCAGCTACTCGATCCGCAACGCGCTGAATAGGAGCGCGCGTCCGCTGCGCTTCGCTGACGAGCCGGACGATCTGGCTGAGCAGCGTCTCACTGCCGACCCGCTCGGCACGCATGATGATGCTTCCGTTCTGATTGATGGCGCCCCCGGTTACAGGATCGTTCGGGCCTTTTGAGACGGGCAGTGGTTCGCCAGTCACCATGGACTCGTCGACAGAGGTGCTGCCTTCGAGCACCGTCCCGTCGACCGGAATCTTTTCGCCAGGACGGACGCGGAGCTTATCGCCCGCCTTGATCTCAGCGACAGGCACTTCGTGTTCGCCGCTCGCATCGATGCGACGGGCGTTCTTGGGAGCAATTTCGAGAAGAGACTTGAGGGCGCTGCTGGTCTGGCTGCGAGCGCGCAGTTCGAGCACCTGACCGAGAAGCACAAGCGTCGTGATGACGGCGGCGGATTCGAAATAGAGCGGACGATCACCGCCGCGAAAGACCGAATACACACTGAACAGATAGGCCGCGCCGGTGCCGAGCGCGATCAGCGTGAACATATTGAGGTAGCGATTGACGACAGATGCCCACCCGCGCTGAAAAAACGGAAAGCCGCCCCAAAGGACGACGGGCGTGGCGAGCGCAAACTGAAGCCACCTGGTCCATGTGCTCGCGGAGTTCATAGCCATGCCGCCCGGCAACAGATGGATGAGCATGAGGATCAACAGAGGCAGAGTCAAGGCAGCGGAAATCCAGAAGCGGCGCTGCATATCGTGCAGCTCGGGATTCTGTTCGTCGAGCGCGATTTCGCGCGGCTCGAGCGCCATGCCGCAGATGGGACAACTGCCCGGCTCCGAGCGGATGATCTCGGGATGCATGGGGCAGGTGTACTCAACGCGAGCCGGCGGGCTCACGGCGGCGGGTTCGAGCGCCATTCCGCATTTCGGGCACACGCCGGGCGTGCTTTGCCGCACCTCCGGATCCATTGGACAGATGTATTCGGCGGTTTCAACGGCTTTGCTTGACGCAGCTGCCACCGGACGTGGAGCGGGCGCAAGCGTGACGAGCGCGTGCGCAGCCGCCTGGGAAGAGCGCGGAGTTCCAGTATTGAGATACGCGGCGGGCGCCGAGTCGAACTTCTTCTTGCACCCGGGGCAACAGAAGTAGTATTCCCTGCCCTCAAACTCGCTGACAGCTCCCGGGTTTTGCGGATCAAGCTGCATTCCGCAGACGGGGTCTGTCTGAGTGAGTGTAATCACCGTTGTTGGATGCGCATACAGAAACGAGAGTGGCAGCGGGGCCGTTCCACTGATGGTAGAGCGCCGCTCAATTTGGTTTATAAGCTACACGATCATACATTTTGATCATTCGCGGCAGTCACGCGGCCAGGCGTTCTTCCTCTAACTGTTTAGCGCGTATTTTGGCGAACTGCTCGGGGTACTGGCAGCGTATGTTCCGGCCTTCGAAGAGGCCGACACGCTCCTCGATTTCTTCAAACGAAAATTCGAAGCCAAATTCGGCGGGATCGAACGGTTGCTCATTCTCTTTGAAGCGTTCGTACATGTGGGCGGCGGCATTGAGCCGAGCGTGACGAAGTTTGCGGCGCTCCTGCTGCAGCTCCTTCAGCTCGGTGACATCGTTCTCGCGCTGGCGGCGCAGCCGGCTCTCCTGGAGGCTGAGATTGGTGAGATCGCGGCGGGAGTTCTGAAAGATGAACGTGTCGAGCAGAGTGGCGCGAAGCTCTTCGGGCTGGTCCGCGAACTTTTCGGCGAATTCGAGCCGGCCGAGAGCGTAGATGCCCGATTCGAGCGTGGGGATGCGGAGCAGACGCCAGTCGGTGTCGGCGATTAACTGGACGAGCGCTTTTTCGCGATCGGTTTCCGGCTTCCATTCGGCAAAGGTGCTGGCGACGTGCTGTTCGTAGGAGGCGACGTCGTCCGATGGCAGGAGGACGGTGCGGCCGGTGAGCCCGGTTTTGACGGCGTTCAGCGAAGACTTCGCTTTTCCTTCGGACGACGCGGGGCCGGTCGACAGTTGGGAATTCGCGCGATTGGCGGCGAGCTGTTTTTGGGTTGCCATGAAAATGGATCCGATTCCAGGATAAGGGGGCGTGTCAAGGGTTTCATGCGTGGAAGGGCCGAAAACATTGAGTTTTGGGCTTGTGACTAAAGAAGTTCGGGACGGCGAAATATCAAGGGTCCAACTTCCCGGAAGCGCCGAGCCAGTAATTACGTGCAGTCTTGCGAAGATGCGCTCCCGATCACATACCAGGCCTGAAGGGGTGATATGTCTCCGCAGCGAGGGCACTGCGTTTCTTCCCATTGGAAATGGCACGCTGGGCACCGTCCTGCGGTCTGGAAGGTATTCCAAACGTCGCCGCAATTGCAATTCCAGCGAAGATGGGTGGGAGGCAGGAAGAGGCACCTCGGACAGCGGATGAGACGGCCGTCCGGACTTCGCATCGTTGGGCCACAGGCCGCGCCGTCACATACGCTTGTGGATGAGCCTAAATTGGCCATGCTCCCGATCAGGGCCTCGGGAGGATTGGGGTGGCGGCGTTGGGTAATGGAGGATTCAGGTACCCCGGCTAAGGCAGCAGCAAGCTCGATTATTGCAAAGAGACGAAGGTCCGGCTCTGGGATTTGGTCAAGGAGTTTGGCCGCCTCAGGGCCCAAGCGCTTCCCGGCTTGGTAGAACATGCTGCGAAATGCGGCCGTAGACGGCCAATATTCTTTGGGCGCGTAGTTGCGGGTGAGGGGCGACGAGTCTTCCAGATACTTTTCGAGTGCATGGCTGATGGAGAGGCGAAAGTCGCCACTATGCGTGGCATCAATCAGTGCGCGCTGCCGATCGAAATCGGCTGGGTCGCCAGCCAGGCCGTAGCCGCCTCCAGAACCGGCACTAGCCGCCTTTCGGCGTTCGATTTCTGCTGCAAGTTCCTCATAGATGGTTGCGAGCCCGTCAGGAAAGCGGTGAACCGCGATGGCAAGCTGGTCGTGAGATTCAATCAGTGATTGGGCGAGCGCCGGATCGAGGACACGCAGGACGTGCAAAATCTCGAAGAGTTGATGCTGACGCTGAGAGCTGAAGTGGATTTCGTTCGCGTAACTGGCGGAGATCCGCGTGTCGGGTTCCGAGAGGGCCTCCTCCACAATCGCATGAGCGATAGTCAGGGCTTCGTCCGCAGAAAGCATGTTCCAAAACTGTCCGAAAACGCGTACGAACTCTTGGCGTGAGTGGTTGATAGTAGGAGGCGTCCTCATGCGCCATACGCTCGCCGCCCGGCGGAGAATGAGCAGACAACGATCAGCATTTTCGGCATTATTCGGATCGAGCTGTTCCACTACACTCGCGACAGACTGGAACGGAAAAGATGCAGAGTCGTCGTAGTGAAGCAGGTAACCGAAGGCTGTGTCGAGATGCCCATACCTGAGCATGATCTGGACGATCCTATTCGCCGCAAACCCATCGTGCCGTCCCAACTCGCCGATCGGAATCTCAGGCGAAAGTTCCGGCGCGATGGCCGCCGCGACCTCGCGCGCCTCTTCGAGGAGGTACTCGCGGTTAGGATCTGAGAGTAGCCTAATTTGCTGCAAGGCTTCGAGCATCGTTTGCTGCGCATGAAAAATGTCACTCGCTGATTCAGCGCGTGCGATCCGAAGGAGCGCTGCAGCGCGCACCGATGGGTCCGCCTGTTCTGCGAGCCGACGCGCACCGCTCAGCAAGTCATGCTGCATGGAGTCAGTTTAGCGGCATCATGAGCGCTTGCTGCGCGCGCGCCTCAGTTTTGGCGATCTCAAGGTTTTCAGCCGTTGTGCTTCAAAGGCTAAGTTATGATTGAGCGTTCGGGATTGCTGTTCGAGGAGAGCCGATGAAGCTCGATTTTCGGAAATCCGCACCGTTCCTTTGCTGCGCCGTGATTTTTGTGAACGCCGCTCCGCGCTGTTTCGCTCAGAACACCGGCTCAGATGTTCCTCCCGTCATCGACGTCCATGTTCATGCAATGGACGACGTTGGTTCTTTGGGGGCGCCGATGTGTCCAAATACCCCACAGTTCACGGCATCCGATCCTGATACGAAAGAGGCGCCTTTCGGCTGGGTGCAGGAAGAGTGCACGCCCAAGCTTTATCCCGCCGCCAAGGGCCAGTACATGAAGGAAGTAATTGCCGAAATGGAGCGCCTGAATGTGACGGCTGTCGTTTTTGGCGATCCGGCGGGCGTGCAGAAATGGCAGAATGCTGCACCCAAGCGTGTGATACCGGGTACCGGTTTCGAGAAGGGGATGACAGGCGGCCGCGTCCCCCTAGATGAGTTGCGCAAGGACTTCAAAGAGAACGGGTTCAAGGTGATGGGTGAGATCGGGTTGCAATATGAAGGCCTGTCTCCCAGTGATCCCAGCGTGGACCAGTACTTCGCGCTGGCCGAAGAACTTGACGTACCCGTAGCGATACATATGGGCACGGGCGGTTCCGGCCGTGCGAATGTCACGATGCCGAAATTTCGCGGCTCGAAGGGCGACCCGCTTCTCCTCGAAGAGGTGTTGGCGCGGCATCCGAAGCTACGGGTCCAAGTCATGCATGCCGGATACCCGATGATCGACAATATGCTTACGCTGCTTCAGGCGAATTCGCACGTTTACGTTGACGTAGCGGGTCTGATCTGGAGCTATCCGCTGAAGGAAGTCAACCAATACATCGAACGGCTTGTCAATGCCGGCTTCGAAGACCGCGTAATGTTTGGCACGGACCAGCTAGTGTGGCCGAAGCTGATGGCTTATTCGATCAGCATTATTCAAAACGCGGATTATCTGACGCCGCAGCAGAAGAGAGACATTCTCTATAACAACGCTGCGCGTTTTTTACGGCTGGACACGAAAAAGCCCGACTAGCCTGGAGTCAGTTATTATTTCCAGGCGGCGCCTTCAGGGTAGCGGTACATGTCGAGAGATTGCGGCTTCATTTCAATGCTGTAGCCGGGCCGAGTTGGGGGCATGTAGCGGCCGCCTTGCATGCGAACAGGATCCAGAAAGTGTTCATGCAGGTGGTCGACATACTCGAGCAGCCGGTTTTCGAGCGAGGCGGATACACAGATGTAGTCGAACAGAGACAGGTGCTGAACATATTCGCACAGCCCGACGCCTCCCGCGTGAGGGCAAACCGGAATCCCGAATTTCGCCGCCATAAGCAGCACGCTGAGAATTTCATTTACTCCCCCAAGCCGGCAGCTATCAATTTGACAGAAGTCGATCGCGTGCGCTTGAAAGAACTGTTTAAACATCACCCGATTTTGGCAGTGCTCTCCGGTTGCGACGCGAATCGGCGCAATTGCTTTCCGGATAGCGGCATGACCCAGCACATCATCAGGGCTGGTCGGCTCCTCGATCCACCAAGGTTGGAAGCGCGCTAGTTCTCTCATGTGCGCGACGGCCTCATCGACGTTCCAGCGCTGGTTTGCATCCATCATCAACAGCCGTGAACCGATCTCGCCGCGAATGATCTCCGAGCGCCGGATATCATCGCGCAGGTCCGCTCCGACTTTGATTTTGAAGTGTGCCCAGCCTTGGTCGATTGCTTCACGGCAGAGTTGGCGCAACTGGGAATCATCAAAGCCGAGCCAACCTGCCGATGTGGTGTAGGCGGGATACCCAAGCTGTTGCATCTCTCGAATGCGAGTGGCGCGACTCGACGCGTTTTTTTCGAGTATGTCGAGCGCATCTTGAGGCGTGAGCACGTCCGCGATATAGCGAAAATCGATGCAGGACACAAGCTGTTCGGGCGTCATGCCACACAGCAGCTCCCACAAGGGCTTGTTCTCGGTTTTGGCCCAGAGATCCCATGCAGCGTTAACGATTGCGGCTGTTGCGAGATGAATGACGCCCTTCTCCGGCCCGACCCAGCGAAGCTGACTATCTCCGGTTATCGTTCGCCAGAACTCGCCCATGTTTCGCGTGATCGATTCGAGCGTTTTGCCAACCACCAAGTGCGCCAGAGCGCGAATGGCGGCGACGCATAGCTCATTGCCGCGCCCAATTGTAAACGTCAATCCATGACCTTCGATTCCGGCGTCCGTGCGGAGAACGCAGTACGCGGCCGAGTAATCGGGATCAACGTTCATGGCGTCAGAGCCGATATGCTGGCGTGAGGTCGGGAAACGAATGTCGAACGCATCTACCCGGGTAATGGTGAGAGGCATGTTTCGATTGAAAAGATGGCGCAAGGTAGCTTGGCAGTTAAGCAGATAATCGAGCCGTACAGCCGCTCAGGATTTTAGCGTTCGATTATTCCCGTCGATGTGGTCTCACCCTCCTGCTCCTTGGGCCCCAGCACGTCGCGCATCACCACCGCGAGATCTCGCAAGGCGTGTGCTCCGTCGCCGTAATATGTCGAGCCGTGCATCGCTGCGAGCGTCTTTGGGCCATATTGCGCCAAACTCTCGAGCACGCGACCGGTGTGGTGCGTGTATGGCACATAGTTGGCAAACGGACCCGCCTCAGCCCGCATCAGCGCATCTTTACACCGTTCGATGATGCTACTGCCAGTTGTCGCTTCGAGTTGACCCCATTGATGGAAAAGATCGGAGCAGAATAAGGTCCGTTCCGATTCCTCGAAGAGAACACCGGCATCCCAGCCATGAGGAACGTGCGGCGTGGGGATGAACCGAAAGCGGTATTGGCCGGTCGGCAAGACGTCGTCGCGGGTCAAAACCCGGGCAGGCCGAATAGCAAAATCGTTTACGCTGACGAGAGCACCTACTAAACCGCACACCGGCTGCGCTTCGGGCGCAAGTTCCAGCCATTGATTTAGAGCTCCACATTCATCCGATTCGAAGTGACTGAATCCAATGTGCCTGATTTTGGAGATATCCAGGAGGCGGGAGACCTGCTCTCTCAGCACTGGAAACATGCCGCGCAGCCCCGCATGAAAGAGGAGTGGCTCGTCATCTCTCACCAGAAAGTGGCTGAACTCCAGATTGATCTCTGGGACAAAAACGGATATCCGGAACACATCTTTTGCGATTTCGATTGTAGTTACCATACGCCTCCCATCATCGTCGCTCCCGTGTTTTTCAGGCAAGTACGCGCATCGCCACAAGCGTCATGTCGTCGTGCTGGGGAGCGCCGGCGGCGAACGCCTCCGCGGCTGCGAAGATTCGGGTCATCACTTCAAAAGCAGGCAGCCCATGGCACGTTTTGGCGAACTCGATTAATCTCTCCTCGCCCCATTCCTCGTCACGAGCGTTCATGGATTCAGAAACTCCGTCCGTGAAGAGCACGACCAGGTCTCCAGGTACAAGAGAAAAGGAATCCTTGTTCATAGCGATGCGGTAGAAGCCCAATCACGGGGCCGCCGGTTTCCAAGTCGAAACACCTGGCAGCCCTCAGCGATTTGCGCAGAATCACCGGCGGATTGTGGCCCGCGTTGACGTAGGAAAGCGGCGGCTGGCGGGATCGTACTCCGCGTAAAAAAGAGTGGCGTAGCGGTTCGCCGAGGACGATTCATGAATCAAGCGATTGACTCGGTTCATCAACTCCGCCAAGATCATGACCCAACCGAAGCCAGGCCCCGCAACGAGGCTTCGAGGCTCGCCATCATCAGCGCGGCGCCGATGCCCTTGCCGGATACGTCTCCGATCGCGATTCCGAATTTGCCTTCGGGCAACTCGAGAAAATCGTAGTAGTCCCCGCCTACCTCGCGCGCCGGCCGGCAATGGCCGCAGTAGTCCAGGCCCGCAACCACGGGAAGGCGCTGGGGGAAGAGATGCTCCTGGACTTCTTGCGCGATCTCCAACTCGCGATTCAATCGCTCCCGCTGCGCCATCTCCCGACCGATCGCCGCAGTCAATCGGGCGACCTCCAGGGCCAACGCCGTTTGCGCCGCCGACCCCGTATCGAGGCCGTCGAGCGCCCGGGCTATAGCGCGACTGTGAAAACTCGTCTGTTTCAATTTCCTGCCATGCAATGAGGTAGTGGCGCGAGACGCTCTCTTGTCCCGCTTGTTCCTTAATGCACTGGCGACGAGTTGCCGCAGGCGGCCGTCGGTGGGAGAAGAAATCTGTCCAAGAAACTGGTCGAGAGCGGGACCGCCGGAATCGAGAATCTGCAGAAATACCTGGCGGGCCTCACGCGGGTCCTCCACTGCGAGATGACGGAGCCTTTCATAGAGACTCTCAGGCGCCTGCATAGCGCTTCGACCGCAGTTCGAATGCTTCTCTTCCGCCTTCGAGCAGGTCGATGATCTGTTCGCGGCATTGATCGACGGTTCCGGACTTCTCAACGGCTCCAATGCGGCCATCCGAGTTCATCACCAGCACCAGGTCCGCTTCAGCCAATACCGGGATGTTGGCATTGTGAGTTATAAAGATCATTTGCCGATGTTTCTTCAATCGCTGAACCGCGTTCACTACGGTCTCGAAAATAAAATGATTGTCCAGATTGTCCTCCGGCTGATCGATGATCAGCGGGCTATCTCTCCGCGCCAGAAGTATGGGTAACAGCGCCGTGCACTTCTGACCGCGCGAAAGATCGGCGGCATCCTTGAAATTCGCTTTTCCCGCAGATGAGACGTTTAACTCGATGCCGATTCTATCTTCGATCGCAATTACCTCCAGGGCGAGCGGATCGATGCTCTCGCGGAACGAATCCAGTATCTTGCGCGAGCGCTCCGCGTCCGAAAGCGGTAAGCTCCTCGAATGATTCCAAGTCGTTGGTCTGAATGAGCTGCGCGAGTTGCTCCGGCCGCAGGTGCATGAACGTCGCGATGATCTCGTCGTGGTTTCGAACCCTCGCACCACGCAGGCCATCCACTAGCATCTGCTGGTATGCCAGATGGTCGGCGTTTCGCATTATTCGAATGCGTACGCGCTCGCCGGCTTCATGCTGGAGCTCAGCCGCGACCTCCTCGCGCATTGTCGAGATTTGATCGCGCATCAGGATGTGTGTCAGCTCTTCAGAGATTTCCGCTGCTCAGCAGCGCTTTAATTCCGCATTCAGTTCTAACCGTTGTTCCTCCAGGCTTCGAGTTTGGCAACTTGCTGCTCCAGGTTGGCACGCATTCGCGCCTGCTCGCTTGCCGCCTGATTAAGCTCTGTCAGCCTGGCCAACTCGCCGGCGTGCGCCGTGTGGGCTTCGGCGACGCTTTTGGCGGGCCTGGGCCACGGTTCGAGCGCTTTGCGAATCTCGATCCTGATCGCAGATACATGTTCCTTGAACTATTCTAAAGATGCGACGAGCTGATCATCGTGCCGGCGCAGGGTATCGACATTTGCGGAATGCTCCTCCGCGAGACGCGCCTTGAACGCAATCTGCGCTTCTCTTTGTAGCTGTTCGAGAGTTTCATTCGATCGCTCTTCAGGTCCCGATCGGCGGAGTCTAATTTGCTAATTTCGCGCTGATTGAGTTGTTGCTGGCGGGAGAGCCGGACAAAATCCGCCGACGGTTCACGTTCTGAAGGCGCAAGGGCGCTCAGGCGGGCGCGGACGTCACCGAGTTCTTCTATTTGCTCGGTGAGGTCCTGGATCGTTCGTTGAGCCGTCCTGATACGATCCGCATTCGCGTCCAGCGCGCGCGTGCTCTCGGCCAGCGACATGTGGATTGAGCGCATCTGCTCGTTACGCAAGCTCGTCCAGGAGATTTCTCCGTTTATCGCCGAGGACCTCGTCCGCTATGGCCTCGATTTCCGGGCTGCTGTAAACGTCGAGCGGCAGAAACGTGCCTCGATCGAGATCGACCGCATTGATCGTCCTCCCGTCTGAGGTGAGAAGAATGGGTTGCTGCTTCAAGCCCCTCTTGATTGTGTAGCGATTCGAGCCCTCCGCCAGGGCCGTGATCGTGACGAGAGCGCCGCCGGCGAGATTCGCCTGAATGAGGTCGACGCAGTGCTTCGGCGCGGCGGACATGCCGCAGACCGCAAATCTTACCGCTTCGGCGAGTGTTGATTTTCCGCTGCCTCGCGGCCCGATGATGCACGTCAGGCCTAGGTGGGATGTTGACGTTCAAGCCCGGCAAAAACCCGCCGCTGATCTCGATCTTTTCGACTACCCACATACATCATAGACGCAGTTCCTGAGTTGCCGTTCGGGTCCCCTTGTGCTCAACGCAGTATTTCGCTTGGCGATTCGAAGCGAACATTTTCCACGACGCCGGCGAGAGCGACTGAGGCGCAACCGGGAGGCGCTGGCAGCGGAGGAGTGCATGTTAGAGTGGACGTTCGCAGCCCGGCCAGGTAGCTCAGTCGGTAGAGCGCAGCCCTGAAAAGGCTGGCGTCGGCGGTTCGATTCCGTCCCTGGCCACCATCATTTCAACAGCTTACAAAGCTCCCCTTCGGTTCCCTCTTCCATGCCGGGCTTGCCGCTCTCGGGAAACGGCGGAGCATTTGAACAGCATCGTAAATGATGCGGCACACCCGGTTTGCCGCCGGGAGGTTACGCTGCCCTTCGACATAGCTGGAAATGGCTTTGAGATCGCTGATAGCGAGGGGAGTCCAGCGAATACGGCTCAAGAGCGCTGGTCTTGTTGCTCAAGCCACACGCGGACTTCATCATCCTCGATAAGCTCACCCCGGTCGGCCTGGGCCACGCCCTCCCGGACCGCGGCGCGGAAGAGGGCATTCTCTTCCACCAGGCGCAACGCCGCATCCTTGACCAGATGCTCGGTATCCGTACCGGGATGGCTGGCGATTTGCGAAAGCTGCGCTTCCTGTTCGGGCGTGAAATGAACTTCCATGGTCCCTTAACAGCAAGGATTGCACACTGGCGTCAATGTTCGTCGGCGTGGTTTGGCTTCGTATCCTGCCGCTCTCTCGGAGACAATGGAATCAGAAGGTGGCGGCGATGAGCAATTTACGAAATGAAATCGGCAATTTGTCGGCGGCGGAGAAATTTGAATTGCTCGACGCGCTGTGGGAGAGCCTGGAAGCGGATGAACTGTCCCTGACGGACGGGCAGCGCAGTGAGCTGGACTATCGCATGGGCGAGTACGAGCGCAACCCGGATGCAGTCATTCCATGGGAGCAAGTCAAAGCGGCCCTGTTTAAGAAACAGTGACGCTGCCGGTCGTCTGGATACCTGAGGCGGATGCAGACCTGAAAGATGCAGTCGCCTGGTACGAAAGCATTCACCCTGACCTTGGCGTGCGGTTTGCTCTAGCGGTAGACGCCGCCGTAGAAGTGATTGCACGAAGCCCCCTCGTCTTTCAGATGGTGCATGCGGAAATACGTCGGGCGGGAGTGAAGCGCTTCCCTTATGGCCTTTTCTTCAAGGCGGAAAGCCATGGGATTGTGGTGATTGCGTGCATGCATGGAGGGCGCAATCCGAGGCGGTGGCAATTACGGCAGCATTGAGCTGTTGTTAGCGTTGCGTGCTTTCATATCAGCCCCGGCGTTAGGCGGTAAATCCAGGCGACCGCAAGCCCTCGATGGGCTGAGGTCGCCAAAGCAGTCAAGCTCGGACGTGAATGCAGCCTGCGAACTTATCCACAGGCATCCGGTGTTATAGAAGTTAGTTCTTAACTTGAACATGTGAACATGTGTTACGGGGCTTTGAAGCCAAATCAACCCTCTGAAGAATCTGGCGATATGGAAACGCGCGTCGTGTAAATACACGAAGGAAGCTGTGTAAACGCACGAAAGCTTCTGTGTAGATACACGAAGTTCCTTGTGTAAAAACACGATAGGCGAAAGACCTGTGTGGAAGCACGAAACGTGCCGTCCCTCTGTAAAAACACGATCGCGGTATTGACCGAAACTCCCAACGCGACTCGCTCCCCTCTCCTTCCCGACGCCGCGGTTACGACGCGGCGGTTGATTCCGCCCTTGGCCACCATTTAAAATCAATTACGTAGTAAGCCCGTTTTCCTCGCGACGCCACCGGGTTCAACGCGGATTTTCTGCAACTATGCATGACTTCGCAAGAAAGCGGGAGATGCCGACCGCATGCAGATGCGGGCTGGCCAGTCTGCAAAGTTAGGGCAGCTGAACCGGCCGCAGAAGTTGTTCGGCAGGTTTGGGACCGCGCGTGCACTTGCTTAAAGATGCGACGAGGAGCTAGTTTCCGGCAACTGTCAGGTGCGTTCTCCGAGGCGATGTGTCAGTGAACCGAGATAACTGATATTCAAGCTGGATAGGTCCCGTTCACTCAGGTTTCTATCGACAAACTCGGCTGGAACCGTCTATTCATCTGTTGCCCGCAAGCCCGCTGTTTATAGTAGGAACTTTGAGAAGAAACATCACAACATGTGTCGAAGAACGTATGTGCTTTCCATGTTTGCGGCGACCGCGTTGGCGCAGGTGCAGACCGAGGTGCCTCCGGTTATCCCCAACGCCCCTCCGGTAACAGTTGAACACATCAAGGTTCACGGTGCGTCTCTTGAAGGAATCTGGAAGAAGACGCGGTCGACCGCGATGTCTTTGTGTTCCTGCCGCCCAGCTACGCGAAGGAGAAGATCGCCGCTATCCGGTAGTGTATGCGCTGCATGGCTATTCCATCGGAGCCGAGCAGTGGACCCACGAGATTCACGTCCCGCAGACGATTGAAGGCGCCTTCGCTCAGGGCGCCAAGGAGATGATCGTCGTGCTGCCGGATTCGAAGACGCTGTACAACGGATCCATGTATTCGAGTTCAGTCACCACGGGAGACTTCGAACGATTCATCTCGCACGATTTGGTCGCCTACATTGATGCACATTACCGGACCATCCCGACGCGGTTGAGTCGCGGCCTGGTGGGCCACTCCATGGGCGGATACGGGGCGACGCGCATCGGCATGAAGCACTCTGATGTGTTCGGAAGCTTGTACATCATGAGCCCGTGCTGCCTATCGGCGCGGCAGGCAGGTCCTGCGGATTCTGCCAAAGTGCTCGAGGCAGTGAAGACGCCTGAAGATTCGGCCAAACTGCCGTTTGTTGCGCGTGCGCAGCTTGCGAGCGCCGCTGCGTGGTCACCTGATCCGAAAAACCCGCCGCTGTATCTCGACTTGCCGATGAAAGACGGTGTCCCGCAGCCGAATATCCTTGCAAAGTGGGCTGCGAACGCGCCGCTCGCATTCATCGATCAGTACATTGACCGTCTGCGCGAGTACCGCGCGATCTCGATCGATGTAGGCGATCAGGATGGGTTGCGCGTCGATACCGGTAAACTGCATGATGTTCTCGATTTATACGGCATCCCGAATGGATTTGAAATCTATCACGGCACACACACCAGCGCAGTAGCCGATCGCTTTCAAAACCACGTGATGCCATTCTTCAGCAAGAACCTGTGTTTCGAAGGGGATTGCGGTGGAGCCCGTGAATGAGAAGTTCATGCGCTGCAGTTTGACGACCGTCCGGATTGGGGCGCGCTTTGCTCTAATCGCCGTTGCCGCACTGAGTTTCGCGCAAGGGACGCCGATTGAGCAGCAACTCGCCTTCACGCCGGATCACGCGACCGGCATTTATGCGATCGGCGAGACGGTTGGCTGGACTGTGACGCCCGGCCCAGAGGTGAATGGCGGTGAATTTAAACCGGACGCATCTGTAGCGCACTGAGTTGAGGCAACCTAAACCGGCAGCACACCAATCGCAAGCGCCGCCAAAACCATAACGAGCGAAGCAGCGAAAAGATAGGGCGTGGTAAAGCGCTGGTGTTCCCCGAGTTCAATCTCGCACAACCCAGTCAATAAGAACGTGGCCGGCGTGAGTGGACTCACCGGAAAGCCCGTTGTCATTTGCCCAAGCAACGCAGCCTGAGCAACCTGCTGGGGATGAACACCGAATGTCTTCGCTACCTCCGTCACCACCGGGAGAACGCCGAAGTAGAACGAATCCGGATCGAACAGAAAGCTGAGCGGCATCGATGTGACGCCAAGCAGCAGCGGAATTTGTCGGCCCATGGTTGCTGGTACATGCTGAACGGCGCCTTGTGCCATGGCGCGCAGCATGCCGGACTCACCCATGATGCCGGTGAACGCTCCGGCGGCGAACAGGATGACGGCCATCAACATCGCTGCACGCGCATGCGCATCGATACGCTTCCTTTGCTCATCCAGGCTGGGGTAGTTGAGCGTGAGGGCAATCACCAGGCCGATGATGAACACAACGGCTGGTTCGACTTTTCCTGAGATCATGACCGCCATCATGATGACTGTGAGAACCACATTGGGCCAGAAGAGTCGTGGCCGTCGAAGCGGTCTCTCGGTGTCGCTAAGAACTCGCTTTGCCGTGCCGTTCATCTCCGGAATCGGCGAAAGTTGCAGGTTGCGGTTCTCGCGCCGGCCCAACCAGTAGCAGATCCCGAATGTGAACAAGAGGCCTATAACTTGTACGGGGATGAGAGGCGCGAATATCTGAGACACGGGAATATGTAGCGCCGCAGCGGCCCGGATCATCGGGCCTGTCCAGGGAAGAAAGTTGACCCCGGTGGCCAAGGCGGCAGCACAAGCCAATAAGCGGGGATCCATGCCCAATCGGCGGTAAAGAGGCAGCATCAACGGCACAGTTATAAGGAATGCAACCGCACCCGAGCCGTCCAGGTGTATCAGCAGGGCCAGCAATGCGGTCCCGGGAACAATCCGCGACGGACGATTGCCGACTAACTGGAGGACGCGGTCGACAATGGGATCCAACATGCCCGCGTCGCTCACCACGCCGAAATAGAGAATCGCGAAGATAAACATCGCGGCGACCGGTGCTACACCTTGCATGCCCTTCAAGATGAACGTCCCTGTGCGCAGTCCGAAG
The DNA here is from genome assembly GCA_963846185.1 of uncultured Acidobacteriaceae bacterium. GTDB lineage: Bacteria > Acidobacteriota > Terriglobia > Bryobacterales > Bryobacteraceae > Bog-105. The sequence goes on along the minus strand of CAWJVA010000016.1, from coordinate 10,470 downwards.
CCGACGAGCAATGATGCTAAAACCGGAGGAACAACGAGCGCCACTAAAGGCGTTGCTTTCTTGGTCAGGATCAGCAGCAGGACGGCTGCGATGGTAATAACTCCGGCGACGGCGAGCAATCCACAACAGTATGGTCTCCGCGGCGAAAACGCAACTGCGGGCTTGGGATCGGAGTGATCCGTGCAGGATGCGTCCAAGCAGCGGAGCTACTTCGTCCGGAAGTCGTCCGGCAGTTCCAGATCGAGCAAGATCGAACTGAGGCACTTGCCATGCGCGTCCAGCGCGAGTGAGCGCGTCACTCCACCGGCGAGCGCATTTTTCATTACAAAGTTCAGGGCGCAGATGTTCGGCAGTTCGTAGCGAAGAACTTCACCCTGCACGATGCCGTGGAAGTGCTCCGCTACCGCCGCGGCGGTCAAGTGGCGCAGCAGGTGCGGGTAATCATGGTCCTCGTACACGAACACGCCGATGTTTGAGATATTGCCCTTATCACCGGCGCGCGCGTGTGCGACCAATCGCAGTTTCACTGTGTCACCAGGTAATCGATTTCGAACCGTACGCGTTCTCTCGGAATGAAGGCGGATGCGATCGCAATCACGGGTCGTACGGAGCGGGAAACGCCGCCGCCACCTGCTGGACCGTTTGTGTACAAGGCCTCTACAATGGACGCCACCATGTTTGCCTCTTCCGCGGTGTGCGTGCGAGCGGCAATGCGAACCCGCAGTTCGGAAGGAGCTTCCGCTTTCGCAGCTGGCCAGACCGAATCGACGCCGATCATTTCACAGCGAAGTTCGCGGACCTTGCACCCGCAATCCCGTAATTGCTGTTCCACGATATCGATAGCGAGTCTGGCGCGATCCGTCGCGCCGCTGCCCGCGTACGTAATCTGACCTTCGCCGATGTAACCGTCCGAATACCCGAGCGACACCTTCAACCGATCCGGCCTCGCACTTCCGCTTGCGCCCGTCGCACGCACACGATCGGAACCGAACTGCTCCAATCGCACTGTCGAAAAGTCCGCCGTTACATCGGGTGTAACGTACCGCCTCGGGTCGTGAATTTCGTAGAGCAACTGCTCCTTGCAGGTAGCGAGGTTGAGGATGCCGCCGGTGCCGCTGAGCTTTCCAAACTCGGCAGTCCCGTCTGCTCGCACGTCAGCATAGGGAAATCCCAATCGTGCTAGATCGGGCACATTCTTAAATGGTGGATCAGCGAAATATCCGCCTGTCAGTTGTCCTGCGCACTCGAGTAAGTGGCCAACTAAAATCCCTGCCGCCATCTGGTTCCAGTCATGCGGATCCCAACCGAATGCGTGGATCAGCGCCGCCAAGAACAGCGATGGGTCCGCTACTCGGCCTCCGATTACGACATCTGCGCCATTGCGGAGTGCATCCACGACCGGCTCGGAACCTATGTACGCGTTTGCAGATATCAGCTTCCCGTGCAGCGTAGAGACTGGTTCTCCGCTTTCAAGCAACTGGGCGTCATCGTATTCACCTGACGCGAAAATGGGCAGAACGTCATCACCGTTTATAGCGGCGATCTTGATGCCGGTGACGCCAAGTTCCTCGGCGATGTCGCGTGTCTTCTCGGCTGCCGCTCTCGGATTTGCCGCACCCATGTTGCTGATGAGCCGCGTCCCGTTTCGAAAACAAACCGGCAATACCTGCCGCATGCGTGGCTCGAGCAGCGGATCGTATCCCAGATTTGGATTCGAGTTCTTCGCCTGTTGCGCCAGGGCGATGGTGCGTTCTGCCAGACATTCGAACACGATGTAGTCGAGCGCGCCACGCTCAATCAGATCCAATGCGGGAGGGATTCGGTCGCCCGAGTAGCCGGCGCCCGCTCCTATTCGCAGCCTATTCATGTGTCGAGCGCAGCACGTCGCTTTCGCTGGCCTGCTGAATCAGTTTTTGCGCGTCGCCAGGCAACAGAAAGCCTTCGCGCACAGATTTCTCGGCCGCTTGCCGGACACGGCGCACATATTCCTCGTGCGTTCCGTATCGCTCCGCTAAGGACAGCCGAGGATCGTGCGCGGCAAGACGTTCCTGCTTCGTCGCCTGAAACGGAATGTAGCTTCCGGTTAGCGAACAGTAGTCGCCTTTCCAGAAACCTGAAGCGGTCACGTTCCAGCCCAGGTAGGTTCCCAGCGGAACCTGCCCTTGCACCGTCTGCACTCCGGCATTCTCGTTGCCATCGGCATCGACGGATGGTAGTACCGTCGGCAACACGCCGATCACTTGCGGTGGTTCTTGCGTGATAATCCCGGACAAATCGTTTGCTTGAAACTTCGGACCGAAGTCATAGATCAGAGTTGGATTCGGAATTCCGGCAGGCGATGGGATGTTTGGGACGGAAGGAAATCGCGCGAAGAGTTGGGCTCCGGGCAGCAACGTCCCGTCCGATAGCTTAGGATACCTGCTAGCGGGCGGTTCCTGGCCCGTCATCACCCACGCACGCAGCTTGAAAAACAACGCGCGGAGCACTTCCGCCATAGGGTTCGGATTTGACGGCAGCAGGCAGCGAGCATTCAACTCGATCCGCACCACGCGCCCGGGCGCCGGAAATGAGCCTAGGAAAAGAGCTGTCGCGAACAAGCCCGATTTTGCGATTGCCCGAACCATAACTCGTTACAGAACTGAATTCGAACTCGCCTGTTTCAGTGGTACGGCTCGAAACGCGACGACCTAGCGGAATAGTTCTGGCGCGAAAATATGCAAATAATCGCGCCAGTTATTCCACGCATGGAAACCCGCACTGTCATGCGTAACCGGAGTGATGCCGTACCTCTTGAGTAACTCCACGGTGGCTCCGCTATTGGCCCTCGCAATGTCATACTGACCCACTCCCACCCAATACAGCTTGAAGGGTCTGCCGCTCGTTTTGTACTGAGCCAAATCCGTCTTTTCTTCTTGCTCTCTCGTCGACTCGAACCAACCCGAGCTGAAAACCCCAACGTAGGAAAACAGATCCGAACTGGTCAAGGAAAGCGTGAGAACTTGCAAGCCGCCCATGGACAGCCCCGCTAGCCCGCGGTGATCGCGATCCGCTATGGTCCGGTAATTCTGATCAACGTAGGGAATGATGCTGCCGGTCATATCTTCATTGAATTTGTCGTGGCCCATCGTGTTCATCCCGGAGCGCAGTTGAAACTCCCGGGATATGTGGCCGGCGGGCATCACCACGATCATTGGTACGGCCTGATGCGCCGCAATCAAGTTGTCCAGAATGGCGCCTGCGCGTCCCACTGTGGGCCACGAATCGTCGCTATCGCCTCCGCCATGAAGCAGGTAGAGAACAGGGTAGGAACGGTTATCACGTTCGTATCCCGGCGGCGTGTAGATGTGCATGCGCCGCAGGCCGCCGACAGCTTTGGATTCATACCAAACGCTCGCGATGCCCCCGTGCGGCACGTCGGACCGGTACTCCTCAAACGCGGCGCCCGGGACCTCATACATACTCTTCACAGAAGTTAGCGTTTCGCTCGACATCGGATTGCGCGGATCGGTGGTCTGCACGCCATCTACGGCGAAGGTGTACCGGTACACGCCGGGCTGAACCGGACCGAAGTCAATGCTCCAGACGCCGTCCTCAGCACGACTCATCGGGAATCCCGCCATGCCTTTCGTGACCTCCTGCGGCGTGATCCCGGGAGTGGCTTCCATACCTTCGGCCTGTAGCTTGACTTCTCGGGCATCGGGCGCATAAAGGCGAAAGGTCACGTGACCATTTGAACCAACTTCGGGCGACCGGAGCGTCTCATTCGGATTCGCATGCGGGGGAGCAACGTTAGGCGCTTGCTGAGCAGAGAGGATGCCGCAGAGGCACAGCAGAGCGATCGCAAAGGTCGCCGCCTGCACATGCGGTTGTCTCATCGCGCGCCTTCCTGAAAAAGCCTTGGTGCGAAATCCTTCAGATCGCGCCGCCAAGTTTGCCATTCGTGCGATGTCCCCTGCGACACGTAGAAGACATGCTCGATCCCTCCGGCGGTTAGCTCATCATGAAGCCTGACGAGACCGTCGTGGATCCTGGCGGGTTCTGTCGTGCCGACGCCCACCCAGAGAAGGTGCACCCTCTTGGCAAACGCCGCCGGATTGGCCAGAGCTCCGTTGAACGCAGTCTTCGTATCCAATTTCTGGTTGCCCATTACGCCCGCGGCGCCGCTGAAACCTCCGATGTAGGAAAACAAATCAAGATGATCGAACGTGATCTGAAACGTCTGCATTCCACCCATCGAAAGGCCGGCCATGGCGCGGTGATCACGGTCGGTTAGCGTCCTGAACTTTGCATCGACATACGGGATCAGCACCTGCGTGAGATCGTCCTCGAATGCCGACGCCATCTCCTGCATCGCTTTCATGGCTTCAGGAGAGCCGAACGGCTTGCTGAAAAGGTCGACGTCGGGTTGGCCTGCGCGCTTGGCGTAGCCATACGCCATCACCACAATCATGGGCTTTGTATTTCCGCTGGCGATCAGGTTGTCGAGGATGAAGTTTGCGTGTCCTTGCCTCACCCATCCGGTCTCGTCCTCGCCCGCACCGTGCTGAAGATACAGCACCGGGTAGCGCATGCTTGTGTTGGTGTCATACCCTGGCGGCGTGTAGATCAAAGCGTGGCGCCAGCTTCCAGTGACCTTCGAGTAATACCAGTTCTCTCGGACTTGGCCCTGCGGCACATCCTGCGGAAGGTAATAGGTCGAACCCGCTTCTGGAATTTCGATACCACTCGCGTCCTTGCCGCCCCCGAAAAACGTATGGCTTCCGGGATCGCTCACTTCCGCACCGTCGATGATCAGAGTGTAATAGTGAAAGCCCGGAACCAGTGGAGCGGAAGTCGCCGTCCAGAATCCATCCGGCTGTTTCACCATATCGAGCTTCGCTGCTCCCCAGAAGTTCACCTGCACCTTCTGCGCATCCGGTGCTTTCACGCGGAACTCGGCCTTGCCGGTGGCATCGATCCTCGGATAGGCCGCACCCCAGACATTTGTCGACGCAGGGTAGAAGCCGTCCTGTCCCTGAGCGCAGCAAAGGCCTGCGGCCATCAACGCGATCCCGATCCTATTCACTAAAAATCTCCTTTCTTGGAATTCCGAACGCCGAATTGAGCGCCAGTAAATCGTTCCGGTGGCAATCGGGCTTCGAGATGAGACAGGCTAAGATTTGCGCTTCTTAGAGGTTCGCCGGTGCAGCAGGCCATTCCTGGCAAGAGGTGTGCGCCTCCGATCAACGAACCTATACTATCCCTAGTCGCTATGGAAAAGGCCGGGCGTGATGGAAACTTCACGCGTGCCCGGCTCGTGAGCAAAAACAAATATGAGTTATTCGAAACCATCACTGCTCGCCGCGGTTTTTTGCTGCGCGTTTGCAGCTACCGCAGCTCAGGAGGCGGACCGTTGTCCCGAACTCAGCCAGCTCAAGCTCAGCGGCGTCGAGATCACGAAGGCCGAACTGATTCCCGCAGGCGCGACTGTGCCGCCGGCTTATCCTGGCGCTCCGTCTATCGGACCACTTCCCGCGCACTGCCGCGTGGACGGTATCATTAACCGCCGCAAAGGCGTCGGAGGTGAGGAGTTTGGAATCCGCTTTGCCATCGCCCTGCCGCAAAAGGAAACCTGGAACGGCGACTTCCTCATGCAGGGCGGCGGTGGCGGCAACGGCATTGTGAGTTATCCCGCCGGGGCCAACTACGCGGGCGACACGCCGGGCCTTTCGCGTGGATTCGCCGTGGCCAGCACCGACACAGGACACAAGGCCAAGAGCGGCGCCTTTGACTTCTCGTTCATGCGCGACCAGCAGGCGTATCTGGACTTTGCCTTCCTGGCCAACGCTGAAGTCGCCGGCGTGGCCAGCAGATCATCGCCGGCTACTACGCCAAACCGGCGGCTTACTCCTACTTTGTTGGCTGCTCCACAGGTGGGCGCGAAGGCATGATCCTCTCGCAGCGTTATCCCACCATCTTCAACGGCATCGTCTCAGGCGACCCGGCCATGCGCACCGGACTCTCGAACCTGGCGATCGGCCAATGGATTCCGGTAGCGTACAATCAGGCCGCCCCTAAAGACGAATCAGGCAAGCCGCAGATCGACAAGCTCCTTACCGATGCCGATCGAACCTTGTTCATGGATGCGCTGATGAAGCGCTGCGACGCCAGGGACGGGGTGGCCGATGGCATGATCTTCGATCCGCTCGGCTGCGATTTCGATCCCGCGGTCCTCGCTTGTAAGAACGGCCAGGACGAAAGCTGCATCGCACCGGACAAGATCGCGGCCATCAAGAAAGCATTCGCCGGACCGAAGAACGCGTACGGCACGCAGGTCTATCCCGGCTTCCTTTTCGACGCGGGAATTGCGAGCAAGGGCGCCGTTCCGGGTCTGCTCGCTTTGGGTACCCGCGGCCTCTTTGGCCCATACACAACCGCAACAGTCCTCGATGTCGACAAGGCTGCGCTCGGCGCCTCCGACCCTCTGGTCGAGCCGGCATCGACGAACTTATCCACGTTCTCGCTCACCGGCGGCAAACTGATCTTCTTCCACGGCGATAGCGATCCCTGGTTCTCCGCTCTCGACACGCTCGGCTATCACAAATCACTTGCTGCAACTAACGGCGGGGCCCAGAGGGTCGCCGAGTGGAGCCGCATGTTCCTCGTCCCCGGCATGGCTCACTGCGGCGGTGGCCCCGCGCTCGATCATTTCGACATGCTCACCGCCGCCGTCAACTGGGTCGAGAAAGGCGCTGCACCCGACTTCGTCATCGCCACCGGTCAGGCCTTTCCTGGCCGCAGCCGCCCGTTGTGTGCGTACCCAAAACACGCTCAGTACATCGGAAGCGGTGACACACAGGACGCCCGCAACTTCCGATGCCAATAACAGGCCAGAATAACGGGAGAGTTTCGCACTCTGAAACAGCTCCGTTGCAGAAGTGTCTCGACGTAAGTGCCTGGTTTGCTGCTACACCGAGGAGGAGTCTCTCCGTTTGTTCCGGGAAACTGAGCCTCTCGCACCGCGCGACAACAATGCCAATCTCACCGTGGGCGCCCGGTCGCGCGCACGCCACCGAAAATCGGCGACTGGGCGCCATGTTTGAGAAATTTCCCGACTGGCAGCCTTTATCCATCGTTGATGGCCGCCTCATACACCAATGCACCGCAACGGTTCCGGCGAATCGACGTTGGACCCGGCTATGAACAAGGCGACTGTGAAGGATATCGTGGATGCCGTGTTGTACCTGGCACAGGCGGATCATGTGAGCGGGAGATTCTCTATGTGGATGGTGCGGCTCCGGCTCGCCGCTGGTAGGTACCCATGCCCCGATTGCTTTCAGTAAATGTCGGCCTTCCGCGCGACGTGACATGGAACGGCAAAACTGTGCGTACCGGCATCTGGAAAAGCCCGGTTGACGGAAGTGATGGTGCGCAAGCTCGATATCGACGGCGATGCGCAAGCCGATCTCGCCGGTCACGGAGGGGAGCAAAGCGCTGTATTTGTCTACCAGATGGATTCCTACCATTATTGGGAGCGCTTTCTCGGACGCAATGATTTTACTTTCGGCCAATTCGGAGAAAACTTCACCGTCGAAGGACTTCCTGATAACGAGGTCTGCATTGGCGATCGCTACCGCATTGGTGACGCGATATTTGAAGTGACACAGCCGCGCGTAACGTGCTACCGCGTCGGCATCCGCATGAATGAACCTCGTATGGCGGCGCTTCTCGTAGCACATCGACAGACCAGGATTCTACTTTCGCGTGTTGCAGGAGGGAGAAGTTGGGGCAGGCGACGACATTGTGAAAATTGCCGACGGTCCAGAACGAATCACCGTCGCCGAGGTTGACGCACTGCTGTACTTGCCGGGACATTCCCGCGAAGAATTGGAACGTGCGCTACGGGTTCCTGCACTGAGCAAAGGTTGGCAAGTTCGTTCCACGCCATGCTCCAACAAGATTTGAGCTCCAATACTGGTGGGGAATCCGGGACTCGCGTATGAGGAGCAAGCGCCAGCATGGCCCGGCTTTCGACAGATGCGAGTCGCAAATATTAAAAGGAAAGCGACAGCGTAACTTCCTTCGTTCTGACGCCAGTCGATGGGCAGCCTCTTGCTCTCTTCCAGGCGGGTCAATTTGTGGTTTTGCGATTGTTTCTCGACCCGGACAAACCATCAGTTCTTCGCAGCTATTCGTTGTCTGATTTGCCGGCGGCTGACCATCTCCGCATCAGCGTGAAAAACGAATTGAATGGGATCGGAAGTTCATTCCTGTGCAATCGTACGCGAGAAGGCGATCGTCTTGGATGTCAGCGCACCGCGCGGAAGCTTTACTCTGCGTCCCAGCCAGAACCCTGCAGTTCTGTTGAGCGCGGGAGTGGGCGCAACGCCCGTAATGTCGATGCTGCACACACTCGCTGCAGAGAAATCGCAACGCGAGGTCTGGTGGATCTACGGAGCGCGCAACCGAGCCGACCATCCATTTGCTGAGGAATCGCGTTCCCTATTGAAACAGCTCTCTCGCGGACGAGGATGCATCGTCTACAGCAGGCCCACTGCAAGCGACCGAGTCGGCACAGACTTCGATGCTACCGGTCACATCGACATAGCTTTGCTGGAGAGGATCGGCGTGCCACAAGGTAGTGACTTCTATCTGTGTGGACCATCTTCATTCTTGAAGAATATGCGCGATGGCCTCGAAGCTGGGGTGTGCCCGCAGAGAATGTGCACACGGAAATCTTTGGTGCGCTTGAGAGCATTACACCTGGGATGGCGCAGGTTGAGCACACTCCTCACCTGCCGCAAGGGTCGCCCGGACCTGGTCCGGCGGTCTCATTCGCGCGCAGCGGGATTACCGTCGCTTGGGATCCGAAATTCGCGAGTTTGCTTGAATTGGCGGAGGCGTGCGACGTTCCGGTCAGATGGTCATGCCGGACTGGAGTGTGCCATACCTGCATGACCGGCCTGATTAGCGGATCGATTTCTTACAACCCTGAACCGCTGGAGAACCCTGCTCCCGGGAACCTGCTCGTATGCTGTTCCCAGCCAAACGCAGATGTCACTCTGGATCTTTGAGAAACGGGAGGAATCCAATCGCGTTCTGATATCGTGCCCGGAGGAATTTTCCCCGACTACGAATTGCCCGATCACACGGGCAAACTGCGCAAGCTCAGCGAACTAAGGGCGACGACCCGCTGATCCTCACGCTCGCGCGCGGCCACTATTGCCCAAAGGAGCATTGTGCGGTATGGAGTCGCCGCGACATGGTCACAAACTACCCCTGTGATTAGCGAGTCCCCGCGCTTCGAGGTTGCGTGTTTATCTGTTCAATATATTGAGCGCGTGCTGGGCTGGGCTCGAATGCATCCGCAAAGTACTGCGTTTCTCGCGCAACCTTGTCGCCTCTGAACTCCATGATGCTCACCGTGTTCGGAGCAGGCTTGCCGTAGTATGACAGGATGAATTCGGTGATCCAAAGGTCACCGCCGCCAATGATTCGCTGGACAGTAAAGCGCTTCTTGTTCGGCTGGATAGAGCGGGTGATCTGTATGTTGAGGCGACCGCGTATTCGCTCGCCTGACTGCGGGTATTCCAGCACTGCGTCCTCGTCATAGATGCGGTGCTCTGTTTCAAAATCGTTGGCATCGGACGCCGCCCAATGCTGATCCAGTGCCGCACGTATCTGTTGATCTCGCATGTTACCCTCCCGCGTTCCGGTAAAAAGCCTTCGTGTGCGATCGGAGCATCGGGCAAATTCATGCGGTGCCATTGAAGTATTCACACGACACACCTTGCTGCCCGAAGCAACACTTTGGCGATAGTATCGAGGACGTGTATCGCACAGGTTTTCTGCTCATGTGCGCCGTGTGCCTGGTTGTAGCCCCTTCGCATACTGCGTATCCACAATCTTCACCGTCGGGCAACGGATCTGGATTTTTCCAGACCGGCAAATACCGCAACCTTTTCGCCGAGGATGGCCACAGCGAGCAAGAGGTCGAAGCGAAGGTGAAGCGCGCATACCAGCAGCTGTTTCATGGCGATTCACAGACACAGGCGATTGCGTTCGCGGCCGGAGGCAATGCGAACGGTCCCTTGATGTACCTCACCGATTCGGGCCAATCACGATGTTCGCACGGAGGGTATGTCCTACGGAATGATGATTGCAGTCCAGTTCGGCAACAGATCCGACTTCGACGCCATCTGGAATTCGGCCAGGACGTACATGTACATCGGCGACCCAAACCATCCGTCCTTCGGCTACTTCTCGTGGTCATGTAAGACGGACGGTGCTGCAAATGAGGAAACGCCGGCGCCGGATGGCGAAGAGTACTTCGCAATGGCGCTCCTGTTCGCTGGGAATCGCTGGCCCGGCGGACGCGGGACATACGACTACCATGCGGAAGCGAACCGTCTGCTCACAGCAATGGTTCACCGTGACGTGAAGTCCGGACGTACGAAATTTGGGGAGCGAAAGGTCGGGCCCGAGGTCAGC
>CAWJVA010000015.1:0-411067 GCA_963846185.1 uncultured Acidobacteriaceae bacterium | reverse complement strand
ATTGTTGGGATTACTGCTGATTGCATCCCGCAGGTTAGCGGCACCGCCTGTTCGACCTTGCCGGTATCCACCAACAAATTGGCGTAGAACATTTCCGCTTCCACCTGCTTTGGTTCGAGTGCTAGAGCGCGCTGATAAGCATCCTGTGCTCTGCGGTACTGTTCACTGACCGCCCAGTTCGAAGGTCGCATCCGATGTATAAGACTGCCCAAGGTAGGCCCAGGTCAAAGGGTACTTCGGATCGAGCTCGGCCGACTTCTCCAGCATCTTCACCGCCAAGCGGGAAGTTATGGCTCGCCATCAGATCGACACCACGCAGATAATATTCGTACGCCAAAGCCGTTCACCGGCGCGTCGGGTTTGATTCGCTTTGCTTCGGAAAGAGTCAGGTTCAGCCTCAGCGCGGCGATGATTTGCCTTGAGACGTTGTCGTGAACGGCCAACAGCTCGTCATAATTCAGGTCAATGACGTCTCTCGAAAGAATCTTGAATGTGTGCACATCGAATAATTGGTACGTGATGCGCAGGTGATTGCCGTCGCGGATGAAGTTGCCTGTGAGCACGGTATCGACATTCAACTCTGCTGCGATGTTCTTGATGTCGATCTCGCGTCCTTTGTATTTCTCTACGGCCGAAGAAGGCCGCACGGTCACCGAGCTCACCAGGCCGAGTTTCGTGATGATCGCGTCGGCCAGCGAGAATCCCAGAAAATCGCTGCCCGGGATCGTGCGTCAGATTCTCCAGCGGGAGCACAGCGAGCGAGTGCTGCGGAGGTGATCGCCTAAGCGCGAGGTAACCCACGACGACAAGAGAACACGCGATCAATACGAGCGCCGGACCAAGCATTCGCGCAGGCATAATGGCGCTTGGGCTCGCGCGTAGGTGCGGCACCGGCGCAGCGCCGTTATCGTGGTAACAGTCGGACTCGAACGGCGCCGGCGCAGGCGTGATCATTGCATTTGAAGAAGGCACGGCAGGTGGCGCTTCGGGTTCCGCCGCTCTCTCCGTTCTCACGGGGGCGGTGAACCGGTACCCCTTTTTCGGCACCGTCTTTATATATGGTTCGTCGGCTTCCCTTTCGCCGAGTGCCTTTCTCAGTGAGGAAATCAACACAGTGATGTTGGCTTCCTCGACGGAACTCTCCGGCCAGATCGCCTGCATGATCTGGTCCTTCGTTACGAGCCGCCCCTGATTCTGCAAGCAGAAACAGAAGCAGATCGAATGCTTTTGGCGTGAGTGGAACCGGATTGCCTTCGCGCAGAAGAAGGTGTTCCTCCGGCTGCAGCCGGAAGGGGCCGAATTCGTAAATGCTAACCGGTTTCAGCTCCATCGCGAGTTACCGCTGTTCGTTACATCGATTTGGAATTTGTTTTGCAGATTCTTTAGTGGTTTTTGAGGACGCAGGGTTCCGATTGAGACCAGTATGGCGTAGTCCGAGCATTCCGGAGCAGCAGCTTTGGGGCAGGACAAGATGCGAACTGACAAACGCTCCGCGCCAGCGAGCGGTTTTGGCCAGCCGCTTCAAAGAAGAAAGAAAAAGGAAGAATGGACTAATGAAGAAGTTACTCGTTTTAGGATCTGGCCTACTCGGCCTCGGAATGCTCGCGACGCCCGCGCACCGCGCAAGTTCCCGAGATCGCGTTTAATCTCGTGCCACAACCGAAATTCCTGGCGTGCCTGGCGGGGCCGGGCGGCACTCCAACGGCACAGGTGATTGTTCAAAGGGGTGAGCTGAGTGACGTTTTGATTCTACAGGCCCAACATTTGAAGCCAAACCTCGGGTTTGACCTTTTCACGATTCAGAACACCAATCTCCTGGCAAATGGGGACATTGGACCCGAATTTCAAGAACTTCGGTTTGGCCTGGTACCAGACAGATGTTCAGGCTGACTCGAACGGCAACGCGGAGGTTGCGATCAAGACAATACTCCTCGATCAGATATTCGGCTTTCGATCCAGCCTCTGGCCTGGAACCGACTCATACATTTCACGTCGGTTTCTGGTTCAACAAGCCGCAGGATGCGGCGCCGTGCGGATTTAATCCCGCGGACCCGACTCCCTTCAACGGGGGAGCAAAATGCCGGACCAAACGCGATGATCAGTTTGCCGAATCGCGTAACGAATCCAGGACCGCTGTGCACTAGTCCCAAGAAGGAAGGGTACACATTTGTTTGTAATGAGTAAGTCAGGCCTGAACCCTATCGCTAACGTCTGAGTGTAAGAAATCTCGCGGCCGGCTTCGCAAAGTGGACACCGGCCGCCGGTTTCACCGCAGTTTTGGAAATTTCTTAGAAAAATTCTGGACGACACGGCCCTGTTCTAAGGATCCTCTTTTTTGAATCTCGGTCAAAGTGAAGCTTCGATGCCTGCCGAAATGCCTCGCACCAACAAGCAGTCTCGATTATTTTATGGTTGGTGGATCGCACTGATTTCCGCCGCATGCTTGTTTCTCGGACCCATTCCGATCGCGGTCTTCTCGTTTGGAATATTCCTTAAATCATTCGTTCAGGAGTTCCATTCGGGCTGCTGTCGTTTCCTTTGCTCGCACTGTTTTCGCTATCTCCACTGTAGGGCTGCCGCTTGTGGGACGGCAGATCGATCGCTTCGGCCCCCGCAGGGTCATTCTGCCGTCGACGATCATGGCGGGCCTGATTATGTTATCGGCTTCCTTCTGTTCACGAAATATTTGGCAGCTTTATGTCTTTTATGCAGCGTTGGGTGTGGCTACCAACCGGGATAACCCCGGTATCTTACTGCGCCATCGTGACGCGGTGGTTTGACAGGTACAGGGGCCTGGCTCTTGGGGTCATGATGCTCGGGCTTGGCCTGGCGCTCTCATCATTCCCGTTGTCGCGCAGCACCTCACTGCAGCTTTCGGCTGGCGGCGCAGCTTTGAGCTCGTCGCGGCCGCGACGCTGGTCATCACGGTACCGGCAATCACGCTGTTCCTGAAGGACAGCCCGGAGCCGCTGGGTCTTCAGCCGGATGGTGCTGATCGCCCGATTACGGCACCTGTCGAATCGGGTTCGGGCTCGGGCCTAAGCTGGCGTCAAGCCCTGGCACGATTCTACTTTTTGGGTCTTGCTCTGTGCTTTCATCATCGTGGCAGCAGCAGTACAGGGATGCTTGGGACACGTTAGCGCCATTGTGGCGGACCGGGGCACCTCTGCGGAAAGCGCCGCTCTCGCCACTTCGCTATTCGGTGGCGGTGTTCTGCCGGGGAGAACCGGGTCGGGATATCTGCTCGATCGCTTTTTTCTCCGCGTGTCGCGGCCGCCATCTTCGGCGGCGCAGCAGTTGGAATGGGGCTGCTCCGTATCGCCGCCTCACAACAGCTTGCGTTTGCGGCGGCATTCCTCGTCGGCTTGGGATTGGGGCGTGGAAGTGGACTTGATGGCCTACCTGACGAGCCGCTATTTCGGCCTTCGTTCCTTCGGAACGATCAATACCGTCGCTTTCGCGGGCTATGCTCTTAGCGGGCGGATCAGGCACATACCTGATGGGCGCCGCTTTTGACGCGACGGGTTCCTACGCTTTCATTCTTAGCTTGTTCTGCGCCCTGACGCTCATCGGCGCGGTGCTCATGTTGCGCCTCGGCCCCTATCGGTACCAGGTCAGAGTCCAAAGTGAAGGCGCCTCCAGGTGCGCTGCTGCAAACCAGTCTGAATCAGTCGCAAGTTTTCCGAACTAGAAACCAAGGTGTAAATATGCCGTCGAAACACTTTTTTCTCAAGGCGTGATGGAAGGTAGGGGCGCGTATAACAAACATGGCGCAATTCAGGCCGCGGGAGTGGCATCAGCACTACCGTTACTCGAAAAGGCAGTGCGGAACATGGAGCTCGGGTCTGGCGAAAGCCCGATCGTAATTGCCGATTATGGCTCGTCACAAGGCAAGAACTCACTCGCACCGATGCGGATCGCGATCAAAAACCTGCGCCAACGTGTCGGCCCGAAGCGGCCCATGTTGGTCTTTCACATTGATCAGCGTTCGAATGATTTCAATTCTTTGTTTGAGATGCTCGCCAGGGACCCGGAGAGCCAACGCCCCGTCCGCGGCGCGCCAAAAGTGTTTCCTTGCGCGATCGGCCGCTCCTTTTACGAACAGGTGGTCCCGTGCGATTCGGTCCATCTCGCGTGGTCCTCGTATGCGGCCGTTTGGCTGAGCAGCGTGCCAACTCTCATCGCGGGGCATATCCGCGCAGGCCGCGGCACCGAAAGCGAGCGAGCAGCATTCCAGAGACAAGCTGCTGAGGACTGGAAAAATTTCGTTTCCTTAAAGGGCAAGCGAGCTGCGGCATGGCGGCTATCTTGTGATCGTGCTACCTGGTCTGAACGACGATGGCGTTCCGGAACCGGCCCTCGAGATTGCGATGGATCATGCAAACGAACTACTGGAAGAGATGGTCAGCGACGGCGTAATTACTGCCGGGGAACGAGCCCAACTGGTGATCGGAAATTTTGCGCGGCGCAGGTGCGATCTTCTCGCGCCGTTCAGATCCGATGCGCCGTTTCACGGCCTTGTAGTAGAGACCTGCGATATCTTTCCGGTTGAGGATCCAGCCTGGGCCGACTATCAGCGGGACGGAAACAAGGATTTGCTGGCCTCTCGCCAGGCGCGGGCTTTCCGCGCGACCTTCGCGCCCTCGCTAGCGTCCGCCCTGATCGGGCGGGGAGATGAGGAGCGTTGTGCTTTCGCGGACCGTTTGGAACATGGCCTGAAGTGCCGGCTTGCGAAGCAGCCAAGGGCGGCTTACTCGCTCGTCCAGACGATCGATCTGACCAGAAAGATCGCGCGGAGGAGGACGGCAGGAGGCGAATGACTTCCAGCGTTGCATCCGACTGTACTTTCGGAATAAAAGACGGCGCTGGCATGTCATGGGGTGATCTGCTGCACCAACGTGCGCAACACAAGCCCCCAGGCAACGGCGCTTTTGTGCAATGACGAGAGAATGAGTTACCGGGATCTTGATGAATCGTCAACTCAACTGGCCGGCTGGCCGATCGAGCAAGGACTCCGGCCAGGCGAGCGAGTCGCTATACATTGGCCGAACTCCATCGAGACCGTTCAAATCTTCTTCGCCGTTTTTAAGGCGGGTCTGATTGCCGTACCGGTAAACGTGCGCTTAAAGCCAGCGGAGGTTGCTTGGATTCTGGAGCAGTCGCAAGCCGCACTCTGCTTCAGCCATCCGGCGCTCGCGCAAATTGCTGAGCAAGCTCGCTCTAACGCACCATCACTGCGCTGTATCATCACGGAACTCCCGGCGGCCGCACACACCGGTACTTCTTCTTTACCGCCGGTTGACGAGCACCAACCCGCCGCCATTCTATACACATCGGGAAGCACAGCACGGCCGAAGGGCGCAACCCACACGCATCGCACATTGCAAGAGGGAACGCGCCTACTGGCAGATGCATTGTTAAATGGCGAGGATACGGCTCTGGTGATGACTTCGATGATGCACGCGGCCTGGCTCGGCTTCAGCCTGTTACCAGCTCTCTACGCCAGCATCCCTGCGGTGATCTTGCCAGAGTTTCACCCGAGCGACTTGCTTGATGCGATCGAACGGTTCCGCTGCACTTACATCGCAGGGCTCCCCGCGCTTATGCAATTCGTAGTTGAAGAACAGGCGCGGAAACCACGGGACGTCAGCTCCTTGCGAACTGTAGTCGCAGGTGGTGACAGTGTGCCGGTAGCGCTACAGGAGCGGTTCGCGTCGTTGTTCCCGGTGCGTCTCCAGGAAGGCATCGGCATGAGCGAAACGTTTCCTATGACCGTCAATCCGAAGCGGGCCATCCGTCCGGGATCGCTCGGAATCCCGGTGAACGGTGTCGAGCTTCGCATAGTGGATGCGAATGGAAAAGTGCTTACCGACGGGGAAACGGGAGAGATCATCGTGCGAAGCCTGGCGAATTGCGTCGGGTATTGGACCGATCCGGCCGCGACAGGCGCATTACTCGGCGACGGTTGGCTGCATACCGGAGACTTAGGATCCCGCGATTGCGACGGCTACTTCTGGTTCAAAGGACGTAAGAAGCAGATCATCGTTCATGGCGGCTCTAACATATCTCCACAGGAAGTAGAGGAGGCGCTGTATCAGCATCCCACGGTGTTAGAAGCGGGTGTTATCGGAGTTCCAGACCCGATTTACGGCGAAGGCGTCGTGGCATTTGTCTCTCTGAGAAACGGCGCTGCGCCTTGCGAGCGCGAGTTACGGGAACACGCTCGAATGCTCTTGGCTGACTATAAGGTTCCGGAGAGAATTCTTTTTCTCGCCGAACTGCCGAAAGGCGTAACCGGGAAAGTTCACCGGTCCGCACTGCGAGAGCTGCTGCAAACCAGTTTGAATCAATGACAAATTTTCCGAACGAATCAAATCAGGAGGTAGTATGCCGGTCGAAACAGCCCTTTCTCATGGCGTGATGGAAGGCAAGGGCTCTTATAACAAGCATGCCGCGATTCCGGCTGCCGGAAGCGCATTAGCACTGCCGATGCTGGAGAAGGCAGTGCGGAGCGTGGAAGCCGGCCCGGGTGACGACCCATTGTGATTGCCGACTACGGATCGTCGCAAGGCAAGAACTCACTTGCTCCGATGCGTCTGGTGATCGAGAACCTGCGGAAGCGCAGTGGCCCGGAGCGGCCGATGTTTGTCTTTCACATCGATCAGGCTTCGAATGACTTTAATACGCTGTTCGATGTCCTAAGTACAGACGTGAGCACATATGTTCGCGGCGAGCCGAACGTATTTCCTTGCGTGATCGGACGGTCCTTTTACGAACAGGTGCTGCCAGGCAATTCGGTGCATCTCGGGTGGTCCTCGTATGCGGCCATGTGGCTAAGCCGCATCCCGACTTTCATTACCGGCCATTTTATACCGCTTTTCAGCACCGGCTATGAGCGCGCGGCATTCGAGCAGCAAGCTGCGCAGGACTGGCAAACCTTTCTTTCGCTTCGCGCCATCGAACTGCGGTCCGGGGGACGTCTCGTTATCGTGCTACCAGGTTTGGATGACAGTGGAGTAGTGGGGCTTGAAGATCTGATGAACCACGCCAACGCAGTACTCGCAGGCATGGTCGACGAAGGAGAAATCCGGGCGTATGAACGCGAGCGGATGGTGATCGGCAGCTGCCCGCGGCGCAGGTGCGATCTGCTAGAGCCGTTCGAAACAGACGGGCGGTTCAGAGGGTTGGCGGTGGAGGCTTGCGAGCTCCTGCCGGTTCCGGATGCAGCATGGGCCGTGTATGAACGAAACGGGGATAAGGAAGCATTTGCGACGAAGTATGCTCTCTTTTTCCGGTCTATCTTTGTAAGCTCATTGGCGCTGGCATTGACGGAGGCTCCTGATGGCGAACGGCGCAGCAGGTTCGCCGACCAGTTTGAGAATCGGCTCAAACGGCGTCTGGCAGAGCAGCCAACGCCTGTGCACTCGTTTGTTCAAATTCTGGTTCTTGCGAAGCAAGCTTCTCGAGGGCCGGGTCAGCTTGACGACTAGCGGGGAAAGCGAGAATCAGATGTCTCGCCAACTCCAGTACGCAATGGCAAATCCACGGTGATCGGGTTGTGATCGGAAATTCGCTGCGGAATGCTATGATTCAGCGCCCTCAGCGTACGCCCGTAGTGGGGAGCAAAGAGATCAGTGCCGTTCTTCTCTTTCGGTTTTGCCAGGTTCGGTGTGAGAATGAACATCCAATCGAGCTTATACTGCCCGACCATCCCGAACGATTTGCCGAGTTCGCTGGTTGGGACGAAACCTTTATCGCCACGCTCATCCGAATTCGCAAGGGTTCCATCCCGCTCGTTGAAAGAGCTGTCCTTATCGCCCCGGAAATCGAAGGCGGCTCCATCGGCGGACCGAAATTTCTGAAGCATCGAAAAGAATTTTGCTTCGGGATTGTCGCCGACCATCGGGATATTAGCGCGGGTCGGATCGTCGACCTTCCGCACAACACCGATGATGCCCACCGACGCAGTGTATGCCCAGCCGAATGGGGTCAGGTAACGTGCCGCTTGCGCCGCGCCCTGCTCGGCCCACCACTTCGCGTTACCAAACCTCTCTTTCAGCGCCCGCGTCACGCTAATCGGGACGCCTGTCTGGGTGGATGTATTCATGTCACCGGTCAAAATCACCGGGTGATCGATGCTCTGTAACCGATCTAAGATCTCCTGCAGTTCTTTCTGACGGTTTGCGGGTGTGGTGACATCCTCTAAATGAGTGGCGACTACGGTGACCTTCCCTGACGGAAAATCCGCGTCCGAGATGTCAGCCATCAACATCATTCGGCCGCCGCGCCGGACTTGTCGCACGAGTTGTTCCTTGAAGACCGCAGCGCTGACCTTCCCTTCCACTTTCTCCGAAATTGAAACCTTCTTTTCGTCGGCATACCAATCATGCGCCCGCGTTGTGAAAGGTATCAGGCGGACGTTGTCCAGGCGATAGCGGCTGAGTATTGCCGTGCCGTGCAGCCCTTTGTAGCGCTGCGGGTCAGGCGTCATGATCTGCTTGACGTAGGCGAGCATTTCGTTCCTGTCCTTGCCGGGCTCCGAGTACGCCTCCTCGACTTCCTGCACGACGACCTGCTGGTCGATGCCCATGGTGATGGGGTCGACTTCGACGAATTCGACACCATAGGCGTAGTTCATCCCGAAAGCTTCCGCCAACTCTGCGGCAACGTTGCGGAAGCGCGTGCCGTTCATTCCCCAATCGACTTCGTTCAGGACGATCAGATCGGATCGCTGAAGCACACGCAATTGCTCAAAAATTTCGTCTCTCGCTTTATCATCCGCCTTTGAACCCTTGTCTTCCATCAAGGCGTTAAAGTGCTTTGAGTCAGTGAAGGCGAGACGAATGGCATCGAACTCCAGGCCGCGCTCGATGTTCCACTGTGCAACTCGAAGGATCTTGCCCACCGCCGGCACGGCCGGCTTCAATGGTGTGCGGCCGGAATCAGAAGCGGTATTCCGAACAAAAGGTGTTGTCAGCAGGCTTTGCAGTCTGTGAGCCACAGCGGCAGCGGGCACCTGCTGCTGATACAGCTGGATAAGCTCATCCCAACTGAAGAGCTCAGGATCACCCTGTGGCTGTGTTTGTGTCTCGCACTGGAAACTGCGGAAACAAGGAGAAAGAAAAAAACTCGCAAACGGTTAAACGCGCAGGCCGGCTCCTCACACTCGATCGTGTTCTACTCCTTCTCTCAATAGATCGATTGAACGGCCATCTGTTGCATGCGCCGCGAGCAGGAGAGTACTGCAACTGTTCCACAGCGGACCTTTTGTGTGGCGGGCACGAGCAGGCGAATGATCGGCAAGCGCCACATCTGGTTCTGTTGGGCGCTGCGGTTCGGGAGTGCTGGTTGACGTGAGCTTCGAGCATGATGTGGCTGTGCCGGCGCGGGCAAGCATTTGGGAGTCTTGTGAGGCGTGAGCCCGCGGAGTGTTGAGTTGAAGCCTCCAGCCTATCGATTTCCTCCTGCAAACTGACATCTTTGCGAAGCGCTTTGAGCAGTTTGATATTTTCGTTCATGATGTCCTTTCGAAGGCCCTGCAGCGCGCTCAGGAACGGTAGAAGGCACGCTCGGCGGCGGTTTTGTAGCGCTGCATGAGGGCCAGGTGATGCCGCTGTTCGGGAGCCAGGCGGCCGGGTCGGGGCCAGAGGCGGCGGCTGCGGCGGCTTCAGCCGCAAAGAAATGACGTCTTTTGCGGCGCAGAGACCAATCGTTGAGGATGAGTGCTTCGACCAGGCTCTCCTCCTGGAAGTCGGCCGGATCGAATTGCTGGTAGTCAGCCTCCTTCGGCGATTCGTTCGAACCTCGGCCGGGTCTTCGTCGGGGAGGATGAGGATTTTGGAACAGCAGCCGTGCTTGAGCGCGTTTTTGCTGGAAGCTTCTTTTCCTTCGGGCGTGGTGGGTCCGGTGCAGCCGTTTGGATTCTTTTCGGTTGGCGGGCGCTTCGGCATGACAGTTCTTCCACAGGCGAGTGTGCAACGGAGGAGAACAGAAAGGCACGGTGCGGGCAGGTCAAAGCGCTGATTTGAAGAGAAAACAAATTTTTTCGCGAGGCGTGTGATGCGAAGGGCGGCTGAGAGTGGCAGCGCCGTTTTACGAAACGAAGTGGCGGACGGGCGGAGGATGGGTTGAGAATTGAGGCGGTTGAATGTGTACGGTGAAAGGAGGTGCTGTCATGCCGCGAGTCGCCGTCGAAGATAATAACCGGATGCCGTTGCGCATTTCCCCGAGGAGAAGGCGATACTCTTGCGTGCCGCCGCGCTCAAGCATAAGGACCTCTCGGAATTTGTGCGCCAGCACAGTGTCGATGCCGCCAAAGCTATCATTCGCGAGCAGGAGCATATCTCGCTCTCGCTGCGCGACAGCTTGCGGGTGCTGCAACTGCTGGAGAACCCGCCCAAGCCCAATGGCAGACTGCTCTCGGCCGCAAAGAGACTGCCCAAGGGCAAGTGAGGCTCCCGCCCTGGCACAAGGAGCCGATCAGCAAAAAGCACGACCGCGAGTCTTTCGATTGCGGCGAAGCGGCACTAGGCGCTGAAACCAGCGGGACACGGCGTCTAATCGAGATCATTCGATCTCCAATGTAAGGCCTACATAGGCTGGCCGCCGCGCCATTGGGTGGTAAACGTTGTCTGGAAACGGGGGCGAAGCAACTCCTAAACATAGTTCTGGATGGCGACGTCGCGACCGCGTGGTCTCGCGCACCACGGCTTCAGATTTACTCAACTGAAAGCGGGCTTGAGTCTCTTGAGCGCTTTTGAATATTCTTTTCCTTCGGGCCTGGTGGGGCCGGTGCAGACGTTTGGATTTTTTCGGTTGGCGTGCGCTTCGGCATGACGGTTCTTCCACAGGCGAGTGTGCAACGGAGGAGAATGTGAAGGCCGAGGCGGGGCGTCGTTTGTGCTATCGAAGAACAGGGTACAAGTAACAGGAAGAAGTGTCTTGATTTTCGGTGTCTCCTTGTGGCCACCTGTTGCACAAATGCGTTTGCGAAGCTCGGTATTCAGGATCAGCCTATAAATGCAATTTGGTGGAGAAAGAATTTAAGCCGTACGCACAATCATGGCCGCCGCGTATAGAGCAAACGCGGGAACCGAAAAAAGAGTACGGATCACGTGAAAACGTATCCAGCGTGCGCGCACCGCGGCCCAGTCGCCGGGTGGATTCCTGATTGACCAGCGGGCAACCTGTTTATTAATTCGCACGCACGTGGGAACGCCGACCGCGATCACCGCCGCATAGCACACCGCACCGAACGCGCAGAGTAGTCCCGAAGCTGTGTGAATGCCAGATACGATGGCAAGCGCAATGCCGCCGACAATTGCACCCACGACAACGATCGGCATGTACGGATCGAAGGTTTGATTCGTGCTTTGGTGAACTCGATGTATGTGGAAGGCGAGAGCGGCGCAATGGCACGCGCCAGTCCCACCCAGTTGACCATTAGCCCGCCGGTCGCCAGCGCGGCTATTAAAAGAACAATCAATTCCAAAGTGTGCATATGTCCCTCATTTACGCGGGCGGACAAGTCCCGCACTGATCCAATGCTCGGTTTGGGCTACCAGCTGCGACAAAAGAGCATCGAGCTTGCGGCGTGGCAACCGTGATTGATAACCAATTCCACGCATCGCGACCATAATTGCCCTCGCGCATGGCTCCACTTCTAAAGCCTTTCGAAACAAGCCCTGCTCGACGCCCCGTTTGAGCAAAGCTTTGAGGTGCGCGTACCATCCATCATCCAGCGCTTGAACATTTCCGCGGTGGAGGGATCGCGCCACGAGCGGATTGCAAGCTCGCTCAAGACAAGGAACTGCTCAGGCGATTCGTGCAATCGTATGCGAATATCTTCAAACTCCATGCGCAATTCATCGAGCGCCGTCCTGTTTTCGGAATCCCCCTTATTGCACCGGTTCGTTTGCAGGTCCTGCATCAGGTGTTCGACCACGCTCTGGATCAGCGTTTCTTTACTTGGGAAGTAGTAGTGAAGTGTGCCGTTGTCGATACCGACTGCTGCAGCTACTTGCCGTATTCGAAAACCTTCCAGGCCGTTATCGGCAATGAGCCGGTAGGCGATTTCCACCAGTTGATGTTTGCGGTCCCGGGTTCGCGCCTGCTGTCTGCGCATCCTGGAATTGGTTCCACAAGACTAGTCTGCCGCAAGGAGACACTTCTGTCAACCGGTTGACCGAAAAATGAGGCGGCCGGAAACGGCGAGTGCAGCGGGTTGAGAGTTGAGATGGTTCGGCTATTCAGTCGCGTTCCGGGTTTTTAATCGGTCCGGTTTATGCGTCTGGGAGCTTGGGAGGAGATGTTCCCTTCCTACCTGGGTCAGCTGTGGCGATATCGGGCCGGTGAAAAATTAATGGCTCGGCAACCATCCGGACCGCTATCGAAACCGGATGCTCCTTGGACCGACGACGGTCAGTCGTCCGTTCAAATCCAGTTCGAGGGTCCTTTGAAGTCGCTCCCGCACAAACGCAAGAACGGCGCGTCGCCCCAATGTCTCAGGACGGAAAAGAACCACACCCGCATGCTCACCAATGGGATAGCGCCGGAGGTTGGCAATTCCCTTGTCTAAGGTGAGTAAAACCCGCCCTAGCATGTTGCGGCTTGCAAGACTGTGGGGTCGGATGCGCCACAGAGTTTCTCATCCGTAACAGTCTCGGCATCATGGCCTGACCGGTGCAAATCCGTCACCAATTCAGCTGGCAGGTTTTCGTCAAGTTTAAACTTCACGTCGCTTTGATCGGTACAAGACGCTCTTCGTGCGCCAGTTCCGCGGCATAGGCGAGGGCGGCACTCATGGATCGAGGCGTAGGGAGGGATAACTAGCCAGGATCTCCTCCTTGCTGGCTCCTTCGGCAAGACTGTCGAGGATCACCGTAACGGGAATTCGGGTGCCCGACGCACAGATATCACCACCGCAGACCTGCGGATCACTGCTGAGGAGCTCTTGCCACGCGACCATAAACCCAGTCTAAATGACTTCCAAGATCGGGCGGCCGTATGTGCCGTTATCGTAGTTGGTTTCTAGATAGATGGTTTAGTAGGGTTAGGGGGGTGAGGAGAGTCTGTTATGTGGAGGTGGTAGTTGAGTGATAGTTAAAGGTAGGAGTTTGGGTTATAGGCAAGCAAAGCTTCATGGCACGAATGGATCGACAACGCGTACATCGGCCTTCGCGAAATCGGTGCTGTTTCGCGTGGCGACTGCTAGACCGTGGAACATCGCGGTTGCTGCGACAAGGCTGTCCTTGATCGGTATGGTGTTGCGGGTTTTGCGAAGATGGGCCACAGGTTCCGCCCACTGCAAGCCAGTATTCGCATCCCACGGAAGACAATAGAGGCGCCCCACTCCGGTATCGAACCAGTCGTTCCTAGGCCGTCCGCCGTTTTCCTGCGGGAAGAATTAGAATCCCGAAGCGCAATTCTCCGAGAATGACCGGATCAACGGCAATATCAGGCTCGTGAGCCCGGAGCCATCCACAACGCGCGAATTCGGCGATGGTTTCGTCGGCTCGCTAAAACGTTGGCGTCAACCAGATACTTCACAGCGTGTCGGTCGACTCAGACTCGATCGGTTTAAAAAAACCCTTGTACGGACAGGCGAGCAACCAATCGACTGTACCCTCGTTCTGCTGCGCAGGGCGCCGAGTGAGGCGATAGTCTCCACGATCAAGACGCTGTACCTCGAACTGCTGGCCCGGCTCGATACGGTCCATTTGCCGGAACTCAGCCGGCAACACAATCCGGCCCTTGGAAGACATGGTAGTTTTCACAAAAGATAAGATATCGTCTTACCTGACCTATCGTCAATACGCTAACACAAGCTACCCGATCAGTTCGACTAGCCCGTCGATCAGTTGATTCAGCGCCTCAGTATCGAGAACCCCGATTCTCTTGCGAAGGCGATCAACAGAAATTGTTCGAATCTGGGAGATTTTGACCCAGGACGGCTTCGGCAGGATTTCAGGGGGAAGCGCCAGGGTCAACGGGAAGCCAGCTTTCTGCGGCTGACTCGTGATTGCTATCGCGATTACGGTTTCGGACTTCTTATTGAACAGGTCATGGCTGAGGACCAAGACCGGCCGCAATCCAGCCTGTTCGTGACCTCGAGCTGGATTCAAGTCCGCCCAGTAGATCTCGCCCCTCAGTATTCGGGCCAAGCGCGGTCACCCAAACCTTCCTCGGCCAACTGCTTTTCTTCCACTGGATCGATCTTTGCCAGCTCGCGTACGAGTCGGGTTCGCTTCTCGCGTTCGCTCAATAGATTCACTGCGGATTGCAGCGCCCGGCTTCGATTAGGATACTTGCCCTCTCGGACCCACCTGTCGAGATCCGCAACTGTCCTTTGGTCTAAGGTGACGGCGATTTTCTGAACCACATCAATAGTATGACAAAACATCCTACTCCATTTAAGTGGTGCTTTACCGGTTGATACCTATGAACGCCGGGCACAACGCTCCTATTCTTCTGCGCGGGCGGCAATGTAGTCCGGAATGTGTTCGGCTTGAGGCTGGTGGTCCGCCTCTTGACCTGCTTCCACAGGCAACAGACGAAAGCGCTGATATTGAGCTGCAGCCTGGGTCAGTAGCGCCCTGTTAGAAAGGCGTCGACTTCTTCCTCTGTCATCGAACGCGTCGCTTCTTGGAATTGTTCTGGCGTCATATGTACGACACCTTTCAGCGTTCCGAAATTGGGAACCTTTTTCCCAGACGGCCTCACAATTTCGGCGATGACTTGACCGTGGCGTTCAATGGTCACGCGCTCGCCTTTCTCGACCGCCATCAGTAGCTGAGTCAGCTTGTTCTTGGCTTCCGTAACGCTCACCGTCATATTTATATTGTGGCTAGCTGCTAGCCAATTCGCAAAGTCTCCACAGTCGAAGGAGCAAGTGCTCGCGATTGCGTTCGCGGCTCAGATCGGATTAGGGCCGGCTGGTGCTTCGCGCGATCCAATCCACAAGCAGAAATGTGCAAGCGAAGAACGGGAATACTCCGTACAAAGTGTCGCTTACCGAATGGGAATGACGATCTACCGCCAGAAAAACGTTGACGCAGAAAACCACCGCAACAAGAGAGACCAAGGCTCCAGCAACCGATACCGGCAGATGGAACCACCCGACGCGTTTGAACCATGCCTGCTTCATAATTGAGATACCAGTCACTTTGTACCATAAAGTGACTGGTCGATCAAGATGAAAACGTCAATCGGCGCGAAGGGCCTGCATGACATCCACTCTCGCGGCACGCGCGGCTGGCAGCACGGATGCGATCACGGCGGCAGCCAGCAGGATAACGGCTGAACCGATGACGGGTATGGTTCCGGGTGTGCGCAGCTCGCCGAAGTAGCTCGCGGCCAGCTGCGCAAGCGCGAAACCGCAAATGGCGCCGGCGACAACTCCTGAGACAGCCATCAGAGCGCCTTCGCCGATCACGCCGGTGACAAGATGCCGGGGCTGCGATCCCACGGCGAGGCGAATGCCGAATTCGCGCGTGCGCCCGCTAACCGAGAAGATGAGAACGCCAGCGACGCCCACCACTGCGATGGCCAGCGCGACTGCCGCGAAGCCACCGAACACCAGAGTGTTGAGGCGGTCAGGCGTGAGGACTTCAGCGCGGATATCTTCGAGAGTGGCCGCGCGCTCGACGGGCTGGTCTACCGAGAGGTCGCGGATAATGCGAGTGACGGGCGTTACGAGCGCGTACGGATCCGAGTGAACGTGCACGAAGAGGCGGCCGCCCCAAAGCTTCTTGCTGCCCAAGCGGGTGATAGACGGTGAGCGCCGGACCCGGCACTACGTTCGCATCGTCTACATCGGCGGCGATGCCGACAATGCGGCGGGGCGTACCGCTGACATCGATGAATTTGATGACCGGATCGGTCCACATCATGTGGTGATTGAGCGCATCCTGTCCGGGAAACATGCGTTGCGCGACGCTCTGGCTGATGATGACGACGGGCTCGCTGCCGCGGCGGTCGGAGTCGTTGAAATCGCGGCCGGCGATCATCGGAATTCCGAGCGAAGCGAAGAAACCGGGCGAGATGGTGCGGAAGCGGGCGCGCGGGTCTTCCTCGCCGGCAGCGCGCACGTGGCCGTCAGCAGAAAATTGCAACCCGAACGAGGCATCACCCGCATCGCGCCAGGGAACATTCGCTCCGACGGCTACGTTATCGACACCCGGCAGCTCCTTAATGCGCCGTATTATCTCTTTGTAGAAGCCGACAATCTGATCTCGGCGTGCGTCCGTACTCCATGACGGGAACATTGAGCGCGAGCACGTGCCGCATGTCATAGCCGGTCTGGGCGGATTGCAGAGAGAGCAGGGTCTTCAGGAGAACGCTGGCGCCGACCAGGAGTACGAACGAAGCTGCAATCTGAGTCATGGCAAAGATGCGCAGGCGGCGGCCGGCGCTACCGGTGGTACGCAAGCTGGCGCTCGCGAGGCTGAAGCCCTGAGATGTTCCGGCGGCAGGCAGACGCGGAACAAATGCAAGCAGCACGGCGGCGACGAGTGCCAAGAGCGCACCCACCCAGAGCATCGAGAATCGACGGTCAGATCAAGCGCGCGCACAGAGAAGCGGGCGGCATAGCGAGACAGGAGCGCAACCATTGGACGGGCGATCAGGACGCCAAGTGCCGCGCCAGCTCCGCAGAGCAGCAAACTTTCGGCAAGGAGAGTGCGACGCAGGGCGTACGTGTTCGCGCCGAGGGCTGCGCGGACAGACAGTTCACCTTCACGCCGGACTGTGCGGGCCAGGATCAGGTTTGCAACGTTTGAGCACGCCACGATAAATACGAGAGCCGAGGCGGCCAGCAGCACGAGAAGAACGGTCCGCGCGCCAGAAGTAATCTGATCACGCAGGAGCACCGCATTGATGCGGAAGTCGGCTTTGGGCGAATAGGCTTCAGGGTGATCTTTGACCATCCGGGTGTGGATGGTCTTCAACTCCGCGCGAGCAGTATCAAGCGTAGCGCCTGGCGCGAGACGCCCGAAGAGCTCCGTCATGCGGTGCACGCGACCGGTGACCATGGTGGCCGAGAGGTGGTGCGGGCTGGTGACAATATTGGCGATGAGTTCCGTATCGGCCGGATAGGGCACGGATGGCTCGAGCACACCGACAACGGTGGCCGAGCGCGTGCCGAGCCGGACCGTTTTACCGACCACGGACGGATCGCCCTTGAGCCCGGTCTTCCAGAAGCGGTAGGTCAGCACGACAGCGCCCGCTGCGTTCGGACCATCATCTTTCGGGCCGAGCAGGCGGCCAAGTACGGGGCTGAGCCCCATGACGTTGAAGTACGCCCCGTCCACGACGCCAGCGCGAACTTCGCGCGGCTCACCCAGGCCGACCATAGTGAAGCCGATGGTGGAAAAGCTGCCGAGAGCGCTGATGGTTTTGACGCGCGATTGGAGATCCTGGATTTCGGGGACAGAAAAGTAGGTGTTCGGCGAATTGGTGCCGGGCGCGCTCTGACGTATGTAGATCAGCCGGTCTTCATCGCGATTGACTAAGGGACGCAGCAGGACGCCCCGCACCAGACTGAAAATGGCGGCATTTGCGCCGATGCCCAAAGCGAGCGTGATCACCACCGTGGCGGTGAGACCTTTGCTGCGGGAGAGCGAGCGGGCGGCGGTCCTAAACTCGCGCAGGAAGTTCGTGAACTGTTCGGTGAAAGGCGCTTGGTCAGTGAGGTTCCCGGTCATTACTGTTTATTCTCTATTGTTATGTCGAACCGGGGTGTTCGAGATCGACAGGGGGGCGAATTTTTTGGGTGTAGGTCGCTCATCCCATGCTAAGCGTCGGGGTTCTGTTGATCAGGCGGAGTGACAGGCGCGCGAGTGAGGGAGACCTCCATGCCGATCAGATCTTCTTGGATTTCGACGCTTTGAAACGGTGTCTGGCGGGCGAGATGCTCGAATTCCGCCTTTGTATAGGCACGTCTCAGGAGCATAAAGCGGAACGTAAGCCTGGTTATCAGGCTGTTCACAGCGCCGACATTCATCTGGTGGACGGCCTGGCTGATGGATTTCGTGGAGGCATCGCGCCGCAAATCGACGATGAGTGCGCGCCCGGATGGCTTGAGGACACGATACATCTCGCGGAGGGCGGGGATGGGCCGGGTGAAATTTTTGAAGGCGGCTGTACAGACGATAAACTCGAAGCTCTCGTCCGGGAACGGCATGTGGGAGGCATCGCCGTGGCGGAAATCCACCTGAACGTTGGCCTTCGCCGCATTGGCGCGCGCCAGATCGACGAAAGTGTGGCTGATATCGAGTCCGGTCACCTCGTATGCGCCGAACCTGGCAAGTTCAATGGCAAGATAGCCGGGACCGGGCGCCACTTCAAGGATTCTGCTGTCTGCGGGCAGCTCCTGGTGGATGCGATCAGCAAGCGCTTTAAACCGGTCCATTGATCTGCTGGTCAGGCCTGCGTACCAGCGGGCGACCATGCCTTCCATTCCGATGCCTTTGTAAGGCTTGGCTGCAGACGTATCAGTAGACATCACCGAACTCCTCTTGTGAGTGATGGTAGTCAGACAGCGGTGGATATCAGAGCGGAATTCGGCGAATCGACAAGCATGACCGGTCAAGGTCGAAGCTAGAGGCGCAGAAACCACCGCTTGCGATAGAGCATCCAGGCCAAGACGTACATGAACAATGCGAAGACCAGAGCGTAAAGGAGTTGAAGCGCAGGAGCAGGAACGAAAGACAGGCTGAATACCGAGTGCTCCAGAGATGTGCCGCTGGGATTTCCGGCGGAGAAGGCAAGCATGAGGGCTTGAGGCAAGAGCTCCGAGACCAGGTAGACGGCGATGGCGTTGACGCCGAGAATAAGGAAGGGTTGCACCCAGAGGCGGTGGCCGCGGCCATCTATCAGCCACAAGAGAGCGGCGAGAGCGAGCGAATCGATACCAGCCATCGACAGCGCGAAGGAAGTGGTCCAAAGGTTCTTATTGAGAGGGAGCCAGAGGGTGCAGAGGAGTCCCGCTGCGACGAGCGCGCAACCGCCGATAGCGAGGTAAAGGCTGCGCCGTGCAACGGAGCGCGGTGTCCCGATGAGGCGGCCTGCGAGCACGCCGAGCAGAGTGGTGGCGAGAGCGGGGAGCGTGCTGAGCAGACCTTCCGGGTCCCAAGTGCGGGTCTCAACCCAGTTGTGCGTGCCAAGGACGAGGCGATCGATGTAGTGGGCAAGGTTTCCCTCGACGCTCAAGTTCCCTGCCCCGAAACCGGGCACGGGAATGAGCATCATGGCGGACCAGTAGATGGCTAGCAGAGCAACGGTCCAGGCGATCTGAGTTTTCAGGCCTGAGTAGAGGTAAATAGCGGCCGCCGCCAGATAGCAAACAGCGATGCGCTGGAGAACGCCCAGGATGCGCACGTGAGCGAGATCAAACTGAGGAAACAAATATATGAATATGCCAAGCAGATAGAGAACAACGGAGCGGCGCAGAACGTGGACGAGCAGAGCCGGGCGCTGGATGCCGAGCGCGAGACGTTTGCGAAACGCAAGCGTGATGGCGACGCCCATGATCCAGAGAAACGAGGGGAAAACGGTATCGGCCACGGTGCATCCGTTCCAGGCGGAGTGATGGAACTGCGAATACACCGCAGGGCCCGAGGCGTTCACGAGAATCATGAGGAAGATGGTGATGCCACGGAATGCGTCGAGGGAGGCGAGGCGCTCGCCTGGAAGCTGGACTGGAGGTGAAGAAGCGGGGGCTGCTAAATCGAGGCTGGCGTGGGTGGGCGTCACGAGTCAGTCGCGGCACGAGCCGCAGGCTGAGGATTGCGGATCTGCTCGCCAATTTCGAGAGTAGCGAATGCGGCTGAAAGCTAGGCTGTGGCTGCGAGTCTGCGGCGGTTGCGGGCGGGACGGGACAGATCCATCAGCCGCGCCGACTCACGGCCACAAGCACAGGCTTCGCGGTCGAGCCATCCAGTCCAGCCTGTCTGAATAGGAGCATGCGGGCGGAGGAGGCAGGTGATCTCATCGGCATGGAAGACGATTTCCGCTTCGGGCTGGACGTGCCAACCCTCATGCGCTTCACATTCGGCTGCAATTAACGTGCTGTTGGGACCCAGAAGTAGCTCATATACGGGTACGCCGAAGGTTTGCCAGAGCGATACACGAGAGACGTCATCAAGCAGGCCACTGCAGGTATAGGTAAGGACGACAATCGCGCGATCAACCGAGCTCAAGTCCAAATGATGCCGGTGCATCTGCTCGATGAGGAGCTGCAGCTCCGACTGCGTGCCGACCAGCACCTGAGGGCGATATCCGGCCAATTCCGCCCACTGTCCACAAGCGAAACCACGCGCCTGCTGAATGGTGGGAACGGCAGAGATTTCCGCGATACGGAGCTTGGCACTGACAAGAAACGGCAGTTTGATACGTGAATGAGATGCCGCGCCGCCGAGCTTGTATGGAAACTGTTTCATCGTTCTGGTTCCGTTCAAAGTGTGTCGAGACGAGTGGTTTCCTCTCGTATATGCTGGGCGGAACATGCTGAACACGAGCAAACTGGTGGCTTTTGTGGCGACCACCAGCCCCGAGCGGGCGAAGGAGTTTTATGACGGGAAGCTGGGACTCGAACTGGTCAGCGAAGACCAGTTCGCAGTTGTATTCAATGCAAACGGAACAACACTACGGGTTGCGATTGTGCGCGATTTGAAGCCTGCCCCCTTTACCGTGTTGGGCTGGGAGGTGCCGGACATTGAAGCGAGCGTGAGGGAACTGATGGCTGCCGGAATTGCGCTGGAGCATTACGGGTTTCCGGGACAGGACACGACCGGGATCTGGCGCTCGCCGAGCGGCGCGAAGGTGGCCTGGTTTAAGGACCCGGACGGAAATATGCTGTCGGTTTCGCAGTTGTAAGTGCAGCCGCCTCAGTCATACGGGCTTTCCTGATCGAAGGGTAGAAGAGAGAGCACATCAGCCGCCGCAACTCTGTATCTGCGGAACAGGAGAAAGCAGCGGCATGGACGATAGGCGCAAACAGATTTTAGCCACACTGGCGCAGATGGACAAGCAGTTTGGAAAAGGGTCAGTGTTGATGCTCGGCTCTCGAGCGGCCCTGCCAGTGGAAGTTATCAGCTCGGGCTCAGTCGCGGTAGATAGCGTGCTCGGCGCGGGCGGATTTCCGCGTGGACGGGTGGTCGAGATATTCGGCCCAGAATCCTCCGGAAAGACGACGCTGGCGCTGCATGTGGTGGCGCAGGCACAGAAGAACGGCGGGGCAGCCGCATTCATCGATGCCGAGCATGCGCTTGATGCGATCTACGCGGGCAAATTAGGAGTGGATACCGAGAACCTGATCGTTTCGCAGCCGGACTACGGCGAGCAGGCGCTCGAAATCGCGCAGGCGCTGGTGCAATCGCAGGCCATCGATGTGATTGTGATCGATTCGGTGGCGGCTCTCACTCCCAAGGCGGAAATTGAAGGAGAGATGGGCGACAGCCACATGGGCCTGCAGGCGAGGATGATGTCGCAGGCCTTGCGCAAACTGACCGCTTCGGTCTCGCGGGCGAACACATGCCTGATTTTCATCAACCAATTGCGCGAAAAGATTGGAGTGATGTTCGGCAATCCGGAGACGACCACCGGGGGGCGAGCGCTGAAATTCTACGCCTCCGTGCGTGCCGAGGTGCGGCGGATGACCGCGATCAAAGAAGGCGAGACGGTGGTCGGGAATCGCACAAAGATCAAGATCGTGAAGAATAAGATCGCGGCGCCTTTCCGGGAGGTCGAGGTGGATATTCTCTATGGCAAGGGAATCTCACGCGAGGGCGACCTTCTGGATCTGGGCGCGCAGCACGCGGTTATCGAAAAGAGCGGATCCTGGTATAGCTATAAAGGCGAACGGATCGGGCAAGGGCGGGAGAATTCGCGACAGGCGCTGATCGAGCGTTCTGAACTCTACCAGGCGATTGAGGCCGAGGTTCGCAAAGCTCTCGGTCTGACGGGTGCAAACAAGCGGAGTCCGGAGTTTGAGCTGGTGACGCCTGCGGAGCCGCGCCGCGTGGCTTCGTAGGGCAATAATATAGTTGGCAACTCACCAGTTCCAGCGTAGAAGGCTTCTATGAGACGATCTACGGCAAGTTCCCGCGCTTGCAGATCATCACTGTCGCCCAGCTCCTAGACGGCAAGCAGCCGGACATCCCGTGGCTCGACCCGGCGGCTTTTAAGAATGCCGCTCGCGAAGACATCGGAGCGGAACAGGACGCTTTGCCGTTCTAACTTGCCCGTCTCGGAAACCTGAATGTAAAAACAGTAATAGGACAAAATGTTTTGGTACTATGGTATTGCTCTGGTATTCCTCGCGTCCCTTTTCTTCGTCCGGTTCGATAGCCTTTTAGATTGGCGAGCACAAATCTGATAGGAGATGTGCCGATGACTAAGTTCAAGACCTGGCCCGAAGATGAAGTGCGCTTTAAAGAATTGGTTCTGTACATATGCCAAAAGTGTGCGACCGATCCTAAATTTGGTGCTACTAAGCTGAACAAAATCCTCTATTTTGCAGATTTCTTGTCCT
Source organism: uncultured Acidobacteriaceae bacterium (assembly GCA_963846185.1). Taxonomy (GTDB): domain Bacteria; phylum Acidobacteriota; class Terriglobia; order Bryobacterales; family Bryobacteraceae; genus Bog-105. The sequence continues at coordinate 388,536 of CAWJVA010000015.1, read as the reverse complement.
ACGCAAGACTTGGAAAACCGATCACCGGATTCAAATATCAGCGCGAGAAGAACGGTCCCGTGCCGACCCATCTCGTCCCGGTCCGCGAAGAAATGATCAAGAATGGCGATCTAGCATTACAGCCAATCAAGCTCGCATCTCGAGGAACACAGAAGCGGTTCGTAAATCTCAGGGAACCCCGGCTTGATGCGTTCATGGCTAATGAGATCGCGCTCGTCGATTCGATCATAGAGGGACTTTGGGGTTATACGGCTGAGGAAGTAAGCGAGTTTAGCCACACGATGGTCGGCTGGCAAGTGGCCGATCCAGGAGAAGAGATTCCGTATGAAACTATTTTCGTATCGGCACAGCCGTTAACGGAAGCGGACATAGTGCGGGCAAGGGAACTAGCGCGAACCAGGCTCCATTAAAAAATGGACGAGGGCGAATGGTTTACCAGCAAAATCCGCACGTCAGATACGAGGCCGTTTTTGAAGAGCAATTGGCCAGCTTGGGATCGCCCCCGAGCGTCTCGATGAGGCCATCCGAGGATTGGATTTTTCCCTGGCTCGGCACCCAGAGATTTTCCCAAAGGTACCTGGGACGCCCTTCTCGATTGCGAGATTGATGGTTTATGGCGATATGCCTAACTTGCGAGTGTTTTTCACTTACAATGCAGTAGAGGTTGTTTTGGTATGTGTCGAATTTGCCGAGTCGGAATAGCAACAGAAGAGCATCATAGATGAAGCCGAACTCTGCTCCGAAAGTCCCCGGCAACACCGAGGCCGAACGCATTAGCAACGCTCTTCGAATGGTGCTCACCGTATCGAAAGATGATCTGCTGAAGCGGGAAGCGGCGGAAAAACACGCCCGTCAAAAGAAGCGGACGAAGAAGCGGGACTGAATAACTCAGGTCAGTTTATTATGCTGTGCGTGAGTTTGTATTACCTCATGCAGGCAGTCGCCGCCAGGCAGGAGCCTTAAACCGACTGCTCACTCGAGGCGTGGAGTACGCTCGCCTGACTGCTCGAGCGCCGAAAACGAAGCGTAAACGTGGAACCGTGTCCAATCGAGCTTTCCGCGGTCAACTCCGCTCCATGACTCTGCGCGAGTTCGCGAGCGATCGCCAGCCCTAAGCCTGTGCCGCCGCCCTCTCGCGAACGTACTTTGTCCGCACGCCAGAAACGGCCGAAAATGAACGGCAACTGTTCGGGAGGAATACCCGTACCGGTGTCCGCGACGGCGATTGTCACAGCGGCTTCGTCTTCCACCAAACGGAGGGTAATGGAGCCGCCTTCGGGTGTGTACTTGATAGCGTTATCCAGCAGAATCAGCAGAATCCGCCGGAAAGAAGCAATATCGACATCCAGGTGCACGGGTTCTTGCGGCAGACTGCTCGAAATGTTCTGCCCTTTGCCCGCAGCCAGCATGCTTACTTCATCGAGGACCTCGCCGAGCAGAGAATTTACGTCGGTCGAGACGAATTCCATCCGGTTCGTGCCCGCGTCCGATCGCGCCAATGTCAAAAGCTGGTTGATCAGCTCGGTACACCGTTTCGCCTCGCGCAGGATTTTGCGAAGTGCATCTTTCAGCTCATCCGCGCTTCGCTCCCGCCGCAGAGCGAATTGGGCGGCAGTGTAGATCAAGGTCATGGGCGCGCGAAGCTCATGCGAAGCGTCGGCAGTGAAGCGCCGCACCTGCAGAACGGATTGCTCCACGCGGCTCAGCATCTCGTTCAACGTTTCGGAGAGCCGCTGCAGCTCATCGCCCGATGAGGGAATCGAAAGCCTCGCGGACAGGTTGGCCGGGTCGATTGCTCGAGCGTCATCAATGATCTGGTCGACTGGCGCAAGCGCGCGCCCGCTGAGCCAGTAACCGCCTAACGCGGCAAAAGCTAATACGAAGGGAAGAGCGATGAATAGCACGGAATAGAACTCGCTCAGTACACTATGGAACTTCCCCTGCGGATCGGCCACTTCAATAATGAGCGGCTGCCCGTCAACGTATATCCGCTGCGCGGCCATGCGAAACCGGAACCATGGCGGGCCCGGCATTCCGAAAGTACATGCGGGCGCCGGGATCGGGAGGAGGTTGAGTGCCGATGTGATGGCGCGCCAAGCCGTTCGACTGCGCCATTAACTCGTCCTGCGGTCCGAACACCTGGAACAGCTCGCCCAGTGTATTCAGTTGGCGGAGTTTTGCTCCCAGGCGCTCCAGCCCCTCATCGCTGTTTTCCTCAATGAAGTCATGCAGCCCGATGAGGCGGTAACGGAGTCCCTGATCCAGGGCGCGGTCAAGGCTGACGGCCAAAGCCCAGCGGCTCGCGCCTGCCAGTGTCAACGCTACTGCAATCAGTGCGCACGAATACCAGAGCGTGAGGCGGACGCGCAACGAGCGTAAGTGCAAGCGTTTCAAGCTGTTTCCTGGCGCAAGCTGTAACCAAGCCCCCGCTCGGTGTGGATCAGCTTCGTTGAGCCCGGTACGTCCACCTTCGAACGCAGGAACTTGATAAACACCTCGAGATTGTTCGCACTTACCTCCCGATCATTCCAAACGGTATCAATCAACCGGTCCCTTGTAACTACCCGCCCGGCCGATCGCAACAGGCATTCGAGTATTCCGAATTCAGTGCGGGTCAAGTTGATGGTGCGCTGGCCACGCCAGGCTTTGTGTTCAGCTAAATCGAGCACCAGGTCCGCAAAGCGTAATTGCGCATCCTTCTGGTCAGGCCTCCGCGTCCGGGCGCGGATGCGAGCCAGAAGCACGTCGAACGAAAAGGGCTTGGTCAGGTAATCGTCGGCGCCCGCATCCAGCCCGCGCACAATCTCCTCAGGGGCATCTCTGCCCGTAAGCAAAAGGATCGGCGTGAGGATGCTCTGCCTGCGCAGGCTGCGCGTAACTTGCAGGCCATCCATGAAAGGCATCATGACATCCAGAACGATAATGTCGAACGCGGATGTCTCAGCCAGGCGCAACGCCGTGGCGCCATCATGCGCAACGACAACGCCGAACGACTCATCTTCTAGCTCCCGCCGGACATACTCGGCTACTTCCTTATCATCGTCAACCAGCAGAACGCGCATCCTTAGTTCATTGCAACAAATGCGCTGAAGCCTGAAGAGCGCTGCCTTTAAGGCAATTTTAAGAGAAGCCTGCCACGCTGGAACCGTTGATGAGTAAGCGCATGGGGATTCGCAAAGTTCTTTTTTGGCTGCATCTGTCTGCCGGCGTCACATCCGGTCTGTTCATCTTCATCATGGCCGCAACGGGTGTACTGCTGGCCTTCGAAAGACAGATCGCCGATTTCGTTGACCACGATATTCAATTCGTCACAGTTCCGAGCGAAGCGCACGCGCGGCCCGTGAACGACTTGCTGAACGCAGTCCGGCGTGCGCGGATGGGCCGTCCCACTGCGATCGTGCTGCGAAATCAGCCTCAGGCAGCCACCCAGTTTTCGATCGGCCGGGGGAAGACGGTCTACGTCGACCCCTACAGCGGAGCGGTCCTCGGCGTCAGTTCCGCAGCCGCCCATGATTTCTTCTTCAATCTGGAACGGCTGCATCGGGCGCTCGGCGCGCCGCTCGGCTCGAAGAGTATCGGCCATTGGCTCGCGGCCATATCGAATCTGCTGTTCGGCGCGCTGATTCTCCTCGGTGTGATTCTTTGGTTGCCGCGCAAATGGAGCTGGAAACCTATGCGCGCCTCCATCGCGTTTCGACGCGGATTGCGCGGAAGAGCTCGCGAATGGAACTGGCACAACGTGCTTGGCATCTGGTGCGCGCTTCCGTTACTGGTAATCGTTCTGACCGGAGTGGTGATGTCTTTCGAATGGGCCAACAATCTGCTGTTCCGAGTAACGGGATCTGCGCCTCCTGCTTATGGCCGCGACGCAGGCGCAAGGCGTGCACAAGACCGGCTTTCCGGAACCGGCCGCGAGCCGGATTACGATTATCTCTTCACCATTGCGAAGAACTTCAATACGCAATGGCGCACAATCACGCTGAACATTGTCTCCGACGCGAAAGGTCCCGTAGCGGCAGATGTCGATACGGGTACGGGCGGACAGCCTCAAAAGCGCACCCGGTACTTGTTGGATCGAGACACTGGCGCGGTCTTGAGAACGACCACTTTTGCGGATGGCAGCCTCGGACAGAGACTTCGCGCCTTCGTTCGTTTCGGCCACACCGGTGAGTATTACGGCGTGCTGGGGCAAGCGATCGCGGCCTTAGCTTCGTTCGGGGCCTGCCTGCTGGTGTATACCGGCGTGTCGCTCTCCATCCGCCGGCTCAGCGCCAAGCTCAAGCGCAAACGGAATGCGGCTGAGGCGCGCGAAGCGGACGCCGAGCAGATAATGGCCTGACACGGCGCCAGCTTTTCTACCGTATACTTCGGCTACTGTTCGCTGTGAATGGAACTCAATTACGCTCGGTGGCCAGGTCGGGCTTGCCGGGGAGCGTCACGACGGAACCCCAGAACTCGAAACAGGTTTTGATGAAGCGCAGAAAGGCATCCAGATCGTCGGGCTTCCGAATGTAGCAGCTCGCGTGAAGCTCATACGCTTCGTGTACTTCACGCGGATTGTCGGAGCCGGAGATGACCAGCACGGGGGTGACTTTCAGCTTGCTGTCGCGTTTGATCTCGGCGAGGACCTCCAGTCCGGATTTCTTTGGAAGGTGTAGATCCAGGCAGATGAGATCGGGATGGGGGTGGTGCGCGTAGCCGTCCTGCCGCCGCAGCAGAGCAAGGGCCTCGTCGCCGTCCGGTATGGAGACTAAACCCTCGGTCAGGCCAGCCAGGCGGAATGCTTCCTTGGTCAGTTCGGCGGTGGCAGGGTCGTTTTCGATGATCCAGACGTCAAGCCGGTTCGTTCGCGAGGGAAAATCCATAGAGCCGTGGGGCATAGAAGCTCTCTTGAGTATCCTACTGCCGTTGGCGGAATGATGCCGCCAGCTCCGAAGGTGTACTGGCGAGGTTATAGACACTTTTGCGGGGGCTCTCGCGTCCAATAGTCGTGCAGCGGAAATATCTCTCTGTTTTCCTTCTTGCAGCAGTTCTGACTCTCTTTAGTTGCAGCTCCCGTCAAAACACTGAGCAGCGGCGCGGCGATGCGGACACACCCGCCGGTAAGCTGGGCCAGGCAGCCCATAAAGTCGCGGTAGAGGCCGACAAGGCGAGCAAGGTGGCGGCCCAGAAACTGGCGAAGGCGGCACATGACGCCAAAGCTGGCTGGAAGGAAGACGCGAAAAAGGATCAGAGCACAAGATAGCGCCTGCCACGCATTTTCGGCCTTACTCGAGACAGCCGCATCGAAGATGCGCTCCGGTGCGGACCTCCTGAGCCCGCCGGGGATCTTCAGTAACAGGTAATCTGGAAATCAACCTATGGACCTGAGAACCTTGGGATTCGCGATGGGTTCGGCATGGCTGTCCGGGATCAATCTTTACGCCACGGTACTGACGCTCGGCCTACTGCAGCGGTTCGGAGTAGCGCATCTCCCGGGAGACTTGGGCTACATCAGCCACACCTGGGTGCTGGCCATAGCGGCGGCGCTGTGCGTGATTCAATTCATCGCAGACAAGATTCCTGCCGTCGATTCGGCGTGGGATATGGTGCACACGTTTATCCGCGTGCCGGCAGGAGCGATTCTGGCCGCTTCCGCGTTTGCTCATTTCGATTCGCGCGTGCAGTTGCTCGCGGTGCTGCTGGGCGGCGGGATGGCTTTGAGCTCGCATGGAACCAAGACCGCGACGCGATTGGCCGCGAATGCCTCGCCTGAACCGTTTTCTAATATTGCGCTGAGTCTTCTGGGCGACGCCATGGCGGTTGGAGGAACACTGCTGATGGCGGTTCATCCACTGGTGCTGGCGGGCATCGCCCTGGTGGGCGTGATCCTTTCGGTTCTGCTGCTCCATTGGATCTGGCGCTGGATGAAAAAGCTATTCCGGACGCGGCAGCCGGTGATCGCGGCGCAGAAGAACTGATCCCACCGGTCTCACCAGCGCATTCGCGCTCATTCTCGGCTCCGCGCGGCGCCTCCGCTTTTATGCTTAAAGAACCAAATGAGCTCGGAAAATGCAAATAGCGCGGACAGCCCGCGTATAAACCAGTCGCCTGATGCACCCGGCGCTCCACTTGGCCAGCAGAGCCATTACCTGCGTATCTTTAAATCCAACGTATTCGTGCGCGACCACGAGCGCAGCATAAAATTTTATGTCGATCAGCTTGGATTCAGCGTAGTGGCCGATGCTCGCTTCGAATTTGGCCGTTGGGTAGCAGTTGCGCCACCGGACGGCAATGCAATCCTGGCTTTGCTTGCGCCTAAACGCGGCTCGGCAAACTACAAGCTGATCGGCCAGCCGACGCAGATCGCCTTCATCGCTGAGGATATCTACGCCACTTATCGCTTGTGGCTCAGCCGCGGCGTGCAGTTTCAGCATCCTCCGCAATCGCAACTATGGGGCGGAACGTTCGCCGTCTTTTGTGATATCGACGGCAACACCTTTGACCTGATCGGTTCCGATGAGATGAGCAAGGAGATTGAAGCCCAGCGTCGCGCGGCAGCCGAAAAACTGGAACAGGAGCGCCGTACAGCGCAGGAATTGGCAATCGCCAAACAGGTGCAGGCCAGGCTTTTTCCGCAAAACCTTCCCGCGCTCGCCACGCTCGACTATGCGGGCGTGTGCACTCAGGCGCGGCAAGTCGGCGGCGATTATTATGACTTCTTTGCTCTCGGACGGGACAAAGTCGGCTTGTTCATTGGCGATATCTCCGGAAAAGGGATTGCCGCTGCGCTTCTGATGGCAAACCTGCAGGCCAACTTGCGAAGCCAGTTTGCGGTAGCCCGCGAGCAGCCGCACCGCTTTCTGCAATCCGTAAACCGGTTGTTCTATGACAACACGGCGGATAGCGCCTACGCTACCGTCTTTTTTGCTGAATATGACGATGCCTCGCAACGCCTGCAATACACGAATTGTGGGCATCTCCCCGGACTTCTCCTTCGGCGGGACAACACGCTCGAGTGGCTCCATTCCACCGGCACGGTTTTGGGCCTTTTCAGAGATTGGAACAGTCCCACCGTAGAGTGTCGCCTGTTCCCTAACGACACTCTGGTTCTATACACTGACGGTGTCGTCGAGTCATTCAATGCGGCGGGGGACGAATTCGGAGAACAGCGTCTGGTCGAAGCCGTCAGGCGGCACCGTGCACAGCCGCCTCAATCGATCATAGCCTCGATACTGGAGGATCTGAAGCGCTTTAGCACGCAGGAACAGCACGACGATATTACGCTCATTGTGGCCAAATGCAGGGAGTAGAGGCGTAAACAATCTATGGAGCGCGCCGGAATCAATCATCTTCCCGAAGAACACCTTCTGCTCCTGCCCTGCGCCTGCGCTAACATCCGCCGTGCCGCCCGTGCAGTCACGCGGCTGTACAATCAGGAGCTTCAACCCGCCGGGATTGAAATCACCCAGTTCACGCTGCTGATGGCTCTCCAGACAGCAGGCCCAAGCTCGCAAGGGAAATTGGGCGACCTTTTGGCATTGGACTCCACGAGCTTAACGCGCATGCTCGCGCCATTAAAGACGCGCGGCTGGGTGCGGGCACAAAAGGGAGATGACGGGCGGCTAAAAATCTTCCAGTTGACACCGGCAGGGCGGGACAAATTTCAGCAAGCCTCGCGCCACTGGAAGCGCGCACAGAAGCACCTGAAGACGATCCTCGGCCACGAAACTTGGGACAAGTTAGGCGGGTTACTCTCAGAGATCACTCGAGCCGCGGCCGGCACTCCCGAAAGTTCCGCAACCAAATAGCTGTATATACATCCAATTGACTGCAGCAACGGAAGGCAGGAGAAAAGACATGAGTGTTCGCGCGATATTTGCCTTGAGTGTCCTGATGAGCATGGTGAGTTCAGTGTTGATCGCCAAGCTCTATGCATGGCCATGGCTTCGGACCAAAGACCGGGAACAAGCGCTGGTTGCACTGATTGCTCCGCACATGTTTCTTCGTTTCATCGGCCTGAGCTTCTTGGTTGCCGGCGTGGTATCGCCGTCGTTGCCGGCGGGCTTCGCAATTGATGCTGCCTATGGCGATTTTCTTGCAGGCATACTTGCGATCGTCGCAACGGTTGCACTCTCGGCACGGGCTTCGTGGGCCATCGCTGCGGCATGGGTGTTCAATCTGTGGGGGACGGCCGATCTCTTACTGGCGTTTTATAACGGGCCGCACTTTCGGCTTAACCCGGAAAGCCTGGGCGCCGCGTTCTTCATTCCCACGGCAATCGTACCGCCTCTGCTGGTCACGCATTTCCTGATCTTCAAGGTGCTTGCAGAAGGGCGACGGAAGGAAAAGCCCCAATTCTCAACCCGGGCGTCTGCCCTCTGATTCTGGTCAGCAGATTAGAACGGAACTCGGCGCCATCTTCGACGACCACTATTTCTCCATCCGGTCTAATCGGCCACAAGTATCGTCGGCCTCGTCACGGATCAACCCATCTCCGCATTACAGGAAAGGATAAACTGTAGATCCTAAGGGAACGCTAGAAAATGCCGCCCCATGACTCTCAGGAGGAAGTGACGATCCGTCAGGCACGGCCGGGGGACGCATCCGTGTGCGGGCAGATCTGCTATGACGCATTCAACACCGTGAATCGAAGCCACGGTTTTCCTTCTGATTTTCCGGGACCCGAACGTGCCACAGGTGTGCTTTCTATGATGTTTTCCCATCCCGGCTTTTATTGTGTGGTGGCTGAAATCGGAGGCCGCATCGCCGGCAGCAATTGCCTCGATGAGCGATCTACAATCGCTGGAATTGGGCCTATCACCATTGATCCCCAAGTGCAAAACGGCGGAATTGGAAGAAAGCTGATGCAGGCTGTGCTGGCTCGCACCCGCCAACGTGACGCCGCAGGAGCGCGGCTGGTGCAGGCCGCCTTTCACAACCGCTCTTTATCACTCTATGCGAGCCTCGGCTTCGATATTCGCGAGCCGCTCTCGTGCATGCAAGGCCGCACCGTAGAAAGAAGCGTTCCCGGATGCACGGTACGGGCCGCGCAAATGGAGGACGTAGAAGCCTGCAACACCCTCTCGCGTCAAGTGCACGGGTTCGACCGCGGCCGAGAGCTAGCCGAAGCCGTTCAGCAAGGCACCGCTGTAGTCGTCGAGCGCGCCGGTCGGATCACCGGGCTATGCCTCGTCACTGGCCTTTTTTGGCCACGCGACGGCCGAAACGAACGTCGACTTGCAAGCTCTAATCGCTTCCGCCGATTCGTTTGGCGGTTCCGGTATCCTGATCCCGTCCCGTAACCACGTCCTGTTTCGGTGGTGTCTCGCCAACGGCCTGCGAGTCGTGCAGCCCATGACGCTCATGACGGCCGGGCTCTATAATGAGCCCGCAGGCGCTTGGCTGCCCTCCATCCTCTTTTAACTGCAGCCCCGCGCTGCTTCCTGAATCCTCCAGCCATAACATTCTTGGGCAGCTCGCCCATACGATTGTTATTCCTTGCCGCAAGATTAGACTCTATTTCGTCGAGCTTCGCGTTGAAGCCCCTCATGAAGTAGCATCTTCAAAAGCGTCTGATACCCAATACCCTTACGTGTGGCGAGCCTTCGTGCCTGCGCCAAATCCGCTTCAGGTACTCGGAGCGCTATCTGAACGCTGCTCGTCTTGTTCAACCGCGCTATTAGAGGCGAGCCCTCGTATTCCTTTTTGTTGCGTGCCGCCTCAGCAGACTTTTGCTTGATAAACCGTCGTCCTTCAGCACTTGCCCACCAATCCGCCTCGTCGCTTTCGCTCTTGAAAACTGGTATCTTCGCCGCTTTCTTTTTCATAGCTTCAATCCTCCTGCAGGCGTCTCATCAAATAGTCTCGTTTCTGCCCAGCATCCAGATCATAGGCCGTTACGACCCGCATGATTCCGTTACGCTCCGTCATCACCACGGCGAGTAGGCGTCCTTTGTCGGATTCGCAATAGTACACGTAGCGCGCTTCTCCTCCCACATCCTGTTGGTAGATGAGGATGGGCTCATTGGAGAGCGCCTGTTCGACCTCTTCGCGCTTGATCCGATGCGCTCGAATCTTATTCAAATTGTGCTCGTCCCAGTCGAACATCGTTCTTTTTTTATTGTATATGCAATGCATATATCAGATACATCGGCAATTAACTTGTGGCCAAAATACACGCTTATCGGGACCATGACGTACCGCAGGGCTTATGTCTGGAAAAAATGCAAGCTTACGATGAGAGCACATTCTAGCCATGTGCTTTCAACGCAAAGCTTGCAACTGCGCTTGCCCCCTTCGCCGAGATAACCAGTTAAGACCTGTGCCGGGCTTGCCGATTCTGGTGTAAACTAAACAGCCGGGAGTTTAAGCCGTTGCCCTCATCGAGGTCACTCAACCGAAAAACGGCTTTGTAACAACGCTACGCAAGCTCGAGTGATGGGCCGCTGAGGTGAATGCACATGGGACGAAAGCAGCGGCAAGCCCTGAACGGCTCAGCTCCAATCCCCGGGCTCTCTGAGGTCCTCGAAAAATCCACCAACGGCGACCACGAGTCTTTCGACCGGCTGTTCACGCTCATCTACAACGACTTTCGCGGCATTGCGAAGGGTTACCTCGCCCGCGAAGCACACCCTGCCACACTGCAGGCCACCGCTTTGGTGAACGAAGCCTATCTCCGGCTTGTCGAACAAGCACAAGTCGATTGGAAGAATCGCAGCCATCTGCTTGCGGTCGGTGCCCTCGCCATGCGCCGTATTCTGGTGAACCATGCCATTGCAGCCAAGCGCCACAAGCGCGGAGGCGCGGCGGCCAGGGTCACCCTCAGCGAAGATCTCATCGGCGCTGAGCAGGACCTTGACGTGCTTGCCGTGGATCAGGCTGTAGACGCTCTGGCGAAACTCGACGAGCGGCACGCCAAGCTTGTCGAATTGCGTTTCTTTGCAGGCTTGAGTGTTCCCGAAGTCGCAGGCGTTCTCGGCGTGAGCGTCAGCACGGTCGAAAAAGACTGGAGATTCTGCAGTGCATGGCTCAAAAACGCGCTCCGGCCTTAACGCAATAACCGATCCGGCGGTCTACAAGCGAGTAGCGGAGCTTTTCTCGCAAACAGCCGAGTTGCCGGTACAAGACCAAGCCGCTTTCCTTCGAGATAAATGCGGCAGTGATATCGATTTACTCCGGCTAGTAGAAAACCTTTTGCAGGAAGACCGGGCGGGCCTAGTTCAGCCGGAGCTCGCGGCAGATCGCGCCATGCGGATCGTTCAAGAAGATCTCAGTGGACGAACTGTATCGCATTATCAGATCGTTGCGGCGATGGGAGCGGGTGGAATGGGAGTCGTTTATCGCGCAATGGACACTCGGCTCCAGCGGACCGTGGCGCTAAAGTTTCTGCCGCCCTTGCTCCGGGACGATTCCGCCAGCCGCGAGCATTTCATCCGTGAAGCGCGAGTGATCGCCTCCATCGATCATCAGAACGTGTGTCCGGTGCATGAAATTGAGGAAGCGGATGGATTCATCTTTATCGCCATGGCCTGTCTCGAGGGCACGTCGCTCGAGGAAAAGATTCGAACCGGACCGATACCGGTCGAGCAGGCTATTGGAATCGCACTCCAGGCCGCGTATGGTCTGCAGGCGGCCCACCGTAAAGGTGTCGTGCATCGCGATATCAAGCCGGCGAATTTGATGCTGACCGCCACGGAATCCGCCGAGCCCCTGGTTCGCATTCTCGATTTCGGAGTCGCGCAATGGACCGAGAAGACCGTTTTGACGCAAGAAGGCCTAAGGATCGGAACGGTGCTGTACATGGCGCCGGAGCAGGTCGCCGGATCGCGGGTAGATCAGCGCGCCGATATCTGGTCGCTCGGCATCGTGCTTTACCAGATGCTCTCTGGCCGGGTGGCGTTTGATCGAAGTACATTGCGCGAAACGCTCGCGGCTATCGCAGGCCCGCAGCCGGCGGACCTCAGGCCCATACGTGAGGTGGCGCCTCCTGAAGTGGTTTCCATCCTGCGGAAGATGCTCGAGAAAGAGCCAGCGAGGCGCTATCAAACAGCCAGTGCGCTGATCTGTGACCTTGAGGGTGTCCGGCGCGCAGCTGCGCCGGGCCTGATCGCTCGTGTCGCGCGCGGGCCCACACTTCACAGGGCAACGGCAGCTATCGCGATCGCCGGGCTGATCGCTCTCTCGATGTTCTTGTTCGTTCGTTACAACAAACCGCCGTCCTTGGATGCGTTAAAAATCATTCCGTTTACGTACTATCCCGGCTACCAGGAAGACCCCGCGATTTCGCCCGACGGCAAGGAAATCGCATTCGTTGGGCAAGGAAAGGATGGCCAAAACCCGCTTGAAATCTACGTACAACTCATCGGCTCGACCGATCCGCTGCGCCTGACAAACGTTCCTGCGGGTACAGAGGATCGCTCGCCAGTTTGGAATCCGAGCTCAACCAGGATCGCCTTCCTTCGAAGCGGAACCGGCGACCCCTTCGCGAGGATTCTGACCATGTCAGCGCTGGGCGGTAGCGAAACGGATCTCGGTACGGGCAAAGTTATCTCCCACGGAAGACTCGCGTGGAGCCCCAATGAGCGCACGCTGGCATTCGCTCGTTCGGTCGGGAAGGACCAGAGCGCCATCTTCGAACTATCTTTTTCTGACCACAAAGTTCGCCAGCGATCGTTTCCGGCCGATGGTCAAAGCGACTGCTGTCCGCAATACGATCCCAGTGGACAGCGATTGGCCTTCCGCCGCAATGCCACCGAAATCGTCGTCACAGACGAACTGGGCAAAAGCGTGCGCGAACTGCCGGCTCGAATATCGTGGGCGGGTTTGACTTGGACAGCAGACGGCCGTTCGCTCGCCTATTCCTGGTTTGGCAAGTTAGCCGAAGTGAATGTGGAGAGCGGCGCGATTACGCAACCTGCTCTGGCGACGGCCTTAGGGCCCGACATCAGCGACGTCACCATTCGCGGACACCGGATGGCGTATGTGCACTGGGCGCTTGAGCACAGTATTTGGCAGCTCACCTTGCATCGAACTGGGCATTCGGGAACACCGGAGATTTCGGCCGTGCCGCCAGTGCAGCTGATCGCATCCACGATGCGCGAAGATACGCCGCAGTTCTCTCCTGACGGCGAGTGGATTGCGTTTTCCTCGGACCGCGCAGGCTCAACCGATATCTGGGTCGGAAGACGCGACGGCTCCGACCTGCGCCGGTTGACGTTTCTCGATGGGTTCGCGGGAACGCCGCGCTGGTCTCCCGATGGAGAGTGGATCGCCTTTGACTTGCGGCCGCCATCTTCGGAGCCCGACATTTGGCTGGCCCGAGTTGCAGGAGGAGAGACGCGCAAGCTTGCCGCGAATACGGGCGGCGCCGATGTGCCGAGCTGGTCGAACGACGGCCGCTGGATCTACTTCCATTCACGGGCGGACGATCAGATTTGCAAGCTTCCAAGCCAGGGTGGTAACCCGGTTCCACTTACCCGCCACGGAGGATTCGAAGGGTTTGAATCCATGGATGGCAAATATCTTTACTATTCCAAGAGCCAGGAACATTCCGGAATCTGGAGAATGGATCTGGGCAACCGAACCGAAGCGCCGGTTCCCGAGCTGGCGGGGACCGGAGACTACCGCCAATGGGCTTTGGGCGAAACCGGTATCTTCTTCGTTCCGAATGACGACGCGTTCAGCAAGGATGCGGCTGTCCGATTCTTCGATTTCGCCACCCGGGAAGTCGTTCGGGTAGCCACAGTGGGCAGACTCGTTACCGCCGGCCCGGGAGTACTCGCGGTGTCGCGGGATGAAACACGCCTGCTTTACGTTCACATGGACCGCGACAACCGCAATATCATGTTGGTCGAGAATTCTAAATAGTAAGTGGGGATGGAGTGATCGTCCCACGTACCTGCGATCCGCGGGGTCATTCGTACCAGGAGTATTGTTCCCCTTCAAGAAGACCACGAACGAGCATCGCCCGATGGAAATGTTATCGCATGGCGAACCGCCAATCCCTGGCGGCCACGGTGGTCGTGCCGGTATTGTTGCCAATGATCAGCATCACCTGCACGGCGCTGCTCGAGCCGGTCAGCCTCACCGGCGTGCCCACCGCTTGCAGGGCGTAGCTGTCCTCGCCGCCCACCGGCAGCAGCAGCACATCGAGCAGCACACCCTTGATCGTGCCCACATAAGCGTAGTTGCTATAGGGACCGCCCTGCACCGGATGGAAGGAGCCGGGCGGCAGCGTGACACTGTAGCTGCCCACCGTGAGCGTGAGAGCCTCCGTGAGAGGCGTGAGGCTCGAGCTGCCGTCGCCGAGCGTGAAGCGCGCCTCCAGCCGAAAGCCGTCGAGCTTGCGTCCCTCTCGTTCAACGTGGAGAAGCCGGTTTTCGGTGGCCAGTTGCAGCTGCGCTGTAAAGGAAGAGAACGGCACCGGGGGCGGAGGCGGACTTCCACCAAGACGATTGTTGCCCACCGGCGCCGCGGGCGTAATCGCAATGCCAAGAGGATTGCTATAGCCGACCCACGGCCCCGTGGCGGTCACCGTGTTGCTGCCGGTGTTGATCACCGACACGGTGCCATTGTAGAAATTCGCTACATAGGCGAACTGGCCGTTGGGGGTGATCGCCACGCCATAAGGCCCGTTGCCCACATGCACTGTCGTGGTCACCGTGTTCGTGCCGGTGTTGATCACCGACACGGTGTTTGAGTAGCCATTCACCACATAGGCGAACTGGCCGTTGGGCGTGATCGCCACGCCGCGAGGGCCGCTGCCCACCGGCACCGTGGCGGTCACCGTGTTGCTGCCGGTGTTGATCACCGACACGGTGTTTGAGGAGTTATTCGTTACATAGGCGAACTGGCCGTTGGGGGTGATCGCCACGCCGTAAGGCCCGCTGCCCACCGGCACCGTGGTGGTCATCGTGTTGGTGCCGGTGTCGATCACCGATACAGTGCCATCGTAGCCATTCACCACATAGGCGAACTGGCCGTTGGGGGTGATCGCCACGCCGTAAGGCCCGCTGCCCACCGGCACCGTGTTGGTCACCGTGTTGGCGCCGGTGTTGATCACCGATACGGTGCCATCGTAGCCATTCGTCACATAGGCGAACTGGCCGTTGGGGGTGATCGCCACGCCGGAGGGCCAGCTGCCCACCGGCACCGTGGTGGTCACTGTGTTGGCGCCGATATTGATCACCGACACGGTGTTTGAGTAGAAATTCGCCACATAGGCGAACTGGCCGTTGGGGGTGATCGCCACGGCGATAGGATAGCTGCCCACCGGCACCGTGGCGGTCACCGTGTTGGCGGCGGTGTTGATCACCGACACGGTGTTTAAGTAGCCATTCGTCACATAAGCGAACTGGGGGCTGGGGGTGATCGCCACGGCGTTAGGATGGCTGCCCACCGGCACCGTGGCGGTCACCGTGTTGCTGGCGGTGTTGATCACCGACACGGTGCTTGAATTGCCATTCACCACATAGGCGAACTGGCCGTTGGGGGTGCTGATCCCCACACTGTTAGGCCCGCTGCCCACCGGGACAGTGGCAGTCACGGCGTTGCTGGCGGTGTTGATCACCGCCACGGCGTTTGCGAGAACAGCCGTGACATACGCGAACTGGCCGTCGGGGGTGATCGCCACGCCGAAAGGCCCGCTGCCCACCGGCACTGTGGTGGTCACCGTGTTGGTGCCGGTGTTGATCACCGATACGGTGTTAGAAATGGAATTCGTCACATAGGCAAACTGGCCGTTCGGGGTGATCGCCACGCCGTAAGGCCCGCTGCCCACCGGCACCGTGGTGGTCACCGTGTGGGTGCCGGTGTTGATCACCGACACGCTGTTTGAGGCTTGATTCGTCACATAGGCGAACTGGCCATTGGGGGTGATCGCCACGGCAGTAGGCCCGCGCCCCGGTAAGGTCACCGTGGTGGTCACCGTGTTAGTGCCGGTGTTGATCACCGACACGCTGTTCGGGTTAGTCGTCACATAGGCGAACTGGCCGTTTGGGGTGATCGCCACGCCGTAAGGATAGCTCCCCCCCGGAAGGGTTACCGTGGCGGTCACCGTGTTAGTGCCGGTGTTGATCACCGACACGCTGTTTGAGGATTGATTCACCACATAGGCGAACTGGCCGTCGGGGGTGATCGCCACGGCAGTAGGATTACTGCCCACCGGCACCGTGGCGGTCACCGCGTTGGTGCTGGTGTCGATCACCGACACCGTGTTATCAGAGGAATTCACGACGTAGCCGAACGTCGCCGCCACGGCTTGGGGACCAGATAACGCCAGCGCTAACAAGCAAAAACTGATTCCCCGCAGAACGGCGAAAATCCCACTCCCTGCTCTGTTTGCTGCTCTGATTCTCATCGTTGTTCCTTTTCTCGTGCGTTTTGCCGACCCGCTTTCGGGTGTGAATTCGACCGGTCGTCTTAATACGCAACGTTGGCCCGCAAAAGCCGTAACCGGCCTTCAAACTTTTCTGTGAAGTAGGCGGCGATAGCGGTCCTTCAGACTTGGAGGACGCCAATGATTTGTTGCAGCCGAGGGAGACGTCTCCAATTGCGCAAGTGGGCAGGCTCTACCGCCCGGCCCAGGCGCGCTCGCACATCGCGCGATGAAACGCGCCTGCTTTGCGTTCACATGCGCCCGTGAATAAGTCGTTCGGTACCGTAGCGACGCGTTTGCCGCTTACTGGTACCAGAAGTACTGCTCGCCAGCGGCGAGAGTTCGGACCGGAAAATCGAAGAAGGGAGTTCCTCCGGAATAATTAAGACCATTCCCAGCAGAGCTGGACACTGCAGTCGAGAACGTGTTACTGGTTGGATTCATGTACCAGTAAAACTGTGAAAGATTCACTGAGTGGTCGTACGTCGACGTCCAAGCCCCGCCCGAGCAGTGGATAGCCCAAACGAAAAAGCCAATACTAGGCGGCGTTTCGTCATCGCTAGTCTGCGTCTGCTGCACGAGCCAGTCCGACCACTGCACCGACCCGTTTGTGGGGGCGAGGGAGACCGCGGCCTGCCACTGAGCCTTGCTGGGCGACTTCGCCCAATTGTTGAAGCCGAGATAGGGCTGCGTTGCCGCGTCTAACACATTCAGGACTCCAAGGGACGGGCTGGGCCAGGTAGCGCACGACGGTTGTGGCGACGCAAATCCAGGTCCAGCGGGCGCCCACGGTAGGAGGGCCCACATCGTGTGGTTTGGATCCTGGGTGCTAATGACCGCCGTGCTGCGTGTCACCGGGTCGATGGGTACCGGCGGGAACATTAGCTTCTGGTTCGCGGCTTGGTTACTCTGGAACGTGCCCGTGGTGGGCGGAGTCGCGTCGGGGTTGCCCATGAAATCGGTCAGTTCCTTCGGGTTGCCGTCCTGGGCATCGTTCTCGTGCAGCGCCTCGATTTTCAGGTTCGCCGCTTGCGTCAGCGCCGCATCCCAGTAGTCGTACAGGTTCTGCATTTTTGCGGAGTCCGCCGGGCGGAAGAACTGCCTGCTCTGACCCAGCCAGAGACTGAACAGGTGGAGCATGCCCTCGGTGCCGAGGGTGGGGTTGTCTTGGACGTAGCCCTCGATGGTCACGTACGCCTGCTGGATCGTGAGGTTATCCATCTCCCCGTTGACATAGGCCTTCTGGTTGGTGCAGTACGGCTCTGGGTTTGGCAGTATTTGCCCAATATACTGAGGCGGGCAGGCACTTGCGAAGTAGGCCAGATCGCCCTCCACGCCATTCACCTGGTTCGCCAGCGTCTGCGCGGGAGTGACGATCGTGGCGTACAGCTCCTCGGTGCTAGCGGACTTCAGCAGTTGCGTGAGCTGGTTAAGCCCAGTAGTCAGATTCTCGATACTGCTCTGGAGGTCGTTTAGCGCACCCGTCAAAGCCTCGATGTCTGCTTGAGTGGTGTTGGGTGTGGGGAAGAGCCCCGTTTGCGACAGCGCCCACCCAGCGAGGTTTTCCACACCTGCGGCGTTAGCGAAGTCCAGCAGGCCCGCGTACAGGCCCGCTTGAATGACACTGGTGGCAGGGCTGGTGGCGGCGGTACTCCCCAACGGCTGCGCGGCATCGCTGCTGCCGGTAGTCCCCAGCAGCTGCGGCGGGCGGAACGCGTGCGTTGCTGAGGGCGAGGCGAGCAGCTCGTCGAGCAGCTCCCGGAGTAGCAGGTGCTCGAAGGCGTCCAGCCCTCCCGCATCCCGAGCCTCCGCCATAAAGCCGGCGGGGCTGAAGAACGGAGATACGTAGTGCGGACCTTGCCGCAACGCCAGGCCCAGACTATAGTTCGCAGGGAGCTTCAGGAACCGCCGGACAAGCGCCTCGGCTTTATTCAGCTTGAGCTCCGGCAGCTCATCCAGGACGCGGCTGACCAGGGTGGTCACGGGGTTGACTACCAGGATCTGGTGTGCCGGATCGGTGAGCGCGACGTCGGCGCTCAGATGCCCCAGGAACGGATCGCCGTTTATGGTTCCACCCGAGATGCTGATCCGGACAAATGATTGCCGGCGGCGCCGCTCGGGCTCGGGCGCTTTCTTGTCTGCGGCCGCCTCTTCGTCCAGCAACCATGGGCGCCAGATGCGTGCGGGAAACACACCCTGGTCGTTCGTGGCCGCCTTTGCATCGGCCAATACTGGGCCGTGGGGACCGCCCAGAGTGATGCGTACATTCGCTCCGACAACTGGAGCGTCGGTGAACGCCATGATCCTCAGCCATACCTTGCCGTTCTCTTCGCCGCGAATGCCTGCAGGCAGGAATAGCCCGAGCAGGAACGCTGCCACCAGAGCCACACGCCCGGTCGAGTGGAGAAAGTTTCTCTTCATACGATCTCTAATCCTCCTTGAAGAGTTGTGCCGGCCTGCATTCACTAACTCACTATTCGGGCAGCGCCGTCATCTCAATACGCAAGATCGGCGGCTAAAACCCGTAACCAACGTTCAACTATTTACTGGGACGGTGGGGCAGACGATCGTTTTATGTCGTCTGCCTAGAACGCGCGCTAGACCAAGGCCATTGTTCTGCGGCCTGCACCAAGCCGGCCTTTACGGGATTCGTCTCCACGTATTCAATCAGCTGCTGCAGTTCATAGTTGGACCTGATCCAGTGATCAAACGACTCATCTTGCCAGAACGGGGCTCCGGTTACTGCTTCACAATCGGCGGCGGATTCCAACGGCCGTTCAGCACTGCCTGGTCCGGCCAATACGCGCGTAGGAAAAGTATGAATTTGCTCGTAGTGGCATTCGAACCATCCGGTAAAGGCGTTTCGAGCCAGTTACAGAATTGTTTCGGATCAGAGGGCGGATCTGATTGGATGTAGAGATCGAGTGACTTGTCTGCGTTCAGGCAAGCCTTATGGTTCTGCACAAACGGTATGCCAATCGCATTGTAACTCGCGTTTGGAGCCATATTGACGTTATTCACGAGAAAGCCATTGGCGTCATAAAGTGTGACCGACCAGAAACCGTCAGGGTTCACCGGTGGAATTTCGCCGATCCGATGCAAATTCGTTTCGGGACTAAAGTGCACGACGTAACGATTCGCCCCATCAAGCAGGTTTGCGGCATCAATACCGCGACTATCGTACGCGCCATAGCCATACACGGCGTCTTGCGGCCTGTTCGCTCCGAGCGCCTTCTGGGCTATTACTGCCCTCAAAAGGTAATTGATCCCGTAATCACCCACATCGCGTGGTACGGACCAATAATTTGTTGCGGCCGATGCTGAGGGTGGATTTATGTTTGCGAGGAACTCTTTGCCGCCACTACCGCCGCCTGCAGGATAATTACTTCGTTTTGGTCTGCCAGACTGACGCAGCTAAATGGTTTGCCGGGGGTAAGAAGGCCCAGGTTTTTTAACGATGGTTCCACCAGCACGTCGATCTTACGGGGCGGATTCGTCATCATCATAGTGGACAGCGTTTCGAAGAAGACGCACGCGTCCATGTTGTTGAGCTGCTTAATCGGCTGTGTAAACGTGTCGATGGAAGGATTTACCGGCAAATTGGACGGCGGCTGGTAGTCCGTTCCGGTACCGAGCGGCCTCAATGTCAGCCCGTCTGCAGGGTTCGCGGGCGGCTTCAGAGCGTCGTTAAGAGCGTTGATATCGGCCTCGCTACCGTCCGTAAAGAACCGGATTATTGACCATACAGTGTTGCTGTCGAATGTGATAACTCCTGCATAATCGGCAGTCGGTGCTGTGGTCCCGCTGGGGCCGACCAGAAGGTAATCACCGGGTTTGCTGCGCAAGCGCGAACTTGGCGACTCCCGGTTGACATTCGTCCATGCGTCCAATAGCTGGACGATAAAAAATCTCGGTTGATTTGTTCCAACTACAGCCGGCAGTTGCGGCACGTGTAAAATCAAGGGTGCGCTCGTGAGATCCATAAATGAAGACGCGTACAGAGTGGTAGTGCTGGGTAGCACCACGTCATGGTATGTCGGGTTGGGCAGGGCAGTGCCTACCACGATTTGATTGATAGGAGCACGCGTAGGAGTAGTTGGCGGTGTCAACCCCGGAACAGTAGTGGCCACGCGCTCCGTCATGGCAATTGCAAGCAGGGAGTAACCATAGATATAATCGGTCACCCCGTCCACAAATGTCTGAACACCCGCCGCGTCAAGGTTCTCAGGTGCTTTGCTCTTCACGAATGACTGGAACTGATTAACACTATTGGCGTCGACAGCGGTATTCTGGGTCGGATCCGCGGAGGTAACAGTTTGCGCGATCGTTATTGTTGTCGCCAAAAACACAGCAGTACTGATAACTAGAATCTTAGTGGACATCTTTTCTCCTTTAACACTTCCCGCTACACCCGCAAGCTTAATAAGCTTTTACAATGCGAGGAGGCACATAGGTGTTATCTTTGACGCTTTTCTCAGGGCCATAAACGCGCAGCATTATGTTAAAGGGTCCACGCGGAATGGGAAGCCAGTTGGCCGGGTTTACACCTGCAGGGAGCTGCCCGGCCATATAAATCGAGATTGAGCCGTCCTTATTGGTCTCCAGTCCAGGCGTGTAACTGGCAACCAGGTATTTGTTCGCCGAGTTGGGCACTAGCTCGATAGCCTCTGGAGTGTAAGCAGTAACTGACCAAAAGCGTTTGGCAGCAGGAATCTTCTTAGCGGAAAACGTCAAAACATAGCCATTGGGGTCGCTTCCATCCAGCGGCGAGCCGTCCCCATCCTTGAAAGCGTGGTAGTAGGCGGCGGCCTCGTGGTCATTTGCGTACTGAATGAATTCTGTTATGGACGACCGTTGGATGTATTCGTCAGGCGCCCAGATACCAATGTTTGTGTAGGTGATCCAGTTTGTTGGGCCCGTATTGTTCAGATAATCGTTCACGATTGCGGCGTGCGCTGCCCGTGCGCCCCTTGCAAACTCCGATCGCTCGGTGTTAACCTTCGCAAACAGCGCGTTGAATTCATCCGATAGCTGCTGAACATCCGGCGACATCGTTGGAGTTTTCTTGGACAAGACCGCTATTTGCAACATTCTCAGGAAAAATATCGGATCTGTCGCGATAAGCGTGTCGGCACTTGTCTTGAACGGGAATGCAAAAACGGCCTCCGGGATTATATCTGCAACGCCTCCCGGAGGAGTGTCTGGCGGGCAGGCCTGGCCCAGATACGCACACAGTGGCTCGGTACGCACCGCCCTACGGAAGCAATCAGCTTCGGAGGTCAGGTCGACCCCGTTTGTGAATTTGTCAACCCTGAAAATCAGCGCCAGGTGGTTGAGGGGCAACGGGACCGGCGTGACCTGGGCAGGAAGTGTTCCCTTGAATCCAGGACCGTAGAGCGCAAACGTCCCCGGCGCGGGCGGTGTGATGACGGATTGAGAAATTTTGTCGCCATACGGGTCCAGCATGAGCACTGAGTAGGATAAATCGGGCGGGCTATTAGGGATGGTCAGGATCACAGGTTCGCTCGAGAGGTTAAGATAGGAACTGACATACAAAGTGTCGTCATTGATGGCGACTACGTAGTGGTAGATGGGAGAGATCTTGTCAGGGCCCACGGGTAGATTCGGTTTGCCAAACAAGGTTTGATAGTAGGTGAACCACAGCGGATAGAACTGTTCCACATATTTGACAGTTGTCTCAAATACATCTCCCCTGGCCTGTGCTGTGTTGGTACTGGCCGGCGCGTCCTGTCCGGCAGCATTTGCCGCCAAAAGCACTACGCTTGTCAGTAACGGTAAATAGCAATTACGTTTCATTTCAACTCCTTTATCTAGCTCTTGAAAGGTTACTCGTGGTGTTCAATCAATACGCAACTTTCCGGCGCTGCGGAGTGGATACATGTTCCATCGCGCGCTTACCCGGGATTGTTGATAATGTCGGGACTCCGGCCGGCGGCCTGCAAGAAAGTTGGGCGGGTCATATTCCTGACCCGCCGATTTCAGACCCGAATTGGTTACATGGTTACATCAGCAGTTAGCAACGTCGATACACCGCTCGGAGGTACTATCCGCGCGTCGAAAGGCGAGAGCCTGCTCGATCGATCTACGTTCTCCCCACTAAGCCCCGGCCCGGTTGCGCGGACGACATAAGAGGTAATCATCTCCGCACTAGAGGGATTGGCGAGCGACCAGGAATACGGTACGTTGACTGTACAAAGCCAACTACCACCACTTCCGGTTGCAAGCGCGGTTGCACTCTCCTCATACACGCGCGCAGTATCGACGACCGTAGTGAAGCTAGAGCACTCGACTCTACTGATTGCGGGCGATTTGGCTAAGATAACGAACTTGATCTGGATGTGCCCTGTCACGGTTGAGAGAGCAGCCGGGCCTGCGCTGTTTTTGCCCACTTGAGGCACAGGCCGGAAGGCGCCGGTTTGCGCGTCCAGGTATCCCAAAAGACCGGAAGATTTGGGCGTGCTGCTAGACGTTTGGGCCCAAACCGCTGATGCAGTTAGCATCAGGAAGAAACAAATCAACGAGGTTCTAATTTTCATCATGCAAACTCCTTTCAGATTTCAGTCTTGAGCTTCGCCCTGCTGGGAGAAGCGCAACAGTTGCGAGCGGGTGCGATCAGATCCTTCGAGGTCACTCACAGGATCTGGTAGCGGACGCATCCTGTCCAATACGCAACGTGCGGGCCCAAAACCCGTAAGTCGGATCGAAAAAAGTTTGAGAGCTGGTGTGATTCTCTATGGTTCAGCGCGACATTCACTACATCTCTTTGAGGTACTCATGCACGAACTGGACCGCCATGGCGCCTTCGCCCACCGCCGAAGCGACTCGCTTCACGGACCCGGAGCGCACGTCTCCCGCGGCAAATACACCTGGACGGCTAGTCTCTAGGAGGAACGGCGACCGTGCGAGGCTCCATGATCGCGACTGCGAAAGAGCCGGTCCCGTTCGGACGAATCCCTTCGCGTCCCGCTCAATCTCTGAAGGCAGCCAATCCGTTCGAGGTGTCGCGCCAATGAAACTAAATACCGCCGGAGTCTCTATAGTTCGCCGCTGCCCTGTTTTGTTGTTTGCAATCTCGACTGCCTTTAAGTGACCGTTCCCCACCATTCGCTGGATGACGGCGTTGGACAGTAGCTCAATATTCGCAGTCTGCTCGATGCGGTGGACCAAGTAGCTCGACATATTCTTGTTCAAGTCATCGTCGCGAATGACTAGCAGCACGCGGCTCGCGTGACCGGCCAGAAACACAGCCCCCTGCCCCGCCGAGTTCCCCCCGCCCACGACAATCACGGGACAGCCACGGCAGAGCAGCGCTTCGGCGGTGCTTGCCGCATAGTAGAGCCCTGTCCCTTCGAATTGTTCAACACCTTCGACATCCAGCCGCCGATACTGAGCACCCGTTGCAATCAGGAGGCACTTGGCAGTTACTGGCTCCTCGCCACCGGCGTCGAGAGTCGCATACCGGTTCTCGAACGATAAACGCCTGGCGGCTGTAGGGATGGAGAGGCGTGCGCCAAATTTATTGGCCTGGAGGGTGGCCCGATCGGTCAGCTCGGCGCCAGTCAAACCCGTGGGAAAGCCGAGATAGTTTTCAATGCGCATGCTGCTCCCTGCTTGGCCACCGGGAGCGATACAATCCAATACGGCTGTGGTCAGCCCTTCTGACGCGCCGTAAACCGCGGCCGCCAAACCGGCCGGGCCGGCCCCCACGACGACCAGATCAAAAACGGTCTGCTGCAGTCTTTGATGAAGGCCGATTTCATCCGCTAGCGTCTCATTCGACGGATTGCGCAAAAGCAGCATATGCGCGCAGGCCACCACAGGCGTATCGGCCTCCGTCACGCCGAATTCTTTCAGCATCCGATCCACCTGCGGGTCGGCTTCTAAATCTACCCAGGTGAAGAGCACGCGATTCCTGGCGAGAAAATCGCGAACGCGAAACGTATCCGGAGAATAGCGCGAGCCGATCACACGCAAGCCGACGAACTCAGGCGACTCCCTCAGTAACTGCCGTCGTGCGATGAAAGCCTGGAGAATAATGTCGCCCAGGCCGGGGCACTGATTCAATACCTCACGCAGACTCTCCTGCGAGACCTCGTATACCTGGCAATCGCCGCGGGCAATTGCCGTGACAATGGCCGGTGTCCCTGATAAATAGGAGATGTCGCCTGTGAACTGGCCTTTCTGGTGGACCACGATCGTTTTCGGCGCGTCGCCGGAATAGTTGAGGATTTCAATCTGACCCGACTCAACCAGGAAAAACTTGAACAAACGCTCGCCCACGTGGATGAGGATTTCACCGTCGCGATATTGTTTCGGGGCGACGTTCGCGCAACTGGCGAACTGCGCAATCTGGTCCGCATCCAGGACCGGAAAGGCGATTGAGTGCAGAGTATGTTCAGCCATGGCGGACTCGCTTACTCCTGCTCTCCAAACACCTTCGCGTAGGTCTTGCCGTAAGGATAGAAACGATCTTTCTCGCCACGTTCCCAAGCGGCTTTCATCTCGGGCTGAGTGATGTCCCAATCCGGGCGGCACTTCTTTAACACCGCTCTTAGATCCTGTCGCAACTCTTCGATTGTCGGCCGGCCGAAGAACCAGTAGCCGGCGTAAATCTTGAAAACGATGAGGCCCGGCTCGACCACAATTGTGTGCGGGATCATCGGATCATGCGTGGGATCGGTGTACTCGGCGATGTCGAGATCCTTTTGCACCTTGCGTCCCGCGTCGGACAAAAATGTCCAATGCGCTCCCACGCCAGTACGGTACTCGTTGGTCGTGGCCAGGTTGTCCG
This sequence comes from uncultured Acidobacteriaceae bacterium, assembly GCA_963846185.1. Taxonomy (GTDB): domain Bacteria; phylum Acidobacteriota; class Terriglobia; order Bryobacterales; family Bryobacteraceae; genus Bog-105. Next base: position 363,367 of record CAWJVA010000015.1, on the reverse strand, counting down.
TGCTGATGGTGACCAGGCGGCAGTAACCGACCTCCATTTCGCGATGGAGTTCGAGCAGACCTTCTGCCTGGCGACGATCTTTTGGACAGAAACCTCCTCGGCTAAGAACCACGATCATCGGATCGAGCCCTTGCAAATCTGAGAGCTTACGGTGTTTACCCCTGTGGTCGGCTAGCTCGTAATCGGGGAATACCGCACCGGGTGCAATGCCTGCTCGCATGAAACAGAACCTCTCCTTCACCAGGCGCCACGGAGTGCGGCCGGCGCGTTCATTTTATATCCGGCAGTTCGTTCGATGCTTGATAGCGGGGGCCATTGGCGAGATTCGGAGCGCTCTGGCGTACGCTCTTGATTCGGGATCCTCGCCCTCCTGACCCACAGCGTGTTTTGGGAAGTTCATCCGAACCTGGGATCGTCGGACTAGCGCGGCATGAGCGAAACGACCATCCAGTACAAAAATCCAAGACTTAGTCCACTAATAGTCAACGTCCGGGCGCCGGCGAACTGGCGGCGCTGAAGAAAGAACAGTAGCAACAGACGAGAAGAGGATCACGGCAACCACAAATGCCCAACCCATACCGCCGCTAGCGTATCGCCACTCATGGGTCCGTCCTTCGGCCCGCGATACAGCATTGCTGTAGAGTGGCGGCCAGCAAACTTCGACAATTTTCAACGGGTGAAACCGGACGTTTCAACCGGTGCGCAAGAACATCGACGGATGCCGTTCTCAGGAGCTTGAGATCGCGCTCGACTGTTGAGTTTCCGAATCGCCGTTAATCGGGACTTAGGCCAGTCCTGCGGCTGAAAAATTCTGCTAATGACCATCAAGCTCTTGTCCAGCAACAACCTGCTTCGTCAATCGATCACCTCAGTAACTTGCCGGCGAGCCAGTAATCGACACTGAACTTTCCCGGACCAGAGCAGATCAGCCAGATAAAGAAGAGCACGTACAGGACTTCCGGAAGGTAGAGAAAATCGTCGAGCCAGTTAAGAGGCGAAAGTCCTTTAGGCATGGCGGAAAGCTTGGTGGTCAGGATGGCGACAAGCATATCGACCAATAAAGCCACGCAGGCCAGGCTCGAAAGAAACCCCACGGCCAGCAAGGATCCGCCAACGAACTCGACACCCGACACGAAATAAGCCATCAGGTGGGGAAACGGGACTTTGGCCCCAACGAGCGTTTCGTACATAGTTTGCCTGTTGCCGGCGACAAACAATTTGTTTGCCCCGGAGATGGCGAAGAACAGCCCGAGCGAAACGCGTACCAGCAGAATGGCATATTGTTCCAAATCACTGCTACCCAGCAGCGCAAACTGGACTAACCGTTTCCAATCCACCTCTTGTCCCTCCATCGGAGGATGTGCTGTAACGATACCCCATATCAAACGGTTCGATTTTTCCGGTAAATCGCGTTCATCAGGACTTAGCGGTTCTTTTCTCGCGGGTCGAGATTATGTGTCCATCCGTTCGACCCATTGAGCGCGCGATGCGGGAGCCAGGAACGGATCCGCAAAGTACTGTGTTTCGCGCGCAACCTTGTCGTCCCTGAACTCCATGATGCTCACGGTGTAGGACGGTTTGCCGTCATATGTCAGGATGAATTCGGTGATCCAAAGATCACCGCCACCTATGATTCGTCGGATAGCAAACCGCTTTTTGCTCGGCTGACTAGCGCGTTGGTTCTGTATGTTCCGTCGACCGCGGGTTAGCTCACCTGACTGCGGGTATTCCAGCACGGCGTCCTCGTGATAGATGCGGTGCTCCGTTTCAAAATCGTTAGCATCGGACGCCGCCCAATGCTGATCCAGTGCCGCACGGATCTCTTGATCTCGCACTCCAGAATACTGCTCCGTGTATTGTTGATCGTTCATCTTGAGCCTTGAATTCGAGAAGAAGCAAATGCGTTCGCGGAAGTCGGACTGTGAGACTCGTCAGCCGCTGTTTCTTCGATCACCCCAGAGTCTACATCTCGTCGGAGCGTCTAGCTTCTGATTGCCGGCAATCCGGCAATTGCATCGGAGTGGACGGCGCATGGGCGAACAGGGAACCCGCTGCAGAAGTGGTGTAATCCTGGCGTGATCCGTAGAGTGATAATCCGTTCGGTTTGTAAGCTTAGCGATTAGGACGATCATCCTGCGGAGGATCACAACGCCGTCTTCCGTGAAACGTTCAATAGGCCGTCAGACTCCTATCCGCGTGTCATTAAGTGAATTCCCTTGGATTTTGATGACGACGGCGGCTAAACGCTTTCCAGTCTACGTGACCTGCTAAGAGGAACCGTGCCTTTACTTGACGTTCTCTTGGGCCGTCCGCTCGCTACGTCCGAGGAGCGCGCTGAGCAGATTGGTCCCGCGAAGGGCATTCCGGTCTTCGGACTGGATGCTCTGGGATCTGCTGCGTACGGACCGGAAGCTGCCCTCACGCTGTTGACACCGCTCGGACTGGCCGGCTTGCACTTTGTTGTGCCGCTCACTGTCGTCACTATCGTGTTGCTGCTCCTCGTGTACCTGTCCTACCGGCAAACGATATCTGCCTACCCGTCCGGCGGTGGATCCTACATTGTGGCGCGTCAGAACCTCGGCACCTTTGCAGGCTTGCTTGCCGCATCAGCATTGCTGATTGATTACGCTTTGGATGCTGCCGTTGGTATCTCAACCGGCATCGGCGCCCTTACCTCGGGGTTGCCAGCACTGAATCCGCACACCCTCCCTCTGTGTTTGGCAGCATTGGCGATTTTGATGCTTGTGAACCTACGTGGAGTAAATGAGACGGGCGGGATATTCCTTCTTCCGACATACCTGTTTTTGGGATGTATGGGAGTTGTTCTGATACTCGGCATCACCAAGACGATTGCGACGGGGGCCATCCTATACCGGTAGTGAAGCCGCCGTCCAGTAACGCGACAGCTGCTTTCAGCATCTGGTTGCTTATCAAAGCGTACGGCAGCGGCTGTACTGCCTTAACAGGTGTCGAGGCGGTTAGCAATGGAGTGGGGGCATTCCGTGACGACCGCACCAAGAATGCTCAGCGCACTTTGGGTCTGATCATCCTCGCACTCGCAATTATGTTGGCGGGTATCGCTGTGCTTGTGAAAGCGTACGGAAATTGTTGCCACTGAACCGAACGGCAACAATTATCAGAGCGTTCTTTCCATGCTGTTCGCAGCTGTTGCGGGTCGTGGATGGTTCTACTACGTCGCCATATTCTCAGTTTTGGTTTTGCTGACGCTCTCGGCGAATACGGCATTCGCAGACTTTCCGCGCGTATGCCACTTCGTGGCGGAAGACGGGTTTTTACCGACGTCCTTCGCTAACCGCGGCCGCCGTCTCGTGTATACGGAAGGGATCATCGTCTTGACGCTATTCACGGCTGCACTGCTGATTGGGTTCGGCGGAATCACAGACCGATTGATTCCGCTTTTCGCCATCGGAGCTTTCATGGCCTTCACGATGTCGCAGGCCGGAATGGTCGCTCATTGGAAGAGAGAAGGCGGAAAACGGTCCCGACATAGCATGGCATTGAACCTGATCGGTGCGATTGCCACAGGTATCACGGTGCTCATCGTGATCATTGCCAAATTCTCGGAATGGGCGTGGATCACCCTGATCGCTATCCCGGCGTTGCTGTTTACGATGTATCGCGTACACAGGCACTACGAAACGCTGCGGCGTGAAATTAGCTTATCGAGGCCGCTGAAGCCAAATCTGCCTGGCTCGCTGATTCTTGTCATCACCATGGAATCGTGGACGCGAGTAAATGAGCAAGCGTTATGCGCCGTTATGTCACTCTCGCGCGAAATCAAGGTCGTACACGTGTCGGAAGATGATAAGCCCGATGACTTCGCGGAGCAGTGGAACAAGTATGTCGAAGCTCCCGCGCGCGGTGCAGACCTGCCCCTTCCTGAACTCGTGCAGCTGCATTCTCCCTATCGCCTGGTAGTCGCACCAATCGTGAATTACGTCAAACAGCTGGCAGCAGAGAACCCCCGAGAGGCGCATCGTCACAGTCATTCCAGAGCTCGTCGAGCACCGTTGGTATGAGTGGCTTCTCCATACACAGGGGGCTGAGATTCTTAAAGCGCGCCTATTAATGGAAGGCCATGATCGGATCTCGATCTTGAACATTCCGTGGACGAAAAATCGGCATAGGTCTTCGTGTCGAAATGCGTGTGACCGCTTTAGTGTGCGGCTTCCGAGTTGTTCCTGAGTCGTCGGCGATCCGACACTGGTCCAAATTCACGCTTCTCGAAACGTGTGAGTTAGGCCTCTAGTCGACATAGCTCGCGTGTGTCACCCGGGGTTTGCCCCGCCGCAGATCTCCGCCGTCTGACACTTCGTTTCGTAAAACACCGCTACTCTTAGGCGCCCTCCGGCATGAGGATGTCCGAAAGATCGTGGAAAAGGGAACGACCCACCCAGAGCCGTGATAGGCTCTGGGAAATTTTTCTTGCCAGAAAAAAGGAGAGTCGTTTTGAAGAGAGCGTATCAGAAGAGAGCAGTCCAGAAGAGTGTAGAGTCCCAGCAGGATCAAGCGGTACAGATTTGCTTGCCGATGGCAGAAGTGCTGACCAGCTTGGAGCAGGGCTTGGGTGAGCTGGTCCGAAAGGTAGGCCGGATGTTCATCGAGTCCGTACTGGAATCGGAAGTCGAGCAGATTGCGGTCCGCGGTCGTGCCGGACGCAAAGGCGGCAGGCTTACCGCTGGGGTATTGAGCAAGGCTCGTGCCTCATTGATGGCCAGCGGGTCCCGATTGCGCGGCCACGCGTGCGTGAGTGTGGCGGCAAGGAGCTGCCGTTGGGAACCTACCAGCTGTTCCAGCAGGTGAGTCCGGCAGAAGAAACCGTTTGGAGCAACATCATGCGCGGGCTCAGCATGCGGGATTACAAGTTAGTGTTGCAGCAGTTTATGGATGCCTATGGGCTGGAGAAAAGCACCATCAGCGAACGATTTGTGGAGGCTAGCCGCAAGAAACTGGAAGCATCTGATGAGCCGTTCCTTACAGCATCTCCAAATCTGTGCCCTGTTAGTTGACGGCACGATCTTCAAGGGCCAGCATTTGGTGGTCGCCATCGGCATCGATGCCTTTGGCAAGAAGGTCGTATTGGGACTGGTGCAAGGAGCCACCGAGAATGCGAAAGTAGTCAGCGGATTATTCGATCACCTGTGTGGGCGTGGACTGGATTTCAGCCAGCCGCGTTTGTATCTGATTGACGGCAGCCGCGCCTTGCGCGCCGCCATTGAGCGGCATGCCGGCGAAGCCGCTTTCATCCAGCGCTGCCAGGTGCATAAGATCCGCAACATCCTGGCGTATGTACCGGAGAGCGCATCAACACTGGTTCAAGTACAAGCTGCGCCTAGCCTACGCTCACGCTGATATCAGTGACGCTCGGCAGGCGCTTTATCGATTGCATGATGAGTTGAACGAGTTGAACCCAAGTGCGGCAGCCAGCTTAATGGAGGGCTTGGAGGAGACCCTCACGCTACATGATCTGCAGGTGCATGCCCGCTTGCGGCGATCTCTCAGCAGTACCAACGGAATCGAATCCAGCTTTTCGGTTGTCGAGACCATCTGTCGGCGTGTCAAACGCTGGCAAGGCAGCGATCACCGGTTGCGCTGGCTGGCCTCCGCCCTGCTCTATGCCGAAACACGCTGGAACCGTCTTCACGGGTACCGCCACTTGCCGCTGCTTATTCATAATCTGCAGCGCGCTTATAGTTGCGCAGGTCTCGGGTGGGTTGGAGCGTCTTCAAAGTGCAAAGATGTCGCTTCGAGAACGGCAGTGCGCGCAGAATGTGCCAGATTATCGCCGGATGTAAAATGCCGACAGGGCGGCGGATGAGTTCCCCATCTCTTTTGCGCGACGGCTCTCAAACGACAGCACTCTCGCGTTCGCGAAGGGCATGATCACGAATCGTAGCGCACGGTGTCCGGATCTACACTGGTTTTCGAGCATGCCGCGACGGGTCGAAACCTCCTAAGCTAACACTTAGAAGATTGAATTCTATGCTCACTAAAGCACGGATGCGTGGACTCGTCGGAGGCGCAGCGATTCTCACGCTCTTTGGCGGCTTTTGGTCCATTACCGCCTTGGCCTTTTGGCCCGGTCGTCCCGTCTGGGGAATCCCGCTGGCGTCCGCAGCAACGCTCGTGTTGCTCGTTACTTGTATTCTCCGGTGGACCGCGTCAGCGAAGATGCCCGACAGCCGTGATCCTGCCGCAGCCGCCAAGGGAAAACGCGCTGGCATTTATTTTGGAATCATATTTGGACTGGAAGGAGGATTGATTGCGCTGAGTTCAGCGTTGTTGGCGCGCGCGGGCCTTGGTCATTGGATTCCGGTAGCGGTTGGCTTTATCGTTGGCGTGCATTTCCTTCCTCTGCCATACGTCTTTGAAGTGCCGCTCTACTATTGGACCGGTGGTCTCATAGTTTTCGGCATACTGGCCTGCCTGCTCATCCATGTGGTCGGCCTGAGACTGCTGTGCGTGGGACTAGTAATGGCTGGAGTGCTTTGGTCGACCACCCTCTTGCTCCTGCTGCAAACGCAGCCGATTGCAGAGTTGATGTAACATCGCCTTGCTGACAAGGCCGTAAGCTCTAACCTTCTTCGGGTAGCTAGCTCTTACCGGTGCGCTTCACTTTATTAGTTGCAGGAGCTTCGAAAAAGAAGGTGAAATCATAGCCTGCTTCTCAATCGTCGACCCGCAAGTTGGGACTGCAAAACACCGTTATCGAAACGCGAGAGTTGACCCTTAGTCGACATAGCTCGCGTGTGTCACCCAGGGTTTGCCCCGCCCCATCCTCCACTCTCCGCCACTTCGTTTCGTAAAACGCCGCTGCCACTCTCATCCTCCTTCGCATCACGCCTCGCGAAAAAATTCGTTTTCTCTTCAAATCAGCGCTTTGACCTGCCCGCACCGCGCCTTCCCGTTCTCCTCCGTTGCACACTCGCCTGTGGGAGGTCCCTCATGCCGCAGCCGAACGTGGCTACCCTTCTGACGAACCCTCTGCGAGCCCAAATGCTCCAGTGCGCCGATCAGCCGATCTGCGGATATGCCTCGCGGAAGCCTCATGCAGCTTCGAGTGGAATCAATTCATCTTTGATGTAGTGTAGTTGCGCAAGTCGCGGGCGGGTCGGAGCGTCTTCAAAGTGCAAATATGTCGCTTCGAGAACGGCAGTGCGCGCAGAATGTGCCAGATTATCGCCGGATGTAAAATGCCGACACGGCGGCGGATCAGTTCCCCCATCTCTTTTGCGCGACGGCTCTCAAACGACAGCACTCTCGCGTTCGCGAAGGGCATGATCACGAATCGTAGCGCACGGTGTCCGGATCTACACTGGTTTTCGAGCATGCCGCGACGGGTCGAAACCTCCTAAGCTAACACTTAGAAGATTGAATTCTATGCTCACTAAAGCACGGATGCGTGGACTCGTCGGAGGCGCAGCTATTCTCACGCTCTTTGGCGGCATTTGGTCCATCACCGCCTTGGCCTTTTGGCCCGGCCGTCCCGTCTGGGGAATTCCGCTAGCGTCCGCAGCAACGCTGGTGTTGCTCGTTACTTGTATTCTCCGGTGGACCGCGTCAGCGAAGATGCCCGACAGCCGCGATCCTGCCGCAGCCGCCAAGGGAAAACGCGCTGCCATTTATTTTGGAATCATATTTGGATTGGAAGGAGGATTGATTGCGCTGAGTTCAGCGTTGTTGGCGCGCGCGGGCCTTGGTCATTGGATTCCGGTAGCGGTTGGCTTCATCGTTGGCGTGCATTTCCTTCCTCTGGCATACGTCTTTGAAGTGCCGCTCTACTATTGGACCGGTGGTCTCATAGTTTTCGGCATACTGGCCTGCCTGCTCATCCATGTGGTCGGCCTGAGACTGCTGTGCGTGGGACTAGTAATGGCTGGAGTGCTTTGGTCGACCACCCTCTTGCTCCTGCTGCAAACGCAGCCGATTGCAGAGTTGATGTAACATCGCCTTGCTGACAAGGCCGTAAGCTCTAACTCTTCTTCGGGTAGCTAGCTCTTACAGGTGCGATTCACTTTATTAGTTGCAGGAGCTTCGAAAAAGAAGGTGAAATCACAGCCTCCTTCTGAATCGTCGACCCGCAAGTTGGGACTGCAAAACACCGTTATCGAAACGTGAGAGTTGGTCCCTAGTCGACATAGCTCGCGTGTATCACCCAGGGTTTGCCCCGCCCCCATCCTCCGCTCTCCGCCACTTCGTTTCGTAAAACGCCGCTGCCACTCTCATCCTCCTTCACATCACGCCTCGCGAAAAAATTTGTTTTCTCTTCAAATCAGCGCTTTGACCTGCCCGCACCGCGCCTTCCCGTTCTCCTCCGTTGCACACTCGCGCTGTGGAAGAACCGCCATGCCGAAGCGCCCGCCAACCGAAAATAATCCAAACGGCTGCACCGGCCCCACTACGCCCGAAGGAAAAGAATCTTCCAGCAAAAACGCGCTCAAGCACGGCTGCTGTTCCAAAATCCTGATCCTCCCCGACGAAGACCCGGCCGAGTTCGAACGAATCGCCGAGGGCTGGCTCCAGCAATTCGATCCGGCCGACTTCCAGGAGGAGACCCTGGTCGAAGCACTCATCCTCAACGATTGGTCTCTGCGCCGCAAAAGACGTCATTTCTTTGCGGCTGAAGCCGCCGCAGCCGCCGCCTCTGGCCCCGACCCGGCCGCCTGGTCTGCCGAACAGCGGCATCACCTGGCCCTCATGCAGCGCTACAAAACCGCCGCCGAGCGTGCCTTCTACCGTTCCTGGAGCGCGCTGCGGGGCCTTCGAAAGGACATCATGAACGAAAATATCAAGCTGCTCAAAGCACTTCGCAAAGACGTCAGTCTGCAGGAGGAAATCGATAAGCTGGAGGCTCAGCTCAACACTCCGCAGGCTCACGCCTCACAAGACTCCCAAACGTCTGCCCGCCAGTTCTTTCAAGGACAGCTCCACCCGAAGACACGCCGCAAACAGAAAGAACAGGTTCTCGAGCAGTGGGTCGAAATCGAAATAAAAGACGGCAAAACCGTCACCACGCTTTACCCCTCGAACGAAAAGCTGATCAAGCGCGGTCAGGCCATGTTGCCTCCTCCGGAGCTCGTCTATCGGCGGCTCAACTTCCCCAACGGCGTTCCGCCCGAATACTCCTGGACCAGCAGCAATTCCTCTATTCGGGAGAGCGGCGGGGCAGGCGTCCAACGCATGGATGTGGATGTCTGGCTGCAAGTCATTGAACGCGAGAAACTCGCCGGAACCGGTCACATCGGCCCCACCGGCTTCGGAAATCTGCCTCGCTCCGAAGGCCACGGCGGCTGCGAATGCGAAATGTGCAGCCAGAATCGCGCCATTCTCGAGGCTCACGCCAACTCGCACTCCTGAACCGCGGCGCCATCCCAAGCGCGGGCGTCGGCCAGCGGCAGGCGAGCCCAACAGAACCGTGCGCCACTGGTATCGCAACACAACCAGGCGCTTCACGTCAGCGATTTCCCGGTCCGCCTGCTCTACTAGAACCATGCGGATCGGGATTACCTGCTATCCCACTTATGGCGGCAGCGGCATCGTCGCCACCGAACTAGGGCTCGAGCTCGCGCAGCGTGGGCACGAGGTGCACTTCATCAGCTATGCAAACCCGATCCGGCTGGATCCCGACACACCGGGTATCTTCTATCACGAGGTTGAAGTTTCGACCTATCCGCTGTTTCAGTATCCGCCGTATTCTCTCGCGCTCGCCTCGCGCATGGCGGAAGTCGCGCAACTGCGCCGGCTCGATCTGTTGCATGTGCATTACGCAATCCCGCACTCAATCTCGGCATTGCTGGCGCAGGAGATGATCACTGACGCGCCGTCTGCCGTTCATTACCACTCTGCACGGGACGGATATCACGCTGGTCGGCGCAGACCGGTCTTATTTCCCGATTACGAAGTTTTCGATCGAGCGTTCGGACGGAGTCACTACCATCAGCGAATTCATGCGAAACAGGACCGTGGACTTTTTCGGGATCAAAAAGCCGATCGAGGTCATTCACAACTTCGTGAACTGCTCGTTGTATAGACCGGATGAAAATGCACGTGCGAAGGGGCCGAAACGCATACTGCATATTTCGAACTTCCGGCCAGTCAAGCGAGTCATGGATTGCATCCGGGCGTTTGCGCGGGTTCGCGAGCACGTGGATGCAGAGCTGGTAATGGCGGGCGATGGACCCGATCGGGGACCGGCCGAAGGGTTGGCGCGCGAATTGGGCGTGGATGCCAACGTGCGGTTTTTGGGAAAACAGGACCACATGGAGCGCCTGATCCCCCGCATGCACGCGCTCCACCTGCCGAGTGAAACCGAGGCGTTCGGGCTGGCGGCGCTGGAGGCGATGGCTTGTGGGGTGCCACCCGTGGCGACGCGCGCCGGAGGTGTTCCGGACCTGATCACGGACGGCGTGGACGGTTTTATGGAACCCGTGGGCGATATCGAGCGGCAAGCGGCGCGGCTGACAGAGCTGCTGATCGATGAGAACCTGCACCAGCGCATGGCGCAAGCCGCACGCAATACAGCGCTTACCCGGTTCCGAACCGAGCTAATCATTCCGCAGTATGAGCGTTATTACGAGCACATATGTGCGATCAGCGGAACTTCCACCTCCGCGGTGGTGTCTAATTAGTTGTCTGGCGTTTTGAGCGCCGGTAGGGGTAAAATTCTGGCGATGGCGCAACCCTTATTTGGGAATTCGGGTGCCTTGTCCATCTTGGCTGGCGCTCAGACCGGGGTTTCCGAAGAGGATTCCCGCATCTTGCGGGGACTCCGGGCGGGTATTGAAGAGGCGTATGAAGAGTTGATCGCGAGATACGAGCAGCCAGTCTACGGGCTGGTCTTTCGTCTGCTCGGGAATCAGCCGGATGCTTGCGATGTAGTGCAGGAAGTGTTTCTGAAGGTGTTCCGGGGCGTCCAGTCCTTTCGGGAACAGTCCAGTCTGCGGACCTGGATTTACCGGATTGCGGTGAATGAAGCGCATAACCACCGGCGCTGGTTCGCACGGCATTGCCGGCGCGAGGTCCCGCTCGATAACGAGCGCGACGAGGGGCATGTGCTGGACTCTGCAACGGACCCCGGACGCTCTCCCTTCGAGCAGGCGGTGGACAGCGAGAACCGCACCTTGATTGAGCGCGCGCTGACCCGGATCAACCCCGTGTTCCGGACGGCGGTGGTGTTGCGAGACATTCAGAATCTCACCTACGAAGAGATTGCGGAGATTCTCCAGGTTTCGCTGGGAACGGTGAAGTCGAGAATACTACGCGGCAGGGAAGCATTGCGGCGCGAGCTGACACAGCAGCCGGGCGCCGGGTTCGCGGAAGCAGTCGCGTGAGGAAAAGGAATGTTGAGATGCCCGCAGCGGTCTCAGGGTAGTACAGCAAGATTGGAACAGTTATGACCTGTTGGAGCGTTAAGCGCCAAAGTACAGATTACGTCGATGGAAGGCTGCGCGGTGCAGAGCGGGCCAAGATCGAAGCGCACTTGAACAAGTGCGATGCTTGCGATGAACGAATCGGCCAGATCCGTACCGTGCGGTCTTCGCTCAACAAGCTGAGTCAGCCCGTCCCACCCTCGTCTTTGCGCACACGGCTACGAGTGACCGCTTCGCGAGAGTGCCAGACGGTAAAGGAAACCAACGGTTCGGCTTGGCTCCGCGCCTGGAATAGCTGGAAATTCCGGATGGATCAGATTATGCGTCCGATGACCATTCCGGCCACCGGCGGCGTGCTTTCAAGTTTGCTGCTGTTCGGCGCGCTTGCTTTGACCATCAGCACGACAACGCGGCAAGTCGGATATGAAGTGCCGGTTTTGTATGAAGACCACTTCGACGCGAACCTGGTGCCAACCGAGTTGAGATCGTCCGTGGTGTTGACGCTGAATCTCGATGGCAAGGGCAGGATCACGGACTATGCCGTACAGGATGGTTCGGGATCATACGTCGGGAACGTGTCCCGGCTGCAATACAACAACATTTCGCTTCCCCAATTTCCGAGCGTGCTGGGGCTTTCGCGGCCGACGAGCCGTGAAATCCAGGTTTCCTTCATTCCAATGGTCTTCCGCCCCTAGAAGCCTGCGTGCGGCGTAGCTGGCTATTGCTCGTTTTGCTGGCGGGCAGCCTCGGGGCGCAGAATCCCGCGGCGACGATCAAGGCGAACGTGCGCCAAGTGCTGGTGCCCGTTGTGGTCACGGATAAAAGCGGGCACTACGTGACGGATCTTTCGGCCAGCGACTTTCAGGTGTTAGAGGATGGGTCTCCGCAGAAAATCGTCGCCTTCAGCAAAGCCAATGTGAGTGTGGCGGGTGTTGCGGCGAGCCCCGCTGCGGCCGCACCCGCAAGCATCGCAGCACCACCACCCAAAGCTGCTACTTCCGGCCTGCCGAAGAGAACCTACCTGGTTTGCGTAGACACGCTGCATTCGGATTTCGGTAACTTCAATCAGGTGCGGGGCGCGCTGAAGAAGTTCTTTGGGGAGGAGCAGGCAGACGATTCGCAATATGTGCTGATCACGCTGGGAAGGCAAGCGCATCTAGTCATCGATTCGACGCGCGATCCCGGGGCGGTGCTGGCAGCCATCGGCAGCAAAGCGTTCCTGACGGATATCGGCCAGAGCGAGGCGTCCAATATCGCGCTGCAGCGAAAGGAATTCAGAGATCTGATGCGGCTGCACTACTGTAACGCCTGCGCCTGCATAAACACCATGCAGAACACCAACACGGACGGCCCGTCGTGCCCGGCCGTGAAAGCGCAAGTGCAGGAATTCCTGCTGAGCTTCGGAGAACGGACAGCGGATTTGAACCAGATCTTTTTAGACAATTTGGAGCAGATTGTTCACGCGATCGCGCGCATGCCGACCTACCGTACGGTTGTGTTTCTTTCAGATGGTTTCAATCGCTTTCCGGGACGGGAGTTATACGGCATTCTGAACGGCTATGGCCCGAAGGACCACAGCTTTCGCTTCAACCCGCGCGACCTCCAACCGGAGCTGGACAAAGTGCTCAAGGTCGCTGAACGCTACGATGTCCGGTTTTACACCATCGATTCGCGCGGCCTGATGGCATCAGGATCGGTTGCGAGTACCGGCATCGATCCCTCGCTGCCGGGATATACACCCTATTCAGTCGAGGTCGAAAACGACTTTGTCGCTCACGAGAACACGGATGCTTTGGCAGAGCTGGCGCACGATACCGGCGGGCTGTTTTTCGAAAACAGCAATGATCTGCTGAAGGGAATCCGGCGGGCATTTGCGGATGGGCGCGATCTTTACGTGATTGCCTATAATCCGAGCAACGCCGCCCTCGACGGAAAATTTAGAAAGATTGAAGTTCAGGTCAAAGACAAGAAGCTGCACGTCACAGCGAAAGCCGGTTATTGGGCAACGCAGTAGCGGGGCGTGGGCGGCGGCCGCGCTGGCCTTGGCCGCTGCGTGCACCTTGGGTTCTGCCCGCCACGCGGTTCCACTCGCCACGCCGGTGTACGGCTTTGAGGTCGTAAACGTGTTCCCGCACGATCCGTCGGCCTTCACGCAAGGGCTCGAGTACCGGGGCGGTTTTCTGTACGAGGGCACCGGACTAAACGGCCGGTCGGCGCTGCGGAAAGAGGAACTGAACACCGGCCGGGTGCTGGAAGAGTTGAAACTGCCGGAGCAGTTCTTTGGCGAAGGCATCACCGTCGAGAACGGCAGGATTGTGCAGCTGACGTGGCAGTCTCATGAGGGCTTTGTGTACGATCAGGCCACATTCCGGCTGCTCAAGAACTTTTCGTATCCGGGCGAGGGCTGGGGCTTGGCCAACGACGGGCAGTTCGTTTACATGAGCGACGGAACAGCCGAGATTCGCGTGCTCGATCCGCAGAGCCTGAGCGAGCTGCGGCGGTTTACCGTGCATGACGGCCAGAGCAAAATCGAGCAGTTGAATGAGCTCGAGTGCGTGCGCGGTGAGTTGTACGCGAACATCTGGACGACGGACAGGATCGCGCGCATCTCCCTGCGCGATGGGCATGTGGTTGGCTGGGTCGATCTCCACGGGCTGCTGCCGGCGCAGGATCGAACACAGAACGTGGATGTGCTGAACGGGATCGCGTACGACTCGATGGGTGACCGGCTTTTCGTCACGGGCAAGCTGTGGCCCAAGCTTTTCGAGATCAGGCTTCGGCGGAAGTAAGTGAGTGCTTATTGGCCGACCGGCGCTGATGAAGCCAGGTGATCGTAGTTCAAAATGGCGTTGAAGACGAGACCATAGCTGCCGATCGTTTCGCCGCGATACACCGGATTGTTGGCGAAGAGCAGAACGTTACCCTTGCCGAGATGCGCGTCCACGATGAGTGGAAGCTCGGCGATCACGCCGCCATTATCGAGCAGTCCGGAAATGAGAAGGTTCTTCGAGTCTGCATAGCGGAAGATGACGTTTGGCCGGTACTGTTCGGGGATGAGGAACGGATTGTTGCGCGCCTGCTCTTCGTTGAGAGGCGTGGGTTGCCACGGTTTGGGGGACGGAAGCGGCGGAGCGGTTTGCAGCGGACGGCCCTCGGGGATATCAGCGTCATCCGGGCCGCCGCGCCCGGTGGGGCGCTTGTATTCCTTCTCGGTGAGAATGTTTCGGTTGACGACAAGATTGCTGACCGTGAACGCCAGCCCATCGGCGCTATAGACGGCGAGATCGGAATCGCAGCCGTAGGCGACGGGCTGGGTCTTATCGACCAGTTGCGCTTTGAGCACGCTGCCGACCACGCGAATATTTTTGCGGGGAGCGACGAAGACCCCGGGCGCCAAACCCTGTTCGATGGCGAACTGCGCAGTATCTTCGGCGGTAATCAGTAAGCCGCCCTGCTCGACGAACTCTTTCAAGTGCGCAACGCCTTCAAAGCCGAGACCGGGACGCATGTCGTCTGTCGAATCGATTTTGCCGAGGTTGGGTGTGAGCTGCGTGCTTTGCCAGGGGAGCGGATTGCCCCACATCGGCAGACCGTCGATGATCTGCTGGCCGGAGAAGCGCGAGACGGGAGCGAAAATGATGACGTCGTACTTCGCTTTGAGATTGGGTTCTCGCGCCGCGGTTTGCGTGCTGATGTATTCGTACGGGACCTGGAGTTTGTCGAAAGCCATGCGCCACCAGCCTTCGGTCTGGGTGTAGAGCCAGGTGTGCATGAATGCGATGCGGGGAGCGGCGGCACGGTGAGTGGGAACGTTCGGGCGCGCGGCAATGCTTTGTGCGGTAAGGTTGAGACGCTTGAGAGCGGCAGAAAGCTGGCTCGAATCTGCGCGACTGATCAGTAGCGAGCCAGCCTGGAACTGCTTGCCGCTATCACTGAAGTTCTGTTCCACAACGGAGACATCGGCGCCTTTAAGCGTGTAGACAAGCGCGGCGAGGCCGATTTGGCCGGAGTTGTTGATGGCGTAAAGCGGGCCGGAGCCCTGCAGCTCCCCCGTAACTTTGTTCAGATCGGGAACGGCGTCCATAGGCGCCTTGAGGATGGAACTGTCCGTAACGCGAACGGTCTTGGCATTGAAGAGATCACCGAAAGACCAGCCGGTATCGTCGTAGGGATGTTTTTGCGGGTCATCGGGAGACCAATACTGGCGGTCGAGGAGCGCGTCGGCGACTCGGGAAAACGGCTGATCCATGCGGATAACGAAGCTGCCTGCGGGGAAGCTCTGCGATGTCGGGGCTGGTTTCTCTTCTGCTTTCTCCTTGGAATCGGACTTAGCGGGCTTCGCGGGAAGAGCGACCGTGGCCGGCTGCGTCAGGCGATGGATTTCGACGTGCTGCGCTGCCAGCACTTGTAAGAGCTGCAGCTGGCGATTGAGCGCGCCGTCATCGGCCGTCAACACATAGGCGGCGGGTCCGGCCTCTTTTGGCTTCTCAATGGAACGCTTGCTCTTCAAATAGTAATTTTCGAGAAAGTGGTGGGTGTTGTGCGCGAAGTAGGAAAGCGTGGATAAAAGCGCAGTCTCTTCATAGTTGTTGTTATCGCGCTGGGACCACTCGATGACGGGATAGGGAGGGTTCTGGCGATACCAGGTGCGTGAGTATTCGTCGGGATCGAGAATGCGCTTTTCCGTATCCGCGCCGCCGTTCCCGAACGTCTCATAGAGCCGGCTGATACCGTTATGCAACCCCGCGAGGAACATGAGGTACCCAGGGCTCCAGGTATCGAAGTCGCCGTGCGTGAACGCTCCGGGCATGCCAAAGTTCTGTAACTGCTGCACGTTGTTCCAGCCGAGGGCGGCCCACTCGTCGGAGAGAATAGGGTCGATCCAGGCGTTGTAGGGGCCGTCGCCGACGGTGTTGTCGTAAATGAAGGGCACCGATTCGTGCAGATCGTGCAGCACCTGCGCGTGCCAGTTCAGATAGGTGTTGAGGACGTTGTTAGTAAGGTTGAGCGTCATGCCCATGGCGTCGCGGTTATTATCGTGCGCGACGTAGTGGCCCCAATAGACGAGGCGCGGCCAGTTCTGACCGGGATGAGCCTTGTGCCATTTATAAATGTCGACCATGCGATCGCGCCCATCGACTTCAATTACAGGAGTTATTAACGTGATCATGTGAGTGCGAATGTACTGGATGTAGGGAGCGTTGTCGACAACCAGACGATAGGCCAACTCCATCAGGGCGGTGGGTGCGCCGGTTTCGGGCGAGTGAATGGTGCCGGTGATGTAGTAAACCGGGAATGCGCCTGCCGAGCAGGTTTTGCGCGGTTTGATCATTCATGCCGATGAGGCGGGGATCGGCTAGCTTGGCGAGGCGCTCCTGATTCTCTTTTGCTTTCGAGAGCAGCGACTCGTCCGCGATAGCGGCCGCAATCATCTCGCGGCCTTCTTCCGTATGCCCGATGGTGAAGACTCTGACACGCGGACTGCTGTCGGCGAGCAGGCGGAAATACCGGTAGACGTCTTCGGCGTAGGGCAACATGTCAGGAGCGCCGGATACATCGCCCAGCACTTTGGCGGGCGTGGGGACCGATTTTGACGCGGGCAGATAATTCGTCAGCGGTGAGTTGAGATTCGGACCGGTTGTGTATTTCTGAATGCGATCGGTGTACGACTGATCGACAGCTTGATTCGGATCACGCGCGAAGGAATCGGTTCCGGCTACTTGAGCGGACGACGGAAGAACAGGCGCAAGGATCAGGACGAAGATCGCGATTCGGGAGAGTTGCATGGGCGGTTTGCTGATTTTGAGATAAAAACCAGTGTATCCGCTGAACCGCGGACGCTGTTCGTACGTAATTGCTACGTGATACCATCCCGAGGACATATGCGTTTGAGAGTGGTTTTTCGACTATTGGCCGGTTTAGTGGCTTTGGTTTTCTTGCCCCTTGCGGCCGCCGTTGCTCAGGCCGATGAGCTGTCGCAGCGGCTGGATCATGTGGTTGTTGCGTTCGAGAAGAGCAGGAACTTCATGGGATCCGTGCTGGTCGCGAAGGGCGGCAAGATCCTGATCGAGAAAGGATACGGAATGGCGGATCTTGAATGGGACGTGGCCAACACGCCGGAAGGTAAGTTCCGCTTGGGCTCGATCACCAAGCAGTTTACGGCAACTGCGATTCTTCAGTTAGCCGAGCAGCACAAAGTTTCGGTGCAGGATAAAGCGTGCCAGTACTTCGATCAATGTCCGGAGGCGTGGAAACAGATCACCATACATCAGCTTTTGAGCCACACCTCAGGGATTCCAAGCTACACGGACATGAAGACCTTTACGCAGCCGAACTTCATGCGCGTGCCGCTTTCGCCAGCCGCCGTTTTGCTGCTTTCGAAAGACAAGCCGCTCGAATTCGCACCGGGCGCCAAATGGAAGTACGATAACAGTGGCTATACATTTCTCGGCATCATCATTGAGAAGGCATCGGGGGAGAAATACGCCGACTATTTGAAGAAGCATATCTTCGAACCGCTGCACATGAGCGATACGGGCTATGACGAGACCGCGGTGGTGCTGAAGCACAGAGTTTCGGGGTATCAGCCGTGCGGAAACTCGCTGTGCAATTCGGATTATATTGATATGTCGCTGCCTTACTCGGCGGGGTCCTTGTATTCGACGGTCGAAGATCTCTATAAATGGGATCGCGCGCTGTACACGGACAAGGTGCTGAGCAAAGCGGACCGCGAGCGCATGTGGACACCGGTTATGGAGCATTACGGCTATGGATGGATGCTGGACCGGATGGCGAATCACAAGCAGATCGGCCACGGCGGAGGGATTCCGGGCTTCAGCACGTACATCGGACGATTTCCGGACGATGACGCTGCCGTGATCGTGCTTGGAAACAACATCGCCGTGGGAGCGGAATCGGTCGCGTCGGCGCTGGCCGGAACGCTGTTCGATCAGAAAGTGATTCTGCCCGGAGAGCGAAAAGCGGTTGATGTAGATGCGAAGGTGCTCGATCGCTATGTCGGGACCTATGACCTGGGGCCGCTGCAGATCACGTTCACAAACGAGAACGGCCAATTGATGGCACAGGCCAAGGGACAGCCGAAATTACACGCGTTGCCGTCATCGGATACCGAATTCTTTCTGAATGAGGTGGATGCCGTGTTCGTCTTCAGCGATATCGATGCTTCGGGTAAGGCGCAGAAGTTGCAACTTACCCAGAACGGCAGGACGCTGGCGGGCAAACGAATTAGTTGAAGGGGACCGCTTTTCAGCGGTCCCGTGTTGAAGCGACAGCCACTCGCGTGAGAACGTCTGTCTGCCGGCCGAGTTTCGCCGGAACACGCTGGTAGCGCTTCCGGCGCAGGGATACCGCAGCATTGATCAACGATCCGCGCATGCGGCAGCCGTACTCGCGAAACAGTTGGCGGCCGGTTGTGTTCAGCAACTCGGCTTCCGGCACTGTAATTTTGTAGCCGAACGTGCCCGGGGTCCGCGCCCGGGCAAGCCGGCTGTGAACGAAAAGCAGGCAATTTGCTGCTTCTTCTTCGATCGTTACTTTTCTGCCGATCCGGTGATCGGCGAAAGGCGCAGGAAAGGCCTCCGCCGCCGGACCAGCAGACGTACTGATCACGTCCACGAGCTCGAACGCGATCTCGGCGCTATTACGCCAGAACAGCATGCGCTTACCGGGCGTCAGCACCTCGAAGAGCCGGCCGTTCACGTATACCATTGCGATCTGCACGTCGTTCGTCTCGATGCAGGTGAAGTACCGCTTGACCAGCTTCGGCCGCTTGCGGGCGAGATACTCTGCCCACGGGCTACGGAAGACCATATCGCGGAGCTCGTGACGTTCGATTTCGAGCGACACGCCGGGCGGCGCGAACATTGCGTACTGGCCGGGCGGGAAGATTCCGCCGAATTGGCCATTCTTAGTAACCAGCCCTCGCTGGTCCGGAGCGATTATGAATCGTTTCCATAACATGAGCACCTCTTGCGAGAAATCGCTTACTTTGCTACTTACATGGCAGTTGGTTTCCCCCGGACAAGCGCCGAAGATACGAGTGCAAGTATGCGGCCATTCGGGACACTGAGACGGTCCCGACGGCGTTATACGTGTTTCAAATGCAGGATTGCAGCCTGAAGCTTTACGCTAGGCGGTTGCAGGGAGAGGCTATTGGCTGAGGAGGCAAATAGCGACGACCCACATATCAACGTCCAGTTTGCGAGCAAAGCTGGAGGCGCGGAGCCCGGCGGGGTTCATTTGTTGATATGTGGTCCGCATATGTACCTTCTGAGCTTCGATTCTAAACGGGTATAGAGAGGCAAGTCAAGAGGCGAGGCACACATTTACAAAAAACTTATAACTTCGATACAAGCCGTTGAAGTGAAAAGCTCGACCTGCTCAGGAGTTAGCTTGCAATCGTTAGTTCCTGAATGCGCTCCAGCATACGGGCATAATGCGAGCCGCGCCAATAGATCTTTCCGCATTCGACGCAGCGGCTGAACTCGGTCTTGGTTTCACGAGTGTGAGGCGGCAGCAGATGAGCAATCTCCTGCTTGGGCACCGGGCAGAGCGGGCCATTGCATTCCATACAGCGGCTGAAGGGAGTGAATTGGGACTGCAATGCGAAACGAGTTGCAATGTCGCGCAACTGATCATGCGGTCGATCGGCGCGGACACAGTAGCCTTGCTGGATCTCGCGCCGTTTCAACAGACCGACATCGCGTGTAAGGAGAACGCGATGCTCACTGCTGGAGATGCCGGCCAGTTGGGCGTCCTCGGCAAACCGGTCGTACCAGGTATCGAAGCCAAGCATGCGGAGATACGCGGCGAGACGGCCGAGATGGCCGTCAAGCACGAAGCGCGGATGATCAAGAGCGATGGGCGTCTGATGGGGGAACACATCGATGACGTCACCTTGGGCAAGACGGTCCGACAACGACCGCTCTGCTCCATTTACATTTACTTGCTCGATTTCGGTATGCGGTACGCCGAGCGATTCGATGACGTGTTTGATCGTGTCGGTTTCGCCGGACGGGTGCTCGAAGGAGACGTTGCGTTGTGCAGGATCGAGGAAGTCATTGAGCTCTCCGTGGAAGCAAAAGATCACGCGACGGGCGGCCACTGCAGGTATTGCCGGCGTTCTGATTCGTGAATGGCTAAGCCGGGGCTGGGGCGATGTCGGCTTTGATGCGGCGCAGGCGGAAGGCGAGCGAGAGCAGCAGGATACCGACGACGAGCAAATAGGCTCCGAGCCAGACGGTGACGGCGAGCGCTCCCAGGAGGGGACGCCAAAGGACGATGATGCCAAAGATGATGGAACAGATACCGGTCAGCAGCAGCAGCCATTCGCCGGGTAGGTGTCTGCGCATGCGAATCGCGGCGGCGATTTCAAAAACTCCAGTCACAATTGCCCAGAACGCCACCACGAACAGAAGGAATGTGAGCGTGATGCCGGGCGCAAAAAAGGTCACGAGGGCGGCGATGATGCCGACGATGCCTTCGAACAGGAAAGATCCCCATCTCTTGTGCCCCCTGATGGCACGAAAGGCGGAGACGATGGCAAAGATTCCGTCCACGAGCGCATAAGCGCCGAACAACGAAACCAGGACAACGAGAGCCGCGCCAGGCACAGCAAAGCTGATAAAGGCGCAAATGATGGCGATCACACCTCGCAGGGCGAGCGCCCACCAATGAACCGCGACAGGTTGCATATGGAGTCCTCAATTGAAAATACTACGTCGAGCTATGGTCCCGGATGGCCGGCGATGCGCCACGCCCACATGAGAAAGGAAGTGGATGTGAGATCGATGGCAGGTTCGGTGGTGCTGTAGGACTGGACATTGTCCCGGTAGACGGCCCGGTTCAAAGGATCGTAGGGGCCGCTGTTGCCATTGAAAATCTTGAACGGGTCAGAACCGGTTGCGGGGCAGAGGATCATTCCGTCTACCACGCCGGAGGTTGCGGCGTAGGAAGGGCCTTCGGAAACGGCGCCCCAGAGAACGGGCGTGCCACCGGACGTCCCATCCAGCGCACCGGCCAGGTTGGCCACTTGATGCTGGATGCAATTGGGAAACGTTTGCGAGCCGTCGCCGACGATGAAGGAAGAGTCCCCACGCGTTGGCGCCGAGAATATTGGCCATCCAGCGGCGCGCGTAAGTCGCATACTGCGCGCGGCCGGTCAGGTAAGCGGCTTCGCTGGCCATGACGGAAATGCCTGCGCCGTGCGAGGCGGTGTCGGCATTCCAAGCCGCGCCGAAGCCCCATGCGTCATGCGCGGCGACGTTCACAGCATCGTTCACCTGCTTCAGCAGCTGATCTCGAATGCCGGATTGCGAGATGGCCAGACCGCCGGGATTTCCGGCCAAAGCAGGGCCTGATAAAGCTCGAAGTGAGCGAGACCGCTGACGTCATAGAGATTCAAAGTGTCCGCATTTCCCGTGGCATAGATGTTCGTGATGTAATTCTTCGCGTACTGGGCGGCCTGCGATAAGTAATAGGCGGGGTCAGTGTGAGGCAGTTGGGGAAGAGTGCGGTCGTGCCGGGCAGAGCGGAGGGCGAAGTACAGCTCGGTGGCTCCAAGTTCCATGTCGTCTTCCCAAACGGTTTCCGGATAGCCATCGAAGGGAATGATGGACAGCAGGCAGCCGGACGCACAGGAGCCGGAATCGACCGAAGCAGCGGGATCGGCGAACGAAGTGTCTGCGAGTTCGAACACATCGGCAGCATTCTTTAGGCATCGCTCGGCGAGTTGAGGTTTTGTTTCACGATTCAGCTCGTAGCAGACGGCGAAATCGGCGGCTAAGCGGCCGGCGAGGTTGGGGCTGATCTTCGAACCGGCGGGGCCGGCGACGAAAACGGGGCGATGGCAAATGAAAGTGGCATCCTTGCTGCACCCGTCCCAGTTATCGTCTGCCTGGGGAAGGCGCCATATGTCGTAGTCGCTGAGATAGGAGAAGTTGGTCCAGTCCTGGCTATTGCCGACCTGATAGTAGAGTGTGCGCGTGTTGTCGTCCCACATCTTCAGGAGGAAGTCGATGCCGAAGGCCGCTTCGTTCGTGAGGTTCGAGCTCGATGGCGCACCCGCGGCATTGCCGGCGTAAGAGATGGCATCGGGAGGGGCGGGCGGATTGAGGGGCGCACCCGGTCCAAGCTGATTAGGAAAATCGCGAATGCCGATTTCCTGAAGCGCGACAGTGTAGCTGGTGGTTTCCACATACTTCATGTAGTCGCCGGCGTCCCACCAACCGCCTGAGGCATCAATTACGGCGCCAGTCGGAGTGAGCGGTTTCCCAGTAGTGGAGATCATATCGTTTTCATCGAGCGGTGGCGTCTGATAGACCTTGGCGTGCAGATCATTGAGGTGACCGGGCGCGGTACGCAGGGCATTGGCGATTACTGCGGCCCGTCGCGCTCGCTTTCATAAAAGAAACGGGTATTCAGGAGCAGACCGGAGTAGAGGGCCGCGGCGCAATCGACCGCAAAGCTTGGCGAAGAGGCGGGAGCGGGGCCAGCAACTGTGATGGAGTAGGTCCCTTTCCCGGGAACGGAGAAGTCTACGGCGTAGACGTTATAAGTCAGGATTTTGTTGTGGCTCCAGGTTCCGAGAAGCGGTCCGATATCGGCGGAGTAGACGGTTGCGCCTTTCGCATCGAGAACTTTGAAGGTGGCGCCTGTTTCGGCAACAGCGGCCATGAGATAGGCGCGGAAGGGCGTGGTTCCAGTTTCATAGCCGATCTGGCTAACGCGCACGTAGCCGCGAGTGGATGCGGATGCATGCGAATGCTGGAAAAAAGCAATGACGAGCACGGCGAGGAACAGGAATCGTGGTGGAAGCAAGGTCACTCCGAGTTACGGGTGAGAAGTATATCGAAATGTCGTTTAGCAGCGCGGGCAGCAATAGGTCCGAGAATGGCCATGATGAGGACGTAGGCGGCCGAAACAGGACCGAGGTTGGGCTCGAGGCTCGCACCGAGGCCGGCGATGACGATGGAGAACTCGCCGCGAGCGACAAGCGCGGCGCCCGCTCGGAGACGGCCACGCCGATCGGTTACCCTTCTCGCTGCCCAATAACCGGCGAGGATTTTAGTCGCGGTAGTCACCACCGCGAGGACGAAGCAGAAAGGTAGAGCGCGCGTGAGTGTGTGTGGATCGATCTGCAGTCCGAAAAAGAAAAAGAACGTTGCTGCGAAGAGGTCGCGCAGGGGCGCGAATAGCTGGTGGGACTGCTCGGCGACGGGACCGGAGGCGGCGATGCCGACGAGAAATGCACCGATGGCAGCGGAGACCTGGAAGCGTTCGGCGATTCCGGCGACCAGTAAGACCGTCCCGAGGATCGTCAGGAGAATGATTTCGTCGGACTCATGCGCGGCAAACCCACTGAGGCGCTGGCCGTAGTGAATAGCTACGAGCAAGACAATGGAAACCACGGCAATGGCTACCCCGACAGAGATGGCAATGCGCTCCGGACCGCCTCCAATAAGAGCGCGCCGACCGTCGGCAGGTAGATCGCCATGGCGAGGTCCTCGAGGACCAGAACGGAGAGAACGGACGATGTTTCTTTGTTGGCGAGTCGGCCGAGCTCTGCCAGCACCCCAGCGATGATGCCCGAAGAGGAGACATAGGTCACTCCACCCAGGAGGACGGAGGGCAGAGGTTTCCAGCCGATGATCAATCCGGCGATGAAGCCGGGCGGGAAATTGAGGGCAAAATCAACCAGGCCAGCGGGAAAACCGATGCGAAGACTTCTGGCGAGCTCATGACCGGTGTATTCAAGGCCGAGCATGAATAGCAGCAGCAACACACCGATTTCGGCGCCGACGTGAATGAACTCTGGCTGAGGCTGAGAGGCGCCAGTCCTCCGTTGCCGAACGCGAGACCAGCCAGCAGATACAGAGGTATGGCCGAGAAGGCGAGCCGGTTTGCGATGCGAGCAAGGATCGCCAAGCCGAGAATCGCACAGCCGAGCTCGACAAACAGTTGGGGAACATGCATGTGCTTTCGTCCATCGCCTCCTGGCAACGCTGTCGTGTTGCGGTTAGTTGATCATGCGACTACTTTTCGAGATAGAAGCCGCCCGCAAAGAGGGCGTCGATTCCCGAAGAATAGAAGCTTCGCACAGCGTCGCGAGGCGTGCAGACAAGCGGGTCGCCGAAGAGATTGAAGCTGGTGTTATAGAGGACGGGCAACCCCGTCGCTTTGCCTGCCGCGATGAGCAGCGAGTGATAGAGCGGGTTCTCCTGCTTGCACACGGTGTGGACGCGAATCAGGTCGCTCCAAGCATCGCGGCGGAGAAGGTTTCGCTGTATGCCGGCTGCACGCTGTGCCGACCGTCGCAAGAAAGCGCGCATTCGGGCCGACTTCGAAGTATTCGCCCGCCATCTCTTCCGGCACGGAAGCGGCGAACTTACGGAAGCTTTCGCGATGCTTGATGTAGACGTTCAGGTTCTCTGTCGAGTACGGATTCAGCGGCGAGGCAAGAATGCTGCGGTTACCCAGAGCGCGCGGGCCGAACTCCATGCGGCCCTGCATCCAGGCAACGATCTTGTTGTCGTTCAAGGCGCGAATGGCCAGATCTATCAGTTCGCCTTCGGTCAACAGATAACGGAAGCGCAGCTTGCAATTTTCGACCACTTTCTTGATCTGCTCCGGCGAATAAGCGGGCCCGAGGCAGAGCGTTTCGAACGGCACGCGCTCCGCTCGACGATAAAAATTGTGCCAGGCGTAAAGGGCGGCGCCGAATGCCGTTCCCGCATTGCCTGCCACGGGCTGAACGAATACATGTCTTGAATGCTGTTCGAGCGCGCGAATCAGAAGCGCATTCAGCGCCAGACCGCCGGCGATTGAGACGCTCTTCGGCCGCGCCGATCGTGGCAATCACCGCTTCGTCGACGGCCGTTTGCAGACTGCTCGCCAGGTCCGCCTTGATTTTCGGCGACAGCGATTCGCTCGTCCGGAAGACCAGTTTCGCGATAGAACCTGGCGCTGAAGCCGCCATGGATGAGCCGGTCGGCATCGAAATAGCTGCGGTCGATCTGGGGCCACGCCGGTCCGCCGCGATGCAGGATGTGGCGGAAGACATCCAGATAGGCGGGCTCGCCGGACGCGGAAAGCCACTGGACCTTGTGTTCATCGGCGCGCGGCTCGAACCCTAGCAGCTCGGTCACGCGATTGTAGAGATCGCCGAGAGAATCCGGGAAATACATTTCCCGCACGGGCGTGAGCTGGTTGCCTGCGCCTCTGAACAGAACAGCCGAACGGAAATCGCCGGCACGGTCGATGCTCAGCACCGCGCCTGCAGTCGAAGCCAGAGGCGTAGTAAGCGGAGGCGGCATGCGCGTGATGATGTTCGACGACGACGATTTCGCTTTGCGGGAAGCGGGCGCGCAGCGCGAGTTGCGCAGCGCTTTCGGCTCCGGACGCAAACGGCCGGGCAATCGCGACACATCGATTTCGTCCGGGCTCCACGCCCGCGACTTCGAGGGCAAGGTCGAATGCTTCTCGGGAAAGGTGCCAGGCCGCTCCTGGCGCGAGACTTTCGCCTGCTCCACGCGCCGACGCGATCTGCCCGTCCTTGATGACGCAGACGGCTGGATCGCTGAGCAAGCCGCCCAGCCCGACCAGAACGTGCGGCACGGCTAGACCTTTCGCAGCGCGCTGAATGACGCGCTCCCGTCCAATGCAGACGAAAACCGCGAATGCACTAGGGCCCACCGGCTTGTCCGGTCAGCGCCGCGCGGCTGGCATTGATGAGCACGCCCGCTTTCACTCCGCGCTCCTCCGCGAGCTTGCGCAATTCCGCTTCAACGCTCGCTTCGGTGAACTCGGGATTGGCTGCGATGCGTTCCGCCAGTTCATGCAGCAGTTCGCGCGCGCCGGGAGCGTTCAGCTTTTCGAGCGCCTTTTCTTCGATCTCGAAATCGTCGCTGAAATAGGCCCGGCCCTTGGTCGCAAAATCGAGCAGCGTCGAAAACCGGCTGCGGATCGTATCCACCACGTGCTCGAAAAATGCTTCGTCCCCATACGGCTGCAAGCCCGTGATCTCGAGCGTTTGCCGCACCAGCGGACCAGCGATGCGGACGGGCATGGTCCGCAGATGCTGGGAGTTCAGCCACAGCGCTTTGGGATCGATCGGGTCGGCTTCGCTGAAGTTCACAACGGCGTTGCTGCGATTCACGCCTTCGAAGC
Organism: uncultured Acidobacteriaceae bacterium; assembly: GCA_963846185.1. Lineage (GTDB taxonomy): Bacteria > Acidobacteriota > Terriglobia > Bryobacterales > Bryobacteraceae > Bog-105. The sequence goes on along the minus strand of CAWJVA010000015.1, from coordinate 336,791 downwards.
TGAATGCGCTTCGAGCTCACACAGGCACATCTGTTCGCGATTGTCCTTGGGGGACCAACCGAGCAGACATAGAAAGTTGATGTAACCGATGGGAAGAAAGCCGTTTCGCGATACGTCAGTGACGCTCACCACTGGCCCGTGTTTGCGCTTCGAAAGCTTCGAGCCATCGGGCGCAATCAGCAGAGGCAGATGCGCGAAGCGCGGCAGCGGCGCTCCGGCCGCCTGAAAGAACAGAATGTGCTTGAAAGTGTTTGAAAGTGATCCTGGCCGCGAATGATGTGCGTGATCCGCAAGTCGATGTCGTCCGCGCAAGAGGCCAGATGGTAGGTTGGCATGCCATTGCTCCGCAGTAGCGCGAAGTCTTCGATATCCGCAGTTAGTTTCGATTGCGGGCCGTAGACCTCATCCTGAACGCGACTTCGTAGGCCGGATCGCGCTGCACTTTGAAACGGATAACGAATGGCTCGCCTGCGGAGGCGCGGCGCTCGCTTTCCTCGGGCGAGAGATCACGCATGCCGGGATTGAACAGCCACGGCCCTTTGTCGTGGGTCTTTCGTCGTATCCGGCGAGGGCCGGCGTGAAATCGCGGTAAGCGACGCCTTTGGCCAACAGGTCGTACGCGAACCTCCGGTGGAGATCCAGCCGGTCCGACTGACGGTAGAACTCGTCCCAACCGAGCCCGAGCCAGTTCAAACCGTCGTAGATGGATTGAAGCGAGGCTTCGGTATTGCGGTCGAGATCCGTGTCATCGATGCGCAGCACCATTGTGCCTTTGTGCTTTCTAACGTAGAGCCAATTGAAGATGAACGTGCGCGCGCTGCCGATGTGCAGATAGCCGGTGGGGGAAGGCGCAAAGCGGGCGCGAATCATGAAATTTCAGTGTACGAGAGGGCGGAAAGCAGGGCTTCGGGAACGACTTCAGGAGCCCAGGGCAGCGTGCAAGGCGATGAACTGATGAATGGTGAGCTGCTCGGCGCGCAAACCGGCCTCGGGCATGGAATCGGCGCGCTCGCCGTAGAACGGGCGGAGGTTATTGCGCAGCGTTTTGCGCTTGTGAGCGAAGGCGCGGCCGACGAAACGAAGCAGGTCGCGGCAGATGATCCGGCGCGGCTGCCCGACGGCGCAGGCGCACAGCGGCAGAATCCACTTTGGGCGGCGGAGCGAAGGCAGACGGAGGGACCTTGCAGACCAACTCCACATCGCATACGAGTTGAGTGGCGACGGTCAGGTAACCAAAGTCGCGCGTGCCGGGTTTTGCGAGCAGGCGCTCGGCTACTTCCCATTGCATCAGGAAAACGGCGATGTCAAAGCGGCTGTCGAGAGAAAGAAATTTTTCGATGATCGGCGAGGTGATGTAGTAGGGCAAATTGCCGGTGATCACGGCAGGCCCCCACTGGGCGAGATCGGTCGCTGAGCACGTCGCCTGCATGAATGTGAAGTTTCGAGATGCCAGGAAGCTTGGCTTGCAGGTAGGAGACCAGGTTCGGGTCTAACTCGAGAATGTGCAGCTCATCTGTTCGAGGGAGCAGATGGCGGGTGAGAGCGCCTTTGCCGGGGCCGATCTCAACAACGCGGGCGGCGTGTTCGCCACATGCCGCGACTGCCAACTGCTCCAGAATCGAATTGCGGACTAGAAAGTGCTGCCCTAATCTGCGCGGCAAGTTTCAGTTTAGAGGGTGTCAAGCTCGCTTACGCTCGCGGCTCGGCTTTGGGCGCAATCAGCGCGCCGGTTAGCTGGATTTTGATTTGTATGAAGTCCAATCGCTGGTGGTGTTCCACCACTGATTGATTTTGGCGACAGCATCCGAATGATTCTGCTGCAGGTTCTGATTGTAGGAATCGATTTGCTGCTTCAGAGAGTTGGCATCGCTCGAGTGCCGGCCACCTTCGCTGCTGTAGTTGGATAAAGCTTTTGAAGCAGCTGTCAGCGCTGCGTGCGCTTCGGTGTAGTTGCCCTTCTCGGCGGCGGAGCGGGCGAGGATCAGATTTTCACGCGCACGGGCGAGAGGCATGTCGGCTTCGACTTCATCGATAGAAACGCCTTCCTGAACATCGGCGAGTGCCTGGTCAGCGAGTTTGAGATTGCCCTCATCGAGCGCGGTGTGCGCGGCCGAGAGATTTTTCTCCGCGACGGTTGTATTTACGGTGACATCGGTGTAGTCACCTGCCACTTGGTGGACGGTAGCCACGTTTTTGAGGTTGGCGTGCCGGGATGCCTGCTCAGCCTGGACGGGTTTCAGAATCGAGACACTCACGAATTCCTGATAGACAGGGATGGTCGTAGCGCCATTGGCATGGCGCTGAATATTGCGCAGCTCCGCCTGGGCCTGCTCGACTTCGCGCAGCGCGGCGGATTTATCATGCTGTTTAATTTCGGTCCTGGCTTTGTTTGTCTGGTCGAGCATTTTGCCGGCCATGACGGATAAATCTTCCTTAGAGCCCGCGGAATTGTTCGCCGCTGTTCCGGACGTTTGCCCGTAGACGGCGGGAACGGCAATACACAATATTGTGCTGCAGACGAGGGATCTGATTGTGCTCATGTAACTACTCCTCTACTAACTCAGACTCGTGAGGACATGTGATGTTACTAAGGTCGAATTACTTAATGAGGATGTATCAGTGAGTGCGGGGCGGGTATGTCGCAGGCCCGAGTTCGAAGCCTTTTGCGGTTGAGAGAGCGGGTGAATAGAAGCGATTATCGGGGATCATATCGTGGTTGGCGCGCGCAAAGAGATCCTGTTCGGTGTTACAAGGCAGAGTTTCCCAATCAACATCGGAGATGCCGCTCAGGAATGGCGAGTACACGATACGTTTGCCGTGACGACATGCCTCCGCCCCGATCCAGGCACCGAGGAACGACATCGAAGTTGTGGGAGGAATAGCGGGCGCGATCTCGATCAGAAAGCGCGGGTCGGCGACTGCGAATTGAGTGGTCACCGCGGAGACGGAGCGCTGTTTCCAGATCTGCGCGAAGTAGCCTGGGTCGTTTGCCGGACGGCCACGGCACGGGCAACCGCAGGCGCCGCAGATGCCGAAGTACTGTCCTGCTCCGGTGATGAGTTGCCGCCGATTCCGGATGCGCCCGCCGATCATCACGATATCGGAATGAAGTTGGAGGAGCGTGAGGACCTCAGAAGGCCAGCCGGGGTTATCGATCTCGACGTCTTCACCGATGAAGTGGATGAAACGGCCGCATGCCGCAGCGGATTCGAGCAGCGGGAGAAATCGATGAAAGCTGTCGCGTGCGGCTGCGGCTGAGAGCAGGACGGTTTCGAACTGCGGCCATTCGCTGCGCGAAGAAACGAAATGCCAGTGCGGCGCTCCGGGAAGCAGGGGGCTGTTTTCGATCTCAATTCCCTGTCCTCGAGCGACGGCATCAAGGTGGCGCTGCAGGACGGCTTTTTGGGACCGGCTCACGTTCGATTTCGAGGCCGCATCGTCAGCAGTAGACGAAGCGTGAACACGCCAGCTATAGACGACCTCTGGAATGTGTACTGCTTTGAATCCGGCGGTCAGGAAGCGGATGAAGAGGTCCCAGTCAGGACTGGACTCGACGGCGGCATCTCGATAGGCGCCGAGCTGTAGTGCCTGGCGGCGGTCTATGACGCCGAGATGCGCGGTGTAGGCGGAGTTGAGCAGAAGAACGGGATCCCACGCGGGCTTGAAATAAGGCTGGTAATGGCGGTCGCGGATGATTTTGTCTTCGTCGGTAAAGAGCAGGGGCGGATAACCCGTGTTGCGGAGCGCCCAGGTGACGATGCGCAGGGCATCGGGGTAGAGCCAGTCGTCGGCATCGACCGGAAGGACGTAGCAGCCGGTTGCGCGCTGAAGACAGAGCCGCAATCCGCGAGTGATTCCGATATTTGTCGCGGAGGATTCGACTCTGATCCAGGAGTAGCGGCGTAGCTGAGCCAGGCAGGCGAGCAGCGCAGGTTTCGAGCAGCCGTTATTCAGCAGCACCCACTCGCAGGCGCCATTTTCATTTTGTCCGGCAATGGATTCGGCAAGGTTTTTGAGGTATGGAACGGGGCTGCCGTTCCAGACGGGCGTGATGATGGAGAGGAGCCCGGTCTTCAGTGGTTCGTTGTAGAACTGCCGGCGAACGGCGAGCCTCTCGCTTATCCAGCGCTGGTATTCACGGGTTTCGGGCGAGGGCAGGACAGCGTCTTTGTAGCGGCGAGCGGCGCCCTTCAGTTTGCGTTTGATTTCCTGTTTAGCCTGCCGGAACATGAGCGGGATCACTCCCATCATCGGCTACCAACGCTTGCTATCGTCTATGAAGATGAGCCAGCAGGAGTCGCTCGAGACGCCCAATCGCGCCATCGAGGCTCAAACAGAGAACACATCAGATCAGATTCGCCAGCTTCGCGCGGAACTGCGCGTGATGCAACGGCAGCTTGCGCGCGCGCTCGAAATGCTCGAGCAGCAGCAGACGCAGATTGCCTCGCACGACACCTCGATTGCGCGGCTGGACCGTATTCTGATGGAGCTGCTGACAGGACGGCTGTGGCGGACCTTACGGGCTGCCGGACAGCTTGTCTCGCGGTTCTTGCCCAGTCCGGCCGCATCAGAAGAGGCGGCGGTGGTGCGCGGGCGGCACAATTCATTTCTGGTTTGTGATGAGCCGTTAGCGACGGATCTAAGACCCAGAAGCGGCTTTGTGACAGTGCGCGGCTGGTGTCTGGCCCAGCATGGCGTGGATGCTGTGCAGGTTGAGGTAGCGGGGCTTCCAGTGATGGAGACCAAGCCCGTTCTGCCGAGACCGGACGTGAAGCGGCAGCGGCCGGACCTGGACCGCACGGGACGCGCCGGGTTCGCGATCGAGTTCGATTCGACGCAACTGCGCACGGGACGGCATACGATCGCGCTGCGAGTCATTTCGCGCGGAGAAGTAGTTGCGACGCATAAGACGGCGGTCAACATCGATCACGTCAAGGGCTATTCGTCCGACTATGACCGTTGGATCAGCGAATTCGAGAAGCCGGACGAGGAGATTATCGAGCTGAAGCTGCTGAGCCTTGCGCAGCGGCCGCTGATCAGTGTTCTGATGCCGGTTTTCAACACAGATCCGAGTGAGCTGAGTGCCGCGATCGAATCGGTTCTCAATCAGTCGTACAGCAACTGGGAGCTGTGTATTGCCGATGATTTTTCGTCACGGAGCGAGGTGCGCGAAATTCTGGAGCGATTCAGCGCGCAGGACGAGCGGATCAAAGTTGTGTTTCAGAAGCAGCGCGGCGGCATTTCCAGGGCGTGCAATGCGGCCTGGGAGCTAGCGAAAGGTGAGTTCGTCTGCTTTCTGGACCACGACGACACACTCGCACGGCATGCACTGGCCTATGTCTGCGAGGCGTTGAACCGCGAGCCGGAAGCCGACTTGCTTTACAGCGACGAAGACAAAATCGATCAACGAGGGCGGAGATTTGAACCGTTCTTCAAACCGGACTGGTCGCCGGACCTGCTGCTTTCGGAAAACTACATTTGTCACTTCCTTGTGCTGCGGAGCACTTTGGCGGCAAAGATCGGGCGGCTGAACTCGGATTGCGACGGCAGCCAGGATTACGACCTGATTCTGCGGGCGAGCACCGAGGCAAGCCGGATTGTTCACATTCCGAAGGTTCTGTACCACTGGCGCGCGACCAGGGGATCGACAGCTACGACGATCGAGAACAAGCAATACGCCTTGGACGCCGCGCAGAAGGCACTGATAGCGTACTGCGAGCGGTTTGGGGATGGTATCCGGGTGGAACCGGGCCGGGTGACGGGGCGGTGGCGAGTGCGGTATCCGATTCCGGAAGGCACGCGAGTGAGCATCATCATTGCCTCGGGCGGCAAGGTGGAGATTCTGCGCACGAATCTCCAGAACCTGTTTGACAAGACGAGCTACCCGCACTTTGAAGTTGTCGTGGTCGACAACTCAAAGCAAAGCGCGATCGAGCAACTCGTGCGCGAGTTTCAGGGGTCGCACTCGAATTTACGCTACATCGACTGGCGGAATAAGCCGTTCAATTACTCGGAGATCAACAATGCGGCGGCGAAGCAGTGCGAATCAGCGGTGCTGCTGTTCCTGAACGACGATACATCAGTAATTGAGCCGCACTGGCTGGAGGCGATGCTTGAACTTGCGATGCGGCCGGAGGTGGGCGCGGTTGGAGCGCGACTGCTGTATCCGGACAATCGCATCCAGCATGCAGGCGTGGTGATGGGCCTGTACGATAACTGCGGCCATGCATTTAAGGGATTGGATGGCCTAGTGAGCCATTACTTCGATTTCCCTGACATTATTCGAAACGTTAGCGCCATTACGGGTGCGTGTTTCATGACGCGAGCCGACATTTTCTGGCAGGCGGGCGGCTTCGACGAGACTGAATTCGCGGTGGCGTTTAATGACATCGATCTTTCGCTCAAGATCAGCAATCTCGGATATCGCGTCCTTTATACTCCGCACGCCGAGCTGTATCATCATGAGGCGTTTTCGAAGACGTCGAAGGACCTGGTGCCGCATCCGGTAGAAGTGGAAGGCATGCGCCTGAAATGGGGCAAAGTGATCCAGGCCGACCCGTACTACAACCCGAACCTGACCCGCAATGACGAAGATTACTCGCTGCGAACTCGCAATCAATCGTGAAAGCGGCTATCTTGGAGATGAGGGCTTGTGGAAAAGGTCAAAGAAGACAATACCTACACGGATCTGGAAGGCAGAACTCACTTCGATATAGAGGCCTTGCTTCGCGACCCGAAGGTACAGGAGACCATTCGCAAGGTGTCCCGCGCAACGGAGCAGGCGCGCAAGCGAGGGGGCATCACGTTTTTGCGTTATCGCAAGCCTGAGTAGTCGCCTGCTATTTCTGAATGCCGTATAACCTGCTCCTGCTGCCCTTGCTGGGCGGGTTCCTCTTCGTTCACATCACTCATTACTTCCGGTTCGGGGCGCAGAGACTGGATGGCTACCGGCTGCTGTTTCAGACTGCGATTGCGGGTACGCTGCTGGCGATGGTAGCGCGAATCGTAATTGTCGGGATCGAGATGTCGGTGGGACATTATCCCGGGCATGCGTTCTGGACGCGTTTTGCGCCGTTCCCATACGCGGGAACGAGCATCCTGTCGCTGGCGCTGGGGCCGGTGTTCGCGCTGGCAGTGAACCTTTTCATCGGGCCGGATAATGCCAAGGACCGCGAGATACGGCGGCACGGGAACCTGATGACGCAATTGCTGCATCTTTCGGCACGCGAGAGGCGGCTGGTATCGATTACGCTGGACAATCGCAAATGGTACGTGGGCTGGGTGGCGGAATCGCCGAGCCTCTATCCGCAAGAGATCTATTTCCGGCTGCTACCGTTGACGAGCGGGTATCGGAAGCCGGACACGCTCGAGACGGTGATCACGAATTCGTATGAGAATGTTCTGGCGGATCCGAGGTTCCCGGAGAAAGAGCTGGTTCTGACGTTTGCCGTGAGCGAGATCAAGATCGCGAACCTGTTCAACGAGGACGTCTACAACGACTACTTCGCGGAGCCGGCGCCTGCGGCAGAGGATGCGCGGCCGAGCCATCATCATCACACGTAAAAAAGCTCGAGCGCGGTTTCGTGCCTAGCCGTCTATATCAGGACAATTATGCGCATGGCATACTTCGGAGAGAATCTTTTCTCTCCGAAGGGGTCATTGCCTTTTGCGCGCAATCGTAATTCGTGTTCTGGTTGGATTCTCTGGTCTCTGTTATCTGGCTTCGGCACAGCAGCCTCACGCGCCGGTCGCGGTGCGCTGTGGATCTCTGCTGAATCCGGAGACCGGTGCGGTCGCTCACGATGTGGTGATCGTGGCGGAGGGCGGCACGGTGAAGCAGGTGGTTTCTGCCGCCCAGACCAGCGATATTCCCGCGACTGCGACCAAGGTTGATGTGGCGCAAGGCTTCTGCCTGCCGGGCCTGATCGACGTACACGACCACTTGACATCCGACCCGAGCGATGCAGGCTACCAGTCGCTGGGCGTATCTGTTCCGCGGCAGACGATCAAAGGCGCCCGGAATGCGAGAGTCACTTTATTTGCCGGTTTCACGACTGTCCGCAATGTAGGCGCCGCCGGATTCAGCGACGTGGCTCTGCGCGATGGCATCAATGCCGGCGATATTCCCGGCCCGCGCCTTTTTGTCTCGGGCGCGCCACTCGGAATTACGGGCGGCCACTGCGACAACAATCTGCTCGCTCCCGAATTCAATTTCCGCGATTCCGGCGTGGCGGACGGCCCGTGGGCTGCGCGCGCCAAAGTGCGCGAGACGATCAAGTACGGTGCGGACCTGATCAAGATCTGCGCATCGGGCGGAGTGCTATCCAAGGGAGACGCGGCCGGCGCCGAGCAATACACGTTCGAAGAAATGAAGGCCATTGCGGATGAGGCGCACAAGCTCGGCCGCAAAGTAGCTGCGCATGCGCATGGCACGCAAGCCATTAAGGATGCAATCAATGCAGGCATTGATTCGGTCGAGCACTCAAGCCTAATCGATGAGGAAGGCATCGCGTTGGCCAAGCAGCACCATACCTATCTTGTTTTCGACATTTACAACGACACCTACATCCTGAACGAAGGCGCGAAGGCCGGCATGCTGCCCGAATCGATCGAAAAAGAGAAGGCAATCGGCAAATTGCAGCGCGCGAATTTTCGCAAGGCGTATCTGGCCGGCGCGCCGCTCGCGTTTGGCACGGACGGCGGCGTGTATCCGCACGGTGACAACGCGAAGCAGTTCGCAACGATGGTCGAGTTCGGGGCGAAACCGATCGATGCCATCCGCATGGCGACGGTGAACGCAGCAGACCTGCTGAATCTGAAAGGCAAAGCCGGCGTAGTGCAGCCCGGTTCCTTCGCCGATCTCATCGCGGTGGATGCGAGATCCAACCGCCAGCGTCGAACAGTTGCAGCATGTTCGATTTGTTATGAAGGACGGAGTAGTCTACAAAAACGAGTGGCAACCGTTACTTGCAGTCCAAGCTCGCTGATGTGTTCCGGCTATGGCTGAAAAACGTGTAATCGTTGCGATCGACGGGCCGGCGGGAGCGGGCAAGAGTACGCTGGCGCGGCGGGTGGCGGGCAGACTCGGCTTTGTCTACATCAACAGTGGCGCCATGTACCGCGCCATTGCGCTTTGGGCTCTGCGGCTTGGCGTGGCTATGAGCGACATGCACCGCCTCGAGCAACTCGCGCGCGAGGCAAACATTCAACTGACGAAGGACGACCGTGTATTTCTCAATGGCGAAGACGTAACGGAAGCCATTCGGGATCCGCAGGTCGCGGACGCAGCCTCGAAAGTTTCGGCGGTTCCGGCAGTCAGGCGCGCGCTGCTTTCCTTGCAACGCGGGATGGCACAACAGAACAGCGTGGTGATGGAGGGCCGGGACATTGGATCGGTGGTGTTTCCGGATGCGCAGGTCAAAATCTTTCTCGATGCGCATCCGACGGAGCGCGCGCGGCGCCGGGCGCTCGAACTGCAGGAGTCCGGTGAACGCCCGGATTTTGAAGCTGTCGCCGGAGAATTGCGGGAGCGCGACAAACGCGATCGTATGCGCAGGGAAGCTCCACTCGTTCAAGCACCGGATGCCGAACTGGTCGATACGACCGGATTGTCACTTGAAGCAGTAGAAGAGATTGTGTTGCGGATCGTGCGCAGCCGCACTTCGAACGGGAAGGCTGTGGCGGTAGAACAGTGATTCAGGTATTCGTGAAGCTAATTCCCGGGAAATTCCATGGGCAGCACTGGGTTTTAAGTATTTTCGCCCGCCCCACAACCATGGTGTTTCGAGCTCACGCGGGCTTATGGGAACAACTTCCGCACTGAGATGGCTTTGCACTATACGTAAAGCCCTGTGCACCTCGGCTCAACCCAATGTAGTGAAGCAAATGGCCTCCTGGACAGCGATACGCGTTTTCTTCCGGGACACGAGTAAAGTCATGCTGGGTGTAGAAGCCTTTTGGTTTGTTGCTTTCGATCCAACACCGGAATGTACGGCGTCATCTGCCGGGCAGCAACGATCTCTTCGCTGAGGCGTGCTGGAGTTGCCATGACGCCCGCAATCATGCAGCTTCGACTGTCGATCAGATAATTATCGTAATAAGCGAACTCCGAAGCTCCTCGCTTACTCGTCATCAGTAGAATTGCAACGAAATGCGCTCTATCTTCGCGGTACCTGTGCCAACCAGTTGAAGACCGAATTCGAGATCCCGTGCTTCCGGGGCGATCTCGCCATCGATTTCGCACGGCGTCCATGCTGAAGAGGCGACCGGCCTGTTCCCGAGGTTGTCCCGAAACCGAGTTGCGCCGTCATCCGTGTGCTGGCGGGCAATCAGACGGGCAACGTTTCCTGACCCCACAACCTCTGCTCTCACCATGGCGCTCAGGCGGAATTTACGGCCACGGTGTCGGCTGACATCTATTACTTGATAAAGAAATGCAATCTGATCCGGCGGGACGTTCAGGGATGACAATTCGGCACATCTTTGACTAGGCGCGCAAAAAACTGGAGTTTCAGTCCAAGCCGAAGAAAGACCTGTATGATTAGTTCCTAAGTCCCAGCCGGGCGGCTGCTCACCTATCTGGCCGCGGGAGAAATCCAGGTTTTCAGCTGCGCTCTTTAGAGACTCCCAGGGAGTCATCGGGGCCGACGAAGGTTCAACTGAAGGAAACTCCCCGATGACACCGTAGTCGGCCAGCTTCCACCCACTGGCGGTCAAGCTCCAATCGTCGCGCCGCAACGCGACGAAGCGGCTGGGCTGGGACGAGTTGATATCTAACCGTTCAATTTCCCTTCGCACTGTCACGACGGCAGCCTTCTCGTCCAATTGAATGGCCAAAATGGATGCTGGCCTAAACGTGAAGCTCGTTCCGGCGGAACGAACGCTCTTCCAGAATTCAATCTGGGAAACAAACGGCTTGTCGATTTCATTCCGCTCGTCTAGATACCGGGCGTTTGGCAGTGCAAGAGCCTGAATATCCGGAAAATCTCCCCGGACATAAAAATCGTCAAAGCGATCGTACAGACGCTGAATGGTGTCGCGCACCTGTGTTGTGGCGTTCTGCTCTGACGTTCTCGCATCAGGCAAGGAGAGTGCTTGAGCGCTCGTCATTGCCGCGATTACCGTTACGACGAACAACATGTCAGGAACGCGCCAAACGAGTGGATACCAGCGGTGCATAGGCAGCTCCTGCGCTTTTATGTTGGCACAAAACTCCACTAAATGGCGCGAAGGGTCGCTATGCGTTTTACCGGCCCTCGTGAAGGCTGTCTTCGGATTGCTACTGCATAACGCGCGACTTGGAAGTTGCCCCAACGACTCAGAATGCTAAGCGTAGATCAGAGTTTTTCAACAGCATCGAACGGCATTGCAACCGTAACTCCTGCCCTCCCACGAATTACGAGATACGCTTTTGACGTTTCTTACATCGCTTCGCGTCACCGCCGCCATACGGAACGGAAGGCCCAACGTCGTCTCGCCTCCTCTTCTTGGGCGAGGATGTGAAGACTTTTTCAGAAGATTCGAGTTGGCTGTGGGATATGCCCTGGATCGCCGAGGCTGTCAAGAGAGATTTGAGCAGCGAAACTGTGCCGCTCGTGGCGGAGTTGGAGTTTGAGCCCCGAAGTGACGACTCGGGTGGAAGCGCTGGATTAGAGTATCTCCCGCTCGGGAGCGACTGGTGCGGGAACCTGTTTACCTGGACACCCGATCCAATATCCGACCGTCCGGTTCGAAAATGGGACCCGGGCTGGGTGCAAAAGATCGTCCATGTAATTCCGAGAAACTGAATGAGTCTGTCGGGGAATTAACCTGGCAGCTAAGACTACATCAGTGGGTGAGCGGGCGCCCGAGCAGGCCGTCATCCGGGTTGCTGATGTGTTTCGATCGCAAACGATAGAAGCGGTGGTAGCAATCCTGACATCGCCAGGGCAGAAACATGATCGTTCCGAGGCGCTCGAGGATATTTCGCCTTCTGGACCGGACGACGTGTGGTGAACCACAGCGGGCGCAGCCGTGCTCCTGTTGCGCCTTAGGCTGATTACCGCTCATAAGATGTACCTGCTCAACGTATTTTGCAGGTAACGAAGTGGAAATACAACCCAGGATCGACGGCAGGCGAGACAATTTCTCTGATTCCGCGCAGTAACTCAGTTTTGTTCCGAACGGATGTGTCTGAAACTGCGAGCACTACACGGACAAAAAATTAAAGTACTAATGAAAGGAAACTCAAGTACTATTGACAGGTACCATGGAAAGCCCTACATTCGTACTAGAAACTCAACGGTATCTTCAGTACCATACAAATCACAAGCGAAAAAAGCTTTTAATAGGGCCGTTTGCCGTGAATACAGACGCAGCACAAATCACGCCGCACTTTCCGGTTGAGGGTCCGTACACCCTCTCACGCAACGTGTCGGCAATACAGCTTTTGCCCGCCGAACAGGGCGAAGTTGCCCGGCTCGGGTTGTTAACCCAATTACCCGAAGGTGCGGAAGTGCACTTTGGAGGGCCGGGCTTTAACGAGCGTACGGTCAAAGTTCGCTCCGGCGCGGCGACATATTTCGTCTTCCTGGAAGACCTCGAACCTCAGCGAAAACCTGCGGCGCGGGCCGTCATTGCAGGCGGCTAAGTCAAAGCAGCACAGCAAGATTCAGATAGGTCGATCACTTAAAAGCGTAGGCTCGCCGTACCAGCGGGCCTACGCTTTTCGTTATACTGGCAAACAAGGCGGCCTCTTTGGCGGAATGCCGAAGCGTGTAGGTGCGCCCCGAAGTTTTCTGCAGGAGTTCCTCTCTTAATTTATGTTCGACCTTTTCCGCAGCCGCGAGCGAAGTGTGCGGCTTCTGCTGGGCGCTCTGCTCGTGCTAGTAGCGGCTTCCATGCTGGTGTATCTGATTCCTGGCGGTCTGGGAGGCCCGAATGTATCCGGGCAGAACGTGGTTGCCGCGGTAGGCTCGGAAAAAATCACGACAGTTGACGTGCAGCGCGCTGTTCAGCGAATCAGCCGTAGCCAGAACAATCTCCCGAAGGCGCTTTTGGCGATGTACGTACCATCAATCGTCAACCAAATGGTTGAAAGCAAGGCCATGGCGTACAGGGCGAAGGAAATGGGGCTGAGCGTATCGGACCAGGAGCTGGCCGACTCAATTGAGGCCGAAGTGGCTCCGGTCACCGGCGGTAAGTTCAACATGCAGATCTATCAGGAGCTGCTGGCGCAGCAAGGTCTGACCCCTGCGGATTTTGAAAATGAGCGCCGCGAAACAATGCTCGCCTCCCGTTTGCAGAACCTGCAGGCACAGGCACTGATTGTTTCCGACCAGGACGCGCGGGCAGAGTACGCCAGAAAGAACCTGAAAATCGGGCTCGAGTACATCAATTTCGATCCAAAAGAATTCGCCGCTAAAGTTAACAAAGATCCGGCGGCGGTCAAGGCGTATTTCGATAAGAATCGGGCGGCGTTCCGGACTCCCGAAAAGCGGTCCGCCGAGCTGATTGTGGGCAGCACGGCCGATTTTCTGGAGCGTGCGCAGGTATCGGATCAGCAACTGCGCCAGCAGTACCAGGACAACATTGACAGCTACCGCACGCCGGAGCGGGTAAAAGTGCGGCACATCCTGATCAAGACGCAAGGCAAGCCGAAAGAGGACGCTCCCAAGCTGAAGGCGAAGGCCGAAGACATTTTGAAACAGCTACAGCACGGCGGAAACTTCGCCGATCTTGCAAAGAAGGATTCCGATGATCCGGGATCAGCGGAAAAAGGCGGCGAGCTCGGCTGGATCGTACGCGGCCAAACGGTGCCGAATTTTGAGAAGGCAGCTTTTTCGCTTCCTCCCGGACAGTTGAGTAACGTTATCGAGACCGAGTACGGGTATCACATTATCGAGGTAGAGGACAAGCAGGCGGCGCACACGCAGACATTTGACGAAGTGAAGACACAGCTGCTTGCCGACGCCAAAAAGCAGATCGCGAATGCGGATTTGACGAAGGCGGTGGATGCAGCGCGCGCCGAAATTGCGCGCAACCCGTCCCAGGCCGAGGCGATTGCAAAGAAATACGGTTTACATTTTGTTATTGCAAACAATATTGCGACCGGGTCGCCTCTGCCCGAGGTTAATACAGCCCCTGAGCTGACAACGGCTATTTTCGCGACGGCCAAGGGCGGGGTCACCCAGGTCTCTAACATGGACGCGCAAGGAAGGGCGGCTTTTGCGATTGTCACCAATATCGTTCCAGCGCACAACGCCGACTACGCGGAGGTGCAGAACGAGGTTCTTCAGAAATACACAACGGCTGAATCCGAGCGCTTAGCGCAGGAGGCGGCCAAAGCAGCGGCCGCCAAAGCGCACAAGGGCGAGAGCCTGGAGGCAATCGCCAAGAGCTTTGGGCTTGCGGTGAAGACAGCCGCGCCGTTCACGATTGACGGTGCGGCGGAAGGTATCGGATCCGCAAGCGAGCTCTCGGCGACATTCAAAGCGAACCTAGGCGACATCGTCGGTCCGGTGGCGACAGGGACGGGACAGTTCGTGTGCAAGGTCTCACAAAAGATTCCCGCTGATATGAATAACTTCGCGCAGCAAAAGCAAGCGATTGTGCAGAGCCTGGTGCAACAGCGGCAATCGATTCAGGAGCCGTTATTCCGCGACAGCGTCGTGGCCGATCTCACACGCCGCGGCAAGATCAAAATGAACGAAGCGAACCTGCAGAAAATCATCGCTTCTTACCAGGGATAGGAGCCTGCTTGATCGCTGAGATCGTTCACTTCATTCGTAGTCTGACTGATCCTGCTCAGCTGATCCAGCTACTTTCCACGGTGCTCACGGGGTGGCTCGGCTACGTCGTTTTGTTTGCTGTGGTTTTTGCCGAGAGCGGGCTGCTGCTCGGGTTCTTCCTGCCAGGCGACTCGCTGCTGTTCACAGTAGGCGTAGTCGCGGGCGCCGGAAAATTGCAGATCGGGACCATGATCGCGATGCTGGCTACAGCCTCGATTCTGGGGGACGGCATCGGCTTCTTTCTTGGCAGCACGGTTGGCTATTCTCTTTTCAAGAATGGCAACTCGCGCATCTTTCGCCGCGAGTACCTGGATCGCACGCACGCTTTCTACGAGAAGCACGGCGGCAAAACAATCATCTATGCGAAGTTCGTGCCGATCATTCGGACCTTTGCCGCGTTCATCGCCGGCGTGGGCAAAATGCAATATCCGCGCTTCCTGGCGTTCAATGTCTTCGGCGCGATTGGCTGGGTGACTTCGATGATCTGCCTGGGCTACGGCCTTGGCAACGTGCCGATCATTCGCGCGAACTTCGAGAAAGTTGTGCTGCTGATCATCGCGGTTTCACTGATCCCGGCGGGCGTACAGGTGCTGAAATCCCGTAAGGCGCCGGAACCCACTACTTAGCCAGAATTGCGTGCCGGAAGGAGGGAAATCTAGCGATGCCCTCCGCCGCCGCCGCGAGCGCCGCCACCCGCATGCCCGCCGAAACCGCCTGCGCGGCCCGCATAACCGCTGAAACCACCGCGGTACCCGTAGCTTCCGCGGTAACCATAACCGCCGCGGTAACCGTAGCCGCCGCGGTAGCCATAGCCATAACCGTATCGCCCGCGGTACCCATAACCGTAGCGGCCCCAGCCTCCGTACCCATAGCGGTAGGGGTAGCGCCAATAACGATAGGGATAGCCCCATCCCCAACCCCAGTTGCCGCCCCAATATGGATACCAAGCATAGGTGTAGGGATAATAACCGCAATAAGGGTAGCTGTATGGATCGCAGGCGTATGGGTATGGATAACCGTACGCGTAAGGATAGGCGGGAACAGCAGGACCAACACCGACCGCAACCCCGAACTGTGCTTTCGCTTGGGGCGGCACCGCGAGCAACAATGTCGCCGCCAGCGCGATTACCGGCAGCCCCAACTTGCTCACCATGACTCACGTCCTCCCGTTGTCAAAAATCGCGCCCTAGCTTCAGTATGCGCCTATTTGCATACCTCGAACTGTCGAGTAGGTTCAAATGGGTTCTAGTAGCGAATGTTAACTCAGGCTAGTTATTGGGTGGAGGTGGCGGCGGCGGTTGCGGATGTCGCACTGCTGCTGCGTCTTCTGTTCTTAAGGCTGCAGCGCACCTATCTTTTCATCACGATCGTCTGCGTTCTTGCAGTTTTCTTCGACGCGGTTACATTGTGGCTCGGGATGCAATCGGCAGAAGCGAGCAGGGTGTCGCTTTACTCCCGGTTCCTATACGTCCTGATTTACCCGGCAGCGGCTTGGGAAGTATTTGAGGAAATCCGCTCGCGTGTATCGCAACTGCGCCGCGCGGCCATTTTCCGCCTGATTTCGAGCTTGATTATGGCCGCAATTTTTGGCGCGGTGTTTATTGCGTTCTCGGATACGGCGGAGGCCGGCGGAACGGAAGCGGTGATCACCATGCTTGCCATTGTTCTTTGGACAGGCTCCTCGGTAGCCAGCCTCGCTTTTCTCTGGAGCATGCATCGCGCCGTCCGGAAACAACAGATCGCGTTACCGAATAACACATTCGTATGGCTGATATTCTTCGAGCTGCTTCTGGCGGCGGAGGTGGTGTCCTGCATTTATGTCATCGCCGCACCGCTATTGAATCAGAACGCAGGAAACATCGCCGAAATCGTGCTGAATGTGTACGAAATCGTGATCATTGCCTGGTGTGTCTGGAAGCTGAGGGCAGATATCTCAAAAGTGCCCTCCGCCTCCGAAAACGCACCGCTATAAAGGTCAGGCCAGGTCTTCGCGCCGGACGGGAAGCCGTCGAATTCGCTTGCCAGTCGCGGCAAAGATGGCATTGGTGAGCGCCGGTGCTGTGGGCGGGAGCGCGGGCTCACCGATACCGGTGGGTGGAAGCGTACTCGGGACGATGTAGACTTCGATCTTCGGTGTTTCCTTCATCGAAAGCGTCGTGAATTGATTGAAGTTGGTTTCGACGACGTGTCCATTCTGAATCGTGATCTGGCTCTTTAAAGCCGCCGTCAAGCCATAGATGATGGCGCTTTCGACCTGGGCATGGATGCCGTTCGGGTTCACCGCGGTCCCGACGTCCACGGCCGAGACGACGCGATTTACTTTCAAAACGCCCTTATTCACCGTTACTTCGACGAGATTTGCAGCGTAGGTGTTGAACGAGTAATGGCAGGCGATCCCCCGCCCTTGCCCGGCCGGTAGTGCTTTACCCCAGTCGCCTTTATCGGCAGCAAGCTGCAGCACACCCTTCAGGCGCGCGATATCGAGCGGACGCGCTTTGGGATCGAGCTCATCTTTGACCTGGTCACGGCCGTTCATCAGCCGCAGCCGGAATTCGTATGGGTCCACTTTTCCGAGATGCGCCAGCTCATCAACGAAGCTCTCCATCACGAAGCCGATGACGCTGGCTTCGACGGAGCGCCACCAGGCGCGCGGAACTGCCGATTTTGCGGGCAGATATTCGAGCCGGTAGCCCTTCGTCGCGTATGGGATTTGTGAGGTGAGGCCAAGCTCGGACGATTCAGGCGACGACTTGGGATCGAACATTTCGGCGATGGACGTGGAGGTGTATTTGTGTCGCCAGCCAACGATATTGCCGTCTGGATCGATGGCGCCGCTCATGCGGTGATAGGAAGCAGGGCGATAAAAATCGTGCATCATATCGTCCTCGCGCGACCAGACAAGCTGGACGGGTTTATCGACCCGCTTCGCAATCTGGGCGGCTTCTGTCGGGAAGTCCCACTGATAGCGCCGGCCGAATGCCCCGCCCATGAAAGGCGTATGCACCTGAATCTTGTCAGGCGGCAGACCGGAGACCTGCGCGATCACTCCCTGCACCAGGTTCGGGCTCTGCGTGCCAGCCCATGCTTCGGCGCGATCTTTCTGAATGTGGACAGTGCAATTCAGCGGCTCCATGGCGGCGTGCGCCTGGAAAGGGAGTTCGTAATCGACTTCGATTTTTGTATCGGGAGGCGCGGAAGACAGAATACTGTCCGCGTTGCCGCGATCTAAAACCACCTTCATGGATGAATCGACCAGCTTGCGAAATTGGCGCCGCAACGTCTCACTGCTTTCAGTGACCGCAGGCCCGTTGTCCCATTCGATGGCGAGCAGCTTCCTGCCTTGCATGGCAGTGTAGGTTGAGTTAGCCACGACCACCACTCCGCCCGCCGAGTGAACGCCTTCGGTAACGGCGGGAATCTCGAATACATCGAGCACGCCCTTGAGCGCCTTCGTTTTGCCGGCATCCAGTTTTTTGACTTTTCCGCCGAACACGGGGCAGCGGGCTACCACTGCATAAACCATACCGGGAACTCGCACATCGAGGCCGAATATGGCGCTGCCGTCCACCTTCGATGGAATGTCCTTGCGAGGAAGCGACTTGCCAATGTATTCGAATTCGTCAACTGTCTTCAGCCGGACCTTTTCGAAATCGGGAATGGGCAGGCGAGAGGCAGCCTCGACGAGTTCGCCGTAGCCCAGTCTTTTATCTGCATACCAAACTGCGCTTGTTTTCGCGGTGCAGCTTTCGGGCGGTACGTTCCATCGCTGCGCGGCTGCCGTAATCAGCATCTCGCGCGCGGCGGCCCCGGCCTTCCGCAGCGGATCCCACATTCCCGCGACGCTGCCGCTGCCTCCTGTGCCTTGATCGCCCAGCGCGGGATCCACTTCGGCGTGCTCTACGCTGATCTCATTCCAATCAACGCAGAGTTCGTCGGCAAGAATCATGGGCAGCGAAGTAGAAACACCCTGACCCATTTCGGATCTCGCATAGATCAGCGTGACTTGCCCGGCCTGATCGATTCGAATCCAAGATTTGACCGGATTGACGGCGACCTTTTTCTCCGGCCCTTGCGCCCGGGCTGAAAAATCGAACCCGATGACGAGAGCTGCACCCGCAACGGCACCGCTCTGGAGCGTAGTTTTTAACAGCGTGCGCCGGCTTAGAGCTTCGATGGCACTCACAGCTCACCTCCCGCGGCGCCTGGTTTAGCGCTGCCGCTCAGCTCAGCCGCGCGCAGGACGGCGGCGCGAATCCGCTGGGCAGTTCCGCAGCGGCAGATATTGTTTGACATTGCTTCGTCCACCTGGGCCGCGGTGGGCGATGGATTTTTCTTCAGGAAAGCAACGGCCGTCATGATCTGGCCGGACTGGCAGTAGCCGCACTGCGGAACCTGCTCCACGATCCAGGCCTTCTGAACGGGATGGTTGCGGTGCGGCGAGAGGCCCTCGATGGTCGTGACTTTCTTGCCCGCCACTCCCGCGACCGGATAAGAGCAGGATCTGGCGGGTTCGCCGTCGATGTGGACAGTGCATGCGCCGCAGGCGGCAATCCCACAGCCGTACTTCGTTCCGGTTAGGTTCAGAGTATCGCGGAGTACCCATAGAAGAGGAGTTTGGGGATCCACGTCGACAGACTTGGCCTGCCCATTCACTTCGAAGGAAATTGCCATAAGCCTCGCTGGTCCTTCAATCAGAGGATCTCTTTACGATATCGAAGCTGGAATGGAGCGGTACAGCTGCCGGATGATATGCTTTCTGGGCAAACTACGCCATGAAAGATCATCGCCTCACTCGGAGAGCTTTCTCAGCCGGATTGCTGGCAGCACCCGCCATCCTCAAAGGACAACAATCTTCGGTCGAGACACGCGTCAAGATCGATACGGAGCGCACAATCGGGCAGATCGATCCGAATATTTACGGTAACTTTACCGAAATGCTGGGTCGCTGCATTTACGGCGGTATTTTTGAGCCCGGATCGAAGCTGTCGGACAAAGAAGGGTACCGGAAGGACGTTCTCAAGGCAATTGAAGATCTGCATGTTACTCTGCTGCGCTGGCCGGGCGGGAACTTTTCGTCGAATTACAACTGGCGCGACGGCATCGGACCGCGCAAAGACCGGCCTCCACGGCTCGACCTGGCGTGGGGAACGGTCGACAGCAATGAATTCGGTACGCACGAATTTCTGGATTACTGCGATCTGATCAAGACCGAACCTTACTTATGCGTGAATCTCGGCACTGGGACATGGGACGAGGCGCAGCAGTGGGTGGAGTATTGCAACTTCGCGGGCACGACGGCGGCCACTGAGCTGCGCCGGAAAAACGGCCGCGACCAGCCGTGGGGGGTTAAATACTGGGGCCTCGGCAATGAAATGGACGGTCCCTGGCAAATGGGCCATCGCTCCGCCGACGACTACGGGAAGTTTGCACTGGAAGCCGCCAAGATGATGAAGTGGACAGACCCGAGTATCAAGCTGGTCGCAGCCGGGTCGTCCAATTTCGGACCGAATGCGGATTGGGTGGGCTGGAACCGTACGGTTCTGGCGCACCTCAGAGACCATGTCGATTATCTGTCGCTACACACGTATGTTGGGAACCCGAAGAACAACTTCGGCGAATACATGGCGGTTGCGCTCGAACTCGTCGATCGCATAAAGGTTGCGGAAGGAGTTCTGAGAGCATCGTTGACGGGATCAAAGCGGAAAATTTACATCGCTTATGACGAGTGGAACGTCTGGTACCGCGCCCGCGGCGAGGGCAAGGAGAAGGGCCGGACTATTCTCGAAGAACACTACAATCTCGAAGACGCCTTGGTGGTGGCCAGCATGCTGAACGCCTTCGTTAACAATGCACATATCGTAAAGATCGCGAACATGGCGCAGCTGGTAAACGTGATTGCACCTATCTTCACGAACGAGAACGGACTGTTCCTGCAGACGATTTACTACCCCCTCCAGCTTTTTGCCTCGAACTCATTGGGTAATTCGCTCGAGTTATTCGCGGAAGGGCCAAACTACTCGACTAACACTTACACCAGTGTGCCGTATCTGGACATATCCGCGGCTTACAATGACGGGTCGCTGGTTCTCAACGTTGTGAACCGGCATCCGACCGATGCGTTAGCAGCGACTTTCGAGCTGGAAGACAAGAAATTCGCAGGCGCTTTCGAAGTATCGGAAGTGAATGGCCCGGATGTGAAGGCAGAGAACGATTTCGGTTCTTCGCCTGTGAAGATTGCAAAGAGTTCTGCCGAGCCGGGCGGCAACCGGCTCCGGCACTCGTTCGCGTCACATTCGTACACGATGTTGAAGGGCAGACTCGCTTGATACGGCCCAGAGAACAAAGGCACCTTGCTGTCAAGGAAGTGTGTTGAATTATTATTTTTCGACCGTACTGGTTCAATTGCAGATAGCGTTACCCTAAGAGGCAGAGTATGAGTGCTGCGCACCCAGCGTATTTGGAGTTCATCGACTTCATCGCGGGAGGTACAACTCCGGAGCAGATCATCGCGTTTCGACCCTCTGACGTGGCCCAACGACGGCTCGAAGAACTGATTTTACGGGAGAAAGAAAATACCCTTTCGCCTGACGAGCAAACCGAATTAGAGTATTTTTATCAGCTCGAACATATTCTTCGTGTCGCAAAGGCCCGTGCCGAACAGATCCTAACGCGTGGGTCGTGAGCCGGCGGAAGCTGTACGTCGCGAAGTTAGCCTTCGCGCGCAATCATTATGTGAATATTGCCTTTATCCCGAAGCAAAGTCTGCATTCGCTCATCAGATCGATCACGTTGTGAGTCGTAAACACGGAGGTAGATCCACTCTCGACAATTTGGCCCTTTGCTGCATTTTTTGCAATCGCTATAAGGGTTCTGACGTTGCTGCCGTCCACGCCGGAACTGGAGCGCTGGTTCGGCTATTTCATCCACGGTTAGACCTGTGGCCGGATCACTTTCGCATCTCAGGAGGAATTATCGAGCCGCTGACACCAGAGGGCGAGGTTACGGCAGGCCTGTTGCGATTCAATCATGCTCAACGGGTCGTGGAACGCATGCTTCTTCAAAGCGCAGGCTTGTATCCGCGACGGTAAACGATGAATGGGTGCACAGACCACCAGCCAAGCGCACGCCCCAAAAGATCGAAAGGACTGGCTCACGCATTGCCGCGCACAACGATCCGGGCGCATTGCGTTCAGGTGGCGGAAACAGGTCGCTTGAGCTTTTCCGCCATTTCCGAGATGGCTTCGGCATTGAGCGGCCGCATGGATGTCTCGAGTTCCGAGAGAGCGGCGACCAGAGATTCACGGTGGGTCTGGAGCGCCTCCGCTTCCGAGCGGCGGATGTTAGTAAGCGCCTGCCGGATTCTGCCCTCAAGCGGCCGCCAGACTTCGGCGATCTTGATCAGCCTGGACCAATCCACAAACTCTGCCCACACGTTTGCCCGATCGAGGCCGAGCTCCAAGGCGTCGCGTTGCAGCAAGTTCAACTCACGCTCCATAGCCCGCGCCAGATCGCGGATTGCCACGGGATTTGCGATTTTGAAGCTCATACTGGAGAACTCGCTGTTTCGTTCCAGAAAAAGCGACCGGAAGCGGCACATGAGTTCGAGGCCTTTGAAGAGAACTGTCGTGTCGCGGTCGCCGAAGTCGGTACGCTTTAAATATTCAACGAAGTACAGGTTGAATTCCCGGACGCCGTTGAAGTACTTCGTCCCGGTCGTGAGAATGACCCGGTAGGCGTGCTTCTCATCGTGTGAAACGATGACCTGGCTGTTGTCCACTTCGAGTTGACTCTGAAGAGAGGACGTGATGACGCTGGTGATCGCGTCCACCCACGAATCGCGAAACTTCGCTTGTTTTGTTTGCTCCTGAAACTCCGCCCACGACATTTCAGCACTCGTCAGACCGAAAATAGACATCGGATTACCCGAGCCCATAGGAGTGAGAACCGCGTCGGGCGGAAGCTGACCGTCACACGCTCCGAGCGCGTCCTCATTTGTCTTGAAAATGATCTGCTTCTGCGGTTTGAGAGTGATCTCCGGCGTCGTTTTCAGATGGCTGAAGATCGCCAGCTGCATCTTCTTGACTGCGGCAGGCAGATCGCGCTGTTCAGGGCTGCGCGGGATTTTCGGGGCGCCGCGTTTCTCGCGAAGGTTGTCGATCAGATCCTGAAACTCGCGCAAAAACTTGACCGTGCTGTGATCGTAGTCAATGTCTTTCAGCTTGAGTTCGTACTCCTCGAAGCTCAACGAAAGCGTCTCGTGTGAAATCCCGATCTTGATTCCTTCGTGTCCGGAGAGAATATCCGGCGGTTTTTCCAGGTAGATGGGAACGATCCGGCGGGGAAATTCCGCTTCGAGATCCCGCTCCATAACCCGAATGAAATAGCCGAGCTCCATGCCGGTGTAGCCGAAAGCCGGTTTCAGCACGCTCGAATCGACGACGACCAGCGTGTCCGTCTCATCCAGCTTCTTTTTGATTTCGTCTTGAAAGCTCAGGCCGAAGCGCAAGCCGCTGTCGATGAAGACCTCGGCCGACGGACCCATGGCAGTTTGAAGAACATTGGAAACGGCAATAGCGATTTTCTCATCCTCGTGCGCATAGCTGATGAAGAAACGGAAGACACGGGATTTAGAGTCTTCTTCGAGTTTCATGCCGGTAAGAGCCGCCATGACGTCTCCCAAACCGCCCGAAAGCGCGGAGCTGCAACTGACCTTGCACCGGAAACGGACAAGGACAAGATGCTGCTCAAGAATATTGCAAGTACATTACCACGGATAACAGCCTTGATCTAGAAGATACTTAGCTGAATCGCGGGTGCGCAGAGTTATCCGGAAGGATATCAAGGTTGTGATGGCATGCGTCCGAACCAGAGTTCGCTAATATCGCGATGGTTGGGAATGTGCGAGCAGGCCCCAGGATTTGCTCAGCACGAACGATGTTACTGCCGAAATAAGGAATCCGACACCGATTGCCAGCACAACCGCGCCCGAAATCAGCAGAAACTCACTGGTATCCAGATTCTGCTCCAGGCTGCGGATAATCAGTTCTGCGATCCCTACCAGGCTCAGGACAACCCCAGCCTGGATCGCGTTGAGGATGCGATACCAGGGCTGTGGTCCTTCCGCTCCGGCCGACTCGAGAAATCTCCGCCCCGCACCGCTCTCCAAATATGCAATGAGATCCTGATTCGAGCCGCATTTGTCGAGTAGCCTTGAGTGGATCTCCGCTACGGCACGGGCCGCATGGGCTTTGCGTATGTTGCTGCTGATTGTGTAAACGACCCAGCCAAACGTTCCAAATATAGTTGCCACAATGGGCACATCACTCGGCATTCATTGTTCTCCTATGCCGCCTTGCTAGCTGCGCTCCAGTCCGGGCGGTTAACCCTGATACGAAAAAAGCTGTCCGAACGTTCGTGGAGAGTTTGGAAAACCGGCTATTCTTCGCGAAGAGCGTTTACCGGATCAACCGTGCTCGCCCGATAGGCCGGAATGAAACTGGCGGCGAGCGCCACAATGCCAAGGATAAGAGCTACCAGGGCATATGTTGCCGGATCGGCAATTTTGACCTCGAAGAGAAGGCTCTTAAGGAAACGCGTGAGCATCAGAGAGCCGGCTGCCCCTGCGACGATCCCGCCAAACACAGGCACAAGGCTCTGAGCAAGCACGAGCCGGATGACATCAAGGCTGCGAGCCCCGAGCGCCATGCGGATCCCCACCTCATGCCAGCGCTGGGCGACAGAATATGACACAACGCCGTATATCCCGACTGCCGCCAGCACCAGCGCAAGCGCGGCGAAAATTCCCAGCAAAAACATCGAAAGCCGGCGCCGCGCCATAGATTCGGAAACGAGCTCCTGCATCGTCCGGATCCGGTAAACCGGCTGATCGGGATCAAGCGAGCGTACCAGTTGCTGAACGGGGGTCGAAAGCCGCAATGGATCACCACCGGTGTGAATCGCCAGACTCATCGAGTTGAGGGTGAAGGGCGTCTGATCATAGGGCCAGTAAAACTCGGTTCTCGAAGGCGACTCAAGCGTGCGGTAACGGACGTGCCGGACTACGCCCACGACACTTCGCCAAGCGGCGCGCGACTCGCGGCCACCGGTTTTAATCCGTTTCCCGATCGGATCTTGATTGGGCCAGTAGGTCTGCGCCAATGTTTCGTCTATGATCGCGACCGGAGCTGAACTCGGCGTGTCGCGCTGGTCGAAGTAACGCCCGCGGACGAGAGAAATGCCCATGGCCTCGAAATAACCGGGAAGGACCGGCCTTTGGTCGACTTCGGGAGTGGTATCGCGAATCGGAACGGACTGAGTATCGATGGTAGCTGTGCCCGACCAGCCTACGCCCGAGAGCGGCAGGCCGGTAACACCGCCGGCCCCATCCACGCCCGGCAACTTGCGGACGCCATCGAGCAGATCGCGGAAGAAAACGCGGGTCTGCTCCGGCTTCGAATACTTGTCATCCGGTAAGGAAATACGCATAGTAAGGACGCCGTCAGGGCGGAATCCCGTATCGACCTGCTGTAAGCGAAGAAAGCTTCGTATTAGAAGCCCAGATCCCGCAAGCAGAGTCAAAGAGAGTGCGATCTCGGCGACCACCAAAGCAGAGCGCAGCCTGCTGGAACCGGACCCTGCCGACGCACTTCGTCCGCCTTCCTTCAAAACTTCGTGCGCAGTGCTTCGGCTGCTGTGAAAGGCCGGCGCGAGGCCGAAAAGAATTCCGGTGATAACGGAAATGACGAGCGTAAACACAAGCACGCCCACATCCATGTGCGTCTCTGCTACCCGCGGGAAGCTCGTCGCACTCAAAGCGATGAGCACGCGCAGCGCAAAATACGACACGCACAGACCCCCGATGCCTCCGCAAAGTCCCAGGATGAGGCTTTCGGTAAGAAGTTGCCGAACCAGCCGGCCACGGCCCACGCCGAGCGCCTGCCTTACAGCGATTTCCCGCTCACGCGCCGACGCACGCACCAGCAGCAAGTTAGCTACGTTTACACATGCAATGAGCAGTACCAAGCCCACTGCCGCCAGCAGCACCCATAATGCGGTCTTGATATCGCCAATTTGCTGTTCGAGCAGCGGGATCATAATCACCGTGAAGTTAAAGTCTTTGTACGGGTATTCAGGGTGCTGTTCAATAATGCGATGCGAGAGTGCAGCCATGTCCGTACGCGCCTGATCGAGTGTCATACCGGGTTTGACGCGAGCAATGACCTCCAGACCGTGATTGCCCCGGCTGTCCGGCGAGAGATCGCTTGGCGAGAAGACAAGCGGCGTCCAGACATCCGACTCACCGGGCAAATCGAAGCCGCGGGGAAGCACGCCAACGATCGCATAGCTGCGGCCATTCATGATCAACTTGCGCGATGTAACGTTCCGGTCCGCTCCGAAGCGGCGCCGCCATAGCGCATCGCTGAGAAGCACCACGCGGTCCTGTCCAGGACGTCCTTCCTCGGGAAGGAACACGCGCCCGACCTGCGCTTCGACACCAAGCAACGGGAAAAAGCTGGTCGAGACAACCCCCGCCTCGATGCGTTCAGGCGTGCCGGTGATGTTGACGTTGTAACTCCGGCTGTCGATGGCAGCGATCTGCGAAAAGCTGCGATTCTGCTGAAGGTCCATGAACTCCGGAGCGGAAACCCAGTTCTGGTTATTCGGAATGCCAATGCCGGTGAAGCGCATCCAGAGCTGAACGAGTTGAC
Organism: uncultured Acidobacteriaceae bacterium; assembly: GCA_963846185.1. Classification (GTDB taxonomy): domain Bacteria; phylum Acidobacteriota; class Terriglobia; order Bryobacterales; family Bryobacteraceae; genus Bog-105. Next base: position 310,315 of record CAWJVA010000015.1, on the reverse strand, counting down.
CTGGATCGCGGTACGGAAGCGGCTTGAGGACCACCGCATTGACGATGGAAAAGATTGCCGAGGTCGCGCCGATACCCAGCGCGAGAGCGAGCACGGCGATCAGCGTGAAACCAGGGCTGCGGCGCAGCAAGCGCAGCGCATATCGGGCGTCCTGAACGAAGGTTTCCATGGACTCTCCTGGAGCCCATGGTATTTCAGGTGCGCTGGTTGCTGCTGAATATATGGTCGGCCGCGCTCAAGGTTATGAGATGAGGCGGTCTATTTCTGGCGCGGAAGGTTGCGAAGAGAATTCGAGGCTCGTCTCACACCGGCAACTGACTCGAGCCGGACAGAAATCGGTCGATGTGATGAGCTGCCTTGCGGCCTTCGGCGATTGCCCACACTACCAATGACTGACCGCGCCGGGCATCGCCTGCGGAAAAAACGCCGGGTACGGATGTCATGTACGCGGTATCCGTTTTCACATTCCCGCGTTGGTCAAAAGCGACGGGCAATTCAGCCAGCAGACCATTGCGCACCGGCCCGGAGAAGCCGATGGCAATCAGAACAAGATCGGCGTCCAGATAGAATTCGCTTCCAGGTACGCGCTCGAGTGCAGGCTTCGGCCCCACACGCACGCAATGCAGTTTCTTTACGTTGCCTTGCTCATCGCCGCTGAAGTGCGTGGTCAAAACCGACCACTCGCGGTATCCGCCTTCTTCATGCGCTGCTTCGACTCTCAATTGCAAAGGCCATAGAGGCCATGGCGTGCTTTGATGTCGCTCTTCGGGCGGCATGGGGTGAATCTGGAACTGATGAACGGAAGCCGCTTTCTGACGGTGCGCGGTCCCGAGACAATCCGCTCCGGTATCGCCTCCGCCTATGATGACGACGCGTTTGCCGGTGGCCAGAATTTCTTCCGTGTTCGCCATACGATCGCCTGCGCCGCGCCGGTTCTGCTGCACCAGGTAATCCATGGCGAAGTGAATGCCTTTTAGCTCTCGGCCCGGTATCGCGAGGTCTCGCGGCTGCTCGGCGCCCATGGCCAGCAGCACGGCGTCGTATTTGCCCCTCAGCTCTTCTCCGGAGATGTGGGTTCCGATGTGGACACCGGTTCGAAATTCGATGCCCTCGGCAGCCAACTGCTCGAGCCGCCGGTCGATGACGAACTTCTCCATCTTGAAGTCCGGAATGCCGTAACGCAGCAGCCCGCCGATCCGATCTTCCTTCTCAAAGACCGCCACCGTATATCCCGCGCGGTTCAGCTGTTGTGCGGCAGCCAGACCAGCCGGACCGGAGCCCACGATGGCAACCTTCTGGCCGGACCGGCGGCGCGGCGGTTCGGGATGCACCCAGCCTTCGCGAAAGGCGTGATCGATGATTTGCTGCTCGACCGTTTTGATCGTGACCGGTTTATCGTTGATGCCAAGTACGCAGGCCGCTTCACAAGGCGCCGGGCAGATGCGGCCCGTGAACTCAGGAAAGTTGTTGGTCGCATGCAAGGCACGCAGCGCTTCGCGCCAGCGATCTTTGTAAACGAGGTCATTCCAGTCGGGGATCAGGTTGTGAACAGGGCATCCGGTGTGGCAGAACGGTACGCCGCAATCCATGCAGCGCGCTGCCTGCTGCCGCAATTTCTGCGGCGGAAACTCCTGGTACACCTCGAACCAGTCGTTAACGCGCTCGAGGACCGGCCGGCGTTCGGGCGTTTCGCGCTCGTATTCCAAAAATCCAGTGACGTTGGCCATGCTTATCGGACCCGCTCGCCGACTGCCGCTGCATGGGCAGGAATCGGCATGGCGAGTTCCTGCACCTTCTCAGCTTTCTTCGCCAGAACGCGCTTGTATTCGTGCGGCAGAACGCGCACGAAGTGTTTCACGCTTTCCGGCCAGTTTGCCAGGATTCGCTCGCCTTGCGGGCTACCGGTGTACTCGATATGCTTACGAATCAGCATTTCCAGTTTCAAGAGGTCTTCGCGCTCGAATACAGGCTCGACATCCACGCCTGCGCGATTACAGCGCACTCGAACAAACTCTCCGGACGGGTCGAATACGTAGGCGAGACCGCCACTCATACCAGCGGCGAAGTTGCGGCCGGTGCGGCCGAGCACGACCACCGTTCCGTTCGTCATGTACTCGCAGGCGTGATCGCCGACGCCTTCGACCACCGCCGTCGCGCCTGAGTTGCGCACGGCAAAGCGCTCGCCCGCCACGCCATTGAAATACACCTCGCCGCTGGTGGCGCCATACAGCACGGTATTGCCAATGAGAATATTCTCTTCGGGCGCAAAGATGGATTGTTTGGGCGGAAAAATGATCACCTTACCGCCGGAGAGGCCTTTGCCGACGTAATCATTCGCATCACCTTCGAGCACAAGCGTGACGCCGTTGACCAGAAACGCTCCGAAGCTTTGGCCGGCAGATCCCTGCAGGCAGATACGGATAGTGTCATCGGGCAGTCCTTTCGAACCGTGGCGGCGCGCAATTTCACCGCTGAGCATCGCGCCTACAGCGCGGTGCACGTTCCGGACAGGGAGATCAAAGCGGACGGGCTCTCCCGACTCAATAGCTTCCTTTGCGTGTCTCAGTAGAGTATGCCCGAGCGCCCGTTCCAAGCCGTGATCCTGCGCAATCAGGCAGCGGCGGCCGACCCGGCCGGGAACCTGTGGATTGTACAGAATGTTGCTGAAATCGAGACCGCGCGCTTTCCAATGCTCAATAGCAGGGCGCATTTCGAGCATGTCGACTCGCCCGATCATCTCGTCCATCGTGCGGAAGCCGAGTTTCGCCATCCACTCACGCACTTCTTCGGCAATGAAGAAAAAGAAGTTGATAACGTTCTCAGGCGTTCCTTCGAATTTCTTGCGAAGCACCGGGTTCTGAGTGGCGATGCCCACCGGACAGGTGTTCAGATGGCATTTGCGCATCATGATGCAACCCATCGCGACCAGCGGAGCGGTCGAGAAGCCGAACTCCTCAGCGCCGAGCAGGGCGGCGATCACGACATCACGGCCAGTCTGCAGCTTGCCATCCACCTGCACGCGAATGCGGCTGCGCAGGTCATTCATGACGAGCACCTGCTGTGTTTCGGCCAACCCTAGTTCCCAAGGGATGCCGGCGTGTTTTATGGAGCTCAATGGCGATGCACCGGTACCGCCATCGTATCCGCTGATCAGCACGAGATCCGCATGCGCTTTTGAGACGCCTGCCGCGACCGTGCCCACGCCGACCTCGGCGACCAGCTTCACTGACACGCGGCTCGCCGGGTTGACGGATTTCAGATCGTAGATGAGCTGCGCCAGGTCTTCAATCGAGTAGATGTCATGGTGCGGCGGCGGCGAGATAAGGCCGACACCGGGGATGGAATGCCGCACGCGAGCGATGGTCGGATCAACCTTGTGGCCCGGCAACTGACCGCCTTCGCCGGGTTTGGCGCCTTGTGCGATTTTGATCTGGAGTTCGTCCGCGTTGATCAGGTAATTGGTTGTAACGCCGAAACGCGCGGACGCAACTTGTTTGATGGCGCTACGCTTTGAATCGCCGTTGGGCAAGGGAACGTAGCGCGCTTCGTCTTCGCCGCCCTCGCCCGTGTTTGAGCGGCCGCCAATCCGGTTCATGGCGATGGCGAGCGTCTCGTGCGCCTCGGCGCTGATGGAACCGAAGGACATGGCGCCGGTCGCGAAGCGTTTGACAATTTCGGATGCCGGCTCGACTTCTTCGAGAGGGATGGGCCGCGGAATCGTCTTAAACTGCATGAGGCCGCGCAGCGTGCAGAGCTCTTGGTTCTGCTCGTCAATCAGCTTCGAATATTCCTGAAACGTCGCGTAGCTTTGCTGCCGGACAGAGTGCTGCAGCTTGCTGACGGTGAGCGGGTTCAGCAAATGCCGCTCTCCGCCGATCCGAAACTGGTAATTGCCACCGATGGCAAGCTCCGGCTCCGAATCGGATAGGGGCCGGAACGCGAACTGATGTTTCGCAATCGCTTCGTTGGCCAGCACATCAAGTCCGATGCCTTCGATACGGGACGCCGTGCCGGTGAAATAGCGCTCCACCAGCTCCTTATTGAGCCCGATCGCTTCAAACACCTGCGCGCCGCGGTAACTCTGCAGCGTGGAGATGCCCATCTTCGAGAAGACCTTCAGCAGTCCTTTATCGATAGCCTTGAGATAGTTCTTCACGGCCATCTCAGGCGAAATTCCGTCAGGCAATTCGCCGGACGCGGCCAGTTCTTCGATGCTTTCGATCGCAAGATAAGGATTAATCGCACTCGCTCCATAGCCGATCAGGAGGCAATAGTGCATCACTTCTCGCGGCTCGCCGGATTCGATGATCAGAGCGACACCGGTGCGGGTCCCCTCGCGAACCAGGTGATTGTGAACGGCAGTGAGCGCCAGGAGCGACGGGATGGGCGCGAATTCCTCGTCAATTCCGCGATCAGAAAGAATCAGCAGAGAGTAACCCGCCTTGATGGCGAGCGAGGCGCGGCGGCAGAGACCATCGAGCGCACGCTTCAGACCAGCTTCGCCCTCGAGCACGCTAAAGGTAGTCGGCAGCGTGGAAGCAAGCAAATCGCCGCGCGAGACACGCCGCAGCTTCTCGAGCTCACGGTTAGTGAGCACCGGATGCGGCATCTCGAGCGTATGACAGTTTTCCGGCGTCTCCGCGAGAATGTTGCGTTCCGTTCCGATATAGCTGGTCAGCGACATGACAAGCTCTTCGCGAATCGGATCGATCGGGGGATTTGTCACCTGCGCAAAGAGCTGTTTGAAGTAATTGAATAAAGACTGGGGCCGGTCGGAAAGACAGGCAAGGGGCGTGTCCGTTCCCATGGACCCGACCGCCTCCTGGCCGTCGGCCGCCATGGGCGTGATCAGCATGCGGATATCTTCATCCGTGTAGCCAAAGCAGCGCTGGCGCAGAATGATCGTCGCGTGGTCGGAGCCCTGCACGCGGACGGGCTCCGGCAAAGCATCCAAGGTGATCTGGTTTTTTTCGAGCCATTCAGCGTACGGCTGCCGCGAAGCGAGCTGCTGTTTGATTTCTTCGTCCGGAACAATCCGGCCCTGCTCGAGATCGACCAGCAACATCTTGCCCGGCTGCAGACGGCCTTTGTAAACAATGTCCTCCGTATCAAACGAAAGGACGCCGGTCTCGGAGGCCATCACCAATAAACCGTCTTTGGTAATCAGATAGCGAGCGGGCCGCAAGCCATTGCGATCAAGAGTCGCGCCGATGACGCGTCCATCTGTGAACGCAACCGCAGCGGGGCCGTCCCAAGGCTCCATCAGCGACGCGTGATACTCGTAAAACGCTCGCTTTTCGGCAGGCATGGTGCTGTCTGCATCCCACGCCTCGGGAATGAGCATCGCCATTACATGCGGCAAGGAGCGGCCGGCCATGGTCAGCAACTCCACCGTGTTATCGAGTGCGGCCGAATCACTGACCCCGGGCTGAATCACCGGATACAGCTTCCGCATATCGCTGAAATGCGGGCTGCTCATGACGGATTCGCGCGCGTTCATCCAGTTCGTATTGCCGCGCACCGTGTTGATCTCGCCGTTGTGACAGAGATACCGGAACGGATGAGCCAACTGCCACGTCGGGAACGTATTCGTGGAGAAACGCTGGTGGACGAGGCATAGCGCGCTTCGCGTTTCCGGATCGAGCAGCTCGTTATAGAACTCGCCGATCTGATGCGCAAGCAGAAGCCCTTTATAGATGATGGTTCGCGACGAGAACGAAGGAATGTAGAAAAAGCTTTTCTCGCGCATATCGCTGGCGGCAACCAGCGCTTCCACCCGCTTCCGCACTACATACAGCCGCCGCTCGAAGTCTTCGGCGCTGATCTCGGCCGGGCGGCCGACAAAGAATTGCTCGATGTAAGGCTGCGAAGCGCGAGCGACCCGGCCAATGGCGTCCACGTCTACCGGTGTGTCGCGCCAGCCGAGCACGGCGAGCCCTTCTTCGCGCGAAATCTTCTCCAACAACCCTTCGCAGGCGAGGCGCTGCTGGCGCTCCACCGGCAAGAAGCACATCGCCACGCCGTAATCGCCCGGAGCGGGTAAGGAAAAGCCAAGCGCCTTCGTTTCGCGCGCGAGAAACGCATGCGGGATCTGGATCAGAATGCCCGCGCCGTCCCCGGTTTCCGAATCGCAACCGCAGGCGCCGCGGTGCTGCAGGTTCAACAGAATCTGCAAACCCTTCAAAACGATGTCGTGAGAAGCCTCGCCCCGAATGTCGACCACGAAACCGATTCCGCAGGCATCGTGTTCATTCGCGGGATCATACAACCCCTGCGAGGTGGGTAACTGGTTGGCGGTATCGACTAGGTACACTTCGATCTCCTCGGGCAAAGGGGAGGGGTGATTCTCAAGTATAACGGCTCAGCTATTATCCGTCAAATCGAAATTACCGTAGTACCAATATCAGCTTTACTTATGATACAGTGGCTGGAGCCGTGACACTCGAGAATCTTCGTTTGATTCGTGATGTGGCGCACCATCGGAACCTCAGCAAAGCCGCCCGGTTGAACCAAATCAGTCAATCCGCGGCCAGCCAGGCTTTACAGGAAATAGAGCGCGAGTTGGGAATCGCGCTGTTCGACCGCAGCACGCGCCCGCTAACAGTAACCGCAGCGGGCAAGTTGTATGTCGAATACTGCCGCGATGTATTGCGCCGGCAGGACGAGCTGCAGGCTTCCCTTCAGCTCTTGAAAAAGCGAGCAAATGGAGTTGCGCGGATCGCCGCCATCTATTCCGTGGGGCTGTCTGAGATGGCGCAAATCGAGTCGCGATTCGCAGCACGCTACCCGGATGGCGAACTGCAGGTTTCTTATTTGCGGCCCGAACGCGTCTGGCAGGCTGTGGAAGAAGACCACGCCGACCTCGGCTTGATGAGCTACGCGGAATCGTCGCGAGACGTCGTTGCGCTGCCCTGGCGGGAGGAAGAGATGGTGGTCACGGTCGCCCCCGGACATCCGCTCGCCGCCCACGAAAAGATCGCGCCCGCGCAACTGGAAGGCGAGCTTTTCGTCGGTTTTGATGACGACCTGCCGATTCAGGGGCAGATCGAACGTTACCTCCGCGAAAACAGAGTTGCGGTCGAAATGGCGCTGCGCTTCGACAATATTCAGATGATCAAAGAAGCAGTTGCGCACGGAGCCGGCATCAGCATCATGCCGGCGCGCGTGATCCGCATCGATCTCGAACAAAAACGGCTGGTCGGAATCGGGCTAGAGCCCGCAACGCTCTTTCGCCCGGTACGTATTATTCACCGGCGCCGTAAGCTCTTCAATGAAGTGACGGCCGGCCTGATCGCTATTTTGCGCGAAGAACAAAAGACTAACGCCGCTTGACTCTGTTCCGGCGCGGCGGGCTATTCAAAGCTCGATATACTCGCTCTTTGCCCGAACAAATACATGCAAGACCTGTTTTCGTTTGCGTGATGCATGGCTGACCCCCTTCTCGGCGAACGGCAAGGCAGCAGACGCATCGGATGCATTTCGCTGTTCTTTGCTGTTGTCATTCTGCTTCTGTTCTCCAGGTTTTTCGCCAACCTGCTGATCGACTACGAATGGTGGAAGCACCTCGGTCAGGAAGAGACCTGGTTCAATCTCTGGCTGTATTCGACAATTCCGGTGATTGCGGCCATTGTCCTGCTCTTCGTGGTGTTCTGGATCGCCTACAAAACAGGAATGCGGCGGCCCTCTGAAACACCGCTCTTCGGATTTCTGAACCGTCGATACGTGAACTGGGCAGCGGCGGCCGTACTGGTGCTGCTGGCCATCATCGTGGGAAACGCGACAGTGGACAACTGGACGGTGGTCCGCTATCTCGGTGGTCTGCGCCTGCCGGCCCGCGCTGAGTACAGCGACCCGATCTTCCATAAGCCGCTCTATTTCTACTTCTTTGGCTTGCCCTTTTACGAAACGCTGCTGCGAGTTGCGCTTGCTTGTGTCATCTTGGCGCTGATTATTCACTGGCTCGCGGCACATGCGGAAAAGCTCAGCCGGCAAATTCCGAATTTCCGAGAGCCGGGCTCCCACTTCGAATTTGAGCCAATCTCGGTTCGCGAGGCGTTCGATTCTCACTTCGTGCGCATCATGATTGCCATCCTGCTCGTCGGGCGTTGCGCTGAAGATCTATCTGAACCGCTTCGATCTGCTATTTCAGGACCACGGGCAGTACCTGGTCGGCGTGGATTGGCTAGCCGACCATATTGTGCTCCCGCTGCAGTGGTGCGAAATCATTGCCGCCCTGCTCGGTGCGGTCCTGGTGCTCTCGCGAAAAGGCCGCTGGGCGCTGGTCCTGCTGCTCATTTTCGGTCTGCGAATCATTCTGCCTCCTGTTCTCGCGAGCCTGTACGTTCGGCCCAACGAGCTTGCGCTTGAAAAACCATACATCCAGTTCCACATCAATGCGACCAGGTCGGCGTATGGAATCAATACCCAGGTGAAAGAAACGACACTCGAGGCAGAGCCTGAGATTCCGATCGACTACGCCAAACACCAGGCCGTTCTCGACAATGTGCGGCTTTGGGATTGGCGGGCCTTCCACGACACAATCTCGCAGATACAGCCACTACGGCCCTATGTGTACACGGACACCGATGTCGACCGCTATGTCATCGACGGACGCCTCCGCCAAGTTCTGCTTTCGCCCCGCGAGCTGGAGATCCGGCAGCTAGGGGAAGCCCAGAATCGCTGGATCAATACCCACCTCATCTACACGCACGGGTACGGGCTGGTGATGGCCGAGGCGAACCGCATCACGCCGGATGGGTTACCGCTTCTCTTCGTCAAAGATGCGCCAGCCGTGGTTACCACCAAGAGCTTGCATTTGAAGGAGCCCGAGCTGTACTTCAGCGAACAGGCGCACGAACCGGTGTATGTTGACACGGCACAGCAGGAGTTCAATTATCCTTCAGGCTCCGAAAGCGTATACACGACGTATAAGGGAGCGGGCGGCATCTCCGTCGGATCGTTCCTGATGCGTTTAGCCGCGGCGGTGAACTACGGTGATCTGAACGTTTTGCTCACGTCTTATATCAAGGACCAGAGCCGGATGATGATCCATCGCGCGGTCCTCGACCGTGTGTCAACGTTGGCGCCGTTCCTAACCTGGGATGCGGATCCGTATATTGTTCTCACCGATTCAGGACGGCTGTTCTGGATGGCGGATGGATACATGTCTTCGAGCGCGCATCCGTACTCGCGCGAGCTCGAGCTGGGCGGCCGCACGCCGGTCAACTACATCCGCAATTCGGTGAAGGCAACCATCGATGCGTATACGGGGGAAGTGAACTTTTACATCTTTGACCCGAACGACGCGTTGATCGGGGCCTACGCGAGGCTCTTTCCGGAGTTGTTCAAACCGGAATCCGCCATGCCCGCCGATCTGCGCCGGCACGCGCGCTATCCCGAAACTCTCTTCAACGCTCAGGCGGAGATCTATCGAACGTTTCATATGCGCGATCCAGAGGCGTTCTACAACCGGGCTGATCTCTGGGATCTGGCAAAGACGGCAGGTTCAGAAGGAACGAGTCCGGTTTCTCCGACCTATGTAGTGGCAGCTCTTCCGGGCAGCAACACGGCGGAGTTTATGCTGCTGACTACCTTCACGCCGGCCAATAAGAACAATCTAATCGGAGTGATGTATGCGCGTTGCGACGGTGAACATCTGGGTGAACTGGTTTTCGAGCAACTCTCGAAGCAAAACATCATCTTCGGCCCTATCCAGATCGATGCGAGGATCAACCAGGATCAGAACATCTCGAAAGACCTGAGTTTATGGAACCAGCAGGGCTCGCAGGTGCTGCGCGGACAAACGTTAGTGCTGCCCATCGACAACAGCTTTTTGTACGTGGAACCGATCTATATTCAGGCATCGCAGGCGAGCATGCCGCAGTTGAAAAAGGTCGCGCTCGCGATGGGCGACATTCTGGTCTATAAGGATACCTATGAACAAGCCGTTGGGGAACTGATCCAGGCAACCCGAGGGAATGCGGCGGAGCCGCAGAACGCGCAAGCTGCACCGCAATCGCCGCAAACTTCGAGTCCAGCCGCGGCAACCCCAGCAGCGGCAGAAGCACAGCAGCAGGCGTCTCAGGCACAGCAGAAAGTGCAGCAAATTCGGGATCACCTGCAGCGCTATCGCGAGCTGAGCGCCCAGGGCAAGTGGGCCGAAGCCGGTAAAGAGCTGGACGCGATCCAGCAACTGGTCCAGAAGTAAGAGGGCGTCAGGCGCGCGAGCGGAATCGCGAATAGACGAAGGACGCCGCGAGCAGCAGAATGCCCAGTCCGACAAACGCAGAGATGCGATAGAACCGTTCCAGCCGCCAGACATCGTAGAGATAGAGTTTGGCGATTACGATACCAATGATGCTAAGCCCGATGGCGCGATCAAGCATCGACCGCCTCACGACGGCAAGCGCGATCATCGCAATACCATAGAGCGCGAGGAAGATCGAATCGAGCTCGCTGATCAAGCTAGCCCGCGTATCGAGGCCTGCTTCCTGGACAGCCCAAAGCGCGAGCAGGCGCAACACACCGATACCGAAGCAGACGTGGGCAACTGTATACATAGCGGTCTTCAGAACCGGCACGCGTCCGCGTGTGGAGAGAACGAAGTGAATCGCCGCCAACGCGAAGCATGCTACCGCGAACCATCCCGGGTATTCCTGATCGAGCAGAATCCAGTAGCACAGAAGACACCAACAGGTGTTTATCCAGAGCAGCCACGGCAGTGTGTGCAGGGACGCCGCTAGGAAGAGGGCGAAGAGGAGGGGCAGAAACAACAGCCCGGCAGTCCGGTCTGCGTGGTGCTGCGAAATGGCGGTTGCAAAGACTATTGCAGTCCCGCAGAATGCCACCGCCTTCAACACAGACCAGCCGTGGCGAGCGGCGATGTAAAGCGACCCGATATCGAGCAGCAGTAAATAGGGGTACAGAATCCACGGATGGGGCCGATTGTCGCTCAACAGCGGAGGAGTGAGAAAACCGCCGATCAGCCCGAGAGTGGCAATCGCCGGGTTGCGGTAGAAAAGCGAGAGCGGTGAGGCCAGCACACATGCGGCGACGAGCAGCACGAACGCCACCGTTTGAGGTATCAGGAAATAGTAGGCCGAAGCGGCGTAGATCGAGATGTAGAGCGTCGCGAGCCCGCAGCCGGCGAGGCCCTGCGAAAACGTGAGCTGATTCCGTCTGCGTAGCCATTCGGCAAAACCTATCTGGAACAGACCTGCGCAGACGCCGAGAATGACCCGCCCCGAAGCGCCGATCCATCGATTATCGACGGCGTACTTGAAAAAGAAGACAACTCCGATTGCAAGCGTGAGCGCGCCGATACGGTTTATGATCTTGAGACCGCGGTTCTCTTCGGGAGCCGGGGACTGCTGTTCATCGCGCGCCTTGGTGACTTCCGGCCGTGGTGTGGCCTCTTCGAGCGCCCGCAGCCGCAGGTCGAGTTCGGCGACCTGCGCCGAAAGGTTCTCAATCGCTGATTGAAGGTGAGCGATCTGCTCGTCAGGCAATTGTTTCGACGACTTCAGCTACACCGTAGCGCTGCGCGACGTAGTTGTCCAGAATCTCTCGAAATTCAGCCACTATGTGGTCGCCGCGAAGCGTAATCAGACAGCTTGCCATCCACATAAACAGGCGCGACTGGCTTTTCAAACGTACCAGGCAGAGAGATGCCGATATTCGCGTGTTTCGATTCACCAGGTCCGTTCACTACGCAGCCCATCACTGCAACTTTCATTTCCTCTACTCCGGCGTACTTCTCGCGCCAGACCGGCATCTGTTCGCGCAGATACGTCTGGATCTGATCCGCCATGTCCTGGAAGAAAGTGCTGGTGGTGCGCCCGCATCCCGGGCAAGCAGCGACCTGCGGAGTAAAGCTACGCAGGTTCAATGCCTGCAGGATCTGTTGCGAAACGACTACTTCGTCCGTACGGTCACCGTTCGGCAGAGGAGTCAGCGACGAGCGAATCGTGTCGCCGATGCCCTGCTGGAAAAGGATCGACAACGCGGCGGTAGTGGCCACAATGCCTTTGGACCCGAGGCCTGCTTCCGTGAGTCCGAGGTGCAGCGGATAATCGCAACGCGCCGCCATCATCTGGTACACCTCGACCAGGTCCTGAACGTTGCTGACTTTGGCGCTCAGGATGATTTTGTCGTGAGCCAGTCCGTAGCGTTCGGCGTTCTCCGCGCTGCGAATGGCGCTCTCGACGATAGCGCGGCGAGTGACCTCCATTGCATCGAGCGGCTCGGGTAAACGGGAATTTTCATCCATCATCCGAGTCAGCAGCACCGAATCCAGCGAGCCCCAGTTGACGCCGATGCGTACCGGGCGATCGTATTCAATTGCCGCCTCGATCATCACGCGGAAGTTATCGTCCTGCTTGCGGCCGATGTTCACGTTCCCTGGATTGATGCGGTACTTGGATAACGCGCGGGCGCAGTCGGGATATTTCTTCAGCAGAATGTGACCGTTGTAGTGGAAGTCGCCGATGATCGGAACATTCACGCCGAAGCTGCGAAGCGTGTCCACGATCTTCGGAACGGCCTGCGCAGCTTCTTCGGTGTTCACGGTCACGCGCACGAGCTCCGAGCCGGCCCGTGCGAGCTGCATCACCTGGTTCACCGTTGCCGTGGTATCGGCGGTGTCGGTGTTGGTCATGGACTGTACGACGATAGGGTTGGTACCGCCTACCTTGACACCCCCAATGTTGACGACCGCAGATTTGCGGCGCGGCGAAGCAGCCATTCGACCTCCAGGAATTCAGACTCCCTTTTATTCTAACAACCGATCCCTAAGTTGATGAAAAGGCGGAATTTCTGGACTGCTAATCATAGCGGAGCGCGCTCATTGGATCGAGTTTCGCGGCCCGTCGAGCGGGCAAAAGGCTGGCCAGCGCCGATACACTTGCGAGCAGCAGCACGGCAGCGATCACGGTAAGCGGATCGTAAGACTTCAGATCGAACAGCAGGCTGGAGGCGCTTCGTCCGAGCAAAAGCGACAAAACCATCCCGATCATCGTCCCGGCGAGCAGCAAGCTCCCTGCTTCCTTCATGATCAATGCGATGATCTGCCGTCGCGTTGCGCCCATGGCCATACGCACCCCGATCTCCGGCCGCCTGTTCACAACAAGGTACGAAATCACGCCATACAGGCCGATCATTGCGAGCAGAGCAGCCATGAGCCCGAACACGCCCGAGAGCATCGCCATCACTCTTTCGCGGGTCATGGTGTCCCGGATCCAGCCCTGAAAACTCCCGGCGACTGTAACAGCATCCGGATACTTTCGCGAGAGAACGCGCTTCACCGCGGCGGCGACCTCCGCGTCCGGGAGGTGCGAGTAGATCAGGATAGAAGCGAACGGCCCAGTGTCCTCGGGAAACTGCGATGCAGGGGCAAAGGTCATTGGCGGAGTCGGGCTCCGAAGATCGTTGTATTGGGTATCCGGAATCACGCCGACGATCTGGTAAAGCGTTGAAGGATAGTCCGGCTCAGGCTCTGTTCGCAGTGTTTTTCCAAGCGGGTTGGTATTACCGAGATACTTGCGAACGAACGCCTCATTCACGACTGCAACGTGCTGCGATCCCGAAGTATCGCGCCGGTTAAAGCCGCGCCCCAGCACAATGGGAATCCGCATCGTGTCAAAGTACTCGGGGCTGACCCAGGTAAATTTTGAAAGCCCTTCTATCGACCCCACGTGAATGCCGTGTTCCCAGCTTCCTCCCACAAGCGGTACATTCGTCGTGCTGGCCGCATTCAGCACTCCCGGTATCGAGCGCACGTCCTCCGTCAGGCGTCGCGTGAAATCTTTATTTAGCCTTAGACCCTGGTGCAAGCGTTCAAACGAGACGTAAGCAACCGTGATGTTGCTCTCGCGCATTCCCGGATCAAAGGTGATCAGGTTGCGAAAGCTGCGCACAAACAGGAATGCCCCCACAAGCAGGACCAGAGAAACTGCAATTTGCGTGATGACTAAGACGCGCTGCATCAGGTGGCGCTCGGAAGTGCCTGTCATACCGCGGCCTCCTGCTTTCATAGCGCTGACCGGCTCAATTAGCATGGCGCGCCGAGCTGGCAGAAGCGCGAACACAATGCACGTCAACGCGGATGTAACCGCTGTAAAAAGCAGCACGCGCCAGTCCGTCGCAAGCGGCAACACAACAGAGTTTCCTTGCGTTGAAAGCGCCCAGACCAGAATGCGGCTACAGATCTGTGCCAGGACAATACCCACCAATGCGCCGGTCCCGGCCAGGAGCGCACCTTCCACGAACAACTGTTCGAGCAGACGATTGCGAGACGCTCCGAGTGACAACCGCACCGCCATTTCACGCTCACGCACGGTTGCCCGGGCAAGTAACAAATTGGCCAGATTCGCACAGGCGATGAGGAGCACCAGACCGGTAATTGCGATGAGCAGCCACAGCGCGGAATCGTATTGACCCCGCAGCTCACTCACGCCGGTAGCAGCCGGGTACGCGGCCAGTCGAAATCGCCGGTATGTTTGGAGGGACTTATCCGTCCGGCCTATTGGGACCGTTGAATCGAAAATTCCGGGACTGATTGCCTGCAAATGCTCGGAAGCGCGCTTGATTGTCCAGCCGGGCCGCAGCCGTCCCATCACGCCGATATCGAAGACGTCGGCGCGCACATGTTGCGGCCTGCAGAGAGGGAGAGCGAGATCGAAGCGATCACCGATCGAGAGCCCCAGAAATCGCGGCGGAGTGACTCCAACCACATATTTCGGGTATCCATCAACGAGCAGTGTTATTGAGCTGTCGATGGGGCCTCCACCCAGCCGGCTCTGCCAGTAGGCGTAACTCACAACAGCAACGGATTCGGGACAGGCGCCGATATCATCCGCCGAGATCAGCCGCCCGCGCCAAGGCTGCACTCCCAACACGTGGAAAAACTCACCGCTGACCCACATGGCCTTCGCGGCGTGCAGTGCGTCACCTTGGCCGATGTTCACGCCATTGGCAGCCCAGGCAAACATTCCCGAAAACGCCTGCTGCCTCCGCTGAAGCTCTTGCCAAATGGGTCGCGTCAGTTCCGGGTACTCACCTGTATTAATGCCCATCCCGCCATTTCCGCCTGCAATTCGCACCGCGGCAAGTTCGTTTGGGTTCTTGACCGGCAGTATCCGGAAGCGAAGCGCATCGAGCAGTTGAAAGATGGAAGTATTGACCCCAACCCCCACACCGAGCGAAAGCAAAGCACAGAGCAGCAGGGCAGGACTGCGCCGAAGACCGCGAACCCCATAAACCAGGTCGCGCCAAAGATTTTCGATCCAATTGAACCGCCACAGGTCGAAAGCCTGTTCTTTGATGAGAGAGGAATTGCCGAGGCGGATCGGATTCTCGTGCACGGCAGCGAGCTCGCGATGGAATGCAAGCTCTGCTTCGAGGTCCCGCTGCAAGCGCCGGCGCCGAAGCAGTTTAAGGAGAAAGCGACGCATGATCGGACTATCGTGCGAGGACCCGCTGAACAGCCGTTGAAAGCCGGTTCCAGACAGCTTCTTGTTCGGTGACCAGCTTCTTGCCGCGCTTGGTGATGCTGTAATACTTCGCTTTGCGGTTGTTTTCCGACGCGCCCCATTCGCCGCTGATAGCGCCGTCCAGCTCCAGACGGTACAGCGCTGGATAGAGCGAGCCTTCTTCAACCTTCAGAACTTCGTCCGAAAGCAGATGGATGGTTTGAGCGATCGCGTATCCGTGCATGGGCCCGCGTTGGAGAGCGTGCAGAATGAGCAGATCAAGCGTTCCTTGCAAAAGAGCAGGTTGCGCGGATTTTCCCACAGAGTTCCCTAGACGATCTTTGGGAAGTATGAGCGGTTTCCCAAAGATTGTCAAGGGGAGGCGGCGCCACAGGCGTGCCAAAATCGATTTTTCATTGTGGCGCATGCAATGAATGCAATACACTTAGTTCCTACGCGCCAAGTGGACGCAGAGCCAAGTAGCTCGACTTGCGTTCAGAACAGGAGAGCTATGAGAAGAATAGTGGCCTTCGGCCTGATGTATTTACTCGTATCGCTGGCCCATGGCCAGACGTTTCGAGGCGGGATTTCGGGAGTTGTCATGGACCAGAGCGGAGCGATTATTCCGGGCGCTCATGTCAATCTCTCGAACACCGAAACCGGCTTAACGCGTAACGAAGACTCGACGAGCGCCGGCGAGTTTGTCTTCCAGGACCTTCCGCTCGGGAAATATACCGTCACAGTTGCTCGTGAGGGATTCCGGACAGAACACATCAACGACATCAACGTGGAGGCCGGCCGGATCTTTAATCTTCAGGCCAAGCTGTCGGTGGCGACACAGGCAATGGCGGTAGAGGTTTCCGCGACAAGCGTGGCAATTGAGACATCGTCTTCGACCCTTACCAGCGTCATTCCGACTAAAGCGATCGTGGATGTCCCTCTCAACGGGCGCGATTTCACACAGCTTCTGAAGCTCAACCCGGGAGTGAACGGGGCCGGCTCGGTAGACGGCACCCGGACTAAACGAAATCAACTGGCAAATTGATGGAGCCGACAATAACGATCAGTGGCATAACTAGGCTGCGGTGAATCAGGGCGGCGTTTCCGGCATTGCCGGAACGTTACTGCCGATCGATGCCATCGAAGAGTTCTCACTCCAGACAAACAGTAACGCGGAGAACGGCCGCAATGGCGGCGGCGTGCTGAACCTGGTCATCAAATCCGGAACGAACGATTTTCACGGGTCGCTGTACTACTTCAACCGGAACGAGTTTTTTGCGGCGAAGAACTGGTTTACGCCTCCCAGTTCACCGACCCAAGAATTGAGAAATAACCAGGAAGGCGGCTCGCTCGGAGGGCCAATCTGGCGCAACAAAGCGTTCTTCTTCTTGACTTACGAGCAGCAGGTATTCGTCGCGGGGAACACGGCAGTTGGAACGACGCCTTCGGCCGCCTGGCTGAACGAAGCTATACCTGTGATCCAACGTGACGGGTACGCCGTGAATCCAGTGTCTTTGAACCTGCTCAATACTCTGTGGCCGGCAAACAGCCTGACAGGGCCCGCGACGCAGAACAACTATTTCTCGCGGGCGAATAACACTTCCAACAGTTACAACGGCATTGGGAAGATCGATTACATCTTCAATGAGAGGAACAATATCGCTTTTCGAGCCTTCATCGGCACAGGATCACAGACGGAATATGTGGGATCGGTGATTCCGTACTACTACCAAACAGCGCCCAGCCGCATGCAGAACTACTCGCTCGTTTACAATTCCGTGATCTCGCCGCGCTTTGTCGCCCAAACGCTTGCGGGAGTGAACTACTTCAAGCAGGTGTTTAAAGACGCAAATGCAGGGTTCGATATCCCGGCATTGGGGTTGAACACTGGAGTGACGAACCCGAGCCTTTTTGGCTCGCCGGACATTACGATCAATGGCTTCGATCGAGATCGGCTTGACACCGCCACTGGGACGTATCGATACGACGGGCCACCTCGACCAGACGTTTCACCTACACGACGGGCGCGCATCAGTTCCGGTTTGGAGGCGAATACCGCCGATCGCGGTTCGATGTCTTCTATGAACGCAACGCGCGGGGCGCTTTTACGTTTGACGGCTCGCAAGGTCCGTTGTCAAGCAACCCGACCGATACATGGGGCTTTGGCGACACACCAATTCAGCGTCACTTGAATTCGCTTGCCGACTTTCTGACCGGGAAGGCTCGACACAAATCGCGCAACATCACCTACGGCGATCTGCAGAGGAACTACTACTTGAACGGCGACCAGCGGCTTCTTCCAGGACAGTTGGAGGATGCGTCCGAATCTGACGATCAACTACGGATTGAATTGGATTTTCCAGAGCCCGCTGACCGATCCGACGTACGCATCTCAACTTTTATTCCGTCAGATGGCGGCATTGTGACGCCTGGAGCGAGAGTAGTATTCGAACGCTGTGGCCGCGCGACTGGCACGACTTCGGCCCGCGTTTTGGCTTCGCGTATCAGCCGATTAATAAGCTGGTCGTTAGAGGCGGCTATGGGTTTTATTACCAGGTGCCGAACGTTAACTACTTTGGCGACAACTCCCGCCGAATCACGGCGCCACGGGCGTTCTGGCGAATCCGGGCGGCCATCGCCCGTCTACACGCTGAGCGAATCAGAGCGCCGAATACGATTCAGTACGGAGTTCCCGTCTTCGGGGCTCGAGCTTTCCCACCGCCGGCCCTTTTGGGGCATTCTCCGTTAGCCAGCATTTTGTCACCGGGTACACGCAGAACTACAACGTGAATCTGCAGTATCAGCTCAATCAAACATCGGTGCTGGAACTGGGTTACGTGGGCAGTTTGAGCCGGCATCTGCCGGTCACGCTCGATATCAACCAGATTCCGATTGGCCTACCCGAAGTGAACAGTTCGCGGCCGTATTCGACAGCATTTCCGAATTTGGCAACCATCAATCGAAGTAGAATCAGTCGGAAACGGCTACTACGACGGGATGATCGTGTCACTGCGCAGTTCTGGTTTTCACGGATTCAGCATGAAGCTGAATTACACCTACGGGCATGCGCGAGACGACCTGTCTGGCGCCCGCGGAGTTATTCCGCAAAACAGTTACGACCTCCGCGGCGATTGGGGCAACTCCGACTTCGACATGCGCCACTCGTTCGCAGGCTTTGTGAGCTATCAGGTACCGCAACCTTCGCGGTACAAACTGTTGCTCGGCGGCTGGCAACTGAATTCGCTGCTGACCTTCCAGACGCGGCCTGCCGTTCACCGTCTATAGCGGCCAGGACACGAGCCTCACCTCGGAGAATAACGATCGGGCGGAGTCCTCTGGCAACATCTTCGCCAATGTTCCACCTTCGAGCAAACCGAATTATGTGTATTGGTTTAATCCGTCGGCGTTCACCTTGCCGGCTCTCGGCACGTACGCGAATCAGCCACGGAACGGGTTTTACGGACCGCCGCTCTACCAGGTCGATTTTTCGGTGTTCAAGAATATCCCCATCACGGAGAAATTGAGGGCTCAGTTCCGGGCGGAGGTGTTCAATATCTTCAACACGCGCGATCTGGCGCCCCCGAACAACACTGCAACCAGCAGCGGGCTGGGTCAGATCACCCAACCATAGATGTGTACAACGGAGCGCCAGGGATCGGGACCGGGGCTCCGAGAAACTTGCAGTTAGCGTTGAAGCTAATTTTCTAAATGAGTTGAGTCCAGGGGCAGGCGGAAACGCCTGCCCGATGAAAGCATCAGGCGACGCTGGTTTCGGCCGCGACTTCGAGCGGGTGCTTGTACTTGCACTCCGCGTTCGGGCACTGCGCCACCGGGCCGGCTTTCAGATATTTCTCGATCAGGTAGCTGCTGCCGCATTCCGGGCATTTCTCCGGAATCGGCTTGCCCCAGGCGACGAAGTCGCACTCGGGATAACGGTTGCAGCCGTAGAACGTCTTGCCGCGCTTCGAGCGCCGCTCCACGATCTCGCCTTCTGAACAGTTCGGGCACGGCACGCCGATCGTCTTCTGCTTGACGTACTTGCACTTCGGATAGTTGCTGCACGCGACGAACTCGCCAAAGCGGCCGAACTTCTGCACCAGGTTGCTGCCGCACTGCGGGCACTTCTCTTCGAGCGGAACGTCCTTGCGCTGCTCGCCGCCGATCTGCTTGGTCGTCTTGCAATCCGGATAGCCCGAACACGCAAAGAACTGCCCGAAGCGGCCCTTCTTCAGCACCATCGGGCGGCCGCAGTTCTCGCAATATTCCGCTTCGTCCTGCTCGCCGAAACCGGTCTTATCGACATCCGGCAAATCGACCGTCAGCTCGCGCGTGTTCGTGCATTCCGGATACCCGGTGCACGCGATGAAGCTGCCGTGCTTGCCCCACTTGATCACCATGGGCTTGCCGCACTTCTCGCACACGAGATCGGTCGGCTTCTCCATGCGCTTGATATCGGTCATGTGGCGCTCGGCATGGTCCAGGTCTTTCTGGAAGCGGCCGTAGAACTCCGCCATGGCCGTGCGCCATTCGATCTTGCCGTCCTCGATCTCGTCCAGCTCCTCTTCCATGCGCGCCGTGTACTTCACGTCGAACAGATCGTTGAAGCTTTCGAGCAGCAGATCCGTGACCACCATGCCGAGCTCGGTCGGGCAGGAACTTCCCGCCTTCCTTCTTCACGTACTCGCGATCCTGAATGGTCGACAGAATCGACGCATAAGTGGAAGGCCGGCCCACGCCGTCCGACTCCAGCTTCTTCACCAGCGTCGCTTCGTTGTAGCGCGGCGGCGGTTCCGTGAAGTGCTGCTCCGGCTTGATCTCCTTGAAGCGCAGCGCCTCGCCTTCGGTTACCGCCGGCAGCTTGTGCTTCAGATCCTCGTCTTCTTCGTCCTTCTGGTCCTTGCCTTCTTCGTACACCTTCAGGAAGCCGTCGAACTTCAGAACGCTGCCGGTGGCGCGGAACAGATGTAATTCGTGCCGCTCTTTCCGGCGGCGTTGATGTCGATCGTGGTCTGATCGAACAGCGCCGGCATCATCTGCGACGCCACAAAGCGCATCCAGATCAGGCGGTACAGCTTCAGCTCATCTTCCGCTAGGATACTTCTCAAGCGATTCCGGCGTCCGCAGCACCGATGTCGGCCGGATCGCCTCGTGCGCATCCTGCGCATCCTTCTTCGTCTTATAAACGTTCGGCGAGCCGGGCAGGTACTTCTGCCCGTAGCGCTCGCGTGACAAACCCACGCACTTCGGTCAGCGCGTCTTCGGAAACGCGCGTCGAGTCCGTACGCATATAGGTGATGAGACCGACCGAGCCTTCCTTGCCGAGTCTCCTTGCCTTCGTACAGGCCCTGCGCCAGCATCATCGTGCGCTTCACGCTGAAACGCAGCTTGCGCGACGATTCCTGCTGCAGGGTCGAGGTGATGAACGGCGGGACCGGATTGCGGCTCTTCTCGCGCGTCGCGACCGAACGAACAGTATACGAGCGTCCGTCGAGATCCTCGACGATCGCCGTTCGCGGTCGCCTCGTTCCGATCTTGCGGCGTCTCGTCGCCGCGTTTGTGCAGGCGAGCAGTCAGACACCGGCGGCTTCTTGGCGTTCAGCGAAACGTCGATCGTCCAGTATTCCTGCTTCTGAAACGCCCGGATCTCGCGCTCGCGATCGACAATCAGCCGCAGAGCGACCGTTTGCACGCGCCCCGCCGAGAGGCCGCGCCGCACTTTGTCCCACAGCAGCGGCGAAATCTTGTATCCCACCAGCCGGTCCAGCACGCGGCGCGCCTGCTGCGCTTCCACCAGATGGACATTCACCGCCAGCGGCTTATCGAACGCTCTCTTTACCGCGTTGGCGGTGATCTCGTTGAACATCACCCGGAAGATGGCCGGCTTATCCGGCCTTCTTGGGCTCCAGCTCTTCCTTCAGATGCCAGCAGATCGCCTCGCCTTCGCGATCCGGGTCAGCCGCCAGATAAACCGAATCCACGCCCTTCGCCGCCTGCTTCAGCTCGGCGATCAGCTTCTTCTTGCCCTCGATCACTTCGTACTTGGGAGTGAAATCGCGCTCGACGTCGACCGCCAGGTCCTTCTTCGGCAGGTCCTTTAACATGACCCAGCGACGCCTTGACGATGTACTGCTTGCCTAAATACTTCCCAATAGTTTTCGCCTTCGCCGGAGATTCAACGATGACGAGTGATTTTGCCATACCTTGCTTCTGTTACCTGAATATATTGAACGCCTGCCGGACGTGAGCCCGCAGGAAACGCTACCCTTTTACCACACCTTGACGAAGTGTCTTCCCGGGAAGCTGCCGCACCAGACCCGACATCTCCAGATCAAACAGGGCGCCGATCAACTCAGATGAAGAGACCCCCTCAAAAGTTTCAAGCAGTGCTTCAAGTTGTTGAGGCACATCGACTTTCAAGCATATTCAGCAGCTTGCGGGCGAGCGCTTTTTGAGGCTCCGGCGGGCCGTTCCGCCGATCTCCGCGACATCGATATCCTCGAGCAGCACCCGCTGCTGGGCCCGTGTCACCAGATCCCGCCGCACCGCCGCGGGCAGCTCGTTCGTGACGTCGCTCCATTCCTGCACCAGTTTCGCGCCCCCTTCTTTGATGAGCAAGATTGGGTCCCCAGCTCATTTTTGATGTGATATTTCCCGGGACCGCGAACACTTCCCGCCCCTGATCCATGGCCAGTTTGGCCGTGATCGCCGAACCGCTGTACTGCGCGCCCTCGACAATCAGCACGCCCAGCGACAAGCCGCTCACAATTCGGTTCCGGATCGGGAAATTCTGCGGATAGGCGGGGGCGCCCATGGGAAACTCCGATAGCAGCAGTCCCTCGTTGGCGATCTCCTGGTACAGCTTGCGGTTGTCCGCCGGATACAGCACATCCACGCCGCAGCCGAATACCGCCACGGTCTCGCCGTCTTCCGCGCAGCGCCGCTTTGTGAGCAGCGGTGTCGATTCCCGCGCGCCATGCCGCTGATGATCGGTCAGCCCGGCCTTCGCCAGATCGGCGCTCAGGCGCTCGGCAGCCGCCATTCCGTACGGAGTCGGCCGCCGCGTTCCCACGACGGCGATCGAATGCGAGGCCAGCAGCTCCGGCCGCCCAATCGCGAACAGCATCAGCGGCGGATCAAAAATCTCGCGCAGCCGCGGCGGATAGCGCGGATCGTGACATGGCAATCAGCTGCGCGCCGGCCGCCAGCAGCTTGTTCTGCTGCTCCACCGCATCTTCGAAGGAGCAGCCGCTCGCGACATTGCGCGCCTGCGCCGGACTCAGCCCAGCGCCTCCAGCTCCGAGGCCGACGCGCGAAAGATCGCCTGTGGCGATTTCAGTCTTTCAGCAGCTTGAGAGTAGTAATTGTGCCCAGACCGGGAACCATCTGGAGGGCGATCCAGTGCAGGGTGTCCTCCGCTGCCGCGACAGTATGGGGCATGTTTATTAGGTAGGGCTGGACCGCCACAAAATCTCAGATCTGGACCTGGGAAACGGTTGTCAGCCATTTACTTACGGCGGCCGCCAGTGCGTCGCGCGTGACCGGCTTTGCCAGGTAATCGTCCATGCCGGCCGCAAGGCACTTGTCTCTTTCTCCAGCCAGCGCATTGGCCGTAACGGCGATGATCGGCGTTCGGGGCCGGCCTTGTTGGAGCTCACGAATCCGGGCAGTAGCGGCAAAACCGTCGACAACCGGCATCTGGCAGTCCATCAGGATCACGCCGTACGTTCCGGCTTGCACGCACTCGATCGCCGCAGCGCCATCACCGGCAATTTCAACCTCATAACCGAGATTCGCGAGCAGATGAGAGGCGACTTTCTGATTGATCAGATTGTCTTCGGCGACCAGAATCCGGGGACGATCAACTCCCTCCGAACGAGAGGGCCTCGCCGGGGCCGGAACGTCTCTTTCGGGCTGCGCTGCGGCAGCATGTAACAGCGGCACCGTGAACCAGAACTGGCTACCCCGGC
This sequence comes from uncultured Acidobacteriaceae bacterium, assembly GCA_963846185.1. Classification (GTDB taxonomy): domain Bacteria; phylum Acidobacteriota; class Terriglobia; order Bryobacterales; family Bryobacteraceae; genus Bog-105. The sequence goes on along the minus strand of CAWJVA010000015.1, from coordinate 286,881 downwards.
CCGGCTCGCTTTCAACTCCTATACTTCCGCCCATTAATTCCGCCAATTTCTTAGAAATGGCCAAGCCGAGCCCCGTTCCGCCGTAACGGCGTTCAATCGAATGCTCAGCCTGGCAGAAACTCTGAAACAGCTTGGCTAGTGCTTCCGCCGAGATGCCGATACCGGTGTCCGAAACAACAAAACGGATGACCGGACCTGAACCGGCCTTGTCAACCGCGACGCGAATCGAGACTTCGCCCTGCTCCGTGAATTTCACCGCGTTCGAGAGCAGGTTCAAAACGATCTGCTTGAGCCGGACCGGATCAGCGATTACCCATTTGGGCAACTCATCGTCAAAATCGACCGCCAACTTGAGCCCTTTCCGCCGCGCGCCCTCGCGCACCATCGCAGCCGCTTCTCGCACCATCGTCCGCGGCTCGAGCGGCCCGCACTCGAACGTTATCTTGCCCGCTTCGATTTTCGAGAAATCCAGCACGTCGTTGATGATGGAAACAAGCGACGAGCCGCAGTCCCGAATAGCATAAACATACTCAGTCTGGTCAGGGGTCAAATGCGTGTCGAGGAGCAGACCCGTCATGCCAATTACGCCATTCATCGGTGTCCGAATCTCATGGCTCATGACGGCAAGGAACTCGCTTTTCGCCCGATTGGCATGCTCGGCGTCCGCTTTGAGGCGAGCCTGTTCGGCAAGCTGCCTATCGATCTCTTCCGTCCGTACCGCAACCAGACGCTCCAGCTCGCGCTGCCGGCGCACCAGCAAGGCCACGTGACAGCGCCACACGATGACGGAAAGGCTCAATGCTCCGAACACGGCAAATCCAAGAAAGAGCTTTGTGTGCCACCACGGAGCTGAAATCTGCAACGGGAAAGAGCGAACTCGCGAAGTCAAGCCCGTGCTGGTGTCCACCGCCATGGCTTCAAATTCATAGCTGCCCGGGCCTAAGCCTGGGTAACGAACCTCGCGCTGGGCGGTCTCGACCCACTCTTCCTCAAGCCCTTTGAGTCTGTAGCGGTATCGGATCGCTCTCTCGTTCTTGAAACTGAGGCAAGCAAGCTCGATGATGGCGGGCTGCCCGGTCCAGGGAATGACGGCTGATTCGGTGCGCTGCGGCGATGGTATATCTCCCGTCCCGTACTTTGCACGGATCAAAAGCGGAGCCGGAGGCGCGACCGAGCTATCTCGCGAGAGGAGAAGATGGGAAACACCGCCGCTGGTTCCGATCCAGACGGAACCGTCCCGATCCTCAAAAAACGCCTTGGCGTCAAGATCGTTCCAGATCAGACCGTCGTCGGTCGTGTACCTGCGCCATACATGTCCGTCGAATACTTCAAACCCGTGGTCTTCACCTGCCCAAATCCAGCCGTGCCGGTCAACTGCAAGGAACAGCACCTCGTTCGAGGACAAACGCGCATGCACTACGTCTTTTACGTTTTCGCCGGAGAGCCTCACTCGTGCCGCGCCATAACCGATGCCTTCAAGCCAAACGACGCCCGAATGATCGATGGCCACATCTGCCAGGTGCGGACCGAGTTTGGCAGAGGACACGTCGAAGCGCTTCCACTCGCGGCCGTCGAAGCGGAACAAATCGCGATCTGTTATGGCCCAAATCTCACCATTGGGTGCGCGGGTAACGTCGGGAACATTGGCAGAAGAAAGCACTGGATTGCTTACCAAGTGGAACTGGCGCACGCCGCTCTGGGCAGAGGCGACATACAAGCCCTTAGCGGTAGCTGCCCATACCCGATTTCTTGCATCCACCAACACTCGCGCGATTGCAGGAAGCTTGTACCTCCGCGCCGTCGCATGCTTTTCGTCCACTTCCACAAGCTCGCCTTCTGCGGTCCCGATCCACACGTGTCCGTCGTGAGACTCGGCAAGCGACCGGCAGCGGCTGGTGTTAATACCTCGCGCTGTCCAGGCGTGGAAGACCTGTTCACCGGCTCGCTTCAGGAAGGCGCCGTGTTCTTCTCCGATCCAGACCATGCCTTCGGAATCGCGCAGAATAGCCCATGGCTCGCTGCTGCGCAGCCCTTGCGCGGTGGTCCAGTGTTCCCATTCGCCATAACCGATCCACTTACGCAGGCCGTGGCCCATGAGTCCGAACCACACCATGCCCTCCCGGTCGGAAAGGATGGAAGAAACCGGCGCCGGGACGAAGCCGTTGGCGATTGAAATTAGTGTCCATCGGCCGTCCTCAAAGCGTGCAATGCCGGATTCCACACCGGCAAGGATGCGCCCCTGCCTATCCTCGGACAGGGACAAGTAGCTTTCGTCACCTGGGGGAGAAGGCAACTCACGGCATTGAAATTTCCGCTGGCCTCTGGGAAGCACGGCCACGTGTCTCCTTCCGCGGGCCCACAGTTCCCCCTGCCTCGTAAATACCAACCGCTTCCAGTCGTCGGCCGGTAGTCCATCGGCCGCTCCCCACTTGCTTACGTCGCCGCCGCTAGCCCGGCATACTCCCTCAGCACATCCGAAAACTGCGGCTGTCCCGTAGCCCGCAACGGCATGGATACCGCTGCTGCCGAATATGGCTTCATCTCGGGTACTCAGCAGCTTTTCTACTTTCCAGGTGCCGCCGCCATCGGACGATCGGATCGACAACAGACCAACTTGTGTTGCCGCAAGCACCCGGCCGTCAGATGCCGCCGCGAGCGTGGAATTCAGGCCAATCTGTAGACTCTGCCCTTCAAATCGGACCGTCGCAAAGCCTCCGGAAGGAGTCTGATAAGCAAGTCCGTCGCTGGTCCCCACCCATAGGCGCCCAGAATAATCCTCAACAAGCGCACGAATCCAGCGTCCAGGCAGGCCCTCCGCTCGACCAAACTCTTGAAAATGGGAGCCGTCATAGCGAAATAAGCCGCTTTCTGTACCGACCCAGATAAAACCAGCGCGATCCTGTACCAGACAGTCCACATTCAGATTGCCAAGCCCGTCCAGATAGTCTTTGAACGTATAACGCTGCGCCACAGAGAGGAAGGGACACAGCAAGAGCACAAACAACGTCCACCAGTGCTGCCGCCGCGAATGCATCTGCAAACTTATCGGTTGCGGCGCCCCCGCGCTTTATATCCAGTTGGCATACTGGAGTTCTTGACTCTATGAGAATCAGCAGCGCGGCCAGCGCTCTCCCGAAGCACTACTACCCGCAGTCTGTGTTGATCGACGCGTTCCGGCGGCACTGGGGACGCCGGCTCGAGCGCTTCTCCGTGCTCGAGAAATTGCACGCCGCCGCGCAGGTGGACGGTCGCTATCTCGCTCAGCCCATTGATGCGTATCCGCCGAAGAACTGGGGCGAAGCGAACGACGTCTGGATTGAAGCCGCGCTCGACCTGGGAGAGCAGGCGGTGTGCCGGGCCATGCAGCAGGCGTGTGTATCGGCCAAAGATATAGGAGCCGCCTTCTTTGTATCGATCACTGGCGTTTCCAGCCCGTCCATCGAGGCGAAGCTGATCAACCGCATGGGATTGAGCCCACACATGAAGAGGATTCCCATTTTCGGCCTAGGGTGCGTAGCGGGCGCCGCCGGTGTGGCCAGAGCGGCGGATTATGTAAGGGCTTTTCCGAATGAGGCGTGCCTGCTGCTGTCGGTTGAATTGTGCTCTCTCACCGTTCAGCAGGATGATCTCTCGCCTGCCAACCTGATCAGCACTGGCTTGTTTGGCGACGGCGCGGCGGCGGTCATTGTTTCCGGCGCAGACCTGGATGGCGCTCCAGGGCCAAGCGTCGTCGCGACCCGGTCTAACTTCTACACCGACACCGAGGATGTAATGGGCTGGCATATCTCGGATAAGGGTTTCAAGATCGTCCTCTCGCGGGACGTCCCGGAGGTAGTCCTAAACAATCTTGGCCGGGATGCCGATGAGTTCCTGGCCGATCACCGGTTATCGAGGAAAGATATCGGAAGCTGGGTCATTCATACCGGCGGGCCCAAGGTACTCGAGGCCACGCAGGCCGCCTTAGGGCTCACCAACGGAAGCCTCGATGCCTCCTGGGATTGCTTACGGAAAACGGGTAATCTGTCGTCTGCCTCTGTGTTGTTCGTCTTGGAGGAAGTAATGAAGAATCGCCGCCCGGAGCCTGGAACTTGGGGGATAATGGCGGCAATGGGACCAGGATTCTGTTCAGAACTCCTGCTCCTGAAGTGGTGACAACGGAAACCAGCGGCTGAGAATGCCGCGTCAAAGTGCTAATGAGCAAGGCAGCAGTTTTCCTTTTCGCAGTGGTCGCGGCGATGCCTGCCGCCGCTCAGTACCCGGGACAGTACCCGCCCAATACATATCCACCTGGACAGTACCCGCCGGGACAAGGCCCTATGGGCGGCTCGGGTATACCCATGCCGTCGCGGCATAAGAAAGATAAAAACAAGGCTCCGGATGCTTCACAGCCGACCATCCAAGCGGATGGCCGAACCGTCTCAAACGACGGAAAGAAGCTGGTGATCGATACCCAGGATGGCCGCGAGCTGACCATGACCGTCACTCCTCAAACCAAATTCACGCGCTCCGGCAACGACATCGCAAGCGAGAAAATCATCCCGCGTACGACTATTCATGTCGAAGCGGCCGAGGATAACGAGGCGAATCTCACCGCGGTGAAAGTGGACCTACTGAAGGACGCGCCACCCGAGGTTCCCGAAGCGCGAGCGTCTGCGGGCCGGCGGCAGCCTGGTGCGCAAGGTGAGGGCGGCAACGCGGCGGACGACGAACTTCTCACGCGCCCCAGCATCCTGAAGGATCCGAGTGAGCCCACCGACCGTCCCGTTCTCAAACACGGAAAACCGGCGCAGCCGGCGTCCGGGCAGGACGCGGATGACTCGGATACGACCGCGACGACAAAAGCAGCAGCCCCGAAGCCTGCCTCACCCCCAAACCCGGGCCCTAGACCCGCCGCGCAGAACGATTCACAATCGGGTTCCAACGATTTCGTGATCGATGGCGAGCGGGCAACCGTGACAAAGCAGCCCGGACAGGATCTGGTCGACAAGACAAAGGATTGGGCGGTTACGTTCACACAGGGACTGCCGAACTTCGTCTGTGAGCAGATGACCACACGGTACGTGGAACAGTCGCGTTCGGAAGGCTGGCAGCCAATCGACATCGTCACCGCTAAGGTCGTTTACGAAGACGGGAAGGAAGACTATAGGGAAATCACGGTCGGCGGCAAACGTACGAACAAGAGCATGCTCGAACTCGGTGGGTCGACCTCCACCGGCGAGTTTGCCAGCACGCTTCGCAGTCTGTTCTCTGAAGGTAGCCGCGCCGATTTCAAGCTTGTGCAATCCACCACCCTGAACGGCGCTGCAGCAGCAATCTACGATTTCAAAGTAGCGCTCGCCAATTCCGACTGGTTTATCAACGTGGGAGGCCAGGCGCTGCGGCCCGCCTATAGCGGTAGTGTCTGGATCGATAAGGCCACAGCAGAGGTGAGGCGAATCGAAATGCAGGCCGACAACATTCCGAAGGACTTCCCGCTCGATTCCATTCAATGGGCCGTCGATTACGACGAGGTCTCGCTGGGCACAACACGATTTCTATTGCCGGTGCATGCCGACAATCTCGGCTGCCAGCGCGGCTCGCCCATCTGCACCAAGAACTCCACGGACTTCCGCAACTACCACAAGTACAGCGGCGAGAGCACCATCACCTTCAAATAAATCGTCAGGCGAAGCGATTTGGCTTGACTGTCACCGCTCTCTTCGGATATGTAAGTAATTTAGGCATGCCGATTGTAAATAATTTAGGGGTGCAGTTTTGAGCCGCCCTTCCGATCTGATCCAGGGCACGCTCGACCTGCTGATTCTGAAAACGATTTCGATGGAGCCGAAGCACGGGTGGGCCATCGCGAAACGAATCCAGCAGGTCAGTGAGGATGCGCTGCAGGTTACGCAAGGGGCGCTCTATCCGGCCTTACACCGTTTGGAGCAACAGGGCTGGATCACCGCGAAGTGGCAGGTGACCGAAACCGGGCGAGAAGCGAAGTTCTACCGACTGACCACGGCGGGCGCGGCGCAGCTTGAAAAAGAGCTGGCGCAATGGGAGCGTCTGTCGAACGCCATCGGCCTCGTGATCCGCATGGCCTGAGAACATACATGAAACCGCGACGTTGGGGGTACGTGCTGCGAATGCGAGCGCGTTCCCTGTTTCGCCGCACCACAGTCGATCGCGAGCTGAAAAAAGAACTGCAATTCCACATTGAACAGCAGATGGCGGAACACACCGCTCACGGATTGGCGCCCGAAGAAGCGCGCTATGCGGCGCTACGCAGATTGGGTGGTCTCAGCACGATCGAGGAGGAATGCCGCGATATGCGGGGAACGAATTTTATCAGCGATATAAAGCAGGATCTCGGGTACGCGGCCCGCATGCTCGTCAAGAGTTCCGGGTTTACGCTAGCGATCGTTCTGACACTGGCGTTAAGCATCGGCGCGACCAGCGCAATCGTGAGTGTGATTGAAGGCGTCCTCCTCCGATCACTGCCCTACCAGAATCCAGACCGGCTGGTACGAATCTTTTATAACAGCAGCAACTTCCCTAAATTTCCGGTGAATCCGAACGACTTTCGCGACTTTCGATCGCGGTTACATTCGTTCGAATCGATGGCCGCGTACACGCACAGCGATCTGCAATTTGCCGGAACGGGCGAAGCGATCCGGCTTTCTGGCTTCGCAGTGACGGCCGGATTCTTTCACGTTCTCGGCGTCCACCCTGCGATAGGCCGCGATTTCACCACTGCCGACGAACTTCCGGGCAAAGGTCGCGTGGCGATCATCGGCGATCAGCTCTGGCGCACGCGTCTGGGCGGCCGCCGCGACGTGCTCGGCCGGAAAATTGTCCTCAATGCCGAGCCGTACAGTGTCATCGGTGTGCTGCCGCCGGGCGTCCAGCATCCGGGCAACATGTATCATGCCGTCGCCTATGGTGAGACGGTTGATATCTGGACGCCTTTCACGTTTAGTGACCCGAACGATCGCGGCGCGCACTACATGGATGCCATTGCGCGCTTGCGTCCCGGCGTGTCGCTCGGCCAGGCGACAGGAGAAATCAACGCCGCCATGCAGCAGTTGGGGCGCGAACACCCCGACGGAGATAGCGGGTGGAAGATCGCTCTCATTCCGCTACAGAGCGAGATCGTCGGGCGCAGCCGGCGGATGCTGTTTGTGCTGCTTGCCGCATCGGTCCTCGTTTTGCTGCTTTCATGCGTGAACGCCGCCAATCTGTTACTCGCCCGTGCGACCGTAAGGCAGCGCGAGATGGCAGTGCGCGCGGCCGTAGGAGCGGGCCGCCGCAGGCTCGTCAGACAGGTGCTCACTGAAAGCGTGCTGCTTGCCGCCCTCGGCGCTCTCTTCGGGGCCGTGCTTGCACTCGTCGGGGTGAGAACACTCGTTCATATGCTGCCGGCCGACTTCCCGCGCGCCGGAGATATTCATGTGGATCTCCCTGTGTTCCTCTTCACGCTATTACTGGCTCTCGCAACCGGCATTCTCTTCGGCCTGGTGCCCGCCCTGCAAGCCTCGCGAGCCGACCTGCGAGACGCATTACACGAAGGCGGACGAGCCGCGAGCGCCAGCAGGAGCACGCTTCGTCTGCGCAACGCGCTAGTGATTAGCGAGATTACATTGGCTTGCATTCTGCTGATCGGCGCGGGGCTGATGCTGCGCACTTTTGTCAATCTGCTCCACCTGGACCCGGGCTTCCGGCCGGAACACGTAATCACTGCCAGCATCTCTCTTCCCGAAGCAACTTACAAAAACCAGCAGGCGATCACGCGTTTCTACCAATCTTTGCTTGCCACCGTCGCTTCAAAGCAAGGAGTCAGCGCGGTGGGGGCGGGATCGGATCTGCCCTGGACGGGCTACGACGAAAATGCGGGCGGATTCCAGGTTGATGGTCACCCTGCGCCCCCGCACGCCGAGTTTCACGGCCGTTATCACATGGCCACACCGGGCTATTTCCGTGCGCTCGGTATCCCGTTATTGCACGGCCGCTTCTTCGATGAGCACGATACGGTAACGAGCCGGAAGGTTCTTCTGATCAATAAAGCCATGGCCGAGCGGTACTGGGGTAAAGAGAATGCAGTAGGCGGGCGGCTCACGTTCAGTGATCATCCGAAGGAAGCCGATTGGATGACGGTCGTGGGCATCGTGGGCGATGTCAAAGACACTCCCAAGAGCGACGGCGCCGAGCCGGCGTTCTGGTGGCCGTTGACGCAAGAGCCGTTCCCGTCCGGCAATATGTCCGTTGCCATTCGCGGCACCGCCGGATCTGAGGTCGATGGCGGACGAGTTGCGCGCTGCCGTACGGGATCTCGACGGCAATCTGGCCGTCGCCGACGTGCGCCCAATGACCGCAATCGCGGCTCAATCGCTCGCTACTCCCCGGTTCACGCTGATCTTAGTTGCTCTCTTTGCCGGTGTTGCAGTGGCGCTCGCGGCCATTGGCACCTATGGTGTGATCGCGTACTCGGTCGGCCAGAGAATACACGAGTTTGGCGTTCGAATGGCCTTGGGCGCCAGGCATTGGGACGTGATTGCGAGCGTACTGCGGACCGGCATGACACTTGCCGCTTCCGGCACGCTGCTAGGGATCGCGCTAGGCGTGCTGCTATCTCGCCTGCTCGGCAATTTGCTTTACGGCGTAAGCGCGGCGGATCCAGTCGCCATCGGCACAACGTGCGCCCTGGCTTTGATCGTCGCCGCTCTCGCGTGCTATGTGCCGGCCGTGCGGGCGACACGAGCAGATCCCATGTCCGCACTGCGAAGTGACTGATCGTACGAAGATTGCGCCGCCAGAGAATTTCCGTTTTTCGCCCGTAATAACTCCTAACCTGTTGTCTCGCAGAGTGTTTGGGCTTGCCTGCTTCTCACCTCGTTGCTACAATCAGGCGAATTGTTGCTGCGAGACAAGAAAGCTTCTCGTCAGAGCGCAAAAATTCTCAAGATGCGCGTTCTATAATCGCTGATTGGCAGATGCCGAGAACAGGCATCTCTTGCAGGTTGTAAGCTCCCCTATGGCACAACTTTTTCGACCTAGCTCGAATACCCTGGCTAAGGTTTCTATTGCTGCGGTAGTCCTTCTGGCCGGTTCTACGCTGGCAGTGGCGTACATCATGGATCGCGGCCCATGGGCCACTGGTGTACGGATGGCCCCGGAACAGCCGATCTACTTCAGCCACAAGCATCACGTCAAAGATGACGGCATCGATTGCCGCTACTGCCATACGGGAGTCGAGACCTCGCACTTTGCCGGGCTTCCTCCCACCGAGACCTGCATGACCTGCCATTCGCAAATTTGGAGCAACGCGTCCGTCACACAGCCGATTCGCGATAGCTGGTCCAGCGGTAAATCTATCGAATGGACGCGCGTCCATGACCTGCCCGACTTCGTCTACTTCAATCACAGCATTCACATCAATAAAGGAATCGGCTGCTCCACGTGCCACGGTCAAGTGAACGACATGCCCTGGGTTTATAAGGTCAACACGCTGTATATGAACTGGTGCGTGAACTGCCACCGCAACCCGGCGCAGTTCATCCGGCCCAGATCAGAGGTTTTCAACATGGATTACAAGTATCCGCCGAATCAGGCGCAACTCGGGGCAAACCTCGTGAAGGAGTACCACGTTCAGTCGCTGACCGACTGCACAACGTGCCACCGATAATGGACACCTTGAATTCCGCGCCACGCGCACACGACCAACACGGTCACGAACACAAAACGAACGGCGGATTGATTCCGCTCGAAGCACTCGTTGAACAGCCCCGCAAAACCCTCAACATCGAAGCGCTGCGCGAGAAACTGGCGTCAGGGCGCGGCCCGGCATTTTGGCGTACGCTTGACGAGGCCGCTGAAACCGAAGATCTCAAGGAATACATCGAGCAGGAATTTCCAGGTCTGTCGGGCCAGATCCCGCAGGGCGTCGATCGCCGCAGCCTCTTAAAAGTGATGGCGGCCTCGCTTGCCATGGCCGGCGCAGCCGCCTGCACCAAACAGCCGAAAGAGCTGATTGTTCCCTACGTTCGGCAGCCCGAAAATGTGATTCCCGGTGTTCCGCTGTTTTATGCGACCGCCATGCCGATGCATGGTTATGCGCGCGGATTGCTGGTCGAAAGCCATCTCAATCGACCGACCAAAATCGAAGGTAATCCCGATCACCCGGCGAGCCTGGGCGCGACCACTTACTTCGAGCAGGCGTCCATTCTGAGCCTTTATGATCCCGACCGCTCGGAAACGGTTTTACATGAAGGAAGGATCAGCACCTGGCCGTCGTTCACCGGAGCGTTAAGCACCGAAGCTCAGAATCTGGCCGAGCGTAAAGGCGAAGGGCTCGCGATCCTCAGCGGCGTGACCACCTCCCCGTCGCTGATGAATCAGATGTCGAGTCTAATGAATCAGTGGCCGGCTGCCAAATGGTACATCCACGAACCGGCGGTCAACCCGGCCGTGGCGAGCGCCGCTAAAAAGATCGCAGGCCGCAACGCGCTCCTTGTTTACGACCTCTCCAATGCGGACGTCATCGTCAGCCTCGAAAGCGACTTTTTGAATAGCGGTCCGGCCGCACTGGCCTACGCTCACCAGTTTTCCGCCAAGAAAGCCGTCGATAACGGGCAGACGCCGGTTCGCTTCTACTGCATGGAATCAGCCAGCTCCGTAAGCGGTTCGCTCGCGGACCACCGTTTCCCGGTCAAGAGCAGTGCCGTTCCCGCCATCGCGTATCAACTTGCGAAAGCGTGCGGCGTAGATGCTCCGGAGCCCGGCACACCCGCTCCGGAGTGGCTGAATGCGGTTGCACAGGATCTGCAGAAATCGAAAGGCCGCTGCGTTGTCATTCCGGGCGAGTACCAGCCCGAAAGTGTCCATCTCGCCGCTTACGCCATCAATGCCGCGCTCGGCAATATCGGTTCGACGGTGCGCATCTTCGAGGGCGTCGAGCCGGACAATACCCATTCGCTCGACGAGCTTACGCAGGATCTGAACGCGGGCAAAGTAGAGACGCTGATCATCCTGCATCAGAATCCGGTCTACGACGCGCCGGCGTCCTTCAAGTTCGAAGAAGCGATCCGTAAGGCCCGCCTGGTTGTGCGGCTCGGGCAGATGTTTGACGAAACGTCGCGCTGGAGTCACTGGCATATTCCCGAAGCGCATTACCTGGAAACATGGTCCGATTCCCGCGCCTTCGATGGAACCGTAACGATTCAGCAACCCCTGGTGGAACCGCTCTACAACGGGAAATCGGCACAGGAAGTGCTGACGATCCTGCTGGGAAAGCCTGACCAGAGCTCGCACGACGTCGTAAAGGGCTACTGGCAAGGCCAGATCAAGAATGATTTTGATCGCGTGTGGCAGACCTCGCTGCACGACGGCTGGATTGCAGGCAGCGGAGTTGCAACCATTAACGGTCATCCCGTGGCGCTTCCGGCGCTCGACAAGCAGCCGATTACCGGGACGGAGATTGTGTTCCGCCCCGACCCCACAATCGGGGATGGCAGCTGGGCAAACAATGGGTGGCTGCAGGAATGTCCCAAGCCCCAAAGCAAAATGACCTGGGACAATGTCATCTACGTCAGTCCGAAGAATGCGGCGCAGCTCAAGGTAGATAAGGGCTATCTGCTACGCGTCAGCGTGAATGGACGAATGGTGGAAGGTCCCGCATGGGTTCTGCCTGGGCATGCGGAGGATTCTTTTACCGTCCATCTCGGTTACGGGCGCAAAAATTCAGGCCGTGTCGGCACGGATATCGGATACAACGCCTATCTGATTCAGGATGCGCAAACCCCCTGGGTTGCCGCCGGCTCCGTGCACGCCACTGGCGGGCAGATGCGCATCGCCAATATTCAGGAAACACAGACCATGGCCGGCCGCAATCCGGTTCGCATGGCGGACATCGCGGAATATCGCCAGCATCCGGACTTCCCGACCATGGAAGCGGAAGATAAACCGCTGCCGAAAGAGGAAACCCTCTACTATCCGGATGACTTTCCCTACAACGGCTACAAGTGGGGCATGACCATCGACCTCAATGTCTGCACTGGCTGCAGCGCGTGCATCATCGCATGCCAGGCCGAAAACAACATTGCAGTCGTCGGCAAGGATCAGGTCGCGCGGGGCCGCCATATGCACTGGATTCGCGTCGATCGCTACTATCAAGGCAATCTGGACAATCCTGCTTCCTACAATCAGCCGGTCCCGTGCATGCACTGCGAGGACGCACCCTGCGAGGTGGTCTGCCCGGTAGCCGCTACGGTTCACAGCAAGGAAGGTCTCAACCAGATGGTCTACAACCGCTGTGTGGGAACGCGTTACTGCTCGAACAACTGTCCTTACAAGGTTCGCCGCTTCAATTTCTACCTGTATTCAGACTGGACGACGCAAAGCCTGTACGGAGTGCGCAACCCCGATGTCACGGTTCGCAGCCGCGGCGTAATGGAGAAATGCTCCTACTGCGTGCAACGTATCCAGGAAGCCAAAATCGAATCGGAGAAGCAAAACCGCCGCGTACGCGAAGACGAAATCAAGACCGCCTGTCAGCAGGTTTGCCCTACGCAGGCGATCACTTTTGGCGATCTGAACGATAAAAACAGCAAGGTGGCAAAGCTCCAGGCGCTTCCGCGTGTCTATAGCCTGCTCGACGATCTGAATACGCGGCCGCGCACGCAGTATCTCGGTTACGTTCGAAACCCCAATGAGGCTCTGAAGCCGAATGAGACGGTGCGAGGTTAGGCGTGGCAACAACTGAATACATTCCCAAGGAAGAATTGATCGATCCTGGCCCGGATCGAATACTGGGTTCGAACCACGATTACGCGACGGTTACCGATCGGATCAACGGCGTTGTTTTCCAGCCCTGGAAAAAATCACCGAAGAAGTGGCTGATCGGCGCCTTCATTTCATTCGTCTTCGTGAACCTCTTGATGCTCGCAATGTGGGTGCTCTTTACCAAGGGCATCGGCATCTGGGGCGTCAATATTCCGATCGGCTGGGGTTTTGCCATTATCAACTTCGTATGGTGGATCGGTATCGGTCACGCCGGCACGCTGATCTCGGCCATTCTCTTTCTGCTGAAGCAGGACTGGCGCACGTCCATCAACCGCTTCTCGGAAGCGATGACCTTATTCGCGGTGGCCTGTGCCGGCATGTTTCCGATCCTGCATCTCGGGCGTCCTTGGCTCGCCTACTGGCTGTTCCCGTACCCCAATTCGATGTGGCTGTGGCCGCAGCCGCGGAGCCCACTCGAATGGGACGTGTTCGCAGTATCTACTTATGGAACGATCTCGCTCGTCTTCTGGTACACCGGACTGATTCCAGATCTGGCCAGCATGCGCGATACCGCGCCACATCTTTGGCAGCGAAAGCTCTATGGTGCGCTCGCCCTTGGCTGGCGCAACTCGGCCATTCACTGGCATCGTTATCAGAAAGCGTATCTACTGCTCGCCGGCCTCGCTACGCCGCTGGTGCTCTCAGTTCACACAGTGGTCAGCTTTGACTTCGCAGTTTCCGTTCTGCCTGGCTGGCACACGACGATCTTCCCACCTTACTTCGTCGCGGGCGCTATTTATTCCGGCTTCGCGATGGTGCTCACGCTCATCATTCCGCTGCGCGCCTGGTACAACATGCGCGACCTGATTACGATGCGGCATATTGAAGCAGCCGCCAAGCTGATGCTTGGCACCGGCTTGATCGTTGCTTACGGGTATGCCATGGAAGCATTCTTCTCCTGGTACAGCGGCGATAAGTACGAAAGCTTCATGTACTGGAACCGCGTTACGGGGCCGTATGCATTCACGTACGCCTTGCTAATCCTGTGCAATATCGCCCTCCCGCAGTTGCTCTGGATCCGGAAGGTTCGCCTCAATGTTGTGCTGGTCTGGGTTCTTGCGCTCATCATCAATATGGGCATGTGGCTGGAGCGGTTCGAAATCGTTGTAACCAGCCTTACCCGAGACTTCCTCCCATCCTCCTGGGGCACTTACATCCCGACCAAATGGGATTGGGCGACCTATGCCGGCACACTCGGATTTTTCATGTTCCTGATTTTCCTGTTTGTGCGCGCTCTACCTTCCATCTCGATCTTTGAGGTTCGCGAAGTGGTACACCACGACCGGTATATGGAACGCGCTTACGAGGAGAAGCTATGAGCCACGACTTAGCTCTGAGCGAGCTTCCGACAATACACGGCGCGATGGCTGAATTCGACACGCCTGAAGAACTCGTCGAAGCCTGCGAGCGTTCCTATGCCGCCGGATTCCGCCGCATGGATGCGTATGCCCCCATGCCGGTGACAGGTCTAGCGGAAGCGCTCGGATTCAAACGCAACAAGGTTGCTTTCTGCGTTCTGATCGCCGGCATCTGCGGCGCGGTGGGTGGCTTCGGCTTGCTCGAATGGATCACGGTCATTGCCTATCCGCACAATGTCGGCGGACGGCCGCTGAACAGCTGGCCCGCATATATTCCGATCACATTCGAGTGTATGGTTCTGCTGGCGGGTTTAACGGCCATGATCAGTATGCTCGCGATGAACGGATTGCCGAAGCCCTATCACCCGGTCTTCAATGTCCAGGCATTCGAAAGGGCGTCCGTGGACAAATTCTTTCTTTGCATCGAATCATCCGATCCGCAATTCCGCGTCGACGACACAACGGCCTTTTTACGGGACATTGGAGGAAAAGAGGTGACCATTGTTCCGGCATAAAACAGCTTGGCTGGTGCTCCTCGCCGCAACGCTCGGGACGGTTGCCTGCCGCGATGACATGCACGACCAGCCGCGCTACAAGACTTTTGCTGCAACCAGCTTCTTTGGCGATGGGCGGTCCGAGCGCCCGGCCATTCCCGATACGGTGGCGCGCGGGCAATTACATCTCGATGAAGCTCGTTACACCGGCAAAGTCAACGGCAAGGATGTCGATTATTTCCCGATCCAGATCACCAAGGCGGATCTCGAGCGCGGCCAGGAGCGGTTCAACATTAACTGCTCACCATGTCACGGCAGACTCGGGAATGGGCACGGGATGGTGGTTGCACGCGGCCTTCGGCAGCCGCCGAATTACCTCGATCCACGGTTGGTGGACGCTCCTGTCGGGCACTTTTTTGACGTTATGACAAACGGGTATGGCGCCATGTACAGCTACGCTTCGCGCGTGGCGAACGATGATCGCTGGCGGATTGCGGCCTATATACGTGCCCTCCAGCTGAGCCAGAACGCACCGCCGGAATTGGCGCCAAAGCAGCTATCCCAGAACAGTGCGGGCCATGGTGGTCCTGCTGGAGGAATGAAGTGAGTAGTCACGGATACGACGATCATCTTCCGATACCGGAGATCCGGCTCGGGCCGAAGGCGGCCAGTGTCGAGCGCATCGCCGGCGTAATCGGCGGGTTAGGCGCGCTGCTTTGCGTTGCGGCATTCTTTTACAACCGCGCCGAATTTTTCCAATCTTATCTGTTCGCTTTTCTCTACTGGGGCGGATTTACCATCGGCGGTCTCGGGATTCTCGTTCTGAACAACACGGTCGGTGGTCGTTGGGGCGTTACAGCCAGGCGATATTTGGAGGCGGCGATGCGTACGCTCCCGTTCCTGGCGGTGATGTTCGTCATTTTGCTCATCGGGATGAAGGACATCTATCCCTGGACGCATATCGATACCATCCCGAATCCCATCTCACAGGCGATTCTTCGTCACAAAGCACCGTACCTGAACGTTCCCTTCTTTATCGTGAGATCGATCATTTACTTCGCGGTGTGGATGTTCTGGGGCTACCGGGTCTATAAAATGTCAGATAAGCAGGATCAGACCGGCGACCCTACATTGCGCGTTCGCATGCGGCAGTTCTGTGCTCCCGGCTGCCTGATTGTGACACTTACCGCCACTTTCGCTTATATCGACTGGCTGCTCTCGGCAGATGCACAATTCTTTTCCACAATCTATGGTGCGATGCTGCTCTTCGGCGACGTGCTGCAGACCTTCGCGCTGGTTATCACGGTGCTCATCCTGACATCGAAGGGAGACAGGTTCGGCGGCAGAATCAATTCCGTGATCCTGCACGATCTCGGCAACATGATGTTCGCATTCACGATTTTCTGGACATATCTTTCGGTATCGCAGCTGATCATCGTGTGGCCCGCGAACCTTCCCCAAGAGCTCAACTGGTACCTAGTTCGTGTCCGCGGCGGCTGGACCGTGCTGGCAGCGATTGTTTCGCTGGCAATGTTCCTGATCCCCTTTCTTGGGCTGCTTTCGCAGGCGCGCAAGCGCGATCCGAACCGGCTGATACGTATTGCGATTTGGATTCTATGTGCCCGTGCAATCGATTTGTTCTGGGTGACCATACCCACATTCCGGACCAACGGCTTTGCGATTTATTGGACCGATTTCGCGGCGTTTATCGGCGTGGGTGGCATCTGGGTTTACCTCTACCTCGGCCAGCTGCGGCGGCGGCCGCTGCTTCCACTGCGCGACGCCCGCGTGATGAATCCGCTTCCGGAGGCAGTGGCATGAAGCCGAAGCTGCCCGAGACAAAAGAAAACGAGCTAGTCCATTTTCACGGGCCAAAGGCAACGGCGCCGGTACACGGCCATGAGCATACCAGCTTTGAAGGTACCGACGCTCGAGCCGGAATCGTGATCTGGTCGCTGGCGATCATCGGGGGAACCCTGCTTTTCGCTTTCGGGCTGACAATCGGAATTCAAAAGTATCTCGCAGCCGAGCATCCGGCAGGCCCACCCGCCAGCCCGCTCGCGCCCGCGCGAGTGCTTCCACCCGCGCCGCAGCTGCAGGTGCATCCCTGGGAAGAGCTGCCAGAGATGCGCCAGCGCGAAGACCAGATTCTAAACAGCTATGGGAAGGATCCCGACGGCCGCGTTCATGTCCCCATCAGCGTTGCCATGAATGCAGTAGTTCCGCGCCTCAAGATTGCTGCCGACGCACCGCAAGGTTTAACCACTCCCGGGGGCGGCGGACGTGACTTCGCCGGCAGCATCAACGAGATGCCGGCGCCGTATCAGAGGCCGCAGATTAAAGGAGAGATTCAGAAGCATGCGCAGTAGTTTGTTGGTAAGCGCGTGTGTGTTGCTGGCGGGAGCCGGGATGCTTGAAGCATCCTATGCGCGTCCGTCGCTTACAAAGGGAGTAACGATCGAACAGAAGCTGAATTCGCAGCTGCCGCTCGATCTGACTTTCCGCAACGAGGCCAATCAACCCGTCGCGCTATGGAAGTACTTTGGCGACAAGCCGGTCATACTGTCGCTCGTTTACTACACGTGCCCAAGCCTCTGCCCGATGAGCCTGCATGAGACTGTCGCGACGATGAAGCGGATCTCGCTCACCCCCGGCCGCGATTACAACGTCGTAGTGGTCAGTTTCAACCCAAAGGATACGCCCCAGCAGGCGGCAGAGACAAAGGCCAAATACCGGACCGAATTCGGCCGTCCGGCTGCGTTCGATGCCGGATGGCACTTTCTCGCCGGAGATGAAGCCTCCATCCAGCGCCTGACCGATGCTGTCGGGTTCCGCTATCGCTGGGACACCAAGACACGGCAGTTCGTGCACGCGGGCGGCATCATGATCGCAACGCCTGATGGCAAAATGTCGAAATACTTCTACGGCATCGACTATACCGCGGCTGACGTGCGTATGGCATTGGTGGATGCCTCACAGCACAAAATCGGCAGTGCCGTGGATTACGTATTGCTGTTCTGCTTTCACTATGACGCCACGCAGGGCAGGTACACGCTGGCGATCATCAACATTCTGAAAGTCGCGGGCGCCTTCACGGTCATTATGCTGGCCGGTCTTCTGTATCTTTTGATGCGAAACGACAAAGACAAGAAAACGCGAAGAGCGTGGAAGCAGGTGCGGCATGTCGGCTAGACTGCTTCCCCTGCTTGCACAACTGCAGCTTTTCCCGACAGCGGCATCTCAACAGGCCGGTCCCATCGATAACCTGTACATTTTTGAAGTAATAGTCTCCGTCGTCATGACGGCGCTCATCTTTATCGCCATTATCATATTCGCGTTTAAGTACCGGCGGCGCCCGAATGTCGACGCGGTGCAGATCGAAGGATCGACCAAACTCGAGCTTACCTGGTCTATTCTCCCGTTTCTGATCATGCTGATTATGTTCTGGTGGGGCGCTGAGCTTTTCTTCCAGGCGCAAAATCCACCGAAGGACGCGATGGAAGTCTTTGTGACCGGCAAGCAGTGGATGTGGAAGATTCAGTATCCGGACGGCTCGCGCGAGATCGATGCCCTACACGTCCCGGTGGGCCAGCCGGTCAAATTGACCATGGCGTCTGAAGACGTCATTCACAGCTTTTCCATTCCGGCGTTTCGGGTGCGCCACGATGTTATTCCCGGCCACTATGACAGTCTCTGGTTTACGCCCACAAAACCTGGCCAATATCATCTGTTCTGCACTGAGTACTGCGGTAATCAGCATGCGGGCATGATCGGGTGGGTTTATGTCATGGAACCCCGCGAGTACGCAAACTGGGCGAGCGGCGGCGGCGCACAGGGCAGCCTCGCCGAGCAGGGCCAGGCACTGTTCCAACAGAACGGCTGTTCGACCTGCCACTTGCTGGATACCCAGGGCCGCTGTCCGATGCTCCGCGGTGTCTATAACAAGCCGGTACAACTGGCCGATGGGCGAACGGTTACCGCGGATGACGCGTATCTCCGCGAATCGATTCTCGATCCGAACGCCAAAATCGTGGCCGGCTTCGAACCCAACGTTATGCCCAACTTTAAAGGCCAGCTTTCGGAGGAAAACGTCATTCAGCTGATCGCGTATATCAAGTCTCTTTCGCCCTCTACCCCGGCGTCACAGCAGGCAGGCGGAGCACCGCCGCCGATTACGCCTTCCCGCGGGGGACGCGCTTCGTCGCTGGCGAATACGCCGGGTCAGCAAGGGGCAACGCAGGTAAAGAAGTAGAGGTGAGAAATCAATGGCAACATTAGCGCACGGAACACCTGAAATCACGGCCGAGGAAACCGTCAACTACCTCAACGTGGAACACGGCTGGAAAAGCTGGCTATTCACGACGGACCACAAGCGCATCGCTATTCTTTACCTGATCTCCATCACGCTGATGTTTTTCGTCGGCGGCTTTATGGCGGTGTTGTTCCGCATCAACCTGCTCGAACCGCAAGGCATCTTCTCAGCCGAAACTTATAACCGGCTGTTTTCCATGCACGGTATCGTCATGGTCTTCTTCTTCCTTGTCCCTTCGATACCCGCAACGCTGGCGAACTTTCTCATACCGATCATGATCGGCGCCAAAGATCTGGCGTTTCCGCGCGTCAATCTGTTGAGCTGGTACATCTATGTGATCGGCGCCATTCTGACCATGTACGCAGTCGTGCGCGGCGGGGTGGATACGGGTTGGACCTTTTACGCCCCCTATAGCACCACATTCTCGAACTCTTACGTTCTGGCTGCCGCGTTCGGCGTCTTCACCGCGGGTTTTTCGTCAATTCTCACCGGTCTCAACTTCATCGTGACCGTTCACAAAATGCGTGCGCCAGGAATGTCATGGTCGCGCCTGCCGCTTTTTGTCTGGTCGAACTATGCAACCGGTTTGATTCAGGTTCTCGGGACGCCCGTTCTGGCAATTACGCTTCTGCTGCTCGCCTTTGAACGCATCGCCCATGTCGGCATTTTTGACCCCGCAATCGGCGGCGATCCGATCCTGTTCCAGCACCTGTTCTGGTTCTACTCGCACCCGGCGGTCTACATCATGATTCTGCCGGGAATGGGAGTTATCAGCGAAATCGTCTCCTGCTTCTCGCACAAGCGCATTTTCGGATATAACTTCGTCGCATTTTCAAGCATGGCTATCGCCGTTTTAAGCTTCGTGGTGTGGGGCCATCACCTGTTTGTCACTGGTCAAAGCGTCTATACTGCCATCGCGTTTTCATTCCTGAGCTTTATGGTCGCGGTGCCATCGGCCATCAAGGTTTTCAACTGGACCGCTACCATGTACAAGGGCTCAATCTCGTTCGACACTCCGATGCTTTACGCTTTCGGATTTATCGGTCTGTTCACCATCGGGGGCTTGACCGGATTGTTCCTGGCCGCGCTCGGAACGGATGTCGCCACGCACGGAACTTACTTCATCGTCGCGCATTTCCATTACGTGATGGTTGGCGGCATGGTGATGGCGTTTATGGGCGGCCTGCACTTCTGGTGGCCAAAGATGACCGGTCGCATGTACCCGGAGGCTTGGTCGAAGTTTGCCGCGCTGATCGTCTTCATCGGGTTCAACCTGACCTTTTTCCCGCAGTTCATTCTGGGCTATCTAGGGATGCCGCGGCGCTATCATGCCTACCCGCCGGAGTTCCAGGCTCTCAATGTGCTCTCTACAGCCGGCGCTTCTATTCTGGGAATCGGCTACCTGATCCCGATGGTCTATTTCTTCTGGTCCTTGAAATACAGTCCCAAGGCGGGACCGAATCCCGTGGGGCGCTGCGGGACTCGAGTGGCAGACGCAATCGCCGCCCACCACATTCAATTTCGATGAAACACCGATCGTGACCGAAGAAGCTTACAACTACGGCCCACTGGAGGAAGTCGTTGGCTGATACTCTCGCCCCGGTAGGGCATGAACCTACCGCGCAGGAACTGCACCTGCGGCATCACTTCGCTACCGCCGAGCAGCAGATGGATGCTGCCACGCTCGGCATGTGGACCTTTCTGATCACGGAGGTCCTGTTCTTCGGCGGCATGTTCACCGCTTACGCCATTTACCGCAACATGTACATCGGTGCCTTCGCGAGCACCAGCGAGTACATGAACGTAGTGCTCGGCGGTACCAATACGGCCGTTCTGATCTGCAGCAGCTTGACGATGGCCATGGCGGTTCGCTCCGCCCAAATGAGCAATCGCCGGCACCTGCAGTTATTTCTGATCCTAACCATGATCTTTGGAACCACCTTCCTTGTGATCAAGGGCTTCGAATATCACGCCAAGTGGGTTGAGCATCTTGTGCCGGGTTTTGGCTTTGAATATCCGATCGCGCAGTATGCCCAGCATGTGCAGATTTTGTTTTTCCTGTACTTTTGCATGACCGGCATGCACGCTCTTCACATGATCGTCGGCCTCGGCTTACTGACTTATCTCCTGATCCAGGCCTATCGCCGAACCTTCAACGCAAACTACTATTCACCGGTTGAAATGATTGGCCTCTATTGGCATTTCGTGGATATCGTCTGGATTTTCCTGTTCCCGTTACTCTACCTGATTGGACACCGCAGATGACAGCTCACGCCCACATTCCCAAAGTCCGGACGCTTGTGCTGGTCTGGCTCGCGCTCATGTGCCTGACAGGCATGACCACGGGTGTTTCCTATGTCGACATGGGCTGGATGAACATCGTCATCGCGCTCATTATCGCTGGCTTCAAAGCATCCCTCGTGGTCTGGATCTTCATGGGCGTCCGTTTCACTACGCCGTTGACGAAACTCTTCGTCGTCGCCGGCTTGGTGTGGCTCCTGATCATGATTTTCCTGACTGCAAGCGATTATGCAAGCCGCGACTGGACGTATCAAGCCGCTCCCTGGTCGCACAATGCCGCTGGCGGCGCAAGTAAGTTCTAAATACCTGCTCATTACACAAAAAGCGGCAGCGTCCTTATCGGGCAACTGCCGCTTTTCGTATTTGTCCGCGGAAACAGCCCTTCCCGCACGCAGTCAGACAGAGGACTGCCACACGGAAAAGGAGTAAATATGGCTGAAACGAGTTTGGATGTAATTAAGCGCTATCTGGAAGACGCGATCGCGGCCGAAAAGAGCTTCGAAACCCAGCTACAGGGATTTGCTAGCGAGGGCGATGATGAGGCCGCAAAAGCGGCGTTCCACCAGCATGCTCTCGAAACGAAGAATCAGTATGAAAGGTTGACCGCCCGTCTCGAGGCGCTCGGCGGTAGCCCGTCGGGAGCCAAGAGCTTGCTGGCACACATCTTTGGCTTGAGCCCCAAGAGCGCTCAGATCGGTCACGAAAAAGAAGAACGTACGACACAGAACCTGATCATGGCGTTCGCGGTCGAGAGCAGTGAAGTCGCCATGTACGAAGCGCTTGCGACTGTCGCGGCAGCCGCCGGCGATACCGAAACGGAATCGCTTGCGCGTTCGATACAGGCTCAGGAACGGGCTACGGCAGAAAAGGTCTGGTCGCTCCTGCCGAACGCCGCGGCAACGGCACTGCGCCGGGTCGCGGGCGATTCTTTCGTCAGCTCCACTTCCCGCACGACCACCGCCTGAGCTATTTCGACAGGCTTTCCTGGGCCGCTTTCTTCAGCATCGATAACTGAATGGCAGGCTGACCCGCCGATTGGAGCTGCCGGTTCAAAGCCGGCAGCGAGTCCCGTTTGAACTTATTCCATTCGGCGAGTCTCGCCTGCAGGATCGTGTCAGCCTCGCGATACAGTTCGATGACCTGCGACGGAGGAGTGCGATCCTGGCTTTCAACCGAACCCAGAACGATCGTCAAAGAACGGCTGACACTCTGTAATCCCTGATTCCGTCCAAGGTCGCCTCCGTTCAAGATACGCTCTGAAGCTTCCTTCGCCATTTTCAGTTGATTAACGAGCGCCGCGTCATTGGGCTGCACCTTCTCGAGAACCTGCTGCAAAGCTTGGATCTGCATCACTCCTTCCCTCGCCTGAATCATTTTGTCGAAGGAAAGCTGTCCCCAGCGGAATTGATCCTGAAGCTCGGAGGCGGTGGCGCGTATTCGCGGGTCCATTGTCACGTGAATCGGTTGCGCGTAAGTATGACCATTCACTGTGAGCTTCGCCGTATAAGAACCGGGAAGAACCAGCGGGCCGACCCACGTTTCCTCTTCGTCGTTGTCGCTGTCAGCGGTCAGATTGGAGCCGGAACGGCCAAAACGCAGATCCCACACGAATCGATGCATACCCGATTCGGCGCTGAGCGTCTGCGGTTTCGGGAACCAGCGTGGCGCGACGGGAACATTAGCCGGCGGAGCAGGCTGCTTGTCCGCGCTCGAGAAATGACGAACAAGTTTTCCCTGGCTATCAAGAATGTCGAGCACCACAGGGCCGTTCGCCTGTTCGCGCAGGAAGTAATCGAGGTATGCGCCGGGGACCGGATTCTTTGCCTGCGGCTCATCAGGCGGAAGAGGCGTGCCGACGAAGCTGTCGCTCTTCATGCGCACGGCTCGGCCAGGCTTGCAGAACCAAACGTTCGCGGCGCTTACTGAATCGTTCATTTCACGCAGAGGCGTAATGTCATCCAGTACCCAAAACGATCTGCCATGTGTCGCAATGATCAGATCATCACCATGAACCGCCAGATCACGGATCGAAGTGACAGGCAGATTCAGCTTTAGCGACAACCAGTGATCCCCATCATCTAACGAGACATAGACGCCGGTCTCTGTTGCCGCAAACAACAGACCCTTGCGCGCTCGGATCTTCCCGGATGCAGTTTAGGAAAGCATTCGAATCGATGCCAGCAACTATCTTGGTCCAGGTCTTACCGAAATCGCGAGTGCGATATAGGTATGGCTGCTGATCATCCAACCGGTGCCGGTCAACGGCCGCATAGGCTTCACCTGGAGCAAAATGTGAAACCTCAATCTGTGTAATTTTGCTCCAGGGTGTGATCTCCGGAGGCGTTACATCGGCCCAGCTTCTACCGGCGTTTCGACTGACGTGAATCAATCCCGTGTCGCTGCCCGCCCAGATTTCAGAGGCTGAGCGCGGAGACGGTGCGATCGTGTAGACGACGCCATAGCCCAACTGCTTCGCGTTGTCCAGTGTTACCGTTGT
Source organism: uncultured Acidobacteriaceae bacterium (assembly GCA_963846185.1). Classification (GTDB taxonomy): domain Bacteria; phylum Acidobacteriota; class Terriglobia; order Bryobacterales; family Bryobacteraceae; genus Bog-105. The sequence continues at coordinate 263,103 of CAWJVA010000015.1, read as the reverse complement.
TTTTTCTGCTTCCCCTAGGCTTCGATGTGAGCGCAGTGTCCGCGCCGGTCAGATCAGGACTGATGCGGTCCCAGTGCAGCCCGCCATCGAGGGTGCGCATCACATACTGAGTTCCAAGATATAGCGCGTTGTGCTGAACGGGTGAAAAGACGATCACTGGTGTCCACGGATCGCGATACTTACGCTCGTTGATCTCGGTACCGAAACCCGGCAGCGGCCAGGGTGCAATGTTCTGCGTCTGCATGGTCCGCCTGTCCAGCCGCCCCACGCTGCCAAACGTATCGGTGATGTAGAAAATATCGGAATCGGCTGGATCAGGCGCAATGTAACCGCTCTCGCTGCCGCCAACCGAGAACCAATCGCGCAGATCGATCTGACTGTGTGTGGTGCTCGCAGGCGTTGCCGCAGTTCCACTATCCTGTTGCGCTCCGTAGACGTGATACGGAACAGCGTTGTCGACGATTACGTGATAAAACTGCGCGGTCGGCTGGTTGTACCAGGTACTCCAGGTTGTGCCGCCGTTGAGTGTGACGGTTGTTCCCTGATCGCTTCCCAAAACCATGTGCCGGCTGTCTGCCGGATCAACCCAAACCTGGTGATAATCGTCTCCGCCCGGCGCGCCGCGAATGATCGTGAGTGTCTTGCCACCATCGCTGAGCTTGTAAAACGCAACGTTCGGGTCGTAAACAATGTCCGGGTTATTCGGGTCTGCAGTTATGGAATTGAAGTACCAGCCACGACTGGTGATGCGTGGATCGCTGTTTACACGTGTCCAGGACTGGCCGCAATCGTCACTACGGTACAAGCCTGCTTTCGACCGCTCCGCTTCGATCGCGGCGTAAATTCGTTGACCGTTCGTACCCGATGAGATGGCCAGACCAATGCGTCCGAGAGGGCCGTCCGGAAATCCATGTCCGGAGACTGGCTGCCAACTAGCGCCGCCGTCCGTTGACTTGAATACGGCGCTTCCCGGTCCTCCGATCGGAGCATACGTGCTCCACGGCGGCCGATGCGCCTCCCAGATGGCGGCGAACAGAATTTCGGGGTGATCGGTAGCGATTGCAATGTCCGCCGCGCCAACAGACGGTCCTTTGTCCAACACATGTTTCCATGTCGAACCTCCGTTCTCGGAGAGAAAAATGCCACGTTCCGGATTCGGGCCATACGCATGGCCGAGCGCCGCGACCCACACGATATTCGGATTGCGCGGATGAACCACGATTTTGCTGATCTGCCGCGTATGTTTGAGCCCGATATTCAACCATGTCTTGCCGCCGTCCGTTGATTTATACACACCGTCTCCGGAGGCCAGATCGGACCGGATATCGGACTCGCCTGTGCCGGCATAAATGACGTTGGGATCGGAGGGCGACACGGCCAGTGCGCCGATTGATCCTATCGGCTGCCCGTCGAAAAGCGGGGTCCAGACGGCTCCCGCATCATCGCTTTTCCAAATGCCCCCGTTAACCGAGCCGAAGTAAAACGTAGTACCACCGCCGGGCACACCGCTCACCGCGATCGAACGCCCGCCGCGAAACGGACCGATTAATCGCCATTGCAAACTCTTGAACAGCTCCGGAAACACCTGCTGCGCGTTCAACAACAGACAAAAACAAACGCCGAACAATAGACGGGCAAAGATCTGCATGAATGTTCATCAGTATCGCAAAGCGATTAGATTCGATCGATCGCGGTGACATACAATAACGAACGCGTTCACGCCCATGGAGGTGAAATCAAGATGACCCGTTTTCGACGATTTCTTGTAGGACTGCTAGGCACCGCTGCACTGGCCTGCAGCACACTCTTTGCACAATCCGGAGGGGTAGCTTCCGAAGTAAAACAAGCCTATGAATCGGTGAAGAACAATCTCATGAAGACCGCCGAAAAAGTTCCTGAAGAGGACTACAGCTTCAAGCCGACACCCGACATCCGAACGTTCGCAGAAGTGATGCAGCACGTCATCAGCGCTCAGATGCACTCATGCGGCGCCGTTACGGGAGAGCAAAAAAGTGTTCCCTCGGATCTTAAAACGAAACCTGCAATCGTAGACGCGCTTCGCCAAGCCTTCGCCGAATGTGATAAGGCATACAGCTCCCTCACGGATGCAAATATGACCGAGATGATCCAGACACCGCGCGGCCAGCACTCCCGCTTAGCAGCGTTGATGGGCAACACCACGCACGATGCCGAGCAATATGGCATCTTATCGGTTTACATGCGTTTGAAGGGCATCATACCTCCCTCGAGCGAGCATGCCGGAGGCCGGTAAAAACGAGCCGGCAAAGGCGGATTTTCAGAATGTGAGCTTCACGTAGACGGCTAGGGGGCAAAGTTTTTTTCGCTTTCAATGCAACTCTCGTTTCGCTACAATTGGGGTAATCCCTATGTCGATAGAATACGGAACATTCAAATGCAGGATATGCGGTCGAGAAGGTTTCGCTCCGCTGCCTGCAGACGACGATCCGTTACGAGACGAGGGATTGATTGAACTCACCTGTTCACAAGCGCACACCGACCAATATGAGATTGCGCTGATTCGCCGTATTATCACTAAACCAGCAGTGACGGTTCTAGCCATGGAAGCCTTCGCCGGAGCTGTTTAGCGCGCGTTCTAACGGATTGTCAGACTGAATATCTGACTTTGGTTCTTTCCTGAGACCCACTGGGCCTGGTAACCGCCGGGCGGCGCCTTGATCGAGACATTCTTTCCGCCATCCACTTGGGTAATGAACGGTGTCGTTGCATTAATCCCCGTGGTCGAGAGCCTGAGCTGCCATGTAGCAGCTCCCATCGGTGCTGTCAGCGAGACGGTTCTCAGCGTTGTTGCAGCAGTTGAAAACGTTAACTGGGCTGCCAGTCCATTCGCAGAGAACACAGCCACATTTCCGGCGCGATCGTATGCTGTCGCCTGCTGAGCGTAATAGCCCGATGGCAGAGAGATGCTGCTCACTCCTGGCGTCCACGCATGCGCGGTGCACGAGATCGCGGTCGAGGTGCGCACACACTCGGCGGGGCTCCCCAAGATGGATATTCCGAATGCCGCGTGAGCGCTCGCATCGTAGGTCGCAATGCTTTCCGTTCCCTTGCCGTCATCGTACTGCGAGTACGACTGATCGAAGCACAACGTTCCGCTAAGCACGACTTGGATTCCGCAGTTTTGCAGCGTAACCAGCGGATCCGCGCTGCCCTTGGTGCGGGCAACGATCCAGGTATCGAAGTTACCGTTCCCATGCAAACGAAATACATCCTGCGATTCCAGCGCGCAGTTCCCGGTATTGTTGTTGTTCTGAGAGTCACACCAATTCCCGATCAGGAACTCGTAGCCATTTGCCGCATGGGTGTACAGATCGAAATCGATTCCTCCCGACGCGTGCCTGCTCCAGGGCATTCCGGTAAAGGCGAACCGTTGCAATCCGGTTCCCGTCAACGTATATACGGGACCGCTGCTCGGGACAACGGCATTGTTGTTCAAATTGAGCGCCGGGGTAGGCGTATAGCCACCTGCCGGAGTTGAAACGACGACTCCGGTGCCCGTCATACTATTTCCCGACCCCGAATAGTTCGTTGCCGCCATCAGATTCCAAGTCAGCGTCTTCGCACCGGCAGCCTGACACGACGCCGATCCATTACTGCAAGAGAACGAATCGTAAACATGCATCACGGCGAAATTCGGGTCGTAGTTTAGTAGCGTGACACCCCGCTGGAAAACCGTTCCGTCGGGCTGGGGCTTGGTCCAGCTCGCCGTGGCTGACGAGGAACCGGAAAACGTGGACGTCTGAATGAGCTGAGTGGAGGCGTCCGGTTGGCTCTGCGATCCACTCCAAACGCTCTGGCACGCCGTCAAAGGTGCGTTCGGCTGGTTCCAGGCAGTCGGCGCCAGCTCGCTATCGAGGCAGACTGTACTGTGCTGGAATCGCCCCGGCACCTCGGGATTGTACAGGTTCGGGTTCCAATCGATGCTGAGCGGGGCACCGAGCAGATAAGCCGAAACACGCCCCGTATCAGTGTGCGCATGCCCTTGCGCTGAGTAAAATCCGCCGTAAAGAAAATCAACTGCATTTTCATACTGAGTGTTCCACCCGGATCTGAGCATTGAATGATATCCGGGGACGTGTTGAGACGTTAGCTGCGGATCAACTGCTGGGATTGTGAAATCAAGAGCCAGCAACGATGGAGCGAAAAAGCTGCTGATCGTCGAGGTGCTCAGCCCCTCACTTTGCCATATGTATTCCAGTTTTGATGCACGCGTGGGCGAGCTGTTCTTCAACAGTGTCGCCAACAGCGCGGGATCAGTCTCCGGCTCTGTGTTACCATCGCCGTCCGATATGTACATGCGCGTCGTCCCATAGCGAACTTCGGGAGGCGTGATTCCGCTCAGATACCAATCACCGAATAAGCCGATTGTCGGAAACTGTCCAACACCGCTCTGCGAAGCTCCGAGCGAAGAATTGTTGAGCAACGTGAGCCAGCCGAAAAGACCCAGTTGCGTAGCGGCGCTCTGATAATGCCAAGATGCATATCCTGAGCCATATGGACTCAGACTGCCGAGCACGTTCGACTGAATATTCTGAATCGATGGCGCGTAGTACGTAGACATCAGCGGGTGCGTATAGATCTGAGCGGCAATCTGCGATTGCTCCTGCAGGAACTGGTTCTGCTGGTTTGCGAGCCCGAAGGAAACCGACGGGTCTGAGCTTTGGAAATCAGAATCCCAAAGGAAGCACCCGCAATAAGCAAGGAACGATTTTGCGATGCTCTTCTGCCAGTTCGTCGCGACTGAACTCTTCAAAACAAGATTCGCCAGGCCCTGATTTCGGGGCATGGATATGCACCTTGATATCCCAAGAGGTTGTTGTCCAGATTGCCAACCGTATAAAACCCGTTCGCGAAGGTTTGCAGTTGTTTCGTTAATTGCGCCACGTTGTATGAAACTCGAGCCGCCGTGTTGTCGGTCAGAAGTAAAGCAAGCTGCTGTTGCGTCGGATCGGACTGAATCGCGCTGTACAGGCAGTTCGCAGAGCCGCATAAGGACGTGCTGTTCTTCAGCGTGGATTGAAGCCCCGCCGCTCCGGCGTCAGACAAATAGAGATAAGGCCAACCGTTTGGCGGGTCTGGATAATTCAATTGATACGAATTCGCCTTGCTCAAATTAATGCCTGCCACCGAATTTCGCACAATACTGACTGGTTGGACCGAAGTTGGGTTCAGAATGTCTGAATTCGTACTCACCCAGAAACCTATGGGACGCTTGATCTCGCCTGTGTAGTAGACCTGCGCGTTATTGAATCCCAAATCCCAGAACGTAAACCCCTGCGCAGATGTGCTGGGCTTGTCGAAAACTCCCGGCCCATGAGGATCTGTTTCCGCCATGTATTGTTGCGAACCTCTGCCGAGAAAGAGGCCCACCGCATTGCTGTTTGCTCCGCCTTGCGAGTTGTAAAGCATCCAATACCAGCCCGTTTGCTGGTTATCATTCGGCGGATATTGCGATCCAAGCGGGCGAATGCTATATGTTGCGCAACTCAGGCCGCTAAAGCGATCCGCACCCAGCAGGTCTAGGAAAAGATCGACTGACGGAATAAAAGAACTGCTTTGCGAGCGCAGATATCCGCCAGATCCGCTTGTTCCCGAGCAGTTTGCACACGCCACGGTTAATGTGTTCACATCAACTACCGTCACCGTAAATGTCTGGTTATTCGCGTTCGTTATCCCGGCTGTATTGGCGAGCTGAATCTGCGGATTCGTGCCTGTTATCCCGTGTGCCGGAGCCGTGATCGTAAGTGTAGAGCCGCTCAGCCGCAGACTCGTAACAGGCACTCTCACGGACGCGCAGCCAAAATCGCCGCTTGCCAGCGGGCTCAATCCAGTTGTACGAAAACGGCCCGTATCCGCGACGAGGTTGGGACGGATGTTCAGGCTGTAATTGTAGTCGTGAATATTGTGATCTTCGAGGATCTCGACCGCTTTGGTGTTTGCATCGAGAGTGGCGGTGACGCTATAGAAGCCCGGCCCGGGTTCCTGCGTGACGAGCCTGAAAGTCGCCGAGCCGCTGGACCCGACAGAAATGGGAGTTCCTCCCGGCGACCCCGCGACCTGAAACGAAGTGGCTTTCACTACGTTCGTGGCGTATACGATCGATCCCGTTGTCAGCGACGGAATCGTGCTGGACGCCACGGAGAAAGCGTAAGGAACGCCATCGATTCCACCGGTGAAAGTGTTCGTGGCGAAGTTTACGGCCGGCGTGAATGTGGGTCCGTAATGAAGACCGCGGTTTACCGTGAGCGATACCTGGAGCGAAATCTCGAGTAAGCCATTCTCGGTGAATACGGTTGTATAACCTGTCGGGACACTGGCATTCGCCACCGTTGGCGGCACAAGGTACTGCGCCGGTATTCCGGAATTGTCATAGTTCAGGTTGCCCACAGCCGGCGTCCAACTCCCGTCTGCAAGCTGCAAGCCTTGAATCGGGGCAAGTGCAAATGACTTCGAGTTCTGGTACGCGACGGTGGGAATTCTGATCCCAGTGAGACTGTTTGTGATCTCCCAGTTGTTGCCTTTCATCACAACGTGTGGACCGTTGACCGGTGCAACGTTTGTCGCGGCGCCCGTTTGAAGAGCCCAGATTTTAGTACTGAGGATCTCCGGAACCGCACTCCCGGCTGACGTAAGAGCGGCGATGCTCGAACAATCCGGTGTGATTGAGACCTGGAACAGATCCGACGGTTGTATTGCAAACAAAATACAAAGTGTTGGCGCTCAACCCTGCCGGCAGCGTTCCGGAATCCGTGGACTCGAACTCGACGGTATCTCCATTGCTGTATCCGTGCCCGCCGGACAGCAGCTCAGAACCGGAAACCACGAATGGAAGGTATTGCATGAAGAAGATTCCGGCGCCGTTGCTTGTAAACGCGACGGCCGAACCATTGTAGGCACTGGAAACGGTGTATGCGAAGTTGCCCGACACATCCGTGCAGCTCTGCACGTAGTAAACCGTTTGCGGGAGCAACGGCGAAGGAAGCACAGCGCCGGTTGTCGCGACGAATTCGACAGCGGCATTCACCGGCAAGCACGCCGACTTCTAGCGGATCTGAAAATGTCAGGCTGTTACCGGACCGCGCTAGTGCCGTTGTTGCAAACGGCAGCTTCGAAGGCGGCATGCTGGTGCGAACCATGAGATCTCCGTTCGACATCTGTTGCCACGCGACCTGCTGCCCGGCCGCATTCAAGACGCGATTGGATTTGTAATTAAGACCGGCTGGAATCGGCCCGGAGCCGTCGAGTGTTGAAAACCGGAGGTTCTGCTCGGGCGCGGCTGCGCCGGTCTGATCCTGATACGTGAGCGTTCCTATGGCTGTCTGTGCTTCCAGCACATCGGCCGCAATCGGGAGCAGACAGAGGATTAGAAGCGTCTTGTGAGCAATGCGCATCGCGCGTTCAGAGTCGCAGCGGGCCCATCGACATACGCTGTGTTCCAACGTCAAGCTCATGGTTTGGCGATGTTTACGAAATTTCGAGCAAACGTGATGGGAGTGGGGTTCGCTAATAGCCCGCAAGCTGCCATCTGCGCGAAACCGGACAATCCGGCCGGCGGCCCGAATAGCATTCACAGTGATCCATCATTTCGTTTTGCTCAACACCATCAAGCGTTTAACAACGGCGAGACCACCCCACATGCGCGGCCGGCGTGTGATCGTGCGACCGGAGCTACCTCATGGACAGAAACAGTAAACGACGGGCCGCACTCTTGATGCTGCTCTCAGCGATTCCCGGGCTTTCCCAAACCAGCATCAATCTTGCGACACAAAGCAAGAATCCGGATTTTTCCAACTTCCCGTTCACCAGGCCCCTTACTGTAGCGAGCAGCCTACCTGCAACGTGCCAGCTCGGGCAGATTCTGTTCAACTCCGCCGCGCAGCCCGGCACAAACCTCTACGTCTGCGGTCAGCCAAACGTATGGGCGAACATCGGGAATCTCAGTATTCAGGATTCGGCGGGAAATAACATCGGCACGCAGCCAGTACTGCAGTTTCTGAGTGGCAGCAACAACTATCTCACCTGGTCACTAGTCAGTGGGGCAGGTGAGATAACCGTGCAGCCGGTGCTTGATACATCTCGCATCGCCATTCTCAATGCGCCACAGACATGGACCTCCGGCCAGAAGAACTCGTTCTCTGCAAGCGCGACGACGGCTCCATTCAATTTCACCGGCAGCACGCTTCCCAGCGCTCCTGCCGCGGGCGACTTCAGTTTCGATACCACTAACACGCCTAACTGGTTTGATGGGGGTGCCTGGCGCAAGGCGGTGTATGCCAGCACGCCGCTCACCTCGGGTGCGCCCGTGATCGGAACCGGCGCCAACGGGCTGACGACGGCCCCGACTACCGGATCCGGAAATGTCTTTGTCCTTTCATCCAATCCAATTCTGAATAATCCGGTTATTAGCAGCTTCATTAACGCGATGCACGGGCACACGAATGCTGCAGATGGAGGTCAACTCGGTACTAGCGCATTCGCCGCAAACGTCCTGACCGGTTCCGGAACGCAACTCGCGACCGCTGCCGGAACCTGGACCAGCGGAAATTGCCTTTCGGTGGGTTCGGCAAAAGATGCCACTGACGCGGGAGCGCCATGCGGGTCAACCACTAACCAGAACGTGAGGACAATCCGTCTTAGCTTTGATAATGAAGGTGGGGTGGTGACATCCAGATCGTCCTGCGAGACGATTGACTTCGCGGGGACGATTCAGCAGGTCACTCTGCTTGCCGATCAAGCAGGAAATGCAACCGTCGATATCCGCACCGTGCCATACGCATCCTACACCGGAGTTGCATCTGCATCCAGCATTACGGCGTCGGATATGCCGACGATTTCTTCCGCACTCAAATATCAGGATTCGCAGTTATCTGGATGGAAAACCGCTCTGAGCGCGAATACGGCGGTATGCTTCGTGCTCACGAATCCGGCCTCGATCACACATTTGGATGTGGATCTCAAGGTACTTGCGAATTAAGCGTTGTGGTTGATAGGGCAGGAGGGGAGGATCGCAGCTCTACTGTCCGCTGCGGTGCGAATCTGCCGTTCTGCGCTGGTAGGCATCCGCTACTCGAACGAGATCACCGCTGGTGAGCACGGAGGGGTCACACTGGCTACTTCCTGAAATGCAGGCGTCGAGATTGCGTTCGCGCAGAGCCTTATCTGCCTGCGCGCGGTCTGTGGCCGGAAGCTGGGCCGGATCACAGCTGGAAAATCCGTTGGAGCAGTTCGCTTTGTTACGCTGCTCGCGCGATTGCTTCATCGCGGCAGTCTGGTCATCCGCGATCTGCTGGGGATCGCAGGCGGCCAGCCCGCTCATGCAATTAGTGAAATTTCTCCGTACACGTTCGGCGTGAATTAGTTTCAGATCGTCCGGATTAAGCTTCGTGGGGTCGCAGGCGGGTAGACCGTTGCGGCAACTTTCCACGTTTCGCCGCTGAAACACGCTCGACATCTGCTTGAGTTGTTCGGCTGTCAAGGAGAGCGGATCGCAGCCCTGCGCTGCCTTCAGACAAAGCTCGTAATTGCGCTGCAGCCGGAGCTTCTGCATTTGAGCAGTCTGCGGGGAGGTCAGCGCGCCAGTGTCGCATGCCGGAGATCCAGTGAAGCAGCGCAGCAAATTCCGCTTGTCCCGCGTTTCGGCAAATTGCCTGCTTTCGTCAGCGGTGAGCCGCAACGGGTCGCAGGCAGGGGCACCGGAAAGGCAACTTTCGAGATTACGTTTGTGGACGGTGACGGCGACGGCCGCGATCTCCGCGGGCGATAACTTCGAAACATCGCAGGAAGATGAGCCGCGAATACAAGCGTTGAAGTTGCCTGAGTTCAGCGGAGCCCGTTTATTGGTTTGAGCCTGGAGCGGACCTAGCGCGAGCAAGGCAAGAGCTGTAGCGAGTAGGTGCTTATGCACGTCAGATTTGCGCGCTGGCGACCGGTTCAAGAACGGCTGTGTATGCAACATGCGCCTCGGGCTCAGACGCAAGCCTGTTGTGAACGACTGTGATGAAATTCCCGATAAACGGAATGGATTCGGACGTGACCGCTCGTGTAAAGTTGATGTACTCATTGGCGCCAAGTGGAACGCGGATCTCCCAATCGGCCGCCGGACCTGCGCCAAGGATCTCCTGATAGAACTTGCCGTGAACGCACATGGAGACCGCTCTGAAATCGAAGTTGCGCGCTCCGCGCTGAATGACGATCCACGTATCGTCTACGCTGGACGCCGCAAGCAGATCGTTCTCGAGTTCCTGCAGCATGCTTTGCGTATCGATGATCCGCCGGAATGATCCTTTGAGGAAAAGCTGACGCGCCGTTGAAAACTCGGCGTAGCCGAGGTGTTGTATTCCAATCCAGGCGCCGATGCAGAATAATAGAACAACCAAGCCGCCGAGTTCGTTTCGCAAGGCATGCGCAAGCAGAGAAAGTGCGGCAGCAAAGCCACACAGTGCATACATCAGCAACACAGTGCGTCGCACGGTCAACCCGCGCGCGAGCAATTTGTGGTGAATGTGGCCTCGATCCGCAGAAAAGATTGGACGATCACGCAGGAATCGGCGAAAGACGGCCAGGATCGTATCGAGCAGCGGAATGCTGATGGCGAGCAAAGGCGCGGTCAAACCAAGCAGCGTGGCCGAGTGCTCGCCCCAAATCAGACCATAGCAGCCGAGCAGAAAACCGACCAGAAGGCTTCCGCAATCGCCGAGAAAGATGGATGCGGGATTGAAGTTGTAGCGCAGAAATCCGGCGAGACATCCCGCAAGGGGCATCGTCACGAGCGCGAGTTGAAGGTTATGGTCGATCAATGCCGCAACCAGGGTTGTCAACGTGGCGAATAGCCCCACGCCCGCAGCCAATCCATCGAGTCCATCAATCAGATTGAAGGCGTTCGCGCAGCCGATCAACCACAGAATGGAGAGCGGCAGATTCCAGATGATATTCCACGGGTGCGAGCCTGCAATGTGCATCTGAACACCACCGGCATAGGCAATGACCGCAGCCCAGACCTGGCCTGTTACTTTCTGCCACGGACGATAGCCGACTATGTCGTCAAAGAAGCCGGTCGCAAAGACGATCGCGGCTGCACAGGAAAGCCTGATAATGCCCGGGATGATGCGTTCGGCGTCAGCGGCGTAATTGAATGGGAAGCAGAGGACGATCGCAAAGGTGAGTACGTACGAGACCGCGATGGCAATACCACCGACGCGTGGGACGGGCCGCGTGTGAAGTTTCCGAAACCTGTCTGGATGATCGACCACTCCCAACTTGCCGAATATGTCCCGGACGATGGGAGTGAGAATGAGGGAGAGCAGGAATGCGGCCACTCCGGAGGTGAGGATTAAATACACAGGTGGGAATTCGGAAAGTTCGTTTTGAACCGGGTGGGAAAGAGCTTAGAGGACGCGAAGCGCCCGTCGTTCCAGGTAGCGGGCGAAGCCCGACCCTAAATAGGAAAAGGTCGAGTGATCAGGAACTTCGTCTGTGCCTCCGGATTGCCATAGCAAGAAGGCTGGCGAAGGCAGTGCCGGTGAGGAGATAGAAAGCGGGCTCGGGCGCATTGGATGTGGTGAAAATGTTCGCATCCAATTCGGTGTATCCGTGGTTGCGAATCGCGAAGGGATCCTTCGAAGCAACTTCGAAAGTCTCGGTTCCGATCGTAACGCTGGTTTGGTTGAAGGCGAGCGAGAGTCCGCCACCGTTGCTGGTCGAGATAGTACCGGAAAGGATGCCGCTCATCATCTTGCTGCCGCTGCTGGGCATCGTTTCAGTGATCGTGAGATCAAAGTTCACGTTGTTGGGAACTGTGTAATTTCCATTGACTACATAAAAATAGCCGAGTGCATCCGTCGCTGGCGAGCCGGGCGCTACTGAATCCAAACCGCTGTACGCGATTCCGCCGTCTGTGGTGCAGCCAAGACAACCGAATGTAATGTTCGATTGGCCGGGGCTAAAACTGCCCGTAGTCTGGTAGGCAACCGTTACAGCGAGGGCCGGACAGGAGGTCAGCCCTATAAGAGCCACGCCGAGTCCGACAAACACGAGACGAGTTCTGATTTTCACTTCATGCCTCCTGACAATTCCGGATTTCGAAGTCTAATTCTCGGCAAGCTTGGACAGCAATTCACGGATAGATTTCTCCTGGCTAGCATCGGGTCTATCACTCAGCGCAAGCAGGAGAGTCTCTCGGGCCTCGGATTTATCTCCCTTTTCCTTCAGGGCGAGCGCTAAATGATAACGAAATATCGGTTCGTGAGGCGCTAAATGAACATTTGAGACAAAGACCTGGAGGGCGGAATCGACGGAGTGCTTTTTGAAATAGATCCAGCCGGCGGTGTCGGATATGGCTGGGTTGCCCGGTGACAACTTCTGTGCCTTGAGCGCGAGCGCAAGAGCCTCGGCGAGATCACCGCCCGTCTCCGAAATAGCGAACGCCAGGTTATTCAGCAGCACAGGATTCGCCGGATCGAGTTTCAACGCTTCGCGATACATTTCAACTGCTTCGCTTTTTCGGCCGGCCCTGTCATACGCAAGGGCGAGCATTGCGGATGGCCGCTTGCGATCCTGAGACTTCGCCAGCGAAAGCTGAAACCGTTGGATGGCCTCGTCCGTTCGGCCGATCTGCAGCAGAGCGTCGCCGGACCGCAGGTAGGCGTACCCTGCGATTTTGTTATCCTGCGCCGCGCGCGAGTATTCATCGATCGCGAGTGGGAATTGACGCGCTTCAAATGCGGCATCGGCCAGCAGTAGATGGGCACTGGGAGGCGCGTTTGGAGCCGCCGCTCGAGTCCTCAGAAGCATAAGGGCTTTCTCGGGCTGCTTTTCCTCGAAATACGACTGAGCCAGACCCTCAAGCGGGCGCAGGTCACCTGGGGCTGCGGGCTTGGACTCTGCAAAGAGCGTCTGGGCCGCTTTGAATTGCCTTTGAGATAGCCGTAGGGTTGCCAGCTCCATCTTCGGCTCAGCCGTATTCGGAAAATCGTTCACTAACGAAGTCAGTTCGCGCTCGGCCGCCGCGGTGTTCCCTTCCCCCCGCAACGCCTGAGCGCGAATCATGCGTGCGTTTGCATCTGCCGGCGACCAGCTGAGCAGCATCCCGGTATACTGCACGGCTTTCCGATACTGCTTTTGTTGCAGCTTCAACGCGGCCAGCGAACGTAACGGATCGAGATATCCGCGTTGATTGGAGGCCTGCACAAATTGCCGCTCTGCTTCATCGCGCTTGCCCTGAGCGAGACAGACCTGCGCGAGCGCGTTGTGGAACAAAGCACGGTTCTCTTTTTTGAGCAGATCTTCCAGGATTCGGCGCGAGTCCGCTAGCTCGTCAGGCATTACTGAGTTCGCCAGCAACTCGGCTTTCAGAAATTTCAAATCGGCATCGCCCGGGTGCTCAGAGAGCGCAGCGTCCAATCGTCTTGAGGCTTCACCGGTGCGACCCGTTTTCTGCAGTACGGAAATCATCCGCGCGTCGTATGTCAAGGCTTCTGCCGGTTGCACTTCCCTTCCCCGTTCGTAAACCGACAACGCGAGATCCGGCTGACGAGCGGCTGCATAGAAATCGCCCGCCTGCAGAAACCGGTCGGGGATCGCCGCCTCGCTCAGCAAACGGTCAATGGAGCTGTGCATGGCCGCCTGGTTTCCCATCCTCGCGTAGTGAGAAGCAAGCTGGATCTGCGAGTGGCCATCGTGCGGATTGCCGCTCGCTTTGCTGAGCAAAATTCGTTCGGCATCGCTGGGGCGGTTGGTTATCGAGTACCGGTTGTAGAGTACATCGTAGATTGGCAGAAAATCAGGATGCACGCGGATCAGTGCGAGCGCGAGTTGTTCACCCTCCCGCGCCTGGGAGACATCGCCTTCGAGCAGCATCTGGGAATACGCGTGAACCAGATCCGCCTGCATGGGTTTCAGAGTATTTGCGCGCGCAAAACAGGTGCGAGCCTCATCCGCGCGGCCGTCGATCATGGCGATCAGACCGTGCAGACGAAAAGCATCGAACGAATGCTGGTCGCGAAGTTGCGACGCTGCACGTGCGGCCAGGTCGTGCGCAGGCCAGGTCCTTTCACGCAGAAAGGAAGCAAGCGAGTTATCGGCGAGCGCGATTCGCACGTCATCCCGGCCTGGCAGCAGTTCTGCGGCCCGTTCGAGCGCGGCAACACTCCCCTGAAAATTGCCTTCGCGGCTCTCGGCCATACCCAGCCTGTAATAGGCGTCGCCGAAGCGGCCGTCCTTTTGAATCGCCTTTCGGTAATAAATGGACGCTTCTTCCCACTTACCCGCCCGAAAGAAGCGGTTTCCGTTCTCGAGGTCCCTCTGTTTGGCCGCATCGCGGCTTATGATGCAGCCACAGTGCAGTAGGAGAACAGGAACGAGTAGCCTTAGAAGAATCTTGCGTGCAAGCATAACGAAGCGGATTTGCTCATCGCAGCCAATCGCGAATTTCGGGATACACGGCGACGCTGAACTTTAGACCCCGGTTCCGCGCGCCTTCGAGCGAGTCGTCGGCCGGTGTGACGATGCGGACCAGAGCGATGTCGGTCCGGCCATGCAGCAGCAGTTCCGGCATCGCGTATAACTGGGCTTTAATTTCATCCGAAAATGCGCGGTGGTTTTGCTGGAACCAGTAATGCACAACCAGCTGTTCGCCGTCTTTTCGGACGATGTACTCGTTCACCGCGACACTTTGGGCTGACCGCTGAATCGGAAGTGAGCGTGTGGCACTCGAGACAGATTCCCATCCGGAACCAGGAAGGCAGTTCTGGGGCGAGTGCGGTGCTCGGCCCTCGCGCTGCGTCTTGAAATATGCGATGAAAATGGCGCTCGCGGCGCTCTGGCTGCTTTCTGCGTAGAGCCGGTTCATATAGTCGTCTGGGTGAAGCCGCTCCATGCTCTCCTGATCGAGAGGCGCATCCATTCCGTACCACGATCCGATTTGCACCGGAAACGCGCTCCAGGGCTGTATTTCCGGTATGACTTCGGCACGTGACACTCCGTAGTAAAGAAGCGCCTGGATAATGAGCAGAACGCTCGCCAACAACTCCCGCTTCGATTTAAGAAACCGCATTCACCGCTGCTCTATACGGCGTGAGATTTAGTGCGAACCTGGTCGCCCGATGCAAGATCAGAAGAAGCAGGAACGAGATGATGAAGACCGCCCATCCTGTAATGGCGTGATAGAGCCCGTGTGCCCATTCCGGGTCCACTTGCGCCACCATCGCGGAGAGCCCGATCCGGCATGCGTTTGCAACGACCGCAATCGGGATGATCGCAATCCCCAATGCGAGCCTCATCCAGGCGGATCGGTCAAATAGGTATGCATAGGCTTGGGCGAGAAAGGATAAAGACAGCAGGGAACGCAACCCGCTACACGCCTCCACTACGTTCAAAGTCTGACCGGGCAGGTGCAAAATATTGCCTTCGCGCAGCACCGAATAACCTAGCGCACTGAGCAAATGCTCCGAAAGGATGCTGGCAAGGAACTGGAGCGGGATTGTGAGCTTCTGGAACATGAACCCGGGCAGCGGGATCATGAAAATTACCAGGAGCAAGGGATACGCAAGTTCGTAAAGGGTGCGGCTGCCTCGCAGAAAGAGGATCACGCCAAGCAGCGAAAAAACGAAGCCGACGCGTGACATAAAGACAAAAGTCGGCAAAGCTGGCGGGCCGATGCACAGCATAGTTCCGCCGGTAATCATCAGTGGAACTCCCCAGGCATTTGACTTCGCGGGTAGTTGGCGCAAACGAGACCATCGCTGCCAGAGGACGAACGCAATCAGCGGCGGGACGAACATCCCATGGTTCATATCGTCGTCGGTCAACCACTGTTCGCCTAACCGGATCAGGACAAAGGCATACGAGAGGGCCAGCAGCCATCCGAACCAGAGCAGAGACGACCACTCGCGTTTTGTCAACGGCAAAACTTGAACGGGCGGGCAGTTGGCAGATTGGGCGCACGTCATTGCAAGATGTTGCCTATACCTGCTGTCTGAAGCGGTTTGATCGTGACGCCCTCAGCAGGCGCAAGATTCTGAATTGCGTTTAGAAGCTGCATCAGAAGAATCTGCCGCGAGAAGCGCGCGCCCAGCTGTTTCTCGCTAATGACATTGCGGCGCGCCTGGCGCTTCGCATTCCTCACGTGAGCTGCCACCAGCTCAACCTCTCCGTGGCGCGCCGTGTACGACCATTCGCCCGAGGTGTCATTTGCAATCAAGTCGGTGATGTGGCTTCCAGCGGGACCTATATACAGCAGCGGTGTGCCAAGCGCTAGGATGTTGTAAACCTTGCAGGGATGAACGATGCCGCGGTAAGCATCTCCCATGACGACGACCTGCAGGTCAGCAGCAAATAGAGGATCGGTAAAGCTCTCCGCAGGCGGATATGGCAGGCAGAGTATATTTTTGCAGCGTTCCGCATGTTGAGCAATCTTGTTGTGTTCAACACCTCCACCGATGAAGCAGAAGACAATATCCTTGTCGCCGCTCAGAGACTCCGCCGCGCGCACGAGCGTATCGAGCGGATGGCAAGGGCTGTGGTTACCGGCATACATAACGACGAACTTGCTCTCAAGGCCATGCCTGTTGCGAAAATTCTCCCGGCGTTGTTCGCCGGCTGATGTCAGGCCTCCCGTGTACCAGGGCGGAATGACTGTGATCCGCGCCGGATGCACTCCGCGGCCGCAGACGCGCGACTTCATGAAGCGATCAAGAACGACGATTTGACTTGACGACCTGAACGTGAACCGGAGCATCCGTTCGAGGATTTTGGATCGGAAACTGTTTGTCCTTAGAATGCCGGCCGCGATGGCCTGATCTGGATTCAGGTCCATGACCCAGTAGACGAGCTGTCCACCCTTGATCCATACAAAAAGTGCCGCCAGGAAACCAATCAGAGGCGGTGAAGTCAGTGCGATGACGACCGACTGCTTTGGCAACAGGATGAGTTGCCAGGCGCATCCAAGTACGAAGCTGGCGAGATCAGCGATTCTTTGCCATTTCGCTTTCTTTCCGAGCCCCGGCGTATAGATGCGCTTGATATGAATGCCACGCCATGTCTCTCGCCGGGCGAAGCGCCGCGCGGGATCGTTGTAAGCGCGCACTCCAGTCAGCGCAGTCACCTGGTGACCGGTTGCAGCCAGCTCCGAAGCTAGCTGGGCTGAATATTGGGCCGTCGGAACCATGTCCGGGTAGAAACTCCGGTTCAGAATCAGCACTCGCATGGGACGCATTGTTCAGCGAAAGCATCGCGGCCGGGCTCGCAAATCCCGATATTGTCGGCCTTAACAGTGAGGAAGGGTCCCGCCGCAAGCACTTCCATTTGCGTCCTCAGGAAACAGTCGATTGCCTGCGCCGGTGTGTCGACCACCGGTTCGTTTTCGTTGAAAGAAGTGTTGATCAGAACCGGCACACCCGTCAGTTGTCGAAATCGCTGAAGAAGCTTCCAATAGAGGGGATTTACTTCTTTGTCGACGGTTTGCAACCGGCCCGTGCCATCTCCATGCGTTGCCGCCGGAATCTCGTTTCGCTTCTCCGCTCGAACTCTGTAAGCGGCCACCATAAATGGCGCCGGATAATCCGTCTCGAAGTAATCTCCGACGCACTCGCGCATGATCGAAGGGCAAAATGGACGAAACGGTTCGCGATACTTAATGCGGTTATTTAAGATGTCCTTCATTTCCGCCCGGCGCGGATCCGCCAGAATGCTGCGGTTGCCTAAAGCCCGCGGTCCGAATTCCATCCGGCCCTGATACCAGCCGATGATTTTGCCTTCTGCAAGCGCGCAAGCCGTACGGTCGATCAGTTCCGGCTCGCCCATGCGGTGATAGCGCGCTCCCGATGCATCCAACGCGCTTACGATCTCATCTTCGCTGTACTCGGGACCGTAGTACACATCCCGCATTATGAAGTTTCGCGGGCTGCCTAGTACCTGGTTCCAAACATAAAGCGCGGCGCCGAGGGATGTTCCCGCATCGTGTGCGGCGGGCTGTACATAGACATCCCTGAAAGGCGTGTACTCGAAGATCTTGCCGTTCGCTACGCAGTTCAGCGCCACTCCACCGGCCAGACAAACAGAACGGAGCCCAGTCTGCTTCTGCACGAAATTGAGAAGAGCGAAGTAGTTTTCTTCGAGCACCGCCTGCGCAGACGCCGCCAGGTCTCTGTGGCGCTGCGTCAGCTCCGACCGTGGCCGGCGGGGCTCGCCGAAGGCCTCGATGAACCGCTTGGACCAGACCGGGCTGAGTTTCGGTTCGCCGTTATCCCAGCTCATCTCGACGCCCTGGCAATGATGCGAAAAATAATCGAGATTGAGGCGTACCTGATCGCGCTGAGTCTTCACAATCTCGCGCACACGAGAGGCGAATGAAGGTTCACCATACGCGGCCAGCCCCATCATCTTGTACTCGTCACCGTAATGCGGAAAACCGAGGAACTGCGTGAATGCCGTGTAAAAGAGGCCGAGCGAATGTGGGAAATGGACAGCGCCTTTGACTTCTAAACGGTTGCCACGGCCGACGCCCCACATCACGCTGCTGAAGTCTCCGAACCCATCGATTGAGATCACCGCGGACTCTTCGAAGGGCGAAGCGAAAAAGGCACTTGCCATGTGAGCTCGATGGTGCTCGACAAAGTGCACGCGCGCGGTCTCGAGCCCGCCTACGCCAGCTGCCTGTAGATCCTGCCGCACACGCCCGATTCTCACGCTGTTCGAAGCGCGATCCGCAGCTTTGCCAATGTTCCGCGGATGCGCAAGCACTCGAAAAACTTTTCGTGCTAAGTTTGCGCGGGGATTGCGCGAAATCGCCAAATGATCAATTCGATGCACAGCGGCTAGAGAGAGGCAGCGCTTTGCAGCTAATGACGGAAGGCCGGCCCAGTGTTTGACGCGATTGAGACGCTCCTCTTCCATAGCGGCAGTAAGACGCCCGTCCACGAGCACTGCGGCGGAAGCATCACCGTGATATGTGTTCAGCCCAAGAATATTGATTGACATTATGATCAGCTGCTTCTGTTGCCGCACGGAGTGAGGCAAGCAGGAAACTCAGCTTGTCCAGAGGTTCCGGCGTGCGGTGGATACCCAGGAGCTGTTCTGCTCTCGTCATATCGGCAATGAAACAGACGCTTTCAACCGGTCGCGAAGGCATGATGCGGATCGCGGCTCCGGAACGGGCTAGCCTGATGATGCGCGAGGCAAGATCGCGAATCGTTACCCCGCGACCGCTACCAACATTGACCACGCAGCCCGCACAGGGGGGTAAAGTGGCGGCGATGAACGCGTCGATGACAGGGTCAATCCATACAAAATCGAGCACCTGGCCGCCACCGTGCAACATCAAATCGCAATTGTTGAGCGCCTGCGCCACAAACAACGGGATGACACGGCCTGTGTCTCCCGGTCCGTAGACATTCGCCAATCGAAGAACTGCTACATGGAAGGACGGCTGCGCAAAGGCCCTGCAGTACAACTCGCCCGCTAGTTTGCTGACGCCGTACGCATTTTTTGGATTGAGCGGAGCGTCCTCAGAAACCGGCAGGCTGAGCGGATCACCATACACCTCACGCGATGACGCAAAAACGAAATGCGAAACGCCCGACTGCTGCGCGGCGCGCAAAACTTCAAAAGTTCCTGCGACGTTGCAACTGAACGACTCATCCAGGTCCAGGGAGGCGCGTGAGACGCTCGACTGCGCCGCCAGATGAAAAACCACTGTGCGACCGCGAACCGCCAATTCCACGCACATTCGATCCCTGGCATCGCCTTCGATTAACTGAATGCGATTCTGGACAGAGGATAAGTTCTCCCGGTGGCCGCGCGAGAAATTATCAAGAACTGTGACGTCAGCACCTTCGGCAACGAGACGTTGAACGAGATGACTTCCGATAAAGCCAGCCCCACCGGTTACGAGTACTTTCGTGCCGGGGAGGACCGTATCTGTTGTATACATCCTGAGAGATTGTTCGTTTCCGTGGCCTGCCGGCGCAAATCCCGCAACTTGATATCGATCAGCAAGCGGAACCAGAGACCTTGCAAAATGTGGAATACGAAACCCTGCTCACCGTCCAGCCATCCGCCGAGAAAAAAGTAGCGGCACACGAAATATGCAATGGATCGAAGTAGCAGCGGGCATTTACGCCACGCACGTTTTAGGAACAGTATTCGCTGGTCTGGATTGCCTGTGAGCGCGGGCTGGATGATCTGCTGCCCGCTTGCGGCACGAAGCATCTCCTCCCGGGCGAGGAGTGTCGAGTAACGATTGTGTTTATCGATCCAAAATGCAATGTCATTCTCTTTGACATTGGACTCGATGAGGTCATGTTTGAGGGTTCGGGTCTGCCCACTGACGTAGAAGTGGTGATCTACAAGATCGAGCGTGTCAAAGGCAACCGATTGCGGGCGGAATAGCTTGAGAAGGTATTTCGGGTAATATCCGCCATGCTTAATCCATCGTCCACGAAAGATCTGGCGCCGATTCAGAAAGAAAGCGGCAACGCTCTCGTTTGCGCCTGCAGCGGTTTCGGCAGCTATTTCATGCGCCAGTTCAGGCGTCAATCGCTGATCGGCATCGAGCGCCAGCACCCATTCTGAACCGAGCGGCAACTGATCTAGAGCCCATAACCACTGCTTAGTATGAGTTTCAAACGCATGCTGGTACACCATGGCGCCAAAGCGTTGCGCAATTGCGAGAGTGTCGTCCTGGCTGCCGGAATCGACAATGAATACCGGACAGTTGAGCGGTTTCAAGCTTTCAAGGCAAGCCGGTAGGTTGTGCTCCTCATTGAGCGTGAGGATCACCGTCGAAAGTTGCATCAATTAGAGCGGAGGGCCGTGGCGCCCGCTTCCACGTGCTTCCTATCTCTTCCAGCGCTTCTGGCAAGGATGTCGTAATAGCAATTCAGCAGTGCCTTTATCACTGAATCTTCCGAAAACAGCTCCCGAGCCGCACGCTGGCCCTGAATCGCTACTGTGGCCGCCTCTTCGGGCGACGAAAACAGGCGCGAGATCGCAGCACAGATTGCATTCGAGTCGCACGGCACCACGAGCGCGGCATTGCGTTCCAATAGTTCCCTGCAGATCCCGACGCGGTCCGAAACGATCACAGGGACGCCGGCGATGAGTGCTTCGACCACAGCATTCCCGAAGTTCTCAGAGTAAGAAGGCAAGACGAAAATATCTGCGGCAGCAAACGCGGCCGCCTTCGCGGAACCACTCAAAAAGCCGGCCCAGCAAACGTTCTCTGCGATGCCGAACGCCCGCGCGACTTCTTCCAGCTCTTTTCGGTACGACTCGTCCCCATCACCGGCGATAACGAGGGAGGCATTAGCCCAACTCAACTTCGCGAACGCTTCGAGCAGCAGCTCCAGTCCTTTCTTGCGATCGAGGCGCGAAAGAAACAGAATAATGCGCTTCCCTGAGAGCTCAGGATGCCGATTCCGGAATTCGGCTTCATTGTTGCTGTTCGTCAGGGACTCAGTTGCAGAAACGGGATTAGGAATTACAATTGAAGGCGCAATTCACGCCGGCACTTCGAGCCTCCATGCGTTCCTGTTCGCTTGTAAAGTGAACCAATGATGCCGCCGAAAACATACGCTTTTCGATGAATCGCAGTGAGAGCTGCTTCAGGCGTGAACGCCGGTTCCTGAGGCCCCATTCGTTCAACACGCCTAATGGCCGAATCAGGTAAGGAACGCCCAGAGCTTGCGCGATAAATGCTGCGAAAGTTGAGGAGAACGAAAAAACGGCGTGAATGTGGATGAGATTGTAATTCCGGGCGTTTTTGTAAAGCCATCGCGCAAGGGGCAGCGAGATCGTATAGAACGCTAACTGCCGCGGGAAGTAAAAGAACGTCACATCATCTTGCCTGGCGGGCTCATGGAAGCGCACGTGGCTGCGCTCGGGGCCGTTGTCGTCAGTAGTACAAATATGAACTTCGATGCCTCTCGCACTTAATCCACGCGCAAGTGACCGGACCACAACGCTTGGTCCGCCGCGCATGGGCCCGACTGATGGTATGACATGCAGAACCTTCATTACGCGAAAACTGTCGTTGCGGGTTTGACCATTTGTGCAACGAGCGCGTCCATAACCCGCCGCTGGAACTGCGCTGCGGTGAATTGCGCTTCATACCGCTTGCGCGCGTTCTCCGACCGGATCTGCCAGGCTCTGTCATCACGCAGGAGGCGGATCAAGCCTTCGGCGATCGAACCTTGTTCATCGACATCAACGGCCAAGCCCAGCCTGTGGCGGAGCAACCACCTCGCGGCCGGCATCGCTTTGACTCACCAAACAGGGGCGGCCGAGACGCATCGCCTCGAGGTACACAAGGCCGAAGCCTTCGCCACGGCTCGGCAGCGCGAGGCAACGGCTTTGGATCAGAAGCTCTTGCTTTTGTTCTTCCGTCACAGCACCGAAAAACCTGATACAGCCGTCCATCTTGATTCGCCGGGCAATGTTCCGCAGCAACGGGACAAGATCTCCAGTGCCGATAATCCAAAGTTGGGCATCAGGAACGGCCGAGCGCACAAGCGGCCATGCCTCAATTACCTCTCTGTGGCCCTTATAGTCCTCGCGCGCATTCATCCGTCCGAGCATGACGGTCACCGGAATATTCGACGGCGCCGACAAAGGGCGATCTACGGCCGAACCGATGCCCAAAGGCAGGAGCTGATGCGGAAACATCGAAAACTGGGGATTCGCGACAAGAAATCTGTTCCAGGTATGCTCGCTGTTGTGAAGAAAGCAATCTACATTTCGAAGCAGCCGCAACGTCATCCAATCAAGCGGTTTCCAGGCTTCGATACCGTGCAGGAAAAGCACCACACGTGCGGATCCGGTTCTCAATACACCAAGAGTTTTGGCGAGCCCGAGATGCCAGATCACGATCACATCGAATTTCGGCGATCTGCGAGCGGCGCTTAGCAGGAACAACACTTTCCGAGAGAGTTGGCGGTTTGCGCTCCGCTGCGGTATGGAAGCAATTCAAGCTGTCCGGCGCGTTCGTCATTACAAAATCCATTCCACGCTAACAGTGCACTAGCCTGAACGCCGCCGAAGCTGTCGAAGGAGGGCGTGACAAATAGTACATTCATACAGCTTGCAGACGTTTCACCCCGGGCAGCGCATTTTGGTTGCTTTTCGCTCTTCCCGCCAGAACCGCGTTTACGATCTGGGCGGTGACCAGGCTGGCGGCTGCGCTTGATATTACTTCGACGAAGCTTCCGCTCACTTGTAGAAAGCTGAGCGCGAAGAGAAACCACAACATGAATCGCTGCCAATCACCTACACGTAAGCACTGCGCGGCAAACTCGTCGGCATACGAGAGCAGCAGGCCCAAAATCATAAATCCGAGAACGACGCAGGGCGTCCCGAAATTCAGGTACAACTCCAACACGGGTCCGACCCCGACACTGGTACCTCGGGCGAACGTCAGTCCAGTAAAACGGCTGACCAGATCTCCGCTGCCGCCCGAAACAGGTTTATCGGGCCAGAACAAGCGAGGAATCAGCGCCAGAGCTGCGGCCGTGAGCGTCTCACCGTGCGCATAATCTCCGCTGTCGGAAAGCCGTTCAGCAGCTAGACCGGCAAAATAGCTCTGATTCATTCTGGCATCGAAGGTCTCGAGATCAGAGGAGCTGCGCAAATCGAAAAGTTTGGCACGCTCTATCGCGAGCGCGACCTGCGACGCCCTGGCCGCGAGCCCTTCGCCGCCCCAAACTGCGGCTCTGATCTCCGTCCGCGCTTGCATGTAGGCGACAAATAAGCAAAGGCCGCAATAACCGGCTACAGCGAAGCCTGTCACCAGAAGAAAGCGGGGCCGAGCAAACGTTGCGCAAAAAATCGCCACCACCGAGAGCGCAACAACTCCGTAGCCGAGAAACCCAAGACGGAAGATGGTGGCCAGGGGCAAGAACAGCGAAGGAATCACCCATTTCAACATCCCCGGCCATCCATTGCGATTCCACGCGAGAAAAGCCCCGAGACACACACCCGCCAGAGTGAGTTGCCCGGCCGCAAGCGCGAGCGACGAGATTGACGGAACACGCGACAACAGAGGCTGTAACACGAAAAAACTGGTCACGCCACATCCCAAATAGAATTTCGCAAGTGATGCGTCCTGCCGAACAGTTGCGAGCGCACGAACAGGAAAGAGCACCGGCCTAACACACCAGCCGCCCGCGAAGGCAGCCGCACCGTAGGCGCTGAGTCTGAATCCTTCGAATACAACGTCGTCGTTATTAGGGAGCCCGGACCACGGGAGGGCGTGCATGCAAGATCCGACGGCATAGAATATCCACAACTGAAAAAGGTATGCGCAGCCAATGCCTGTGGAGCGCATCGTCCACATCTGCCTTACGATCGCGGCAGTCGAAAGCAGAAACAACAGGAGCGACAAAGTGAACGATCGATTGCTCATGCAGTTTCGCGTGTGCGGGATGCCATCAGTTGGTACATGACAATTTCAAAATCGATCGCCACGTCGTTCCAATCGCGGGCCCTGTAGTGCTTCCCAAGATCTTCCACCATTCCTGCCAGCCGCAACCGGTTCTCGTCACACCAGCGCAATCGCTCTCCGAGGGCCGCTGGATCGCGGATGGGGAGTACCCAACCCGTTCTGCCCTCGATGATCAAATCCGGGCCGGCAGAATTCGTCGTCGTAAGCACAGGCAAGCACGCTGCGTTTGCCTGCGCGAGCACGACCGCGAATCCGTCCTGAAGTGTCGGAAACAGGAATAGATCTCCCCAAGCATACTGCTGTGGTAGCGCGGTTTCTACCTGTCTCGGTATGAACTCCACGCGATCACTCAATTGCCTGGCAAGCGCAGCCACTTCTTTTTGAATCGCACCGACGAACCGGAAACGAAAACCGAGGGGATGCAACCGAGACACGATCTGAAAGAAGTCCAACGCGCCCTTTTGGGCCGAAAATGTGCCGACGGTCAGGACGCGCAGGGGCTCGCCTACCAGAATTCTTTTCATGCGCTCAGTTAGCACGGTGCCACTCGGACCGAACTGTCGTGTGTTGACGCCCAGCGGCACAAGGTTTAGGCGCCCCGGAGGAACACCCTGCCCAACGAACGTTTCATATGCAAAGGTTGAGAGCACGGTGATGCTATCTGCCGCCTCGTATTCGCGTTCTTCGCGAGCAATGGACCAGGCGCTCGGTAATGTCACCTGTGTTCCAAGCCGTGCCTGCTCCTGAGCGAGTATTTCCATTTGTGTCTGAATATGTGCCGATGCACGTACGATGGTTCGAACGGGAGCGTTTACCGTCTTGAGAGCTTCTTCAGCTACTTGCGAGAAACCGTGCAGAATGTCGTACTCGCCCGCACGGAGTTTTCGGGCCGCCCATGTCCCGAACCAGCGATCTAAGGCCGGACTGACGTTGATTCCAGGCAGGAATCGCTGAACCCAATTTGCAAGTTTTGCGGCAACTCCGTGCCAAGTGTTTGTGTCGACGATTGCATCGGGCAACCCGAAACGGCGCGTAATCCACTTCGGATAATTAGTGAGCAGGCGAACAACGTGCCCGCGCTCAACAAGGGCCCGTGCCAGATCAAAAGCATGGAACCTGCCCTGAACGAAGATTGCGATTCTCAACGGCCTGTTGGCCGGAGTCTCACCCGTGACTGAGCTCTCCAAAGAAGCCAGTGCGGGCATCACGCCAGAACCGGACACATGGGATGCGGTGCGCGATCGCGCACGAGAGCAAGAACCCTCGTGAGCCGGTGCGCATAAGTGTGCCTTCCCGCAGTAATGCGCTGATACACCGCGTTCGCCAACCGCGTCCGTTCGGCAGGATTCGACAGTAGGGCTTTGGCCTTCTGGACCATTTCCTGTTTGGAGTCGAAGTAAACGACCGATTCACGGTCCGCACCGAACATTTCAATATGTTCATCGGTGCGTTCGACAAGCATGCAGCTCTTCATTGCCGCCAGCTCAAAACTGCGCATAACATGCCCATCGCGATTCGCTCGCCGGACCAGACACAAACAAACCCGGGCGCTGGCAGCTAAGCGGTTCAGTCGAGTCGCCGGCGCGATGCCCCGTGCAAGCCGTCTGGTCGGTCGATATCTTCCCCAATATCTGCCGTACAATGCGACATCGAGGTTGGCATCCATCAGTGCGGAGATCCAGGGCAACCGGTCCCGGTCGGCGCCGCCTGCAAAAAAGACATCGCAGTTCCCTTGGGGAGTGTCTGACGGCGTGTGCATATCGGGCGCATACGCGAACGGAAGAAATTCCACGTATCTGCAGCCCGCGTTTTGAAGATCTTTGATATTGGCCCGTCGCGGAGTGAAGACCGCGTGGTATTCGGGGAGTGCATCGAGGAACCATTTCGCATGGTGCGCCGGATTCCAGGGGTCGTCGGTGAGAAAGTTAACGGTGCTTACGCCGGCGTCCCGAGCTCGCACGAGAGTTTCTCTGGTCAGCGGGGCAATGCCCGTGGATAACAGGCAATCCGCCCCCGCCAGACATGCATTGAGCACTTGTTCCGAAAATGGATATAGCGCAGCGGGCCGCTTGCCATGCAAATGCCACTTGATTTTTCTGATCAGCAACGGTCCGCGGTACGCCTCCGATGTATCGAAGAAGCGCAATTCGAGTTCCGGCCGGCGGGCCGCAGCAGCTCTCAAATGGCGTCCCACATGTTCCACGCCGCTAACCCCTGCAATGATGAGCCTCATCCGGATTCAGCTCGCGGATGATCCTCACGGTGCAGAATGCAACAGCTGCCACACGGGCTTAAACTGCTGTTCATAATTCCATTCGGTACGGATTTTCCGCCGTCCCGCTTCTCCCATCGCCCGTAGGCGGCTGGGGTTGGTACAGAGACCTCTAATTGCATCTGCCAGGTCATGCGCCGAGGTCGACCGCGCTGCGATTCCATAGCCAGCCTTGACAAGCGTTTCGTCCCACTCGGAGGAAGCCGGAAGAATAACTGGTAGACCGCCTGCAAGGTAATCGAACACCTTGTTCGATGCGCCCACCAGGTTCGTCAGATTGGGATTCGCTTCACCCGGGGAGAAGACAGCCAGGCCGGCGTCACAATTACGGCAGAATTCCATCAGTTCTCTACGGGAGAGTGGGCCGCGATAGTTGACCCGGTGGGCCACGCCCCGTTCAGCCGCATGCTCGCGGAAGGTATTGATGTAGCCACGAGTTCCTGCAGTTTCGTATCCCACGAGTTCGAGCGATATGCTTTGCGGCAGTTCCGCAAGTGCGTCGATGGCCGTGAGCGGCAAAAGCTCCGGTGAGAGCGATCCGTGATACAGCAATCGCACCGGGCCCTCGAGCGGCTCGCGAGCTGTGCCGATTTCGTCTCGCGCCGGGCAGTTCCAGATGACGACGGTGTTCGCGACGCCCTGCTCGGAAGAGAATATCCTGGCCCGTTCCGCGTTAGGAAGAACACAAGCTGATGCTACGCGCGCGCAGACCCGGCGCAATGCCAGCTGGAAGCGTGACATTAGTCCGTGCTGTTCATTGGAAACCGCTGGCGCATCATGCTCGTGATAAATAAGTGAAATCTGACAAAGCATCCGAATCAGAAGAGCGGCCGGGCAAGCTAGCATGTCTGATGCATAAACCCACGACGGGCGAAAACGCACTGCCCAAGCCAAGCACCAAAAGCAGAACAAAGCATAGTGCAGTTTCTGACGTAATCCCGGACCCTTAAAGCGAAGCCGGCGTACGCGAATCCCCGGGCAAGTGTCAATCTGGAGCTCGTCCGTACCAAACGCCCCTGTCCCCAGACAGAGCACATCCCACCCAGCTCGCGCCAGCATGCGCGAACTGTGGTGTAACGGCGGGTAGGCGCCAGGGTTCGTATATTGTACGTAGAGAATCCGTTTCGCGCGAGTCATCCGTGCAGCGAAAGCGTTTCGCACGGAACAAGCGAGGCATAAACCGGAGTCATATCCTGCGCGACCTCATCCATCAAACGAGGAGTTTTAGTATTTGCTGCAAGCCGCTTTACGATAGCCGGATTCTGCGCCAGAAATTCGATCGCCTTTACCCAGGCGCCCACGGCATCATGGTCTACCACCAATCCATTTTTGCCATTACTGACAAGCTCGGCAATTCCGCCGATGTTTGAGCCTGAGAACAGGAATGCCCGCGGCGAATGCCTCATAGATCACTAGGGGGCCGGTTTCCATCGATTGGGAAGGTGCAGCAAGCACATGATAACCGGTCAATACCGCAGGCACGTCCTCCGGAGCAATTGGGGCCAGAACTCTGATACGTGGAGACTCGGCCGCAACGGCAGATAGCCGGCCACGAATTGCCTTTCCGTTATCATCCTGGACGGTTCCATAGATATCGAGGGTAACCTCGGCCTCGGCCTTTAGAACTGCTTCTACCAACAACTCGACCCCCTTGCTCTCGTGCAACCTTCCGAAATAGGCGATTCTGAGCGGTTTTTCCGGAAAATGGAGATCACTTCGAACCGCCCTGGGCCGCTGAGTCAATCCTTGTCTGCAGAGTAATACTTTGCCTGGACTCACGCCATTGCGAATGAGCACTTGGCGGGACCAGTCGCAGACCGCTATGATCCGGTCGACGCCGCTCAGGAATGACAGGATGGAACGGTTCCTGATCTCGACCAGGCGTCGCATTTGCAGCGCGGTCGCTAATTTGCCTCTCAAGAGACCTGAGGCGCACTCTGCTTGACGAGCAAGCTGTGGTGGCACTCGGGCGAGGCACTCACCGAGGTCCGCCCGTACACCCAGCGACTGCAGTTTGCAAACCGTGCAATCGCGGTTCCGTATTTGCCCGTCGCATACGCTTTCTCCTCGATAGAGCAAGTCTCCCCGCACGCAGGTGACAGCCGGCGTGTGAAATGTGAACACAACGGGAATACCCTTTGACTTCAAACTACGCAGAAGCAGCGCGGAAACCGCCGCGGTGTACGAGTGAAGATGAACAACATCGGGCTTCCCAGCCATCCCGAATGCCTCAAAAGACTCCGCAGCTACCGGATCTCCGTCGCCGTATAGTTGGGGAAGGCTCAACTCTCGCGCGATGGCGAACCGGCGTACAACGATACCCTGATCTTCGTAAGTGGCGTTTGAGTCTCCGGATGCCGCGATTTCTGCACTGATACCAATCGCTTCTTGCTCCCGCGCTAAAGCCTGTACATAGATTTCCGTTCCGCCAACCGGATCCGGAAAATAGCAATACGGGACATGCAGAACCTTCATCGATCAATTGCGCGTAGTACGACCGTGCTCCACGCCCGCGACCAGTGCGCACGCCCGCCGCGGAACCTGCTCCAGCACTTACCGACGGCGTTGCGGTTCAGAATAGAGCCCTGCATCGCGAAATCTTCTAGCTCTGCTGCGTTTTGTTTGAGCCAGCGTTCGAACGGCAGCGTGAAGCTTCGCTTTGGTTTTGCGGCGATCTCTAAAAGCGGAACGCCCGGCACCGCTTCGACTAGAGCCGGTTTATTGACTCCATTCGCAACTTGAAGATGAATCGGTATGGAGCGCGCCGCCTGCACCAATTCGTGGTCCACAAGCGGAACACGCAATTCCACTGAATGCGCCATGCTGAACAGATCGGCATCTCGTAGGAGCTGATCATGAAGGTAGCGACGCATCTCCAGCTCCTGGAATCGCGCCGCATCGACGGTTCCATTCTCTCCGGCAACGCGAAGCGGCTCAAACGCGAGATCGACCGCTGCGTGGATGTCTCCGAGTGGCATTCCCAGAAGCTCGGATACCTGAGCCGGAGGAAACAATCCGCGCACGAGCAGATATAGGCTCTCGTTCAGAGATCTCCCACCGTAATAATCAAAACGTCCCCACTGCTCCCGGCCGCCCATTTGGCCGAGCGTGCTACCGGCGGTCGCGGCTATCACGCGAAGAAGTGACGGTGCGTGCGCGTACAGACCTAACAGCCCACTCTTCCGAACCAGGCTCCGGTAATGCCGGTAGCCGAAGAAAAGCTCATCTCCACCGACGCCGGAGAGAATGGCCTTGAGTCCGATCTGCCGTGCCGCACGCGAAATCATGTAGCTGTTGACGCCATCCACAGTCGGTTGATCGAGCGCGCTTAGAAAGTTGAACGTTTGCTCACGAAAGTCTTGCGCTGTAACTCGGAATTCGTGATGATCTGAACCGATCCGCGATACAAAGCGCCGGGCGTCGGCCGCCTCATTGAATTCTGCCTCTTCGAAGGAAAGAGTGACCGTCGATAATGAGCGAGTCCCACCCTCGACAGCTAAGGCAGCGACCGCTGAAGAATCGACACCGCCGCTCAGAAACACGCCAACCGGAACATCAGCCACCAGATGATTGCGAACAGATTCCGCCAATAGCTCACGAAGCATGGCAGGAGGGCGGCCTTCCAGCCTGAGATCCCAATAGCTACTGAGCCGGCATCCGTCACGCGCAATCGATAGCACCGATGCGGGCGGCAGACACTTGACATGAGTGCGATAAGTCTGCGGATACGGGATGGACCCCAGACAAAGAAAAGCGGCCAGAGCCGAGCCATTCAGATCTCCCGGTATAACTTTGGTCTCAACGAGTGCTCTTACCTCAGAGGCAAATACTAACCGGCCGGCGTCTTGATCCCAGGCGTAGTACAGAGGCTTGATGCCCATTCTGTCGCGCGCAAGATAGAGCAAAGCACGGTCGCTGCCGGTTGTGTTTACGCGAGCGTCATAAAGCGCGAATGCAAACATTCCCCGTAGCCGCCGGAGAAGACCGTCTATCTGCCATTCCTCGTATCCATGCACCAGCACCTCGGTGTCCGATGCGGAGCGAAAAGCATGTCCCAGGCGAATCAGCTCCTGGCGCAATGCTAAATAGTTATAAATCTCGCCGTTGAACGTGACCCAGACCGTGCCGTCCTCGTTGGACATCGGCTGAGCGCCGGAGCTGGAGAGATCAAGTATCGAAAGACGCCGGTGACCCAGAACGGTTGATCCGAGCGTATGGATGCCCAGCCCGTCCGGTCCCCGATGCCGTTCGAGATACAGCATGCGCTCGACCAGCTCCTGCTCGGCGCGCCCCGGCGGACGCTTCACGCTATAGATGCCGGCAATGCCACACATCAGTAGGCCGCCCGCTAACTCCCGAGTGCCCCGTAATAGTAATACGCCTGATAGGCTTTCTTTTCTGCCGGCCTGAAGTCGTTCAAGACCGTACCTACCAGCGTGATCCGGTCTTCAATCAGCATCTGGCGTGCGGCCAGCGCATCTCCCTCTTCGGTGGATCCCGAACGCAGCACCAGAATCATGCCGTCACTCATGCGTCCCAAGACTCGCGCCTCCGCAAATTGAAGCAGGGGAGGAGTGTCGATCAAGACGCAATCGAATTGCTTTCGAAGCGATTCAATAACGAGCTGTGTTCTTGTTGAATAAAACAACCGTCCAATCTGATCCGTCATCGCGCCCGCTGCAAGAACATATACATTGCTCGCGGCATCATGCTTGATCAGGCTCTTCACATGTGAAATATCGATTGGTTCGTCCGAGAGCAGAATGTCGCTCAATCCGCTTGCGCCCGTCATATGGAACAGGTCATCAAGGTGCGGCTTGCGGAGATCGGCATTGATGACCAGCACCTTGCGCCCGATCTCCGATATGGCCCTGGCCATATTGAACACAATCGTGGTTTTGCCCTCGCCTGGGCCCGGGCTCGTAACAACAACGAGACGAGGATGTTCCAGCGCGTCCTCCCGCCGCAGAAGTGAGGCGACAATCATGCGGAACGATTCCTTGAGCAGAAAGCCGCCGTCTATCGGGGCGATGCTCAGACGCTTAGGGAGCGGTATTCCAAGCAGCCTGTTTGGCCGAGGACTCATCCGCAATAGTGGGGATTACTCCTAGCTCACGAATATTCAACAACAGGGTGGAGCGGCCAGGATCGACAAACTTCCGGGCGTGCGATTTGCGTTTGCGGCGCTCAATGAAGAATGCAACAACGCTGCCGAAGACAAGTCCGCCCGCCGCGCCTTCACTGAGTACGGTCGCAGCTATCGGTGATGCTATCTCGTTTGCAGGAACCGCAGAATCCACAATTCTGATGCTGTCGGCCGGAAGAGCCGATGCAATCGAAGCCTGATTGGTCTGTTGCAAAATCGAGTTCAGAGAAAGGCGGAGGATGTCCACTTCGCGTTTCAACATCCCGTACTGCGCCATCTTCTCCGACTGGGCGGCAATCGTGCTGGCCTCGCCGGAGTAGGCCGCCGACATGAGGTTCTCGCGCTTCACCGCTTCTTCGTAATCGCTGCGATAGCGCGCGACCACATTCTCGCGAGCCTTATCAAAGGCGCCCTGAAGTACGCCAAGCTGCACGTCAATGTCTTTTACCTTGGTGTGTTCCGGCGTGAGTTTTGTTAAAAAAACGGCGCGGTCGCGCTTCAGGTCATTCATGCGCGCCAGATAGGACTTGAGGTCCGGATCCTGGATGATGTCAGGAAGCGCTTCCGGCGGCGCACTCGCCACCTTGTCCAGCAGAGTCTTTTTTGTAATGGTTTCTGCTTTCAGCGCTGCGAGATTCGACTGCAGGACGTGCATCTTGCTGTCAGCGAGTGTTTCCTGATCGCCGACCACCGCTACGCCGAATCTCTGGACGTACTCAGCCACTTTCGCTTCTGCCTGCTCGAGCTTGGCTTTTGTTTCCTCTAACTGCCCGGCGAGCCACTGGCTCGTCTTCTGCGCGTTGACTGAGTGAATTTCGGCTGTCTGCGAAATATAATCCGCCGCCAGCGCGTTTACGAATGCGGCAGCCACCTCCGGATTCGTGGATTCGCAGGTCAGCGCGATAATTCTGGTACCCAAGATATTCTTGGCCTTGAGACCCTCGTTCGCGAGAGTGATCGCATTGCGGGTACTTCCTAAGGGATCGCTGTTCTGAATGTGAAGCCAGGCCCGCGCCTCACTGATGAAACCTCTCTGGGGCGGCAGAGAAGGGATGGTCTCACGCTGCAATCGCTCGATCACTGGACCTCGCAGCGACGCACTCTCCAGAATTTTGATCTGCGTTTCGATGTTTAGCGAGTTAGGCGAATACGCTCCTGTGCCCGCCTGTGGGTCCACAGCCGTCATATTCATGAAGTTCTCGTTGAGTCCCTGAACCTCGAGAGTCGTCACGGCTGCGTAGCGCGGGGGCATCAAAAGCAGAATCAGCAATGACACCGTGAGGCCGGACAGTATTCCCGCAATGATCAGGAATTTGCGGCGCCGCACGCTGAACCCGAGTTCGAGAAGAAGGTTCGCGGGTGGCCCGGCAGCCTCCGGCTGAGCGGCAACGCTGATGATCTCCGGGCTGTGAAATTTCTGGACGAGTGTGCTCACGGCCTAGTGAAGGAACAGATAGAGAAAGGTTGGGATCATTGGCATGGCAATATAGGCCATCTTTTCCAGGAACGGCCCGGCACCGGACTTGGGCGGGACATAAAGAATGTCATTGGGTTTTAGCGCAATGTCTTCATCGCGCGTATCCAGTATGCGTTTAAGGTTCACCGGAATCTGCGCTTTTCGGTTGCTTTCGAGCGAAGGCCTCAGCACCAAGGCGTTTGCCAGACTCGCGTCCGCGGTGGCGCCGCCAGAAAGCGAAAGTACCTGAAGCACCGAGAGCGTCTCATGTTCACCCAACTCGAGCGGTCCCGCTTTGGTCACGTCTCCCAGTACGTAGATCCTCTCTGCCTGCTTCGCGGAGATCACGTCGTAGGGCTTCAGATCGAGATTGCCGACAGGGTTGCTACCGTCCTTAATGGCCGAAATGTCGATTTCAGCGCTAGTCGTTTTGCTCCCGGGCTGCTGAACCGCACTGATAAGAGGCAGCGCACCGAATTCGAGCCTGCGCGTTATTTTCAACCTGTGGCTCGCGTCGGGTTGAACTCCCACGGCCGTAATGAGATCGAGAAGAGTCTTATGCTGCTGTAGCTGGTAAATGCCGGGGGCTTTGAATGCGCCTTCGACAAAGATCGGCTCCGACCGGAAGCGGACAATGGAAATGCTGACACGCGGCTGCCTTACATACCGCTTTAACTTGTCGGCAATGGCTTCTTCCAGTTGCTGAACCGTCAGCCCTTCGGCTTTGATGTTGCCCAGAACCGGTAACTGCAGCGCACCATCGCGCTCCACCATTACAGGACGGTCAGGGATTTCATCCTCCATTTCATACGCGTGAATCGCAACGGCATCATCCGGACCAAGAACGTAATCAAGGCTTAACTCTCCGGAGCTGGCAGGCAATGCCGCAGCCGGACCCGGCTGATTCGCGCTTGCGGGCAGCGTTGCTGGAACCGAAACGATTGCCTGCGGCTTGGCCAATAGACGCGAGCGCCGAGACGGAAAGGATGAGAAGCAAATACCGATTACGCATGCGGGAGGGCACTCCTGGATTAAGGCAGTTCGACGCTCGATATAGCGCTTTCCTGCACAAGTACATCGCTTGGCTGGAGAGCCGACGTTAATTCACGGAGTCGGTCGTTCAGCTGTGATATCAGCCGGTCAAGATGACTCAGCCGGTTTTCGAGCGCCGCTCCGTCATTTGCCGCCATTTTGACGAATTCTTCGATAGCCAGTCGGGCGAACTCGGAGATGCTCCTTGCGCCGGACGACTCGCAAAAACGGGAGATACGTTCGAATTCATCCTCCGACAGCCGGAAATACACCAGCCGCTTCCGCGGTTTGATAATGGGCATGTGCGTGAGCGTGAACAGGCGGGCGGAACCACAGGGATGGATCCGGTTATCGGCTTGCGTGAAGCAGGCTACCGCCCCTTCTCCGCCATTTCGGGGTTTCAAGCCGATTCGTATGACTTAGAGCTGTTAACCAATCATCAGGTACTAATTTACAAATGTCAACGAAATAGTAGACATCTTTCAGTTATTAGCACCTGATTTAATAAAAACGATTGTTCGCCGAAACTCTAGAAGCTAAATTTCACTCCCAACTGAAGAACTCGATTACCGTTGCTTGCCGTCGAGTTCCCGCCGATTGTCGAGGTGATGCGTCCAAAGTTCGGAGAGCCGAGGGTCGTTCCTGGATTGGCAAACTGAGGAGTATTTGTAATGGCGAAAGCCTCGCCGCGGATCTCGACGTTGTAGCGCTCGCGGAACGTTATCATTTTAAAAAGCGATCCGTCCAGATCAAAGAAGCCTGGGCCGGTGAGGAAATTTCGGCCGGTATTGCCGAAAACGCCATTTTGCGTGGGCGCAACGAAGCTTTGGGCGGCGAACCACGGGCTGTTCGGGCCGACGCCTTTCACGACCAGAACCGGCGAGATCTGATTTACCGTTTGCGTATTTCCCGGGCATATTCAAATTATTTGTGCTTGGGGTGAGTGTCATGGGTGTGCCGGTCATCATGGTGAGAATCCCATTCAGACGCCACCCGCCCAGAACGTTTCCAGCCACTCCCGAATGCAACCATCGCTGGCCCGGTCCAAAGGGCAAATCGTAAACATAGCTCTGTACGAACGTGTGCGTTCGATCAAAATCGCTGCGCGCCCAGTTGCGCCGCTGGTTGACGTAGAAGTCGAGCCCACCGTCGTCACCCTGCTGATAGCCCATGCCTTTGCCGTATGTGTAGGAGGTGGTCAAGGCAAAACCATTACTGAAGCGACGATTCAGCTTGACCTGCAGCGAGTTGTACATAGAAGAATACGGAGCGAAGTACTCGGTGGTGGCGTTAGTGCGGCCAAAAGGGAGGAACTCCGGCTGGCCTAACGTGCCCGCGCCGGGAATTAGTCCCGCGTTAAGGTTGTATTGCACCTGCGAGGTATTCACTCCGTGATTGCCGACGTAGGCAACGTCCAAAACAAGGCCCCAAGGAAGCGATCGCTCGACTGCGACATTCCATGATTCGACGTAGGGATTTTTGTAATTCAGTGGAATGACTATGTAGGACTGATTGGTCGGAGCGTTCGTAATGATTCCGGAAGCGGGAACTGCCGGGAGCACGGGCGGAGGGAAGCCATTCTGGAAGGTCGCGATCTGGCCATTGTTCAGCAGCGCCGGGCCGTAAGTTGTAACCAGCGGATTGTATGCGTTATTCGCGCGGACCGGATAGTTGAACGCATACGTGTTGTCAGGAAACGGCGTGTAGCTGATACCGAATCCAGCACGAAGAACTGTCTTTTCCGTGAGCCGGTACGCCGTACCGAATCGCGGTGCGAAGTAGTGGTAGTAGCTCTTGCGCCCCAGGTTTTCCGGGTTTCCTCCTACTCCCGCAATTACCAGTGAGTTATTCTGCGGGTTGTAATTGGAGAATCCTCCCGGAAATTGCGGCGTGAACGGCGGGTAGTATTCCCAACGAACTCCTAAATCGACGGTCAGCTTTGGCGTGGCGACCCATTTGTCCTGCACGAAGGTAAAGAGTTCCCACGCACGTATTGCCGGAAAATACGTTGCCAGGTCACGCCCTGCCTGGTTCGGCAAATCTAGCAGGAAGGAGGCCATGTTGTTGTAGTAACTGGTCGCGCTCTGTTTACCGTTGCTATTGAGAGCTGTTTGACCGGCCGCAAACGTATACAGGCCGCGCGGGCTGAAGGTCTGCTCCTGTAGAAGTGCATCACGTAAGCGCCGGAGATCACCGCCCCACTTCACGGTGTGATTACCCAGAATCTTCGTCCAGGTATTGGCGAAATCGATGTTCGCTTCGGCGCGTGTCCATGGAAGGCTCGCGGAATAGCCGAGCAGGGGATTGGAATAGAACTGCCCCATCAACCGTATTGATCCCGACCAGACCGCTTGTAATCTGGTTCAGATTGATTCCCGGAATTCCGAGTTGCTCGGATTGGTTCAGACCGTAATCACTGGGTGTCGCGATGTTGTTGTAATAAGCGACTCCGAAACGAAACTCACTGATCAGGGTGGGCGAAAAGATTCGATTGTAGTTGATTCCGCCGCTATATGTACGCTGTAGCCCCGTTCCTTGGAAGGCGCCATTTGCATTGCCACCCGCCAGCCCGAAAGCCGGTGCTTGAAAAATCTGAGGCCGCGCATAACTCAGACGCACCGCGATTCGATCTGAATCTGTCGGATCATAGTCGACTTTCGTGTCGAACGAAGTCGTGTCCTTGTGAAAGGGCAGCAGTTGGTAGTAGTTGTTTACGCCCGTTGCGCTCGCCTGATTCGGAGTGGGAAGCAGGGCCAGCAGTTTGGCAGAAATCGGGTTGATCATGCTGGCCGGGATAACATTGCCGGCAAACTGCTGCCTGCCCGTGCCATTGGGATTGCCGGTGAACGGATTGTAGATTGCCGTCGGAGAGGCGCTCAGGTTGCCGGATATCTGCGCGGGCGTGGGAATCGTTTCAAGATTCGGGCTCGCCTCGTGATCTGTTACGCGAAGGATATCGCCGAAATAGAAGAGCTTGTTTCTGATGATCCGGCCCCCGATATTGCCGCCGAAATAGTTATAAGTGAGGTGACCAACACCGGCATTGAAGAATGACCGGGCGTTGAACTCGCTGTTCTGCAGAAATTCATACGCCGAGCCGTGAAGGGTGTTGGTTCCGGATTTCAGAATGACGTTGGTCACGGCGCCGCTAGCCCGCCCAAGTTCTGCTTCGAAATCGCTGGTCGAGACGTCAACGGTGGCAATCGCCTCAATCGGAGGAACCAGTACCTGCAGCAACCCTGTTCTTTCGTTATCGTCGATGCCTTCGATCTGATAATTATTGCCCTGCCGCATCTGTCCGTTGACTTCCGTCTGCAGAGAACTCGACGCATTGAAGAACTGAGAATGCTGGAAGGTAGCGCGGGTCGTACCCGGAACAAGATTCAGCAGGCTCTGAAAGTTGCGATTCGTACCCACGGGCAGGTTCGCCGTCGCAACGGTTGAGATGGTTGTCTCAGTGTCCGCGCGATCCGTTTGCAAAGGCGCCGCGGCAGCCGTTACTTCAATCTGTTGAGTAATGTTGCCCGGCTGTAGTTGAACGTCGACACGCGTGCTGGTGTTGACCAGCACGTTGACATTCTGTCGGATATCTCTCTTGAAGCCGGTAGCCTCAATCGTCACTGAGTAACTGCCTTCCGGAATATCGGCGAACGTGTAATTTCCGCTGGTGTTAGTTTGCTGAGTGCGCACGATGTTGGTGCCAATGTTCGTAAGCGTCACTTTGGCATTCGCGACAACGGCGCCCGACGCGTCTGTAACAGTGCCAAGCACAGAGCCAGTAACGGCTTGCGCGTCGATGGAAGCCGTGACAGCGAGCAACAGCGCAGCCAAAGCGCAAGTCCGACGTAGGACCTTCATTTTCTTTACTCCCTGAGTATGTATGTTTCCCAGCCGCGTTCCGAACCCGATCCGCGGCAACAACTCACTGCGATTGCAGCGATTATATGTCAGCACGTTTGTACGACATTGGGAGGAAAGGCTCAGAGCAGGTTTATGCGGTCTTCGGAAACGGCGCCCACCCCGCGGCTTTGGTCTTATCGCGGCCGGCCCATTTCTTCCAGATCGCCTTATCGTAGAGCAAACGGAGAAAAACACCGCCTATCACCGGCCGGGCATGCATTCCAGCATCGGTTGCATCCGTAGTCCAGTAGAAATCGCTGAACGGAACTCGATCCGGCGTCGCCGAAAGAAATTCGTATATGGGGCCTACGAGCGCTTCGAAGTCCTCTCGCGAGCCCGTCAACGTGGCCGTCCACAGGGTCCAATCGGTTTTGGTCCAGTTACTGCGACTGTCGAGCGGTAATCCATATCTGTTCAGCCGGCGCCGGTAGAAAGCCATTTCCTTGCGAAGGGCTGCGGCAGGAAACAAGCCGAGTTCGAGAATGCGATCCCAGACCAGGTTGTATTTCTGACTCCAGCTGCCGGCGTGGTCAAAGGTCAACCGAAAATGGTCGCCATCGTCGGCTTCCTGAACCCAACGTGCGGCGTACTGCCGCGCGAGTTGCATGTACTCATCAGAGGTTGCGGTTTCGCCCCGCATGCGGCACAGCTGCCCAAACGCTCCTAGACCAACAATCGCCTTCGCCGAAAGATTCACATTGTGTGCCAGATGCCCGGCGAAATCGTCTGTGCAGAGCTGGTTTTTCGGATCGAAGCCTTCGGCCTTCAGAAAATCGGCCCATTTCTGAATAGTTGGCCAGTAAGGCTCGAAGAAGGAACGATCGTTGTCGATCTGCGCGATCGCTGCCAGCAGGATCAGCATATTTCCTGTTTCCTCAACCGGCATTTGGTCCGTTTCGGTTTTTTCGCCGCCGCCATACACTTGCCCGTTCGCTTGCGGATAGGTGCCTACGTCATGCGGGGCAAATGGAAAATGCCAGCGCGCGGATTGCGCATATTCGAGGTTATAAACCAGCATCGCTTTCCCGAGCGAAGATCCAAAAAGGAGGAACTGAGGCGCCATCGGATAGATCACGTCCACGGTTCCAATACAGCCATTGCTGGTGTTTTCTTTAGGAAAAAGCAGTGGTTGGCCGTTTGTATCCGCAACAATTTTCGTTCCTGCGATGCACTGCCGGTACGCAAGAGAGCAAATGTCACCGTACTTCTTTCCACCGAGTTGCTCAGCGTCTGCGATCAGCTCGTGATCGAAGCTTTCGCAGCGGGCCCGCAGCGCCGTATATTCGTTCGCTGCCGTTTTCAGCAGGTCGATGGCGCTCGCGCCATTACGTCTCCAGAAGGGGCGCAGATTCTCCTCAAAGAATTGGATCGCATAGATTTCGTCGTAGGCGAGCATAGCCCAGCGTGAAACGGGTTGCTCGCCGACGGCGCCGGCATCGAAGCTAAGCGCTAGCACCGGAGCGTCCTCGTCGACCGCGCGCGGCATCTGCAGGTTCGTGTCATTCGCGAGCTTGGTCGCTGAAGCGAATGCTCGTCCGGCGTGGTTCCTGGTTGCGATCGCCGCGGTTACACCGCTAGCTTTCGCCGCAGCAATATACAGGTAGCCCCAGTCAATCCGAACATCATCGCCTTTCGGCTCGAGAACAGTCTGTTCGGCGGACCCGACCCGCAGGACTGTCAACTCAGCGGTGTCTTCACTCGACCAGATAACCCGTTGTGCCGGATCATTGACAGCAATTTCCGGAGCAGCGTCGAAGTAAATGGCGCATGCGTGCTGGCGGCCATCAACGGAGCGAAACGTCCAGTCGATATACCCAAGCGGACGCGAGAGAACCATCATGTCGTCAGGCAGCGCCGCTGTCATGAATGTTAGATTCAGCTGAATGCCTTCACCTTCGAACCCGTAGATCGTTCGCGTCGGATGAATGGCCAGCGCAGTCTGTGGCAGAGCGGGAATACCCTTTGGCCCATTTCCCATGATGCGAAAGATCTTGCCGTCGATCTTCACGAAGCTGGTCAGGCGATGCGGTTTTCCAGTCCAATGCTCGGTCGGAACGTCCGTCAATCGATTTCCGTTGGACCAGATGCTGAGGTATGGATCGCATGTAATCAGCGGCACTGCGGGTGCTCGAAGTGCCTGGTCGGATGTCTCCGCCCAGCTGAAATCCGCAGAAAGAGCAGCCACTCCACCCAGACACGTCTTTACAAAGTCGCGCGTAGTCAAGCCACGCCGAGTGATCACGTCCAAACTTTCTGCCCTCAATGTTGTGCCAGTCTCAGGATTACTCATAACTTCAGCGCGAGAGTTGCGATTCCGCGTGTTGCGCCATCTGCAGATTCGCTTGTGCATCCGCATAACTAGGGTCTATGCGCAGCGCCGCTTGCCAGTGGGCAATCGCGTCGGGCATCCGGCCCGGAATGTTCGCAAGTAGCACCGCAATATCGTTATGCGCTTCGGCATAATCTGGCCGAACGCGGAGCGCGGATTCGAACTGCCGAATGGCTTGCGCGTTATTGCCGGCCTTCGAAAGCGAGACGCCGAAATTAAAATATGCAAGCGCCAGATTATTGCGCGCGTGTGCGTATTCAGGGTCGAGCCGTAGGGCCTGCTGAAACTCCGCAATGGCTTCGGGCAGCTTTCCTGCTTGCTCCAGCGCCACCGCGAGATTGTTATGAGCTTCGGCATAATCCGGATCGAGCTGAAGTGCTTTACGATATTCTTCTATCGCCTGCGGCAGTTTTCCCGGAATTTTCGAGATCGTGTTCGCCAGATCGTTGTGCGTGATCGCGGAATTGGGCGAGATCTGCAGTGCGGCCTCATACTCGGCGACTGCCTCCGATAGATGATCCGGCATCCTCGAAAGCGCAGTCCCGAGATCGGTGCGCGCCTTCACAGAATCAGGCCGGAGACGGACTGCGTTCTGTAGGTGAACCACTGCATCGGGCAGGCGGCCGGGCTGATTGAGCAAGTAATCCCCAAGGTTGTGTTCGGCGAGGTAGTTCTCACCGGTCACTTTCAATGCGTGGTCGAAAAGCCGTTCGCTGTTCTGCCAATACTCGAGTTGTAAGCGAGTCACAGCCATGCAGCCGAGGCACGCCGCAGCGCCCGCGATCACGAAGGCTGTTCTCAAGCTCGGCCACTTTCGAGCGATCTCGACGGCTCCCCACGCCAGCATGATCGATAGTCCGACCATCGGGATGTATGTATAGCGGTCCGCGCGAGCCTGCGCGCCCACCTGCGCGAGCCCGATCACGGGCAGCAGCGTGCCAACATACCAAAACCAGCCCGTCGCCAGAAACGGGTAACGGCGTCGCCACTGCACCACGAAGACCGTAGCAGCAGCCACTAAGAAGGCGGCCGCAAGCGGCTGCCACATGGGCAGATGAGAAGGAAACGGGTAGAAAACCGCCAGGTGCACAGGCAGCAGCATCTTCCCGATGTACAGGACATAAGAGAGCAGTGCGTTCTCAATACGCAGGCCGGCGCTCGCGTGAACCGCTTCCGCAGCACCCGCACGCCGCTGCACAAGATAGGTCACGAGAGCAATCGCGGCTGACACTACGAAGAATGGAATCTTTTCTAGCACGATCCTTCTGTTCAGCACTCTTCTTAGCGGCCAGAAGTCAATTAGCAACAGCAGGAATGGCACGGTCACGAGCATCGGCTTGGACATCAAACCGAGAGCGAACGCCAGCATCGTGAACAGATAGCGCGCTGTAGTTTGCCTCTCCGTGTACCGGACGTAAGCCCATAAAGTCAAAAATCCGAACAGCGCACTCAAAACGTCTTTCCGCTCCGCTACCCATGCCACCGATTCAACATGCAGCGGGTGGCAGGCGAATACGAAAGCAACAAATGCACTCGGCCAGCGCGCCTGCGTCGCCCGGTTCAAGAAAGCAAACAGCAACAGCACTGCGATGGCATGCAGAGAGACATTCACCAGGTGATGCATCCCGCTTTGCATGCCGAACAGCTGGGAATCGACCGTATGAGACAGCCTGGTTACAGGAAGCCAGTTAGCCGCATCGGTTGAGCGAAACGCCCAGCCGATGCTCTGCACAGTTAATCCGGCGCGCACGTGCAGGTTGCCCGTTACATAATCAGGATCATCGAAATTGACGAAATCGAACTGCCGCACCGTCAAATACAGAACAAACGTGCTAACGAACAGCGCCAGAAAGATAAGCGCGTCCACTCGCAACCCCATCGAAGGAGCAGGTGCGTTGACGCGCGCGCGTGCCGGCGTTGCCGGACGAATAGCTTTTTTGCTGGGTTGTTTCTTCACGCGAGCGTCGTTACTTCGACGTGCTGTCCGAGCGTCGGAGCCCGCTGCCGGGGAACGCTCCAGACTGGATCTGACTGTTCTTCACTACCAGCCTGCCGTTGACGATCACAAAGGGGATGCCTTGCGAGTATTGGGCTGGATTCTCAAACGTCGCGCGATCGATCACGTGAGCAGGGTCGAAGACCGTAATATCGGCATCAGCGCCCGCCCGAATACGGCCTTTGTGTGAGTCTCCGAGCCGTTCGGCCGGCTCGTAGCTCATCTTGCGAACCGCCTGCATCAACGTGAGCAAGTGCTGCTCCCGAACATAGCGTCCCAACACTCGGGCATAGGTTCCGGCGGCACGCGGGTGACCCTTGCCGTTGTCGAGAATGCCGTCGCTCGCAACCATCACTGAAGGGTCGGCCATCACCAGCCGCACATCGTCCTCAGGAATGCTGTGAATCGCGACCATGCCACCTTGCTTGCGGTAGCGGGCGAACGTTTCGGGTGTCAGGCGTTCGCCTGTAGCGGCCCATTGCAGATCGTGGTACGTGATCCCTCCCTGCCGTTCCTGCCATCCATCGCTAAAAATGGCGGATGAAAGATCCGTCATGCCCGCCGTGTAAGGATAGGCCTCGGTGCTGACATCCAGCCCATGCGCACGAGCACCGGCGATCATTGCCAGGCAGAGCGGGGTCTGCCGTAAACCCATGCTGGTGATGTGAACCACATGCGCAGACGCTCCGCTGATCGCCGCATCCGCAATCACTTCCTGCAGAGCATCGATAACACCTGGTTCGACCGGGCCTCCGTTCCGCATGTGAATGAACAGGCAGAGTTTGTCTCGACCACCCAAGCGAAATAGATCCAAGATCTGTTCTCGTGAAACGAGCGGTGTGTACGCGATCCCGAGACCCAGGCCAAGGGCGCCTTGCTCAATGCCCTGCCTCACGTGAGCGAGTGTCTCGCGCCATTGTTCGGGCGTAGGAGCGTGCTCAACCGCGGCATCGCGTGGAAGCAGCTTTCCGTTGTCGTGCATGACGGCCATCAAAGCAGGCAAATACCCTGAGGTCGCGCCGAAGTTAATCAGTGCTTTGCCTTGTCGCGCAGCATACCAGTCGGAAACCGGCCAGACTCCGACTTCCATCTCGAGCGCGGTCGTGACGCCATCTCTCGCTTTGAACGCATAATTCTCGGGCGTTTGGCCGTGAGAATGAAGATCGATGAAGCCTGGCGCCATCACCAAGCCTGTCGCGTCGATTTCGATTCTTCCGTGTAGAGGCTGCTCAGAGACGGCGCTGATCTTGCCCGCGCTCACGCCGACGGAGCGAATGGCGTCCGTATTCGATGCCGGGTCGATCAGGCGTCCGTTGTTGATGACAAGATCGAACTGCTGTGCGAACAAAGGAGAGGCGAGCAGCAGAATGGCCAAACGGGGAAAGAACATTCAGTTTCGTTATAGCCATTGTGCACCTGCCCCTTTTCAGAAAACCGATTGCCACGTGAGCACATTGTTGGGACCCATGGCGCAAAGCTGCAGATGATCTTGCGAACTGGTCCCTTTCAGAAACCAAAGTGTGCCGCGAGTGGTCTGGTTGCATGCCGGCTGCGGTTGCGTCGCGGCCAATTGGATGCCGCCTTTCACCTGGAGAGTCTGACCGCTGTCTGCTGCAGAGAGTGCGCCTAGCCCCAGGATCAGATCTCCGGTCCCCGTCATTCGAAACCGCACGTTTCCGTTGAATTGCTGCTGCGGTAACGA
This sequence comes from uncultured Acidobacteriaceae bacterium, assembly GCA_963846185.1. GTDB lineage: Bacteria > Acidobacteriota > Terriglobia > Bryobacterales > Bryobacteraceae > Bog-105. The sequence continues at coordinate 218,801 of CAWJVA010000015.1, read as the reverse complement.
GGTTGGTTCGGTTACGCTGTTGCTCGACGAGATCGCAAAATCGCCGCCATTGAAGAACAGACAGCCGTAATCAGCAGCGCCATTGTTACTGATTAACCATCCACCAGCCTCGCTGTTCCAGCGGGCATTGCTGCAAACCGCGCCCCGCATCCAGCTAGTGGCAGGTTCGAACGGCGCCTGCAAATTCAAGCCGGCGTAGGGCGCGATGGATCCCATCGCGATCACCCCGTCCCGGTTTGTGAACTTCAGATCTCCCGTTCCCGCTTGGCCTCCCAATGTCAATGTCCCATCGGCACCCATGCTGAGGGCCGCATATGGGTACAGCGGCCCAGTCGTATTTTGCACGATCAATTGCGGAGTCGCACCGGAGGCCACGGTCAGTTTGCTCGCACTGGTGCTTGCAGCCGCGGTAGAGCCAAAGTTCCGATCATTGGACATCACCGTACCGTGACTGTCCACCGCCATCCACGAGACCGGCCCCGCCGAAGAAGTGTTTTGCGAGTTCAGCTCATAATTCAATGTCGGAAGTATGTTTGCAAGCGTGATGCTGTAAGCTCCTGCCAGAATCACGGCTGGGCCTCCGCCCCGTGTCAGATCGATCTGTTCAAACCCTCCAAGTGTCAGGCCATTGCAATTCTTTGGACAGAGAGCGCCCTGCTGGGGGCCAAGCAGTAATCCGTTCGCCGGACCCTCGATGTGCAGCTCGCGCACATTCAATCCGATCCCGGACAGCCAGCCGGCGTAAAGCGGTTGGTTGGGAGCCGAAGATGAGGTATTAATCGTTACATCGTGCAGCCCGCGATAGCTGAGCACGCTGCGAAGAACAACCGCAAGCGTGCTCGCATTTGCAGCGGTGCCCGGAAGGAACTGAAGATCTTCATCCGGACCATCTCCCTGTGCACCGCTGTTTGAGGTCCCGCCGCACACGTGCGGAGCGTCACCGTTTTCACCCGCGCCGCAGACGTAAAGCCCGTAAGACGAGAAGTTCAGAACGGTAATCCGCCGGAAATAGGTTTGTTCATTTGCGTGACCGCGATAAAGGCCGCCGCAGCCGGGCACGTTATTGCAATCCAGTGTCAGATTTGAGGCGCCCGCGCCGTACGTATCGGTCTGCCCATCAATGGCAAGCATCATGTTTCCCGGAAACAGGGCGGACCCGGTGAAGTTCCCGCTGGCTTGAATCACAGTACCGAACTGGCCATACGCCGGTGGATTGCCCCACCCCAGACCGATCAGTTGAACGCCGTTCGGGATATAAATAGTGCTCGAAATCTCGTACGCGCCGCGCGGCAGAAAGAGATAACCTCCGCCGGCCGCCGCGACGCTCGCCAGAGCACGTTTCAGAGCTGCCGTATCGTCAGTCGAGCCATCGCCCCTCGCTCCGAAGCTTTTGGCATTTAAATAGGAGAGATTACTGACCTGCGTGATGGCATCCACCTGTTGAGCACGCAGGCTGTTCGCCGCCAAAAGAAAGATCCAGAGACTGACGCTCGGGAGGAGTCGCGCCGCAACAGCTGAGCCCGATCTCCGGAACTTGATCTGTACTGCCACATCGAGAAGTGGCCTGTACCGGTGGTTTTTCTAGAGGTCAGTTGGAAAGAGCAATGCTTTCAGGCACCCACGTCAGGGCACGGCAGCGGGATACGCGGGAAACAGCGCCTGAATCGTTGCATTAAAATGCAGGCTACTTCACGCGGGCTCAGGCTGCGGCCTTCATCGTAGACGGCGATCACGCTGCCGTCGCCGTCCGTTGCCAGCGGCATTTCGAACTCTTCGGGGCGGAATTCAAATCCCGGTCGCTGCTGGCCGGTAATCGAAACGCTGAGGACCGGGCCCCACCGTTCGAAAGAAATAGACACTTTTCCGATCGTCGAAGGAAACCGCGAACGTACAAGCTGCAGCCGCTCGCTGGCCCGGCACTCGATGAGGTCGGAAGTGCTTCGGCCATGGTCCAACAACACCCGATTAATAGCGTCCGTCTGTTTCTTGCACTCTTCGATTAATCTTTCCCAAAACCGCAGCCCTTCTTCACGCAACGGGGCGGCCAGGGCGGGAGCAACGGCTGTCGACACGCGAACCTCCCCTCCGCGATGAGTTTTACTGCTAGCCGCGGAGTGATGCCAGTCTAGCGCGTTTCCTCTAATTACGCTACTGCCAGAAAGAACCGCCGGGATACACGGGCGGTCAGCGAACGCGGTCGTTTAGGCGCCGCGCCTCCGGATGTTGTTCGCCGACCAATTGCTTAACGTTTTCTAGCTCCTTTTTCAGCCGCGCTCCGCGCCGCGCCAGGCTGATGACATAGCCGAGTACGATCAGCCACGCTGCGAGAAACCCGTAAAACATGAACGCAAAGTTGCGAGAGTCCATAAAATTCCTTTTTCAGATCAGGCAGCGTTGGCCAAACGCCGCAGCGAATCGATTTCACGGGCCGTCTGCTCCTGGCGGGTGCGCACCAGCACCATCGCCGCCGCCATCATCAGGATGGCGAGCAGGTTCAAGTAAATCATTCTCTCCATTGCAGGATCGATATTGCCGCCGCCCGTCCGGATACTGAGCACCGGCCCCGGATGTTGAGTACGAAACCACTCGATCGATTTCCATACGATCACGACGTCCACGCACCCGAAGACACAAAGCGCTGCGGAAAGGCGCGCCCGTTGCGTGGGCTCCTCAATCGCGCGACGCATCATCAGGTAGGCGCAGAAGATAAGCACGCAAACGAGCGCCGAAGTGAGCCGGTAATCCCAGGTCCACCAAATCCCCCAGATAACGCGTGCCCAGATGCTGCCGGTCACAATATTCACGATCGAGAATACGACCGAAACTTCCACCACCGATGCAGCCAGTGAATCGTAACGCAGCCGGCCGGTCGAGAGATAGAGAACACTCAGCGTGAGGGCGACAAAATACCCGAGCATCCCGGTGATCGCGGCAGGAACATGGAAGAACATGATCCGATAGATCGCGCCCTGCATCGCTTCATCGGGGAGAACTAAAAAGATCTGATACAGGTTATAGGCGAGCAGGACCGCCGCGGCCAGCGTCAGACCAAGCACGAACTTTTCACGCATAAGGCTTCTCTCTATTTTCGACTAATTCACTAGAATAATATCGGCCAGCGCGACGGCAAGCGCCGTGAAAACGATATCGAAGACCACCAGCACGCGGCCCCAAAGCAATTCATTACCGGCCAGCGGCTCGGGCCTGAACAGAGCATTGGTCAGCTCAATCGCCCCGATCAATAGTGGAATGAGCAGCGGATAGATAATCACTGGAAGCATTAGTTCGCGCAGCCGCAGATTTACAGTGAGTGCGCCGAACACTGCTCCCAATGTCGCTATCCCCCACGTCGTAAGCACGAACACACCCACCAGCGCAGCCGGATGGAGCCACCAGCGCATGTCGTAGAGGATTCCAAAAACCACGAGCGAAACAAGTTCCACACCGAGGAGCAAAACGAAGCTTGCGATCGCCTTGCCGATCAGAAGACTCGCACCGGACAATGACGAGGAAAGCAGCGCATCGAGACACTCGTTCGGTAGCTCCCGCGCGAAACCGCGATTGAATACAAGCGCCCCGGCAAAGGCAAAGACCAACCACAACAGGCCGCCGCCGATCTCGTGCACCGCATCTGCCGCCGGATCGAAAGCAAAACTGAAGAGCAATAAAATGACGATCGCGAAAGCCCCCGCCGCATTCAGTGATTCCTTCGTTCTGAATTCGATCGCCAGATCCTTGCGCGCAACTGAGAGCGCCTGGCGCACCGTTCTCATCCTGCTGGTTCACCGCGCATTATGCGGCGCCCAGTTCGGTATGAAGCCGGTATAGCAGGCCGGGGTCGTTCAGCATCTCTTCCGTTCGCTCGCCCGCATACCGCAGGCGCCCGTTCTCGATGAGCGCGACATTCGACGCAATAGCAAGCGCTTCCCGCAACTGATGCGTGGAAAGAACGATGGTTGCGCCGCGTGCGCGCGCATCCGCGAGCAGTTCGCTCAACGTGGCAATCGCGCGATCGTCGAGCGACGTGAATGGCTCATCCAGAATCAGCAGTCCGGGATCGTGAAGAAATGTCCGCGCTAGAGCAAGACGCTGCCGCATGCCGCGCGAAAACTGCCGTACCGGCATTGCCTCCACCTTCGACAGGCCCACGCGCTCGAGCCACGATTGCACGGTTCCTCGGATATCGCGCACACCCGAAACATGCGCGAAAAAATCCAGATTTTCGCGCGCCGAAAGATCCTCATAGACGCCAATGCCATGGCCAAGAAATCCAAGCTGCCGTCGCGCTTTCTCCGTCCGGGGATTTTCACCCAACACACGAACACTCCCGCGCTGAAAGGGCGATAAACCAGCCAGAATTCTGAGCAGTGTCGTCTTACCCGCGCCGTTTCGCCCAAGCAAGGCGCAGCACGACCCCGCTGCAACGGAAACCGTGAAGTCGCGTAATGCCGCGTAATCGCCGTAAAATTTCCACACGCGGTCCAGAACGATGGCGTCAGGCATCAATAAGCGATCTTATTTTCCGTACGGAGAGCGGACCGGAGAACTGCGGTAAAGAACGAGGAGCCCAACCCCCAGAACACCGAACGCCAGCGCCACCAGCCACCTTAGATGGGAGTAGAGGCGCGGCTGCCCTTGAGTGATGGGTGGTTCGTCGGCCGGATCAGCCGTCTCCGGCTCGGCCGGGTGCAGAGATCCCGTTCCTGCCAGGTCGACCGTGAATGCGTCGCGCGCAGTAACCGTGTAGATGGTGGCCTGTGTCTTCGGCTCCGTTCCGACGCTTTGAATATCGTTCCCCGTAATGGTGACGCCCGGAGGCGCAATCAGCCGCAACGGTCCGGCCGCCATCCCTTTCACATTCACCACGCGTCCGCGAAACGTCAGCGGCGTACCCGCCGGAATAATGTAGTTCACGTCGAACTCGGTCTCGCCCGGTTTGATCGGGAAGTCGACCTTGTAGATGTCCGTCTCTGCCGTTCTCTGCGCAGCTTGTGGCAGCGGCATACCTTGCGGTCCTTGCGCGTTTACCCGCACCTGTCCGTTGGCCGAGGGCGGCAGGTAAAACTGCAAACTACCCAATACCGGATTGCTGTAAGTCGTGTTCGATTTGTTCTGGATAAGGACGGTCTCGGTCACCGCGATGCGGCCCGTTGTCGGCTCGAACATCAGCATCTGTTGAGCAACCTGGGCCACCGCCGGGGACTTCGTCGCCTCATAAACATCCAGCTCGATATTCGAGGTAGGGATGTTCGGCGTCATCAGCTTGTTGTAATTGACGCCCTTGTAATTGGCTTGAAGCAGTTGCGGACCGCCGCCCGGCTCATCCTTTTCGAACACGAATCGGCCGCTCGCATCGGTTGTCGTGGAACCAAGCGTCCGCATTCCGCCCTGCCCCGGCTTGACGAGCATGACCGTCACGCCCGGCTGCGGTTTTCCGGTCGTGTTGTTGACGACTGTCCCATCCATCGAAGCCAGCAAAGAAGCTGCGCCAATGAACACCAGAGCCGAAAGCTGAAGCGCCCGTTTCATGCGATCGCCCTTCCGCATTCTCCGCAATACTTCAAAGCTTGCGGAAATTGCGCTCCGCAGTGCGGACATACGGTAGCAGCCCGTTGAGTAGCAGGAGCTTTGGTCTGTGGTTTCGGCGCAGCCGGCTTGGCTCCCACGCGCACCGGCGTGAGACCCAGCCGTTTCATAGTCTCCTCCATTTCGGCCAGCACCATCGCAAGCTCTTTCTGCAGCGCCTGCTTGGTCTGCTGATAATCCTCATCGGAGAGTTTGCCCAGCCGGTATTCGAACTGCAAATCGCGCAGATTGTCGTAAATCGCCTGCTTCCGATCCTCCAGGTGCTGAACCGGCGAGACAGGAATCGGCTCGGGCACGTCTTTGGCGCGGATGAACAGCGTAAAGAACAGCGCGCCGAGGACCAGCACGACGGCCAAAACAATCGTCATTTCCGTGGCTCTGGCGTGCGCGGGTTTGGAAGATCCGGTTCCGCGGCCTCCCCTAGTTCGCGCTCAATCTGCACATGGAAACGATCGATCACGGCGCGATCCACCGCCGTCAGCGGCTCGGGATCCTTGCGATTTCGCCGGACATACATCGAGTAAATCCAGAACCCAATCAGCAGCGCGATGCCCGGCATCACCCAGGTAATGATCGGCCCCAGCCCTTGAGCCGGCGGCGACGCGAGCGCGACAATTCCCTGCTCGCGCACGATCGCGCTGACAATTGCGCCGTCACTCATACCCTTGGCCTGCATACGGTGAATCCGTTGCCGCATCGGATCGGCGGAGTCACAGTGCAGCATGGGGCAGTTCCCTACCGTGTTGCGGCATCCGCCACAGCGGCAAGCCAGTTTGTCCCCTACACGCAGCACGCTGGGCGTGAGGTAAGAAGTCGGGTCCTGCGCAACGATAGCGGCTAGGGGGACAAGAAAAGCGACAAGAAGTTTAAGATTCGACCGTCGCCGGCGCTGTGGCAATGCCTACTACCTCCGTGCGCGCATACTGCAGCCGAACTTTTCCTGGGATCAAACAAACGATTGTGCCAAACAACAACACCCAGTAGCCAATCCAGATCCAGCTCACCAGCGGGAAGACATACATCTGGAAAATCGCCTTCGTATTGTCGGGCGAAATGCCGGAAAAGTTGACGTACAGATCTTCGTTGAGACGCCGCCGGATACCCACCATCGACGCCTGCTGCTGGCTCGATTTGTACAACCGGATCTCGGGCTCCAATTGGTCGATTTCGCGTCCATTCTTCAGCACCTGCAGTGATGCATGGCTGAACTGGTAATTCGAATTCTCTCCCTCGTTCACGTTCAGCAGATGCAACTCGTAGCGGCCGAATCGAACGCTCTGGTTCAGCGCGACGCTGCGCGTCTCATGCAGGTTGAAAGCGCTCCCGGTGAAGCCGATGAACATGATCACCACACCCATGTGCACCATGTATCCGCCGTAACGCCGTGTGTTGCGCCAAGTCAGTTCGAAAGCCGACCGTGGGAGCGAAAGCTTCTCTTTGCCGTGAATCGCCAGCGAGCCTTTCCAGAACTCGCTCGAAATGGTTGCCAGCACGAACGCACACAGCCCGAAAGAAATGAGTGGAGCAATCTGGTACATGCCCGAAGCGAGCAGGGCAACCATCACTGTCGCTCCCGCGATCGCCGGAATCAGAAACGCCCGCCGCAAGCTGCTCAGCGAACTTTTCCGCCAGGCAATCAGCGGACCCACTCCGGTGAGAAAGATCAGGAACAGCGCGATGGGTATGTTGACGCGGTTATAGTAGGGCGCGTCAATCGTCTCTTTCTCGCCTGTGAGCGCTTCCATGATCACTGGAAACAGAGTGCCCCACAGCACCGCAAAGCAGCTCGCAAGCAGGATCAGATTGTTGAACAGGAAACTCGATTCACGCGAAACAACGCTTTCAAGCTTCACCTCGCTTCGCAGGTACTTCAAATTCGAGACGATCGCGATGATAGTTAATGCCGTGCCCGCCACCACGAAAGTGGTGAAGTACGGCTTCACCGGCGACTGTGCGAAGGCATGCACCGACGAAACCAGTCCCGTACGGGTGAGCGTCGTGCCCAGAATGCTGAGCAGGAACGTGGCCGAGACCAGCACCATGTTCCAGACCTTCATCATGCCTTTCTTTTCCTGCATCATCACGGAGTGCAGAAAGGCAGTAGCCGTGATCCACGGCATCAAAGACGCGTTTTCGACGGGGTCCCAGCCCCAGTAGCCACCCCAGCCGAGAACCGTGTACGCCCATCCCATCCCAAGCAGAATGCCGGTGCTCTGAAAGAGCCAGGTGACGATGGCCCAGCGTCGGGTTGTATGAATCCAGGCTTCTCCGCGTTGCTTTGTCAACAACGAAGCCATCGCAAAAGCAAACGGCACCGTGAACCCGACGTAACCCAGGTAGAGCATCGGCGGGTGAATCGCCATCGTCCACCACTGCAGCAGCGGGCTCAATCCATTGCCGTCGCCAACGTCGATGATTCCGCGGCCCCCGATCGTGAGCACCTGGAACGGGCTCGCCACGAACGTGATCATGCCAACGAAGAAGGCTAGGGTGGTCATCATCACCGCGACCACGATCGGCATCATCTCGCGAAACTTGCGCCGGTTCGTGTAAACGACCACCGCCGAGTAAGTCGCCAGGATCCAACTCCAAAACAGCAACGAGCCTTCCTGCCCGCCCCACCATGCCGTGAACTTGTAAATGCCGGACATTGCGCGGTTACTGTGACCCTCCACATAGGCCAGCCGGTAATCGCCTTGAATGAGCGCCGTAATGAGAATGGCGGATGCGGCCGTCAGCAAAACCCATGTGGCATACACGGCGCGCTCGGCACTAACCACCAGGAACGGTCTGTGTGCGTACTTTCCGGTGATTGCCGCCACAACTGCAAATACTGCAAGGCAAAATGCCAGCAGAATCGAGAGCGCGCCGATATTTTCCATATCAATTGCTGAGTGAACTAAGCGTGTGTCCGGGCCGCGCCGGGGACCGCGCGCTCGCTTATTCGCGAACCTGTCCCGGTCTCGTGCGATAAGCCTTTTTGCGAAGGCTTTGACTTCATATTTCGATGCGCATTTCGCCTGAATCTTGCTCGCTTCAAAGATGCCATCAGGCCCTAAACGGCCATCTGCCAGCGCCTGCGCGTTATCGCGGAACGTATCCGGAAGCGGGTCAGTCCCCGAGTAGACGACATTCAACTTCTGCGCACCCTGATGCAAAACGAACGACACCGAACTCCCGGTTTTGACGATCGAACCGGGTTGAATGTCACCCCCCACCCGCAGCCGCTGGCCTTGCGCAGTCTTGCCCATCTGCTGCAGCTCGGGAATGGTTTTGTAATAGGTCTTGGTATTTTTCACCCCTCCCACCGCGAGCCAGACCAGAGATCCCACAATTACGGCCATGAGAATGCCGAACTTCAGGTAGGTATTCATACTTCGGGGCTATTTCTCAGTATAGCCGCCCAACGCGCGGCGCGTCTGGTAACCGCGACTGCTTACCTGCTCTCGATATTCAGGTCGATATAGCAGTAGCTTACATTGCGGTTACAAGTTAGCCTGAAATAGGGACCTGTACGAGACCCAGTCATCGGGATCTACTTGGGCACACAAACAAAAATCTTGCAGCAGCCCGGCCGCGCCGGGGCGGACGCTCGAAGAATCGCTCAACTTGCGAACGAGCCGGCCGTTCTCGACGCGCAGCGCTGGTTTTCACGCGAACGCGCGTGGATCAACGACCAGCAGCTTCAGTTGTGCCGTGTGCCGGCGCCAACCTTCTTCGAACAGCGCCGTGCTGAATGGTTCCGAGATCGCCTCCTGGAGCTTGGCTGGAATGCGCGGCTTGATCGCGCCGGTAACGTCTTGGCTTCTTTCGGAACGGCCGCGCCTCCGAAGATCATTCTCTCTGCACACCTGGACACGGTGCTTGCTCCAGCCCGTCCCGAAGAAATTTACTTCGCCGCTGATGGCCGCTTAATGGGACCGGGCGCGTCGGATAACGGCTCGGGACTCTCTGCGCTGCTCGCATTCGCCCGTCTCCTTGCTGAAAATTCGGACTTACATGACCTCGCGAGCGCCCTGATGCTGGTCGCCAACGTCGGCGAGGAAGGCGAAGGCAATTTGAGCGGCATGCGCCATCTGTGCGAAGATTCGCTCCAAACTTCGGCCATTCAGGCTTTCATCGTTCTGGACGGTCCATCCACGGAACACGTCACAGCGCAAGCCCTCGCCAGCCGGCGCTTCGAGCTGAGCTTTACCGGACCGGGTGGCCATAGCTGGAATGACCACGGCACGCCGAACCCGGTACATGCCTTAAGCGATTTGATCCATCAATTCGTGGATAGCGCCGAGGCAAAAATCGCCAGCGAGCACCCAACCCGCTGCTCTTACAACTTCGGCATCATCGAAGGCGGTACCAGCATCAACTCGATTCCCGCGAGCGCCCGCGCCAAGCTCGATTTGCGGTCAGAGGATGCGCAAGTGCTCGACGATCTCGCAGCTCTGCTCAATCCAGCCATGGAACGCAGTCTCGAAAAAGAGAATCGCGGCGTTCGGTCCGGCCGGCTCACAGCCAAGATAAAGGAACTCGGTTCGCGGCCCGGCGGCAGACTCGAGGCCGATGCCCACCTGTTGCGCACTGTTCAGGCGGTCGATAGCTATCTTGCCATCCGCTCCCGCGTGCATTGCGCCTCCACCGACGCTAATGTGCCGCTTTCGCTTGGACTGCCTGCCATTTCAATTGGAGCGGGCGGCATGGGTGGCGGTGCCCATACTCCGAACGAGTGGTATCAGCCGGATGGCCGCGACCTCGGGCTTCGGCGCATTCTTTTGACGCTCGTCGCTCTTGTCGCGCACGAAGCGCATCGATCTCGCACCCGAATCCGGCAAATGATTGTGCGCCGGAAATCGCCGCCGCGCTGGCAGGCGGACCTCACTCTTGCCTTCGTTGCCCTGATCTGGGGCGCTACCTTCGTTTTCGTCAAACGAGCTCTGGCTGACATCTCAACCGTCTATTTCCTCGCCTTGCGCTTCTCCCTTGCCAGCGCTTGCATGGTGCTGATGTTTGCAGCGCGTCTCAGACGAACGGACACGGCATCTCTTCGAAGCGGCATTCGTGGCGGGTTCTTGGTGGGGCTGTTTCTATGGCTCGGCTACATGCTGCAGACGTTTGGGCTGAAATACACGACCGCCGGAAATTCCGGGTTCCTTACCGGGTTCTATATCGTACTTGTACCGCTGATCGGCGCCACCGTTTACCGCCGATGGCCGCAGCGGCGCGAAATGATCGGGATCGTCATCGCGACGGTCGGCATGGCCATTCTCACCTTTCCATCGCTCGATCGTCGCTTCCGCGTAAACATCGGGGACCTGCTGACCATCGGCTGCGCGGTGGCTTTCGCATTTCACCTTCTGGTGCTCGGATACTACTCGCAACGCGAACGTTTTGAGGCCGTTGCGCTGGGTCAAATCGTGTGCGCGGCCATCCTGTCAACCGCTGCGCTCACTTTGGAGCACCCGACGGTGCGCTGGACCCCAAACGTTATCTTTGCGCTTGTAGTCACAGCCGTGCTGGCAACCGCTCTCGCATTTGCCTTGCAAACGTGGGGCCAACAATACACCACGCCCACAAGAACCGCGCTGATTTTCGCTCTTGAGCCCGTGTTCGCACTGGCAACGGCCGTGTCAATCGGCGGTGAATCGCTCACGCTTGCAGCCATTATCGGCGGCGCGCTCATTCTTTCGGGCATTCTTGCGGTCGAGCTGAAACCTGCCGCTACCAGCTGACATCGCACACGGTAGGATTCTTGGCCAGAGCGGTGAGAGTTCGCTTGCGCTTCTCTATACTAGGAATTACCGCTGTCGAAAGGTTTGCCGCTCCGCCATGCCGTTCCTGGACAAATTGAGGCAGCCGAAGCTGTTCAGCTTTGCGCTGCTGCTGGTCACACTGGTGATCGGAATCGTGATTGGAACGGTAGTCAATACCGGGGTGAAGAGCGGACCGGCAATCGCCCGGCGCCGCTCCTGACGCCACGCCCCTTGCCATCCCTCAAGCCAGCCCCATTTCGAGCGAATTTACTAAGCTGACGAAGCGGGTAGAGCCGTCCGTCGTTTACATCGAATCCGATTACCTCGCGAAGCCCGGCAAAAGCAGCATTCATCGCCAGGACGACTCGGATGAGGACGGCGGCGGCAACACTCAGCAGCCTCGCGACCCGTCTGACATGTTTAAGAAGTTCTTCGGCAACTCCGAACCGCGGTCCTTCCGGTCAGAGGGTTCGGGGACCGGCTTCGTCGTTGATAAGAACGGCTATATCATTACAAACCATCACGTGATTGAAAATGCCGATCGCATCAAAGTGCACTTGGCAGGTGACAGCATCGAATACCGCGCACGCGTGATTGGATACGACGGCGAAACCGACGTCGCTGTCCTGAAGATCGATACAAAGACGCCGCTCATTCCGGTTCAAATCGGCAACTCCGACAGCGTGCAAGTGGGAGATTGGGTGATCGCCATCGGGTCCCCGTTCGGATTGCAGGCGACAGTGACAGCCGGAATCGTCAGCGCGGAGCGGACCAGCCGCGACCTCCCGGGCGCCAACTCGTTCCAGAACTTCCTCCAGACAGACGCGGCCATAAACCCCGGCAACAGCGGCGGCCCACTGCTGAACACGCGTGGTGAAGTGATCGGCGTCAACACGATGATCGCAACGCGCAGCGGCTCCTATGAAGGAATCGGCTTCGCCTTGCCGTCGAACATGGCCGTCAAGGTTTACAACGACATCATTCGGCAGGGCCGGGTCGTGCGCGGATCCATCGGCATTCGCTGGTCACGCAATGGCAGCACCACGACACTCTGCAGGCTTTCGGCCTTGATCACGGTGTGTTGGTCGAATCCGTTTCGCCAAGCGGACCGGCTGGCAAAGCCGGCATCAAGCCGGATGACATCATCGTGGCCATGAACGATCATCCGGTGAAGGATGGCGAAGAGCTCGTCACCAAAGTGGCCGATCTTCCGGTCGGTTCGTCGGCGAGTTTCACCGTTGACCGCAACACCAAGCGCATGGACTTCAACGTCGTCATCGGCGAGCGTTCCGTCGTCTGGAAAGAAGAGGTCGGTGAAAACCACGTTGAATCTCCTCAATCTCCCAAACCGCTTACGCCGGCGCGTTTCGGAATTACCATCATGCGCCTCACCGAAAAGGAACGACAGGATCTGCACATTGACGACAAATCAGGAGTAAAGGTCGTCTCGGTCGATCCCGGATCGTTTGCAGACGATATCGGAATGCAGGAAGGCGATGCGATTCTCTCCATCAATCGCCAGCCTGTAACCTCGCCTGACGATGTCATGAAAGTGCAGACTGCGTTCAAGCCTGGCCAGCCGATCGCCGTGCACGTGGTTCGCGGCGCCGGCGTCGGCCACCACGGCGAACCGCAGCGCTTCTATCTCTCGGGACGGCTCCCGGAAGAATAGTACTCTTCAAGGCGCGCCGCAATTTGCTTTCACCGCGCAAGCTTCGCTGCGACACGGCAAGTCGCCCGTCCCCCCGCTGCATCCCACGACCGCAAAAGCCTGGTCGCCTATTAAGGCTCGCAGGCATACTTTTCTCAAAAAGCCGAGGCGTCTACCTTCTTTGTTAACGAGCGGCGTGGACAATCGGCAGCCCAAGAAGAGCTTCCGCGATATCTGTTGCGCGGCGGCGCTGGAGAAGATGCGCGACGAAGTTCGTCCCAGGATGCACGATCTGAGGCACACGTTCGCTGACCAGAAATTGCTCGCATGGTACCGCAAAAGCGCCGATGTCGAGCGCCATCTGCCGATCCTGTCAACGTTTCTTCGGCACAGCCACGTTGACAACGCTTACTGGTACCGTCCACGTCTAAAGAAATTTAAAAACAGGCGATGGCTTACCGTTGACATCGGTAGCGGTCGGCTATATTCGAAAGGCGTACGGACTAGAAGTCGCCTTGATCGGCTCCGCGAACGCGGCTGCTGACTATCTCCGAGATGGCTCACACGTGTGGTGTTTCCACCAAACCATTTCAGAGTGTTGGCAGAAGGGCCTGCTTCGCGGGCATGCCATTAATGATCGAAACCAGTTTCTGTTTGAAAATCCCGGACCGAATCCACCTAAGAACCACAGGCGAACAATCTCACGCAAGGCGGCTTGACATGCATAGCGTGATTCGGGGCTTTGCTGACGAAAAAGAGTTCAAGCAACATGGCTAGCCCTTCCACTCGCGATTCCGCCGTGGAGTCGCAAAATCTTACTTGTCCGATAACCCGGTTTCACAGCGATCAGGCGGAATATCGGCAAACTTGCCGATGAGATGCGAACTCGGCGTACTAATTGATTCCGAAAGAACGCTTCTGAACTCTGTACGAGCAGTCCCGTTATGTTCGGCCTCAGCAATGGAGCACGACGGTCATTTTGTGCTCACAACAAGCTGCTGCGGAGATTGTGGAATTTGACGGAGCTCGTTATGACTAAAGCCGCTGTCGATCAGCATCGCCTCAAGCTCTTCCATTGTGTAGGCGTCTCCCTTTGGAGTAAGCCCGAGCATCATCAGACTGAACGTGGCAGGGATGGGCGGGCTTACACGGTCTGCATTCGGGATGAATTCCAAAGTGAACAGACGGCCTCCAGGATTGAGGCACTCACTGATCCGCCGCAACAGCTGCTGACACTCGCCTTTGGTGAAATGGTGTAGAAAATTCGTAAGTATGACAGTATCGAACGGACCGCCAAGGTCGACTTTGAAAGCGTCGCCGGGCAACAAGTGATATCGGTCGGCAACGCCTGCCAACTCAGCGTTGCGCTTTGCAACTTCCAGCACGTTGGGCCAATCCTGGGCGACAATCTGCGCCTCCGAGACACGTTTCGCAAGAGCTAGGCCAAAGAGTCCGTGTCCTGCGGCAAGATCGAGTACCCATCTGGGAGGCGGTCCCGGCGCCATCGCGAGTTCTGCGATGAATTCGGCTGCGGTGCGCATGATTGGTGTCATGCTTTCGGCGAACGTAACCCATTCGTCGAATTCGGGCTCTGTGACGCCGCCCTGTGGCAGCGCCGTTCCGCCCTGTTTGACAGCTTGGGTCAGATTACGGAAAGCGTCCAGAAGCTTCGGTGCGTTCAGGAACCGAACGATTGTTGTCATTGCAGCGGGGGAGCGGGAATCCAGGAACGCGCCGCTCGTCGGCGTCAGCCGATAGTGGCCATCTTGCTTCATTAAGAACCCCGCTACGGTTACGAAATCGCACAAAATTCTGACGCCGCGTTCTGATGCGTCACACCTTTCAGTAATTGTGCGCACATCAGCACAGCCCGCACCGATTGCAGTAAATAAATCGAGATCAATGGCGGTGCGCAGCGCTGCACTTCTCTGGTACCCGTGAATCGTATCCCACGGGAGCACAGGGTTGGGCTCCGCTGTATCGTCGGCCTGGCTACTGATGACCTCTGGGCTGCTAACAGCCTGTTGCTGCATTCCCATCCGAGCTCCTTGGTCAGTGAAGTGTACCAGAATCTCCTAACCGTTGGCGAAGGCCGCTATTATCTTTACCGCTACTATCTTTCAGCGCCATAGGGGCGCTGGTCGGAGCTATGCCGAGCGCTGCCGTGTCAATGATGCAGCCAGTATTCAGCGATGTTTAGCTCGCTGGCCTTTTAAGTCGGGTTCTCGGAAAGTTGCCGAAGACAGATGCCACTACTGATCTCACGAACGCCTGATTCTGCCGTGCGGTACGCGATATCATCTCATCGGGGCCATATCGTTGCTGACCGCAGGTTGATCCAATTGAAAAAGAGGTGCAGTATGAAGCGCAAGTCAATCATTTGCGCCATTCGCGCTTCGTCGGCCTTCGCGAGGACAACGAAGCCAAAGACGTGCACTGCGAATATTGATCACCACTCGCCGCATCCTCTGTTTTACGGCACAATCCGGCAACAGAATCTTCAACCTATGATCCGTCTCTGATCAATCCAGGAGCTCAGTCGCGCGCTTTGCAAAATAGGTCAGAATGAAGTCCGCTCCGGCGCGCCGGATCGCCGTGAGCGATTCCAGAATCGCGCGATCGAGTTCCAGCCAGCCATTCTGTGCCGCCGCCATGATCATGCTGAACTCGCCGCTCACCTGATAGGCGCCCAGCGGCACGTCCCAGTTCTGCCTGGCATCGCGAATGACGTCCAGATACGGCATTGCCGGCTTGACCATGATCATGTCGGCGCCCTCCTCGAGATCGAGCGTAATCTCACGCATAGCCTCGCGCCCGTTCGCAGGGTCCATTTGATACCCGCGCCGATCGCCAAACTGCGGAGTGGATTCGGCGGCCTCGCGAAACGGTCCGTAGAACACAGACGCATACTTCGCCGCGTAGGACAATATCGGCACTTCGCTGTGTCCTGCCTTGTCCAACGCCTGCCGGATCGCCGCAACCCTGCCGTCCATCATGTCGCTCGGAGCCACTATGTCCGCGCCCGCCGCTGCATGTGAAACCGCGGTCTTCGCCAGCCACTCCAGGGTCGCATCGTTTTCGACTTCTCCGTGCCTTACCAGGCCGCAATGTCCGTGGCTCGTGTACTCACAATTGCAGACGTCTGTAATCACCAGCAGGCCTAGGCACTTCGTTTTTCACTGCGCGAATCGCACGCTGCGTAATGCCGTCGGCTGCGTACGCCTCTGATGCATACTCGTCTTTCTGCTCCGGAATACCGAACAGAATGACTCCACCCAGACCGCGTCTCCGGCAATCCTCCGCCTCTTGTACCAGTTCGTCGATCGAAAGCTGGGCATAGCCCGGCATCGACGATTCGGCTTGCGAACACCCTCGCCCGGGCACGCGAACAGAGGAAGAATAAACTGCGACGGAGCGAGATGAGTCTCGCGCACCAGCCGCCGGATTGCTTCAGATTTACGCAGCCGCCTCGGCCGCTGCACAGGAAATGCCATGGCGTTTTCTTTCAGTGTGGCAAACGAATCGTGCCGCACAATAACGTTATGGACAGCCGTGCTGCCAAGCGCTGGTTCATTTCAGGCAGTGTTCAGGGTGTCGGGTTTCGCTACTTCGTGCTGGAGAAAGCAACATCGCTTGGGCTTACCGGCTGGGCGCGGAATTTGTCTGACGGCCGCGTAGAAGTTTACGCTACTGGTCCAGCGTCGCGGCTGAACGATCTGGCAGCCGCTTTGCACATGGGCCCTCGTGGCGCCCACGTACGAACAGTCGAGGAGCGAGGCGACAAAGTCGAAAATCTGTCAAGCTTTTCTATTCGGTAGATTCGTCAGTTCGCATCAACCGGCAAGGCTCGCCCGGGTCTGGTCGGCTTCTTCCTGCTGTGCCACGCTGCTGTTGAAACTGTAGCCGAACCCGCGCACCGAACGAATCAGCGCAGGATTGGCCGGATCCGCTTCGATTTTCTGGCGCAGGCGCAAGATGTAAACGTCCACCGTCCGATCCGTTACCGCGCGGTCGTGTCCCCAGACCGCATCGAGCAACTGCTCCCGGCTGAAGACCACGCCCGGACGGCTCATCAGAAACTCGAGCAGACGGAATTCAGTTGCCGTCAGCGTAAGCGGTCGCCGTCCAGCCGCGCCTCGCAACTGCTTCGGTCGAGCTCGAGAGCGCCGCTTTCAGAACCCGGGTCGCGCTGGTCTGCGCGCGGAACTGAATTCTGATGCGCGCAATCAGCTCGCGGACGAAGAACGGCTTCACGATGTAATCGTTCGCGCCGAGTTCCAGGCCGACGATCCGGTCCGTTTCCGAGGCTCGCGCGGTCAGAAAAATTACCGGAATGTGCGCCAGTTCCGGATTCTGCGCGAATCGCCTTTGCAGATCTCGAGTCCGTCCGAATCGGGCAGCATGATGTCGAGCAGGATCAGATCAGGCCGTTCACGACGGCACAGGTCGATAACGCCTCGCCGGTCTGCGCGCCCACGAACGCGAAACCTTCCTTCTCCAGGTTGTATTTGACCAATGCGTACAGATCGGCGTCGTCTTCCATCAGAGCTATTTTTCGCATAAAGATAGTCGTACTCGGAAGCCTCTTCAACATCAGAGTAACCGAACGTCATTACAATTCGGTTACATCTCGATGAATTTCCGGCTGCAACTTGAGGGCTAGCCGTGTCGAGTTTCAGCGCGCCCAGGAATGATATATGCTGGAAGTCAGCCAGTCATGAATAAGTACGAAGCAAAGCGCCGAACAACAGCGACGCCGGGCCCATGCGGGCCTGTCGATGATGCATCTGGACCGCGGGATGCGGCCCTGGTTGTTGTTGTGTTGCTGATCCTTGGTCTTAGCTAGCTCCGCGCCGCCCCTACTTCTACCGGGCGGCCATTGTCGCCGCCGTTCTGCTGCTTGCTTATGCGCCAAGTTGCCAGACGGATGAAGCGCCGGCGCCGCGGGCCGCGGAGCCCGATCCGCAATCGCAGGCTGAACCTCGACTGACACGATCTACCGGCCGGCCACTCCGGTTCGGCTTATCAAGCTGTTAACATCGTCTGTTTATGAAGGGCATCGTTCTGGCCGGTGGAACAGGCAGCCGCCTGTTCCCGCTCACAAAGATCACCAACAAGCATTTGCTCCCGATCTACGACAAGCCGATGATTTACTACCCGATCGAGACGCTTGGTGGAAGCGGGGATTCGCGATCTGCTTGATCGTGACGGGCGGCCGGAATTCGGGCGATTTCCTTCGCCTGCTCGGCAACGGCAAAGAATTCGGTCTGAAGCACATCAACTACACCTACCAGGAAGGCGAGGGCGGAATCGCCGAGGCTCTGGCGCTGGCGGAACACTTTGCCGAGAGACAACAAGATCTGCGTCATTCTCGGCGACAACATCATTGAAGGCTCGATCGCCGAGGCAGTTCGCGATTTCGAGCGCCAGGAGCGCGGCGCCAAGATTCTGCTGAAACAAGTGCACGACGCCGAGCGCTTCGGAGTGGCGGAGATCAAAGGAGATCGCATCGTCGGCATTGAAGAAAAGCCCGCGCACCCGAAATCGAATTACGCCGTCACCGGTATCTACATGTACGATGAGACGGTGTTCGACAAAACGCGCACGCTAAAGCCGTCGGCGCGCGGCGAACTTGAGATCACGGACGTCAACAACGCCTACATCCGTGAAGGCACCATGACCTTCAACTACCTGGAAGGCTGGTGGACCGACGCGGGAACCTTTGACTCCTTGCTGCGGGCGGCCAATCTCGTCTAACGAGACCAGGCAGAAGAGCGAGAGCGAGACGGGAGCCGTTGCTGGAGTGCTGCGGGAGATGAGTGCGCATGGCTCTTGGCGTTCTTGGATCCGGCGTCGAAATCGCAGTTCCCACGTGCGAAGCCGGGCATCGGCAAGGTGATACTTGTCGCCGACATGCCGCCGATCTGATCGCGGGCGTGCAGATCAAACCATTTCCGCATCTGGCCGGACGATCGCGGCTATTTTCTGGAGGTTGCGCGGCTCGGACCAGGGCACTGGTCTCAGATTTTCCGGCTGCAACCACGCAAGTCTCTGCCGCGCTTGAATTATCCCGGCATTATCAAGGCATTTCATTTCCACAAGTTCAGACCGATTATTGGGTCGCCGGCGGCCGGTTTGCTCCAGGTTGCGCTGGTTGATCTGCGGCTCGATTCGAAAACGTACGGCGTAAAGAACACCATATATGTCGGCGCCCTCCGTCCCTGGCAGTTTCTGATTCCGCCCGGGGTCGCGCACGGCTACAAAGTCATCGGCGAACAGCCCTCCGTGCTGGTCTACATCACAAACCGCACCTATGATCCGAGTGACGAGGGCCGCATTCCTTACAACGACACCGGGATTGCCTACGATTGGGAGCTTCAGCACAAATGAAGCTGCTTGTGACGGGCGGAGCCGGGTTTCATCGGCTCCTGTTTTGTCCGGATGGCCCTACACGAAGGTTGGGCCGAAAGCGTCATCAACGTCGATAAGCTGACTTATGCGGGCAATCTGGATAACCTGCGCCCGATCGCCGGTCATCCCGGTTATAGCTTTGTTCAGGCTCGATATTTGCGATGCTGCCGCGATCGAAGAGCTATTTCGCTGGCGAGTCGCCCGACGCAGTCGTTCATTTCGCGGCCGAATCTCACGTCGACCGCAGCATTCATTCCCCGGCTCCGGTTATCCAGACGAATTTCAACGGCACGTTTTCACTGCTCGAAGCCGCGCGGCGCAACAAGATGGCGCGCTTTGTACATGTCTCGACCGACGAAGTCTACGGCAGCATCGAAGCGCCGCACGAAGCAGACGAGAGCTATCCGCTTCGTGCCAGCAGTCCATACTCAGCATCGAAAGCGGGCTCGGATCTGCTGGCGCTGTCCTACTTCACGACCTACAAGCTCAACGTCTCGGTAACCCGCGCCTCCAACAACTACGGGCCCTATCAATTTCCGGAAAAGCTGATCCCGCTGATGATTTCAAACGCGCTCGACGACAAGCCTCTGCCGGTCTATGGAGATGGGCAGCAGGTGCGCGACTGGCTCTACGTCGAGGATCACTGCCGGGCTATTCACGCCGTGCTCGAACAAGGGCCGAGCCGGGCGAGATCTACAACATCGGCGGAAATTGCTCGCTGCCGAATCTGGAAGTGGTGCAGCGCATATTGCAGCGCAACCGGGAAACCGGAGTCTCTGATCACGCGGTGACGGACCGGCCCGGTCATGACCGCCGTTATGCGCTGACGAATGAGAAATTGACCGCGAAGACGGGGTGGGAACCCCGCATGAATTTCGAAGGGGGCTGGAGCAAACGATCGACTGGTATCGAAGCAACCAGGATTGGGTACGACGCGTAAAAACCGGTGAGTACCGCCGATTTCTACGAATTAAATTACGCCAACCGTCAGGCTTAATCTCGAATCCTCGATATAATTCCACTGAGAAAGATCTCTTGCCAGTGGACCGGTCTCAGAACACATTTTCCTTCACTTGAAGAGTTGAGACACATCCAAGAAGAAGGCGCGCGCTCTCAGTCGCTCGAAGATCTTCGTGACCACTTCGATCGCGTACAAGACGCTCCGGCGAACGCTACGTAGGAGATTTCGATCTCCAGATCATTATTTCCGAGGTTCAGGAAGAGATCGTTGAACGCGCCCGCGCGCTCCGAGGGGCGGCGCGCTGCCTAAAGAGACCGGCAACGCGCGCTCCGCGCCGGAACAGCCCCGTCTGGTTCATAGAAGACCGGAAGAACAATCTGAACAGCGGCGATCTCCGCCCGGATGTACAAAGGCTGGATGAGAAGACCTGGCAGCGGGCCACCTTTCTGGCCTTATTCTTTGCGCCGATTCTGTTTGCGGCGTTCTTCTATCTGATGCAAACGGCACGGCGGATCAATTTTGCCCAGAACCAAGCCGGCTAATCCGGCTGCGCAAACGCCGCGACCAAACGCGCAAGGCACCCCGAAAGACGGCACGACACACCCGGTCGGCTCCCATATCGCTGAACCCGACCCTTCGGCTGTACACGGACTTGGTTCCGGGCACGGTTTCTATCGACGGCGGCGGCACCACAGGAACTCAAAGACGGCGAGCTGATATCTCGACAATCTCGAACCCGGCCGGCACTCGGTCAAAGTCAGCGGGCGGAAGCGGGAGCGCGGCGTTCAACTTCATGACGTAGCCGAGAAGATCGCGCCTCGCATCGTGGGGCAGCCCACCGTTCGAATGCCTTGGCGGTACTCGTTTCCGCGCAGGACGGAAAGGCGCGTCTGGTGACCAATGTCGAAAATCCGACCGTTCTCCTCGATGGCAAGCCGTCGGCGAAGTCAGAACACGAACGACATCACACTGGATGATCTTGGAAACATCGACCACGACCTGCAAATTGACAGAGAGCAAGGATCGGCAGCGATTTGTCTTGACCTATACTCCCGCACCGCGCTTGACCGTCTATGTCAAATCCGATCCCAATGCGGGTACAGCCATCGTTATGACCGAGCAGGACGGCGTGAGGTTTCATCAACAGACATCCGTATCGCCGGACGACGGACCACGGCCAAGTGCGCGTTCCTCTGAAAGTCGGTGAGTACACCATTCGCGTCCACAAGGACGGATTCATCGATCCTCCGCCGCAGACCGTCGAGGTGAAAAAGGCGGAAGAATCAGCTGTCGAGTTCCGCTTGGAGCCCGTGCCCGATATCGCCACGCTTCAGATCAAAGGCGCGCTGCCCGGAACCATGTGTACGTAGATCGGCGAATTGGCAGCGGCCCGATCGGCAACGATGGAAACGCGAATTCTCGACTGTAAAGCCAGGCGATCATGAGATCGAGCTCCAGCCATGAGCAAGCCTGACCCAAAATATTCGGACCGCATATTTCAAAACGGGAGACGCGTTGTTCTTTCCGGTCCGGACGTGACCCTTGAGAAGGTTACGGGTATAACAAACCTGCACCGAAACGGCCTCGCCCGCCAGCCGCCGACACCAGCCGCCGAGCGCGGCGAACTCGAAATGCGCTGGACATCGGGTCAACAGGTCCGGAAAGGCGGTGGGTTCGTGACCTATCACGTTCCTAAATCTTCGGGGCATTACTCTTTCCAGGCGCCAGCCGAGAAAAGGTGGACTCTTCAAGCACAGCAAGTTGCAATGGTATGCGGGCTATATCGAACAGTGAGAATTACGTTCTGTTCACGGTGGATGGGAAACACGCGATCGTTCGCGAGATTCGGGACGGCAAGCCGGTTGAAGTCAACCGAATTCCCTTCAGCATCGACTCGAACCAGTGGGTGCAAGTGGAGCTTTCGGTCAAACCCGATTCAATCGATGCCAAGGTGAGAACGCCGGATGCACCGTGGAATGATGTCGGTGCAGTGACGAGCGACGGGCGCGATTTTACTCAGGGTAAGGTCGGTTTCTACGTTCCAGGAAACGATGAAATAGCGGTTGCAAACTTCCGCTTCACCAATCGTTAGCTCGAAACGCGACAGGATTCAAATTGGACGAGCGCGCTTTTTACCGCGAATCGCAAGTTACCAAGCCGGCTAACTTGAACTGCAATTTCTGCAAGACTTCGGATATATATGATCTTCGCTGGCTCGTACGCCGTAAAATCGATCGCCTGCCAAGAAATGCAGACGAGCGGGATCGCGCAAAGTTTGCAAAGGCGGTGAGCTACATGGTACTGCTCGACGACAAAGTCAATTGCAAGAATCCTCGCTGCCGTCGCACCTTTGACGTTTCAGGCATCAAGACGACTGCGTTCCTGACAGAGTAGTGCGGCGCACTTCCTGCAATTAATTCCGGTTTAGAAACAGCCCACGGCGCCCTAACGGGTAACGGCCAAAAATTACCGCACATCTATGTTTGTAGGAGGCACCATGTATGGTGCGAGCACTTGGGACAAACATGAAAACGATCATGGCAGCGGCCGCTGTGATCGTGCTTTGCTCTGCCGCTTCTTACGCGCAGGATGATCCGCCGTATCGCGTTGCGCGGCTCAACTACATAACAGGCAACGTATCGATGGAACCGGCAGGCGTAGATCAATGGTCGCCAGCCGATCTCAACCGCCCATTCACGATCGGCGATTATCTGTACGCCGATCAATCCTCACGAGCCGAACTGCACTTGGATGTCGCGGTAATGCGAATAGGTGAGCAAACCAGCTTCGGGTTTCTGAATCTCAACGATCAGGCTGTCCAGATCAAACTCACTGAAGGCGACATGTACATTCGGCTTCACGACTTCGGCAGCAATCAAACTTTCGAAGTGGATACGCCAAACGCGGCCGTGACA
Source organism: uncultured Acidobacteriaceae bacterium (assembly GCA_963846185.1). GTDB lineage: Bacteria > Acidobacteriota > Terriglobia > Bryobacterales > Bryobacteraceae > Bog-105. Next base: position 195,533 of record CAWJVA010000015.1, on the reverse strand, counting down.
TTGCTGCGCGACGGTGTTTATCGTTTCCGCGTGGATCCGAACGGCTCGATGACTTTCGCTGTTGTTCGCCAAGGTCAGGCGGAGATCACTGGAGGCGGCCAAGCCTTCACATTGGATTCGGGAAACAGCGCGGAGCTCTCCGGCACAGACCAACTCGCCTACGATATTCAGACAGCGCCGGATCCCGACGAGTTCGATCAGTGGTGCGAGACAAGAGATGCGCACGAGGCGCATCTTGCTTCCGCGCGCTATCTGCCTCCCACAGTGATCGGGTACGAGGATCTCGATGATTACGGCACATGGCAGAATGCCGGCGAGTACGGCCCGGTATGGTACCCGCAGCAGGTAGCTGCAGGCTGGGCGCCGTATCACTCTGGCCACTGGACCTGGGTCGAACCCTGGGGGTGGACATGGGTGGACGACCAGCCTTGGGGGTTTGCTCCGTTTCACTACGGCCGCTGGGCCTACATCGGCAATCGCTGGGGATGGTGTCCAGGTCCGATCGCGATTGCGGGATATCGCGGTCCGGCAGTACGGCCTTACTATGCGCCGGCCATGGTCGCGTGGTTCGGCGGTTCCCATTTTGGCGTCGGCATCTCGCTTGGCGGCCCGAGCCTCGGCTGGGTGGCGCTTGGTTTCGGCGAGGTGTACACACCTCCCTACGTTTGCAGCCGGCCCTATTTCACGAATGTGAACCAATACAACACGCGCATTGTGAATACGGTGAACATAACGAATGTCTATAACACCGTCTACGTGGACCACCGCGTTTACAACCAGACAATCGTGAACGCCCGCGCTCCCAATGCAGTTATGGCGATGCCGCAGTCCTCATTCGCGACCGGTGCACCCGTAAGGCAGGCCGGCGTGGTTGTCAAGCAGGTGAATGCGACGCAGTTGCAGAGTGCGGCGCTACTCACTCCTGCGGTCGCGCCGACGCGGCAGGCGCTGTTGCCAAACGCGCGCCCGGCCCCACATCCGGCGGCTCAGGTCCAGCAGCGGGTGGTGGTAGCGAGAAGCACTCCGCCGCCCGCGCCTGCTCCTTTCGCCGCACGGCAGCAGTATCTACAGCAGCATGCCGGACAGCCGCATGACTTCGCCGCGATGCATCAGGCCGTCGCTCCGCGGCAGCAGACGGTCCAGGTGAAGAAGGTGGCGGCTGTTCAGCCGGTACCGGTCCATCCGGGGCAGCGGGTCGGGAACATCGCACCTGCCCCGCGTACGACGGCTAGCACGGCCGCAGCACGGCCGGCGCAGCCGAACTCGCAGCCACAACCACCTGCGCAGCCGCAGCCCAATTCGCAGCCGCGCTCTCAACCACAACCGCCACCGGCGAATGTCCATGGCTTGCCGCCGAACCTGCGGCAGAACCAACCTGCGCCAAATACAGAAACGAACCCGGGGGCCCGTTCTGCGGAACGAACTTCCCGGCAGGAGCCGAATGTGGAGGAACGAACCCAGCCCAAGCCGCAAGCTGAGCCCCAGAATCGCCCCCAGCAGCCGGCACCTTCGCAGGAACGAACCCAGCCAAGACCACAAGCTGAGCCACAGAATCGCCCGGCGCAGCCAAATGTGGAGGAACGAACCCAACCCCGGCCTCAAGCTGAGCCTCAGAATCGACCCTCACAGCCGACTCAGCCCAGGCCGCAAGCTGAGCCTCAAAACCGTCCGGTTCAGCCAAATGTAGAGGAACGAACCCAGCCGAGGCAGCAAGCTGAACCGCAGAATCGACCGCAGCAGCCGGCAGCTTCGCAGGAACGAACCCAGCCAAGACCACAGGAGAACGTTAAGCCGAATACCGGGTATCCGGTGCGCAATCCGGAGCCGAAACCCGAAGCACGCCCGGCGGAACGGCCGGAGCAGCATCCGCAGCCAGCCGCCAAGCCCGCGCCTGAGCATAAGGACACGGAGCACAAGGATACCCAGCACAAAGACCAGGGGCGATAGCTTCGCCCCTGGTCTGTAGCGAGTTATTTTCCGCAGCTAGCGGACGAGACTTCTGCGACTGGTAGTGGAGCAATTTTATTTTTTGCGAATGTGCTGTTTAATGCGGTGAGGTCTGCGTTGACAGCGCGCCATTTCTCGAGATTTCCGGCAAGAGCTTTGCAGTTCTCCTGAACGGCTGCAATGGCGGTCTCAGCCGGCGCGACATCGGCGCTTTCAACGCCGGTGATGAGGCGGGTCAGGTCGCGATTGATCGGGCCAAAGCCGGGAGACTTCTTGGGTCCGCTAAGGAGACGGTCGAGTTTCTTGTCGAGTGCCTCGAGCTGATCCTTGAGGTTTTTTGCGTGCGGATCTTTGAGCTGCTTCTTTCTTTCGGCCTGCACACGACGTAAGTCGTCAACCTGGTGATAAGAACGGAACGTCACATTCATTCCTTCACTAATCTGCCGAGCTAAGTGTAACTGGCGCTCGAGTGCATCGTTTGAGGTATCTACGCGAGGATCCAGGCCCACTGTCAGCGGTTGTCTATAAGTCTTGCCGCCGATCTGTAACTCCGCCGTGTACGTGCCGGGAACAACTAATGGGCCCTGAGGTTGTTCGGCGGGAGTTGCTCCCGGGATGGCATGATCCGCGAGCGTGTATTCGGTGTACTCCAGAAGCCCGCCGAAGTAGCTGTAGGGAAGCGCGGAGGGCGACGGATAGCGGAGATCCCAGACGAAGCGGTTCAAGCCCGCCTGCGTGGTTAATCGATCGGGCGGTGCGAACCAGTAGGAAGGCACATTCGGCGGCGGCAATTTGACCGGCTGCGAGTCACTGGCGTACTGCCGCACCAGCGCACCGTTCGCGTCGAATATCCTCAGTGTCGCGGGCGCGGTGCTAGCCGATTCGAGAAAGTAATTGAGAATCGCGCCATCGGGCGGATTCTGGCCGGCGGGCGTTTCGGGCGGATACGGCGTGTCCTGATTGTTATCCCAGCGTACGCGAACAGCGGGCTCAGGGGGATAGAAGTACACACCTGCGCTCAAATGCTCGCTGGCGCTATCGCGCAACGGTGTAAGGTCGTCGAGTATCCAGAGCGCGCGTCCGTAGGTGCTGGCAACAAGATCCCGATCGTGAACTTCAAGGTCCGTCACCGTCGAGACGGGCAAATTCAGTTGAAGTGACTGCCAGGAATCGCCGTCATCAAAGGAAACATACGCTCCGGTATCGGTTCCGGCATATAGCAACCCTTTTCGGACCGGGTCTTCACGCACGACGCGAACGCGGTCTTCAGCTGGCAGGCCATTGACAATCGGTTGCCACGTTTTGCCGAAATCGTGAGTACGGGCGGCATACGCCGGAGTAAATTCGCGCCGGCCCCCCGCAGTGATGTAAGCAGTGGCGGCATCGTGCCGACCCGCTTCGACGCTCAGAATCTGATTCGGCTCAGCAACGCCAGGCGGAGAGACGTCCTGCCAGGATGCGCCATTGTCGCGTGTGACCTGCACTTTTCGATTGCTGGTGCCGGCCCATATCACGCCGGGCGATGCAGTTGAAGGCGAGACTGTAGTAATGGCCGGCGGAGGTGTTTTTGAGACAGGTGCATCCTCTTTCTCTTCGGCCTTCTCCACGTAGCCGGTAAGGTCGGGGCTGATCGGTGTCCACGTCGTGCCCCCGTTATCTGTCTTCAGGACGTACTGGGTGCCGAGATAGAGAGTATGGGGATCCTGCGGGGAGAACATGAGCGGAGCCATTTGAGCAGTGCGGTACTTTTCGCCGCGCTCAAACACAGTCGCGAACTGGCCTGTGGTCTTGTCGAACCTAATGACGCTTCCATACCAGCCGCCGCTGTAGACAAAGTTCGGATTGAGCGGATCGGCAACGATGAAGCAGTATTCGAAACCGGCGATGGAGTACCAGTCCTTGGCGGTGATTTCGCCGTAGTCGCTACGGCTGACGACGGCCGCCGTGCCACTGTCCTGCTGGGCGGCGTAGACGCGATACGGGAAGGCTCTATCGGTCGAGACGTGATAGAACTGGCCGGTCGGCTGGTTGTACCAGGAAGTCCAGCTATGACCGGCATCCACGCTTACGATCGCGCCCTGATCCACACCAAGCAGCATGCGCGATGGATTTTGAGGATCGATCCAGAGCACGTGGAAATCGTCACCGCTGGGCGCACCGACATAGGATTCGAAGACATGGCCGCCGTCGATTGATCGATAGAGCGAGGTCTGCGCGACATAAAGGATGTCCGGATTGCGCGGATCGACAAAGATACGGCTGAAGTAGTTGCTGCCGAGGATGCGCGGGTCTTGGGTCGATTTTGACCAGGATGCGCCGCCGTCATCGGAACGGAAGAAGCCCTGATCCACGATGGCGTAGATCCTGCGCCCCTGATTGCCCGGCGCGACGGCGACACCCATGCGGCCGCGACCCTTATCGGGAAGGCCGCGTGTTCCGGCGGGCTGCCAGGTAGAACCTTCATCAGTCGATTTATACAGCTCAGATGTGGCCGGCACTTCCGCTTTGCCCGAACCCGATGGCGGACGAAAGAATACGGCATACAGTATGGACGGGTTATCAGGATCCGCGCACATATCGACGACGCCGAAGGTGTCATCGTGCGCGGCGACTTTAGTCCAGTTTTTGCCGCCGTCGGTTGTCTTGTAAATTCCGCGTTCGATATTGAACGCGGACTTCGGATAAGGCTCCCAAAGAATCTCAAAGCCGACAGAGTTCGCGGCAACGATCACAACATCGGGATTCTTGGGATCGATCACAATGGCCTGAATGAAGCGCGTATCGCGCAGACCGATGTGGGTCCAGGTTGCGCCGGCATCATTCGAACAGTAGATGCCGTTACCCATGGTCTGTTCACCGGTGCCCGCGTAAACGATGTTCGGGTTGGAAGGAGCCACGGCGAGCGCGCCGATGGAGGCGATATGCATGGCGTCGAAGACAGGCGCCCAGACGCGCCCGGCATTGGTGCTCTTCCAGATTCCGCCTCCGGGAGTTCCAAAGTAATAGATATTGGGATCATTGCTCACACCGGCGACAGCGGTCACACGGCCGGCCCGAAACGGCCCGATCAGGCGCCAACGCAGCGCGGAATAGAGCTTCTGATTAAATTGCTGCGCAGGAGCGAAGACGGCCGGAAGCCCGATCAAGAATGCAATGAAAACTGCTGGCTTGAAAGAGCGGCCAAAAGTAGATTGTGACCTGAACATGAAAGTAACGAGCTAGCAACACATCGAGCTAGCAACACATAAGGATAGCGATATCCTTGGCCGTTACACGCGATTTATGCGCGTCGAGAAGTCACATCAGCGAGAAGCGTGATTCACAGCAGAATTGAAATCCATCACTCAGCATCCTAGGCCGCGCGATCAAGACCTTTGGTGAAGAGTCGCCATGCTAATTCCTGCGGAGTTGTGACGTGCGACGCGCAGGCTGCGACCGGTTCTTCACGAGCGGCCAAAGTTCCGGGTCAGCGCTGCGCACTCATGCTCTCGCCGCCCCCGCTGTAGTCGCCTGATAAGCCGGCACAAACTCCTTGCGAACGAACTGCTCGTACGAGGTCGGCGTTGTGTTCCGTTCCGATCTCGGCTCCAGCGCGCGAACATACCCTGAATTCAGCGCCTCCGACATCTCCACGAACAGGTCCGCTATGCTTTCCGACGCCCCCATGTGCAGCAAAATCCCGTGAAACTGGTCGTAAGTAATCTGACGGTATTGCAAGTCCGGCTTTCCGATCACCTTCCCAATCAGGCTCGTCGCCTCCGGCATCGTCAGATCGTGCTCGCCCTGCAGCTCCTGGGTCTGGTAGCCTCGAAAGTCCAGTCGCAGCAACGCGTCCGCCGCAAACGCGCCGATATCCTGCGTCGCAATCATCGGAATCTTAAGCTCGGGTTCCAGCGGACCCGCTGTCGCTCCCATCTGCTGAATCACGCCGGCCTGCGGCAGTGTATTCTCCATGAAATACCCTGCGCGCAGAAATAGCGCATTCAAGCCCGAAATACGCTTCAACCGCTCCTCCATCCTGTGCAGTCCCGCAATCGGCCCCGTTTTGTCCGGCTTGTCCGCGCCAAAACTGCTGAGAGCCACCACATGCGGCGGCGCCTCTTTCTCGAGAGCCGAAGCGACCGCTTCAATCACCTTGTCCTGATACGCCGGGTAATTCGGGTTCGCCAGATCCGGTGGAATCATGACATACGCCGCCTCCGCGCCGCTGAATGCCTTTGCAACCGCTTCTTTGTCACTGATGTCCGCGGAAAACGGCTCCGCGCCGAGCGATACGAGCGTACTTAGACGTTCCACACTCCGCCCCACCACTCGCACCTTCTTCCCGTGCGCGAGCAGTTTCTTGGCAACAACAGATCCGGTATGTCCGGTCGAACCAGTGACTACGTACATCCTGACCTCCAGAGTTCTTGATCTCGAATTTGGATGCCACAGCCCTCGTTCGGGCTTCCGGAAACATTGATCGATCCGGAAAGCAAGCTAGGGGCGTTATCCGTCAAAGTGCGTGAGACGGTTCAGAAAGAGGTCCTTTGTGCGCTAGGGTCCTGTTCTGTCCGGGTGACCGACGCACGGACAATTTGATGCAGCAGCCGCAAGCCGCCTAACTCCATCAATGAGAGCAGCCATGATGGTGAAGACATGGCTACTAACGTCAAGCTGACCTGTAAGGCCGTGCTGTTCGATATGGACGGTACGCTAGTCGATTCGACTCGTGTCGTAGAACTTGCTTGGGGTTGGTGGGCCGCACGGCACAAGATTCCGGTTGAAGCTGTGCTCTCGTTCTCGCATGGACGTCCGAACATCGCCACTATAGAGTACTTTTCGCCCACGCGAGACCATGGTGAGGAACTGGAAGAGATGAAACGTTACGAGGAGACGCATCTGGAAGGCGTTCTGGCCGTGCCGGGGGCCGCGCAAGTTGTACATGCGCTCAAAAACCACCGATGGGCAATAGTGACTTCTGCGTGGAGGGCGCTTGCAGAGGCGCGGGTCGTAGCCGCAGGTTTGCCCCTTCCGAAGGTGATTGTCCCTGCGGATGAAATCCGTAATGGTAAGCCACACCCGGAAGGCTATCTGCGCGCCGCCGAGCGATTAGGCGTAACACCAAAAGAGTGCCTCGTCTTCGAAGACACACGCCCTGGGATTGAGGCCGGGTTGAACGCCGGAATGCAAGCTGTGGCCCTTCTGACGACTTTTCCAGCCGAGGATTTGAGACATCATCCGGTCATCCGGGATTTCCGCGATGTAAGGATCCATCCTAGCGGCGAATGTTTGGAAGTTGAGCTAAGGGCCGTAAACGTGAGCTAATGCTGGATGTGTCTCAAAAAGAGTCCTTGCGGAACCTTTCACGGCGCGCCGGTAAGGTGATATCTCTATCGAGTGGAACCAAACCAGCTTCTTCTCCTGACGCAGCGATTACAGGCGCTCGCTCAGGCTGGGCTTGCATACTCAACCAATCCATATGACCGCGAACGATATCAGGAGATGCGCTCCATAAGTGTCAAGCTGCTGGCCGAACTCACCGAGGAGCCGGTTGAGAAGATAATCCGCGTGTTTGCTTCCGAAGACGGATACCAAACCCCAAAGGTTGATGTCCGTGCCGTACTGCTGCGAGGCGGACCCGAGATTCTTCTGGTCAGAGAAAAAATCGACAGCGATAAATGGACTTTGCCGGGTGGGTGGGCTGATGTTGGCTACACGCCCTTCGAGCTCGCCGGTGCGACTGATCTTGTCACCGTCCAACGAAGGGTAAGTTTTGCGACAAGTCAGAACCCTTGGACTGAACCCCACGCGTGAGACAGAGGAGTTTCGACACGATAGCCGTTCGCTGATTTTTCGTAGACGAACGGGAGGTTATCCCGCGGGTAGTCCCGAAGGGTTGATCTACGCTTGGCCGTTACCGTGGATCAATCGGCGTCGGCCACTTCTCATCATCGGGCGTTACACAACCGGGTGCACACAGCAGGCGCTCTCTTGATCAACCGGCCAAATGCGGGCTGGCGCTGCCACCAGCGCGCAGCCGGTCACTCCTGGCGGAGCGCGCGAATCGGGTCAACCCTCGTGGCTCGCAGCGCTGGGATCAGGCTCGCGAGTACCGCAACCACAATAAGGAACAGCGCTGCCCCCGCTATGCTCACAGGGTCGGCTGGACTGACTTGGTAAAGCAGAGGCGCGATCTGCGGCGTCGCTGCCAGGGCGATGGCGAGGCCGGCGGCGATCCCCAATAAAGCCAGCAGCAAGCCTTCTCTCATGACAATCCGAAGCACGCCCCCAGGGTCGGCCCCCAGCGCCATGCGGATACCGATTTCCCGAGTCCGTTGGCTTACCGAGTAAGCCATAACTCCATAAAGACCTACCCCGGCGAGCAGCATGGAAATGGCGCCGAGCACTGCGAGGAACGACGAGGCGATCCGCGACCCAAACCAGGCAGCCGAGATGTAATCCGACAAGGGCATGGCCGTGAGGCCGGCGGAATTTGGATCGATGGCCGACATTTCGCGGCGGAGTACGGGGACTAAATCGCGCGCGTTACGGTCGGTCCGGGCGTAGAGCGCCACTCCGTTTTCGCCACTGCCGTAGTGCACCTGGTCGAAGGACATGTAGAAGTATGGCTGCGGCGCTTCCGACAGATTGAAGTACTTGCTGTCCTTGACCATTCCTACGATCTTGAACGGTTTGCCGTAAATCTGCACCCGGTGCCCCACGGGGTCGCGCCCGTCGAAAAAGCGCCGTGCGAAAGACTCGTTGACGATCATGACGCGCGGCGCCGTTTCGTTATCCTCGTCCCGGAAATCGCGGCCGGCGAGAAGCGGGATCCGCAGCAAGTCGAAGTAGCCGGGCGACACCGAGGCGTGATGCACATCCAGGTTCTCGCCGGGCCGCGACGCATACCCTTCCACCACGATGCTGTTCCACTTTCCCAGCCCGAAGCCCAGCGGGATGGAGTCGGAATAGGCGGCGCTTGTCACCCCTGGTGCGGCCAGCAGATGGTCGCGGAGCCGCCGCGAGAACTCCTGCTCCTCGCTGGCCGTGTAGTTATTCGTCGACAGAAAAAGGCGGCACACCGTCACGTTGCGGTGATTGAAACCGGCCGGAGTGTTCTCTAACCCGTAAAGGCTGCGAACAAACAGTCCGAGCGTCACCAGAGCCGCGAGCGCCAGCCCCGTTTCGGCTGCCACCAGCGCCCCGGAGATGCGCTGCGCGTGCCCGCTCCGTGTACCGCCTCTTCCACCTTGCTTCAGTGCATCCACCAGGCTGCGCTGCACCAACTGAAACGCGGGCGGAATCCCGGAAATCAGCGCGGAAGCCAGGCAGACCAGAGCGGCAAACAGGAACACCCGGGCGCTCGGCTGTACGTTGAAACTCACCGGCACTCCTGTGGGCGGTACGAAATAGATCAGCACATTCTCAAGCCACAGAGCCAGCGGCAACCCGGCAAGCGTTGCCAGGGCCGCCAAAAGCAGGCTTTCAAAAATCAACTGGCGGCTCAAACGACGCGGACTGGCGCCCAGGGCAGCGCGGATGCCGAACTCCGTCTGCCGGGCTGCGGAACGAGCCAGTAGAAGATTGGCGACGTTGGCGCATGCAATCAGCAGCACGAGTCCACACGCCGCACCGAGGATGGCCAGCGGCCATGCCACAATGCTCGACGCCCCCCAGTCCTTCGCCTTCCAGATCGGTACGATCCGCGCGCCGATTCCCCGGTTTGTCTTCGGAAAGCCACGGGCAAGGCGCGCGGCAACCGTCGCCGCCTCGGCGCTAGCCTCCGAGACGCTGACGCCGGGTTTGAGCCTGACTATGGCATGGAAGTTCCGCGCATCGCGCTCGCGTTCTCCGGCCAGCCGCGCTGGAACCCAGACGTCGAGCGCCATTCCCGGGAAATCGCCGCCAAATTCCGGAGGCGCTACCCCGACGATGGTGACCGGGTACCGGTTGATCCGCACGCTGCGGCCGAGGACGGACTTGTCCGCATGAAAATAGTTCTTCCACAGCCGATAGCTGATGACGGCCGTGAACGCTTTCGCCCGGTCGCCGTATTCTTCGCGAGCGAACGCGCGACCCAGGACCGGCTTTACGCCCAGGACGTCGAAGTAGTTTCCGGAGACCCCTTCGTACCACACGGATATAGGGCTTTTCTCCCTCGCCGATGGAGGCGGGGCCTTTTTGGTTCAGCAACAATCCGGAAACACTGCGGAGGCTGTCCTGGAAGTCCCGGAAGTCGGCGTACGAAACCTGATTCTGCATGCCGTTGGCACTGACGGACTCAAGCACGGCGAGTTGTCCGTCGTCCCTGGCGCCGCGGAACGGGTGCAGGACCATCCCGTCGATCCAGCCAAAGACGGTCGTGATAGCGGCAATACCTAGCGCCAGAGTAAGCACTGCGACCGCTGTCAGGGTCGGGGTCCTGCGGAGGACACGCATCGCATACCGGAGGTCTTCAAGGACGCCTCGCATGTGGTTTCCTGCCCTTTGGATGCAGGTTGACTTCCTAAGTAGGTGCTTGATTCTATTGAACGGTAAGGTCAGTCCGTGGTCGGTTTTCGGGGTTCAGGTATCCGAAAATGGGACCCGCCCTTCACGATTTCTAGCTGATTGCAACGGTGTAGCCGCAGCAACTACAAAAGATTTGCTGCAGGAAGCGCTGCCAAAGCATTCGCCTGCGGGTTCTACAGCCATTCCAGAAGTTGAACGAACACTCCATCGGGATCGGTAGTGACGATGGTACGCACTGGTCCGATCGATTCCGGTTTGTCGCTGAGAAAAGTGATGCCGCGCTCGCGGAGAGTTGCTGTCGTCGCCTCGATATCGCATACACGAAACGCGAGGCGATTGATACCGATGTGGTTCGCTGCAGGATAAGCTTCGCCTGTGGACGCAGGCTCCAGCCACTGCACCAAGTCTATGAACATTTTGCTCGGCGCCCCGGGCGGGGCCATATGCAAGACCTTGACGTGGCCTCCCCGCGTTTGAAATGCTCGCGCAATCGCCTCTTCGGTGAGTTCAGTGATGGGCTCGATGACCTCGAGGCCAAGTCTTTCGTAGAACTGGATGCTTCTTTCCAAATCCCGACACGTGATGCACACATGCTGAAAATCATGAATCATTGTTCGTCCCGGTGCGTGTAGGGGAGCAGCGCCTTCGCGAAGACCTTTGCGTGGAAGATTGTTGCGCCTTGTCCACCGTTACCGTCGCTTGTCACGATATACAGGTCATTGGTCCCGGGCTTGAGGGCCATGCTTGTCGATAGGAGGTTATGACCCTCATCCCGGCCCGGGAGAAGCACCTGACCGATAGGTATGCCGTTCTTATTGAACACGAGCACCCGGCCCTGACTGTACATCGCGACGTAAAGGTTGCCATCACTGTCAGCGCGCATCGAATCCGGAGCAGGGCCGGTGAAGTGATAGGGGATGGCCGTACCGATCGGCGTGATGGTTGTCGCGTCCGCTAACTCGTACGCGGTGCAGCAGGTTTCTGCTGAACTCGGTTGCCCATAAGTCCTGACCGCTTGGGCTGAGGGCGACGCCATTCGCCATCGCGAGATGCGGCAGCACGGGCTTGATCGTTTTGAAGTCAGGCGATAAGTAGTAAACGCCGCCTTTCGGTTCGGTTGAAATCCCGCGAAAGTCAGTGAAGTAGATGCCGCCGTGTCGAGTCAAATACCAAGTCATTTGGCATATAGCCGGGAGCCGGCGGAACCACCGTTTGCATACCCGTTCCATCCGGGTTCACCGCGAGGATTGAACCGGTTGCCTTGGCGAGATTCATGGCGGCGATGAAGATCCGCCCATCTTTCTGAATGGCCAGACCTCCTGGACTCACATCGTCCAAGCGGATAACGGTGGAGAGGTCTTTCTCCGGTGTCAGGCGCATGACGCGGCGGCCGGACACGTCGCAGAACAGCAGATTGCCATCGGGCTCGAATGCTGCGCCCTCCAGCACTATGCCCATGGGCGACACCTTGAACCACGGCTCGGCGACAACGGTTTGCAACCCGCGTTCGGACGGAGGGATCGGAACCGGGCCGCGTGTTTGGGGGTCATAAGCGAGCGCGTGAACCGCTCCGTGCTGTTGACCATATGCGCCGGCCGCAAGACACGCGAAGACAGTAAAGGCGGCGAAGCAAGCTTTTTTCATGGTCCGCTGAATGCTTACTTCACACTGACGCCAATGGTCTGTCCGCCATCAACCACCATGGCATGGCCTGTCGCAAAAGCACCATCGCTTGAGCTGAGCCACAATACCGCCGACGCAATCTCCTCAGGCTTACCTAAACGTCCAATCGGCTCTTGGGCAATCATGCTGGCGTAGCCGTCGGGTGCGCCTGCGGCGACACGTTGAATCATCGGCGTGTCGATAATTCCTGGGCAGATAGCGTTCACGCGAATATTGCTTTTCGCATAATCGAGCGCAGCACATTTGGTGAGCCCGATAACACCAAACTTGGTTGCCGCATATGCCCCCTGCCCCGTAAAACCAATCAAACCAGCACCCGAGGAGGTGTTCACAATCGAGCCGCCGCCCTGCTTGAGCATCACAGGCACTACATACTTCATGCACAGGAAAACACCGCGCAGGTTGATGGCAACGATACGATCCCAATCGTCTTCCGTTATATCGGCAATGACGCCATACGGCTGTTCCACTCCCGCATTGTGGAAGGCCACATCGATGCGACCGAAGGCGGCGACGGCCTTGTCCACAGCCGCCTTTACATCATCGGCCTTCCTGACATCGCAAACGACGGCAAGCGCACGATTGCCGGTTTCCTGGACTAGACGTGCCGTTTCCTGCACGCCCTCTTCCGCTATGTCTGCCACGACCACGCTCGCGCCTTCCTGCGCAAACGCAATCGCGGTCGCCCGTCCGATGCCGCTTGTAGCACCAGTGACAAATGCAACTTTGCCTGTAAAACGTTGAGTTCGATTGGCTGTCATGATCTTGTCCTTTGAGCGCGGTCTGTCGCGAGTCGGGCCTGCGCGCCATCACTTCCGGTATTGCTCGTCGCTGACATGTTCCATGCAGTCAACGACTTTTCCGTTGAGCTTTTCTGTATGGCGTATGTGTCATGCCCGTAATCGGCGTAGCTCCGTTCCAGTGCTTTTCACCGGGCGAAACCATACACATCGCCGGGACGAATCTCCTCAACCGGGCGCCTTCGCGCTGCGCCCAGCCAAGCCCGCTGTAACGATCAGCGTTGCCCAAGCGGATGTGTGTGCCACGCGGTCCGCGCACCCGGCTCGAAGGTCACGCTGGCGCTCGAAACGAGTGCGGATCGGGCGCCTGAAACAGCGGATCAACACGCACGTTGCCCGTGAACCAATCGGAAGGTCCCTTGCGGATGATTGCGAGCCGGCTCGTTGATTTCCATCTCTCTCCTTTTATGCGTTGGTTTGTTTGCCGCTGATGCGGGCAGCCGACCGTGTTTTACTGAAATCGCAATCAAAACAGGCGGTAGATACTCAGGGAAGCCGCCTACCGGAAACTTGCGAACGGCCTTTGCGACGAGCTCCTTTGCCTGAGCCGCTGAAACCGGAGTGCCGGGAGTTTTCTTGAACCAGTCCTGCGCTTCTTCGTCGGCTATTCCCTCCGGTACTTTCGGAGCGTAGGGCCATACATGAATGGGCGTGCCGGGTTCCACTCGCCAGCTCTCCGACAGCGGTCCAATGTCGATAGCGTTGTATCCGATCGTGTCCATGAATTTCATTACGGCCTGCTTTGCTTCGAGATCGTCGCCAGCAACGGGAAGCGTGGTCCGGTTCGATCTGTCATCGGGACGAGCATCAATGAACAGGTGTGACGAGTCGAGGTTATTTAGAGCCTTAACAAGTTTCGCGCCTTTCAGATGTTGCTGGATCAGTTCGCTTGATGTCCGCTCAGCCGAATCGAGAACGGGTATTTGACCGTCACGAATCGGATAATAGTTCATCGTGTCGATGACGATCTTGCCGCTCAACGCGTCAACCGGAAGTTTGTCGTAGGCGTTCAACGGAGTTGCTAAAACGACTAAATCGCCTGCTCGCGACGCCTCTTCGGAAGTGGCTGCGCGTGCCTGATGGCCAAGTTCCTGGACGAGATCGGTAAGCGTCTCAGGTCCGCGAGAGTTGCTCATCGACGACGTTCAGTCCGGCGGCAACGGAGAGGCGAGCCAATGCACTGGCGATTGCGCCGCTTCCAATAAATCCGATGGTCTGTGCCATACCGTCTTGTCTCCTCTTTTTGCAGTGATTGGTGTCCAGATCTTAGGCTCAGGTCGTGCGAAGAAGCGTCTTGATTGCCCGGCGCTCATCCATCGCGCGGTAGCCTTCGGCGACCTGATCGAGCGGTAGCTTCAAATCGAATACTTTCCCGGGATTGATCTTCTCGTTCAGTACAAGGTCGATCAGCTTCGGGAGGTAGCGGCGCACGGGAGCTGGGCCGCCATGCAGATGGACCTGAGCAAAGAACAACTCTGTCCCATCGAGTTCGACCTCGTGCGGAACGCCCACGTAGCTGACGTAGCCGCCAGGACGAGTGGAACGGATCGCCTGCAGCATGGATTCCTGCGTGCCAACGCATTCCATCACGGAATCGGCGCCGATTCCTTTTGTCATTTCCTTGATTCGCGCAATGCCTTCCTCACCGCGTTCGGTCACGATGTCGGTTGCGCCGAACTCTTTCGCGAGTTTCTGACGCGATGGGTGCCGGCTCATCGCGATGATCCGCTCAGCGCCCATCTGTTTTGCGGAAAGCACAGCGAGCAGACCGACTGCGCCATCACCGACCACCACGGCTGTTTTCCCGGGCTTTACATTGGCTGCATCCGCGGCAAACCAACCCGTGCCCAACACATCGGAAGTCGCCAGCAGACTGGGTATCAGTTCTTTGGGAGGAACATCGCGCGTGGGTACCAACGTCCCGTCCGCAAGCGACACGCGCAAGAGCGGAGCTTGTGCGGCGCAGCATGAACTCGCGTTGTACGCACGAGGACTGATAGCCGTCGTGGCAAATGACGCAAGTGTTATCCGAGGTCACAAATGAGCCGACCACAAATTGGCCGGGCTTGATGTTTCTGACCTCCTTACCAACCTCTTCGACGATGCCGCAGTACTCGTGTCCCATGGGGGTCGGCAGTTCTGCAAAATTGGCAATGCCTCGATAAGGCCATAGGTCCGATCCGCAGATACAAGTGGCCGAGAGGCGCAGAATTGCATCTGTAGGCTTGATGATTGTAGGATCCGGCCGATCTTCGAAACGAATGTCGCGCGGGCCGTAGAGCACGGTTGCCTTCATATCTAACCTCCTTTAAACGACTGTCATTCCGCCATCCACCGTGAGAGCGTGGCCGACCACATAGCTTGCTCCCGGACTACACAGCCACAGCACTACCGAGGCGATCTCCTCGGGCCTGCCCGCACGTCCAATGGGAACATTCTTGGCAATATCGTTGTACGCCTCTTCGTCCCCGCTGACCACATCACGGGCCACCTGTGTGTCGATCAGGCCGGGATTGATCGCATTCACGCGAATACCATGCTTGATGTACTCCAGCGCGGCCGTCCGCGTCAGGCCAACCACGCCGTGCTTGGACGCGATGTAGGAGGCAATACCGGGATTGCCGGTCAAAGCGCCGACGGACGCGTTGTTGACGATTGCCCCGCTGCCCTGGCGTTCCATCTGGCGCAGTTCGGACTTCATGCAACTCCACACGCCGCGCAAATTGATCCCGATCACGCGATCCCACTCTTCACGGGTGCTCTCACCGATTGGAGCAATGTGGGCCATCACGCCGGCGTTATTGAACGCAGCGTCGAGCTGGCCGAACTCGGCAACAGCACGATCCACCATCGCGGCGACTTGACCGTCATCACTGACGTCGCACCTGACGGCAATTGCCTTGTGGCCCATCCCCGCAAGCTTTTCGGCTTCGGCCGTTACGAGGTCATCCCTGACGTCGGCCAGCACAACAGCCGCGCCTGCCTGGGCAAATGCCTTGGCGGTTGCCAGTCCCATGCCCGAAGATGCGCCGGTGACGAGCGCCACCTTGCGAGTGAAATCGAGTGCGTTTTTACTCATGCTTTTAGCTGTCCTCTTGCTGCAGAACGTTGATGTCTTAGAGAGTGTGCGCAGCGCGGGTGTACGCGGCATGCGCACTTATCGTGACGACGGAATCTGATGGAGCAGATTGCGCATTCGTTTACTGGACTGTTTGCGAGTGCGCCGATCGCCACTCGCCTGGGGAAGTCCCCTCCCATTTGTGAAAGGCTCGGATGAAGGAGTTGGGGTCCTCATATCCCAGCAGGTATGCGGTTTCGTTCAATTCGAGTGAGGGCTGCCGTAGATAGTGCTGCGCCATCTCATGGCGCGCCTCTTCCATCACGACGTGAAACGTAGTGCCGTCCTCCAGCAACTTCCGCTGCAACGTGCGCGCACTCATGCGTAGCTCCATCGCCACATCTTCGAGCCGTGGCCGCTGGCCGGCAAGCGACCGTTTCAGGATTCCCTTCGCCTGTTCTTTAAGCGATGCGTTCGCCAGATACTGCCTCAGTTCGGTTTCAAGCTGCGGAGCGATCGCTTCCAGCAGATCCTCGTTATGCGTTATGAACGGCTGATCAAGATCTTCCGCTCGGAAGAAAAGGCGATTCTGCCGCGCACCAAATTTCACCGGACAGTCAAAGAAAGTCTCATACGGATGCTGGTCTGGAACATGACAGCGTAGCTCCACGCGCGATGGATGAATGTTGCGGCCGATACCCCGTCTGCCGATGGTGACTGTCCAAGCAAAGCAGGCATCAATCCAGATCGGGGACTCTGCAATTTCCGCTAGCAGCCACACAAATTCAACGGCACACTCCTTTCCGCGGTCCGAGATGCGAATTTCTTGCGGCGAAGTCAGCCGTTTATATCGAGCAACGCGGTTCAGGGCGTCACGGAACGAGCGAGTAAACAGTGCCGCGATAGCAATGGGACTGTAGTTTTCAGGCCGCTCCTCGGAGCCCAACCTCAGGCCAATTGCCGGATCGCCACTAACCTTGGCAATTGCGTCATACAAAGCGCGCATCTCCTCGGTCGTGAGCCAAATCCGGGTTTGCTGGAACAAGTTGGATGGCAATCCGGCAAGTCTCAACACGGCGCTTGCTGAGATGCCCATGCCCTCAAGCTGCCGCCCCATGACCGAGAGAACTCGAAAACGATCTGCCATTTCTACGACCGGAAACGAGGACGATCTGCGCTCGCTTTTTGTCGCCCTCTGAAGCCAGTCTAGCCTCGAACCGAGCCTGCGTCACTCGCACAAGGCGCCGAAAAACTCGCAAGATGCGCCAACGCGAGCGACGTGTCCGTCAAGCCACCCTTGGCCGTTTTAGAAATACGCCGAGCCCGCCTGCCGCAGCTGCATAACCTCTCGTAATCTGCGTTCGAGAAACCGCCTCTCGCTGTTGTTACTCACCAGCGCAAGCGCCTGCTGGTAGCTCTCCTCAGCTTTCTGGAGATGGCCTATCCTTCGTAGCAGGTCGGCCCTCACCGCATGCAGCAGGTGATAATTCTCGAGCTCGCTTTTTGCTTCGGACGAATCGATGATCGCAAGCCCCCGCTCCGGACCTTCCGCCATCGCCACCGCGACTGCGCGATTCAGCGAAACGACCGGCGAAGGTTGCAGAGCCTCGAGCAGCCCGTACAGCCGGACAATCTGCTGCCAGTCGGTCTCTTCCGGGCGCGCAGCCTGGCAGTGCACCGCTGCAATCGCCGCTTGGAGAGCATACGGACCGGGGCCGTTCTGCAGCGCTTCTTCAACCAGGGGCAGCGCCTCCGCAATCTGGGCCCGGTTCCAGCGGCTCCGGTCCTGCTCTTCGAGCAGTATCAGGTCGCCCGCTTCATCATGTCTCGCATCGCGCCGTGAATCCTGCAGCAGCATGAGCGCTAGCAGCCCGGTAGCCTCGCCAGGGACCTGCGGCGCCAGCAGGGCCCGCACCAGCCGCCCCAACCGTATGGCCTCCGCGCACAGATCGAATCTCACCAGCGAGTCGCCCCGCGTAGCGGCGTAGCCTTCGTTGAAAACCAGATAAATGACGGTCAGCACCGCCTCTATCCGCTCCGGCAGATCGCTCTTTTCCGGCACCGCATACGGAATCCCGGCGTCGCGGATCTTGCGCTTGGCCCGAACCAGCCTCTGCGCCATGGTCGTTTCGGAGACGAGGAATGCCCGCGCGATCTCATCCGTTTCGAGTCCGCACAGCGTCCGTAGCGTAAGCGCGACCTGCGCCTCGGGCGCCAGCGCCGGATGGCAGCAAGTGAAAATCAGCCGCAGCCGGTCATCCGGAATCTGGTCGAAATCGAGCACGTCCGGCTGCTCGACGGCCAGAGCCGTCGCCTTCGCCTCCACCGCTTCAAACGACTCCTCGAAGCGCTGCCGGCGCCGGATTCGATCGATCGCTTTGTGCCGCGCGGTCTGAATGATCCATGCCCGCGGCGACTCAGGTACTCCGGAAACCGGCCACTGCTCCACTGCCGCGGTAAACGCCGCTTGCACCGCATCTTCGGCCAGATCGAAATCTCCGACCAGCCCGATCACCGCCGCCACAATGCGTCCCCAGTCGGAGCGGTAAACTGCTTCAACGGCCGTATGTGCACAGGCAGCCATACTCGGATTGTAAAAATTCGGCCATCCGTGTCGATCCGTGCCCGCGCCGTTCGACATACTGAGTGGAGGCAAAACGATGAAGTATATGTTGTTGATTTACGGTGACGAACAAGCCTGGACTGAAGCCGAGCGCCAGCAGTGCTTTGTCGAATCCACGGAGCTCGCGCATCAGCTCCGCGCGAACGGCCAGTACCTTGCAGCGTCGCCCCTCCAGCCTGTCTGCACTGCCACCAGCGTTCGCGTACGCAACGGAAAGCATCTGGTGACCGACGGCCCTTTTGCCGAGGTCCGGGAACAGCTCGGCGGCTATTTCCTGGTCGATGCCAAGAACCTGGACGAAGCTATTCATATTGCTTCCCGCATTCCGGCCGCGCGCAAGGGAACAGTCGAGATTCGTCCGGTGACGGAAATTCCGGGTCTGCCCGCGAACTAAGTTCCCGAATAGAGGAGAAAACCCTACATGAGCAAAGTGAGACTTCTTGTCGGCACGCGCAAAGGCGCGTTTGTCCTGACATCTGACGGTAAGCGCAAGGAGTGGGAGGTCAGCGGCCCGCACTTCGGCGGCTGGGAGATTTACCACATGAAGGGGTCACCAGCGGATCCGAACCGGATCTACGCCTCGCAATCCACCAGTTGGTTCGGCCAGTTAATTCAGCGTTCGAACGACGGCGGCAAAACCTGGGAGCCCGTCGGAAATAAATTCGTTTACGACGGTGAGGCCGGTACTCACAAGTGGTATGACGGCACGCCGCATCCATGGGAATTCAAACGCGTGTGGCATCTGGAGCCCTCGCTCACAGATCCCGACGAGGTTTATGCCGGGGTGGAAGATGCCGCGCTGTTCCGCACCACTGACGGTGCGCAAACCTGGCAGGAGCTGCCCGGCCTGCGTAAACACGGCACAGGTCCAGGCTGGCAGCCCGGGGCGGGCGGCATGTGCCTCCACACCATCATTCTTCATCCCAGCGATCCCAAGCGCATCTTTATCGCGATCTCGGCCGCGGGAGCGTTCCGCACCGATGACGGCGGCGGCTCGTGGATGCCGATTAACCGCGGCCTCAAATCTGAGTTCCTTCCTGAGAAAACCGCCGAGGTCGGCCACTGCGTACATCACGTCGCTATGAATCGCATGCGTCCCGATGTGCTCTTCATGCAGAAGCACTGGGACGTCATGCGCAGCGACAATGCCGGCGATTTCTGGCAGGAAGTCAGCGGCAACCTGCCCACCGATTTCGGCTTCGCACTCGACATTCACGCGCACGAGCCCGATACCGTCTACGTGGTGCCGATCAAGAGCGACTCCGAGCACTATCCGCCCGACGGCAAACTGCGCGTTTTCCGCAGCCGGTCTGGCGGCAACGAGTGGGAGCCGCTCAGCAAAGGCCTTCCGCAAAGCAACTGCTATGTGAACGTGCTGCGCGATGCCATGTCTGTCGACTCGCTCGATTCCTGCGGAGTGTACTTCGGAACCACGGGCGGCCAGGTCTACGGGTCAAGCGATGCGGGAGACACCTGGACTGCTATTGTTCGGGATCTACCGGCCGTTCTATCGGTCGAAGCGCAAACTCTCGCATGATTCGCGTCGTACTGCCGGCTCATCTGCGCACGTTGGCGAGGGTCAACGGCGAGGTAGAGCTCGAGCTCAACGGCGAAGTGACGGTTGAAAAAATCGTTGATGCCCTCGAGGTGCGCTACCCGGCGCTCTCCGGCACTATCCGCGATCACACGACAGGCCAGCGCCGGCCGTTCGTCCGGTTCTTCGCCTGCGAGCAGGATATCTCGCATGACCCAACCGATATCCCATTGCCGCAGGCGATCGCATCGGGCGCCGAGCCCTTCCTGATCGTCGGAGCGATCGCGGGCGGCTGACTGCGGCGACCTGCTATCGGGTGTCCAGGCCAAGCCGGACCAGAGTCTGCTGCATCTCGTCGGCAGAAATCAGCGGCAGTTCGATTTGCTTACTGTCGTTCTCCTTCAGCTCGATCTCAACAGACTTGCTCTCGAGCGCCTTCATCAGCTCCGGACTGACTACTTCGCCGTCATGGAAATCCTCGAAGGCATAAACGGTATATTTTCCGGGAACCAGACCCGTAAACCGGAACGCTCCGTTCTGCTCGGTTGGCGCTGAATTCACCACCTGACGAGACTCGCCGCGCGCCAGAACCACCATACCTAGCGCAGGCGTGCCTTCCGATTGAACTGTTCCGCGCAGTTCCGGCGCTCCGTACGAAAACACAATGTCCAGTTCACCCGCCGCGCCTTGTGACAAATCGAGCGGCTTGTCTGACACGTCCTGTCCGTTCAGCCGCACTGTTTTCAGATACGTTTGATCCACGCCATCGTAGGCAACGATTTTGTAAGTTCCCATCGCAATGTTCTGAATCGTGAAAGTCCCGTCTTCGGCCATTGCAAACTCGCCCGTTCCTCCGAACTGCGGCCCTGAATCGGCAGGACCAAGCTGAACCATGACGGTCTTCACGCTCCAAGGCGCGCTTCCCGCCGGAGGCGTTCCTTCCACGCGTGCGCGTCCTCGCAGCGTGCCCGGTGGGATGATGTTCAGCACCACGCCATTCAAATCGGCCCCATCGACGTGAACCATTTGTGACCCAACCAGAGCGGATCCATGATTGTTATCCAGCAGGATCATGCGGTACGAGCCAGACGGAACATTCGGCACTTCAAATTTTCCGTCGCTCTGAATTATCCCCGAGCTCGCGCTTATAGAATTTGTGCCTTCGGGAATCAGCGCCAGTGCGAGCTGCGGGATCGCTTCACTCGCCGGCACAATGCTGCCGCGAATCGCGTAAGTCGCGGCCGTATGGACATGAATGTCTATGCCTCGCAACTCCTGGCCGCCCGACATTTGCAACGGAACGGCGTTATCGGCATTTAGCACGTCGGGATAGTAAGTCGTCACTGGTCCGGTATTGGCCGCGGACCCGACCGGAATTTCATTCGGAGTTTGCCGGTTGAAGAATGCCGAAAGAATGTACTTCCCCGGCTCCAGCCCCGTCACGCGAAACTCGCCACGGTCGTCGCTGGTGGCGCCGCCCTGCGGCTGATAACCTAAGCTGCCGTTTGCAAGCACTCGTCTCAACACCTGAACCGAAGCATTCGCGATCGGGTCGCCGTCGTCGTCCATTACTCGTCCGGTGATCGCTCCCGTTGGCATCATCGCGAAGCTCACGTTCGTAATCTGCTGGCCCGCGCTCAGCACCACCTTCGTTGGCGGTGATCCGGGCCTCTTCGCGCCGTAGACGCTGGTGAGAAATCCGTTCCGGTCGCCCATTAGCTGGTACGTGCCTGGCTCGATTCCCGGGAATTGGAAGCTGCCGTCGGAAGTCGAAACTGTCATGTATCCCCGCTGCTCCGGAGTTTGTGCCACCGGCTCTAAATGCAGATTCGCCTTCTTGACCGGCTCGCCAGTCACGGCGTTGGTCACCCGCCCCGCCAGCGTGCATTGCTCCGCCGCTCTGCCGGCGCCATTCAGCAACAGCAGCACGGATGCGAGTTGTAACGCTCTACTCCGCATTCATCCCCAGCTTTGCCATAATCAGCTGCATCTCTCCGGCCGGAATCAGCGGTAATTCAACCTTCTTCCGGTCGCCTTCCTTTAGCTCGATCAGCGTACCCTTTGCGGCAATCGCCTTCACAAAGGCGGGATTCCCTAAAACGTTCCGGTCGATCTCTTGAAACGCGAAGGCGCGGTAGGATCCCGGCGTCAGTTCTTTGAATGTGAAACTGCCGTTCTCATCCGCCTGGCGCGCCTCGACACCGGAACCGTCTTCACGTGCAGGATCCGGCAGCAACACCAGTGTTGGAGCTGGCGGGCGAACACCTCCGTCCATCTGAGCCGCCGGCACCTTTGTCTCTAGAATAAGTTCCGGAGCACCGTAACGGAATAGCAGGACCAGCTCTCCTGAAGTGCTTCGCGTCAGATCCAACTTCTTGCCTAAGATCTCTTCGCCGTTAAACCGCACCGACTGTAGATAGGCTCCATCCGGTTTCCCTGAAGTTTCGAACCAGTAATCGCCCTGCGCGACGTTTTCGATTGTAAATGTGCCGCCTGTAGATGTGCCGTCCGTTTTTGCCGCCGCACCGGTATGCCCTCTGGGTCCTCCATAAATGTCTGAATACATCAGCGTGAAATGAAAGTGCGATGGGTTCCACGGTTTGGCGCCGGCGGGCGGCGCACCCGCTACGCGCACCTGGCCATGCACGGAGATGACCGGCCGCGGAGCCAAAGTTAGCTCGTTGATGTCCTCGGACGTTACTGTTACTGGCTGAGACGAAAACTGATCATAGGACCCGTTCGTGGCGGGAGCCATCATCACCATCAACCGGTATGTCCCCGGCGCCACGCCGGACACATCGAATGTTCCGTCTTCTTTCACTTGGACAAATCCGCGAAATCGGAACCCATCGTTCTTCTCCGGCATGATTGACATCATCATGCGCCCCGCGCGCGCCCCATCCGCCACGCCTGCCACCTTTCCGCGTATATGAAATGAAGGCGCCGCATGCAGGCGGATCTCGATATCACTGATCTGCTGTCCGGCCTGCACATGAATGGGCGTCGCCGACTCAGCGCTCGTGGCGGCCGGGTAAAAGGTCGTTACAAAACTGGTTTGAGGCTTCCCGTCCATCTCCGTCCCGCCCCGAAAAGACATCCGCTTCTGCGCCGACAGAGTATACGTTCCTGCTTCAAGATCTGAAATCCGGAACTCGCCGCGATCGTCCGAGGTGCTTCCAGACCGCCCGGCATAACGGACCTTGCCGTTATCCCATGTCTGGACGATTACCTGAATCTGAGCCCTTGAAACCGGGTCGCCATCGTCGTCGGTCACCTTGCCCGAGATCACGGCTCCCGGTATCAGCGTGAGTGTGAGCCCGCTAATCGGCCGCCCTGCGCGTGCCAGCAGGGTGGCTCCGCTCTCGCCCTGTTTCTTCGCGCCATAGTTTGTCGTGATGAAGCCGAGATGGTCTCCGGAGAGACTGTAGGAACCCGCTTCGATGCCTGTGAACTCGAAGCGACCGTCAGCATCCGACCAGGTGAAATATCCGTGATGTCCAGGCTCGTCCCCGCCCTCTGCTTGCGCCGTGGCGCCGGAGGTCGGTCGCAGATGCAGCTTTACCTTATGGACCGGCTCTCCTGTCAGCGCATTTGTGACGCGCCCGGAAACAACGCACTTCTGGTCTGCCGTTGTGGTTTGCGGCGCCTGCCGGCCCGCCAGCACAAGAGCGAGCCCCGTGATCAGCAGTATCGTTTTCAGCGGTTTCACTCGTCACCTAAACCGAGCCGCGTCAGTATCTGCTGCATCTCTTCTTCCGAGATCAGCGCTACTTGCACCTGCTTCTTGTCTTTCTCTTTGACTTCCACTTCAACGCCTCGATCCGCGATTGCCTTCACCACGGCGGGATTCTGCAACAGATTCGAATCCACTTTCTCAAACGCGTAAGCATGATAAGAACCCGGGGCAAGCCCCTTCACACTGAAGGTCCCGTTCTGGTCCGACTGCCCGAACTTGAGATCCGAGCTCGCCGCGTTTGCGCCGTCGGCAATCAGAACCACTCTGGCGCCCGGCGCGCTGGGTGTCCCGCTGCCGGTCTGAGGCGCTGCGCTCTCTGGAAACTGAATGGTACCGTCCACCTCCGCCGCTCCATACGCAAACACGATCTCGAGCTCTCCAGACACGCCTTGCGACAGATCGATGATCCGGTCCGGCAGATCCTGGCCGTTGAAGCGGACTGACTTGAGATACGTGCCATCCGGACCGCCGCTTACGTTGACCTTGTATGCGGTCGGACTTACATTTTCAATCGCCACGCTTCCATCGGCCTTCGCGGAATCCCCCGGCGACGGCCCGAACGCACGCGCGTTGTTCGGGTCCGTAAGGTACACGGAAATATTCGACACGTTCCACTGCGCATCGCCGGACGCCGGTGCGCCTTCCACCCGCACCTTGCCGTGCAGCGTCCCTGGCGATAGCAGATTGACAACGACATTATTCACATCCGACGAGCCGACCGCGACCGGAACCCTCGCCAACGCCGAAGGGCCGCGCTCGAAGCTGAACACCGTCAATTCATAAGAACCGGGGCCCACGTCTCCAATATCGAAAGTCCCCCTCTTCGTGATTCCCGTCTCCCCGCCGAACCACATGTCCATGGAACCTTCGGGGATGAGGCTCACTTGCAAATCGTGGATGTCATGTCCTTCCGGCAGCGTCCCGGCCAGCTTTCCTCGGACGTGAAAGGTCTGCATTGAGCGGACGCGAATCTCAATGCCGTCTAACTCCTGCCCGCTGTGAACCTCAACCGGCGTTGCGGCATCGATAGTCGTCGCGCTCGGGAAGTAGGTGGTGACCGGTGCCACTGCCGCTTTGCCGCCGCTCGGGATCTCATTGCTCTGCCCCGGACTCACCTTCGCGCACAAAATATATTTCCCGGGTTCCAGGTCGGCAATTCGAAACTGGCCGCGATCGTCGGCCCGCTCACTCGCACGCGGAACATACGTCAGCTTCCCGTCCGACCAGCTCTGGCTTAGCACCTGAATCGCATCCACACTGATCGGCTCACCGTCCTCATCGACCAGCCTTCCCGCAATGACCGCTTGAGGCCTGAGCGCCAGGGCCAAGTTCGTCAGTTGCTGGCCCGGTTCGAGCGTCAGCAATGTTCCCGTTCCCGCTATCTTTGCCGCCCCGTAGAGAGTGATCACAAATCCGGCGTGCTCGCCATACAACCAGTACTTCCCCGCGGGTATGTTCAGAAACTGAAAGCTTCCGTCTGCGTTCGAAACCGCCAGATATTGATCATCGCCCCGCGATCCACGGCTCTGAGAGGACAGATGCAGCGTCGCTTTACCCAAGGGCTCGCCCGTATTCGCGGACGTCACCCGGCCCGCTACGACGCACTTCTCCTGAGCAGGGGTATTCGGATTCGTTTGCGCGAGGAGGAGAAACGGCAGGAAGACCGCCACCGGCCAACTGTTGCGCATGGAGCACCAGTCTAAGTGACAGTGTGGACGTCAGGGAACCAGCTAAGGTTCCCTGACCAAGGACTACGGTTAATGAACGCTGGCGTGCTTATATTGCGCCAGGATCTCGTTCATCTGATCCTTGGTGCGCAACTTTAACTTCTTAAGGCGCTGCTCCTCCAGCTCTTCATCGCTGCTGAGAGAGACCGTGCGATTCAATCTCCTGAATCTGATTTTTCAACCGCGCATGCTGCTCGGCAAGCGCCCGGAACTGTTCATTGGTCGCGAGCAGATGCGCTTTCAATTCTGCGTCTTGCGTGTGATTCTCCATGAAAGGGTTCTCCTTTAATCGAGTGGCCACGCCGAGTCTGGTTCTACCCGGTCTGGTTGGGATCGTGTTGTGGAAGAATCTGGCCCGGTGGGTTGAGTGCATTAAAAATTCACTCGCGGCTGGTCACCAGTGGCCAACCGCACTCCAAGTATAAGCGCTATCTCAACTGCATGACAATAGCAGTTTCCTCGGGATCATCGTAGTACTTCGAGCGGCGTCCGATCTCCACGAATCCGAGCTTCCGGTATAACGCCTGCGCCGCCGTATTCGATTCCCGAACCTCCAGGAAATGCACCGCGGCGTGCTCTGAGTTCATGCCGTAGGAGCAGTGTCGCAACACCCTTTCGGCGAAAATCCGGCGCTACGGCAATGTTCAGAATCTCGCGCTCGCAGCGCGTCGCTGTTCGCGCCCGCAAACGTCTGCCGCGCCACGAGAAAGCCAGTTACCCGGCCCGCCACCTCCGCCACCCACGTCTCGTAAGTGGTGAACTCCCGCGCTGCCCAGTTCGGCTCGTTAAAAGATTGCCCTTCGATCGCGAGCAAGGCGGGAACATCCTCCGGCGTAGCGCGCCGCAGCAGTGGCGTCACTGGAGCGTTAGATCCGTTATCTCGCCGGCTGTGTGAAGATTGTCATCCGGCTTTCCTTCGTAAGCTGCGGAAACCCTGCGTGGAGGCGCCTGCGATCCGCATGAGAGCTCCGGTCGCGCCGCGCGCAGGTAAAGCTCTGTTACACTCCCTGCCTTGTCCTTGATCCAAAGCCGCTGACCGGCATGCAGGCAATCCACGCGAAGCAGCGAGCCGGCGATCTTTTTTTTGGGAACCAGCGCATCCCATTTGACGGCATCGCTCGGCTTCTCACTTCCAGACGCCGCATCCAGCGCTGCGATTGGCCTGCTGCTCCGCCGCCCGAATCCGGTCCTGTTCTGATTGCTGTGCTTGCTGATCGGCCACATGAACGGCCTCGCGCTCCTGTTTGCGCGCCGCTTCCGCCGCGTCCAGGCGCTGCTGTTCGGAACCAGCTCGCATCTCAACGATCTTGTTCCGCTCGGCGCCCTCCGGAGCTGAATCTTCAGCGCGCAGCCAGGACCCTGTGCGGCCGTCGCTTCGCCGCGTGAAGTCTGCACCTGCGCCAGTTCGATCCAGTAATCCGTCGCGCGCGGATTCAAATGGGTTGCCTTCTTCAGCAGCTCTTCTTTCTCGGCCGGATCCTCCGCCAGTTCAGCCTGCAGATAAACCGGCTCTGCCCAAAGCGGGTTCAGACGCGCCGCAGTTTTTCAAAAGCGTCAATTCCTCGGCCGGAGCCGCTCCCTCCGCCGCCGCTACATACACCGGAGCGCTCTTACTCCCGGCGCGAATTGCTTCCGATAGCGGCAGTCTTGGGCTCTGCTTCCGAAGCTGAGCCAATGCCGCCAGCCCTTCATAGCCCATGGCGGCCGCCGCTCCGCCTTCCTCTACCGCCGCTTTGTACGCCTTTTCGGCTCCGTTAGGATCCGCCGCGAGCCGGGCATTGGCCAGATACACGTCCGCCATTACGTCGGAAATCGTATGTTCCCCGAAATCGCGTTTCGGATCGAGCGGCCTCCCGGATACCGGCACCGCCTTCCAGCTCCCCGCGTCCAGATTTGCCTTTACTTCGGCTTCCAAAGCGTTCGGATCACGCCCGAACGCGTTCCGTTCCGCCAGCGCGCAGATCGCTGCCGCCGTTCAGAGCGGTCACAAAGATATGAAAACTGGCGCCGTACTCAAATTTTGTGGCAAAGAGTTGCATGCGCGCCCACGCAAGATCCGGATGTGCCGGTGCGGAGCCCCAGCTCACCCGGCTGCCATGCGCCTCGAGCGTACTGAAAAGCTGCCGCAGGCCGGATTCAACATCGGAAGGAAGCAGCGGAGTATTCGCGTCGAGCAGAATGCCCGCAACCTCACCTAGCGGAACCTTGCTGCCCGGCGGCGCTGCGAACAGATAGGCGCCATTCTGCAGCACGAGCTTGTCTGGCGCATTGCCATTTGCTTCTCGAGTGAAAAGGACCCGTATGGGCCAGATGCTCGGCAGGTCTTTCGATTCAAGCAGGCCGCCCAACACCCACCGGAGCTGCTCTAAATCGGTGAGTGTTTGCCGGGCGGCAGCCACATCGCTGTCGGTCGCGACATAAAACGGCCCGATATTCAATTCGGTCCATTTGTCCTTCGCGGACAGCACAGAGGCCAAGCAAATCGCCAGCAATCCTATTGCTGAAATGCGACCGCAAACCGGTTTAGCGCGGGCCGACCTACAACCTCGGAATACTCGTAACGACGATAGCCCGGGCAGGTTCATCCGACTGCCCCCAGTAATAATGCGCTTCAGAGGCATCAAAATAGACGCTATCGCCAGCCTTCAGGAAGTAATCTTCAGATTGATAGTTTACCGCAAGGATCCCCTCCAGCACGTGGATAAACTCTGCACCGTCATGCTGATGGGGCCGGACGCTGGGTGGCTCGCGCCTGGGAAATTCCGCCAGATAAGCCGACATATTCTTCTCCGTGGCGCCGAACGCCAGCACTTCAAAGAAGAACCCCGGCACCGGACTACCCGGCATGTCCGGAAAGCGCAGCCGCTCTGCGCCGCGCACAACGGCGAAGATGCGCCTCCCTCGTTTGTCCGCGAAGAAGTGCTCCAGGCCGACATCAAACACCATCGCAATGCGAGCAAGTGTGGGAAGCGTGGGAACCAGCTTGCCGTTCTCGAGCTGGGAAAGCATGGATGCCGACAGGCCGGTGTGTTTTCCAAGATCCACCAGAGCAATCTTTTTCTTTAAGCGCAGCTGCCGGAGCTTCTGCCCGAGGTCGTAGGTACTGAGAAGTTTACGAATCGTGTCGTCGCTTTCAGCCGATTTCAAAGTCGTTTTATCGTAACTAGAATCGAGGTCGACGGTTTGCGTCCTACTGAAATCATTTTCATTGGCATCTATCAACCCGCTTTTTTCCGGCATAGAGTCATTCATAGAGGCTTAACTGATGGATTCTACTGGCAAGCGCCAGATGCAAAACCGAGCGGCACACCGCGTTCTGACCGACGACGACCTGGTTGGACTGTGCCAAAACGGCGACCAACTCGCGTTTGAAGAGCTGATGCAAAGACACCGGCCCGGCGCTCTAAAAATCGCCTTGTCCATTGTCAGGGACACTCACGACGCCGAGGATGAAGTCCAAAACGCATTTTGGAAGGCATACGAGCACATCAACCAGTTTCAGCGCGACTCGAAATTTTCGACGTGGCTCACTCGAATCGTCGTAAATCAATGTCTGATGCGCCTTCGCCAGAGCAGGCGGGCCAAGTTCGCCTACATCGACGATACGCAAGTGGGCGAGGAGATCATGACATTAGAACTGCGGGACCGGCGCTGTTCACCCGAAGAAGTCGTCGGACAAAGTCAGGTCGCTGAACTTTTGTCTCTAGAAATTCGCCGCACACCTCCCCTGCTCCGCAATGTTTTTCTTTTGCGGGACGTCCAGCAGCTCCCGATTCAGGAAGTCGCCGATTATCTAGGAATCTCCGTGGCCGCAGCCAAAAGCCGTCTGCTGCGCGCCCGCGCCGAGCTCCGCAGCCGCCTGCGCCGCCGCTTCGGCGAGATGGGCCGTGCCACGCTCCTGGCTTCCTGAGTGAAGGCGCCGCTTCAGCATTGATCGACGCCTGAGCCAGGATAAGCGCTGCCGGCTAACTCCCTCTGCCAAAATGGCCGCATGGCGAGACGCCGTTTCTTCGTGCCGGAGATTCGCCGCGGCACCGCCGAACTGGCCGGACCGGATGCTGAGCACCTGGTTCGTGTCTTGCGTGTCGAACCCGGCCAGGTCTTCGAGGTCTCTGATAACCTTAACGTCTATTTAGCCGAAGTCGAAACCGCGCGCAAGAGCGGAGTCACGTTCCGCATCACCGAAAAACTTCAATCGCCCGGACCTACCGTCGAGATTACACTGCTTGCCGCGCTCTTTAAGTTCGACCGCTTCGAGTGGCTTGTGGAGAAAGCAACCGAGCTCGGCGCGGCAGCTATCCTCCCTTTCGAAGCAGTGCGCACGGAGCGCGGCCTTGCGGCGGCCTCCACTAAGCGTGTTGCACGATGGGAAAAAATCGCGTTGGAAGCCAGCCAGCAATCGAGGCGCGCTCATCTGCCTGAAATCCAAGCCGCGTTACGCTGGCCCGCGGCAGTCGCATACGAAGCTAAAGTACGCCTGTTTCTCGATGAAAGCAGCACGGCGAGCGCGATCCTCGATGTTCTGCCCGCCTCGCGCTCCACGACAGATCGAGTCGCTTTGCTGCTCGGGCCCGAAGGCGGCTGGACAGAGCAGGAGCGTTGCCAGGCACTTGAAGCCGGCTGGCAAGATTGCTCCCTGGGATCCACAATTCTGCGCGCCGAAACCGCCGCGATCGCGGCTCTAGCCGTGATTCAAGCCGCCTGGGCGGCGCGCATGAGCGCCAGTGGCGAAGCCCGCGCATAAACGATCACTTTTGTGCCGTCATCTCCTCAACTGACACATCTTTGATGTGCGTCGCGATCCACCACTTGTATCCGAATGGATCACGCACGCCCGAGATTCGATCTCCATAAAACTGATCGGCCGGCTCACGCTCGCTTTTCGCCCCGGCAGCAATGGCTTCCGCGTACATCGCATCGCAATCTTCGGTGTAAATCATCAGGCTGACCGGCGATCCTCCGAAATGCTCCACGCTGTAGGCATCCATCTGGGGCGTTTCATCGGCCATCATGATGGTCGAGTCGCCGATCAGGATTTCGGCGTGACCCACCCGGCCCTCTTTGCCGGTCATGCGCAGCTTCTCCTTCGCGCCGAACGCTTTTACGTAAAACTCAATCGCCTCGGCACAATTCTTGAAGATAAGGTAGGGCTGAACACTGTGATACCCGTCCGGAATCGGTTTAACTTTGGACATCGGTTCCTCTCCTTCACTCGATTGTTGCGCGCCGGGTTCGCAGGTTGAAGATAATCGCAGGCTCGTTATTGGGAAGCAGCCGTTCCTTCGAATGACTGCGCGGCGCTCCTCCCAATACCACAGGCATTGCACGAAAGCGGAGAGCGGCGCGCTGCGGATGTGTCTCCGATATTGCATTCCGTACTACATAATCTACCCCGTGCCCGTTTACGCCTGATTTAAGAAATGGATTGTCTCATTCGCGCCTTATATTGGCGTCTATCAATACGCCCTAGAACGCTTCAACGGGAGGTTGCCCATGAAAGTGCATCTCACCTTACTTCCGTTACTCGCCGCCGCAGCTGTACCCCTTACTGCGTCTTCTGTAACGCACGATTCTAATCTGCGAAACCCCTGGGGGATGTCATTCAGCTCCACCAGCCCGATCTGGGTCTCAAACCAGGCAAGCAACACGTCAACCGTTTACTCCGGGACCGGCGGCGAAGCTCTCTTGACCGTCACCGTTCCACCCACCACCGGTGTGCCGACCGGACCCACCGGCCAAGTGTTCGCCGGAGGCATGGGCTTCGGGAGCGCCGCATTCATCTTTGATACGCTCGCCGGAACCATCGATGCGTTGTCCGGCGGTCCATCCGCAACAATAGAGACCACCAAAACGGGAGCGGTCTACACCGGACTAGGTCTCGGAAGTGTCAGCGGCTCTAACTTTCTCTACGCAGCCAACTTCGTGCCGGGCGGCGGCGTCGATGTGTACAACACCAGCTACACCTTCAAGAACACGCTTTCGAACCCGAGCATACCGAGCGGCTACTCTCCCTTCAACGCGCAAGTCATCAACGGAAACTTGTACGTGGAATACGCCAAATTCAACCCGTCGAACGGCATGGCCCAGATGGGCGCCGGGCTCGGCTACGTTGCCGTTTACAATTTGGCTTCCGGCACCTGGTCCACGTTGATTTCAGGCGGCGCGTTGAATGCGCCTTGGGGCGTAACACTCGCACCAGCCAGTTTCGGAAGCTTCAGCAACGACCTGCTTATCGGGAACTTCGGTAATGGCGAGATCAACGCCTACTCGACAACCGGTGTCTGGCTTGGAACACTCAAAGGCAATAGCGGAACTCCCCTGATGAACTCCTTCCTGTGGGCGATCGAAGCCGGCAATAGCAGCGCCAACGCCAATGGTGTTTACTTCAATGCCGGGATTGGCAACCAGCAGTATGGATTATTCGGCGTAATCACCGCCTCTTCGGCAAACTATCTCCAAACGAACTTGGTCACCAGCGTTCCCGAACCAGGAGCCCTTGGCCTGGCCATAGCAGGCGCCGCGTTTCTCGCTGCGGCTATTCGAAAGCGTCGCAGTATCTTTTGAAAGCAACGCTGGAGTTTCTCCGCGTTGATCCGCCGGACCACGGGATTCTGAGTGCGATAAGCTCCGAAGCAGTGATGTCTGAACCGCAGCTTAAAGATGTTCCGGCGTTCCTGGTCAGCGGCATCACAGTGAGTACATTGAATGGCGATGAAGCGGCACCCGAAACAGCCAAACTGCCTGGACTTTGGGGTCGCTTTTATTCCGAAGCCTTAGCCGCCGACATCCCGCATGCGCTCAAAGATTCGCCGATCTATGGCGTGTACCACGACTACGAATCTGATTACCGGGCGCGCTTCCGCGTGACAGCGGGCGTTGCTGTTTCCGCTCCGGCGAACGGAACCGGCTTCGATACCATCCACGTGCCCGCCGCGAGCTACGTCGTGTTTACCGGAAGAGGCCCCATGCCGAACGTCGTCATTGAAACCTGGCAGTCAGTGTGGAACTTTTTCGAAACCAGCAGTAACTTCAAACGCAAGTACACAGTCGATTTTGAGCTGTATGCCGGCGCCGACGAAGTCGCAATCCACATCGCGGTCTAACATCCCTCGCGATCTGAAGCCACATTTCTTTGCGACTCCGTCGTTACTGCGTGCCTGGTTCGAAACGTACCATTCATGGAAACAAGAGCTTTGGGTCGGCTTCCACAAAAAGGGCTCCGGTAAACCGAGCGTCACCTGGCCGGAGGCGGTCGATGAAGCGCTGTGCTTCGGATGGATCGACGGAGTGCGCAAGAGCCTCGATGAAGACAGCTACGTTATCCGTTTCACCCCGCGCAAACCCGGCAGTGCCTGGAGTGCAATCAACACCAAACGTGCAAACGAATTGAAGCAGCTCGGCCGCATGCACCCGGCCGGTGAGGCCGCCGTTCAAAAGCGCGACCTAGCAAAGACCGCCATCTACGCCTATGAGCAGCGCAGCGCTGCGAAGCTCGACGAAGCACAACTCCGCCTCTTCCAGGCAAACGCACGAGCGTGGGAGTACTTCCAAGCTCAACCGCCCTGGTATCGGCGCACCGCGACTTACTGGGTCGTCAGCGCCAAGAGGGAAGAAACGAGAGCTTCGCGCCTTGAAACATTGATCCGGGACTCGGCCAGCGGACGCCCTATTGCACAGCTAACCCGGCCTGGGCGCAAATCAACGCAGACTGTTGGGCGGCGGAGTGACCGCGGATAATTGCTCGAATTCGGCGTCGGGCAGTTCGAGGGAAGCAGCAGCAATGTTCTCTTCGAGGTGCTTGGGAGACGAAGTGCCCGGGATCGGCAGCATCATTGGAGACCGCTTCAACAGCCAGGCGAGTGCAACCTGCAAAGGTGTGGCGCCCAGCTTCTTTGCCACGGTCTCGAGAACTTCGTGCGCGCGTTTGCCGCTTCCGAGCGGCGCCCATGGAATAAACGCGATCCCCTGCCCTGCGCAATAGTTCAACACGTAATCCCATTCGCGGTCCGCGAAGCCGTAACGGTTCTGCACGGAAACGATCGGTACGATCTTCAGCGCGCGTTCGATGTGCTCGCGCGTGACATTTGAAAGCGCCACATGACGAATCTTCCCCTGCTCGCGCAGCTCCGCGAGCGTCTCAATAGAAGCTTCGAATGAGACGGCGAGATCCGGCGTGTGCAACTGGTAAACATCGATGCGCCCCAATCGCAATCGCTTGAGGCTGCCTTCTACGGCCTCGCGCAGATGGCTCGGGCTGGCATTATGCGTCCACAGACCCGGGCCGGGCCGCTGCCACCCGCCTTTGGTCGCAATCACCACGCCGGCCGGATAAGGCGCGAGAGCCTCCGCGATCAGTTCTTCAGAGACGTAGGGCCCGTAAGAATCGGCCGTATCGATGAAATTGACGCCCAGTTCGACCGCGCGCCGCAAAGTGTGAATAGCCGCCTGGGGATTCTCGGGAGGGCCCCAGATTCCCTTCCCTGTTATGCGCATGGCGCCGAAGCCAAGACGGTTCACCGCCAGGTCGCCTCCTAAGGTAATGGTTCCGGCAGCTGCAGCGCTCAAAGCGTTGATTCATTTTGTTCGTCACTTAGTTCTTGAAGTATAATTGGCGTGCGTTTCGGGGACTCATCCATGCGAGGGTCTCGCCGAAAACAGACCTTTGAATGCCAATATGGCAGGCGTATGCGACAGTGTTTGCTGTCGAGCGCCGGCTTAAGCCGCGGTCGTGCGAGTGATCGACATGCAGCCCGGGGAAGCAGTGGACGTGCTGATCGTAGGAGCGGGGTTCTCCGGATTATGCATGGCCATCAAGCTGCGAAAAGCCGGTATCGAGTCTTTCCTCATCATTGAAAAGGCCGCCGATGTGGGCGGTACGTGGTGGGAAAACCGCTACCCCGGCTGTGCTTGCGACATCCCCTCGCATCTTTATTCGTTTTCCTTCGATCGCAATCCCGGCTGGAGCGCCATGTACGCGAGCCAACCCGAGATACAGACTTATCTCAAGCGCTGCGCCGACAGGCAAGGCATTCTCCCCAAAATCCGATTCCACACAACGTTGCTCGAGGCCTCCTGGAATGAAGAGAAACAGCGCTGGGCGGCACGAACCAGCAACAACAAAGTGATCGAGGCGCGCGTGCTGGTTTCCGGCATGGGCGCATTGCATGTGCCGCGCTATCCGGACATCGACGGAATTGATCTCTTCAAAGGACCGAAGTTTCACTCCTCCAAATGGGACCGCAGTGTGCCTCTCGCTGGCAAGAACATTGCGGTTATAGGCACCGGAGCAAGCGCCGCGCAATTCATTCCGCAGATCGCGCCGAGAGCAGCCAAAGTAATGGTTTTTCAGCGCACGCCGGCTTGGATCATTCCTCGTGTGGGTGGCGCAATCAGCGAACCCGTCAGGCAGTGGTTTCGGCATGTGCCATTCCTCAGCTGGTGCTTTCGCACTTATGTGTTTTGGGTTCTGGAGAGGCGGGTCGGCGCTTTCCTCGGCAATACAAAAATGAGGAGGAAAGGACGGGAGATGGCGCTGCGCCACCTCGAGCGCCAAGTCCCCGACCTCACCTTGCGCGCAAAGCTCACACCCGATTATGAGTTCGGATGCAAGCGCGTTTTGCTGTCGAACGATTTTTATCCGGCGCTCATGCGGCGGAACGTGGAGCTTATCACCGAAGGCATCCGTTCGATTCGGGAACACTCGATTATCACGGCAGACGGCGGTGAGCGGCAGGTGGATGTCTTGATTTTCGGAACAGGATTTCGCGCGACCGAATTGCTGAAAGGTACGCGCATTGTCGGCCGCCACGGAATAGAGTTGCAGGAAGCGTGGCGCGAGCGCGTCAACGCGTATCTAGGGGTCACGGTCAGTGGATTCCCGAATTTCTTCATGCTGCTTGGACCAAATACCGGGCTGGGGCATAATTCCGTCATCCTGATGATCGAAGCGCAGGTCAAGTATGTCATTGAATGCTTGCGTTTGATGAAGCGCCGCGGAGAGATGGTCATGGATGTCCGGGCCGATACGCAGAAACGCTTTCTTGAAACGCTACGCAAGAAGCTGGCCGTCTCGGTATGGGAAACAGGCGGATGCCAGAGCTGGTATCGCGATCCGCGGACCGGCGAAACTCCCGCTGTTTGGCCGGGATCGGTTGTCAATTATAGGTTGCAGATGCGGCGCGTATCCGCAGCGGATTATGAGTTCAGCGGGCAGCGCAGCTAACCCGGGCAAAGCGTTCAAGAGCAAGTCTCCGGAGGGTATCCTCAAAAATTGGTGAAAGACATCACTCAGAGCGAGCGATTGAAAAATTCTCTGCCTGGAGATGAAAGAGAGTTACGCCTCATTCTCGATTCCTTTCCAGGACTCGCCGCATATATCGACCGCGATTTCCGCTACCGCTTCACAAACCGGGCGTTTGCGGAATGGTTCGGCCGGCCGAGTTCGGAGTTTATCGGTAGAACGGTCGAAGAGGCAGCCGGCAAGCACATCTGGGAATCGATTAGATCGCTCGTAACGCGCGCCTTCATGGGCGAGAGAGTGGTTTATGAAACCCGCCATGCCTACCGGCAAGATTTCGTACGCGACGTGCGCGCCTCCTACGTTCCTGACTTCGGTGAAGACGGACAGGTGCATGGCATAGCCATTCTCATTTCCGACATCACAGAGCAGAAGGCCGCCGAAGAAGCGACACAGCGCAGCGAAGAACGGTACCGGGCGCTGGTCGAGGCATCCTCGCAGTTCGTCTGGATCACTGAGCCGACGGGCACTTGGAGCCGTGGTCCGGTTAAGTGGTGGAACGAACTCACCGGACAATCCGAGGAGAGGCGAACGGACTGGCATTGGATCGAGGCGATTCATCCCGATGATCGAGCGCGCGTCGAAGCCGCGTGGCGAGAAGCAATCACGACTAACAGTCCTTACGATTGCGAGTACCGGCTGCGAACAAGCTGCGGAGAGTACCGGCATTTCCTGGCGCGCGGCGTTCCTGTGTGGAATGCTGACGGGAGTTTGCGAGAGTTCGTAGGGACATTGAAAGATGTCACCGACCGGAAGCTCGCAGAACGGGCACAGCACGAAATCGAGCAGCAGTTGACGCTTCTCATCGAAGCTTCAGGCACGCTGCTTGCCTCACCCGAATCGCGACAGGTACTGAAGAACATTCTGGATGTGGCGAAGCGGTTTATCACAGCAGATGCGGTGGCCGTGTGGCGCAGAGCGGAAGACCAGTTGACCTGGCATATCGTCGCGATGAGCGGGCTTTCCGAGAATTACAGCAAAGTCGAACTCGTCCACAACAGCGAGTTGCAAAATCAACCGATTGTAGTTGAAGACACCAGCGCGGTATCGGCAATATCAGGCGCACGGCAGGCGGCGTACGCGGCTGAAGGCATCCGGTCCCTCATCACGGTTCCGGTGGAAGTTCACGGAGAAATCGCCGCGACGCTGGTGTTTTATTACCGCACGCCGCATCATTTCCCGGAGCTCGAAATACGGGTCGCATCGGCGTTGGGCAACCTGGCAGGAGCGGCATTGGGCACGGCCGATCTATACGCGCGCGAGGCGGACTTGCGGCGGCGAGCACAGCAGCAGGGGAAACGGGCGCTCTTTCTGGCCGAGGCGGGACAGGTGCTCTCTTCATCGCTCGATTACGAATCGACATTGAAGAAGGTCGCTGAGCTGGCCGTGCCGGCCTTTGCCGACCTGGCCGCCGTCGATCTGTTAGATCTGTCCGGGGACGTGCGCCGGGTGGTCGTGCACGCGGAGTCGCCAGAGAAGGTCGCTCTCGCCTATAAATTTCGCGAGGCTTTCCCGGTTCAGGAGACGGATCTGGAGCGCGTCGCACTGCGAACCGGCAAATCCATGATGGTGGAGGAAATCAAAGATGAACTCCTGGTGGAGCACACCAGAGGTCCCCGATATCTTGAAATTCTTCGGAAACTCGCCCCGAAATCGCTGATTTGCGTGCCGCTGACCGTCAATAACAGGACGTTTGGAATCATTTCTTTCCTGAATTTGCAGGATCAGCGGCGCTACACCGCTGACGACCTGGCGTTCGCTGAGGAACTCGCCCACAGGGCGGCCACGGCGGTTGAGAACGCGCGTTTGTTTACCGCTTCTCAGGAAGCGCAGGAGGCATTTAGAAAAACCAATGAAGACCTGCGCAACGCGAATGAAGACCTCAATCAATTCGCTTATTCGGCATCGCACGATTTACAGGAGCCGCTGCGAATTCTCAGCGTATACAGCCAGTTGCTCGAACGCGACTACGGCCACCACCTTGACGGCAGAGCTCGCGAGTATCTCGGATTTCTGGTGGACGGCTCAAAGCGGATGCAGATGCTGCTGCGCGATTTGCTGGCGTACATCCAGGTGGCTGGGGGCACGGCGGGACAATCGAGTATCGTCGACGCGGCAAGCGTGGTCGAGACGGTCAAGGAGAACCTCAAGAAGCGAATTGCCGAGAGCGGCGCCGTGATTCAGTACGACTCTCTGCCGCGGCTTCGGATGGAAGAGGTCCATTTATTGCAGCTGTTGCAGAACCTGATCGGGAATGCGATCAAATATCGCAGCGAAGCGCCTCCCCACATTGAGCTGAGCGCGGAACGAAACGGTAGTGAATGGTTGTTTCGAGTAAAGGACAATGGGATCGGCATTCCGCCGCGCTATCGTTCCCAGGTATTCGGAATCTTCAAACGGCTGCACACGCGCGAACAGTATCCGGGCACCGGAATCGGCCTGGCGATCTGTCAGAAGATTGTTGAGCGGTACGGCGGCAAGATCTGGGTGGAGTCCGAAGATACAGGCGGATCGACCTTCTGCTTTAAGCTGCCGGCCTGAATAATGGCGATCGCCTGATGATGATTCAGGATCAGCGATCTTGAACAGGACGTGCTTGTTTTTCAAGACAAGTTTGAATTGCTTCCTGCCATTGGGGACCACTCGCACGATCGCTCATGGCCAGCGCGTCAAGGTGATCATTCGCGGCGGCTGAAAGAGCGGTACGAGTATAGGTCACTTTGACGCCTGTGGTGTTCGGGTCGAGAGCAGTTAGCTGCACATCGACAATCGACACGAGCGCGTCCGGGATGAACGAAACGTATTGTATTCGTCCGCCGGAGAGATCGAACAGCGTATTGACCCAAATACTGGTGAGCGAGCCATGCTGGACTGTGAACACAGCTCCTTCGATATCTTTTGCAGGTTGTGGATGGAGGAACTTGGGATCCCAACGCTGGCCCGCCCAGCACCGCTCTGCGTCTGGGCCGAAGAGTGGGGCTGCGCGTTCACGAGGTACGGAAAGTTTGAACTCGAACGCGCTGCGAGCGTGTGCCGGCAACGATGAACTCTGATCCTGACATAAGGCATTTTTGTGGGTCATAACGAGAGTCGAAACGAGCAGGACGAGAATGCGACCTGTTCCTATCATTGGCGCTCCTTCAGACGGTGACTATCGGAAGCTGTCAGAGTGAGCCCGTAAATGGCCTTCAGCTGTTTGACTTCTTTCAGGGTTTGCGCGGAAAAAGGGGTCTTGCCCTCAAAGGCATGCAGCACGATACCTTCGAGCAGGTCACCCAAGCTCATGTCCTTCAGTTCTGCGAGAGCCTTCAAAACCTTGAGCAGCCGCTTTTCGATACGGACGCCCGTCTGTATGCGTTCGACCTCAACTGGCGCGGGCTGGTCGGGCATGCATACCAATGTACCATGGTACATAGGTGCATTTACGTTGCGATTCAGTTGGACGGTTTAGCCAGCCATGTGACTGGCGTTCACTCTCGAGCGGGCAGCGATGCCAGAAATTGTTCTTCGTCTAGTCCGTTTAGACCATGCGGCAAGGCAAATGTAGCAGCAGCCTCGAAAACCTTTTCGTTTAAACCATCGTGCTCGCGCCACTTGTCAAGCCGGCCTCTTTCAGACAAGATTCCGATCAGCGCAGCTCTGGCCCACACCGCGATAGGATCCGCATTTTCCGATTGACACATGTGCGATATAGCTGCTAGCGAGTAACTGACGCACGATCCGGCGGAGCATGGGGATTGAACGGACCATACCCGTTGCAGGTCACGCAAATCGACAGACGGAATTGGCTCGGAGAGAACTGATTCTAGTTCCAGCATGTGTCGTTGCTAAGCATAGCGGATATGCGGACGCCCGGGCGTTTAAGCCTTCCGCCCCGTCCGCGCGAGTTGATCACGAAACATCGCAGTGTAGCCCTGAACTGCGGGGGAGCGCAGATCTTCAATTTTGACTTTCATTTTGCGCTGCCAGTTGGGGTACTGGGCCGTGCTGCCCGGCAGGTTCTGCTGCTCGGTTTCGATGGTGAAGTCTTCCTGGTTCAACAGCAGGATCATGGAAGGCACCTGGCCGAGAAAGCCGATCACGGCGTTGTGCAGCGGGCCATCGAGCCCCGGCACCTGGTCGGCGTTGCGCGAATAATTCTCCGGCAGTAAGCGCTCGGCATGCAGAGTGTCGAGTATGCCCTGCTTTTCGCGTTTGCGGTCATTGATCTGCTGCCAATAACCGGCTTCGTCCACCAGGCCTGCCGCCCGGCGCGCTTCGATATCGCGAAAGGTCCAGAAACCGGCGAGCGTGGGCAGATCATGCGTACTGGATGAGACAAGCGCTTGGCGGGGATATTCGCGGCTCGGTTTGAAGGTGCCTCCATGCGGATACTTTTCGAAGTAGAACAGGCGATAGCTGAGGACGCCGAAGGCGGCGAGCATGTCGCGGATCTCGTCGGTAACGGTTCCGAGATCCTCGCCGATGATCACGTTCCGGCTGCGCACACTTTCGAGCGCGAGAACGCGCATGAGGTCCGTGGCGTGGTCGCGCACGTAAGTTCCCTGCCAGGCGGCCATACCTTCCGGGATCCAAAATAACCGAAACAGGCGCATTACGTGATCGAGACGCAGCGCGCCGCCGTGCTTCACGATCTTGCGGATGCTCTCGCGGAAAAGCGTGTACCCGTTTTCGCGGTGCGCATCGGTGTTCGGCGGAGGGAATCCCCAGTCCTGGCCATTCGGGGAGAAGTCATCGGGCGGAGCGCCTACGCGGCAGCCGTTGACATAGAACTCGCGGTTTGCCCACAGATCGGATCCGTAGCTGTCGGTCGCAACAGCGAGATCGTGGTACAGTCCGATCTCCATCCCCTGCTGGCGCGCGTACGCCTGGCCAGCCGCCAACTGTTCGTCGATTACGAACTGGACGTATTTATAGAACTCGACGAGCCGGGCATGCTCGCGGGCGAATCTCCGGGATTGCCTCGGAACTGCGTAACTGGTAGGGCTGGGGCCAGTCGCACCAAGTCCAGCGATTGCGATCCTGCTTATGCAGGACTTCGTCGAGGGCGCAGTACAGAGCGAAGCCATCGAGCAGATCCCTATCGCGTTCGCAGTAGGCGGTGAAGGCGTTGGCCCGCTCCGGGTTCACTGTGCGGCGCCGGCGAAATTCGCGATAGAGCAGTTTGAGAAAGCGGCGTTTCAGGCGATCGACATCGGAGTATTGGACGAACTCGGCGTTGCGCAGAGCTCGAATTTTTTGCTGTTGCTTCTTCGAACGGAACAGGCAGCGGGCCGCGCGCGAGTGCTCAAACTCCGGGACGCGCTCGATATCCAGGTAGATGAGATTCTTGTAGTACGTCGAGAGCGGCAGATACGGGCTGGTGTTATAAGGAACGCGGTTGTGCAGCGCATGCAGCGGATTGAGACCGATGAAGCTGAATCCGACATCGTGGCGCGCCCATTGGATAAGCCCTTCGAGGTCTGTGAAGTCGCCGCAGCCCCAGTTGCGATCTGAGCGCAGGCCGTAGAGCGAGATGTTGAAGCCTGCGATGCGTGCGCCATTTGCTAAGCGGTCCGGAGTGTAGGCGCGCTCGGGGCAGACAATGATCCGGCTGGCCGCGATCTCGGCGCCATTCAGCGATAGCCGAAGGAGGTGATAGCCGAGCGGCAGCTCGGCTGGCAGGTCAAGCTGGAAGGTCCGCCACTGGCGATCATATTGCCGCACTTCGCGCAGTGGGCGGAGCTGCCGGACTTCCAGGCTGCCCGAAAGCGCTTGGCCGTCCTCGAGCAAGATTTGAAAACAGAGGGACCCATTGTCGTCGATGAGAGTCAGCGGAACCCATTTATCGGCCTCGCGCAACACGAGAGTGCGCGGCACGGGAACGGTGAAATTGTGTTCGAAGCGGCGACGGCGGCCGTCTTCGAGAGCTTCGAAACTCGAGGCGTCCCAGCCGCGCGCCTGAAGGAGTTTCCTGACAGCTTCGGGAGAAGTGTCGTGCTTTCTGTGAAAAATGTCCCAGTACTCACGGTCAATTCCGGTCTCGGAGGCAGCGCGCCAGAGAGCATCCTCGTAGTTCACCGCGGGTTCGAAGTACAGGTTGGGAAGGGGCATTCTCTTTTCGATTGTAGGCAGAGGCGAAATTCAGGAAGCGCGAACAGCGTGGGATAATTCGAGTGTGGGTGATTCCGAGAAGTTCGAGATAAGCCAGCCGCCCGATTTGTTTGAACGCACGGATGAGGACGACACCGCCCTGATCAAAGAGAGCGTGATCACGACAACGCTGGACAGTGCTCTGAACTGGGCGCGCAAGAACTCACTGTGGCCGATGACATTTGGTCTGGCATGCTGCGCCATCGAAATGATGTCGATGATGGCTTCGCGGTATGATGCTGCGCGCTTCGGCGCCGAAGTATTTCGCGGCTCTCCACGACAATCCGACTTGATGATCATCGCGGGGCGGGTTGCCAATAAGATGGCGCCGGTAATCCGGCATTTATACCGGCAGATGCCCGAACCGAAATGGGTCATTTCGATGGGCGCTTGCGCCACATCGACCGGTGTGTTCAGCAACTATGCACTGGTTCCGGTGAACCAGGTGATTCCGGTGGACGTGTATGTTCCGGGATGCCCGCCACGGCCCGAGCAGTTGATCTATTCGCTCATGCTGCTTCAGGAGAAGATCCAGAAGGAACGCGGCACCTTCAAAAAGACATTGAACCTCGGGTAAGCGCGGATCCGGCGAGCGGTTCGATTTCACAATCTCCTCCGGCCGTCGCGCTAACGCTGTAACGGATCTTCGATCCAGGGCGGCGTAGCCTCGACGAGCTCGCCCAGCAGCGGGCTGACACGCATGAGAGCCTGTTTCATTTCCCAAGCAACCTTGCGGTACGAGAAGTGTCCTTTGACGCCGCTGCGCAGACGGGCGATGTACTCGAGCTCAGCGAAGTCCATTTTGAACAGAAAGCGTGAGCGGGCGGCCAATGGAAGCAAATACTGGGCGGCGGGCTGAGAGAGCTTGCCGATTGCTTGATCTACCGTGAGAAGCGCATCTGCGAAAACGTCTTCCGCACCGGATTTCGCGACAGTGGCAGGAGTTTCGTAGCCAAGCCTGTTGGTGTACAACTGGCGGAACTGGTGACAACGCCGGTGCCGGTGCAGATCGCGATAG
Organism: uncultured Acidobacteriaceae bacterium; assembly: GCA_963846185.1. GTDB lineage: Bacteria > Acidobacteriota > Terriglobia > Bryobacterales > Bryobacteraceae > Bog-105. The sequence goes on along the minus strand of CAWJVA010000015.1, from coordinate 152,485 downwards.
GCGCCGATATCCATGACGATGTCGAGCACATAGGGAGCGGCGCGGAAGTGACGCGGTAAATCGTCACGGCGCCCCCGGCCGCTCAATGCAAGATGGAACAGTCGCTGGCGCTTTTCATGCGGCCAGCCGCAGGCGAGTTCATAGAGGCGGCGGTAGGGGCGATCCGTCACCGGATAGAGGAGCGTGGCGCAAAGGTCGGCGGTATGGTCTCTCGGCTCGATCAAATCGACATCCGGGGAGGGATCCTGCGAGCTGGAAGGCAAGTGGCCGCGCGCCCACTCGGTGATATCGGCGCGCAGCCGGGCTGGATATTCTTCGGCTTCCGCATGACGGGCGAGCGTAGGCGCAACGGGCTCCGAGTGCGATCCGTTCCATAGGCAATCGGGCGAGTGAGCACAAGCGCGGCCCAGTTCTTCGCCAACTTCGCGGACTTCCTGAAACTCGGAGGCTTTCAGACGGCGCACCTGCTTTTCGAGGGTGCGGATGCTGGTCACCTGGCCGACTCCGGTCGGGACTCCGAAGGGGAGAAGATAGCGAGCGACGTCAAAGGCGCGCGCCGTGAGATTCCGGCGATAGGCTTCTTCCTTCATGTCGGGTGGCTTCGGCAGTTCGCTCTGCAGGTAGTCGAAGGCGCGCTGCTGCACGGTTCGGTAGGCATCGAGAAGCTTGCAGGTGGCTGCGAGATAGGTTTGTTTTTCGCCGGCGGTCAGTTCGGGAGGCACGATGACGCCCGACTTGGAGAAGTCCTGATAACGCGAGCTGCGCGCCTGGCCGTCCCAAAGCTGCTCGTCTTCGATTTCGGTGGCCGCGATTTCAGAGATGCCTTCGAAGCAGACGGTAACGTGCCCGAGATCCGCGATGGAGGCGTGCCCGTACTGGAAGTAGAAACTCTCAAGGAATTTGGCCGAGTCGTGGGTGCGCACCCACTCGATGGAATCGCGGATGGAATCAGGCGATCTGCTGTAGCGAGCCAGCGCGTATGCCAGTTTTTCGGGAGGCATGGGCGCCACTGTGAACACGCGCTTGGGCGCGGCGCTCACGTCATGAGCAAGTCCTGACATGAAGCCGCTATGATAGCGGATTCGCCAATTCTCGCACCGCGAAGTACGACGAGTCGAACTGCGGGTGAGCTAAATTATGAGTGCACCGATCAGGGATCCAAGGAGAAAAACGATGAAAGAGATGAAGAATCCTGCACTGCAGGAACTGCTTCAAGGATTGCAGGAAGACTTGTCGCGCGAGTATCAGGCGATCATCGCCTATACGGTCTATAGCAACGTGCTGAAGGGTGCACAGTGGATGAATATAGCCGGCGAACTCAGGAAGCATGCGCAGGAGGAGTTGCAGCATGCGCTGATCATTAGCGATCAGATCGATTATCTGGGAGGAATGCCGAACGCGACGCCAAAAGAGGTGAAGCTATCCGAAAAGGCGGAAGAGATGCTGCGCTTCGATCTGGATAACGAAACGGCAACGATCAAGGCATATCGCAAGCGTGTCAAGCAGGCGGAAGCAGTGGGTCATTACGCTTTGGCCGAGCAGATTCGAAAAGTCATCTCGCAAGAGCAGGAACACCAGCACGATTTGGCCACGGCGCTGGGAATTGATGTGCCGAATATTTTAGAAGAAGGCGCGTAAGACGTCGCCCGCTCGAAGAGGGCGCATAAGACATCGCCCAAGAGCCGCTACGTATTCTGGCCAGGGCTACCGCTGCGCGGCTCTGCGGAGCGCTTGCGATTTGGCGATAACTTGCCAGCGCATTAGAATTCGTCATGCAAATTCGCATCAAGAAACTCAATCCCGAAGCGCACTTGCCGGAGTATGCGCACGGGCCGGCGGAAGATGCCGGGATGGATATTCGCTGCGTGGTGGGCGCGGTGCTAGAGCCGGGTGTGCCGCAGGCGATCGCGACTGGTTTAGCGCTCGAAATTCCATCTGGCTACGAAGTGCAGATCAGACCGCGCAGCGGGCTGGCGCTGAAGCACGCGATCACGCTTCCGAATTCGCCAGCGACGATCGACCCTGGATATCGCGGCGAGCTGAAAGTGATTATGCTGAATCTCGGTAACGCAAGTTATGAGATTCATGCCGGGGACCGGATCGCGCAGATGGTGGTTGCGAAGTATGAGGCGGTCGAGTGGCAGGAGAGTGAGCTCGCGGAATCCGTGCGCGGGCACGGCGGTTTCGGCTCGTCGGGGCGGTAGCGAGTTACCGATTCTTGTTCGTTTCGGAAGTTAAGCGGCTGGCGAGCGGCTGCGTTTGGCCTGCGTATTTGTTCCCGGCCTTCTTATAGTAAGGGACCGAGACGGGCGAAGAAAGCTGCTCGAAGGTGAAGGAGCAGATACGCATCCCGGGATAGAGCGCGACTGGCATAATGCCTAGATTGCTGAGTTCGAGCGTTGCTTTGCCGCGCCAGCCGGGATCGAAGAGGCCCGCGGTGCCGTGAACAATGATGCCGATACGCCCGAGGCTCGAGCGTCCTTCGAGGCGGCCGAGGACGTCGTCATCAAGCTCGAGCGTCTCTTCGGTGATGGCCAGCGCGAATTCACGCGGCTGCAGGATGAACGGCTCTCCGGGCTTGACGTCAATGGTGCGCATGATGTCCTGGATGGCGCTTCGATCGCGCACGTCGATGTAGGGATGGCGGCTATGTTCGAAGACGCTGAACTCCGCGCCTAGGCGGAAATCGACGGAACAGCTTCCGAACTGCTCGGCCGGCAAATCGGGCGAGATTCGGATCTTCCCCGACTGAATATAGCGGCGAATATCGACATCGGACAGGACCATAGGGGCGCGAGGCGAACCGACATACTAGCACGCGATCTGAGACTCGGCGGCTATACGGCGCCGACGGCGTGCATTCGTCCATCGCGCATGGCGACAGTGCGGTCTGCGAAGGCTGCCGCTTCGGGGTTATGCGTAATCATCAGGATCGTTTGATGGGTGCGCTTATTGAGGTCGCGCAGAATGGTCAGGACGGCGTTCGAGTTTTCGGTGTCGAGATTGCCAGTTGGTTCGTCGGCGAGCAGGATAGCCGGCTGCGTAGCGAGAGCGCGGGCGATGGCAACGCGCTGCTGCTCACCGCCCGAAAGCGCTCGAGGGCGATGATGCATGCGGCTTTTGATGCCCAACAGATCGAGAATTTCATCGAAGCCGGGCGGGGGCTGCTTTCGTTTGCTGAGCGCGAGCGCGATGGCGATGTTGTCGGCGGCGCTTAAGGTCGGCAACAGATTGTAGCGCTGGAAGACGAAACCGACTTTGCGCTGGCGCATCTCCGTACGCTGAGATTCGGTGAGTTTCAGCAGATCCGTTCCGTCAATCAAGACTTCGCCGCTGGTGGGTGGAGTCAGGCCGCCGAGTATGTTGAAGAGCGTTGATTTGCCCGAGCCGGACGGTCCGATGATGGCCAGGAATTCGCCGCGCGGGACATCCAGATCGACGCCGCGCAGCGCGGGCACGTCCACATCGCCGACGCGGTAGATCTTGGTCAAATTGCGCGCGCGGATAATAGCAGGGGCTGCCGACGCGGTTGCCGCCACTGTGGTCTCGGGCTTTGGAGCGCTACTCATATGCCAGTGCCTCAACCGCGTCCTGCCGCGCGGCTTTTGTGCCCGGATAGACGGCGCCCAGCAGCGCACCGGCGAGCGCAATGCCTGCAGCGATGGGCCACCAATCCGGCACATTGATGATCGGTAACGACGCGGGCAGATAGGTCATAAGAATAGTTTTGGCCGCGAAGGCAAGGCCGATGCCAATGACCCACCCGAGCAGCGCGAGAATGACGGCTTCGCGGATCAGAATATCGAGGACGGTGAGAGGCTTCGCGCCTAGCGCCTTCAGAATGCCGATTTCACGTGTGCGCTCGATGACGGCCGTGTACATGGAGAGAAAGACAACCAGGAAACCGACAACTACGGAGATGACAGTGATCACTCCGATGAATGCCCGCAGCTCCGGGATGTTGTTCATGCTGAACTGTGAAACAAAGGCAGCCATCGAAACCGCCTTCATGTTGCCTTTCAGGAGCTGGTTGAAGCGCTCTACCTCCTCGTTTGTCAGTGCCGGATCATCCAGCTTCACCAGAATTTGCGAGACGCGCGGCGGATTGGCATTGCCGGTGAGTTGTTGAAGCGTCGGTAGAGGCACGAGGAAACGGCCCAGCAAACCTTCGGGGATAACGCCCGCAACTCGCCAATCATGGTTCATCAGATTGACACTCTGCCCAATTTGCACTTTGTTCTGCCGGGCGTAGAATTCATCCACGAGCAGGTCATCCGGTCCGGCGGGCGGGCCGCCTGTGATAAAGTGAATCGGCCCGGTGATCTTTTGAAACGCCGGAAAATCAATTCCGGCGAGTGTGGTGACCACTTGCAGATGCTGGATCAATACGCCGGCCGCGGCCCTCACGTGCTGCTGTTTCTGAATGAACGGGACAAACTTTTCGAGGAGCTGACCGGAAGCGAGAGACAGCGTTCCGCCGGTATCCGGCACCAGGAAGATATCGGCTCCCGAGCCTTTGGCGCGATTCGCGGACTGCTGCAGCAGGCCCTGGCTCAGGCCGATGAGCGTCAGAATGGACATCACCTGAACGCCCACGACAAGCGCGGAGAGCAGCGTACGAATCCAGCGAGCTTTCAGGTTTTGCAGTACGAGTTTGCTAATCATTCTTTACGGTTCATGCGACAGGAAGTCGCGAGCGACGATCATTGCCGGCTTGTGTTCGATATCCATCTGGCGGTTCAGACTCCGCATGGTGGTCTCGTCGATTCGATTGTGCAATTCGTTCAACACGCGTACAACGTCCGGCTTCTCACGAACAAGATTCTCGCGCACAACATAGCAGGCGTCATAGGGCGGAAAAGCGTGCTTATCATCCGCCAGCACAGCGAAGCGTCTCTCTGTCAGCTGAGCGTCTGTTGAGTTGCCGGCAGCCATATCAACATGATTCTGCTGCAACGCCTCATACAGAAGCCCTAAATCCATACTGATTGGATTCCCGTTCCAGCGCAGTTGGTACACGCTATCCAGACGCTGTAAGCCATCCGGCCTGGTCAGGAATTCGTAACCGATGCCCAAGCGCCAGGGTCTGGAGGCGGCAGCAGAGAGTTTGGGCGACGGAAGAGCGCGCGCGTCCGCGCTGCGGACCACCATGGCGAACGTGTTATTGAAGCCGAGCGGCTCCAGCCAGAGCAGGTGAAAGCGCGCCAGATATGCCTTTTTCACAGCCTTGAATGCCTCGGCTGAGCTGTTCGGGATCTTGATCTTGAGAATCACGCTCGCGGCGGTGCCGGTGTACTCGGGATAGAGGTCGATGTCACCGCGCTCGATGGCTTGCTCAGTTAGCAGGGTGCCGCCGAGGTTGAGCCGGCGGCGAACAGGAAGGTGTAGTTTGCGCTCAATCTGCTGGGCGGCAATTTCGCCCAGCACGAACTGCTCGGTGAAGTTCTTGGAGCCGACGACGATCTCGTCGCGGCGTCGGGAACAGGAGCAGAGTAAGGCCAGAACCGCACAGCCCGCAACGAGGCGGATATTCATCGAGCGAATCTCTTTTCGAGCAGCGACATGCCGGCGTCCGCGAGAAGGGCGAGCGCGGCGGCGGGGATTGCTCCAGCGAGTATCTCGAGCGTGTTCACGGAAGCAACGCCGCGAAAGATGAGTTCACCGAGGCCTCCACCGCCGATTACGGCAGCGATGACTGCCGTTCCGATGTTGGTGACTAATGCGATCCGGATGCCAGCGAGAATGGTAGGCGCCGCTAACGGCAGTTCCACCATCCGCAGGAGTTGCGTGTCTGTCATGCCCATGGCAATGGCGGCCTCGCGCGTGGCTGGAGCAACACCGGCAATGCCGACAATGGTATTCCGAAGGATAGGCAGCAGCGAGTAGAGCACCAAGGACAAGATCGCGGTGTGCTGGCCGATTCCTCCGATCAGCGGGATAGGCAGCAGAAACCCAAACAGTGCCAGGCTGGGAATGGTTTGCAGGATGCTTGCGATTGTGACGGAAATTCGCCGCAGCGAAGCGTGGCGCGTGCCGAGGATACCAAGCCCCACACCGACGATGGCTGCCAGCGAGCACGAAACGCCAACCAGGACGATGTGTTCGCCCGTAAGTTGCACAACATCGCCGAGCAGGGTTCTGAGAACGGTGGGGTCCATGTATGGTGGCGCGCTTCAGTTTTGAGAAGGAGCCTGCAGCCTTTGCTGCGTCAAAACGTGTTTCACTGGCGGGCGCCCCTGGTCAGTTCGGGAGGCAGAGTCTCAAGAAAGGCGCGCGCGACGGGAGTATCGACATCGAAGAATTCATCGGGGCGAACCAGCGCTTCGAGCGCACCAGCATCGAGCACGGCAATACGGGTCCCGATGGACAGTGCTTCCACAATGTCGTGGGTGACGAAGACGGACGCGAGGTTGTAGCGGTCGCGGAGTGCGAGAAACTGCTGGCGCATGTCGTGCCGGGTCAACGGATCGAGAGCACCGAAAGGCTCGTCAAACAGCAGCAAAGCTGGGTTGGCAGCGAGCGCCCGCGCCACTGCCACCCGCTGGCGTTGTCCTCCGGATAGCTGCTGGGGACGGCGCGCGCCGAAGGTTGCGTGAGCGAGACCGACCTGCTCGAGCAGTTCGGCAGCGCGTTCCTGCTGCTTCTGAGGCGGCCAGCCAAGTAGCCGGGGAACAAGCGCGACGTTTTGCTCTACCGTCCAGTGAGGCATGAGGCCGAAGTCCTGAATGACATAGCCGATGCGGCGGCGCAGGTCGATGGGATCCAGTTTCTGCACATCCTGGCCATTGAGAAAAATGGCGCCCCCGGACGGCTCGAGGATGCGATTCATCAGGCGCAGCGCTGTCGTCTTTCCGGAACCGCTGCGGCCAAGCAGAACGAGGGTTTCGCCGCGCTCGACTTCGAAGCTCAGGTCGCGCAGGATGAGCCGCCCGTCGACCGAATAGCTGACTTTCTGGAAGGAGAGATATGACAGATCCTTGTCCCTACGAGACATTATCATCGTGGGATAATAGGGAAGGCAGATTCTGGGCTGTTCACGCCAAGCAAATCCTAGTACAATTACCCGTGACAGGCTTCCGTCCTCTGAAGTCTAACCAACAACTTCGGCAGGGTTTTTCTGTTTACTGTCTCTGTTAATGCCGTATCAAATACAACCATTGAAAGAATTCCTGGTTCGTCCCGCGCTGCCGCCGAACCTCTCCCGTTTACTCGAGCTTGCCTACAACCTTCTCTGGAGCTGGGATCACACGATCCGCTCGTTGTTTCGCAGGCTCGAGCCAGCACTGTGGAAGGACTGCAACCATAATCCGATTCAGCTGCTTGGCCGCATTCCGCAGGACCGGCTGGACCGCGCGGCTGCCGACCCTCGCTTCCTCTCGCTGTATAAGCGCGCCTGCGACCGGCACGACAGCTATTTGCATACGAGTCCACCGACTCCAGCCACCCCGCGCATCGCGTATTTCTCGATGGAGTATGGACTGCTTGATTGCATGCAGATCTATTCAGGCGGCCTGGGGATTCTTTCGGGCGATCACATGAAGGCCGCCAGCGACGGCGATTTTGCTTTGAATGGCGTCGGCTTGTTGTACCAGCGCGGCTACTTGCAGCAATATCTGAACCCCGATGGATGGCAGCAGGAGCGCACACCGCTGAACGATTTCTATACCCTGCCCGTTCGCCCGTGTGTGAATGAAAAAGGCGGAGAACTTATCGTCACCCTGGAGCTGCCGACCGGCCACGTCTACATCAAGGTCTGGCATATCGACATCGGGCGCGTAAAACTGTATTTGCTCGATACCAATATTCCGCAGAATACGCTGCCCGAGCATCGCGACATAACCGATCAGCTGTACGGGGGCGACACGCACAAGCGCATCCGGCAGGAGATCGTGCTCGGCATCGGTGGATTGCGCGCGCTTAAGGCGCTTGGCATCCAGCCCACCGTTCATCACATGAACGAAGGGCATTCAGCGTTTCTGGGTATCGAGCGTATTCGCTTGCTGATGCAGGATAACGGGCTGACCTTCGAGCAGGCGCTCGAGGCGACTCGAGTCAGTAACGTTTTCACTACTCACACCTCAGTTCCGGCCGGCATCGACCTGTTCGATTCGAGCCTCATCTACGATTATTTTCACCGCTACTGCGAACAGGCCGGGATCCCGTTCGAGAAGCTGCTCATTCTCGGGCGCAAGAATCTGCAGGACCCATCCGAGCGATTCTCAATGGCGGTGCTGGCGCTGAAGACGTCGGCGTTCCGGAACGCGGTGAGCGCGCTGCATAAGCTTATGTCGCGCGAAATGTTCCAGGATCTGTGGCCGCGGCTGCCGGTAGACGAAGTGCCGATTACTTCGATTACCAACGGCGTCCATGCTCCCACCTGGATCAACGGCGATCTGGCCGCACTTTACGATCAGTATCTGCAGCCGGAATGGCGCGAGCGGCTGGACGAAGCAAAGATGTGGGAGCTGGTGCACGAGATTCCCAACCAGGAACTTTGGGAGATGCATCGCAAGCGAAGGCGGCGACTGGTCGCTTTCGTACGCGAGCGCGCGGTGGCCGCCGCCCAACGACGGAAGGCTTCCGCCGCGGAGCAGCGCAGGCTACAGGAGGTGCTGGATCCCGATGTCCTTACGATCGGCTTCGCGCGCCGGTTTGCGACATACAAGCGGGCGACACTGCTGTTCCGTGACGTGGCACGGCTGAAGAGGATCATCAATAATCCCAAGATGCCGGTACAGATCGTCATCGCCGGGAAAGCGCATCCGAAAGACCACCCCGGGAAAACCCTCATCCGCGAAATCTATACGATGTCGCGCGATCCAGAGATTGCCAAGCGGCTGGTGTTCATTGAGGACTATGGCATTCAGGTCGCGCGGGAAATGGTACAAGGCGTCGATCTCTGGTTGAATAATCCGCGTCGCGGCGAAGAGGCCTGCGGCACCAGTGGGATGAAAGCGTCGATGAACGGCATTTTGAACCTGAGCGTTCTGGACGGCTGGTTTGACGAAGCATACGAAGTCTCCGCGGGATGGGCGATCGGCGATCGCGTGCCGTACAGCGAAGATCAGGACGATATGCACGCGAGCGCGATTTATTCCACTCTCGAAAACGAAGTCGTTCCGCTCTTCTATGCAAACCAGGATTCCGATTACGCTGTTCCGGTCGAATGGGTTCGCCGCATGAAGACCTGCATGGCGAACATCACGCCTCGTTTCAGCTGCGGAAGAATGGTAGCCGAATACATGTCGGAGTTGTATCAGCCGGCGCACGAGCTCTGGCTGAGTACGTCCGAGAATAATTTCGCCGAAGCACGACAGAAGACATTGTGGGATTCGCGGCTGAACGAGAGCTGGGATCAGGTGAAATTTGTCGAGCTCGGTGACGGTCCCGCCGATCAGGTGATGAGCGGGTCGCCGGTACCGGTGCGTGCCACAGTGGATCTGGCTGGTCTGAAGCCGTCGGAAGTGCGGGTGGAGGCGGTGATCGGCAGCATCGGCGTAAACGGAGAATTACAAAGCACGTATACTCTGCCGCTTAACCCGATAGAACAAAAGGGTACGGCAGTGATTTTCGCCAATGAGTTCACAGCGCAGCAAACGGGCAGGGTCGGCTATTCCATTCGTGTTAGCCCGAATCACTTCGATAATCCGCTCACGCGGCCCTGCAACGCGCCCCTCAAATGGGTTTCAGACTAAATTTGCCGTGCGGAGTTGACATTTTTGGTTCCGGCACTAGCGCCGGAATCAAATCCGTGGTACATACAAACTAGGTGAAGGCGAGGTTTACGTTCACTTCCTCCCGATAAATCTATAACCCGCCGCTGTCACCTTCCCGGCCCTATGCTTTCTAAGTGAGCCTGGAACTTAAATCAGATGTTTGTTCAGTTCATCGGCGTTCACGAAAGCGACACGTGTGCGGATCGGTAATTGAACTTCAAGGAGCCGCTCCAAACATGGACGGAGATCGAAAATACAGGCAGCACGGATATCAGGATTCCGACCGGGGGTCCGTTTCCTACCGTCAAGACCGGCCGAAACAACAAGGCCCGAAATTACCGATCGATGTAACCGGACCCAAGCTACCGCGCCTGGTGCAAAATGTGGTGGCTTCGCGCTGTTTTAACTGCACCGTCACCCTGGCGCCGGGAATCGATTTCAAAGGGGCCTGCCCTAAATGCGGAGCTGCGCTGCATTGCTGCAAGCAGTGCGTGCATTTTGATTCTTCGACGCGGTTTCAGTGCGTAAAGCCGATTCCGGTTCGCATTGCGGTGAAGGATCAGGCGAACACGTGCGAGCTCTTCTCCCCGCGAGTAACTGTGGCACGAGATGTTCAGCCGTCCGGCGCCATTCCGAAAGCCGCGGAAAACGGAAATATCGCAGCGCCGCGCAATGCCAGCGATGCGCGGGCGGCGTTCGATAGTCTCTTCAAGAAGTAGACTCGTTTTTTCTGCGCCCAGACGCAAGTTGCGCCGGGCCTGGAATTGCCGCTCGAATGGCTGCTCCCAAGATTAAGAAGAAGTCCGCCGGCGCCGGCGCGAAGACAACCGTACCCGTACCGCGGCAAGGCGCAATTTCCTGTCTTGTAATCGTTGTGCTGGTGCTCGTGCTGGTCGCGCTGCTGCTCTATTTTTCGCTGCGCACAGTTTAGCCCAAATCATTGTTCTCCGCGCGACCGCTAGACTGGAAGTCGCGCATGAGAACTGATGGACGCGAGCCGCATCAATTGCGGCCCACCAAAATCACAACGGATTTTCTTGTCACAGCAGAAGGCTCGGTGTTAATCGAGGAGGGAAACACGCGGGTTCTGTGCACCGCTTCGGTGGAAGAGACCGTTCCGGGATTTCTGCGAAATACGGGCAAAGGTTGGATCACCGCCGAATACTCTATGCTGCCGCGAGCCACGGCCACCCGCACTCCGCGCGAGGTCAGCAAGGGCCGGCTCTCCGGCAGGACGCATGAAATCCAGCGGCTGATCGGGCGGTCTCTGAGGGGGATCGTGGATCTGATGCTGCTGGGCGAGCGAAGCATCATTGTCGATTGCGATGTTCTGCAGGCCGACGGGGGCACGCGAACGGCGGCCATAACCGGAGCGTATGTCGCGCTCGCCATTGCTCTGAACACGCTGACGAAATTCAAAGCAGTGGGCAAGTCACCGCTCATCGATTCCGTCGCGGCCACGAGCGTAGGACTCATCGGAGGAGTGCCGATGCTTGATCTGGCCTACGAAGAGGACTCGCGCGCGGATGTCGATATGAATGTTGTGATGACCGGCTCGGGAAAGTTTGTCGAAGTGCAGGCAACAGCGGAGCATGTGCCGTTTGACGATGCACAGATGTCTCAGCTTCTCGATCTGGCGCGTACGGGAATCAGCGAACTACGAAGTTTGCAGCAGCAGGCCCTGGCCGTCCGGTCGTGAGCCGAAAGCTGTACGCTTGCTCGACCAATTCAGGTAAGTTGCGGGAATTCGCTCTGGCAGCAAACCGGTGCGGTGTTTCAGATATTTCCATAGGGCCGCTTCCGAATCTGAAGAGCATACCGCCTCCCGAAGAGAACGGCGCCAGCTTCGAAGAAAACGCGATCCTGAAGGCTTGTTATTACTCACATCGTACGGACGAGATTGTTTTCGCTGACGATTCAGGCCTCGAGGTGGAAGCGCTTGGCGGAGCGCCGGGCATCTATTCGGCGCGCTTCGCGGGCCCTGGAGCATCGGACGAGGCCAACAACGCCTTGCTGCTTGAAAAGCTCAGGAACGAACGGAATCGCCGTGCGCGTTTTGTGTGCTCGCTTGCGGCTGCGTGGCGGGGCCGGGCGCTTCGCACTTTTCAAGGTACGGTGGAAGGCGAAATCCTCGACGGCCCTCGCGGCCAGAACGGGTTCGGATATGACCCGCTTTTCTTTTATCCTCCGTTCAATTGTTCGCTGGCCGAAGTATCAGCCGAAGAGAAATTCAACATAAGTCATCGCGGGAAAGCCTTGTGCCATCTTTTGCGCTGGTTTTCGGAGGTGCCATAAATAATTAACACGGCCAGCAACGAATGCTGAACCGAACACGCGAGAACGACCTAGCGACGTTAGAAAACTAACAAACCAGTCTGACCTCGTGCTCCAGTGGTAGAATGCGTCCGCGAAGCGGATACACTGCGGATGATCACACGATGACGACCTAGTGAATGTTGCAGCGGCAATTCTGCAACAAGATTAGTCGCGTGTGAAGCATACCGGTTGAGGACCTACTTACTTGGTAGACACCAAACGCGGATCGTTCGAGCTAAACGCGGTCCTGGATCAATTGCGGCCGTTGCGAAATAGCAAAGTACGTGCGGCTGTTCCTTTTCTGCTCGTACCCGTGGCTTTATTTCTCGCGTGGATCAACGAAATGCTGTTCCACTCTTCGGCATTGCTCATCTTCGCATCAGCAGTTGCGATATCGACAATGATTTTCGGGATTGCAGTAGGATTGAGCACTGCAGCTGTATCTGCCATAGCGGTGGATTTTTTCTATTTACCGCCTGTTCTTGCTCTTAACTTCGATCGCACCACACTGCGAATTTCGGTTGAATATGCGCTCGTCTCAGTGATCGTTCACGCAGTGACAAGGCACGTTTCGGCCAGAATTCGCCGCCAGGCGAAGCTTGGAGCTTTTGGGCAACTTGACGGCGTGGTGGACGGCGAAGTCTATGGCTGGGCGTTGGATGCCGACAATCCCAATACGCCCGCGAACGTTCTAATTTATGTGGATGAGCGGCCAGTGGCGGAGACGGCAGCAGTGTACTATCGACCCGACGTCGCCAACTCAATCGACTGTTCAGGCCGGCACGGCTTTTATGTGGACGTGAGTGAATACTGCCCGCCAGAGGCGGAGGTTGTCGTGGAGGCACGATTTTCTCCCGCAAGGCGGCTTGCAAACTCTCCCGTGAGGGCCCGAATTCCGGCTCGGGCAAGTCAGGCGCATTCAGCCGCGGTGCTATTTATGCACATCCCTCGAACAGCAGGCACCGCATTCCGCGAAGCTGTTACCGCCAACTACAAGCAAGCGGAAATCGCTTATATTTATCCGGATCCACCGGGATTCCTAGTTGGCGATCTACAATTTTTACCTCCGCAGCAGAGACGCTCCATCCGCCTGGTAGTTGGGCATTTCCGCTACGGCATGCACGCGTCGCTTCCGCAGGACTCGGCTTATGTCTCGGTAGTGCGGCATCCGATTTCTCGTGTCGTTTCGCAGTACCTGTACCTTGTTCACACTGGCTCCGAGCTGGTCAAAGAAAAAGAACGTCAACTTAGCCTGGAGGAAATGCTAGAGAGACGAATCAGTGTTGATCTGGACAATGCGCTCGTCCGATATTTTGGGGGAATCGATGACACCCTAATGCCTCCTGGGACGATAGATCGCGAAGCCTATGAGCGAGCCGTCCATCACCTGCGAACGAGATTTGCGTTTGTCGGGCACCAAGAAACCGCACAGGATTCGTATAAAGCTATGTGCCAGCATTTTGGCTGGACAGCTCGCCTAACTTTGGAAAACGTGAATCTCGTAACAAACGCCGTGAAGCACATGGACGACCGGCTTAGTAAGATCATTGAGCATTACAACGCTTGGGATTGTCTTTTCTATCAGGAGTTATTGAGTGTCTTTCCAATCTCCGGAGGATAAGCCAAACGAATCGTGGCGCGCATTTACGATCTGGTTTACCGGCTTACCTGGTTCAGGAAAAACCACGCTGGCGCGAGGGCTGGGCGCATGGCTTGAAGCCGCGTCGCTCGATTACGAGATTCTGGATGGTGATGAGCTGCGTGCGGAAATCTGCCACGATCTTGGATTCTCGAAGGAAGATCGCAACGAAAATGTGCGGCGAATTGGCTACATTGCAGAACTATTGAACCGCCACAACATTATTGCAATCGTGGCCGTTGTTTCGCCCTACCGCGAGGCTCGCGAGCAAGTCCGAGCCAAAATTCCGAACTTTGTTGAAGTGCACGTCGATTGCCCTCTCGATGTGGTTATATCTCGCGATCCAAAACGCCTTTATAAGCGGGCGCTTTCAGGGCAACTGAAACAAGTTACCGGAATTTCGGATCCTTACGAAGCGCCTGAAGCCCCCGAGCTGTACCTCAATTCCGCTGAGAAATCACCAGAAGAAGAATTGACGCTTGTGCTCGAGCGGCTGTCCGAGCTAGGTCTGCTTCGTCAAAAGCTGCAAGCGAAACGGATGGGCTCCCATCCCTAAAGCCGCAAACGGAGCGTAATCGGGAAGAGTGTCTACCCAGCATGGCCGGTTGAGGGTAGAATGTCTTCTATCGGCATGGCTGCCGCCCGTAGAGACAAGACTGCCGTGGAGAACTGAACATGCGATGGTTCCGGAGACGAGATCGCGATGACGACCTGGAGCGGGAGTTGCGCTCAGATCTGGAGCTGGAAGCCGAAGAACTTCGTGAGTCGGGCATGCCGGCAGAGCAGGCTCGCTACGCCGCGGCACTCGCTTTCGGCAATGTAACGTACATCAAAGAGGACGTGCGCCGGACCTGGGGCGGAATGTGGTTGGAGGATTTTCTCAAAGATATTCGCCACGCGGCTCGCGATCTGCGCAAGTCGCCCGGATTCGCAGCGACCGCGGTGCTGAGTCTGGCGCTCGGCATCGGCGCGAACACCGCGATCTTTACCATCATCAACGCAGTTCTTTTGAAGTCACTGCCGGTACGCGATCCGGAAGGGCTGGTCGTGCTGGGTCCGGCGCGAGGCTCAGGCGACGAGATCGGAATTCCGCGCGATGGTTCATTCTCGTTGTATTCTTACGAGCTTTATAAGCAGCTTCGGGCCACGCAGGTATTTGCGGCCGTGTGCGCGTTGCGAAGCAGCACGGAAACGGACTTCAACATTCGTGCGGCAGGTTGGAGCGCGTCAGAACGTGGCCAAGCCAAGCTCGTATCGGGAAGTTACTTCGATGTGCTGGGTGTGAACGCAGTGTGGGGCCGAACCATCAACGCTTCCGACGATTCAGGTTCAGCGCCGCAGGTGGCGGTGGTGAGCTTCCGGTACTGGAAGAGTAGGCTCGGCGGCGATGCCTCTGTTATTGGTTCCCACATCTCAATCGGGAACGTCCCGTTCACGATCGTCGGCGTAGCGCCGCCGGGATTCTATGGGGAAACGCTTCAACCGGACCCGCCAGACTTCTGGCTGCCGCTTAACGCAGAGCGGCAATTATTCCGCGAGCATGCATTGCTGGACCAGCCTGACACGCACTGGCTGTACGTTATGGGGCGATTAGCTCCGGGGATTTCAAGGGCGCAGGCTGAAGCCAGGCTCACCGCAGCCCTGCGGAACTGGTTACTCGCGCGTGCGGGATCAGAGATTTCGGCAAAGGATCGTGCAGAGATCATGGCAGCGCATATCGAACTTATGCCGGGAGGGAGCGGGATCGCTCACCTGCAGCGGGAATACTCGGTGACATTGCACCTGCTGCTGGGCATTTCGATAGCGGTTCTGCTCATCACGTGCGCGAACGTGGCCAACCTTCTGCTGGCGCGCGGCACGGCCCGAGCGGCTGAGGTGTCGGTACGGCTCGCGCTCGGAGCGAGCAGATGGCGGCTCATCCGGCAGTCACTTACGGAAAGTCTCACCCTGGCGCTGGCTGGAGGAGCGCTCGGGCTGTGGATCGCTGTTGCGGGAACAAAGCTGCTGATAGCACTGTTCTTTCGCGGGACAGAGTATGTCCCGATCGAGACCGTTCCCGATGTGCGGGTTCTTGCATTTACATTCTTTCTATCGTGTGCAGCAGCACTAGCGTTCGGCCTGTTGCCGGCGATCCGGACGACGGCCCAAGGATCATTTATTCTTAAAGCCGCAAGCGCGGGCGTAACGGGCACAGGCGCCAAGGGTTCGCGGCTGTCTTCATCCTTCGGTCGCCGCGCTGATTGTGGTGGAAGTGGCGCTCTCACTGATTGTGCTGGCGGGCGCCGGCGCGTTCGCCCGGAGCCTGGCGAATGTCAGCGGCCAGCAATTTGGCTTCGATCGTAATCGCGTTCTGGTGATCAACATCGATACGGTTCATGCCGGTTATGAGTACAGCCGCCTCGGGACGCTCTATCGAAGCCTGTACTCGCGCCTGAATTCGATTCCGGGAGTAGAGAGCGCAAGCTTTTCTGATTACAGTCCGTTCAACCAGTGCTGCTGGGCCTTCTCAGTCTCGGTTCAAGGCTACACGCCGAAACCGCAGGAACAGACGCGAACGCTGCTGAACCGGATTTCGCCGCGCTATTTCCAAACGCTCGGAACGAAGATTCTGTTCGGCCGCACTTTTGCCGAGCACGACTCACCGGGTTCACACGCGATCGCGGTCGTAACGAAAGAGTTCGTCCGCCGTTTTATGCCAAACCAGAATCCTGTGGGCAGACGATTTGGTATCGGCGGGCCGCGGCACGCAGGTGATTTCGAAATTGTCGGAGTAGTCGACGACGCGAAATATGAGGACCCTCGCGAAGACGTGATTCCGATGGCATTCTTCCCGCTTTTGCAGCCAATGCCCGGGGAGAGTCTCAGATCGCCCGATCCATCGAACTTCGTCAAAGCAATCGAGGTGCGCACCGGCGGCCGCCCGGAGACCATGGCGGCAGCGATCCGGCGCACGCTGGCGGATATTGATCCGGATCTGCCCGTATTGCAAATACGAACGCTATCGGAAGACGTCAAGCTGACGCTGAATCAGGACAACGTGATCGCAGCCATGGCGGCCTTCTTTGGAGCGGTGGCGCTGGTATTGAGCTGCCTCGGGCTATACGGATTGATGGCCTACACAGTTCAGAGGCGAACTGGTGAGATTGGGATTCGCATGGCGCTAGGAGCGCAACGCGTGTCGGTCATCCGAATAGTGATGAGGGAGGCGCTGCTACAGGCAGTTGCCGGCCTGATAATCGGAGTTCCCGCCGCAATCGCCGTTATGCGCCTCGTCTCGAATCAGCTGTACGGAGTCAGCCCGAGCGATCCGAAGTACTCGGCAGGGGCGGCTTTGATTCTTCTTCTGTGTGTAATGGCCGCCGCCTGCGCTCCTGCTGCACAGGCGGCGCGGATTGATCCGTTGGTCGCGATCCGATACGAGTAATCCTGCCGACATCGCCCCTCCCGGCCGTCAGACGACTAGGCATCGGCGCGTAAACGGGTAAAATCAAGGGGTGCATCGCTATCTACTCCACAATGGCGCTATCCGCGATGCGAGCGAAGCGCTGATTTCTCCAGGCCAGGTCGGTTTCCTGAATGGCTGGGGTGTCTTCAGCACGCTGCAAATCGCGCAGGGCGTTCTTTTTGCGTTCGAGCGGCATTACAGCCGCATGCGGCGCGATGCACAACTGCTGAGTGTTCCATTCGAATACTCAGCGGCGCAACTCCGGGAGATGCTGTTAACGCTGGTCGACGCGAACCATGCATTCAATGCCACTCTGCGGGTTACCGTTATTCGCAACAAAGGAAATCCGTTCGAAATCCCATCGATTACTCGCGATACGGATATCGTCGCGTTTACAGCCGATCTTACGCGCTGGGCGCCGGGCGTGAAACTGGGCTACATGCCAAATGCCCGGTTTGCCGCCTCTCCTTTTGCGGGCACGAAGATTACATCGTGGGCGCACAATCTTACCTGGTATGAGAGGGCGCACCAGCTTGGCTTCGACGAATTTATCCTGCTGAACGAGTTCGGGCAAGTCAGCGAATGCACCTCGGCCAACATTTTTGCCATTCGAGGAGACCGCGTGAGTACGCCACCGGTTCCAAGCTCCGGCTGTCTACCGGGCGTAACGCGCGCAATCCTGCTCGAAGAAATTGGCGTTCCGGGACTCAGTATCGTGGAGGCCGAGCTTACACCCAGTGAGCTGGAAGAAAGCGATCAGGTTTTTATCTCCTCAACCACCCGGGGAATATTGCCGGTACTAGAGATCGATGGTACCCGCCTGCGCGAGGCCCCCAATACCCTACACAAGTTACAGCAGGCATTCACTTACAATATGGAGAAATACATTAGAACTCATGCGAGTCAACGTAAAGAGCCAGTGGCAGTATGAATAACTCTCATTTGACATGTGAGAATTGCGGCAGCGAAAGCTTGCGGCGTTCGCGAAGAAGGTCGTTTTCCGAACTTCGCCGAATGGCTTTTGGCGATTACCCGTTCCGCTGCCTCGATTGCGGCCATCGATCCTGGATCAACGTGCTGCTGCTTTCGAAATTGAAGTACGCGAAGTGCCCCCGGTGCATGAGCCTGAAAGTGGTCCGCTGGCCTGCCAAGACGCTGCGAGTCGGCTTGTGGCAGGAACTGATGTTGGCCATGGGCGCTCAGCCCTATCGATGCTCGGTTTGCCATCGTACGTTCGTGTCTTATTTGAAGCCGCTTGAAGGCGCGGCCTCGCAGGGCTTTCTTGATTCGACACGCACGTCATCAAACGTTGAAACAACGGCCTGAAGCGGAACGAGCCTCAGACTGCGACGATACCGGAAGCCGCTGTGCTTTTCTGGCGGGAAAGCACCAGGAGACAACCCACCTGTTCTCCGATCGTACTCAGCATCTCCATGTCGCCGCCCGAATGAATCCGCGGCTCCCGGTGCTGCACATTGATTACGCCGACGACTTTGCCTTGCGAGATGATCGGCACTGAGAGAAATGCCTCAAACGTATCCTGCGGCAAATCTTTGAAGAACTTGAATCGCGGATCGCTGTACGCCTCGCGCGAGATCGCCAGCAGCCGCCGCTCCCGCGCCACCCAACCCGTGAGTCCTTCGTTCAGCCGCAGCCGCACCTTGCCGATGTTCTGCTCGTTCGGCTCGCTCGAGGCGTACAGCACGAGCTCCTCGTCTTCGACCAGATAGATCAAGCAGGAATCGCAGTCGAGAAAATCCCGCACCAGCCTGACAATCTCATGCAACACGTCATCGAGCTCCATATCGCGCGTCATGAGCCGGCTTACCCTCTGGAAAAGCCGCAACTGTTGCTCCGCCCGCTCCAGACGCGCTTCCAGTTCACGACCCTTCGACACGACGCTCTAATTATCCCAGAAGATCGCGACATTTCGAGTCCCGAAGTCCTAAAGAGTAGCACGCGCGGAACTGGCCCCAGCTCCGCGGAGTAGTACCATGAAGGCAGCGATTTTAGGAGATCTCCATTTTGCATGTGGAGTAAACGGAAAGAAGACGAGCTGCCGCAGAGGCCTGATCACCGGCCGGCCAATGCACCGGCTAAGCAACGACGCCTGCGGTGGAACCACAGAGGAGAGAGATTAATACCATGTCATCGCCAACCAGAAGCTTCGAGCCCGAAACAACGTTCGCGGCGGTTCTGCCGCGCTTGGAAAGAATGTCACCGTCAAAGGCCAGATTTTCGCACGTGAAGATCTGACGATCGACGGCGAAGTGGAAGGCACCGTCGAGTGCCATGAGCACCGGCTGACCATCGGACCCAACGCCCGGGTGCAGGCTGGCTTGAAAGCGCGCGAGATCATCATCCAGGGCTCGATCCAAGGCAACGTGGACGCAACCGACAAGATCGACATCAAGAAGGAAGCGAAGCTTGTCGGCGACATCAAGACCAGCCGCATCGTGATCGAAGACGGCGCTTATTTCAAGGGCAGCATCGATATCTCCAAGACCGGATGCTCCGAAACCTGCCGCAGCGCCACAGCAGCCGACGCCCGGTCGCAGCTCACCCGCTCCTGCGCCGCGCCACTCCGCAGCCGGCGGCGACTACGACCCGCGTAACATCCGCACCGAAGACGGAGAGACCTCACGATTAGCGGCGTTGTCCGCGGTCTCTCCTGATCCGCAGTTGCGTTCCGCGGACACTCAGAACTGCTATGAAATTTGGCTCTCGCAAAGGAGCAGCTCCGAAAAGCCTCGAAGGACACCCTCCCGGCCCTCACCCGTCACAGCAGCGGATTCGAGCAGTTCTGCTCCATGCTGCAATCATCCGAAAGTCTTTCGATCCTCGACATGTCCGGCGCGAGCCAGGCCAATATCAGTTTCATCACCGAGTCTCGGCCACCGCATCTCCTCCGACGACATCGTGGGCACCATGGCAGCAGTGTTTGGCGCGGACTTCTTCGAGACCCAGCAGGCGGCCAGCACCGCGCATCGTTTTCTCGAACAGACGCTCACCTTTCCGGATGAGACCTTCGACGGAGCGCTGGTCTGGGACGCGCTGCAGTTCCTTGACTCGCCGTTGCTTGAGGAAGTGGTCGCGAGGCTTCTCCGCGTGATGCGGCCGGGCGCTTTGATGCTGGTATTTTTCAACGCTGACGAGAAGGCCACCGCGTATCCCCGTCTACAACTACCGCATCCAGGATCCAAAAACGCTGCTGCAAATACCGCGCGGCGGCTATCAGCGCTGCCAGTATTTCAACAACCGCATGCTGGAGAGGCTGTTTCGAATGCGCCGCCTCACTCAATTTTTTCTGACGCGCGATCATCTCCGCGAAGTCATCGTCCGCCGCTGACGCGGCGTTCAAAATTCCGCTGACCCCTACAATAAAGTTTTCATCCAGGAGTTTCGTTCGTTGGCATTAGAAGATGAGATTCTGCGCCAGCGCCACGAACGCACTGGCGCAGATTCCGCGAGCTCGGGTTCGATCCCTACGGCCACGCGTTCGAATTCACTCACACCATCCCGCAGATTCTGCCAGAGTATGGCGGGAAAACCGCCGGAAGAGCTGGCACGCACCGGTGCATGTGCGGATCGCTGGGCGCATCATCGACCATCCGGCGCATGGGCAAAGCCGGCTTTCTCCACCTGCAACAAAACGGCGAGAAGCTGCAGATCTATATCAAAAAAGATGCGGTGAGCGAAACGGCCTACAAGCTTTACGAACTGCTTGATATCGGCGACATCATCGGCGTCTCCGGCTATCTGTTTCGCACCAGAACCGGCGAGCTCACCATTCACGTCGAAGACCTCGACTTCCTTTCGAAAATCATGCTCCCGCTGCCCGAGAAGTGGCACGGCCTTGAAGATGTCGAAACGCGCTATCGCCAGCGCTATGTCGACCTGATCGCGAATCCGGAGGTGCGAAAGGCTTTCGTCACGCGTTCGCAGATCATCCAATCGCTCCGGCGGCAACTCGATGCGCGCGGCTTCCTCGAAGTAGAAACGCCCATGATGCAGCCGCTCTACGGCGGCGCGGCGGCGCGCCCGTTCGTCACACATCACAACACGCTCGATCTCGACCTCTATCTCCGCATCGCTCCCGAGCTCTACCTGAAGCGCCTGCTGGTCGGCGGTCTCGAACGCGTGTACGAAATCAATCGCAACTTTCGGAACGAAGGCATCTCGACGCAGCACAACCCCGAGTTCACGATGCTCGAGTTCTATCAGGCGTACACCGATTACCGCGGCATGATCGCAGCTTTCCAAAGATCTGCTGCAGCAGGTCGCCATCGACGCCACCGGCTCAGCCCGAGTCACCTACGACGGCCACGAGCTCGATTTCGCACGATTTCCGCGAGTTCTCCATGCGCGAAGCGGTCATCGAATTCTGGCCCGACGCCGAAAAGCCCTCGCTCGACAACATCAACGATCCCGATTGGCTCATCGCCATTCGAAAGAAAGCTCGCCCGGAACCGCACTGGTCGATCTCTTCGAACGGCACGCGGAAGAAAACTAATTCGAGCCGACGATCATCCACGATTTTCCGGTCGAGGTCTCGCCGCTCTCGAAAAACAAGCCCGGACGAGCCGGCTTTCGTTGAGCGCTTCGAGCTCTACGCCGCCGGTATGGAGATCGCCAACGCCTTTACCGAGCTCAACGACCCGCAGGAGCAGCGCCGCCGCTTCGAACAGCAGCTCGCACGAAAGGCAGGCGGCGACGAAGAAGCGCACGTGATGGACGAAGACTACGTTCGCGCGCTGAGCTATGGCATGCCACCGGCCGGCGGCGAAGGAATCGGCATCGACCGGCTCACGATGCTGCTGACCGGCTCGAAATCCATTCGCGACGTCATTCTGTTTCCGCTGCTCCGGCCCGAAGGCGAAATCGGAATCGCGCAGAGATTGCGCGATCTGGAGAAGGACTGAGCAGCAGTTAGCGGATTTTGTGCAGCTCGAACCCGGTGCACACGGACGATCGCAGCCGGCCGAGCATGACTCCGTTTGCGAGATCCACGTGCCCCTCGATGTCAAGGGGAATCCAGTTTCCCGGTGGCCGGTAGTTCCAGTCTACGTACTTCAGAAACACCGAGCTGTCTGCCGGGTTGACGCTGCCTTTCACGTTGTATGATCCGGGCTGCGGGAGCGCATTGAATTGGAGTACTCCGCGCATCACGCCATCTCCTTCCGAGACCAGCGTCAACTGAGCCTGATTCTGGAAGCCACCGCAGACATAACCTCCACTCCAGGTGCCTTCGGTCGCCGTTCCGAAATTTCCAGCGCTGCTTTGGGTGGACTTTGGTTCGACGGCGGGACGCGTTGTGTCGCCATCTGTAGCAGGTTCCGGCGCAACATTCGAGGGCGCGCCCATCGTCGCTGCGGTCGGGTGATACGCCTGGCGATTGTTTGGGTCGGCGAAGTAGCCGATCAGCCCGAGAACGAAAAATGCGAGCACTGCTCCAATCGCAATCTTTTTGCCCTTTGATCCTGCCTTTTTGGCTTGCACCGGCTGCGTTGATGGAGAAAAGCGAACCTTGGGAGCAACCGGAATCTGCGGCCTGCCGAGCTGGTAACGCAGCGTGGCCAGCAGCTTTGTCATCCCATCATTGAAGCGATCGCCGAATAAGTCGATCCATTGCAGGTTGCTGGTGAAGTATTGAAGCCTGTCGGGCGCCGGCACCTCATCCAGCCGAACCGTGATGACGGTCAGCTCGTTATCTGACGCCAATGTCAACTCGCGACCGATTTGTTTCGACCGCTGCGTACTGGACGAAAGCAGCACGAGCATGACGCGGCTGCCCTTGATGCCTTCGACGATCGCCTCCGGCCACTCCATGCCGCCGGGTATATTGCGCGGCGCGATCCAGCAGCTGACGCTGTTCTGTTCCAGGAACTGGCAGATACGGTCGGCATCGCCGGCGTTTTCGCGGCAATAGCTGATAAACACGTCCGTCGCCATCTTTTCTCCTTTGATTTGATTCAGTATGCCAGGATTTCACAGTCTAAACGACTGTGATCGTACATTCGACAATAAGGTGAATGTCGCGTTTCGAATGGATGGTGGCGCTTCGCTACCTGCGAGCCAGGCGAAAACAGACCGTCATTTCGGTGATCACGGTCATTTCGATACTGGGAGTAGCCGCTGGCGTCGCAGCTCTGATTATCGCCCTTGCAATCAACAATGGCTTTCAATCGACGCTGCAGAGCAGTCTGCTGAGCGCAACAGCGCATGTGAGCATTCTTGAACGCAATCCCTCCTACGGTATTGAGGGTTGGGAACGCCTCATTCCTCGTTTGAAGCGGCTTCCGGATGTTGTCAGCGCCACGCCCGGACTCTACGGCGAGGTTGCCGTGAAAGGTCCAATCCTGGGCACAGGCGCCGTTTTGAAAGGCGTACCGCTTGGGAATGGTGCACCTGCGCCCGATATGCTGCGCCATTTGAAGTTCGGATCGCTGGACGCCTTTGATCATCCCCGTCAGGGTGAATTCAGCATCATTCTCGGCTCGCGGCTGGCAGAGCAGGCTGGAGTGGAGTTGCATAGCCCGGTCACTGTTATCAGCTATCAAGGCGAGCTGACTCCTCTGGGAATGGTTCCGAGTCTGTTTCATTTCCGGGTTGCCGGTATTTTCGAATCGGGCCTCTATGATCTCGACGCGAGATGGGCGTTCACTTCGCTCTCGGCTGCGCAGCGCGTGCTCGACTTAAATGATGTTGTCAATACGATCGAACTGCGTCTCGACAACATCTTCGAAGCGCCGCAGGTGGCTCGCCAGGCGGACAAGATTATTGGCCCGAACTTAGTGGCAAACACCTGGATGGACGAGAACCGGTCTCTGCTGAACGCGCTCCGGCTTGAAAAGATGGTCAGTGTCATTACGGTCAGCCTCATCGAGCTGGTGGCCGCGCTCAATATCTTAGTGGTGCTGGTGATGCTGGTAATGGAGAAGCATCGCGATATCGCTATTTTGATGTCAATGGGTACTCGGCGGCAGCAGATCCAGCGTATCTTTGTGCTGCAGGGCTTGATTATCGGAGGATTGGGCTGCGTGATCGGCCTTTCGGCAGGCTACACGTTCACCGTGCTGTTCAATCATTACCGGTGGTTGCGGCTGGATGAGCAGATTTACTCGATTAGCTATGTGCCCTTTCAGAATCACTGGACGGATGGGATATGGGTGGTGAGCCTGGCGCTGATCACCAGCTTCATCGCGACGCTGCATCCATCGCGAAATGCGTCACGGATCGCGCCGGCTGAAGCGCTGCGCTACGAGTAGGCGCATCGCAGGACGGGTTACTTCGCCGCGGTTCGGACCGCAAAGTCCCAGATGGCCATCTCGATATCGTCTTTGTCGCCCGTATCTGAAAACTCGATGAGCGCATATTCACCGGGCGTGAGCGGTTTTTCGGGCCAGACGCGGTAGAGGCCCGCTGCGAGCTGCTGATCAAAGGTCTCGATCAATTTGCGATCTTCCTCCGCCAGATTGGCGACCGGGACAATGGAGACGTTCTCCACGATGCGCATGCCCTTTTTGGGCTCGAGCCGCACAATTCCAAAGCGCTCCTCTTTGGCCAGCCTTAGGTAGAAGCCCGGGCGATCTTCGCTGACGGCGAAATTCGAGTGTTCGCCCTTGATGACAACCGTCGCTTTGCCCGGGACGAGCGGAACCGGAACGATCATCTGAATCGCTTTCCGCTTCTTGCTGGTGATCACCTGGTAATCCGCGGCGGGCACGTTTTTGACCTTCGTTCCGTCGTTGTAATAAGCACCGGCTTCGACGGGGATGGAGGCAATTTCGCGGTGCAGTTCGCGCTCGGCCTTCTCTTCCTCATCCTCGGCCCGAGCTTCACGTTCCACCGCGTCGGTTTTCGCTTTCCGCAACTGCTCGGTCTTTGCGAGGTCAAGCAGCGCGGCGGGAATCTCCTCCCACTCACCGCGTTCCGTGCTGTAGTATCGTACGCGGTCGCCCTGCACTTCATACTGGCTTACCAGGTGATAGGTTCCGTCCTTCAGAAACAGCTTGAAAGTATCCCCGAACAGCATCAGCGCGGTCACGAGGAGGAGAACAACAACTCTCACGTTCGCCATTCTCCCATGCTTTTCGCGGCCAGATGCTCTCCCTGCTACTCGGATGACATGCCTGCGCTAACCTGAAGGAAATGGCAAAGATCGGTGAAGTACTGGGCTCTGCTGCGGCCATCGCCAAGGGCATGGGCATTACCTTCAAGGAAATGCTGCAGCCCGCCATTACCGAGGAATATCCAGACGCGCCGGCCGTTCTTCAGGAACGTTTTCGCGGGGCACACGTGCTGCAGCGGGATGAGAACGGATTAGAGAAGTGCGTCGCGTGCTTCCTGTGCGCGGCAGCCTGTCCTTCCGATTGCATCTACATCGAAGCCGCGGAAAATACCGAGCAGGAGCGCTTTAGCGGCGGCGAGCGATACGCCAGCGTGTACAACATCGATTACAACCGCTGCATCTTTTGCGGTTATTGCGTAGAAGCCTGCCCGACCGACGCCATTACTCATGGGCACGGCTTTGAACTTGCCAGCTACAATACGTCGACGCTGATCTACACAAAAGAACAGATGCTTGTGAAGCTTCCAGAGGGCGGTGCGGCGCCATCCCAGCAAAACCCGCCGACAGAAGGCGCCCCAAAGATAAGAACGATGTAAGCGGAGCCGCTAGTCCCGCCTCGAGTGTTGCGCTAACAGCGCGAGGATCTCTTTCCGCTTCATTTTCTCCGCCCAGGCTCGCGGTGTAGCCCACGATTCGGCGTCGGACTCATCAACAGGCGCGCCACGCGCGATCAACAGCTCCACTAATTTCGCGCGTCCCCAACGGCAAGCCCAACCGAGCGGTGTAGATTTCAAGAGGTCGTCGCGGATGTCGAGTCGTGCGCCATGATCCAGCAAGATGGCGGCAAAGCGAGCTCGGTCGTGATCGCTCACCTCTCCCGTGTACGCCGCTGCGAAATGCAGTGTGGTCTGGCCGAAACGCGTGGCATTAGGCGGAATGCCGTGCTCCAGCAGCGCCCTCATACACGCGAAATGGCCGTCATTTTCTGAACTCTCGGCGCTCGCTCCGCGTATGGGCTGGATCAGAATCCAGTGCCAAGCGCGGTCGTCCGCCGGCGATTTGAGGAACGGAAGCGCCAATTCGACGATCTCCGGGCAGCCATGGTGGGCCGCCGACCACAAGAACTCACGAGCCAGCTCTTCGCTCGGATTTCCTTCGAGCATGCGCTTGGCTTCGGCGGCGTCATGCGCTTCGGCAATCATGTACGGCTGCGGCTTAGCGCCGCGCTCGAGCAGAAGCCGCTTCACTGAATCATCCGGATGGTTCCAAGCGTTCCGCAGCGGCCAGCCGGAGGCATAGACGTTGGCGTTCGGGTCGGCGCCGCGGTCCAGCAGCAGTTCGACCATCTCTCGTTGCCCCGCCAGCGCAGCGTGCCATAAGGGCATTCCCCAACTTAGGACCGGTTCTTCCACTTGCTGAAGCAGAATCTTTTCGTCCACATCGGCGCCCAGATCCAGCAGCAAACGTGCGATCTCGATCTGATTATGATTCACCGCCAGCGTGAGCAGCCCTCCATGCTGATCGATTTGCCGCAGCAAAGCGGGATCAGCTTCGATCAACTCATGGACACGCGAAGCGTCGTCGAGAGCCACCGCGGCGCGAATAGTGAATTCTGCGCCGTGCTGCAACAGGAGCCGGGCAATGGCCGGAAAGCGTTCCGCGGTATTATCGCGAGGATCGGCGGCCAGCGCTGCCGCATCGAGAGCGGTCAATCCATGAACGTCGATTTTGCGCACGTCGGCACGTCGCGCGAGCAGCCAGGCGACTATCTCTTCGTCCATCGCGGCTGCGGCGACATGCAACGGCGTTCGGCCTTCTCGATCACAGGCCTGAATGAGGGACCGGTTAGCCTGAAGCAGCGAAAGAGCGAGCGCGCGGTCACCCCGCCGGATCGCAGCACTGATGTCATCCTGCACCGGTGAGACCATCGCGTTGGGACAGCTCAGTTCTTCGCGGCGAAGCCGCTCTTCCTCCTCAATGATCGCGACCACATCGTGGTAACCTCGCTCGCTGGCAAGAGCAAGCGCGGATGTTGCATCGCGGTGCGGGTAGATTCCTTTGCGGGCATCGGCTCCCGCTTCCAGCAACAGGCGCACCATCGCCACGTCGCGCCGTATCACGGCGTAGTGCAGCGCCCGGTGTTCATCGCCTTCACTCGCATCCATGTTGACCAGTTCGGGACGCGCGTGCAGCAGCTTTCGCGCTTGGGCAAGATTACCGCTCTGAACCGCGACAAGCAGAGCTTCCACGTTCACACCATCGACAAAGGCTTTAAGCTTGGGCCAACTCTCATAACCGTAGGCGCGCGCCAGCACGCGTTGCGCGTCATGCAGTGCGAACGAGGACGGATCGGGCTCGCGTTCAAACTGGTGCACTTCGGCGGTGGCTTCGGGGTCGCCCTCATGGTAGCCATCGAGAAGCTCTTTCGCTTGTTTTTTGAGCTGCTCCAGACTGGGCTGCTTCGGCAGTCTGCGAGCGGGGCGAGAATACGGAATCTGCTCGGACATGACGATCTCCTTTATGAGTGCCCGCCGTCCGCGTCCGGG
Source organism: uncultured Acidobacteriaceae bacterium (assembly GCA_963846185.1). Lineage (GTDB taxonomy): Bacteria > Acidobacteriota > Terriglobia > Bryobacterales > Bryobacteraceae > Bog-105. The sequence continues at coordinate 124,752 of CAWJVA010000015.1, read as the reverse complement.
CGAAAAGAAGATGCGTCGTAAAACTAAACTGGCGTAAACAGATTCGGTAGGCTCAGCCTTTCCCGCGGACACAGAGGCGCCCGATCACGCCAAGCCCAATATAGCGAACGTGCATAGCGAGCCTGGCGCGGAGACGAGAGCGAGCTGCTAGTGCGGTATCACCGGAACGGTCAGCACGGAAGCATGCTGCGCGTCGTGGTACACCGTGTTCGTTGCGGTAATGTGCCTCGCCGCTGATTCGATGGGCTCGCCCGTATTCAGATTCCCGTCAAAGCGTGGGAAGTTGCTGCTCGAAACCTCCAGCCGCAAGCGGTGGCCTGCTTTGAAGACATTGCTTGTAGACCAGAGATCGATCGTGAACGTGTAGACGTGATCCGGTTGCATAAGCTCCGTTTTCTCTTGCGAATCCCGATAGCGGGCGCGCACGATCCCCTCTGTGAGGTTCTGCGCAAATCCGTTCGGCCAGAGATCCACCAGCTTCGCAGTGAAGTCGGTGTCCACGGCAGAAGATTTTGCATACAGCTTCAAACTTAGAGGTCCGGTGACTTCCGTATCGTCGTCAAACGGCGCGGTAGAGTAAACCAGAACATCGCTGCGCTTTTCCACCTCAGCCTGATTGCGCGGCCCTGCAGGCAGGTGAAGAGAGTCACAGCATAATGGCCCGCCGACGGTTGGAACCGGTTTGTCGGGATCATACCGGTAATGATCCGGCGCTTCGGCCTGCGGCCTTTCCTTCGAAAGCGTTCCGTCGCCTGCGGCGGAGTTTGCGCCATGCGCCGCATGCAGATAATAACTCGTGGTCTGTGCGCGCGCGAGCGGCCAGTCCTGCTCATCGCGCCATACGTTCGCGCCCATGACAAACAATTTCACTCTCGACTTCGCAAACTCGTTCTGTTCCCCTTTGAACAGGTAGTCGTACCATCGCAGCGTGATTTCGTTCTCGTCGAACTGCGCCGCGGCCGGGCCGAAATCGACATCGCCGATCTTTTCGCCGCTGCCGGCATGGCCGCCGATGGTAATGAAAAGATGCTGGCCGTTGCGCGCCGCTTCGCTTCCGCCTCGCTCTTTGATGCCCATGTAATTGCGCAGCGATCCGCCTTGAAAGATGTCATACCAGGCGGCAATCGTAAGCGCCGGAACTTGAATGTCTCCGAAGTGCTCCTCGATCGACCACTGCTTCCAGTAGGAATCGTAGCCGGGATGCGCAAGCCAGTCGCGAAAGTAAGGCGCAAGGACGCCCGTCAGATCGAAATTCGCGGGAACGTCAGGGAAATTGAAGAGAGAATATTTCGAGAGCGGCAACGTGTGGATACCTTCGAGCGCGTTGGTGTCTTTCTGCACCATACGGTTCAGCGTGTCCTGCGCCAGACCGGAAGTCCACGATTCGTTGAACCACTGCTCGAATGCGCCCCCCTGGTACGTCCAGTTTGCGTGGTAGTTGCTGGCCGTTACGATCGGGCAAATTCCAGCGAGGTGCGGCGGGCGCGCAATCGCGGTCAGCATCTGCGTAGCGCCAACGTAAGACCCGCCGAACATGCCGACTTTGCCATTCGAGTATGGCAGCGCCGCGGCCCACTCCAGGGTGTCGTAGCCGTCCTGTGACTCATGCTTGAACGGGTACCACTCGCCTTCCGATGTGTAGCGGCCTCTCACGTCCTGGATGATCACCACGAAGCTGTCCGCCGCACCGCCATAACCGAAAGAGGTTCCGTTGCGCTTGTCGTAAGGTGTGCGCTGCAGCAAAACCGGGAAGCGGCCTTCCTGCTTCGGACGATAGATATCGGCCCGCAGAGTGATCCCGTCCCGCATCTTGACTGGCACATTGTGTTCGACTGTGATGTCATCGGATGCGGCCACCGCCGCGGAGACGAAGCCAAAGAAGACGATTGTTCGAATCATGGTCAAACGTTGACATTCTATGAAAACGAAGAGAGACGATAAGGGAGGAGCGTACAAGAACTGACCAGACGGGATCTATTCCGGCACGGGACTCGAGCGGCAGCGGCTCTGTATGCAGGTTCTCGAGTGTTGCGTGCCCAACGGTCTGACGTGGAAAGACCTGCGCCGCTATCCGAGCTAAGCTACGCTGAAGTTCGTTTCGCAAACGGCCCGGCGCGGCTGCAATTCGAGCAGAATCAGGAACTTCTGCTGAATCTGAGTGAAGATAGCCTGTTGCGGCCGTTTCGCGTCCGGGAAGGTCTGCCCGCACCCGGCCCCAGCCTGGGCGGTTGGTATGCAGCAGATGCTTTCGCACCCGGTTGCACATTCGGCCAGTGGCTTTCGGCGCTCGCGAGAATGTATGCTGCCGATTCCAATCCCGCTACACGCGCCCGGCTGGAGCAGCTGATCGACGGCTATGCCGCGACCGTGGACCCGACCGGCAAATTCTACGTTCACAACCGCTTTCCGGCTTACGTGTACGACAAGCTGGTCTGCGGGCTGACGGATGCGCACACGCTCGCCGGATGCGCACAGGCGCTATCCGCTCTTGAACGCACAACGCAGGCAGCGCTTCCCCATCTTCCGGATCGCGCATATGCCCGGCAGGAAACGCCGGTTCTGCATGGCGAAGATTTCACGCGGCATTGTTGGGACGAGAGCTATACATTGCCGGAGAATCTGTTTCTCGCCTGGCAGCGAACCAAGCAGCAGCGCTACCTCGACCTCGCCGTTCGTTACCTGATGGACGGCGACTTTTTCGATCCGTTGTCGCGCAATGAAAATGTGCTGCCCGGGCTGCACGCCTACAGTCATGTCAACGCGCTCAGCTCAGGCGCCGCGGCTTACCTCGCACTTCGTTCCGAGAAACATCTACCGAGCGGCGGTAAACGGCCTGCAGATGGTGGAAGACCAGAGTTACGCTACGGGCGGATGGGGGCCGGATGAGCACTTTGTCGCTCCCGGCTCCGGCAAACTCGCCGAGAGCCTGCAGACGACCCACTCGAGCTTTGAAACGCCGTGCGGCGCCTATGCTCACTTCAAGATCACCCGTTATCTGCTGCGCATCACGCGCGATTCACGCTACGGCGACAGCATGGAACGCGTTTTCTACAACACGGTGCTCGGCGCAAAACCGATCCAGCCGGACGGGAGCGCCTTCTATTACTCAGACTATAACTTCACTGCGAGTAAGTTCTATCATCCGGATAAATGGCCCTGCTGCTCCGGCACTTTGCCGCAAATTTCGGCCGACTATCTCATCAGCGCTTATTTTCAGGATGCGCGTGGGCTCTATGTGAACCTGTTTGTCCCTTCGACTGTGACAGGGAATCAGTCCGGCGCGGATTATCGATTGACCTTGAGCACGGAGTACCCGTACCGCAACACTCTTCGTTTCCGTTTCGCTCTATCCCGGCCGGCGACCTTCTCTCTGTTCCTGCGGATTCCCGCATGGACACGCGACGCCCGCTTCACAATGAACGGCACGCGAGACAATCCCCGGCTTGAACAAGGTTCGTTTCGCGAAATCCGGCGCGAATGGCGCGATGGCGATGAACTGGAGCTAGATCTTCCGCGCCCGATGAGTTTGCTCGCGCTTGATCGGCAGAACCCGGGAACAGTGGCGTTATGCTGCGGTCCCCTGGCGTTATTCAGGCTTTTGCCGGCTGATCAACCTGTACTCACGCGCACCGCGCTGCTGTCGGCGCGACAATCGCAGTCGCCGCCTTTCGTCTGGACCATCCCGGAGTCAGCGACAAAGTGGATGGCCTTCCCCGATATCAGCGGCGAGCGCTACAGCCTCTACAGCCGCACTTAAGCCACCGGCACAACCAGGAACGGCTGCGTAGTGGGTTTCGCCGATCCTTCCTTCGGCTCAACGGTGACGGCGACGGCCTGTAGCTGCGCCAGATCGACGGGCTGCTTCCAAACGTTCACCGAGTCGCCGGAAGCATCCGGGCGAAACAGCCCCGCGGGTTGGGGAGCGCCGGTCTTCGGAATGACCCAAAGTTCCAGTGTTTTGTCACTTGCCACCTCCGGCAGGTCTGTCCCGACAAACACCACGCCGCCATTGGCATTGATAAACACCCGGCCGTGCGGCTTGTTATCGGCAATTCCGAACTGCACAGTCTTCGTTTCCGGCTTGCTCAGCAGCACGACAACGGACTGTAACTGGTCGCGCTCCTGAGTTAACCCGGCGATCTGATCCCGCAGGGCCGAAACCGTGCTGGTCCTCCAGACGATGACGGAAAGGAGTACGATGCAAGCCGCGGCCAGCGCACCCACCCAGAACTTCCAGGCTGCCAAGCGCGGCCGCGGCGTGACCGGTTCCAGCACTCTCTTGCGCAGCGCTTTCGGAGGCTTCGCCGTTTCCGCCAATCCCGCCATGCCGGAGGTGGTTACCACCGCTTCACGCAGCCGGTGCAGACAGTAATCGCATTGATCCCCGAGATGCTCATCGATATCCCGAGCCTGGTCTGGCTCCAGTACGCCGAGCACGTACAGCTCGTATACTTCGTTCATCTCTTCGTGAGTCAATCTGCTACCCCCGTTTTCACCGCGGATCGCAGTTTCCCCAAGGCGGAACGCATCCAGCTCTTCACAGTGCCAAGCGGCTCGTGAAGGTGGGCGGCTATCTCCGTTTGAGAGAATCCCTCAAAATATGCGAGCTCCAACACCTTTTTCTGATTCGGATTCAGAGTCGAAAACGCTTCTTTAACAGCTTTCGCGTTGTCGATCACTGATTCAGGCTCCTTTGGTTTATACGAAAACGCCAGCTGATCGGTTGGTTCTATCGGCCTAATCCTGGTTTGGAAGCGGGATTGAGCCGAACGCACGTGATCAATCGCCATGTTGCGCGCGATCGACAGGATCCAAACTCCCAGTGTTCCCTTATTTGCATCAAAGTCACGGGCCTTGTTCCAGACTCGAAGAAACAGCTCCTGGACCAGATCTTCCGCGAGGGCTTGGTCTCTCACGATCCGAAGGAACAGTGAGTATACGAGCTGGCCATACCGGTCATACGCTTTCGCGAGCCCTTCCGGGTCGCGCTTGCGAAGCCGCTCAATCAGCTCCGGGTCGGCCGTGCCGTCTTTCAACATGTTCGAATTTGGATCGTGTCCTAACTACTTCCATGTAGAGTGACGACCCTTATATTTGATACCACGCTCTCCGGCGTTGAGGGCAGGTTTATGAGTTGCTGCGCTTCTTGCCGAGCGACTGCGATGGACTCTTACTGGTTGTAATTCTGAATGTATGAATCATGCGGCATGCCCATGCGCAGGGCGGTTTTTCGCATCTGCAGCGCCTCGTCGCGGGTCATCTTGCCGCCTGCGACCACCAGATAAGGTCCCTGGGCGCCGTTCGGCGAAAACACCTCGGCGCCTAAGCCAGTGTGTTTCTCATTCAGCGACTGCGCCTTCTTCTGGGCATCACTCTCACGTGCGTAGGTGTATAAAACGACCCGCCAGATAGAACCGCGCATCGTGCCATTCGGATGCGGAGCAGCCGTAAGCGCTGTGGAATGTCCGGGAGTTGCGGCGGTCGAAGGCCGCTTCGCTGCCGTCGAATCCGGAGATAGTGTTCGCGTCGGCCAATCGTTATTTGCAGGCGTCGCTATAGCAGCGGCAGGAGGTTCTTTTGTCACGCTCGGCTGTTTCGGCGTGTGACGTCCGCGCGCAAAAAGGAAAATCACGAACAGTACCAGCACGCCGAGCCCGCCGTACAACCAGGCTCGCGAATTGGGAGCCGCTCCCACGCGCTGTGGACTCACTCCAGCCGGGCGTTCCGTCACCAGGATCGGACCGTCATACATCCCGGTGTGAGGTTGGGTGCCTGTTTCGACGGGTGGGAGCGAGGCCGCTTCGAGAGTTGGAGCCGGCGCTTGCGGCGCGTTCTGAGTAGCGGCCGCCGCAGCCAGCGCCACCGGCTTCGTATTGCTGGAGCTTGTCGGCGGCGGAACGGGCGCTGCGGATGCCGATGATGCAGGAGCTTGCCGGTACAGCTCAGGTAAGTCGGCCAGCGCGCAGCGACGATGCGGATCTGCGGCCAGGCATGCGGTAAGAACTCTCTTAAATGCAGGCGAGAGCTCCAGCGATTCAATATCTGTCCCTACCGCGTACGGCGTTCTTACCAACGCCTCTGTCAGCGTCGCGCCCAGGCACCAGACATCCGCAGCAGTTGTTGTGTTTTGCTCTACGCTCTCGGGCGCCAGATACTTGCCGGGACGAATGGCCAGATTCGGAAGTGAGTTGATCCGCCGAACGCACGTGGTCGTGAGTTGTATTGCAGGTCCGGCGGCAACGATTTCCTCCGGCGACACGCGCCCATGCACGAGTCCGCTCGCGTGCAGTTTCTCAAGGGCACGAACAACGATGGTCATTACTTCCCGCGTCTCTTGTTCCGTCAACGCGCGCTCGCTCAGGACACCAGCCAGTGTCTCGTCCGGAGCAGGCAGCACCGCGTACTCGGTGCGGATTTCATCGACGATTCTTGAGCCGCACCCGAGCGCGGTGCTCAAATTTTCGTCGCGCAGTTCGCGCAGCGTCTCCCATATGGCAAGCTGGTCTTCTGCGCCATCGCCTTCGGCAACATAGAATCGCGCCAACGCTCGCCTCGAGTAATCCCCGAGGACGCGAACCCGATAGCTCGCCGATTCCGCATCCGCTTCAAGAATCTCCCGGAGCTCATACCCGCCGTCGAGGACCGTACCCTCGAGGCTTTTCCAATCCGGAGTGGAAGTTGTCAATGCTGTAGGACTCATGTGAGGTCAATGGAGCAACCGGCATCGAGTCCACGTTGATAACGCCTCTGTTCCGCCGTCTGCCCTCCCAGGAGATGGGACTTTCCGCACTATACCACTCGTGCCGCAGCAAGACCGCTAGATTGCGCGCAGCATCAGTGATGCCGCCGCATGAGGCGCTCCACCGCACCCCGGTATCACTTCGCTTGCACGGGCACGCTGAGGCGCGTATTCTCCCATTCGAGGACCAGGTCCGCTGCCCCCTCGCCTTTCTTCTTCCAGCTGATGGTGAATTCTTCAACAGGAGAAGACAGTTTTTCTTTTTGCATATCGACACGCGCCAGATCCTGATTCTGGTTGTACTCAGTGCCCCATTGGCCGGTTTGCTTGTTGATGATGAGTTTCCAGACGCCTTCTGATGGCAGCGTGTAGAGCGTGTAAGTTCCTGCCGGAACGTTCGCTCCGCCGATATTCAACGCGACATCGGTTTTGAGCGTAGTCGCTTCATTGGCTCCCGTCCTCCAGACCTGTCCATAAGGAACCAGTTCGCCCATGATCTTGCGTCCGCGCACAAACGGCCGGTGATAAGTGATCGAGACCTGCTTACCATTCAAGGTCACGTCCGCTTTGCCGGGAGGGCTTTGCATATTTCCCTGCCCCAAGGCACAGCCCGTCGCCATGGCCACCATCGCTAAGCTCAGATACCGAACCAAAACGCTCATCTTCAACCTCTTCAATACACTACAGCATTCATAAGGAAGCAGCGAGGTGGCGTGGAACGAACGTCTTCAGCAGTACCGAAAAAGTTCTATGTCGCTGACGTACGATATTGGTGGTCAAAGAAGCGTGGATAACGAACTGAGCAATGCTCCTTCAGAACTCGGGAGCGAGTTATCTGACCTTTATCGCGATATGGAGCGAACTCGCGCCTTACATCTGGAGATTTGCGATCTAATGCTCTCGCCGGCCAATCGCGCTGCACGCGAATGGGTGCGGCTGGCAGAACTGGATAGCAAGTCTAAATTGTAAGAGAATTAGAAGTCGGGCGCACGGATCGCTACTCATAGCGCAGTGCTTCGACAGGGTCCAGGCGCGCCGCTTTGGTAGCGGGCCAGATTCCGAAAAACAATCCCGTTCCCGCCGAAACGATCAATCCGAGAGCAGCCGCCCATAAGGGCACCGTAGTTGGCAGGCTTGGAAACAGCAGCCTGCTGAGCACCGAAACGAGCCAGCCAAAGGTAATTCCGGCGATCCCGCCAAGGCCGGTCAACACGATCGCTTCCAGTAGAAATTGGAGCACGATATCGGATTTCCGCGCCCCGATCGCTTTGCGAATACCGATCTCCTTTGTCCGTTCAGTGACCGAGACCAGCATGATGTTCATCACCCCGATGCCGCCGACCAGCAACCCGACAGAACTCAGGACCACCATCGTTAGCGCGACCATCGATGTGATCTGCCGGAAGTCGCTGACCATCTGCTCGGCGGTTGAGATCGCGAAATTATCAGGCTTGCTGTAAGGGACCCGGCGGTCGACGCGCAGGATCACCCTGATCTCGTCTTCGGCGCGCGACAACTTCCCGGTCTGGCAACCACGGAGAGAAAATTTTCGTGCGCTGACGGGTAGTTCTTCTGCATGGTCCAGTATGGAAGAAGCACCCGCGTATCCGGTTGTCCGAAGGCGGAAGCGGCCGGCTTATTCATTGCTCCCACGACTTCATACACCTGGCCATCGACCACAATTTGCTTGCCGATTGGATTCCACGTCCGGGAACAGCCCGTTCTCCACATCTCGTCCGATCACGGCGATGGGTGCGCGGCGGCGGTTCTCTTCGTCCGTAAAGAACCGGCCTGCGTTCATACTCGACCTGACCGCCCTGCGCGTACTCTGCTCCTACACCCTGCACGTTCAAGCCGTAAACGGTGTTCCCCTTGTAAGTGGCATTCACCACTCCGCCTGTCAGTGCGTTCGGGTGGAGCAGGATGGCGGAAACACGCTCACAAACGTCGCAGCGCTCCTGGATATCTTGGGCGTTTCGGTACGTCAGCGGCTTGCGCGTCCGCTCCTCGGCCGAAAAATGCGGGCTCGGAAGCCGAAACGGAACTTAAAGATCATGATCGTGTTCGGGCCGAAACTCTCAATGGCGTTCGAGATGGTCGAATCGAGGCCGGTCAGAATGGAACCCACCCCGATGATGGTCCCGGTTCCCATCACAACGCCAAGAACCGTCAGAACCGCGCGGATTTTGTGTGCGCGAATGGTCAGCAGTGCCAGCGACATGGCGTTTGAGACCGCCAGCCAGTTCATCGTCTCCGTTCTCAACGCTTCGATAGGATCGAGCTTCGATGCCTGCGAAGCCGGGTAAATGCCGAAGAATAATCCCACAACCGCGGACAATCCGACACCGATAATGACCGACGTTACGGGCAGCGACATCGGAATCGAGGCGGCGTTCCGGATGACGAGTCGACGATGAGCCACGCCAGAATGACCCCGATCAATCCGCCCGATGCCGCCAGCATGGAAGATTCCACGAGAAATTGATTGAGGATGTCCGACCTGCGCGCGCCAAGCGATTTGCGGATTCCGATCTCGTGCGTCCGCTCCGTCACCGCCGCCAGCATGATGTTCATGATCACGATGCCGCCGACCACCATGAACACGGAAACGACGCCGACGGCGGTGGCTGAGATGGCTGCTGTGAGGCGTTCCCACAGGCTCACAAAAGAATCGGAAGAAATGATAGCGAAGTTGTCGTCCTGGCCCGGCCGCAGATGGCGGAACGCTCGCATCAGCATCGGACTCTCGTCTTGTGCCTGCTGCAAATGCGCCTGGTCGATCGCTTTCGCCACCAGGTTCATGCCCTGCGACGTTCCATACTTCTTGAAGATACGTTCTCGAGCGGGAATCATGACGAAATTGTCCTGCGAGTTGCCGAAAACGCTCCCAAGTTCCTTGGCCGTTCCCACCACTTCCACTGGAACGCCATTGATCTCGATCGTTTTCCCGATCGGGTCCCGGTTTTGGAAGAACTGCTTTCGAATGTCATTTCCGATGAATGCAACGGCCGCATGACGCCGTTGCTCGCTGTCGCGTGATGCCGCGGCCCTGCGTCGACCTGGATATTATTGAGCGCCGGAATATTGGCAGTTATTCCGCTGATCTGAACGCCTCGTCCGTTGTGTCCTTGAAACTTCACGCGTCCGGTCTGGGTGCTCATGATGCCGATGCCCTTCAGCATGGTGGCGTGCTCACGGATGAACTCGTACTCTTCTCGCTTGATCCGCGGGTTTCGCTTCGACATGAGCAGCAATCTTCTTCGGATCGAAGCCGACGATGCCATGCGGATGATCTGAAATCCGTCGGCGCCCATGTTTGAAACCTTCGTCGCGATGTACAGATTCATTCCGTGAATCAAGGCGGTGACGGAAATGAGCGTAGTGGTCGCCAGAATGATACCGAGCAGTGTCAGAAAGCTGCGCAGCTTGTTTTTGTTGAGCGAATCGACGGCGATCCGCACCGCTTCCCAGAACGACGCGCTTCTTCGGAACGGCTTTCTAGCCATAGACTGCCTCGCCACGTATGCATGCATTTGTTCCCAGGAATGGTTCTCCAGCAAGCTGCTCGATCCAGTCGAGTGCAACATGATCGACCCAGAATCGCGGGCCTGTGCGCGATAGAAAGCCGAGATGGCCGCCGTGGTCAGGCGCAATCAGCGTTAACGCTGGATTGGTCGCGAAAAGCAGGGCGATGGTACATCTCGAACGGAACCAGCGGGTCGTCCTTTGCCGCGATAACCAGAGACGGCACGCGGATGGCTTCGAGAAATCGCGCGGCCGACTGAGTTCGATAGTAGTTCGCGGCAGTGCCAAAGCCAAACAGCGGAGCCGTGAACCGGTCGTCGAACTCCCAGATGGTCTTGACCTGATCGAGGCCGTCGCATTGAATAAAGATGAGGCGCGATCCGATTCAACCGCCTCACCCGGGATCGCAGGCGGTCGAGAAAGCGCCGGCGTAAAGGATATTCGAAGGCTTGTCGATGGCACGGACGGACTGTTCAAGTTCGATCGGCGTGGAGACCGCTACCACGCCAGCAACCAGGTTCGTCTCGCCCAGTTCACCGGCCAGTTTGAGCGCCACGTTCCCGCCCAGTGAAAACCCGGCCAGAAAAACGGGTCCCAGCATTCTCTCACCGATTTGCCTGACGATCTCGCGCGTATCGCTGGTGAGGCCCGAATGGTACATGGTTTGGCACAACTGCTCCGTGCCGCCGCAGGTCCGCATGTTCAGCCGGTGAACGCCGAAGCCGCGCTCAAGAGCAGCTTGCGCGAAACTCGCGATGTAACCTGCGTCGCGCCGAACCTTCCAGTCCATGAAGAAGGACGATCTGTCCGCGTGGCGCTCCGGCGGGCTGATGTTCAAAGACCAGAATCGCGTGTTCGCGTCGATTCGGTATTCTTTGCGGGCTGCCGGGAACCGCACCTGATCGATATTTCGCCGCCAGAAATTGCCGGCAATGGTCAGCAGGTGCGGATTCCGCCAGATGGCGTGGAACTCGGGCTCGATATTTGTCCGCAAACCTCAATCTTATCGAGACTGCGGACTCGTAGTTACTGCAGGCGTTCGCTTTTCCGGCTGAGATCTTCCGACAGAATGATGGCTTCCGCGAGCTCCCGCATCGGCCGGCGAAGACGGCGGCTCTCGTTCCGCAAGCGTAGATACGCTTCCTCTTCCGTCAGATTGTGGCGGTGTCTGCAGAATGCCCTTCGCGCGCTCGACGATCTTGCGCGTTTCGAGCTGCCGCCGCATCTCGGCCGTCTCTTCCTGCAAGCGAGTGTTCTCTTCGGCCAGAAACGATTTTGTGATCGCGCCGCCCATCTGCTCGCCGACGAATGTCAGCAGCGCGATCTCGTCCGACGTGTGGTGATGCGGTTCGCGATGGTGAACGTTGATGACACCGATGACCTCACCGCCGCTGACCAGCGGCACAGAGAGGAACGCTTCGTAGGTATCTTCAACCAGGGCTTGAAACCGTTTGAAGCGGCTGTCGGCGGCCGCATTCGAGGACAGTGCAACGACTGACCGATGCTCAACGACCCAACCGGTAACGCCTTCACCGACTTTCAGGCGGATATTGCCCAGGTCAGCCTGGTGCGGAACCTGTGAGGCGCGCAGAACAATTTCGCTTGTTTCGCGCTCGATCAGGTACACCAGGCAGGCATCACAATCCGTGACCTGAACTGTCAACCCGACGATTTCGCCGAGCATTTCGTCGAGCGAAAGCTCGGAACTTACGATATTGCTGACACGGTGAAGAAGTCCGACAAGGGACGAAGGGGCATCCAAGTGACTAGCTGTCGCCATACCAAAAGGTAAAACGTCCACGCCACCGTCAGCAAATCAAAATATTTGATCAGATCTATCGTGCAGAATTCAGGTGCGCTTAGATCAGCACCAGTGCGTGCTGTTCTTCGCCGGTGACGCGTGCCAAACTTGTCGCCGACGTATACATTTACCTCCGAACGGATGCCGAAATCCGGCAGGTAGATGCCGGGTTCGATCGAAAAGCAACTCCCGGCAATGATGCGCCGCTCGTCGTGGCGATTCGAGATTGTCCATGTTTGCGCCGGAGCCATGCACTTCTGTACCGATGCTGTGGCCCGTCCGGTGGAAGAAGTACTCGCCAAATCCCTTTTCGCCAATGTGCGCGCGGCAGGCGTCGTCCACTTCATAGCCGGCAACCGGCTCGGCCGGATCTGATGCTTTCGATCACGAAGTCGGAAGCCGCTTTGCGGGCGTCTCGCACGATCTCGAACACATTTCTCGACCTGGTCTGGCGCGGATTGTCCCGCAAAAGCCGGTCCATGTGACGTCGTAAAAGACCGCATCAGGTTCAGCAAGCTTGGCCCACAAGTCGATGAGGACCAAATCGCCGACCTTTATATGTGAGCATTTCTCGCGGCTGGGCTCGTAGTGCGGATCGGACGCATTTGCGTTGACGCCGACAATCGGGCCATGGTCTGTAATCAGACCGGAGCTGGCAAAGCGATCACGAATGAACTGCTGGACCTCGTATTCCGTGACGCTTTCGTGTACGCGGAGCCTTCGTCCTATGAACTGGAAGGCTTCACGTCGGGCCTGATCCACCAACTTTCCAGCCGCCACGTGCTGCCGGTACTGCTTCTCAGTCCAGCGGGCTTCGAATTCTTGAACGAGATCCGCGGAGCTCACGATCTCGACGCCCGCGCTGCGGACTAATTCGACGGTGCCTGCATCTACCAGCGAAATGTAAGGGATGGCGCAGTTGGGTGAATACTGCATGGCGATGCGGGAACACCCGAACAGCATTTGAGACAGCTTGCGATGCTGGTCGGCCCAGCTCGCATAGCTCCGCTTCTCGCCCGGGAAGTGTGTCAAGCGCACCACTCTCGATGCGATGAACCAACTTCCGGGGCTCGCCAGTAGCAGGAACGAAGTAATACCAGCGCCGCGTCGCCTGCACATCATTCGGGATTCCCAAAATGCGATAAGCCAGCGGATCGCGGCGATGATGATCGAAGAACAACCAGCCATCAAGCAGGCTGTCACGTAGCGCCTCTTGAATCTGTTCGATAGCCATTCACAGCGATTTTACGCATTGTCGAGTTTGGCAAGCGCTTTGGCGGGGGGCGCCGGCGTAAGTAGACTAACGAGTACCAGGCTGAAAACGGAAGCAATCAGGGCGGGATACACGGCATCGATTGCTCCGATTTTCGACGTCCATGCTGGGGGCCCGAACTGTTGCGCAAGCTGCCAGCCTACCGTAATGGCTGTACCGAGCAGGATGGAACTAATCGCGCCGGCCGTCGTAGTCCGGCGCCAGAAGAACACGGCCATAACTGCCGGAGTAACAGCGGCGCCGTAAACGGTGTACGCGTAAAGAGATGCCTTCAGCACAGATTCGAACTGACTGGCCTGCAGCACGGCGAAAAGCCCGAGGAAAATCACGATCAGGCGTGAGACGATCAGAGTGCGTCGCTGCGTCGCGTTTTTGTCAATGAACCGCTCGTAGACGTCGTGTATGAGATTGGTTGCGGGCGAGAAAAGATAGTTGTTTGCCGTCGAAATTACTTTTGCGAAGACGCCGCCCAATAAGATGGCGCCAAGCAAGCTGGGCAGCGCTTCGCGAGCTGTAAGTGGAATAATTTCACGCGGACGATCTGTGTGAAGCTTCGCGCTTGCGATCACAGCCACGGCGACCAATAGGGTTTCCAGCGTAACTGTACCTATGATCCAGCCGATGACTGACTTCCTCGCGTCGCTTTCCGATTTTGCGGAAAAGAATTTCTGATACATTCCCTGATTGCCGATTAGCAGCAGCATGGTCGGCAATGCAAGCGCAACGGCACCGCCCAGACTATAGTTGCCCAGCACCTGAAAGTGAGTCGCTGGAAGCGAGGCTCGTACAACACCCCATCCGCCTACTCGCGCCAGCAAGATCGGTACTGCGATGATGACGGTGCAAGTCACGAGCGAGCCGATCACCAGATCGAGATAAGCGATGGAAGCCATGCCGGCCGCTGCTGTGAAAAAAATGACGAACCCGGCAATGATGTAGAGACCTGTTTTACGTTGAATTGCCGGAAAGATCAAATGCAGGATGTCACCGCCGCCAATGAATTGGTAACTCGTAATGATGGTGTAGGAAATGACGATGGCGATAGTGGCGAAGACGCGCGCAGCGGGATTGTAACGCGCTTCCAATAAATCAGGAACCGTGAATTGCGCGAAGTGGCGCGCACGTCCAGCGATCATTGCAATGAGAATTAACCCAACCCATCCGCCCAATGGCTGCCAGAGCGCGACAAATCCGTTCTTGTATGCGTTCTCCGCGCCCGCCAAAAGGCTACCAGCACCGATCCACGAAGATAAAAGCGTGAAAACCAGAACCGGCCAGCTCAACGTACGACCCGCAACAAGAAAATCGGCCTTATTCTTTACACCGAGCGCTTTGTAGGCGCTGATACCGCACAACAGCAGCACGACAATCGAAACCGTAACCGCATAAATCATGAATCGACTATCTTAACGAGCGTCAGGTGTCACCCCAGACGCTGGCTGCGTGCGAGTTTGACGAACGGCGGCGGAGGATAGCCGATCAGGCAGTACTGGTCCAGCGCGAAGAGAATAACGGATTCGAGACCGGCGGACTGCGCGAGATCTGCCTCCTTCATCCAGGAAGTCCATGCATCCGAAATGCCGATCAGATGGCTGCGCTGCTCGTTTGGGAAACCCTTCGCTGTGCTGACGCCGAATGAGTACGTGCTCTGATCCAGATTGTTGGCGAAGGTGAAGCCGAAGCTTTCCGTCTTCAAGCAATTCAAATTGGTTGGCGTCCAGTCCGAACTCGGAAAATTGACCATCTGGTTGAGCGGTGTGTCATTGGTATCGGTTGGATACAGGACTTCGAAGCGGCAACCAGGGGATTGCCTTTTGACCTCCGCGCGGATCGCCGAAGTGAATTGACCGATCAACGATGGAAGTAGTGTCATCTCGTTCGGGTACTGCGCTGGATCCGAATCGTTGCTGAGAATCACCTGCATCGGAGCGCCATAGTTTGCCTGAAAGTGCTGCTGAGTGTAGGCATCATAGAATGGCATTCCAACATTCGGTTTTGGGAAATACCACCATTGCACCTCGCCGAACTGCAGATATGGGGTTAGGCCGGCGGCGCTTTGAAGAGCTGCCATCTCAACGTAGACCTGCGTCCAGAATGCCAGAGATGCCGGCGAGAAGTTGGTCTGAATGGAAGGGGTGTTCAGAACCGCAGGCGTGGAATCCGGATACCGTTGGGCGATGCCAGTCGCGGCAGACGGGTCTGCGTTCAGCAACTCCATACTGAAGGACACGACAACGTCGATTCCGTAGGCCTTGAGAGCTGCGAAGTATGCTTGGTGCCAGTCGCGGGCGGCGCGGTTGATTCGAGGCATTGCATTGAGATCGGTACGCCAATAACCGGCAGCAGCAACGAGCGTCGAATTCAACGGATCAGTGGCGTCCAGATCGTAGGGGGCTCCATCCACGCCACTGCTCAAAGAAACTGAAGCAAGAACGGCCGTAAGGCTCTCTCCGTCGCTCGAAGTGCCGGTCTCGACAACAATCCCGTTTCCGCCGGTTCCCATGGCGCGCGCAGTGAACGTCAGTTGTGCACCATCAGCACTTGCCCACAACAGATTCGTTCCGGAATTTACCAAACCGGCAAAGGCTTGAGCGATCGTCGCGGGAGTATCGTCCGGCAATACAGCATGAGCGATCAGCGTTGCGGGTGAACCGGGAGCGGCAAGGCTCAACCAGAGCACGGAAGCGCTACTACTCGTGGCGGCCGTGAACTCAATGCTACCGGAGGCGTAGACGCTGCCCGTTCGAACCAGTTCGTAAAACCACAGTGCGCCTGTGTAATGGTTGAGGCGTCCCTGATAGCCGAGCTGATTCACAAGCCACGCCGTCCGCTCGGCTGGAAGCGCCTGTGAATGATAAGTATCCCAGTCTGTGGCCAGGGCTAACTGAGTTTGCGATGGGAAATCGGGAGGGATCGCAGACGGATAAGCGATTTCGACGAAATCGAAATAGAGCGAGCTGCCGGAAGAGCCCGAATGCGTGCAAGTGAGAGAGTGCGTACCGGCTTGAACAGTACCGACCGGTACCCTCACAAGCACGTCTTCGCCCAGCAGATTGAGGTTGACGCTTACCGGCGGTTCGGAATCAAGCGAAAACGCCACGGTTGCGCCCGGCGACAACATGCGTGTTCCGATGAACAATTCGTGAGCCGCGGTCTCATTGTAGCTAAGCGTGCAGCTATCTCCAGGATTGTTCGTGTAGTGAACCTTGCTGCCTGAGTAATTCCCGGTCTGCATCGCCCAGGACCCGTTGTACACGACGGCCGAATCAGTGTCTTCGATGCGCCGGCTACCCGGACCCGCGATGAAGTAACCGCGATTACTGCCCGTTACGGTCCATTGCGAGATTGAGACTTGAAACTCAGTCTGCTCAAAGCTGCCGGGCTGCAGGTCGGCTGACCACGTCCATCTGAGCTTCCTAACGCGGTCCGTGGGATAGCCTTGCGCTTTCAAAGCGCCGAAGTCAATGTTGATTTGGTATTGAGAGGGAAAGGCGCCGCCGCCGAACATCGCAGACGGCTGCTGCCACACAGAGGCGCCGCCTTCCGCAAATCCGTACACAGTGATCCGATTGCCGTTTGCGCCGAGCAAGTTACTGTAGGGCGCATTAGGCGCCGTAGCGTTCCAATGGACCGTCACTGAAGGGCCGCTATTTGTGGCCGAAAATGTTTTGCTTACCTGGTTAATGTTCAACGCGAGCGCGGCAGCTATGTCTGAGAGCTGATTACCAGCCTGAACGGTGCAGTAAAAAGACTGCTCCAGGAGAGCAAGACCCACTCTTTGACCTACACCGGGCGAGGCCGTCAGCGTCATTGTGGCCGATGCTGGTACGAACATTCCACTTGCCGGTGTAGCGAACGGAGCAAGCGGAATAGCATATACATTCTCCACCGTGCTGCGTTCCGGCGTTGCCCAGATCCTTAAAACATCCCAGGCTACCAGGGGAACTAAGTTGGACTGAATTGGAATGCATCCAGTTCGAGTTTCGTTGTAAGTCAGAACGAGTCCGCTCAAATCACCATCAGGCAAATACCGGAGAGCTGGATGCTCGAATACATTGTCGCGATTCCATTCGACTACGGCCCAGTCAAACTGCTGACGCCATTTTCCGGACAGAGTAAATCCGGTGGAACTCGCCTGACTCATTGCCGCCACGGCCGACGGCGTGAGGAAATAACATTGCAAATCCCGGTCAGGACTGAGCTTATAAAGTTGCTCGGCCATGGACATTAGAGCCGGATAGTAACGGTCAGATCGCGGCCGGGGCGTAAGGAAGACGGCCCGTTTGGAATTACGCTGAGCGTGACGTTGATCGTGATATTAGCGCCCTCGATCAACGCCGGGAGAGCTGCGCCGTCCGTAATGTTCGATGTTGTTGCCCCCGATGCGATCTGTAATTGGCAATACTCGGCTCCATTCTGCAAGATATCGACGGTGATGCTGTAGCCGTTCGCTGCCTGGTTTAGCGATGCTCGTATATCCCTTACTGCATGCGCCGCTTCAATCAATAAGGGAGGCGCTGCATTCTGCTGAGTAGCGAGATAGCCACTGACCTGGATGGAGAATTGTCCACCCGAAAGAGTGCGTAATCCTCCATCCGGCAAGCTCGTGTAACAAATCTCAGTTGCTTGGCTACTGCCAAAAGAGTTCGAAACAAAAAACTCGGCCGCGCAGATTCTCACGTCAGGGAGACTAAAGGTGTGCAGGTAATTCAGGGAGGCACGGTTTTCGAAAAAACCGGCTGCGAATGGCACGATGACGTCGGATGCTTTTAGGTGCAGTACCGGATCACCCCCGTTATGAGCGGCAACGGAGGATGACAGCACACCCCTAACTACGGTATAAGTATTCGTTCCGGCATTCACTGAAAGAACACTCATCAGCTCTGCTCCGATTTGAATGACATCTCCCGGGTTGGGAGATGCGGCTTGATTCAACTGCACCAGATGGTTGCCCGCGTCAAGCGCGAGCGCGAGTATGTGAGAATTTGCGTCACTGAGCTCGTTCCAACAGAAAACCTGCAGTGTTCCGCTGGTTACGGATGATGTGTTCGCGAGGTTATCGAACCCCACTCCAGAGAGCGTGACTTCGCCGCCCCCTGGAACGGCGAGGGAAAAGCTCGGTGGTCCGGCGATACCGGCATCGGCGTTTCCGCCGCCGAGGGTCCAGCGTGTGATCGGACACAAATCGGCGGACGCTTCCACGTTATGGACGTTAGCTGCTCGGCCAGAGATTTGTATAACGGCGCCAGCTTGGTATGGAATCTCGAACTGAGCGGGCGTACTCGCGGTGACAGCCGCAAACTTCCATGATGAATCAGCGACGACAAACACGCTTGTAGCATCCGGAATCGTTGACCAGGCGGGCGTCACCGTGATAGTCGTTTGCGTGTTGGTCGAAATGGAACGCTCCTGGCCGAGCCCGGTTCCTTCGATAATCCGCGCGACACGGCCAGCATAGACCAGATCATTTGCGCCCAGGTCACTCCAGCCGATGGTGGTTGCCGAGAAGATCGTTGCTGGGAACGGTCCGGCATACTCATTCCGGTAATAAAAATTGGCATGGTCAAAGCTGGCATCTGGAGGTCCGACCGGTTCCGGCGCTACACCCGCATCCGTGTAAGTAGCGTGTAATGGCAGGTTCGCGGCTATGCGATACAGAAGCTGCGGCGTGTCACCGCGATAAACATTGAACGCGGCTGCCGAAGACGGGAAACTGAGGCCGGTAATGGTAACCGTATTCGTGTTGGTCCCCGCCGGAATGACTGCCGCCACTGTGAAAGAAAGAGCGCCTTCGCGTGCCGCCCCGTCGACTGCGGAAACAGCATAGTACATGTTCGCGCCACCCGCGAGGGTTCCCCCACTCGTTGAAAATTGCGGTGAAAGACCGACCAGCGGCAGATGCGGCGCATGCTGGCTGGGCGTCGCCGGCTGTGAGAAAGCGAGGCTAAGAATGTCCGTTGCAGTTCCGTCTTGCTGTGCCTGTATGCTCTCCCTCACAGCGAAATCGAAGAATTCGAAAGTGCCTGACGGGCCGTCGTGCGGAGTAACACCTATTAGAGGCCGCGGTGTCTGCATCTGAGACGCTGGCTGACGGCCGGCATTCCGAAGAACCGTTAGATTATCGCTGTACCAGTCGTCATTGTGGATCTGAGCAAGGATCGTCACAAGCTGATAGTTCATTGCGGGCGAGAGCTTTATGATCCGAAAGGGAAGGCGCGTGAACCCCTCTTTGGCGTATGTGACCGTAATGATGTCGCCCGGCCGAACTTTCAAGGCCCGGAAGCTGGTCTGAAACTGAATGAAGAGATTTCCTTTAGTCGACTTGTCGAGCTGCCGTAGCAGGACTCGTGTGGCCTGGCTGAAATTAGCGATGCCGAGAGCCGTAGATTGGCTGCTTATCTCGTAACCGATTAGCGCCGAGTCGCCGGCATCCACGACCGACAGGCTGTCCTGCTGATATTCATTTGACTCGTCTTGAAATTCGATGCTTAAACGATTGGACGTTTCTGCGATGGTCCTCGAAGTCAGCCGGACACTCGAACTCCCGTTGGGATTACGAACGATCCCTGAATAAGGTCCCGAGCCGTCGCTAAACTCGTACGACGGCCAGCCGCCGTAGAGCGTCTCGGTGCTATTTGAGCCATCGGGCAGCAGCGGCTGCTGAGCGGCTAGAGTCGTTTCAGGAAGAAGCTCCAGCAGGCCGGTGTAGCCGTACCGCAGCATAAGACTCGAAGCGACCCGAATGCCTCGAACCACCGCCGCCGCACTCTGGCGCTTGCTCAGAATCAGATTGCATTCGTAGCGTGGAACTTGCAGCGGGTTCCCGTTCAGATCAGTCGTGCTTATGAGTTCCTGGCAAAACGCAGCGGAGGCAGCGAAGGTGGAAAGGTTGAGATCCGATGTGGACCAGCCGCTACGACGCAAGATGTCGAGGATCACCCAAGCCGGATTGTTCGTGTACCCCGTAGCCTGGAAACTGCCATCGAGGTTGAATGAATCAATCTGCATTCCCTGAAGAAGAACTTCCACGTTCGGCAGCGAGCGCCCACTACTGATCCGGTTGGGAACAACGATGGAAAGCACCGCCATGCTGCCATATGGGTCGCCGAGCGCATTTCCGTTCGCGTCGGAAAAGTCAACATTGAACGCGCCCTGCCGCGTCCCGAGGGTAACGACGTTGTACCAGCCGGTCGTCGCCATGTCCTGGCCGGCCACCGCGAGCGGTATCTCTATATCATTTACGACGACTTTGACAACGCCCTGAATGGTTCCCATCCCGAGCAGTGCCTCCATGTGCGTGAGGTTGCCGTCGTTTCGAGAAAACGTGATTGGCGCCTTCAACCAGCCAGTGCCATACACAATCGGAACGGGATCGTTGTATTTCGCAGCATTGTCGAGAATGGGTGACAGGTGTGAAGTCTTGTCGCCCGCGGTTCGGACCATGATGGCGGAGGGTACAAATTCGAACCCGCCATAGCGCTGAGTCATGTTTCCTTCCGCGTCCCGGTTGAACATGCCGCGCTCCAGGCACTGCGTCCTCGAGTAATCACAAGAGGTGAAGGCTTGCCCGGCACTCAGGTTCCCAACACCTCCGGGGAGATCGGCGGAGTACCCGCAGCGGAACAAGCGAGAATATTTTCCTGCACTGCCTCCGTTTATAGCTTCCTTACGCTGGTCGAGAGTCGACGGAAAATTCCAGGGGCATGATCGTTGGATGCGCACTTCAGGAAGCGGAATACGCTGCAAACTGAGCTTATTCGTAAAACTGAGCGTGAGAGCATCTTCCGTTACCTCATCAGGATCACCTGCCACCCCGCGAAACAGAACTGTGCTCTCTGTCGTGATTGTCTGAGCCGGCAGATCCGCGAAGGCAAAGTGAACAGTAAGTTGGGAACCTTTGAACCCGATGACCGAATCCAGCTCGGAGAGAGCGGAGTCCGCATTGGCCAGCACCAACGAGAGCTGGGAGATTCCATCCATGGCGTCATCCGCTGACAATTGCAGGTCGAACAGATTGTGCGTAAGAACGCGCGCCGAATATGTCGCGCTGTTGAATCGGATGGAATGTGTGCTCCAGTATTCGGCGTCGCCCGATGGCAGCACGCACTCAAAGAACAGCAATGGTGTATCAGCTTCGGCAAGCTGCTTGACCTGATTAATGGTGGCCACGTTTTAGTCCTGGATTGAAGTTTCGATGGTGAATGTTGTTGAAAACAAATCCGGAGCTTCGGCTGTAACCAGAAGCTGATCTGCGCCCCAATGCGCCTTCGAGTACACGCCTCCCCGCTGAGCGGTCGGCCGATATCGCGAGGGAGATGGTTGCGGTTCCAATTGTGGCCCATAAATCGTGACTTGCTGTCCTGCGGACAGCTGTATGCCGACTGTCAGAGTAGTAGAGGCATCTGACAGCGCGCCACTTGAAACTATGCGGGTCCATGCCATGCCAATTGGAGACGATGTTACTGACTGAGCGTTTTGCCCTTGCCTTAATAAGGCGATGGAAGATGGTTGATTGCTTGTAACGTACAGGGAGAAACAGTACGTGTACCAGGCCGGCACAGTCAGTGTTTGGGTGAGGGCTGCCGCGGCTTGCCCTGTGTTGGTAATCAAGAAGCCGTTCATTGTACCCATCGGGTCCGGAGCACCCGTCGAAACACTTACAAAGCCAGGTATCATCCAGGCCGGGGCGGATAATGTCGTGCTGCCGGCGAGCATATTATCCACCGGATCTATAAACGTGAAGGCATGCACAGGTCCGGCGCAGGTTTGAAAGAGATTTTGAATGGCTCCGATCTCTGCGGTGGGCAAAGCGGAGTAGGCAAGCTGCCATACGAGCGTCGTCGCGTCCGGGTCGGGCGCAAGGATCAGGTCGCCACTTGGAAGAATGTTCCTGATGCTTCGGCCTAAACGAGCCCGCCGCACCGGATATTGAGCAAGAGCTCCCGTTGATAGCTGCGGAAAAAATAAGCTACCCATTTGTTTCGATCACCCAGAACTCAGTGCTGGCGACGTCGACTCCCACGTATTCGCTTAACAGGCCGCCTGAGCCGAAGCGGCAGTTTGGGACAGCGGTACCGGTGTAAGGGTCGGAGAACGCAAAACCGAATACTCACCTTGCTGTTCGGCGTAAAATTGTTCGAGTTGGCGCATCTCGTCTTCATTCAGAAGATTCAGTTGAATGCGCCAACTGCGAGCATTCTGGCCTGGGTCAGATAGCGTTGATCCGATCCATCCAGGAAGCGAATAACGTGGGCTCCCCGTCCGGTATTCAGAGGAAATGGGTGCTGCGCAACGGCACCCGTATTCAGCGTAGGGAAATTTGCCATTCAGATCTCCGCAATGACATCATTCAAAGAACTCGAGTTGAGCAAGGCCTGTTTCACCGCCTGGGCGATCTGAGTACTTTGATAAGTCAGATTCGCGCCTGCAAGGTTCGGTGAGCCGGCTCCGCCAATCGAGATTACCTGCTGCTGTGTTTCTGGAAGTTGAAATTCCGTGAGTGGCGGTGGCGCGCTCTTTCCACCGCTAAAAAGATGTGAAAGGCTGGAAATCAACCCACCGATACCAGTAACGCCAGCCACCAAACCAAGGCCACCGCTATGACCCGCTCCGTTTACGCTGCCTGACAACGTTTGTTTCAGAACGGTCGTCCAAGAGCCGGAAGAACTCGTTGCCGTAACCCTTGCACTCGAAGGAGAGCCGAATTGAATACCCGTTACAGCATTCTTTGTGCTGAAGGTCAGCGCTGTGAACGAAGATTCGGCGCCGGGACTAAGCTCCGTCCGGGTTTGTGTTGGGGCAGGTGAAAACAACGAGGAACTAATAAGACTCGTCCTCGTAAGCTCACTGATCAAATTTGGGAATAAGTTTTTGTTGCTAGCCATTCTGCTTTTCTACCTGCCATTCATGTTCAAGTAACAACATTGCGTCAGCCGTTTTGGCATCCATCTCGAGGGAAGAACCGCCACCGAGAGCCTTCCAGACCAAGAAGTGTTCAAGAAACGTCGCACTTTGGGCGTTAATGATCGATTTAGGGCATTGCGAAGAACTGACCGAACCGCGAGCCCAAACCAATTTCGATGCTGAAGTACTTTCGCCTGCAATAAAGGCGCAATTTCTTGAAGTCGCCAGACCGCTCGCCCGGCATCGATCGCATTCCCACGCGGCCGGCGAGGAAAATTGAAAATGGAATGCGATTAGGAGTTTTTTCGTTCTTGCTCGTTCAGTCCGGTTTCGTCGCTAATGCGAGTAATGATCTCCTCGATCAGATTTTCCGGCCCTTTATCCAACACTGATTCAACATCGGCCTGAAGGCCGTCTATAATTAGGCCTCTGATTTCCGCCAGCCCCCATTGAACGTAGGTTCGGCGGGCAAGCAGGTCAGAGAGCGAGGCCTGCAGTTGATCAGCGGTATCACCTGCTCTCAAAAACTCGTTCTTCAATGTCAGTTCGCGCATTTTTCGAGTCAGCTCGATGCGCTGCGCGAGCGACGATCTCCGTACGGCGAAGTGCACGCCTGGAAATACTGTGCTCTCATGCCACACGACCGTCGAATAGCAGGTTTGCTTAGGCGAAAGCGAGAAAGATTTCATCATTAGCGGTACCTTGGGCGAGACTGTTCTGGAACTTCCACTGTAGCCGTGTATCGGAGTCATCGAAGTTCGGGATTTCGGAACGACGTTTTGCATATAGATGCCCATCAACTCTGCCTGCTGCTGACCGAGTTGAAGCATCGCAGGAACCGGCGTTCGTTCCTTTGCGGATGCATAAAGAGCGTTTGTCTGTGAGCTGTCCTGGGCGAAAAGCGTGAACTGGAAACCGACTCGCCTCGGCCCGGGGGCGACTGCTAGAGGATAGGAAGACCCATACTCCTTATTACGTAATTCAATATTGTTGTTGACCGCGACCATCGCAGCCGTCAGCGTGAAGAACTGATTCGCCCCACCGAGCCACGCTTCTCCGAGATGTCCGGGAACGATCCCGTAATTGAATGCGGAAAGCGCAGGCTCCGCAGGAAAGCTCTGTAGCCCCGATTCGCCCGCAGCGAAGCTAACCGAATCCAGAAGATTGGCGGCAGGGCCGGTGAATGAGAATTCGTGATAATCGCCGTTCACAGCGATGCGAAGTGAATCCACCGCTGCGCCCGGCAGTAGCCGGCTTACGGTGGTCGCAGGATCCCAGTAGTCGTACAGAGTGATGCTCGGCAGAAGAGTTCCGAGCGGAAACGAGATAGAGGGGGCGAGCGGGCTGCTGGCAGCCGGAATGGTCGAAAACGGAGCGTTGGTGATTATCGTCTGTTCGTTGACAACAGTTGTAACGAACCGAATTTCGTTTCCAAACGCAACGGCTGAGCCGACCGACAGACCGTGGGGCGCGGTCGTAGTCATCTGACCGTTGCTGGAACACGTCCCAACAACCAAACCGGAACTGACAACCGGAGTGCCGCCAAATGCCGCCTCGAAGAGGGGTCCGTAGCCTGGTTGGCCGTTTCCGTTCCAGGCCGTGAGGTAGGTTCGGACCTGAAAAGCAGTCTGCCGCCGCGCACTGCTCGAGGAGCCCAGAAACGTTCGGGTGCCCGTCTTATCCTGCCGCTTCAACGCTTCCAATATCTGTTGTGCCTGTAGTTGCACTGCGGGAAAGCGGTTGAGCGAGGTTACCGGCGCCGGCCGGCCATAACTTGACTCGATCGCAACATAAAACCGGTTCGCGTTTGATGAAATATAGTTACTCATTACGATTTCCTAAGACAGGCTGACGTTAATGGTTAGAGTAAGCTTGCAAGACTCTACGAACCCGAACCCTCCGGCTTTCGCAGGCTGAAACTGCACATCGTACTTACCCGGAAAGAAGAAGCCATCACCCCAATCGCCGATGTGGGCGCGAAGGAGCTCCGTTGCGGACTCAACGTAGTAATGGATCCACTGATCAACTTGAGTCAGAAGGTTTGCACTAGCCCATATTTCTGCGATCACCGCCACGGTCCCGGAAAACGAAGCAAATTTCTCCGTTTGTTTGTTTTGAATGGCGGTCGTGTACAGGCAGATCCGCGGATACGATAACTGGATGTTCTTGTCCGCCACGTCCGGTGCTGCCGAGCTGGCGACGATCTGGCCCGCCGATAGCGGCGGAATATTCGTCTGTCCAGCCGCGGCTGCGATACCAGCAAGAGTTTGCTGGTACGCGTTTCCGGCCGTAAACAAAGAGCTGACTTTTTGTATCGCAAGAAGCGAAAGAGGGAGCATGTTAGCCTCGGCGGATTTGTCTTGACAACGCGATCCAGAAGTTAGGCTCTTGACCCGTAGCAGGATCGGCACCGTCGACCAAGCCCGTCGCGGGCAGTTGCCAGGTAGCTCCAATTGGTAAAGGCGAAGTGTTCTGTCTTGTGATGTTGTCTTCCGCGGAGCCGGCGTAGACGTTCCAACCCGTCGCAATAGGAGGAGCTTTTAGCACGCCTTCGGCCATTCCGACAACTGCAGTCGAACCAGCACTGAGGATGAGACCATTCACCGGGCTGAGTGCACCTTCTTCCCCGATGGAATCGACCCAGGACGTTTGAATAAACAGTGCTTCCTCCGGAGAGCTTCCGTTTTGAACCGAGACCAGCGGCAATAGCGGCCGCGGCAGTGGCTTGTAAACGATCCCAACCCCGGACAGAAAATACGTATTCTCCGCCCGCGCCGTCTCACCTTGATATTCGGCAAGTTTCGCCTGAAAACGCGTGTTCAATTGTATGTTTGCAGCTTCGGAGAAGAACCGGGACAACGACTCGAAACACAGCCAGCGACGAAGCGTCGGAGTGACGACGACGGTGGACAACCCGAGCAGACGCCGATTCAGCCGTTGCGGGTCCGATGCCCCGACATTCAGCAGCCAGAGCATCAACTTGTCACCAACGGCGCTGGTGGCAAGCGCGATTTTGGTATTGATGTCGATTCCGTGAGAGGATGCCGTGGAATCGAGGGAACTCTCGTAAACGAGCAAGTCGTCTACGGCTACGGTGTTGGCGTCTGTAAATAGGGCCATGTGGTCTTATTTCTTGGAACTAGAATTCTTATCGCTGCCCGCCGGCTCAGATTGCTGAGCAGGTTCAGTGATAATTGCCACCTGGACGCGGCTGGCGAGGGCAGCTTTTTCAGCAGCTTGCCGCGCGGCGGCCTGTTTTTCCGTATAAGCTTTCGCTTGCTGCTCCGTGGCCAACATTGCGCGCCCTTCGGCAATGATCTTTGCGGCTATCGCGCGGCTCACCTCGCAGACAACGCCGGGCTTTCCTCCGTCCGGAGTTTCGAGACTGGATATAAGCACGTAGGGTTCTTTGATACTTGCTTCTATCTCTCGCATTTTTCGAAAGTACTGCTTCAGATCCATATTTGCTCCCAAACAAAAAGGGGAGCCTTTCAGCTCCCCGAAGATTTATTTGTGTTTAGTCGGTTTAGCTGTTCACCTGAACAGCAAAGTTGTTTCGCAAAACGCCGCAACCGTACAGCACGTCTACCGTGAACTGCTGCGACAGCGTGTTCGGTTGATAGCTCATAACAATCCGCAGTCCGAAGTTGCCCATTTCGGAATACTCGGCAATCGCACCGGTGCCCGGGAGGGGTTGCGGTAAACGGCGAACTACCAAGCCCATAGCGTCGCGCGTGAATGCTAGATTGTGAGTATTCGTGCCGCCTGGTCCTCCAGTGCTCTGCACGAACTGCGAACGGAAGATAAAGAAGTCTTTCATCTTTCCGACATTACCTTCGACCAGCGCCTTTAGACCGGCTTCCCCGGACGAGTAATATTCACTGAACCGTGGAATCTGGCGAATCTGCGAATACGTGTTGGAATCAACCACCAGATACTTTGGCGCAGAAGGCGGCACCTTCGCCGCGAAGAGAGCGGTTTCAGCCGTGTCTATAGCGGCCTCGGTAATCGGCGTTCCCGCAGTTCCCACCGGAGTATTGCTGCTGAAGTGGCTGTACAGGCCCAGCAGATCGTTTTCAACCCGTTCAGCGATAGCAATAACAGCCGGCTGCATATAAGCCCTGAGTAACTCAGGGAAAGCCAGCGCTTTGGTGACATCCGGAATTTGAAAAGATGCCTCGGCGTGGGTGTTGAGGACAATTTGTGCATTTCCCAGATTGGGGTTCTGCGGCTGTACCGTCCCGCCTTCAGCGATGTTATTCGCAACAAGTACGGGAGGAATCGGAACATTGACTGTGTCGCCGGCATGAGCCAGCACCGGTTCGTAATCACGATTGACCAAGTTGCCCATGATGAGATTACCCATCAGGGCGGGCAGCGCATCGGCAGCCACTAACTTGACTATCGCGTTAGCCAGATTGGCAGATGTGATAGATGACATGAACTCTCCTAATAAAATAGGGCGCTCTCCGCGCCCCCAAAGCTCGTGCTAGATGCGATGATCAGGCACGAGGTGTCCGCCCGAGGATTGCGATTAACATCACCTCAGGCGCAGGCGCGCCGCTCGAACGGCTATCGATCGAGTTACGCGCCGCGTAACGCCTGGGACGCCAAACGCGAAATATGTTGGCGTATCCGATCCAACTCGTCTTTGTTCATCCCAGGCTTAATCTGTTCAAGCTGAAACGCAGGAGCTTCGCTTTGCGAGCCGGCTCGCCCTGATGGTGATGCACCGCTACCGCCCGCCATTCTCGCCGGAAGAAGCTCCGGGTTCTCCTGCACGAAATGATGGACGTACTCCTGAAGCGATTTGCCCTCTGACCCTCTTGCCTGCAACCGCCCATCTTCGGTCCGCGTAATGTCGTCCTTGATGGCCTTGAACGCCAGGTCGAGCTTCGTTACGCCCACTTTCTGCAACTCGCCGCGTATTTGGGCGTTACGGTCGGCTTCCTCCGCCATCGCACGCGCTCTACGATTCTCTTCGATCAGGTGATTTACACGAGCTTCGAGGCTTTCGCGCCGTTTCCGCTCTTCCTGCAATTCTGTTTTGTAAGCGGGTTCCGCTTTGCGATGCTCCGCGCTGATAAATTCCTGAACTGCCTGCCGTACGACCTCGCGCACGTCAGGCGTTTCTGTCTGTTCTGTTTCCATTGGTATCTGATCTGACATAATTTGCCTCCCTCAGGCCGCCAACTGAGCCTGGATCTCCCGAGCGATCTGGTCTTTGATCTCCTGGCGCGCATCGTCCAGGTACTTGAACGCAATCCGCTGAAAGAGCTGACGTTTCAGAGTGGGTGACTCAATGCCTAACGCGAGCAGGTTCGTTGCTTGCTGTAGCTCCGCTCCGAAATCGCTGATATCCAGCTCGTCGAGCCCCATAACTGAAACCGTCACTGAATCTTCCCGGGCTTCGCTGACGGCCGAAGTGATCCGCTTTATACAATCCTTGACAATTGCCCCGTAGGCCCGCAGGATTTCTTCAGTGATCGTGAAGTCCAGCTGTTTGCTGATAGCCGATACCGCGTGGCCACCCGTCATCTCGCCAGAAGCCTGCGAGAGATAGCACACTCGATAGATCTCTTCCTTGAGTGTCTCGAGATTCGCAGCGGCTATCTGATAAACCTTTCCGTCAGGTTCCGTCCATCCGAACTTATCTGATGGTCCGAGCTGCAGAAAGTAACTTTCACCAACGATCTGGTTCCACTCGCGGTCTGTGTAGATCACAGGCATCGCAAACAGCCCCATGGTAATTGCCCAGCTCAGCGCATTCGATTTGTTAAAGTGCTCTAACTGTAAGTGCGCGGCCTTGTTCATGAGCCAGAGACCGCCGCTTACTCGGAGATCGAATAGCGGAACTCGCTGCTGGCGTGCCAATCCATGCGTTCCGTGCGCTACGAGCTGTACTTGAGACGGGGTTTCAGTCTGCTCCGTCTGCCGATACGTTCGATAGCAGGTTCGGTCGTAATAGTGCCAGTAAGTTTCCCGGACGAGCGATGGTGAGTTGATGTCCGGCTGGCGTTCAGTTCGCCGCCGGAGCACGACCCAGTCATATTCGCCGCGTTGATTCTGACTCCAGTTGATCAGCTCCTCGGCTTCGTAACGAACGAGAAACGCTCGCGACAAGCCCGCGAGGTCTTCTTCCGCGCGGTTTTGCGGCGTGTCGGTCGGGCTGGGAAAATCGAGGAGGATATGACTTTGCCCTGAAATCAGAGCATCTGCAAAACACATCCGAAAAAATTCAGAAAGTTTGGTCCCGCAGCAATCACAATCATCTGCAAAGGCGCTCAAGAATTCACGGCCCGACGCGATTCCGCCCACAATGTCCAAACTCGGTTCACGCCGGAACAGAGTCGATTTGTACCAGTCGATTATAGAGCCGATGTAGTTTTCGTAGAACACTCTATGCAGGCGCTCGGCGTAAACATCAAGCGGCTCTTTCTGACGCCGCAGCAGGTAATCGGCGGCCCGATCTCTGAAGTCCTGCCCGCCCGCGTACAGATCCCGGTACATCCGGAGCGTTCGTTGTTTTCGCCTGTACTCCGGGTGCTCTCGATCGATATCAATCATTTGTCTGAAGTCCTATCGTTTAGAAGAGACGCTTGTCTCTTTCGCCCACCTTCGGGTTCTCTCCATACAGCGCCCAGATTGCGTAGCCGAGCGCGTCCGAGGCATGGGTCCGCCGCGGATCACGCGCTTTATCGACGACGCCCGAATCCGGTTTGAACATCACTTCTTCGAAGTCCTTTATGAGTTCCTTGCAGCGCGGATCGATTTCCAAACGAACCTCGCCCAGCGCATTGGTCAACAGGCTGTTGACTTTGTTTATGCGAGTCAGGACCGGGGGATTCGCCGGCGGCACGCGCAGTTTGACATTGCGAAAGCCAGCCCTATAAAGAAAGCTTTGCAGCATCGTGTAATCGTTGTTGCCGGTGGTGTGCATATTCCGGCCACTTGCGTCACCGAAGATCTCGAGCGCCCCGGCGTGACGTCCGTAGCGATTTTGAAATTCCATGCACGCTTCTTCGGTGGTTGCACGATCGAGGACAATTTCATCTACTACCGCTACGCGATCAGCGTTCCGCTGTAGAATGACCGAGCTCATTGGCGCGACATTGAAATCGAGCGACCAGATCAACGGCTTTCCTGGGTCGTACTGATGGTTCGCGAGGTGGACTTTGCGGTCAAAACAGTGATACACTCGGTCCGCTTTGCTGTTGAGGTATTCGCCGAGAACTTCCTGCTTATAAAATTTCGGGTCGTAGCTGCTTTCGAGCCGCTGATAGTAGTCCGGCGTTTTATCAAGCAAAAAGCGGTTTTCGAAAGGCCGCGCTCGAATGCATCCATACCCCTGGACCGGTTCATGAATGAACCGCTTGTACAACCAGTCATGTCCCTGAGGAGTCCAGACTCCAAAGCCGCATAGGTTAGCCGCCTTCGGATCTCGCAAGCGAGCTTCGAGGCGGAGCCAGCCATGCTCACGCGAATACGAGAGCTCATCGATGCCGAACCAAGCCAGATTCGTTCCGCGGAGCCGTTCCGGCTCCTCAAGGGAGCGCAGCAGCACCACGCTGTCAGGCGCTGTAAAGGTTAGTTCGCCGTCGCTCTTTCGGTGCTCATATTCAACGTCCTGCTGATCGAGCATCCTAAACAGAGTTACTAGCGTCGCATCCCGCAGCATGGAGTAAGTAGGAGCGCCCAGTAGTCCCTGACGCCCCTCGTTTATATAGGCCTGCCGGATAACTTCAAACGCGAGAGCCGCGCTTTTACCTGATCCAACCGGGCCTGAGAAGCCCTTCAATCTGCTCTTCAGGGCAATGAACTCCGCCTGGGAAGGGAGCGGTCTATGGGCCCAGCACAGTTCTTCAGACAGATTGCCCGGCAATCTATCTTTGATAACGGTTCTGGGCCTCATCCGCACACGAATTTACTTCGCGGGCGAGCCGATCGATTTCAAAAATTCCTTCTAAATAGCAGGAAGCGTTGAAAATATCTTTCTGGGGTTATCCGTGATGAGGTGCGAGGGCGGCTCTATTCAGGCGCAAATCCCTTCAGGAATCTGCGCTCGCTGCGTGCCTAATTCCTGAATCGCCTTCACCAGGTCCGCTGTCTCAAAGGGCCGCACCACAACCCTCGTCCGCGCGTTGTAACGGACTTGGCCGGCGGTGCCGGGATCGGCTAACAGAATGGTGGGTAGTTCAGGTGCCCGCGCCCGAATGCGCGAGATCAGAGCGTCACTTCCCATTGGCGATTCGGCACCCGCAATCACGATGCCGATTTCCGCACGCCAACAGTCCAGAAGATCGATAGCGGCTCTGGTGGAGTCCGCTTCGAGAACCCGGCAACCCAGTCTTTTCAGCGTTTCACAGACCAAGCTGCGAACGGGGCCGCTCTGCTCGCATACGAGAATCGCAGGGCTCTCGTCCGTTAGTGGAGCGGTGTAAGGAGCTTCTGGTCCGGGGATCCGCTTCCCTCTTTCTTCGAAACTCTTCAGCTTCGCTAAGAGAGTAGTTCTCTTGATCTTCAGTAATGCGGCAGCCCGGGCCTTGTTTCCTCCTGCCTGGGCAAGCGCCTGTTCCAGCAAGGAGAGTTCGAAACGCCCCACCACCTCTTCGAAATCCAGGCCTGCATCGGGAACCGTCACAAGCGGTTCTTCGCGAGAGGGGCTGGCATCACATCGGCGCTCGCGCTGCAACCGGAAATCACTCTTTTCGAGCACCGGACGATCGCCGCTCAGGGCGAGACCCATGTGTACCGTGTGTTCCAACTGCCGTATGTTCCCCGGCCAATCCATTGCCTGCAGAGCCTCGACAGCCTCATCACTGATCCGCTTGGGTGGAAGATTCTCAGCAGCGCAGATTTTCTGCACGAAATGATCGATGAGCAAGGGAATATCTTGCCGACGCTGCCGAAGTGGCGGCAGGTCGATGGGCACCACATTGAGCCGGTAGTACAGATCTTCCCGGAAGCGCCGCTCACGAATCGCAGTCTCGAGATCGACATTTGAAGCCGCAACCACCCGGCAATCGACTCGCAAGGTCTCAGAGCTTCCGACGCGCTGAAACTCCTGTTCTTGAAGAACACGCAAAAGCTTTGCCTGGGCATCGAGCGGCAAATCTCCGATTTCGTCAAGAAAGATGGAGCTGCGATGCGCCTGTTCGAAACGGCCAATGCGGCTGCCATGTGCGCCCGTAAAGGCTCCCTTAGCATGCCCGAACAGCTCGGTTTCGATCAAGGCTCCCGGCAGGGCTGTGCAGTTCACGGCAACCATGGGCAGATGCGATCTCGGACTAGCCGCATGGAGGGCTCGCGCGATGACTTCCTTACCGGTCCCGCTTTCGCCGGTGATCAGAACGGTGCAGCGCTTGGATGCGACAAGCTCGATGATGTTGCAAATCTGGATGATCGCCGGGCTTTGACCGATAACCAGACTGCGCCAGGACGCAGGATTTTCATCGCACTTCGTTCCGCTATTGATCATAGTCGTGCATTCCCGCACAATCGGCGAGCCGATGTGTATTGCAAGTCCGATTGAAAAGGAAGGCGAAAACGGGTAGTGCTCTCTCGCACGGCGCAGTCAGACAAGGTAAGCCCAAACGCCCTATCAGATATTTCCGTGCCAGCTTGTCCCATCCGGATGATACAGCCACGCCCGCTGCCTCATCGACGGCCCGTACTAAAGCCCCGTACTAAAGCTTAGGTCTGTTCCAGCTTTTTGGCATGATCGTGCGTGGCCTGCCAGCACTCCTGAGCAATCCTTTCCAGTTCGCGGGCCGCTTCGACTCGCCATTCGGAGAATTTCTTCTCGCGGAGCTTCGACAGGAGCTTACAGCTCCGTTCGAGGCTTGCCACCAGGTCCCGCTGTTTCGCAATTGTCGCCAGCAGTGTCTCGAGGCTTTGCCTCAGATTTGCCTGACGCATGCTGAGCCCGAGATAGTAGGACGGCAAAGTGCGCAGTCCCAGAATGTCGCCTGAATGCTGCTGTACATAAGCTGCGGCATCGGTCCGTTCCGTGAGAACTGTGGCCAACGCTTTGCGGAGGCGCTGCTCTCCGGTAAGTAAATCAGTCAACTTGACTTCAGCGGCGCGAAATTGAACCTGGCGTAACCGGAGTGCTGCATCGAGCGAAAAGTGGAACCTCTTCATCCGTGTGTCAAAGCGCACATGCGATAGAAGTGAGCCCGGCGAGAGTCTCGTCTTGCGATGCTTTCTCATCGGGAGCTTGCCTCAGAAAATCGAGGATGCGGTCTCGCGCTTTGATACTCAAATCGAGCTTGGGATTAGTGCCGGAGACATAGGCTCCCAGGTGAATGAGATCTTCGGAGGCGTGATAAGAAGCGAGCGCCTCGCGGAGCTTTTGAGCATTCTTGAGGTGATCTGCTTCGGCCACTCTGGAAGCTACGCGCGAAACGGAGGAAAGGACATCGATGGCCGGGTAGTGGCCGGCTGATCCTAAATGCCGCGAGAGTACGATGTGGCCATCGAGAATGCTCCGCGCTGCATCCGTAATGGGCTCGTTCAAATCATCGCCCTCCACAAGGACGGTGAAAAAGCCGGTTATCGTGCCGGTGCGAAAGGCGCCCGCCCGTTCGAAGATCTTTGGCAGCAGCGCAAAGACAGATGGCGTATAGCCTTTCTGACTTGGCGGTTCGCCCGCGGCGAGCCCAATCTCACGCTGCGCCATCGCGAGCCGCGTTACGGAATCCATCACCAGCAGCACATTCTTGCCCTGATCGCGGAAGTACTCAGCGATAGCCGTAGCGACGAAGCAGGCGCGCACTCGCAGCGGAGCAGGTTGGTCGGATGTTGCCACAACGACAACGGACCGCTTTTTGCCTTCCGGCCCAAGCTCGTTATCGAGAAACTCCCGAACCTCACGATTGCGTTCGCCAATGAGCGCGATGACGCTCACGTCCGCTGAGTTATCCCGAGCCATACAGCCTAGGAGCGTGCTTTTGCCAACTCCGCTCCCACCGAAGATTCCGATGCGCTGCCCGAGGCCGCAGGGCAGCAGACTGTCTATCGCGCGAATCCCGGTAATCAGGGGCCGTTCGATATGCTCCCGCTGCAAAGGCCCGGGCGCGGCCGCAAACAAATCGTAGCGGTTTATTGCTTCGATAGGAGCTCCGCTATCGATCGGCCTGGCGAACCCGTCCAGTACGCGACCGAGTAATCCCGGACCGACGGGCACCTGCGCATCCGCCGAACGAGCGTAGATGACATCGCCGGGCTCGACACCGCTGATTTCCTCGAGCGGGATCGAGAGAATTCGTCCATTACGGAAGCCTGCCACCTGGCTGCGAATGGACTTGCCCTGCCGGGTGCGGATCTCGCAGAAGGTGCCGATCGCCGCCGCCGGTCCACGCGACTCGATCACCAGGCCCGTTACATCGGTCACGGCGCCGCTCCAGCACATAAGATCGGCTGTGGTCAGAGCCCGTTCGTAAGGCGATAAATCAATGCGTTCAACTGTGCTCATTGCAGCGCCAGGCGATCCGTAAATCCTCGTTGAATCTCTTGAAGTTGTGTATCGACCGATGCATCCAGCTCTCCGGCGGCTGTTTCGAAGACAATGCCGCCAGGACCCAGGCTGCTGTCGGCAATGACAGTGATGGGGTTTGAACTGTCCGTTACCTGCAGACAATCTTCCATCGCGCGCATTGCGCTCGGATGAACGCGAACTCGAAAGATTTCACGACGCCGCAGCCTCTCGAGCGCGGCGTGGATGACGCCGCGAATCGAATCCGGGTCGGCATTTAGCTCGCGATAGAGAATCCGGCGCGCCACGGCCAGGGAAAGTTTGACCACTTCCGCCTCCGTGTCTCTGCGAAGCTTCTGCTTGAGTGCAGCCATCTCGCCCAGGACCTGAGCAAGCCTCAGCGAGGCGTTCTTCGCCTCGCTAGCGCTTTGTTCCTTTGCTTGACGGAGGCCCTCTTCGAAACCCTCCTGCCTGGCGCGCGCGGACTCTGCTTGCCTGGCGCGATCCAGTTCCACCATCTGCCTCGCCATATCGAGATCAGGTTTGCGCTCAATTACTGTTTGAATTGTCTGTCGGACGGGCGACGTGCGGCTCCATTCGACCGGCCGTACGACCTCATCGGGGCTCGCGATCTTACATGGCATCTTCCGCGAGCCATCCCCGAATAACGTTTGCCGCGATCGCCGGATCCCTCGCGACCGCTTCCCGGAGGTCGTTCCGGTACGCTTCCAACGTCGTGTTTGCGGCGGCTAATTGGAACTGAGGCCCGGACCGCTCCTCGGCAGTGCCCTCGGGTAGCGCTTCCTTGTTGGAGGGTGCACCGAGCTGGGCGCTGCTCTCGAGTTCTGCCGTAACTTTTTGTGACGCCTTCAACTTTGCTCTCCGGATAAACAGCAGGACAACCGCAGCGAATGCTACCAGCGCGACACCGCCTCCCACCAGCAGGTTTCGCTTATCGGTCAGCAGATCCCTCCAGGACTGGATCGGATGGGGTCCGGGCTGCTCCTGGTTCGCCAATTGCTCGTTTTCCAGATCGCGTTCAAACGGCAGGTTTTCAAGCACCAGCTGATCGCCGCGCGCGGCATCAAGTCCAATAACGCCTGCCACAATGTCGTGAATCGCTTTCAACTTGTCGGGACCGATGGGGACCGGGACTTGCTTTCTCTGGTTTCCCTTTCCTTCCCAACGAAGTCGCTGATCGAGCAGCACGGATGCGGATATCCGCCTGATCGCGCCGCGAGGGGTTTTCACCTGTTTAACAGTTCGAGAGGTTTCGTAAGATGCGTTTTCCGTACGTCTCGACATGCCCGAGCCTGCGCCGATAGTTATTACGGCCGGCCTGGGGAGGTTGGATGCGGTTCCCGGTTGGCCCTCGGCCTTAGAAGCGCCTGTGATGTCTTCCGACTTCTGCGAGGTGACCATGACGGAGCGGGTCGGGTCGAATGCCTCGTCTGTCTGCTCACTAGTGGTTAGGTCACAATCGACAGACATCCCCACCCGGAATCTGCCTTCACCAAGCAACGGTTCGAGCGTTGATTCCACTTTTGCCATCAGGTCGCGCTCGATCTGGCGCTTATAGTCGAGCGCTGCATCTGAGTTATCGAGAGCGTCAGCTCCCGTTCGCTTCGGCCGGCTCAGGAGATCACCTCGCATATCGACCACCGACACAAATTCCGGGCTGAGCCCTTCGACTGCGCTCGCCACGAGGTTCGTGATTGCGAGCACATTCTGCTCACTGATTTGCCGGCCTGGTCTGAGCGTTACCAGCACGCTGGCCTTGGCCGGCTCGCGTGAGTCCAGAAAAACCGAATCCTTTGGGAAACTAATGTGAACCCGCGCTTGCTCGATTTCGTTGAGGGCTTTGACAGACCGCTCCAGCTCACCTTCAAGGGCCCTTCGATAGTTCACCTTTTCGCTGAAATCCGTAGCCCCGATGTTAGTTTTGTCGAATAGTTCGAATCCGATGCGCCCCGTTCTTGGCAGACCCGCTCCTGCCATCTCCAGACGAAGCTCATCGACCCTCGCCTCAGGTACGAGCACGACCGAGCCGTTGTCGCTCAAGCGGTAGTCAACACCGCTCTCTTTCAGCTTTTGCACGCATGCGGCCGCATCCTCAGCCGACATGCCGGTGAACAGCGGCCGGAACCCTGCTTCGCGGTGCCAGTGGACAAACGAAACAATTCCGGCGACAGTCAAAATCGTGACGGCTGCAATGCCTGCACGCTGGGCAACTGACAGCGCTTTAATTAGTTTTCGGAGTTGCTCCATGCTTTACCCAGCCCAGCATCAGAGCTGCATTTTCATAATTTCTTCGTAGGCTGATACCACTTTATTTCGCACCTGCAAAAACTCATCGAGATTCAGTTGTGCATTCTGTGTCGCGAGAATTGAGGTGTGGAGGTCCTGAGAGCTGCCGGAGAGGAAATCCTGCACCTGAGCTTCGGCTGCGGCGCTCGAATTTTCCACGTTATGAATGGCCGATTGCAGTACGGACTGGAAGCTCGCACCGGACGAGTTCTGTGCTCCGATCTCAATCGGCTGAATCGGGCGCGGCGCGAGAGGGCCGGATATAGGGAACGACATCGTTACGCCTTCAAAAGATCAATCGATCTTTGAATCATGTCCTTTGTGGCGGCAATGGCAGAAACGTTGGCTTGATAGGACCGCGAAGCGCCCAGCAAGTCGACCATGTCCTCGGCCGGATTCACGCGCGGGTAGGCAACGTAGCCGTCCTTATCGGCGTCCGGGTGGCCGGGCATGTATCGCCGGTCAGGTTCTCTGGCGTCCACGACGACCTTCCCCACTTCGACCCCCTCGCTTGCCGATCCGGCGTCGTCGAACAGAAACCCGGAGAATGGAGGACTAAGTTGCGTCGTTTGAAACACTGCATCGCGCCTCCGATACGGGCCGCCTTCCGCCGCCCGCGTGGTGTCCGCATTGGCGATATTTTCAACCAGAAGCTCCGCGCGCGCACGTTGCGCCGTCATGCCGGAGGCGCTGGTTGCTAGTGCCGTGAATAGGCTCATGAACTTGAACTCCCGCCGTCGATGGCCATCTTTATTTGTTTGAGCTGGCTGCGGAGCAGATTCCCCGCGATGCTGAACCGAAGTGCATTTTCCGCGAGTTTGCGCGCTTCGCGGTCGAGATCGACATTGTTGCCGTCGTTCTTTAGCGTCAGGCCTTGCACTTCTCCAACCAGCGGTTGCAGGCCGTTCACCACATTTTCAAACTCGTTTTCGAAATCGACGTCCTTGGTTTTATAGGCGGGCGTATCGGCATTCGCGATATTGGACGTCACCAACTGCTGGCGCAAGCTCAGCAGGCTCATGTACTGGCTCAGACGATTCGAGAGCGGGTCTAACACTGCAGCCTCCGCGAAGGCGGATGCAACCCGCTCGCCAATGCACAATTGGCGCAGAATCAGCGAAATTCCACGCTTGGCGTGCCGCAAATACTGTAAACGGGCGTCGAAGTTTTGACGCTAACCGAGGATCCCGCCAATCGCGTGACATTCGCTGCGCTGTAGCGGGCGGCTTACAGCAGGTGCGCGCGCCCGAGTAGCCGCCGACAAAGATTGTGCTGCCGGTGAGCTTCTTCGAGCTTATTGAAAAGAATGGCGCACCTGAAACCTGGGCGCGGGGATTGCTCCTTTTTCTCTCCTCGAATCGGCCGCGCTAATACTCTTATCTGAGAATCTCTGCCGTCCTTCGAACAAGAGTACTCTTTGTACATTTTCTGTCCCCTACTAAATTGGACGCCCGAACAGCAGAAAGAGGTCCCTGCCGCGAAATCTTAATGGTCGCCCCGCCGGGTCCAGCCCGCCACGGTAGCTGGAAACGATTATCGACCGGTCTAGGCGCGAAGACCTTTCGCCTCCGCATCGAAATACACCGTCTGTTTGCGGAAGT
The DNA here is from genome assembly GCA_963846185.1 of uncultured Acidobacteriaceae bacterium. GTDB lineage: Bacteria > Acidobacteriota > Terriglobia > Bryobacterales > Bryobacteraceae > Bog-105. Next base: position 86,127 of record CAWJVA010000015.1, on the reverse strand, counting down.
ACGACTCATTTGCCATATGGCACGCAATCGCGGCGTGATTCCCGAACACGGCGTCCTCCGCAACAGGCTTACGCGTCTTCACCGCCTGGAAGAAGTTCAAGATGTGAGGCCGCACGTCATCCCAGTCATTTCCGTGATACACCATCTGATCGGTAATGGGCTCTGTCCAGGCAGGGCCGTGCTCGCGATACCATGCAGCATCGTACTCTGCTTCCATTTGCCGCGGGAAGCTGTTCGCGTAATAGCTCGGACTGGTATCTGTGCCGCTCTGTGGAATATAGCGCAGCGATTTACCGTTCGCTTCCATGATCCCCTTTGGCCCAAGAAAGCGCGCCATTTCGGGCGTTTCGGCAGCCAGACTGAGCCGCACGTAAACGGGAATGCCGTGATAATCGAATAACACGGTCTGCAGATCAGGCATATTGCGCCCGTCCTTCCAGCGGAAGATGCCGCCCAAAGCAGTAGCGGACTTCGGCGCCTCATTCCAGCCGAGCGTGAATAACATCCCGCTCAGCAAGTGAACCATCAAGTCGCCAGCCACACCGGTGCCGTACTCCTTCCAACAACGCCATCGCGCGAAACGATACTTGTCAAACGCAATCTTTGGAGCATCGTTCAGCCAAGTCTCCCAATCGATTGTTTCCGGTGAGGCATCCAGTGGCGGTGGATATTCCCAGGCTCCGGTCGGGCTGTTGCGGCCCAAGCTGAGTTCCACCATTTCAACATCGCCGATCGCACCCGAGTGGTACATCTCCCGAGCCTTCGCGCACAGCATGGAACTCACGCGCTGCGATCCAATCTGCACGATACGATTGTTCCGCTGTGCTGCCTCGACCATCGCAAAGCCCTGCGGAATCGAGTGCGACATAGGCTTTTCGCAGTAGATGTCTTTGCCCGCATTACAGGCATCCACGACAACGCGCATGTGCCAGTGGTCGGGCACCGCAGCAATAATGCAATCTACGTCCTTGCGATCTAATACTTCGTGATAGCGCCGGGTTGTCGGAAGATCGGCGTTGCCTGTGATCTGCCGGGCTAATGTATGCCGGCCATCGTAGAGGTCGGCAATCGCAACGCAAGTCGCCCCGGGGAGCGTAATCGCATTGGACAAGAGCCCGGAGCCTTGCATCCCGACCCCGATCATCGCGAATCTCGTACGATCACCAGGTTCCGTCTGGCTTGTCGTTTGCGCGAAGCCGGTCTCCTCGAGCAACAGCGAAGCTGTCCCGACCGCGCCACCCGCCACAGCAGCATGTCTCAGGAATTCACGGCGTGGAAAACGATTGTTCATGGAATTCACTCCTCGCAATCTTCGCTTGAAGTGAGTGTATTACAGGAACAGCGATGCGAGCGCGACGTGCAGGAGTCAGCAGAACGAAATAGCCTGCAATTGATCCAGCCGGAACTTTTAGGCGGTAACCAGATCGAAGGCTTTGCGGTAATCCGTGAGGAACTGCTCGAGTCCCTTTTCGGTAAGGGGATGATGAAACAGATTTTCGATCACCTTATAAGGAAGCGTACCTATGTGAGCTCCCGCCTTGGCCGCCTCTACAACGTGCAGCGTGCCGCGAATCGAAGCTGCCAGAACCTGCGTCTTGAATCCGTAATTTTTGTATATGGTGACGATGTCGCGAATAAGGTCCATTCCAGACCAACCGAGATCGTCGACGCGGCCGATAAACGGGCTGACAATGTAAGCGCCCGCCTTGGCCGCAACCAGCGCCTGTGCCGCACTGAAGCAAAGCGTCACATTGGTGCGAATGCCTTCCTTTGACAGCCGGGAGACAGCCTTTACGCCTTCTGCTATCAGCGGAACTTTCACAACCACGTTCGGATGGATTCGTGAAAGGCGGATGCCTTCTTCAAACATTTCCTGCGCAGTGCTCGAGATCACCTCTGCGCTAACATCGCCGTCGAAGAGATCGCAAATCTTGCGGATCTGTTCCTCAATCGGAATTCCTTCTTTAGCGATCAGGCTGGGATTTGTCGTGACACCGTCGATGATGCCCCACTCCGCGGCATTCTTCAGCTCTTCAAGGTTCGCTGAATCCAAAAAAAACTTCATGTAAGACCTGAGTTATGCGCGCTGCGCCCTGTTAAGCGGGAGCGGGCGAAGGTAAAGACCCGTTCTAGACTCCGTGATGTTATCACCCGATAGTATCAAAACATGCCTCCGCACCACTCCGTAGCCGAGATCCGGCCTGCCCGGGAGAGTGATGTGCCCGTCATATTTGACTTTATCCGGAAGCTTGCGGAGTACGAACGTTTAGCCGGCCAGGTGATAGCCGGCGAAGAGACTCTGCGACATTGGCTATTCGGGCCAAAGCCCGCCGCCGAAGTTGTTCTCGCTTCGATCGGTAAACAGACGGTCGGATTCGCGGTATTTTTCACAACTTTCTCCACCTTTGCTGGCCGTCCCGGAATTTATCTGGAAGATCTGTTTGTCGATCTCGAGCATCGAGGTACCGGCGTCGGCAAAGCTCTTCTCCTGCACGTTGCCCGGCTTGCAATCGAACGCGGTTATTGCCGGCTCACCTGGTCAGTGCTCGACTGGAACCAACCCGCTATCGATTTCTACAAAAGTCTGGGGGCTGTCGCGTCCGATCAATGGACCACGTACCACCTCACCGGAGAAGCATTACAAGCTCTCGCCGGCTAAACCGAAATCAGCTACAACGAACCCTTCCGATTCTCATTGCAGAAACATCGTCGCGGCGCTTGGCCCCTCTGAATCGCCTACCCGATGTCCCTATAATCGTGACAATGCCCGTTTCTCCGGCGGCTCGAAAGGGCCTGGCCGATATTCCCGGACTCACAGTTCTCGAAAACGTCCCTCTTTCGCGGTACACGCGTTTTGGAATTGGTGGACCCGCCGCGGTCCTCTGTGATACGAATTCCGAAGAATCATTTATTCGCACGATACAACTCATACGAGAGATGCAGTGCCCTGAAATGGTGATCGGTGGGGGCACCAATCTTGTCGTGTCTGATGCCGGGTTCGACGGCACGGTGCTTCGCTTCACCGGCTCGCGCCTCAAACGCGACGGCAACCTGCTCCGCATCGAAGCCGGTGCTGTTTTACAGGATGTGGTGGACCAAAGCATTCAATTCGGTCTCAAAGGACTGGAGACCATGACCGGCATTCCCGGCTATCTCGGCGGAGCCGTTTATGGTAACGCCGGCGCATACGGCCGCTCCATTCAGGAGCTGCTTAAAGAAGTCTGCTTCTTCGATGGAAACCAGGTTCGCTGTTTCCAAAATGAAGATTGTGAGTTCCGATATCGCGAGAGCGTCTTCAAATGCCGCAAAGAATGGGTTATTCTCTCCTGTACTCTCAGTTTTGAGCAGGGCGACTCAAAACAACTCGTCAAAACAGCAGCCGAGATTCGCACCATTCGCGACGCGAAGTATCCGCCTACCATGAAGTGTGCCGGGAGCATCTTTAAAAACCTGCTATTGGCCGAATTGCCGCCGGACATCGCTGCGGAAATTCCGCCCAATGTGGTTCGTGAGGGGAAAGTCCCATCGGCATGGTTTCTCGAACAGACCGGCGCAAAAGGTCTGCGGCGCGGCGATATCCAGGTTGCCGAGTATCACGCCAACCTTGTGTATAACGACGGCGCGGGAACCGGCGCTGATCTTTTCTCCCTCATCGAAGAACTCAAAAGCCGCGTGTTCGAACGCTTCGGGATTCGAACTCGAAGAAGAGGTTCAATATGTTGGCTTCGAGTATGAGGCCGCCCCAGTCCCGTTATGAAATCCTTGCTCCTGGCCGCTCTGGCTCGCCGCTGTGCCACTCTATGCACAGAACACAACATTGCTGCTGATCAATGGAAAGATCTGGACAGAAAATCCCGCCCAGCCGGAAGCCGAAGCTGTCGCCATTAGCGGGTAACCGCATCGTCGCAGTCGGAAGCTCAGCCGACATCCTTAAACTTAAGCAGGAAGGAACAGCAGGTCGTCGATTTAAAAGGTAAGCGCATTTTGCCGGGCTTCAACGACGCACACGTCCATTTCTATGACGGAGGCGCGAGCCTCGCCGGACCGCAGCTGCGCTACAGCAAAAGCCAGGCGGAGTTTCGTGACACTCTCGCTGAATTCGCGCGGCACACCCGAGCGGTCATTGGATTACCGGCGGCAATTGGGATCAAGAGAACTGGACACCCGCCGTTCTTCCGACCCACGAATTGATCGACACGGTCACGAAGAATCACCCGGTGTTTGTGAACCGCCTGGATGGACACGATGTCGCTCGCAAATACCGTTGCACTGAAGCTTGCCGGTATCGACCGCAACACAACAGACGTTCCCGGGCGGAGTCATCGTGCGCGACGCAAGCGGCAATCCGACCGGCATGCTGAAGGACGCGGCCCAGGACCTGGTCGTTAAGGTGATCCCGCCGCCTTCACCAGACCAGATCCGAACCTCCATCCTCGCCGCCCAAACATACGCGAACGCGCATGGCGTCACCAGCGTGCAGGACATGTCGGCCGCGCCCGCCGTCTTTCGTGTGTATCAGTCGATGCTTCACGACGGCGAACTGACGTCCGCATCTCCGGCCATCAGCCGCTTCCAGTCATGGCAACGGCTGGCTGATGTGGGAATTCACGGCGGATTTTGGCAGCGCAATACCTCCATATCGGCGGGCTGAAGGGTTTTGCCGACGGATCCCTTGGTTCCACCACCGCTCTGTTCTTTCAACCCTATCTCGATGCTCCGAATACCAGCGGGATCCCGAGCGCCGAACTGTCTCGACCCGAAACAGATGTTCGAGCAATATCGAAAACGCCGATGCTGCAGGCCTGCAGGTCGCCATCCACGCCATCGGCGACAAAGCGAACAACACGATTCTGAACTTCTACGAACGCGTGGAGAAAGAGCATGGCGCGCGCGACCGCCGCTTTCGCATCGAGCACGCTCAGCATCTGCTTGCCTCCGATATACCACGCTTCGGCAAGCTTCACGTGATCGCGTCCATGCAGCCTTATCACTGCATCGATGATGGCCGCTGGGCCGAAAAGCGAATCGGCCCGGAGCGCGCCAAGACAACTTATGCTTTTCGGTCGCTGCTCGATTCGGGCGCTACGCTCGCCTTTGGCTCGGATTGGGATGTCGCACCTATGACTCCGATTGATGGGCATCTATGCCGCGGTTACACGCCGCACGCTTGATGGCAAGCATCCGGACGGCTGGATTCCCGAGCAGAAAATTACCGTGCAGGAAGCCGTGCACGCGTACACCATGGGCTCGGCCTATGCGAGCTTCGAGGAAAATATCAAAGGTTCGATCGAACCAGGCAAGCTCGCGGATCTCATCGTCCTCATCACAGGATATATTCGCAATCGACCCGCTCAAGATTCGCCGAAACCAAGATCTTCCTGACGGTTTTCGATGGCCAGGTCATTCAAGCGCCTGAGAACTATCAATACGAAAGGGACTCAAGCGGATTGATTCTGCGGCCATCAGCTGCCGGATGCGCGGCGAGGTGAGCGCCTCTAACTCGCGGACGCGGGATTCTTTCAGATCGCGTGGCCGCCGCTTGCAATCTCCGGACCCAGAAAGCCTGGATGGCACATGAATTCCGTCGTTCCATCCGGCAAACTCTTCAGCGCGCGGCAAAACTCTCTTCGGTTAACGATCCAGTCAGCCGGAACCCGAGGAAGTGGTCCGTCATTCGCACGTCGTACTCGCGTGCCAAAGCACGATAAAATCTCTTGCCGAGTGCGCATCGCCCATGCACTGAACGGGACCGTTTCGTCGAGCGGCAACCGCACATACGGAATGCCGAATTCGTGCGCCAGCCTGACCACTGCCCGAAAAACGATCAGGCACAAGTGCGTGTGTTTGTGGGTATCCAGATGTGTTGGGCGAATACCAGCGCTGCGGATCTTTTCAACCTGCGCACGGAATTCCGGGTATGGATCCAGTCTGGCGCGATGCGAATGCCCGAGCACAGCCGGCAAGCCTTTCTGGCAGTAGCTTTCCGCTGAGAACGACCTGCCCTGGACAAGAACCAAATGACAGCCAATATCCAGCTTCGGAGTTCTCACGCGCAAGCGTACCGCATCGTCGAACGCATCGCCGTTTGCCATGAGCGTTGTTGCGGTAAGCACGCCGTGCCGGTGCGCGTGTCAACGATTCCGGCATTCACGTCACGAGTAAAACCGAAATCGTCAGCGTTGATGATCAAGTGCTTCAATTTAGAAGATGTGCAGCCGATCTCAGGAACTTCTTCGGATTCGCGCGGAAATCTCTCAGCAGTTCATGCACTTCGCGCGTGGTTCCCGTCAGTTCGTCGTAAAGCGCAGGGTTCACCATCAGCTGCCCGATTGTGCCTTGACCGGAGTTCACCTTGTCCAGCGTGATGTTCACCTGCCGAGCGTTGTCGAAATCTGCCGTGCGATCTTGTCGTCTCTTCAATAGTTGGCCGGCCGTTCCCTTGCCCGATTCAAATTCGTGAGAATCGTTTTTAGCTGATTCACGGATTTGTCAAGATCGTTGTACATCTTCGGTCTTTCAACATCAGTCCGGCTGTGCCCTGGCCCTGCTGCAGTCCTTGAGTGATGCGCATCGATTCGATCAATCACTGCACTGGCCTGCTTGTAGAGAGTGTCGTCGTTGATCAGTTGTCCGATTGTCCCGGTTCTGCGAATTGAGAGTGGTCGCAAGCTGCTGCACCTGCGCCACTGTCGCCGAAGTTGTTGTACAACGTCTCGTCTACCAGCAGTTTGCCGATCGTGCCCTTCCCGACCTCTACCTGTCCGACAATGCCTTCAACTTTCTGCAGAATATCCTGCGCGAATCGAGCACATTAAAACCCTGCGCACCAGCGCATCGAATTGCTGCGTATTGTGCGCTTTCAAGGTAGCGCCCGGCTGCACGGTTTCCGCGCTGGTGCCCTTCGTGATCTGGAGAAATTTCGTGCTACCCAACAGATTGTCTGATGCGATGGAGGCGATCGAATCCTGCGGGATCTGCTTCAGCATCTGCTCGTTTACGTCGAAATCGATCTTGATGACTCGCTGCGGATTCGTTTCGCCCGAAAGCACGACCTTGTTCACTTTTCCTGCCGTGATGCCGTTAATGCGCACCGGCGCGCCCGCCGTGAGCCCGGCCGCGTCCGACGTATAGACATGCAACGGAATCTGCTTCTGAAACCATGTCATGTTCCCGGTCAGCAGAAAGATAAGGAGCGCGACACAGAGAGGGCGACGATGCCCAGAATTCCCACTCTCAATTGTGCGAGACTGACTTTTTCTTTGCCAGGCATAACTATTCCTCGTGTCGGATAAACCTCTTCACGTACGAATCATCGCTGGAGCTTCCAACTCATCGCGGCTGCCGAAAAAGACAATCTGGCCCTCTTTCATGACGATGAACCTGGTGCGGTTCCGTCGTGCTCGGTCGTAACCGGCGACCACTGGAACAAGTTCCTCGATCTCCGGATCGTAGCGGAAATCAGCCATGATCTCGACCGTCCTGATATCGATGGGTACTATCAAAGACGCGCTGTTTCGCACATCCCGCTCCTTGGCTACCAGCGCCATGATGGTATTCGCCGTGATCGGATCCAGGCCGGCGGTCGGTGAATCGTAGAGCACCAGCGGCGGTTCTGTACAATCGCTCGAGCAATTCCGACACGGCGCCGCATGCCGCCCGAGATCTCGCTTGGGAAACTTATCATAACGTCTGCTCGAGTTCCACGAAGCGCAAGCGTCTCACGCACGCGACCCCTCTGCTCGGTTTCATCTGCGCACCGTGCTTGCGTTGACGATCTGCTGGTTCACCAGCGGATACTCCACGTTCTCGCCGACTGTCAGCGAATCGAAGAGGCCTCCCTCCTGAAACACGAACCCGGCCCGGCTGCGGAGCGGAAACAATTCGGTTTCCTTCGAGCGGTGTAACATTTTCGCCGAACAGGATGACTTCGCCCTGATCGACTCGCATTAGTCCGATCACCGCCTTCAGCAAAGTTGTTTTACCGCTGCCCGCCGCACCGAATATGATGCGTGTCTCTCCCGGACGCAGAGCGTAACGAGATATTCGCGCAGAGCCCAGGATCTCGCCAAACCACAGATTTACATTCGCAAATTCGCAGTATCGGCTGGTCGGCATTCCGGCATCGCGCTCAGAGATTGACGAAGATCTTGTCGATCAGGAACGTCACGACGAAGATCCAGATGGAGGCAGACAACCACCGCCTGCGTTGTGGAGCGGCCCACCCCCTGCGTGCCACCCGTGGTTTGCAGGCCGTAATAGCAACCGACCAGCGCAATGATCATGCCGAAGACGAAGCGGTTTGATCAAGCCCTTGCGCCAGATCGTTCAACACCAGCGCCCGCCAGAAGGTCGACCAATACTGCCTGCCGCCGATGATGTGCAGTAACGGAACGGCAACCAGATATGCGCCAAACAGAACCGATTGCATCGGCAACCACCGTCAAGCAAGGAAGCATCACCGCCGTCGCGATGAGACGTGGCGTTACAAGTTTCTGAACGGGGTCAGTGCCCAGCGCGCGCATGGCATCAATCTGCTCAGTGACCTTCATGGATCCCAGTTCGCTGGCCATCCCCGATGCGTTGCGGCCCGCGACCAGATCGCTGTCAGCACGGGTCCAAGTTCGCGCACCAGCGTGAGTGACACGATAGTGCCCACCTGGCTACTCGCACCGTACGTATTAAGCGCACGCGCCATCTGGAGGGCGATAATCGCACCGCTGAATGCGCCCGTAAGCAGCACGATGGAGAGGCTGCCAACGCCGATGATGTCCATCTGAAGGATGACATCGCCGTAGTAATGCGGACGGCGAACCAAGTTGGCGAATGCGCGGCCGGAAAGGAACAGAAAGTCCTGGAATGAGCTTACAAAACTCTTCAGGAATTCGAGCAAATAGGCGCTCCCGGAATCGACCTCGCCTTCATGGCTTGATGCTAGCATGCAGCCGATTTCAGCCGATCAAGCGCATGAGCCGATAGGTTTGTTACTTCCAGTCACTGCCGCGAACCGAACAATCAGCGCGATTCCGGTGGTTTCTCCAGGAAGTTATTGGAAGGCGCTCCGTCAATCCGCCAAAGTTCGTATCGGTCCCAGTCGGTTGAACCAAACCCCCACAGCCAGTTGCCTGCACTGTTACTGTAAAGCCCTTTGCCCGCCCCCATTGTTCTTCCCAACGTGTACGTATGCGAGATCGTTCTCACAAGCGTTCGATCCGGGAAGCGCGCAAGGGAGTTCGGCCGCCCGAGTTCTTCGTAGGCGCCTACCACTAACATGTCGCCGGGCCCAGGTTGTGGTCCCTCCGGAGTTGAAAGTTTGGCTCCCGCCTTTCCGGCGTACCAGTACGAGGAGAAATTGCCCGTGTACCAAACCGTTCGCCCCGCCGCAACTTCGGGTCGAACCAGGCTGTACATGGCAGAACGGCCGAAATTAGCGAATTCCGCGTCAGACCGCAGGATGAGAAGAGAATAAACGGTACCCGCGACAATAAGGCAAATCGCCGCGGCCTTAGCCACGCGCGTCGACACTGAAACACTTAATTCGAAGCAGAGGAGAATGATAGCCGGCACACACGGCAACAGGTATTTGATGGGAAGATGTCCGTAATAAACGATCGGCACGGGAATCAATATCCAGAGCAGCAGAACGAGCTCACGGTGATTCCGCTTGCGTAAGGCGTCAATCAGCAGGTCCACGAGTGCGGCAAATCCAATCACGGCTAGAAAGGTAACGACTCTTGGCGGAGGCAGCAACTCCGCAATCACGCCAGCCGCGACCACGGCGGCTGCGATCCGAAGCCGGCCGATTTTCCGGCGGCTCACTAGCCAGGCAGCTGCCAACGGAAGCGGAAATGCGAGATAAAGCAAATAGGAGCGAACATTGCGTGGTAAGTGCGCAGCGCCTCTGAAAACTGGGGGCGGGTCAAGCGCCATGCTCCGCTCCCGCGTAATAAGAATGACGACAAGCAACAAAATGCCGCCGGCCAGCACTGGACTCCACAGCCAGGCTCGCCGCCGAATCTGAAGCAACATTTCCCTTGGCTCGAGGGAGTCCAACAGAAAGAATGCGGCGAGCGGTACCAACAGCGCTAGATGAGAGCGTGCGAAGCCGGCAAGTCCAAGTGCAATCGCCGCCGCGACGCCCTGCATCCACTTCTGCTCTGTTTTCCACGCCGCCATTCGCTCCATAGCAATCAGTGCAATCGCCGTGGCCAAAACGTCCGGCATAGCGGTGCTTGCCATAGGCAGGAACGGTGGAAGTCCCACCAGCAACAGAGCTCCAATCATCGCGTGGTTCCGATCCCAGCCGAGCCTGAGGACCAGCGAAGACATCGCAACGATTGCGATTGCTGCAAAGAACATCTGCGTGAGATGCGCTATCCACTCGTGCGCGCCCGCAAGAACGGTAGGCACTAAGGCGTAGCCCATAAGAGCGTTCCCCGGCGTCAGGGCGTACGCTTTCATGCAGTTTTCAACGATGTTCCAACAGACCTGGAAGTCCATGGGATGAAGCGGCTGCTTGAGAATTTGGGCCGCCATCGCTAGAAAATGCGGGTCGTCAACCAGGAACGCCTTGTTCAGGAAAGGCACAAGGCAAAGAATTGCAATCAGAACGGCAGGCGCGGCACTGGCCAGGGCCGGGAACGCGAGATGCTCACCCGTCGACGCGCGACGTTCGAGTGTGTCTTGAGTCAGCCCCCACCTCCGGAGATCAGTGGATTCCTGCTAAATAGGAGATCAACGTAGCCGGAATCTGAGATTGCCGCCGGCATGCCGGGCGAGAGTTCTCCCTTCGGGCGGACTAAATAAGGTCGAAAGCCGCGATCTTTCAGAAAGGTGATGAGATCCGATGGATCGAACCCAAGCGAGCGCATCCCACCTGGCGAATACTCAAGCACAATCGTGATATCTGCATTCTTCTCGAGCGTACGTACCATGCCCTGACACACCGGCAGCTCGTATCCTTGGACGTCGATTTTCACAAACGCGACTGGTTCCGGATTGCTCTCGAAAAACGAATCGATACTGATGATTGGTACCCTGGTGCTATCCATTTCTGGATGGCCCGAGCGAAAATCAGACGTGATGACCCGGTGATCGGCGTGATGACGGTGATTGAGCCAAAGATCAACGGTTCCGTTCTCCGCTCCGACCGCACATTGCCGAGCGATGATCTTGTCCTTAAATTCAGGGCTGGCAGCGATCTGGCTCAGCAAAGCAAAGTTGAACGGCTCCGGTTCAAACGCGTAGACCTTTTTGCCGGAATTCGCCTGACGGGCCAAAATTGATGATGTGTAACCAATGTTTGCACCGATGTCCAGAATGTTCCCTCCTCCCAGGAAATCTGGATGACGCTGTATCAACCCGAGTAGATCATCTTCGATATAACGTTTGTACAAGAAGTAGGCGGACCGGAAACATCGCTGCCCAACCGCAGTTTGAAGCACGCCTGAGCTTCTCAAAAGCGAGTACGCCGTTGTGAGTAGGTTCTCCTGGGCAGTTGAAACGCTCATCGTGTTGACGAGGGAATTTTCGCACGCGAAACATCCTGTCGATCTGGCTGCTCGCCGAGGGAAGGTTAATTCACGTGCAAGCTACTGATATCGAAAAGGCGACTTGGGGAATCGGAGCGTTGCAATCCAGCCGCGACGAACGCCGCGCACTGCAGGACCGAATCGCACCGGAAAGGGAAAAATGGATTCGGCAGAACCGCTATTACTACGATCGAATAAAGCGGTTATTGCGATTCATCATAGAACCTCACAAGCGAGTCTTGGAAATCAGATGCCAGACCGGTGATCTGCTTGCCTCGGTGCAGCCGTCATACGGTGTTGGGATTGAGATCAGCCAACGATTGGTTGAAATAGCCCAGAAGAATCATCCCGAACTACAGTTCTTGTGCGCAGATCCGGAGGATGTCAGCCTTGGCAAGACGTTCGATTATGTAATTGTCGGACACATATTCGATACCGTGGACATTCTCGCAGCGCTGAAGCGCGTCCGAGCGCACTGCACGCCTGAGACGCGAGTCCTCATAATCAATTACAACCAGCTGTGGGAGCCTATTCTCGGCTTCGCGAGTGCTATCAGACTTCGCTCGCCCTGCATCGAGCCTAACTGGGTTAGCGATGCCGACGTACGCGGCTTCCTGGATCTGTCCGGCTTTCGCCCTTTGCGTACTCACCAGATTCTGCTTCTGCCGAAGTACATTCCTTTAATCTCTTCGCTCTTCAACGATTTCTTGGCCAAATTGCCGGGTCTGCGCCGGCTTTGCATGATTCAGATCGTCGTCGCGCGCCCGCATCCGATCCCGCGCAACAGCGACGATGTCTCGGTCTCCGTGATCGTGCCCTGTCGGAACGAGCGCGGCAATGTTGCGGCTGGAGTCGAGCGCATTCCCGATATGGGGAAGCACACAGAAATTATCTTCTGCGATGACAAATCTACGGACGGAACGGCAGATGAGGTTCGACGTATGCAGTCGCTGTACCCACATAGGGACATCCGCCTTGTGAATGGGCCGGGCATCTGCAAAGCCGAGAACGTTTGGACTGGTTTCCGTCACGCCACAGGCGATGTGCTGATGATCCTCGATGCGGACCTCACCGTCATGCCCGAGGAACTACCGTTTTTCTTTCACGCTCTTGTCGAAAACAGAGGCGAATTCATCAATGGCAGCCGCCTCGTCTATCCCATACCAAAAGCAGCGATGAAATTTTTTAACCGGGCCGGGAATAAAGTTTTTGGCATTGTCTTCTCTTATCTGCTGAAGCAGCGTTTCAAAGACACCTTATGTGGGACAAAGGTGCTGTGGCGCAGAGACTGGATGAGAATCGAAAAAGGACTTGGAACGTGGGGCATCCGGGATCTCTGGGGCGACTATGAGTTGATACTGGGCGCGTCGAAGCTGCATTTGGAGGTGGTCGAAATGCCAGTTCATTATCAGGAACGAGTCTACGGCGTTAGCAAGATGACCAAGGTCTTCGCAAACGGGCTGCGCATGTTTCGCATTTGTCGGGGCGCTTGGCCCAAGCTGAATGGATAGCAACGTTGTGCTTACACAGCGCGGAAAGTCGCCATTTCTCCGGGCCGCAAGCGGGATCATCGCCAGCTCTAAAACGCCACTTCAGCCGCAGACGACTTCGCACTTTCATTCCCTTTCAGATCGAACGCGCTCACTTGGTATCTGTACGTTTTCCCGTGCTGCACGTCGTGGTCACTGTAAGTCGGAACGGCGAGCGCATCGCCGATCCGCGTGAAAGGTGAGCCGTTTACAGACCTGTAAAGGTAATAGCCCTTTAAGTCAGATTCGGGGCTGCGTTGCCACGACACTTCGATCGAATCGGGGCCCGCGAGCGCCGTAATGCTTGCCGGTACCGAAGGCGGAAATTTATCGATCGGCGTAATCTCCTGTGGTTCAGACGGCAGACTCTCCGAAAGCCCTTTGAATGCAATCACCAAATAGTGGTACAGCGTGTCATATTGGGCGCCGGCATCTACGTAATCAGGAGTTGTTGATGTTCCGATCTGGACCGGACTGCCTTCGCCGGCTCCCTGTCGCAGAATCCGGTATTGAACCCCTTCGCCTTCGCTCGTCCACTTTAGGAGCACGCCCTTCGCGGTCGGCTCGGGCTTCTGCACCTCGGGAGGCGCAAGTGGTGGGATCACATCCAGGACCACGCGATTCGACCACGACGAAAAATGGTCGGCCTTCTTCACCGACGTTCGCACCGCCACCGCCACCTGTTTGCCCACCCATTCGGAAGCGGGTACGCGCTTGTACATTGGCTGTGACTGCGGCTCGTCCGGATCGTTGGGTGGCGGCGGCGCCATCTCATACTGCCGCGCTGAAGCCGACCAGCGGTCGAAATCAAACGGATGTACGTCAGGACCGATGGCCAGCTCTATCTTTGAGAACTTCTTGACAGGCAGGTTATCGGTGGTGCGGGGTGGTGTCGAAAAGTTGATTTCGATCTGATCGCCCCGCTCGATCACCGTCAGGTTCGCAATCGCCTGCGGAATTTCGGGCGATGGCGGAAGCACCGGCCCGACGTATCCGCATCCCCCTAACCATATAACCGCTGCCGCTGCGGCGGCCACGAGCCATCGAAACCGCACTACAGAATATACCTGCTCAGATCCTGATCCTTCACGATGTCTGCCAATTGCTTGCGTACGTAAGCGGCATCGATCTTCACCGTCTTCTTCTTCAAATCTGGGCCCTCGAACGAGATGTCTTCAAGCAGCTTCTCCATGATCGTGTGCAGCCGCCGCGCCCCGATGTTTTCAGACGATTCATTCACCTGAGCCGCGTTGCGCGCGATCTCGATCACCGCATCCTCAGTAAAGCTGAGCTTGATGCCTTCAGTATCGAGCAGCGCCGTGTACTGTTTCACCAGCGCGGATTTGGGCTCCCTTAAAATTCGAATGAAATCTGCTTCCGTCAGCGATTTCAACTCCACGCGGATCGGAAAGCGCCCCTGCAGCTCGGGGATCAGGTCCGCGGGCTTCGAAACGTGAAACGCTCCAGCCGCGATAAACAAGAATGTGATCCGTCCGGACGAAGCCGTGACGCGTGTTCACCGTTGTCCCTTCGACAATCGGCAGGATGTCCCGCTGCACGCCTTCCCGGCTCACATCGGGTCCATGGCCCCCTTCCCGCCCGGCGATCTTATCAATCTCGTCCAGGAACACGATCCCGTTCCTCTCCACGCGTTCGAGCGCAATGCGCGTCACCTGATCCATGTCCACCAGCTTCTGCTCTTCTTCCTGAATCAGGTACTCGAGCGCTTCGGAAACCCGCATGTTGCGCTTCTTTGTGCGCGGGCCGAAGAGACCCGGGATGACATCCTTCAGATTGATGTCCATCTCTTCGACGTTGCCGTTGGTCGACACCTCGAAGGTCGGTCCGCGTTCCTTTACATCCACTTCCACCATACGGTCATCGAGCTTGCCGGCGCGCAGTTTCTCGCGCAGCTTCTCGCGCGTCCGCTCCACACTCTCGGCAGGTTCTGGCTGGGGCGGCATCAACAAGTCAAGCAAACGGTCCTCCGCTTGCTGTTCGGCGCGGTCCGCCACTTGCTCCAGTCGCTCTTCGCGAACCATATCGATCGCAACGTCCACCAGGTCGCGGATCATGCTTTCGACGTCACGGCCCACATAGCCGACTTCGGTGAATTTGCTCGCCTCCACCTTCAGGAACGGCGAATTCGCAAGCTTAGCCAGACGCCGCGCAATTTCCGTCTTCCCGACCCCCGTCGGCCCGATCATGAGAATGTTCTTCGGCATGACCTCTTCGGCCATTTCCGGCTCGAGCTTCTGCCGCCGTACGCGGTTCCTCAGCGCAATGGCCACAGAACGTTTCGCGTCGGCCTGGCCGACTACATGCTTGTCCAGTTCCGCTACGATTTCACGAGGAGTGAGTTCGTCAAGCAGCGGTGCTTCATCTGACGATTGCTGCGGGAGATAGATAACCATTTAGGGCAGCTCCTCGAACGCGATACTGTCGTTGGTATAGATACAGATCTCACCGGCGATTTTCATTGCCTTCTCGACGATTTCGCGAGCGCCCAGGTTCGTGTTATCAAGCAGCGCGACCGCGGCGCATTTGGCGTAAGCTCCACCGGATCCGATGGCGGCTACAGGACTGTCCGGCTCAATCACATCGCCAGTACCACTAACAATGTACATGTTCTGAACGTCTGCAACCAGCAGCAATGCCTCTAAGTGGCGCAGCATACGATCAGTGCGCCATTCCTTAGCCAGTTCCACTACGCTGCGCGCAAGATTGCCGCTGTGCTGCTCCAGCTTCGCTTCGAAGCGGGCGAACAGTGCGAACGCATCAGCCGTCGACCCGGCAAAACCAGAGATGATTTTTCCGTTATACAGGCGCCGCAGCTTTCGGGCGCCGCTTTTGAGGACTTCGTTGCCCATAGTGACCTGTCCATCACCGGCAAGAACAACTTTTCCGTCCCGGCGCACGCACAGAATGGTGGTCGAACGAATCTTTCTACGAGTAGACATTTGGAAACTGGCGTGACCTTGCGTGCGATCCGCAGATCGGAAGGGCACGTTGTGAAACTTCATTTCATCACAGCGTCCGCTGTTTATTTTTCCCTGAATTCGTGCGCTTGCTGCCGCGTGCGGCTGAAACAACACATCCTTTACCGAAAATCCATTAGCCGTGTGGCAGAAATGATACACCTGACGGCCTGCAAACTCCGTGTAATCAGATAATTACAGCGGACGCCGGCGCTCAGTTGCTATGCTGTTGGCTTGCTAGCTCTGCTGACAGCTTCTTAGATGCATTTTGAAACGACGATCTGCCGTCCCGTGGAGGTGCGAGGGATCGGGCTGCACCATGGAGCTCCGGTTCGGCTTCGCATGCTTCCTGCCCCGCCCGCCACTGGAATCGTGTTCGTCCGCACTGACCTGAACAACACTCCCATTCCGGCCAGCTGGCAATATGTGGAACGCGTCAGCTACGCGACTAGCCTGATGCATCCCAAGGGCATTTTCATTTCCACCACGGAGCATCTGCTAAGCGTGCTCTACAGCATGGGCATCGACAACGCCTTCATCGAGCTCGATAATCTGGAGCTGCCCATTCTCGACGGCAGCGGCCGCCCCTTTGTCGAACTGCTCCAGCAGGCCGGCCTTCAAAAATCGCGCCGCCTGCGCCGCTATATGCAGATCGTAAAGCCGGTCCGCGTCGAATCCGGCGGCAAGGCTGTAACGATCTTTCCCGCTGACCGCTTTCAACTCCGCTGCCATAACTTCTTCGACCATCCGCTCGTCGGCGAACAGAGTCTTGAAATCGATGTCACGCCAGAGGACTATGCGCGCGAAATCGCACCCGCCCGAACCTTCGGCTTCGAATACGAGCTGGACCAGATGCGCGATCAGGGCCTCATCCGCGGCGCCACTCTCGAAAATGCCGTATGCTTTACGCGCGACGGAGTGGCCAATCCCGGCGGCTTGCGATTTCCCGATGAATGCTGCCGACACAAAGCGCTTGATCTGATTGGTGATTTAGCACTCATCGGCCGCCCCCTGCTCGGCTGCGTCGTCGCCGAGAAAGCCGGCCACAAGCTGCACGTCGAACTTGTCAAGCAGCTGACCTCGGATCCGTCCTTCTACAAGATAGTGACTCTCGATGACCGGGCGGGCCGGAAGCGCTATGCAGCTGCTTCCGCCTTTGTTTCATAAGGCTTTCTCGAATTGCGACAGCTCCCGAATCTGCTGACCATCAGCCGTTTGGTCGTCTCTCCTTTCCTCGTTTGGCTGTTGGTCGAGCATCGCTTTCGGACCGCGCTGGCGCTCGTGTTGGCTGCCGGGCTAACTGACTGGTTCGACGGATTTGCCGCCCGCCGGCTCGGAGTAAGCGGACGCCTCGGCGTGGTGCTCGATCCTTTGGCGGATAAGGTGCTTCTCGGAGCGGTCTTTATCACTCTGGGCCTCATTGGGCTCATCCCGCTCTGGTTGCTTGTTCTCGTGATTGCGCGGGATCTGGTGATTGTTGTGGGTGCGCTGCTACTCAGGATGCTATCGCAACGTTCGGAAGTTCAGGCCGTCGGTTTCCGGCAAGGTCAGTACCTTCTTCCAGGTCATCCTGACCCTGCTCGTCCTCGTTCTCGCCGCATACCCCGCTCGTGTCATCCATGCCCTGGAAATGACGGCACTGTTCTTAACAGCCTTCTTCACCATTTTGAGCGGAGTTCTCTATATAAGAAAGGGCATTTTGATGGCAAGTCGCCGTTGGCCCGGCGAGTAACAAACTAATTTGTCAAGAACTCGCGCGCGACAGCGAAATGCGCGTTGACGGGGCTGTGGGCCGGGAGTAGCCTGTAAACATGGAGCCGACCGTCGAGATTTTTGTGCCCTCGCGTCTGTACTCGCGCGTCGGCTGGGCGGCGTTGGCCGGCTCTGTGGTTTGCGTCTTATGCGGATTCCGTGCGCCCCTTGCCTTTGTGCCGGGCGTCCTCTGTGCCGGCACCGCTGCCGCCTTGTTCTGGCTTGCCGCACGCCCTGCGATTCGCATTGGCGAAACTCAATTCAATATCGGTGAACGCGCAATCGCCTGGCGGGAGATTCGCGAGATCAACACCAGCCGGTTTCTCTCTCCGCTCGTCCTTCATCTTCAACTCACCAATGCTCGCCGCCGTATCCTCATTTATCCGGGAGAGCCGGAGCGCATCGAAAAGCTCCTGTTGCAACTCCGCAAGAACTCTCAGCTTGCTACTTTCGACGGAGTAGCGTATCGGGACTACTGGACCTGGCTAAGCATGAACGGCTCGCGCAGCGAAACACCCGTCCTGGACCAACCCGTCCGGATGCTGAGCTCCGAGGAAGAAGACGAAATCGAGCGCCTCTATCAAAAGCTCAAAACCGTCGGACGGCTCGATACTCGCAGCGCAAGACTCTTCTGATTCGTCGGATGAGGATTAGGGCTGGGGCATAGAGCGCAAAGCGGCTCCGCCAGACGCGGTCCTTTATATCTCCTTCTTTTCCTTATCGTCCTGCTCCTAGCGGCCTGGAGTTTGCACTCCTGGCTCTTCACTCTTTTGGGGAGTGCTTTAGTAGAAGATGACGGGCCGCAAAAAGCCGATTGCGCGTTGGTGCTCGGCGGTGACGGGCTCGGAACCAGGATCACGAAAGCAGCTCAACTAGCTCAGGCGGGCTATGTACCCTACATTCTGGTTGACGGTCCGAGCTCACTCATCGGCCACGAGTCGGATATGACAATTACCTACGCCGAACAAAAGGGATACCCGGCTTATCTTTTCCGGCCTGTCTGGCTGCCACCGGGCGTAAATTCTACTACTGCCGAAGCAAAGTACGTCGGAGGCATCCTGAAAGAGAACGGAGTGAAGAAGATTCTCCTGGTGACGAGCAACTTTCATACGCGCCGCGCCGCCCGTGATTTCCGCCAGGCCAACCCGTGGCTGAAGGTGGTAGCAGTTGCAGCTCCGGACCGCGATTTCTCGCCCGGCGGATGGTGGAAGAACCGCGAAGGGCAGAAGACGTTTCTGCTTGAGTGGACCAAGACGGTCGCTACCTGGGTGGGCCTTTGATGCTGAAGTCCCTACGAACGCTTTGGCCTTATCTCCGCCGCTACCGTTTCGGCCTGGCTCTCGGCATTGGGGCTTTGTTGATGAAAGACGCCCTCGCCGCCGCCCTTCCCCTCGTCATTAAGTACGGGGTCGACTCGCTTACCACGGGCTTCCAGTTGCGAACGGTCCTGCTGTTCGCCTCGCTGCTGATTGCTCTCTCCGTTGTAAAAGGAATCTTCCAGTACTGGATGCGCGTGATCATCATCGGGATCTCGCGCGATATCGAGTACGACCTTCGCAACGACCTCTTCTTTCATCTGGTCGAGCTATCGCAGGACTTCTTCGCCCGCTACCGGACAGGTGACATCATGGCGCGCAGCACCAACGATCTGAACGCCGTGCGCATGATGCTCGGCCCCGGCATTATGTATTGGAGCGAAACCAGCGTCATGCTGATCCTTTCCATGATCGTCATGCTCAACTCGGACTGGCGCCTGACCCTGATCGCTCTCATTCCGGCGCCCTTCGTGTCGATAGCGGTCGTCCTGTTCGGACGCCGTATTCATACCCGGTTCGAACACATCCAGAGAATGTTTTCCGATATCAGCAGTAAAGTGCAGGAGAACCTGGCCGGTGTGCGCGTCATTCGTGCCTACGCGCAAGAGAAAGCGGAAGTCGAGCAGTTCGAATCGCTGAACCGGGAGTACGTGCGCGAAAACATTGGCTTGGCGCGCATTCAGGGTATGTTCATGCCGGCCCTGCAGGCACTCATCGGCATGACATTTCTGCTCGTTTTATGGGCCGGCGGCCGTCAACTGCTCGAAGGCAAGATCACGCTGGGCAGCTTCGTCATGTTCAACACCTATATGGGTATGCTCGTCTGGCCCATGATCGCCTTCGGCTGGGTAGTCAACCTGATGCAGCGTGGCACCGCGTCCTTGAATCGCATTAACGAGCTTTTGCATGAGCGTCCAAGTATTGCCCGGCCTTCGGATAAACCGCTTACTGTTCCGGCCGGCCGCTCGGCGGATATTCGTTTTCGCGACGTGTTCGTCAGCTTCGGAAGCCGTGAAGCCATATCTGGCATTGATCTGACGATCCAAGCGGGCGAGACCATCGCGATTGTAGGACATACCGGCAGCGGCAAGACAACACTGGTCAACCTCGTTCCACGCCTGTTTGACCCTTCCCGGGGCACAGTCGAAATCGGTGGAATCGACCTCCGGCGGTTCGACCCCGAAGATCTCCGGCGGGTAATTGGCTTCGTCCCGCAGGAAACCTTCCTGTTCAGTGCCACACTCGCGGAAAATATCGCTTGGGGCGCGCCGGATGCGACCATGGAGCAAATCCGCTGGGCAGCCGATGTCGCGGGGCTGTCGAGCGATATCGAAACGTTTCCCAATGGGCTCGAAACCGTCATCGGCGAACGCGGTCTCACGCTCTCCGGCGGTCAGAAACAGCGCACCGCAATCGCTCGCGCCGTGTTGCGTGATCCGCGCATCCTGATTCTCGACGACGCTTTATCCAGCGTCGATACCGTAACGGAAGAAAAGATTCTGCGTGGTCTGGCCGGCGTCATGCGCGATTGCACCACAATCCTGATTTCGCATCGTGTCTCAACTGTGCAAAATGCGGATCGAATCGTCGTGCTAGACCGCGGCCGTATCGTCGAGATCGGCACGCACCAGGAATTGCAACAGCACGGCGGCTACTACGCCGAGCTGTATCACAAGCAGCTACTCGAAGAGGAATTGGAGGCAATTTGAAATGATGCGGAATATGACAAGGCGTGGCGTGCTGAAAAGTGTGCCGGCCGCAGCGGGAGTGCTCGCCACGCTGCCCGCCAGATCGCAGCAATATCATCTCGGGGGCGCCGATTTCAAGCTCGGCGTAGCCTCTTACTCCTTCCGCAAATTCACGCGCGAACAGGCCATCCAAATGACCAAGGAGCTGGGCACTCCTTATTTGAACGTCAAAGACTTCCATCTCGCTTTGGACAGCACGCCCGATCAGATTGACGCAGCCAAGAAGCAATTCTCCGATGCCGGCATCATCATCGTTGGGTGTGGAAATATCAGCTTCTCCAAAGATGACGATGCCGACATCCGCCACAAATTTGAGTACGCGAAACTGCTCGGCGCCCCCCTCATCGTCTGCGCACCCACGCATGAGACGCTACCCAAGCTCGGCAAGTATGTTGAAGAGTTCAACATCAAAATCGCCGTCCATAATCACGGTCCTGAGGACAAGCAATTTCCCACGCCGCAAAGCGTTCTCGAAGTCGTGCGAAACATGGATCCGCGCTGCGGCCTATGCATCGATGTAGGACACACTTCGCGCACCGGAGTCAACGTTGTGCAATCCATCGCGGAAGCCGGTCCTCGCCTTCTCGATATGCATGTTAAGGATCTCACCGATCCCATGGCGAAAGACAGTCAGGTGCCCGTGGGCGAAGGCAAGCTGCCCATTCCTCAGATCTTCCTCCAGCTCATTAAAATGAAATATCCCGGTTGCGTAAACCTCGAATATGAGGTCCAGGCCGACAATCCCATGCCGGGAATGCAAAAGAGCTTCGCCTATATGCGAGGTGTGCTCGCCGGAATTCAGGCATCCAAGTACTCGGCCTGAGTAGCGCGTTCAGCGCTCGACCAGTCTCTCGGCCGACGACTCGAGAAACTGCCCTTCGAGCTCTGGTATCTCAATCAGCGTTTGAGTACCCTGCCCTGGTTTGCTATCGATGCTCATGCGGTAACCGGCGCCAAAAAGGACTCGCAGTCTTTCGTTCACATTGCTTACCCCGATACCCGACTCGAAAAGCGCATCGAGCTTTGATTCCTCAATCCCGATGCCGTCGTCTTCGACCAAAATGTTCAGCCGGGAGCCCTCCATCCACGTCCGCAGCCGGACCATGCCGCCATCGACTTTGTTTGCGAGCCCGTGTTTGATCGAGTTTTCGATGATCGGCTGCAGAATCATGCTCGGAACCAGGCGGTCCAGCGTATCCGGGTCAATCTCCTTGTAGAACCGGAGCTTGTCGCCAAAACGCACAACTTCGATTGCAAGGTAATCGTCGATGAATGAGATCTCCTCGCGCAGCGGCGAGAAGTTCTCGCTCTTCCGCAGCAGCCTGCGAAGAATGCTGGAAAGCTTGTAGATCATGCTGCGCGCCCGTTCCGGATCGATTCGAATCAACGACGATACGGAGTTCAGAGTGTTGAACAGGAAGTGAGGATTGATCTGATTCGTGAGCGCAGCGAGCCTTGCTTCGGTCAGGCGCGCGCGCTGGATCTCCAGTTGGCGTTCCGCGCGAAAACTGCTCCAGATGCGGATCGGCAGCGACACCGCAAAAAGAGTCGTGGCAGCCGATGCGGCAAACAACCGCAGGCTCACGTGGTTGCTGCGTGTAAACCCCTTGATGTACTCCAGCATGAAGAATACGTTCCTGGATTTGAAGGTGTAAAAAACCGCCCACCGGAGTAGCTCCGCAACAACAACTAGCGAATTGCAGATAATGTTAAAACCTGCCAGCTCGATCACCCGCCGCTGTATCGGCTTTCTATTAAGTCTCAGTAACTGCCGCAGCAGCCGGTACAGATTCAGGTCGACGAATGGCGAGAACGACCAGATGTCTTCCATGCGCGGCGCCAAGTCATGGATGAGACCGCCGATGATCCCCGTCCCGGCAAAAAGAACCATGGACATGAACTTACCTGTGAACATTGCAGGGATCGAAACGCACAGACCAGTGATGAGCCCGCTGACGTATCCTCCAAGCATCCCGGCAATGATTGAGCCTTCCAGCGTCAGATCAATCGCCGGATACTGATTTCTGCTCAGGATTCGCACGCCGGCGGTTGCCCCGAACAGCACGGAAAAGATAAACGCCAGCAGCACGCGGTCTCCAACCGTCCGGTCGTCGCGCAGCAGAATCTTCTGGATCCGGCCGAAACGCATCAGAATGCTGGCGATCGAAGCCGACACCGCGACCTTGATCAGGAACGCCGCGATTTCTTGTTGGGTCACCATGTTGCGGCTGGAAGAGAGTACTCGTTTCTATACTAGAAGCTTAAGGACATCAAATCGCGTGGGGATAGTGCGAGCGGGTCCTTAGTAAGCAGGATCCCATTTGTCCGATTTTGTTTTGAATAAGATCGCCGAAGCCGACTTCCCAAGCCGTTTTGGGGGGTTTCGGATTTTCGGATTCGAAGGAATACGCGGCGACGAAACAGAAGAAGCTGTCGTTTTGAAGTTGGGCGACTTATCTGCCGAGCAGGGGCCTCCCCTCGTGCGTATTCACTCGCAGTGCCTGACCGGTGATGTATTCCACAGCCTCCGCTGTGACTGCCGTTCACAGCTCGAGCTGGCGCTCGATCAGATTGCGGAAGAAGGGCGCGGCCTGTTGATCTACGAACATCAGGAGGGTCGTGGCATCGGCCTGCTGAATAAGCTCCGTGCATATGAGCTTCAGGACAGCGGGCTGGACACGGTCGAAGCAAACGAGAAGCTCGGCTTCAAGGCGGATTTGCGCGACTATGCGCTACCCGCTGCTGTTCTTCAATACTTCGGCATTCGTGCAGTACGGCTTCTTTCGAATAATCCGGACAAAGTCGCGGCCCTCCAGA
This sequence comes from uncultured Acidobacteriaceae bacterium, assembly GCA_963846185.1. Taxonomy (GTDB): domain Bacteria; phylum Acidobacteriota; class Terriglobia; order Bryobacterales; family Bryobacteraceae; genus Bog-105. Next base: position 62,459 of record CAWJVA010000015.1, on the reverse strand, counting down.
GCGCTGGCATCCAAGTCGTCGAAAGAGCGCCGATCATTGTTCCGCCGCTAGCAACCACGGCTGCGTATCTCAAAGCGAAACGAGAGAAATTGGGGCACCTGTTTTAGCCTTGGCTCCCGATGCTGGAATTAGCCGGAAAACCACTCACTCTGGCGCAGATTTCCGCCGTCGCTTCAGGGTCCCTTGAAGTTCAGCTCGCGGAGAGTGCGCGCAGCCGCATCGAACAATCTCGTAGGGTCGTCGATCAGGTTCTGAGCGAAGGCCGCATCGTATATGGCATCAACACCGGTTTCGGCAAACTGGCTGAGATCACCATCTCCCGCTGCGATCTCGAAACGCTGCAGCAGAATCTCGTCCGAAGCCACGCCTGTGGTCTGGGCAATCCTCTTTCCCAGGGCGAGACCAGAGCACTAATGCTTTTGCGAGCGAACGTTCTCGCGCGCGGCAACAGCGGATGCCGGCTCAAGATCATCGAAACTCTGCTCGCCATGCTCTCCCGCGGGGTGCTTCCGGTCATTCCCGAAAAGGGCTCAGTCGGTGCAAGCGGAGATCTTGCCCCGCTGGCCCATCTGGCCCTTTCCATGATCGGCGAAGGAGAAGCGTTTTACAGTGGCGAGCGCGTTCTATCCGCTCAAGCGCTTCGCGAGGCCGGAATTGAGCCGATCCAGCTCGAGGCCAAAGAGGGTCTCGCTCTACTCAACGGCACGCAGGCCATCGCCGCCGTAGGTGCTCTCGCGCTCATGCGTGCACAGCGCGTCACAGCCCTTGCGGATCTCGCAGGCTCCATGACGCTCGAAGCGCTGCTTGGAACTCCGACTCCCTTCGATGAACGCATCCATGCCGCCCGTCCCCATGCCGGCCAGATCGCCGCAGCAAATCATCTGCGAGATCTGCTGCACGATAGCGAGATCCGGCGGTCGCACTTGACCGGTGATAGCCGGGTACAGGATGCATACTGCCTCCGCTGCATGCCGCAGGTACATGGAGCCGTACGGTCGGCGCTCGCGCACGCGCAGTCGGTATTGGAAATCGAATCGGGCTCGGCGACCGACAACCCGCTCGTGTTCAGCGAACCTGCTGAAATTTTAAGTGGCGGCAACTTCCATGCTGCGCCTTTAGGTCTCGTGCTCGACTATGCCGCCATCGCTCTAACCGACTTGATCAGCATCGGCGAGCGGCGAATCGATAGGCTGGTGAATCCCAACGTGAATGAAGGTCTGCCGCCTTTTCTCAGCTCGCAGCCCGGCCTGTCATCCGGCTTCATGATCGCCCAAGTCTGCGCCGCAGCTTTATTGAACGAAGCCAAGGTCCTCGCGCATCCGGCCAGCGTGGATAACGTCCCCACCTCCGGCGATAAGGAAGATCACGTCTCCATGGGCATGACGGCGGCTCTGAAGTTCCGCCAGATCGTGACAAACGCAGAACAGGTTCTCGCCATTGAGCTGCTCGCCGCCACCGAAGGCCTGGAGTTTCGACTGCCGCTCCGTTCATCCGAGCGAATTGAGAAAGCGCGGATCATCGTACGCCGCCTTTCACCCAAGCTCACCTCCGACCGCCCCTTGTCTTACGACATCGAGCGCGCCTCGCAAGCCATCCGGGACGGCCTCTTCGACGAATTCCTCGCCTGAGCCGCCCGGACCAGCCAAGCCAAAATGGGAAAACCTATGCATGGCATAAATCCGCTGATCGCTCTCGGAGTCACGTGTTCCACCGCTACCACCGATGCAGTTTATGTCCTATTCACCTCTGCGGTTTCGGCGCGGCGGCGCATCCCCGCGGCGAACTGGAGCGGTCTTTGGTACCTGCTTTCCGCGTTCGCGGTAATCAGTTATACAGGAAATTCGATATATGTTGTCTTCGCCGCTCTGGGCTCATGGTTGGGCGCATTCTGCGCGGTCACTTGGTTGCGGCGAAGAGATGGCACGACGAGCAATGCTCCGCACCTGCCTTTGAAACCGCTTTGAACACGTCGTTACTGCTTCAATCCAGCGACCGCGACAATGTTCGAATAGGCTGAGTTGCCCGCGCTGTTTGAAGCTCGCACCCGGTAGCAGACGGCCGTGGTACCGGCTTTATCGCTGTGATCGACGAACGAGGTCGTCCGGGCAGGCAGCTTCGATAGCTCCTTCCACGCACCGTTCTGGCCATCGCGGCGCTCTATGCTCACTGTTTCAGGGTGCCCCTCATGAACTTTCCATGTGAGCTCGACGCCAGTAGTGGATTCCGCGCCAGTCAGTCCACTGGGAGCTTCAGGTAGCTCGGGCCAGTCGAAGTAGCTTGCATCAGCCACGGCGGTAACACTATCCGTAAGCGGGAGCCCCTGCAGAGTATGGGTTCCGCCAGGTGTCCAGGAAACCTTCGAGATCTTACCGCTCGTGATGTCGATCAGGACCGGATTCTGTATACCTGAATTTGTTAGCCGAAGCGTGAAGGTTTGCGTTTTGAACTGCTTCCCGGGCTTGCTCAACACCGGAAGCCAGTAGGCGACGATGGCCTTTCCGGATTCCGAACGGAACGCGTAGACAACAGGCTCCTGCCCTGCCGCGGAAACGGCTTCCGCGCTGGCGATTATGCTTGCATCCGGCTTAGCATCTGAAAACAGAGTAGCCGTGTTTTGTAGCGCGAAAAAGGCGGGCCGGGGCGTAAAATCTTCAGGCCGGTAAAGCAGACCGTGCAGCATTCCGAAATCGTCCATCTCGTTTCCGTCGGTTGCGCCCACGATGAGCCACACGAACGTGCGGACGCCGCTAGCGCGGTCGAGAATGAGCCCACGCGGAATATACTTTGCCTGCACGGATTCATCCGAATTCTGCCAGGATGGGATCCCGTCATTAAACTCGTCATCCCAAAAAACAAGATCGCTGCGTATGCCCGGGTACTTGCGAACCATGTCTCGCAGCGGTTTGGAAGATATGTTTGTATCGGCGTGCGCATGCGCCGCTTCCGGATTCACGTTCGAGCCGTATCCCGGATAATTGTGATATGCGAAAACGTCGATGGCGCCGCTGCAATGACACGAATCGAGAGCGCGTTTGGCATATTCAACATTGCCGCTCGCCAATCCTCCGAAGACGATCTTGGCCTTAGCGTCCGTCTTGTGTAGCACCGCGGCGGAAGCCCCGAACAACTTACCGTACTCCTCTGGATTTGGCGTTGGATTCCAATAATCGATGTCTGGTTCGTTCCAGATCTCGTAGTATTCGACACGGCCGCGAAAGTGATTCACCATCCATGCCACATACTTCGTGAATGCATCGATTTGCACTGGCGTCTTGGGTGGCCAAAACACCGAATATAGGCTCCTGTCGGGATTATGAAAACTGCCCGGCTCCGGCGTGACGAGTTCAGGCGCGCGGCCCGCCGGCGAAGTGTAGAGCGGGTTGCCGTATAGCAACTGGATCTCGATGTGGACACCATTCTCGACTAGCGAGTTGACATAGTCGTCCAATTCGGGGACAACGGCGTACTCTCCCCGTTTCCGCTCAACCCATTCCCAGCTCGTATAATCGGAGCTGTTTTCATATTGGCCGATCCGAATAAAATTCAGGCCGGCGTCGAAGATTCGGGTCCACCAGCGCCTGTTCCAGGGAATGTATGGATCGCGCGGGAGGTCCGCGTTGATGCCAAATCCATCTCGTATTTCACTGGATCGTTTCGGCACAAGTTGGCCGCTAGGATCGCTGCCGGCCGCGAGCAAACTGGTTTGCAGCACGAAAACCCACGCCGCGATTGAGCTGATCTTCATAAACTGGTGATCTCTTATTTTGCCCCCGACTAAATTCGCCGGGTGGTTCGCGTGCATCCGGCTTGCCTCCACGCAGGACGCTTTCGAGCATTCGGGATCGATCAACGGTACAATGCAGGAAGTCATTACTGAGACGCTACTCTACTGAAAGAGCAATCGCCTCAGAACGACTCGACTCATTGCAGTCGCCCAGCTTGGGGCCCTTAGCTCAGCGGTCAGAGCAGAGGACTCATAATCCTTTGGTCGAAGGTTCAAATCCTTCAGGGCCCACTAGAAAAATCAACTAGAAGAAAGATTACTGCCAACCGGTTCACCAAGTCTTACTCGGTTCACCGGCTCGCATCCGACGAATTACAGCGAGCGCAGAAACGCAACCAGCTCCTGCTGTTCTTGGGAACTCAATCCGTTGAAGCGTGCAGTGACTTCGCGTGCTTCTCCCGCATGGCGTCGAATCGCATCATCCAGAATTATCGGACGCATTGTCATGCATGAAACGGCTCTTTATGTGCAGACCCCATAGTGGCACTGTGCGCAGCTTGTTCGCTGTGTCCTGGGGACCCACTTGCACGATTCCGTCACCCGTTCCGACATCGTGCAACAGAAAATCGCCGTACGGGTGGATAATTTTGTCGCCCAATGCTTCCGGTACTCGATAGACCCCGCCGTTGATTGCTGTTCCCGGACGATCCGTTGTCAGAGTCTCAACATGGCAGGTGCTGCATCCAATCGCAGCGAAGATTTCGCGTCCGGCAAGCGCATCCGGAGAAGCGGCTAAGATCGTGTCCCTGGGTGGCACTTGGGTGCCGCGGATGAACTGCGCGAAATGGTCGATGTCAGCCAGGCCCAGCTTGTCGGGCTTATCTTCGAGGTCAGAGGTCACCTTGCAAACCGACGTGACATCTTTCGGTTTCAAGCGGTTGGTAACACCCATTTCGTTCAAATAGGCATCTCCTGAAAATGACAGGATCGTCGCGTCCTGGTCTTTCCAACCAAACTTGCCTACGCCTGTCTGACCTGGCGCCTCGAAAATAGGTACTTGAATGGCCTCACCGTGGATCAGACCCTTACTTTCAGCAGGTTGGTTAGCGGCAATTGCAAGGAACGTTCGGTCATCGACAGCCTCCACAAAGCCGTCCCCCAGTGTATTGAGTACCGCGCGAAGAGTACGTATGTCCTCGGAGTCCGGCACACTCTCATGAGCCTGCGGGCATATGGAACGGTCGTTGACGATGGAGCGCCCCGTAACCGTGTCCGCGCCCGCGTTGATCACAACGGTCGGATTGACAAACATACCCGTTGAGTTCTTATGGCCCACCCGGAGTTCGGTGAATTGGCTGGCTGCACCCGTGACCACATTCTGGTGGCATTCAGAACAAGAGGTGCCATTGAACACCGGACCCAGTCCCGTGCTCGGGTCATGTCGCCGTTCGAATTGCGCCTGATCCAGAGCGAACGTATCGCCGGAAGGCTCTGCGATACCGTTGCTCATGCTCTGAGTACCGGGCTTGCCTATCAGTTCCCCGTCCGGCCCGATCGTTAGCCCCTGGGTGGGAGTATTGAAACCGGCTGGCGCTTCGGTAACCGATTGCTCGGCTACTGCGAGGAGCGCGGCGCCGATAAAAGGCAGCAGGACCATCTTTCGATATCGCATCGCTGTAATCTCCTTAAGCTCACAACTCAGTTGCCGGATGACACCATTCGTGATCCAGTCACTTCAAGCCGTACCTGACGCATTTTTCGCCACGACAATCGTTCCCGTCATCATGGGATGAATTTTGCAGAAGTACGGGTAAGAACCTGGTTCCTTGAACGTGAACGAGAACGCTTGGTCCGTGTCGAGCACGGGCGAGGAAAACTTCTTCTCCGTGCTCACAACGTTATGCGGGATATCGTCGTGATTCGTCCACGTTACAGTGGCTCCGGCTTCTACCGTCAGGGATTTGGGGCTAAAGGAAAAATTGTCGATCTTTACCTCGGTGGTATTGGCCGTTTTTTCTAGCCGGGCTTGCGATGTGGAAGCCATGGCTAACGACGAATCCACCACCGCGAGCATGTGGCTGCCGGGGATGTAGTTTACGTGGGTGATACCTAAAACATCGCGGAGTTGTTCGGCTGGAACTTTCATCGGACCTGGTGAGGGCGCTGTCCCTGGCTTTGGTTGTGGAAACGCAGTGGACATTGCGGTGTGATAAAACACGTTCCCTTCGACCTTTTGCATCGTCTGATGGATGTGCCCGTTCAAAACAGTGACCGAGCCAAACCGCTTCATGTAGGACAAAGCCTGCATTCCGTCGTCAGTGCCCCAGCCCCATTCGGGATACACGATCCATAAGGGGATGTGGGCGAAAACAACGATGGGTGTGCTGCTCGAAAGCCCGGCGAGATCTTTCTTCAGCCAATCCAGTTGCTCTCCCCCGAGCGTTCCCAAACCACCTGCCTTCAGATCGACAACATTCACCAGACCGATAAAGTGAACTCCTTTGTGGTCGAAGCTGTACCAGCCAGCGCCGTGCGTGCCTTTTCCATACCGTTCCAGATATTGCTGGCCGTTATCAGTGAGCATGTCGTGTTCGCCTGGCACAAAGAAAGTCTGAGCCGCCTTCGCAGATCTCAACGCCTGATCGAGCGTGTCGAACTCGCTCGGTTTCGAAAGGTGACTCAGGTCGCCAGTATGAATCAGGAAGTCGGGCGTATGCTCGAGCCCATTAATCCTGGAAATCGCTTCCTGGAGCGTCGCTGTTACATCCTTGTTCGCTTCTTTGTTGAATCCAATATGGCTATCGCTGATCTGAACGAAGCTGAAACCTCCTCGCGAGTGCATCTCATCGTGTGACTTTTGGCCAAAGGCTGTCGAGCTGAGTACTCCTCCTGTTACCGTCCAAATCAGGCCAGTGCCCGCCCATGCCATACACTCGAGAAAGCCGCGGCGATCTACTCCATCCTGGTTCAAGTTCTCTTTGATTCGACGAGGCAAATCCTTCTCCTTTTTGAACGGGACCATTTGCGCCCGCCTTCATCTGCCAATACTCTGTTCACTGGCGAAATATTCCCGCTCTACAAAAAATTTTTTGGATCGGCACATACAGTTGGGCGTGGAAATCGAACAGATCGCCGCTTGTATCGCACTGCGAATAGGCGATGATCATAGTTGTGCTTCAAAACCGACTGCGCAGCCGTCTGATCTACCTTACAGTTCTGGCCACTTTTGGTATCGCTTCGAGTGCTCCTCCCGCATCGAAGCCGCTGGTCCTAATCCTGATCGGAGCTCCGGGGAGCGGCAAGAATGTCCAATCCGCGTTTTTGCAAAAGGAATTCGATCTCCCCATCATCTCGGCGGACCAGTTGGTCAAGGACAACCCGCAAGCGGTCGCCAGCATTCAGACCATTGGCATGCCTGCCATTGACCCGCGCCAGGACATGATCATGAATCAGTTGGTACAGGCAAAGCTCAAAACCATCGACACCAGCAAGGGATTCATCTTGGACGGCTTTCCCGCTACCAAAGAGCAGGCTGATTTTCTCGCAAGCCTGAACCAGAAGGCGCACTTGCCATCACCGATAATCCTGCAACTGGATGTGCCCGATGCTATAGCGAAGAAGCGGCTCGCTACCAGCACCAACCCGGATGACCAGGAGCCGCTCCTTGATCAGGCTATCGCTGACTACCATCGCGAAATGGGCTTCATCGGGCTCTACTATCCCAATGCGAATATCCGGCAGGTCAATGCCGATCAGAAACCGGCCAAAGTGTCGCAGGAAATCCGGGCAATTGTGGCGGCGAACCGTTGACGTCATGCCATTGACCTGCGCCCCGGAGTGATGACGGGCGGCTCGTACTAGAAGTACTCATTCACTCCACTAGTACTGTAAGTTTTGCGGCCTGCGACCTACCCGCCGCCAGTGCTATCTATTCAACTGGGGTTATGTGAGTTAGCAAACGCATCGAAACAGCAGCGTTTCGTAATTGCCAATTCACACTCGCTCGCTTGGGCGGCGGGACCTATTTCGCGGAGAAGTAAATCGCAGGTTTCTATGTTTAAACATGTAGCAATTTCCGTAGCGTTTGTTGTCCAGATTGCTGCGGCACAATCAGGCAGTCCGGCCATCGTTACCGGACAATACAATTCGAGCCGCACTTCGGCGACCACAAATGAGATGATCCTCAACCCGTCGAACGTGAATTCCACGCAGTTCGGCAAGCTGTTCTCCTGGACCGTCGATGGTCAAGTGTTCGCGCAGCCGCTCTACGTGCCCGGAGTCATGATCAACGGGGTCAGCACGAATGTGGTGTACGTCGCCACCATGAATAACTCTGTTTACGCATTCAATGCGGATAGTTCCGCTAATACACCGCTCTGGCATGTAAATTTCGGCACAGCGGTGACGGCGCCGACTGGAAACACATGTCCGTCCACTGTACATACGGGCCCTCAACTTGGTGTCCTCGGAACACCCGTCATCGATACCGCCACCAATACGCTCTACGCGGTCTCGGCCTCGCCATACGGAGTAAGTTCGTCGGCCCCGAACGGAACCGGCTATCTACATTACTTTCACGCAATTGACATCACAACAGGAAAAGAGAAGTCTGGGAGTCCAGTGTTGATCCAGGCCAGCGTAGCGGGGAATGGATACGATGCGCAAAACGGCAGGGTCAGCCTGAACCCATCGAACACCGATATCCAGCGGCCCGCCTTGCTCCTCGCCAATGGCACGGTTTATGTAGCATTTGGCGGCTGCGGACCGGATGGCGATTACTGGCATGGTTGGGTTTTGGGTTACAACAAGTCCACTCTAAGTCAGACTGCGGTATTCAACAGCACGCCCAATGGCGGCCAAGGTGGAATCTGGCAGTCGGGCCGAGGACCGGTCTCCGACTCCGTCGGCGATATCTATTTCAATACTGGAAACGCCACAAACTATCACCCGGCGCAGGACGCAAATGTAAGTACAGGGAATAGCACCACCGACGCGCAGAAGGGCGACTATCCGATGCGGTTCGTTGAGCTCAATTCCGCAGCTCAGTTCGTGGCATCCTATCCGCCGGCGAATTACGCGGCGTTGAATTCGTATGACATGGATTTCTCCTCTAGTGGTCCGCTCAATATCCCAGGCACGAATCTGTTTGTGACGGGCGGCAAGGACGGTATCATCTATCTCTTCAACTCGAACAATCTCTCCACTCCCGTCCAGAGCTTCCAGGCCACCGGCGGCCAAACCTGTACTTTGAGCATGAATGGCTGCGATCACATTCATGACCTGGCGTTTTGGAACAACACTCTGTATGTCTGGGGTTCACACGATGTGATCCGGGCCTACACGTTTTCGCCTTCGACCGGCAAGTTCAATACCACAGCCGCCTCCGTCGGCACAATCGCGACTAAATACCCGCCGGCTGCTACCGCTGTATCAGGTAACGGAAACGCGGCCGGAACCGGCATTCTTTGGGGCTTCGTGAGTGACGGATTTACGACCGGCGCAACGACCTTTTATGCCCTGGATGCCGCTAATGTGGCAACCCAGCTTTGGAACAGCAACCAGAATGCAGGGCGCGACGCGATCCCCGTCGGTTCGTTCCCCCGCTTTACCGAACCGACCATCGCCAACGGACGAGTGTATGCAGCCACCCATTCGACGAACGGTACTTCATCGATTTTGGTCTACGGCGAACTCAGCGATTTCACTGTTGCTACTTCGACCACCGCCGTATCAGCGAACCAGAATGCGCACACGAGCGTCACTGTCACGGTCACGGCTCTGAAATCGCTCAGCTCTTCTGTAAACCTGAGCCTCAGTGGATTGCCGTCGGGTGCATCTGCCAGTTTCAATCCGGCGTCCCTTAGCAGTTCCGGTTCATCCACACTGACCATCAATGCAGGTACCGCGGCGCCCGGAACGTATAATCTGGTGGTTCAAGGAACCGAAGGAGGGATTGTGCGCTCAACGAACCTTTCTCTCACGGTCACCACATCTGACACCACCCCCCCGCAATGGACGTGCTGCACCTTTACGCAATCGGGCAATTCGTATGTGCTCGGCTTCAGCACATGGGACACGCAATCCGGGTTGAAATCCATTATTGCGACAGAAATGGTAGACGCTCAGGTATCCATACCGTCCTTTTCGGTTGGCACAACGCAAACGATCAATTTCACTGAAACCGAAACCGACAGTTCTTCTTACGTTGTGTTCCAGATAACGGACGTCGCTGGCAATGTAGCAACAATCGATCCGATCTTTGTCCCTTCGGAGCGGTTGAAAGGCACTCCTGTACCGATCACCATCAAGAACGTTACTACGCAGCTGGGTATCGTTACGATAGACAACGGCACGCCTGGCCTGAAGAACGCGCGAATCGGCATCGATAACGGCCTCGTTCCCATTTACGTCGAGGTCGCCGGACTAAAAGACGGCGAGCGCCGCGTCGTGGACATTACTCCGTACCTTGTGTTGCAGGACACGACAGTCACGATCACGCCGCTTGGCAAGCCGGGGGGGTCGGCCACGTTTATCTTTGCGAACTCCAAAATGACCGGGCAAACACAGTAAAGGATTCGTTCGGCCGAATAAGTACTAGTGGTCGGGGCTTCTCCGATAAAGAATTTACAAGCCCGACCACCAGTACTAGGCAATTTACTAAGTAACTGCGACGTGCATAGCGCAAATCTATGACGCGTTCATATAAAGCTTGATTGGAAAGAGTCGAGAGGAACCAAAACATGAAGAGTATCTCGAACTACGTTTTCGTATTCGGTGCACTTCTGGCGTGCTTTGCCCTGAGTGCGCCGGCCACCACTATTTCGCTGGATGAAAACGGCCACGGCACCATCAACGGAACGCCCCTGCCATTCACGGCCACCGGAACAAATCCTGTGCTGCCGTTCCAGACGCCTGTTCTCATCTATACACTGCCATTCCCTGGCGTTTCCGGGAATGTGGAATTGCTGACAGGCACCCCGCTCGTGCCGGAAGCGGAACTGCAATTCACCGGAAGCAGTAGCGTGATCTTCTATTCAAAGGCTGGCGGCACTGACCTTGCCGATCGCTATTCTCCCCCGATCTTTCCGTTTCCGGTGCCCAATACCGTTCGACTGACGGAAACGTCTCCAGGAATGTTTCTTTACACACCCACTTCTGGCCAGCCTGGTTTCGACTCGTCCGGCCCGACGTATGATTTCATCGTCAGTACCGCAACCGTGCCTGAGCCCGCGTCGGTGGCATTGCTATTATTTGGGGGCGCGGCACTGGTCGTCCTCGGCATTCGGCGCCGGAAGCCGTAAACTCACGCTACTTGCAAGATAGTCAAACAAAATCGCCAGCACCCGCACTGCGTACGTAGATCTCAGCGCTTATACGCGTCTGCTTCGTGAGCGGACCGGGTGGGTGATAGCAATCTGCTGCATCGTGCTGTTCTGCGCGTGCAGCTTGGCGGTAGATGCCCGGCGTCTGCTCTGGTACGACGAAATCAGCACACTGGCCCTGGTACGCCTTCCCAGCCTGAAAGCCCTATGGCTGGCCATGTACAAACCGATTGACGCCTCTACGCCGACCTATTTCGTGATCGAAAGATTGTTCGATCACATGCTCCATCCAAGCGCGCTTTCAGCGCGGTTGCTGTCGAGCATCGCGGTTTCGGCAGGATTGTTGGTTGTTTTCCGTTGTGTCGCACGTCTCGCCGGCGGTCTGTACGGCCTCATCGCAGTTGGTGTCCTCATGTGTTCATTTCTGCCCTACTACTCATATGAAGCGCGCGCTTATAGGCTGGATTTCTGATCTCGGCTGCGGCACTCTGGGTTTGGCTTCACGCCGAACGAACAAGTTGCGCTATCCAGTGCTTTTTGGAGCTTGTTTCTTCCTGGGAGAACTAACCCATTGCTACTTCCCTGTGCCTGGTTCCCTACGTCAGCTACGAACTGCTGCGAGGCCGGCCGCCCCGGCAGCACATCAAAGCGTTGGTCGCCGCGCTTGTTGGCATAATCTGCGCCGGCATCATTTTGTTTCCCGCAGCCCTGGCCATCCGTTCCCTTTCCAAGAGTTTCTGGGCAAGTATAAGTCTTTCCAACTTGAATGCGTTCTCGCACTTTTTTCCGTACGGGATGGTCCCGCTTGCTGGAATCGCGATTGCGCTTGCGCTGATCAGCTTTCTGCGTACTTCCTCGCCGCCGCCACGTCCGAAGATAGTCCCACCACAACCCGAAGAACAGCTGGGCTGGCTGTTTCTGCTGATTCCTCTTGCCGGAATTGTGCTGGGGCGGCTGGTGACACATGCCTTCGTCGATCGTTATTTCATCGGGTTCCTTCCCGGCGTCGCAGTTGGCGCTGCCTGCTTCTGTTCGCGAGTAATGAAAGGCATGCAGCTCGCTCCGGCGGTGGTAGCCCTTTTCCTGCGCGGGTTCGGCTTCAGCCAGTACCCACCATCGCGCTCATCCCGAGAAGCAGGCCCGCTATCAGGAGCAGCAAAGCTAAAAAAAGCCGCCCATGGCTGAGCCGACCATTGTGAGAGATGGCAAACGGTTTATCGTGGTAGCGGATTCTCTCCTGTTTCTCGAAGCGCACTTCTATTCGCGCGTCCCGGCCAGGTATCCTTTCGTTCCATCCATCATCTGACCAATGCGACAGCCGAGCGATCACTCTTACCAATATGAGACACATCGGCTGGTTCCAGCTCTGGTCTGTTGACCATTGAAAAGCACGCCCAGCAAACCGCTCTGATCGATCCCGGCGAAGGACTTGTCCGTCTGCTCCACCGCCAAGGCTATAAGCTCACAGTGAAAGCGATCGGTCCGCTGCCCGTGTTCTACATCGAGAAGCCTTAAGCCCTGATTACGAAACGAACTTCGGTCGTTCGGGTTCGTTCCTCAATAATGATTAGGTGATGAACCTCAGCACCCTGATCAGATCTGCTTTCTTCGCCATATCTTTTCTGTGCTTTACGGCAATAGCGGCCGAATCCGGCAAAGTGGAGATTTATTCCGCCGCGGACATCCGCAAGATGGCACAGGAACTTTCGCAGAAACAAACCCAGTTCGCCAGCCGCGACCTATCGCGGTACGGCACGCATTACTTCATGCTGGCCCAGCGCGAGGCCACCGGTTCGGCCGAAGTGCATGAGCATGAAGCCGATATTTTTTTCGTTGAGGCCGGAAGCGCCGATTTGGTCACGGGAGGCAAAGTAGTCAACCCGCAAACTCAAAAGCCAGGCGAGATCCGTGGCAGTTCCATCCAGGGCGGTGAAAAGCATGAAGTCGCAACCGGCGACATCATCCACATACCGGCCGGTGTCCCTCATCAGCTGCTAATTGGAAAAACGAAGCCATTTACCTATTTCGTCGTTAAAGTCACCGGCCAGTAAATGGTCATCGCCTCGGTTTTGACCCTCATCGCGCTCTGCTCGGTTACAGCAGGCCTGTTTCTGGAACATGCCCGCTTCATGCCGGCCCATGTGGCCGCGGCAGGCGGCGGGCTGCTCTTCGGCCTTTCGCTCTTCTGGGTTGTGCCCGAAGTCGCGGAAAACGCGGGGCGGACACCCGCCTGGCTGCTCGCGGTGGGCGTTTGCGGCCTTTTGATCTTCCTCGACCGCATCGTCATCCATGAGGCTGAAACTCCGGGCCACATCGTATGGCCACTGCTGATCGCAACAGCCATTCACAGCTTTGTGGATGGCTGGAGCATCCGGGCGATCGCCATCAATCCTCTGGCGAACACAGCCGTGGCTCTCGGGCTGGCGCTGCACAAGGCGCCCGAAGGGCTGGCTGTCGGCTGGATCAGCCGCCGATCATTCTCAAACCTTGCCAAAGCGACAGCGGCGGGCATGGCGGTCGAGGCGATGACGCTTGCAGGCGCCATCGCGGAACCTGGAGCGAGCCGCTCCGGGCAGGCGGCCTTCGGCGCGTGGTGGACGTCCGTTGTCCTCTCAATCATCGCCGGCAGCTTCTTGTTCCTCGGTATTCACGCTGTGCTGCCAAACAGAAAGAGAGCAAGCGTGATCGGGACGTTCCTCGCCACTCTTGCGCTGGTTGCGTGCGCCAGCCTGGTGAGAGATGGACGTACCTGATTATGAAGCCAGATTATGAAACCAGGGGCGGATGCTGCGTGTGGAAATTCGTTCGCTTCTGAAACTCAGATGCAAAGGCGACGACCCGGTTCTCAAGAAAGGGAGGGCCGACAACGGTCAAGCCAATGGGCAACCCGTTCACAAACCCACAAGGAACAGTAATGGCAGGCAGGCCGCAAAGATTTCCAGCCTGCACCAGCCCCGACCCGACTCCTTTCACGCTTGGACGATTGGGAGGCGTCTCGTCGAAGGGCCGGTCGGCGCGATCCGGCAAACTGAAGCGTGTGGGAGCAACCAGCAGGTCGAGCGCAGCGAATAGGTCGCGGAACGCGGACTGAATCTGCGTGCGGACGCGCATCGCCTTCAGGTAACCGACGGCTGAGTACGTGAGAGATGCCCTCAGACCATCAATCTGGCTTTGATCGGCTAGTTGATTTACGCCACCGCTCCGAATCAACTGCTCAAAAACAGATGCGCCTTCTGAATCGATGATGGCGCCGATAACCGGGCCGTACGGATAATCGGGCAGCTTCGCTTCGACCATCTGTGACCCGATCGATTTGACGGCCGCGAGCGCTTGACCGAAAGCCGGCCGCAGCGGCTCATCGGGCCATTGAGCCCAATCGATCTCCGCGTAACCGATCTTCAGCTCTGTGAAACGCTGATAGTACTGCGGCGTATGATAGAAGCTCTTGCGTGCAGAGGCCGGGTCGGCATCATCTCGCCCTGCGATTGCCGCGAGCACGAGGGCGCAGTCTTCGGCGGTGTGTCCCAGCACGCCGATCTTATCGAGTGTCCACGATAGCGGCATGGCGCCGTGCCGGCTGACGAGACCGTATGTAGGACGTAAACCCGTGACGCCGCAGAAACACGCTGGCGTAAGAATGGAACCGGATGTCTCCGAACCGAGTGCGTACGGCACGAGCCCGGCCGCGACCGCCGCGCCGGAACCACTCGAGGAACCGCCCGACCAGTATTGTTTGTTCCAGGGATTCAGCCCTGGCCCCTGCAGCGACGCTGCGGCGGAACTGTATCCCCCGCCGCCGGCCAGCTCCACCATCGAGAGCTTGCCAATGAGAATTGCTTTCTGTTTGTTCAGCCGATCGATAACGGTGGCGTTGTAATCGAAAACCTGGTCCTGGTAAGGCTTTGCGCCCCAGGTCGTCGGATACCCAGCGACGGCGAGGAGATCTTTCGCGCCGTACGGAATGCCTTGCAGCGGTCCCCGAAAGCGCTCGATTTTGAATTCGCGGTCCGCTTCCTTGGCTGCCTTGTGCGCGGGTTTTCGGAGTGAAAACGCAAGCGCATTGTACTCAGGCCCGTACTCTTCCAGCCGCTTCGAAAAGAATTTGGTCAGCTCGACCGAAGAAATCTGCCGAGTTTGAAGCGCTTGGTTCAGTTCGCGAAGAGTAGCGAACGGTAGCGACGATTCGTCGAGTTTCGCCTTGCCCATCGCGTTATGGGCGGAAGGCGAAAGCCGGTTCGAGCGACATCGGGATCTCGATCTTCGAGAGCTCATCGCTCGCGGTACGCACATCGGCGTAGGCCTTCTCGAGCCTGGCTTGCGGCGTGGCGGGAGGAGGCGGTGGCGCCGGCGCTCCTTGCGGCGGGACTGTGGAGGTCACCTGTGCGGCCAAAGGCGAGGCTGCGAGCAATGCCGCCAGCTGGCGCCGAGTTATGTGCGGTTCGAATGTGCGGCGAATGCTCATGCGGACATTATAGAGTCCGATTCGCCGGGCGAAGCCTATCCCCTCCCAAACAGATGCCGCCGCCAAACGTAATGGACTTCGCTGAGCCTTGGGGCCAGCACACAGCCCGGCGGCATGCCTAAAAGAGAAGATGGAATATTGAACTTTTCGATGCGATCAACCCACCGGTTCTGTTGCAAGATTTACGATTATTCCGCCGGGACCCGAATGATCCATGCACTGGCTATCGGGAACTGTATCGGCGTCAGGCACCAGGCCCGATCGAGATACCGAATCGGATAGTTCGTGCTCGCCGGATTAACTTAAGCCCAATTCAGCTGCTGCCGTGTTAAGAAGGCAATTCGCAGGTGTGTTGGAGGGTAGAGTTCCGCACACATGCCGATTCGCGTGGCTGTTACGTGTAGGTGGTCTGCCCGACGGGCCTTAGGGATCGGATGTGTGGATAGAGCTACTATTTGTGATATAGAAGCTTTGGCGAGTTGCGGGGGAGGACGCCCTTTGCGACAATACACTACCTATTTGCTACCGCTGGCCTCCGCTTTGTCCTTATTCGCTCAGGCAGCTGCCGTGAATAGCGCGCAAACGTGCGCTATTCGGGGGATTGTCAGAGCAATGGGAAGTGGTGCGCCGCTCGCCGATGCCGAGATCAGTGTCACTCGCGAGGATTCGTCAGACCTTCCGCTGCTGGTGTTAACCGATGCACACGGAGCTTATTGTGTCGATGACCTTAGACCTGGAAACTATTCCGTCGTCGCCGAGAGGGAAGGATACGTACCCCGGCTGTTCGGACAACGGGGCAGGAGTAACAAAGGGATAGTCCTGCCCCTCGCACCCGGAAAGAGGTTCGATGCCGTTGATTTCGAGCTCCTCTCGACAGGTGTGATCGCTGGGCACGTGTTCGGCGTTGATGGACACCCACGAATCGGCGCCGATGTGCAAGCTTTCACGCCGCGTTACGTTGAGGGTGAGCGGCGTTTGATGGCAGCGGACACACCAACACCAACGACCTCGGCGAATATCGGCTGTACGGCCTTGCACCGGGGCGTTATTACGTCAGCGCTTCGGAACCGCCGCGTCACCAAGCGTAAGGTTCCCCAAGGGCACTCCGCCAGAGGAACAGTACAGCCCAACTCTTTATCCAAGTGCTGACACAATTGACCGTGCCGCCATCATCAGATGTGGGCGCAGGCGGTGAGTTAGACGCGATAAATATCAGCGCTCTAAAAAGTAAAACCTTCCATATTCGTGGGTCCATTTCAGCATTTCGGCGGGCAATCGCTTTACGCGTGTGCGTGGCAGGCGGTTCGTGGGCGTGCGAGGTAGCTTATCGGGGCGGGGATGTTGCGCCCGACGAGCACGGTAATTTTGATATCGAAGCCCTCATTCCAGGCTCGTACGTTGTCTCGGATGGGGGCCCCTCTTGGAGGCCAGTCGACATTCTCAATGCGGATGTGAATAATGTTACTCTAACACCTCACAAGGGGATCAAGCTGGAAGGGATCATACAAGTCGAGGGAGACAGAGCACTCAATTTCAGTAGATCACGTATAGAGTTCTCCAATCCGTATTCTGTCGTCGCACCCATCGAAGTGCGACCAGACAATACGTTCTCGTCGTCGGTCTCAGTCATTATACTTACCGAGTCGATATATCTGGCTTGTTCGAAGACGTTTATGTTGAATCCATGTATTTAGGCGATCAGCAACTCACAGACAGAAGGATTGACCTAAGAGGATTCGAGAGCTCATCGGTCGTACTGAAAATTCTGATCAACGACAGCGGCAGCGAGATTGAAGGCATTGTCAGAAATGACAAGGGTGAACTCGCAGATGGTGCATCGGTCGTACTCGTTCCCGAGTCAAGCCATCGCAGCGAAAGCGACCGTTTCAAGGCGGTAACGGCGGGTCAGGACGGCCGCTTCACAGTAAGGGGCATCAGACCCGGGGAGTACAAACTCTTCGCGTCGGACGCATCGAGCCTGGCGAATGGTGGGATCCCGATTTCATAGGCCGCTACGAAGATGAGGGTGAGGAGCTAACAATTCAAGCAAACGCACATATAAAGCGAGATATTCATCTCCTTCCATTGCGGCCGGGGCACGGCTCCCAATAAAGGCATTACTGCATCGGATTCGGCTACTCGCAGCGCATTGTAACGTGTTCTGTTTCAAGGCTCATTTGGATAAGGCTGAAGGAGATAACGCGTGCTACGACATCTTACTCAAGACTCTCGCGCTGCCGAAATTAAGATTGGGCGGAGCGTGAGGGTACAATTAAGCTTTCCAAGGGGCTATTCTTGCCGATTAATCGATTAGACGGCCCTCAGAAGATGAGCTTGAGAGCGAGTTGCATGCTCCTCGGGTTACTCGAGAACGCCTGCGTCCACTGACCGAAAATCGGCGAACCGGGAGTAATCGTGCTTCGCGCCAAATCTCCAGCGGCAGTACCGGCAGCGTAACCTGCTCCGCCTCCGATCCCGCCTGGAGGACCAAAGGGAGCCACGTCGTTGAGGTACCCTCCCGTATACTGCGGATGGTTGAGAATGTTGCTTGCGCGCGCAGAGAACTCCAGGCTAATGCGTTCGGTGACGGTGAACCGCTTCATAAGCGTAAGGTCGATGTTGTTAATCGGGTTCAGATTCATCAGGCTCCGGCCGCCATTAGGCAGCGTTCCCTTGGGCGCCTGCACGAACATCGCGTTCGGATCGGCTGCCAAATAGGCAACCGTTGCGCCTGCACTATTCGTGAGCGGAGTGGCGATGGTTCCGACACCGCGGCTTCCGCCGGGATTGATCATCACGCGATCCGGCGCGCTGTCGGCATTGAGATTCGAATCCACTGCGCTTTGCGGCGTGAGGTGTTGCCCGGATTGGTAGGTGTATACCGGCGCAATCTCCCAATTACCCACCAGATTCTTCAGCCACCAGTTGCGGTTTTTGAACACCGGCACGTCGTAGATCATCTGCAAAACGATGCGATTACGATAGTCAAGCAATGACGATGCGCGCTCTATTCGAAGATCCTGCGAATCCATGGGCCTGCGCGGTGCGAGCACTGTCGAATTGAGGGCATCTGTGGAGTCATCGATATTGTGGCTCCAGGTATACGATCCCTGGAACTGGAGCCCTTTTGAGAAACGGCGGCTTAACTGGTTGGACCAGCCGTGATAAATCGAATTTCCCTGCGGCATGAACCCGGTGATCAGACCGGTGAACCCCTGGTTCGCATAAGCAGGCACAAGGTAGCCGCCATTATCAAAGGCAGCCTGAAGCCCCGCCAGTGTACCGGGAAGCGAGTTCAAGGCGGCCTGGCTGGGCATGCTGAAGTACACCGGCAATGCGTTTGACGCAGTGACGGTTGGCTGGCGGTTTATTTGAATCTGCATCGGAAGAAATAAGCCGCGGGTACCGAGATACCTGCTCTCAAACACGTAGTCTCCGGCGAACTGGCGCTGGATTGCGAAGTTCCAGCTGTAGGCTTCCGGCCGCTGCTGATTCGGAATGAATGCGGACGTGGCGGCCCGGGCAGCCGCGCCCTCCGGAATAGCAATCGACGTACTCGGAGGAATCCCGCCGCCCGCCAGGAATCCGGTCTGGTTTAAGCCGGTCACATCAACTGTTGTGCTCAGCTGCGGCGGCAAGGTAGTTACGCCCAGGTTGGAATACAGCACATCGTAACTGATGCCGAATCCGGCGCGGATCGACGTCTTGCCACTGATCCCAGGCGAATAGGCAACGCCAATGCGCGGCATGAAGTTAGTTGTTTGAGCTGTAGGCGACTTGAACTCTATCAATCCCGGCACGCTCGCGCTCGCATTCAAGTCTTGCGTGTTCTCACTGAGCGGAATGGTCAGATATTCGTATCGGAGCCCAAGGTTGATAGTCAGATTATGAGTAATTTTCCAGTTATCGTTCGCATAGAATCCGAGTAGCTGCTGATTCTGATAAAACGTGGCATTGCCGAGTGAGCGCTGTGCGATGCCGTCCGGATAGTTGTCAAACAGATAATCGGAAAGGTAACTCCATTCGTAATCGCCGCGAGCACGTTGCACAAAGTGCGAAGGCGAGATAGCGCTCCAACCATCGAAACCAAACTTGAGGCTGTGGTTTCCCTTCGTCCACGTCACATTGTCGGTCAGTTGATACAGATTCTGAATGCGATATTGCGGCGCGCTCTGATCCGGGCCGAGTGCAGCATTCAGCTCGAATATATTGATGTTCGGGAACTGATCCAGCCCCGGGAAGGATTGATTACCGAAAACCGGCGTCGTGTTGTTCAGACGGTTGTATCCCAGCCGGAACTCGTTAATCAGAGTGGGAGTAAAGGTGTGATACTCCGACAACGTTGCGAGGTAGGCGTTGGTCGGCGCAACCCCATAAAAGACGGACGGGAAGCCGGCCGTGTCGATGGTTCCCGTGCGGTTCAGGATGAATCGCCCGCGCAGCGAGTCTTTGTCGGAGATGTTGTAATCGATCGAGCCGACGCCAAATTCGGAGTTCGTGAAACTGGGAGGAGCCGCTGAGATTTGCCCGGTAGGGACCGGGATTGCACCCGACGCGCCAGGCGCGAACACGCCCGTCAGCAGGCTTTCGTTGCTGCCGGGACCGGGCGCAACCAGAACCGTTGGACCATTGGCGACCGGCGCCGTTCCCAGGTACTTCTTGAATTCGGTGAGATTCGTGGAGTTAATGCCGGGCAGCGAAGCAAGCGTCGCGTAGGCTGAGGAAGTTGGCGCGTCATACACCGTTGAGCTGACCCCGCCGGCAGGGTTGTATTCGTAATCTCCGAAAAAGAATAACTTGTTCCGTTTGATGGGGCCGCCCAGATTGCCACCGAAGCGATTATCGTCGAAGCGCGGATGAAGCGGATTGCCTTCGACAAAGTTGAGGTTATCCGCGGCATTCAGATTTCTGTTCTCGAAATACTCGTAAGCCATGCCGTGAAACTGGTTGCTGCCGCTCTTGACCACCTGGTTGAACTGGCCGCCTGAGGAATGGCCAAAATCCGGCGAGAACTGGTTCTGCAAGACGCTGAATTCAGAAACGGCATCATTCGGGACCGAAACGACAGGCCCCGTAACTGCCACGTCATTGTTGTCGATGCCCTCAATGCTGAAGTTGTTATTGGTAGGGCGCTGGCCGCCGACGGACGGACCTGTTCCATATCCCGCACCACCGCTGGTTGTCACGCCCGCGCTCAGAAGCGAGAGATTCATCACACCAGAGCCCATACTCGCGGACGGAAGATCGCCCATTTGTTTGGAATCAAAAGTCGTCTGGATCTGTGCCGTGGTGGTATCGATAGGCACGGCGGCTTCCGTGACTTCAACGCTTGTGGAGGCGCGGGCCATAGCGAGCGTTACGTTCGCCGTTACAGTTTGATTCAGCGGAACGTTCACGTTCGCGACCTCCGCCTTCGCGAATCCCGGCGCTGCCACTATTACGGTGTAAGCACCGATGGGAAGGTTTTCAAACCGATACTCGCCGGAGGATGTCGCGATTGTCCGCTTGTCTACTCCAGTTGCGACATTGTGCGCGATAACGGGAACGCCGGGAACCGTCGCCCCCGCCGGATCGTAAATCGTTCCGGTAATATTTCCGCTGGTGAGCTGCCCGCAAAGCGGCAAGCTGAGGAGAAACAAAGCACCTAGCGTGAACGCGCGCCGATTCCGAAGAACCGAAGAGATGTGATGCATGACTAACCCCTCGTGTGCCCGATCTTGGCATCGCTTTCACGCCGCAGTCGCTCACATTCGGCTTACAAAGAGCAGAATCGGGCGAAAAAGCGCATGGCCGCTCAACAACGCTAGATACGGCCGCGCCGCCAATGCGTGTCTCACGGGATAATGCCGCTATGGATTCTCCGGCAGCCGTTACTCCGTTCCCGGGCCAGGCTGAGAGTCTGGCGGTTCGCATCGTCACCGACCCGCCGGACCGGACAGAAACACCGGCCATGCGCCGTCCGCGTCTGGCGATCCATCTGGGCCGCTCAGTCTACATGGTCTGCCAGCACGGCAGCCAAAAGCATCGGGGAATACGGGTGCACGGGGACATCGACATCGTTCCGGCCGGCACACCTTGCATTTGGGAACCAAGCGGACCGGATACCGCGCTGATCGTTGCCATCGATCGTGATTTGATCGCGATCACGGCCGAACAGTTGGGTATGCGCTCGAGCGGGCTCGATCTCGTCGACCGCTTCGGTATCCGTGACTTGCAGATCGAGAACATCGGATGGGCGCTGAAGGCCGAAATGGAGGCGGGGTATCCGAATGGCCGTATCTTCCGCGAAAGCCTTGCGACCGCACTTGCGGCGATCCTGGTGCGCCGGCATAGCTCGGTTTCAAACGCTCCCGCCGCGATACGAACCGATAGGCGGCCACCGACTGAAACAGGCCTTGTCTTACATTGAGGACAACCTGAAGCAGGATCTCTCGCTGCATGAAATCGCGAAGGCGGCCGGAGTCAGCGTGGCGCATCTGAAGTTACATTTTCGCGAGGCGACGGGACTACCGGTTCATCAATATGTCATACAACGGCGCGTGGAGCGGGCGCGTGCGTTGCTGTGTAAGAGTAATCTTTCGATCAGCGAAGTAGCGGTAG
Source organism: uncultured Acidobacteriaceae bacterium (assembly GCA_963846185.1). Lineage (GTDB taxonomy): Bacteria > Acidobacteriota > Terriglobia > Bryobacterales > Bryobacteraceae > Bog-105. The sequence goes on along the minus strand of CAWJVA010000015.1, from coordinate 40,351 downwards.
AGGCCGGTTTCGCCCACCAGAGCCACCTTGCCACCCATATGCGGCGGATTCTGGGAGCATCGCCCAAAACGTTCCGGCAGCTTCATTGCTGAAGGAGGGTGGATGTAACTACGCTCCTTTCCGATGTAAGTTTGAGTGAGCGCTTGCTGACGCGCGCGCCTCAGTTTACGCCGCCAATGTTTCGGTTGTTACTGAGGCGCGACCTAAGTGGCATCATTCTTCGATGAGACTAAGTTATGAATAAGTCGTTGAGCGTTATCTTACTCGCCGGAGCTGTTGCGGCTGTTCTCGATATCTCTGATGCCTTCCTCTTTCTTGGATTGCGTGGGATCAGGCCTGCAAGAATCTTGCAAGGTATTGCCAGCGGTCTTTTGGGTCCGCAGTCTTTCCGTTACGGCTCTCGCACAGTTCTCCTCGGGCTGGCGCTGCACTTCTTCATTGCTTTTTCAGTGGCGGCGGTCTACTACGCTGCAAGCCGCAAGATCGCCTTCCTCACGACTCGTCCTGTGCTATCCGGGCTCCTCTATGGAGCGATTGTGTACGCGTTTATGAACGGGATCGTTCTGCCGCTATCGGCGTTCGTCTCGAGAGGACCGATGACCGCAGCGGCGTTCATTAATGGCGTGCTGGCGATCATGCTTTTGGTCGGTCTGCCAATCGCCTTGATTGTGTCGCGGCTCGCTGCGCTTTGAACATTCGGCTCGTCAGAGCCGGGATCTTGCTGAATCGTAAACGCTGGGCGACTAGAACGGATCTATGTGAAACGTCTTCATCTGACGACCAAACGCTGGCGGGTTGCTGGGATTTCACAACGCGCGGGAACCGTTTACTGGGTCCGGTGTCTCTATAAGAAGAGCTTCGTCCGCCCGGGCAAATGATAATGCGAACTCGCCTGATCTCTGCCACGGTTTTGTCTTTCCTAATTGCCGGTGGCTGTGTCCGTCGTGATGGACGCAACGCGGATTGCAAATGGCCGCCAGAAAACCAGGTCCGGGCTGCCGATTCCCGGCATCTCAGCGCGGACGCCGAGTTCGCCGAAGACTTGGCTATCCGATACGCCGATAGTCATTACGGTCTACGATCCGCGAACTATGTGCCCGGTGATGCATATGCGATAGCGAGGGACCGGTGCATGGAGTCGCTCTTTGAACAAATCGCAAACGAACATGACGTCTCCGTTGCTCTAGTGTCGGGCTCACTCGGGCGCAACCGGGCCCGCATTGATTTAGCCGTGAACTTGCCGATTCTTTTACTCTATTGCTTCTCAGTGACAGGCATAGCCCGCTTTCTTTGGCACGAGTATCCGCGTGAGGAACACGGCTGGATTCCTGCAGCCATCATGGCTGTGTTTCTTTCTTTTGTGTTCGCGGCCGCGATTACGATGCTTGGAGATGTTTGGTCCGGGGCCGTAGAGAGCCTCCGGATCGGCAATGGGCATATGAGTTATCGGCTGCAGCGACTTTGGTGGCTTCGCCATTGGCCTGAGCTTTTCACAGCCGCAATTATCGTCTTCTGGTTGGCAGTTGCGGCGACCGCTGTACGGAGCCAATCGAATATACCTGCGGCGGCCAACCGCGTGCAGCAGTAGAGCACCCGCCATTACGAGGTTCGCGTTCTGTTGCCCTTGTTCCCGAATTGCTGTCCCATCATGCGCAATGCGGAAATTGGCCGGGTAGAAATTAGTTACATCCGCCCTGACGGCCAGTGACGATTGATCTACCATTCGCGACCACAGTGGATCTAAAAACAAGTTCTGTCCAGATTGTGCTGACAATACGTGAAGTTGAATTGATAGACGAAGAGAAGCGCATTTACCGTGCGTAGTCTTGCAGTCCTTTGCTGCGGACTGAACATCATTCTCAATACTTCGAAGCTGTGAATCCCTAATTTGCAGATTGGCGCTGAGCTTCGAGCGAGCTGCCGATTTCAGGGTCTCCGCGGCTGTTCTCGAATCCTTGATACGTCCCGGGTGTTCACGTTCGGGAAAGGGTAGTGCCGCAGCCGCACCGTCGCTACAGCGCAAAAGCACGCAGAGATGAGCCATCTTGTTCAATACCGGCTGTTTGGCAGTGCGCTCGCAGTGGCCAGCGGTGTGCGGGTGAATAGTGGCATTTGTGGTGTAATTTAGCTGCTGCTAACGACCGGCGGCCAAGCCGGCGAGAGGAGACAAAGTGAGGCCCCCCATTATCGACCCATCAGAACACAAAGCGTCCAGCATCACCCGCGCGCTCAGCTATGCAGGCGGGTTGTTGGGCGACCTAAGGGTGGCACTCCGCTCACTGCGGCGGACCCCTTCGTTATGGGCCGCCATCGCCCTCACGCTGGCGCTGGGTATTGGCATGAATACCGCCATTTTCAGCGTTGTGCGCGGCGTGCTGTTGCGTCCACTGATGAATCGCGATGAAGATCGACTGATTTACATCCAGCAGAGCGCGCCGGGCCTGCAAGTGAGCAACGCCACGTTCTCAATTCCTGAGGTCAGTGACATAAGCGCGCATTTGAAGACCATCAGCAAACTCGGCACTTTCTCCACCGTCGACTTTTCTGCAGAGGGATTCGGCAAACCACGTGAAATCCACGCCGGAGTGGTCGACGGCGCCTATTTTGAAGTGATGGGGCTGAAGCCCGTGTTGGGCCGCCTGCTCGACGAGCGCGACGATGGGCCGAACGCTGCCGGCGCAGTAGTGCTGACGTACAAGTTCTGGGCCACTGTGCTGCATTCCGATCCGAACGTGATTGGAAAGAACATACGGCTGGGCAGCATGATGCAAATCCGTCCAGCGACCATCGTCGGAGTGCTAGAGCCGTCGGTGCCCTATCCGGCGGAAACGCAGCTGATCGCCAACATAGTCACCAGCCCGCACCATCTTTCAGCAACGATGGTGCAGGGTCGCGAGCATCGCATGACCGATGTATTCGGCCGGTTGGCGCCTGGGGCGAGCCTGAAGTCCGCGCGTGCGGAGCTTCGCGCGGTATACGCAGCAATGACGGCGGCGCATCCTGAAGTTTACAAGCCTCAGCATCACTTCCAGATCGATGCCCGGCTGTTGCGGGACCAGATCAACGCGGAAGCGAGTACCATCCTGTGGCTGTTGCTTGGCGCCTCGGGCCTGCTGTTCGTAATTGCCTGCTCGAACGTTGCAAACCTGATCCTTGCTCGGACTGTCCGTCGCGAATCGGAGCTGGCGGTTCGCGCCGCGCTAGGAGCAAGCGCAGCCGCCATTCGCAGGTCGCTGTTGGCGGAAGGCCTGGTTCTATGTGGCAGCGGAGCCTTGGCCGGCGTATTGGTGGCCATCCCGATGGTGACGGTACTGGCGCGTTACGCGTTGCGATTCTCAGTGAGGGCAGCGGATCTGACTGTCGATTTCGGCTTGCTTTGGATGGGTTTGGCTTTGGCGTTGGCAGCGGCGGTGTTTCTTGCCTTTGCTCCCCGCCTGCCTTCCGAAGACAGCTCGCGCGGACCGGCGCTTACCAGCGGCGGCCGGCCGAGTCACGGGCAGCAGCCGTCGCCGGATTCGTGTTTTCACCGTTGTCCAGATCGCCGCGTCATTCCTATTGCTGGCGAGTGCGGGTGTGTTGCTGACCACATTGCGCTCCATGCAAACAGCACAGCCGGGCTTTGAAACGGGGCACGTTCTGATTGCAAATCTGCCTTTGATTTCCGATGGCCGAACGCCGCAACAGGTGGCCCAGTTCTACCAGGAAGCTCAGCGTAAAGTAAGTGCGTTGCCGGGAGTGGATAGCGCCGCAACCGCCATGTGGGCCCGTGGCTCGAGAGGCGTTTTCTGAGCTTCACTTTGCAATTCGCAGTCGAGGGTCGGAAAGGTGAAAGCGGCACGGACGACCTACGTGCCCGGTTCCGGTTTGTTTCGCCGGGCTACTTCGCCACTCTAGGGATTCCACATTCTACGAGGGGCGTGACTTCACAGAGGCCGATAGGAAGGAATCCGAACTGGTAGTGGTCGTCAGTAAGAGCATCGCGCAGCAGTTGTTCCCCGGACAAGACGCGATAAACCGGCACATTATGTGGACGGATCCACTAATTAAGGTGGCCGGCATCAGCCCTAAAGCCCGCCGGATCATCGGCGTTCTGGCCGACGTGGACGACGCCAACATTCTCCCGCAGCGCAACTTGACGATCTATCAGCCGTTTGCGCAGGGGCCGCTGTTCGGAGCGTGCCTGCTGGTGCGCTCGGGCAAAGATCCTACCGCCCTGATCCCATCCATCACGAAAACCATTCGCGCGGTGGCCGCGACGCAACCCGTGGAGCACGCCAGCACTCTCGAAGATGTCCGCACCGAAGTGCTGGCGAACAACCGCGTGAATGCGATTGTGTTCGGAGGGTTCGCCATTCTCGCGCTAGCGATTTCGGTGGTCGGCATTGCGGGTGTGCTGGCGTTTTCGGTGAGCTGGCGCACACGAGAGTTCGCCATCCGGCTCGCAGTAGGCGCCCAGCCGCTCCGGATTCTCGCTAACGTGCTGATGGACGGGGCAACGACTGCTGCGATTGGCATTGCAGTCGGCGGTCTGGTGGGCTGGGGATTGTCACGCCTGGCCGGCAATTACGTTTCGGAACTTCAGCTTCCTGGCCCGATTCCGTTGCTAGGATCGGCAGCGGTCGTGGTTATGTCAGCCCTATTGGCATCGTTGGTGCCGGCGGCGCGTGCTGCGCGAGTCGACACGGTGCAAGCGCTTCGCGCCGAATGAGAAGCCTGCGGACGGCCAAGCACGGATAACGGGACGAAATAGATCCGCCCTGACGTCCGCAAGGATGGAGTGGTGGGCATTCTGACTGGAAGGCGGCGCAGGAGGCCGCCCAGAATGTCCAAGCACCGCAGAAATCGGAGGCCCCGGAAACGATCTCTTGCCCTACCCGATCTCGAACAGACGAAGTCTGCCGTACTGAACAGCCTGACTTCGAAAAGCGGCCAGCGAACGTACGATCATGCGATCAACGAGTTCGTTGACTGGTACTGCTCGGAACCCCGGCTTGCTTTCAATCGTACGGTTGTTCTTCGATACCGAATCCACTTGGAACAACGGCACCTTGCTCCAACAACGATCAATCTCCGCTTGGCGGCGGTCAGGCGTGTGGCGTACGAGGCAGCTGATTCGGGCTTGCTCAGTCCAGAACTCGCCGCCGGTATCCGCCGAGTCAAGGGCGTACGCCGAATCGGCCTGCGACTAGGCAACTGGCTAACTGCCGACCAAGGCCGCTCGCTGCTGCTGAACTCTCAGGGCGACAGTCTCAGGAGCAAACGGAACTATGCGATCCTTGCTCTTCTGATTGGTTGTGGATTGCGGCGCGGTGAACTCCTCGCCCTTGCCGTCGGCTCCATTCAACTCCGAGAACAGCACTGGGTGATTACGACCTTAATGGCAAGGCCGGGCATATCCGAACGGTACCCATTCCACTCTGGGTTAAGGAGGCGCTCGATCGCTGGACTGAAGCAAGCGAAATCAATGACGGCTGTCTCTTTAAAGCAATCAACAACTCAGGACAGATCTGGGGTCATTGCATGACGCCCAAGGTGCTTTGGGAGATCGTCAAGAGAGCGCATCGAGTGCTCGGCTGGGCAGTGAACTGCTGGCAGATATCCGGGTCGGTGCTGTGGCACAGCGGCATTCCCTTTTCGGTCTTGAGCGCACCCTATTCAGCCAACGGAAACGGGATTGTCAATGGAAGCGGGCCGCAATTTGCGAGCGCCGTGCCGTGCGTGCCTCTTTATGAGCACAATCCAATTCCCGGCCTTACCCAACCGGGATCGATTCAGTGGCTCAACCCCAATGCGTTCGTTTCGGCAATAGATCCAAGCACGGGCGATTCGGAGCTCTCACTTATACGACGTCACCTCCAACCGGTCTTCTCGGCGTTGGCTTGGGAGGAGACAGCTCGCCGCGCATGATTGCGTTTCAAGCGCGTCTGGAATTCTGAACCGGACCTAAAGCAGTGCTGTTCCCGCTATAATTTGCCCTGAAACCAGGCGAGATCTTACGTGCCCGATTTTATTCACATAGGATTGCAGCATACACGCGGAAATGCAGATCCATGTATCAGTCCAAGGGCCTCCAAGATGGTTCTCTGGCTTCAGGGAATCACGCTGGCATGGATGCTGGTGGAGTGTGGAGTCTCGCTGTATGCGGCGGCACTGGCTCGCAGCCCGGCCATGCTGGCCTTCGGCTCCGATAGCTTGATCGAACTTTTGTCCGCAACAGTCGTCTTGTTGCAAATTCTCCCGCGCTTTCCTATTTCGCACGAGCAAGCTAATCGTGCAACCGGATTGCTGCTCTTTGCTCTGGCAATTGTTGTAGCAGCGATTGCCATTGTCGGATTGACGCTCCAGGTGCATCCTGAGAAAACCCGGCTCGGCATCGGTATCACGATTGCGGCCCTTATCGCCATGCCGATTTTGGCGCGGCTGAAGAATCGCGAGGCCATTTACCGCAAAAATCCTGCGCTAAGGGCCGACGCTGTTCAATCGGCTACTTGTGCATACCTGGCCGGCGTCACCCTTGCTGGCCTTGCCGCAAATGCAGTTTTCGATGTCGCTTGGCTTGATTCGGTCGCTGCCGTTGTGGCTGTACCTTTACTGCTTAAAGAGGGAAAAGCTGCCTGGTGCGGTGCGCATTGTGGGTGTTGCTGAAAGATGCTTCTGCATTAGCCGAAAGAGCGCCGTTCAACTGATCGACAGCCGAATTGTGCTTTGAAAACCGCGTTATCGGAAACAGGCTGGTTCCGGACAGATCACCGGTAACGGCAATGTGTTTAGCAACCGAGTAAGGCGAAAGCTGGGAGCGGTCAATGATTCGTGTCCAGCCAATGCCCCTATGCCACAGGTCAGGATCGTTGGCAGAAGCCGCTAACATCTACGCTGCTGGAGTCAGTTGGCGGCGCGCCGGGCTGTATGCAGTCTGGTGCTCAAGAATCGCCGTCACAATTTTGAGCAGTGTGTCGGCCAGTCCTCTCAGTGCTCGCGCGTGTTGATGGACGGCAGTTCGCAAGGCGTCGTATTGTTGCCGCCTCCTTGAATCGCAATTGATGCTGGTCGACGCCCAGTGGTAAACGGCTTTTCGAAAACGAGGATTGCAAGCGTACCGCATCCGGACGCTCTTTCGCTTGCCGCTCTGCCTCGTTATGGGCGCCGTGCCCGAATAGCGGCGCAGGGCCGCATATAGCGGTGGAGGAGTTGCCATAAAGGGTTCGTTACGCGCCGCAACTCGCTCTTGAGTTCTTCTTCGATCTAGCCAGTTCCCGCCCTCGTTATGATTTCCGGTGAGTCTATCTCTACGCGTCTGTAGCTTTGTCCATCAGTGCGTAAAGACCCTGCCAGAACCAGGGCGTCACGACCGTCGTCTTTGGCTCCTGTTACCGTGAAGCGATCACGGAATCGATCCACTTGCTTCGGATTGATCGAGAACACGGCGAATCCGCTCTCGACAAGAGTTTCGACCAACGCTCCCAGGCCACTTCGATGGCAATTGCCACGTCGGTTGCGATGCCGTTTTCATCCCTGTACCGGCGCTCGTCTACTCTGCCTGGCGCAACTCCCCACTGGACTGGCATCACGAACTCGACCGTCAAGGCGCTGGTCCCCTAGTGGTGATCGGATCACAGCGTTGCGGAGGCACTCTTGATGGCGAGTTACATCGAGACGGCACCTTGGCAGGGCGCAATCTCCAGATAAGAGCGTACAGGCGTTGCGGGCGAATTCACCCGGATATCGGACCCAATTAGATCGCTGAGATCAATAGCTCCGGCTGGAAGTGTAATGTCGAATTCTTGCTGTTCCCGGTGAACTCGATTCCAGCGAGGAAACGTCCATCGACGGTTTGCGAGCTAAACCGGATCACTCCCGTCAGTTCGCCTTCGCCATACGAGATTGCCACCGTTATACCCACAGGCAAAGCGCGATCCACCAGAACGCCCATTCCAGATAGCGATACATCCTTGACGTTTGCTAACTGGGTCAGCGTTCCTCCACCGTGGTCACACGAGATCATGACGAGCTCGGTATCGAGCAATCTTGGTTGCGAACGGCGTTCTGTCATACGCGAAACTAATGAAGAAGTTGCCGAGATTGCCGGGGTTTCTTACCAGATGATCTCCTAGTCCCGTTTGACGAGACAGGGTGCCACAACGGACCAACTCGACATCTTATTCATCACGTAGAGCATTCATCGGATCGAGGCGGGAGGCATGACGAGCCGGCAGCATGCTTCCGATCGCGCCTGCTGCGGCAAGCGCGATGACCGCAACTCCAAGGTGGACCGGGTCTCGGGCCGAAATCTCAAAGAGCAATGACTCCGCTGCCTGTGCCACCGCCAGAAAACCGAAAACACCAATCACAAGGCCGAAGAACACCAGTATGGCCGCTTCCGTCAGCACCAGCTGCATGATCTGCCCGCGTGTGGCGCCCAAGGCTAAGCGGATACCGATCTCGCCACGCCGGCGTACCGTCTGATATGCCAAAACGCCGTAGAGTCCGATGCTGGCGAGCAGCGCGGCCAAGATGCCGAAAAAGCCGGTTAGTGCGGCCAGGAGGCGCTCGCGCATCAGGCTGTCGGAAATCGTCTGTTGGAATACCTGAAATTGCATTCCTGTTCCGGGCCGCCACGACGCGATGCGGTGGCGTATGGCCGCCTCTACTCGCGGAAGCGGGGCCTGCGAGCGAATGAACATCATATTGCCCACGACTCCCTGCGGAAACTGACTAGCTGGTATATACGCCATAGGTGGCTCCGCGGCCTGCAAAGCAAAATATCGTGTGTTCTTGACCAGTCCTACGATCTCATACTCCGCTTCGGGATAATCCGGCTCCTTCACCGTCCGAAACGTCTTTCCTATTGGGTCCGAGCCGGGGAAGAAGGTCTGCGCAAAGATCTCATTGACGATGGCCACCCTCGGGGAGGTTCTTCTGTCATTGGAACTGAAATCGCGGCCCGCCAGGATCGGCGTCCCGAGCGTGGCGAAAAACCCGGGACTGATCCATGTGAACCTCGCATCACGGCTCGCGGCCTCCGTGCGGGCAATCAGGCTCCACATCCCGCTTCCGATGAGGAAATTCGTAGTGGCGGCGGCAGACTCCACTTGTGGCGTACGCCACGCACTTCGGCGAGCAACTGCCGCAGCACCGTTTCATCATGCTCTTGCTTGCCCAGATCAAACGTCGCCTGCAAGACGCCTTCCGCGCGAAATCCAGGGTCCATAGTGACGAGCCGGCGGAAGCTTCCTACAAATAGAAATGCGCCCGCGACCAAGATTAGGGATACGGAGACCTGAATGACCACGAGCAGGCGCTGATAGGCCGAATCGGCTACGATCCGTGGTGATGCCGCGAGCACCTGCTTTCATCGCGTCGGCCGCCTGGCCTCGTGCCGCGCGAAGTGCCGGCGCAAGGCTTAACAGAACGCACGTGAGACAAGTAACGGCGGCAGTGAAGGCCAGCATGCGCCAATCGGGAGTGAGATCGAGACTCAACCGGTTACCGTCGGTTTCGAGGAAACGGAGGATAGCGCGGCTGAGCACCGAGGCGAGAGCGAGGCCAAAGGCCGCGCCCACTGCGGCCAGCAACAGACCCTCGGTAAGCATCTGGCGAATGAGCCGTCCGCGGCCGGCGCCGAGAGCCAGCCGCACGGCGAACTCCCGCTCGCGCGCCCGCGCGCGAGCCAGCATCAGGTTGGAAAGATTCGCGCACGCAATCAGGAGAACCAGTCCCGTCAGGCCCAGGAGCAGCCACAGCGACCGGTCGTACTCCTCCCGCAGCCGGCTCACCCCAGTGCCGCCCGAGATGGCTTCCAGCCGGGAATTAAGGTAATGATCCTCGATGTACTCGCGCGAATAGCCGCTGGGCGCTGTTGCGTGCATAAGGCTCGGGCTGATTGCACGAAGGTGCTGCGAAGCCTGTGCAATCGTCCAGCCCGGTTTCAGCCTGGCCATCACATTGAGCCAGAAATAGTCACGACGCTCGAAGGGTGTAGTGTCGCCATCGTTGAGGACGGAAACAGAGCATAGCGGCAGCACTATATCGAAATGCGTCCCACTTCGGGACCATAGAATCCGGCCGGCGCCACGCCAATGACTTCGAGCGGATGACCCGAACCATCAAACGTGAGCCGATGGCGGAGAGATCTCCACCGAACTCGCGTTGCCAGAACGAATCGCTCAGGACGACGCCGGGCGAGGACAGCCTCGCAAGTCGTCTTCCGGGCGGAACAGCCGGCCGGCGGAGGGCGAAACGCTGAGCGTGGAAAAGAATTCGCCGGTCACTCCGAGCACGGAGACGCGGCGCGCTTCGGCACCCTGCCCGATTCGCAGGCTTGTGTATGCCCATCCGAAAATGCCCGAAAACGCCTGCTGGTGATTGCGGACTTGCTGGAAGAGCGGATAGCTGAGATTGTCCGAATACTCCGAGATGCCGAAGTTCAGCTTGGGGATCTTGATCTGGGTCAGCCTGTGCGGTTCAGGAACGGGAAGGCTACGCAGACGGACCGCATCCAACAGTTGAAATATCGCCGTGTTGGCGCCAATCCCGAGCGTCAGCGTCGCGATGGCCGCCAGAGTGAAGACCGGCGCTTTTACAAGCGTCCGGACTGCGTATTGCAGGTCGCTGACAAAATTCTCGACGTAGCTGGTGCGGCGCATGTCTCGGCATTCCTCCTGAATTTGCGCAATGCCGCCCAGACGGCGACGGCGCGGCAGATCGGGCCTCGGGCGCGATCAGCCCGAGACAGACGTTCTTTTCGATTTCCTGATCCAGATGGAACTGTAGCTCGCGGTCCAGTTCTCGCTCGATAGCGCCACGGCGCAGCAACGAGCGTAAACGCAGGCGCACAACATCGAAACCACCGTTCCCAATGCATACTGTTTACTCTTCCGCCATGCGAATGACAAGGCCGACGGCGCCGGAGAGCCGCTCCCACTGGACCAGTTCCTTTTCAAGCTGTGCGCGGCCGGCGCGGGTAAGCTTGTAGAACTTGGCGTCCCGCCCGGTCTCGGTTTTGCGCCATTCGGCGCGGAGCCAGCCCTGTTGTTCCAACCGGTGCAGCGCCGGGTACAACGCCCCTTGCGTGATCTGGAACACCTCCTGGCTGGTCTGTTGGATTCGGGCTGCAATGGCCCACCCGTGCATCGGCTCCAAAGCCAGCGTGCGAAGAATGAGGAGGTTCAGCGTACCTTGCAGTAGGTCAGATGGTTTGCTCATGCCTAAGCCAATTACAATACTGATGCCTAATTAAATTACAGAAGTTTGGCACGAGTCAAGGGGGTATTCGATTCAGGCAATACTCCCGGCTTGATGAGTACGTGGGGCACCTCTGTTCGGGACTGCCGCTGTGCTTCTTCGGTGGATTGGGCCCGGGTGTTCGAAGAGAACCTGTGTCCGCTCATTAATGGCGTGCGCACGGATCCCGCCCTTTTGAGTTACCTCCGTTAAACGCGCCTCGGCTTGCATGGGAAAAATGATATAGTCCTGTACACCCTGGAGGCAACAAGTGAAAGGCCGTCTTCTTGCTATATGCGTTGTTATTGGAGTTATCGGAATTACAACCGCTCACGCGCGGGTACCGCAATCAACTGACTCGGGCGGAGCCGATGCGCAAACACTCCGGAATAACGAGACTCAATGGAACCGGGAGTATGAATCGAAAGATTTGGACAAGCTGGTGTCTCATTATGCCGACGATGCGGTCTTAATGTCTCCCGGCACACCGCCCGCCCACGGAAAGGCAGCAATCCGCTCCGCTCTGAAAGAGATGATTAGCGATCCCGCGATCTCTTTGAGATTCGAGGCGCAGCGTGTAGTTGTTGCGAAAGGTGGGGATATGGCCTACACCGAAGGGTCATATACGTTAACAATGACTAACCCTGCAACGAGGAAGCCTATAAACGACAAGGGCAGTTACGTGACCGTCTATCAGAAGCAAACGGATGGCTCTTGGAAGGCCGTTTCGGATATCGCGACATCGGAAACGCCTCCGTTCCCAACGGCTCCGAGTCACTGATTCCTATCAGATCAGAATGATGCGCGTGTACAGTCTACACAAGAGGAACGCGCTGTTCTCGGGTGTTATCGTTAAGCGCCGACAAATTGAAGCAGGCCCTGGGACTTACAAATCAGCTTGCAAAAGACAAAAATTGCGGCAGACTTGATTCATGATGCCACCGCGTGACAGTGATACCAGCCAAATGTGCCCTCAGTCCGGCTCTGAGGCAGGAAACGCTCCTGAGACACCAAACCCCGCAGATCTGGGTGGCAGCGAATTGCTGCGCGACCAAATCCACGGCGTTACCACCGAACACGCCATCCCAGCCCGATTAGAGGACGAAGGCCAATCGGGAGGATAACTACCGGTCTTGCGAACATGAGAAAACTTCTGCTATGTGCGGTTTTGGGATCCATCGCTATACAAGCCAAAGTGGATCCGATGGAAGGTCTCTGGCAGGGCTATGACGGTGAGTGGGGCCATGTGTCGAGGCAACTTGTGGCACTTGCCGAAGCGATTCCGGCTGACAAATATTCGTGGCGTCCAGCTCCGGGTGTGCGGTCTGCCAGCGAGGTCTTCATGCATATTGCGCTCGCCAACTTTTGGCTGCTGAGCATCACTGGCCCGCCGATGCCGCCAGACCTGAAATCCGCGGGGATGGAGAAGAGCGTGACGGCCAAGCCCGAGGTGATTGCGTGGCTGAAACGATCGCTCGACGCTGTGAAGTCGGCCCACGCGGGCATCCAGCCTGCCGATCTTCAGCGCAAAGTCAAAGTCGACAACCGGGAAGCCACAGTAGACGGCATCTATTTGCGGATTATCATCCACGCCAACGAACATATGGGGCAGTTGATCGCGTATGCCCGGGTGAATGGGATTGTCCCGCCCTGGTCCGAAAATACGAAATGACGGTTCGGTCCATCAGCCAGAATCACCCATTAAGAGCCCTCTTCGCGGAACTCGTGCAAACTCGTCTTCTTGGGACCGCCCAGCTGAATGACATTCGCGCCGCGAAATACGTTGCCGGCGTGCTTGTCGATTTTGCTCATGTGGACACGCTGTTCAAAATTCGCAGCAGCAGCGGGAAGGCCCTGGAAGACGTCGGCGAAATGCTGATTGCGTCTAATCCCCTCCTCGAGGGGCGCTCGTTTCTGTACGAACGCGAAGTACGGAAACACATCGGCGACTACACTCTCTTTCTTGCAGGAATGTTTCCGGAGTACGTAGCACGGATTCATCATCAGAAGAGGAGGCTGGATTCGTTCGTCGACTATATCCGGGCCGGGAAAGAATCTTATTCGATTGTCGCGGCGTTCGATCAGTTTGAATTTAAGAACGAGGCGCCGCTGTTTCGGTGCTTATCCGAACGCTTTGAATTGTGCGTGTTCGGGCTCAATCTGGTGAGACAAGATTTGGACCGGCTGCAGAATGCTTCGTATGAGCAACTGAAGAGAATCCTTGGTTAACTCCTGCCGAGACATGTGATCTTAATCATGGGCTGCTGTTAACAGTCCGCCACGGTTGAGGCGTCCTTAATAGCAGGAGGGCTTTCTGATTCTCACCAGTTCGCGCCGTCGTTTTCTAGGAGCCGCAGCGCGGCTTGGAGTCCCGGCCCTCAGCCTAAAATTCATGGCTCTCGGACAGCAGCAAGGAGATGCCTTCGACTCCTTGCCCGCGAGCGCTTGGAAGAACAGCCGGAGTAATGGACTGATTATGATCCATCGCCCGGCACCCGCACGAATCTCGAGTTGTGCGCAGATTGCCGATGAGCATGAGCCAGGTAGGCGATTGGTGGTTCATGGCCGCGTGTTTGCACCGGATGGCCGAACTTCGTTGGAAGGCATTGTCGTTTACGCATACAACACAGATGCAGCGGGTTACTACGGCCCCGATCGCAAAGAATATCCTCCCCGGCTATACGGCTGGATGCGGACCGATGCCGCCGGCCAATTTGAATTGCGCACCATATACCCCGGGCATTATCCCGGGATGCACGTGCCCGCGCATGTTCATTTCACGCTTTGGGGCAGAAACTATCCTCCGCAATGGGCCGAAGAATTGAGGTTCGAGGGTGACTCGTATATCCATGCGGAGATGTTGGCGAACGCGGCAGAGCAGGGGGAATTTAGCTCGATCCAACCGTTGACGGTAAAAGATGGAGTCCTGCAATGCCGCTACTGCATAAAGATGTCGACGGAGACCAACTTCCACTGAAAGAGGCGGAGGACGGGAGTCGCGGTGGCCCGGATGGCTCAGCAACTGGGCAGTACGTGTTTGTTGTCGCCAAGGCGCGCCATGGAAACCAAGATGCATTTCGTGAGTTATACAAACGATTCTTTCCAATGGTGTACAGCATCCTGTTGTCGCGCGTTCCGGTTTCAGAGGTGGATGACCTTGTGCAAGAGGTCTTCCTGCAAGCATGGCGGCAGCTTCGTAACCTCCGCGACAACGGAGCCTTCGGAAGTTGGTTGGCACAGATGGCGAGGCGTCGCTCCGTCGATCATTTCCGGCATGCCCAGCGGACGGAACAGTTGCCTCCCAATCTCAAGGTGGATCCGATTTATGAGGAATCCTGGTTTTTACTAAACGCGATCCGCCGCTTGCCCGAAGCCTATCGCGAAACCTTAATCATGCGTTTCGTGGAGCAGCTTACCGGTCCGGAAATCGCGTCCCTGACCGGCTTGACGCCGGGCTCTGTTCGCGTCAACCTACATCGAGGCGTCGCACTGCTACGCGATCAACTGAAAGGAACCTGGCGATCGTGATGCCGAACGACGACGCTTACCTCTGGGACAGAACCGGCAAACCGGAACGGCAGTTCGCATTGTGGGAAGAGCGCCTTTCTGTTTTCGCGAGTGGTTCAGCACCAGTGCCATTGCATCTTCCTGAGCTCGTGCAGCAAGCTGGCCGCCGCCCTTCTTGGACCAAGTGGGGAGCAGTTGCGGCTTGTCTCGTGATTGGTTCAATTGCCGCAGTGCGTATTGCCTGGCAACCTGGCCGCAATTGGAAAGTCACAACTATTTCGGGGTTGCCGGTCATTGATGGTAAGCCCGTCGAAATCAATGGCCATCTATCAACGGGCGAACTGCTTAAAACAGATGAACACTCACGCGCCATGCTGCGAATCGGTTTGATGGCCAGAATCGAGGTAGCGCCGGCGACTCGGATACGCTTCGTTGGGAGCCTGTCAGGCCGGCAGCGGCTCTTTCTGGAAAGCGGCAAGATCACGGCGCGAGTATGGGCTCCCCCTTTCAGCCTTTTGGTGGACACACCAGCGACAACCGCTGTTGATCTAGGCTGTAGCTTCACATTGGAGGTGCGGGAACAGGGTTCAGGAGAACTGAACGTCGGTTCCGGATGGGTCGCGTCTCAAAGCGACAACCGGCAGGCCATCGTGCCAGCGGGCGCCATGGTTCTCTTTCGACCTCACTTCGGTCCCGGAACTCAGTTCTTCGAAGATGCTCCTGCCAATTTTCGAGCAGATTTGGAAGATCTAGATTTTACGAACGATGGGTATCACAATACACCGGTGATCAAACGTCTGTTGTCCGAGGCTCGGCCTCGGGACGCAATCACGCTCTTGGGACTATTGCGGCGAGTCGACTCCTCAGAAAAAGGCGCAATCTTCGACAAGTTAGCGCAGTTCGTGGCTCCGCCTGCCGACCTGACTCGTAACGATGTCATACAAGGAGCCAATCAGCGCGGTATGGACGAGTGGTGGGAAAAGCTCGGCTTCGGGAATGCGAAAAGATGGCTCTTCAACTGGCACGATATCCTCTCCAACTAGCCGAGCTTCTGACCGCTCTTGCAGATTACAGTTTGACCGGGCACATCGTTTATATCTGGGTGCCCGGAGCTCTTGTGCGAGGCTAACACTGCGGCGAGCTCATCACCAGCCGCCCATGCTGCACGCCTTTTGTTCCAATCAGCACATCGGCCAGCTTCTGCACTCGTCTCGATTCGCCTTTGAGAATAACCACTTCCAGGCAAGCCTCGTGATCGAGATGGGCGTGAGTTGTGCAAATCACCAGGTCATGATGCTCGTGCTGCAGGTTCATCAGCTTCTCCGGCAATAGTCGTGAGTGATGGTCGTAGATCAAGGTCACGGTGCCTACGACAATGGCTTTCGGATCCCCGGCGACCGCCGTAACCAGCCGGTCGCGAATCAAATCTCGAAAGGCTTCCGAGCGGTTTGTATAACCCTGCTGAGCAATGAAGCGATCGAAAGTAGCGAGGAGATCGGAATCAAGTGCAATGCCTATCCGGCTGAGAACGCTCATTTTGTTGCTACGATGTCGGTCAGTATCGTAGCACCGGGAGGTGTGGAACAGGTTGACAGCTTCGTTCATCCGGTTCACAGTGAATGATTGCTCGATTTCCGCGACCGGACCGCGGTGTTCACATTCGAACACCCGGTTTCGTATGCTGCCTTCTAAGCCGATGAAATTGCATGCACTGGCCCTTATGCTCAGGTGGCCGGATGCTTGCACCTCATCCTCATGTTGTTATGCCTTTGCAAGCACTCCCTAGTACCGCCGTGGCCACCCGTAAAGTTCTCATTGTCGATGATCAGCCAGATGTGCGCGAGGCGCTCCGGCTGTTGCTGAAAGGCGCCGGTTACTCGACGGAAACCGCTGAATCGCCCAAAGACGCTCTTGCCGCAGCGGCATACCGCGATCAGGACCTGATCGTCCTTGACATGAATTACACCTGGGACACTACGTCCGGGGAAGAGGGACTGCACCTCATCGACAGCCTGCGCGCGCAAGACTGCGATGTGCCTATCATTGCGATGACGGGTTGGAGCACGATTGAACTCGCCGTTGCCGCCATGCATCGCGGCGCTTGCGATTTTATCCCTAAGCCGTGGGACAACCGCCAGTTCCTCGCGACCATTGAGAAGCACCTGCATTCTGAGCCCGTCAGACGCCCGCGCCAGAACGCCGAGCTTGCGATTGCCCGCAAAGTGCAGCGGAAACTCCTGCCGCAACCGCGCTTTGAAGCCTATGGGCTCGAATGCGAGTGCGCCTTTCTGCCGGTGCATGATCTCAGCGGCGATCTTTACGACTTCTTTGAAATCGATAGCTCCCGGATGGCTTTCTTGCTTGGCGATGTATCGGGCAAAGGCTTGGGCGCCGCGCTGCTGATGGCCAATCTGCAGGCCACCATACGCGGCCAGCAGCATCTGGCTGATTCACCCTCGAGAATGATCGAGCGCGTCAACCGGCTCTTTTTCGAATCCACGCGCCCGGAGCATTTCGCGACACTGTTCTTCGCCACTTACGATTCTTCCAGTCGGACGATCTGCTACGTCAACTGCGGTCATCCAGCTCCGCTGATTCTGCGCGCGAACGATACGCATGAAGTGCTCGAATCCACCGGAACTGTGGTGGGTGCATTCCGCGAATCGCGGTTCGGCGAACGTTCGTTTCCGCTGCTCGCAGGCGACCGTCTTGTACTGTTCTCGGACGGTTTCTCAGAAGCCAATATGGACGACGAGGACGATGGTGCGTGGTATGTCGCCCATATCCGTTCGGCAGCCGCCGGCCGCTCATCCGGCCTCGCCGGCGCGCTCGCTTCCAGCGCACTGGACGGAGGCAATCAGGCCGACGACATCACGGTCGTCGATATCCGCGCCCGCTAACTATTTCACTCCGCCGGCGTACTCACCGTGATGTTCCGGAACTTGATGCCGCCTGTGTGGTCGCCCTGTATATAGAAGGGTCCGGGTTCCGCCTCATTCGCATCCAGCGCGCCGCCCGTGATGCCTTCTATCTCCTTGTGATCGATCACGGTCTTGCCGTTGTAGAGCTCCGTCACCGTGCGCCCTACCAAAGTTATATCGAAACTTTGCCATTCGCCCGTTACACGCGGCAGTTCCGGCGATGGTGCAATCCGTCCGTAGATTGAACCGATGCGCCGTTCCGGCGGATTCTCGTTCAGCGGCTCGGATTCGATCTGGACCTCATACCGGCCGCGCAGATAGAAACCGCTGTTCGCCTTCGGCGGGCAGTTCACCTCGAAGTGAACCTTAAAATCATTGAACGTTCGCACCGTGCGCAGATTCGCGCCCCGTTTTTCATTCAGCAGATCGCCATCTGTCACCACCCAATGGTTGTTCGCCACGTCCCCAATCGGTTCCCAACCCGCCAGGTCTTTCCCGTCAAACAGCGGCTCCGGATTCGTCCACGCCGCGGGTGCTTTTCGATTTAATTCCGGCGCGCGTACGCCGGTGAGCGGCGTCACATCATCTCCCATGCGTTGCTCGCCGGTCAGCTTATCGCCGGTTGCGGTCAAACTCCAGGTGGGCGCCGGCCGGTTCGTGGAACCGTGCGCCAGGCTGAAGCTGAGATGAGATCCGTCCAGCTTGAAATCCTGCACCCGATAGACGTTTCCGCCTGTCGGCTGGAACCAGACCTCCGTATTCCCTCCGCTGTCCTTCACGCCCAGCCATGCGGCCCGCATCCCATGTGGAGTTTGGATGTTGAAATCCCATCTGCCCACGAACGGATTGCCGCTCTGGGCGAAGCCTGCCCAGACCATCAGCCCCGAAACCAGAATCAGACCAGTTGCCAGCTTTCGCATGCCCGCAGTGTATTACACGCACAATAACCTGTGGTAAACACCGCTTTTGTTCCCGCTATGGCCTGCTCTCCTGCTAGAGTTTTGTTTTGCCGTCAAATCGTGTCTGAGTTACTTCTCCTTCGAGGGGCGAAGCAGTTGCTCACTCTTCGCGGCGCCCGTTGCGCCCGCCGGGACAGCGCCCTTCGTGACTTGTCCATAATTGAGGACGGCTCCATCCTCATTCGTGATGGCCGGATCGTTATGGTCGGGCCCACCAGGCGTATCCAAAATCTAAAGGAAGCAAGGAGTGCAACCCACCTCTCCGTTGAGGACATGGTTGTGATGCCCGGCCTGATCGACCCCGGTCTGCGCCTCGCTCTCCTCCCCGATTCACATAGCGCTGCGCTTCGCCGCCGGCCGAAGAAAATCTCCGAGCTCCTGTTCGACACCGGCAAGCTGATGCGCTGCTGTGCGGATCAGGGCACTCTCACCGCGCAACTCAAAGCCAACACCGGCACCGGCGCGCTCCGCTCCGATCATTCTCTTCTTCGCCAGCTTGCAGAACTGAAAGCCTCGCCGGTTCGCCTGGTGCGTTCCTGGCGCGTGGATTCTCAGGCTGCCTCTCGCGAGCCCGATTACGATTACCATGAGGGGCTGTACTCGCTAAGCCACAAAAATTTGGTGCAGTCCATCGCGCTTCATTCCCGCCCCGGCTCCTCCTTTGGCTCCTGGGCCGACCGCCTCTGGGCCGCTGCCGGAGAGAACGGTCTCGCAGTCAGCCTCTCCTGGCCCGGCGGCCCGGCTTCTGTTCTGTCCGATGCACTGCGCCGCGCCGCGCCTCGCACCGTTTACACACCCTCTACACTCTCGCCCGATGAGTGCGATGTGCTCGCCGCTTCGCCCGCCGTGGTTGTCTTCTCGCCCAATCGCGATCTGGCCCAGGCGCGGTTCGGCGATTCCGTGCGTCGCATCGTCGATCGGGGAGGCGCCGTCGCCCTTGCCACCGGATATGATTGCTGGCATTCGCAGAACTTCAGCATGCAGCTCGCCTGGTCGCTAGGCGTCGTCCAACTCGGACTCTCCGCCGAAGAAGCCATCTCCGCCTCCACTATTAATGCCGCGTACGCGATCGGTGCGGGCGACTTCACCGGCAGCCTCGAAGACGGCAAGAACGCCGATCTCCTCGTGATGAATGTTCAGGACTATCGCGAGCTACCAAGCTATCTGGGGTTGAACAAGGTACTTTGGGCCATGCGCGAGGGCAAAATCGTCTTCGATAATCGAGCCATCTCCAAAGCGAGGGCTAGCTGACTCGCTCGCTCATCGAGTGTGTCCCGAACTTTTCTGAAGGACGAAACCTGGAGACCGTGGATGCCCTCGCCCGCGCCATTTCGAGCGTGCCCGGCGTCCTGGTTCTCGACCGCACCAGCGATCCCGATCACAACCGCAGTGTGATCACCTTCGCCGGTCATGACGAAGCGGTTCTCGAATCCGCCCTGCGCGCAGCCGCGCTGGCCGCGCAGCTCATCGATCTCACGCGCCATCGCGGAGTCCACCCGCGCGTGGGCGCATTAGACGTCCTTCCATTCGTCCCGCTCGCCGGAGCCAGCCTCGAACACTGCGTAGAACTCGCTCGCCGCGCCGGTCGCCGCATATGGAACGAGCTGCAAATCCCGGTTTACTTTTACGAAGCCGCCGCCACTCGCCCTTCGCGCGTCCGCCTGGAAGACGTGCGCCGTGGCCAGTTCGAGGAGCTCCGTGAAGCAGCGCTCCTCGATGCCGAACGAGCGCCAGATGTCGGCGGCCCCGCCCTCCATCCCACCGCCGGCGCGGTGATCGTCGGGGCGCGCAAGTTTCTGATCGCTTACAACATCAATCTCCGCACGTCGGACCTGGATATCGCCAAACGTATCGCCGGTCGCATCCGCGAAAGCAGCGGCGGCCTGCCTGGAGTAAAGGCGCTCGGCCTCCCGCTTAAATCACGCAATCTGGTGCAGGTATCGATGAACCTCACGGATTTCGAACAGACTCCGCCGCACATCGCCTACGCCGAAGTGAGCCGTCTGGCCGCCGAGTCCGGCGTCGAAATCGAGGAAAGCGAGCTCATCGGGCTTATGCCGCGCAAAGCGGTCGAAATGGCATTCGGTGAGCTTCTGAAGCTGCGCGCGTTTGGTTCCTCCAGCATCATCGAAAACCGCCTCGCCGCTCTCGACCCGCCCTAACAAATTCTCGTTCGCAGTTGACATTCTCTATTATTCGACAATAATAGAACTATGGAAGCAGTTCTAACGCTGGCGTGCCCGCCAGACGTGGCGTGCTGGGATCAACTCGACCCGGGCACTGCTCTCGAATCGGAGGATGATCTCGATTCGCCGCCTTGGGATGACGCCGCTCTGAAACAGCTGCGGGACGAGGCGAGGGCAGGGTGCCTGTTGTGCTCCCTCGATGAATGGAATGAAGAGGATCGGGACGATGCCTAAACAGAAAAATCAGCCCGATGTGGCGCGCTACGCGGACATGTTTTCAGCGATGGGGACAGAACCGCGGCTGCGTATTATGCGGCTGTTGCTATCAGCGCACCCGGACGGCATGGTTGCAGGCGACATTGGTTCCGAGCTGGATATTCCATCTTCCACACTGTCCCATCATCTTGAAAAGCTCAAAAATGAAGACCTGGTGAAGGTGCGGCGCGAAAGCACGTACCTGTGGTATTCGGCCAATACCGAGGCGCTGCAGGAGTTGCTCGGGTTCCTCTATGCGGAGTGTTGTACGCGCAATAAGGCCATTGAGCCGCAAGCCATAGTCCAGGTCTGCAAATAGCATGTGAGTGAAACGCCTGAAGATTTGAAAGGAAGAACGCAATGGAAGTTAAGGAAGTCGTGAAGCAGAAATATGGCGAGGCTGCGCGCCGCGTCACAACCGGTCAAGGCCTGCCCGCAGATTGCTGCGCCGAAATCTCTTGTTGCAGCGGATCGGCTACAGCCTCGTGCGACCCGATCACGTCCAACCTGTACGACGAAGCTCAAGCCGGCGAGCTGCCGGACACCGCGTTGAAAGCCTCGCTTGGCTGCGGGAATCCCACTGCCCTTGCACAGCTCAAGCCCGGCGAAACGGTCCTCGACCTCGGCTCCGGCGGCGGTATTGATGTGCTGCTCTCCGCGCGCCGTGTCGGTCCTACAGGCAAAGCGTATGGCCTGGATATGACCGATGACATGCTTGCGCTCGCACGCGAGAACCAGCGCAAAGCTGGTCTCGAAAACGTGGAGTTTCTAAAAGGAGAAATCGAAAACATTCCACTGCCGGGCAACACCGTGGACGTGATCATTTCGAACTGCGTGATCAATCTCTCCGGGGACAAGGACCGCGTTCTGTCGGAAGCGTTCCGCGTCTTAAAGCCGGGTGGGCGATTCGCCGTATCGGATGTCGTCCTCCGCGGCGATGTACCCGAAGAAATTCGCCGCAGCATCGAGCTCTGGGTCGGTTGTGTCGCCGGTGCACTGCAAGAGACGGAGTATACAGAGAAGCTGACGAGAGCGGGATTCGCATCTATCGAGATCGAGCCGACGCGTGTGTACAACGTCGAAGACGCGCGATCCTTCTTAACAGCAGGTGGTATCGATGTCGATGCGATCGCCCCGCTCGTGGACGGCAAATTCATTAGCGCTTTCATTCGCGCGACAAAGCCAGTTGCGGCGTGTTGCGAGCCGGGCTGCTGTGATTCTAAGGGCTTGACGGCCGACCGGTGATAAACAGACTCGTTTGAAATGAAAACCTAAAGCGTTTGAATTACCCTGCCGGCTCCAAGGTCTGCACGCCAGCCGAGCGAAAACGCCTCTCGTTTCTCGATCGTTTTCTAACAGCCTGGATCTTTCTGGCGATGGCGATTGGCGTCATATTGGGACGCTTCGTCCCCGGTACGACGTCGTTCATTCAGCAGTTTCAGTCGGGAACGACGAATATCCCCATTGCAGTTGGCTTGATTTTGATGATGTACCCGCCTCTTGCCAAGGTGCAATACGAGCGGCTGGGAGAAGTCTTTCGGAACAAGAAGGTTCTCGGGTTGTCCCTTCTGCAGAATTGGGTGATTGGCCCCGTTCTGATGTTTGTGTTGGCTATCACGTTTCTGTCCGGATATCCGGAATATTTGACTGGCCTCATCCTCATCGGACTGGCACGGTGCATCGCGATGGTGATCGTCTGGAACGAACTGGCCAAGGGCGACACGGATTATGCAGCTGGGCTTGTCGCCTTCAACAGTGTCTTTCAGGTTCTGTTCTATAGCGTGTACTCGTGGGTGTTTCTGACCGTGCTTCCGCCGCTTGTCGGCATGAAGGGCAGTGTGGTCGATATCCACATGTCGCAAATTGCGGAGAGCGTCTTCATTTACCTCGGATTCCGTTTCTTGCCGGCATGGTGACGCGCTTTGTCCTCATTCGGGCGAAGAGGCCGGGAGTGGTACCGCACAAAATTCATACCGAAGATCAGCCCCTTGACGCTGGTCGCGCTACTGTTCACGATTGTCGTGATGTTCAGTCTCAAGGGCAACCTCATCCTTCAACTTCCGGCGGATGTGATCCGCATTGCGATTCCCCTGCTCATCTACTTCCTCATCATGTTTTTCGTCAGCTTCTGGATGGGCCGCAAAGTCGGGGCTGATTATACGAAGACAACGACGCTTTCTTTCACGGCTGCCAGCAATAATTTCGAGCTGGCCATTGCGGTAGCCGTGGCTGTGTTCGGCCTGAATTCAGGCGCCGCATTCGCCGCCGTGATCGGACCTCTGGTCGAGGTTCCCGTCATGATTGGTCTCGTCAATGTCGCCTTATGGCTCAAGCGTAGGTACTTCGGAGAGAATGTGCCGGAATACCAGATCCGTCCGGTTGAAGATACGCCTTAAGCATGAACTTGCTATCAATTGGCGGTCCATGGCGCATACTGCTGTTCAATCAAGCCCCGAAGTTAACCCATGCCTAAACAAAGTGTTCTGATTCTCTGCACCGGGAATTCGGCGCGCAGCCAAATGGCGGAAGGACTGCTACGGCATGACGCCGGCGACCGCTTCGAAGTCGAAAGCGCCGGGACAAAACCGAGCATTGTACGTCCCGAGGCGATTGCCGCGATGCGCGAGCTGGGCATTGACATCAGCGGCCACCGGTCGAAGCATGTCGATGAATTTCAAGGCAAGCACTTCGATTACGTGATCACGGTCTGCGACAACGCGAAGGAAAGCTGCCCTGTCTTCTTCAGCGCAGCCAAGCGGCTACATCACAGCTTCGAAGATCCCGCCGCATTTGAAGGGTCGGAAGAAGAGCGCTTGGCCCTGTTCCGCCGTGTCCGTGACGAGCTCCGGGCATATCTAAACGATTTTGCCGCCTCAAATGAATGAATCACTAGTTTCTTTCGGAATGGCCTCTCCCAATCCCTATTGCTGACCACGTGCTCGCTTTACGCTGCCCATCGAGCGTATTGAGGGCATTTTCGGCGTGCCCATTGACATCCACGATCATTTTCCTTACGATGTTAGACAAATGGCTCAGCCTGATTCGCTAGGTCAGTTCGAGCAGTTGGTTCTGACCGCCATCCTGGCGCTGCGTGATGAGGCGTATGGTGTAACAATCCACGCGAAGGTTCAGGAGCTAGCGGCGCCCAAAGCCATTTCGCTTGGGGCTGTTTACGTGACACTCGATAGGCTGGAGGATAAGGGCCTCATCGCATCATGGCTATCCGATCCCACTCCCGAACGCGGTGGCCGTGCCAAACGATACTACCGCCTCGAGGCGCTTGGAGAGCGCGCACTCGAAGAGTCGGCCGCCACTGCCAAACGAATCTGGGACGCGATCGCGGAAGTCTGGGGCAAAGAGTGGGCAAGGCAATGGGGCAAGCGATTCAGAAAGGAGCCGGGTTGATGCATCCTGGGCCTTCGAGAATTGCGGAGAGAGTGGTTGCGTTTTTTATCCCACCAGCCTGCCGTGAGGAGATACTTGGCGACCTCCACGAACGTTTCGAGTCCGGGCCGCAATTCGCAATGGATGCGTTGCGTACCGTGCCGCTCGTCATTGTCAGCCGAATGCGCCGTACCGCAGATCCTCAAGTCCTCACGATCCAAGCTTTCGTCCTATACGCATCTTTCTTAGCCGTTGCGTGGTTTGGCAATGCAGACCTTTTACGGCAGCAATGGGAGCTGTTACGCCTTGCCATTCCTGCTGTGATGGTCATCATTGGATTGCTGCTGAACGATACGTATGCGACACCAGGACGCCAATCCGCATTAAGGCTGGCGCACGGTCCCATGCTCGGCGTGATCATGGCGCTTACATCTCAGGGAGTATTGCAGGTAATCAGCCCCGCTATCGCTATTCCGGCTTGGAACACCTTATACGGTTGTGGCTTGAGCTTGCTACTGTCATCGGCAGTCCGGGCAGTATTCCCGCCAGGGAGCGCGCACCCGCTCAGTGCGAATGCAGGCGCGTTTTGGTTGAAGAAAACGGGAGGAGGACACGGACACTCCGAAGGCATACCTCGCCACATCAAGGGTGTCCTGCTACTCCTGGGCTTGGCTGTCCTGGGCATGGGAATCGTGAAGCGCGCCGTGTTACCTCGAACTATTCTTTTCTTGCTGGTTTTGTTCATTGCCTATCACTGGCTGAAACCGGACTCGTAACGGCTGTTAACAAACGACATTGAGGAAAGGATTGTTCGCATGAGTTCGAAGAGAAAGGCCGCCTTGATCGCAATTGCTGTTGGCTTGTTACTTTGCCTAGGTACCATTCGTTGGATCTCCACAACTAGACCTAGGGCTCTACGGGCAGCTACGTACTCTCAGTTTCTTGGCCAGGTACACAGCGGCCGAGTTGCTGGCGTCGTCATTGTAGGAAGCAATTCTGGCGTCGTGGAAGCAACTTACCGTTTGAAGGACGGGAAGCCCTGCGAACTGTTTTGCCCTCAGATTATAAGGATGCTCTTCGCGCCATGCAGGACAATCTTCGTCAATATTGAGATCCGCGGCCCGTCTGCGGACCAGTTCACTTACTTCTGAATGGGATGCCGGTCATTCTGCTGTTTGCCATTTGGATCATCTTGATGATTTGCAAATTTCCAAATCGCGTTCAGCAAAGCCACACCCGTTGATTGCCAGCACATTCTCCAGCTATGCCCGACGATTTAGAGCAACCCAACCAGCCAATAGCTCTACCCCTTACTCCTGGGCGTCAAAGTGAAGCGCGACTTCCGATCCGTAGCGGTGATAGTTCGAGAACGAGAGCTGATTCCATTCGCGGCGTCCGCTGTTCGCATATTCGACCGAATACGTGCCTTGCTTCGGTAGCAGCCACCTTCTTCCGTTCAGATCGACTGGCCCGAGTGTCACGCTCCACTCCAGGGCCGCGATTCTCGTATCGCCGATTGTGCCCGTGGAGCTTCGCACGACCTTAACGATTTCACCCGAAGATTTATCCAGCCACGCCTCGGTGCGAAAAGCCACGCGATAATGCCGTCCCGCGACGGTCAGGTCCCATGGGCTGTCCTGCTGGCTTACCTCAAAGTGGAGCTGCGAAACCGGCATTTCCGAGAGCCGGCTGTCACCATCGAAGTGCACGTTTTCTGAGCGAAGCAGATTCTCGGTTTGACGAAGGAGAGTCCCAAATTCTCCTTCGGACCATGCCCCGGCGACATTCGACAGATTGGCCAGGTGTTGGCCTTCGCGCTCGACGTCGGAATAGTGCTCCTGTCCGTTTTCAAATGAGACTTGCGCTTCCAGAGTGTCCAGATGTTTTGCCTGGTCACCCCGTTTGCGTTCGGCGAAGCGTTCGATGCGCTCGCGGCACACGAATGACTGAAGACTGCTATATAGCCCGTCATTCGCAGCAGCTATATCGGAGAGCATCCGGTCTGGTTTTGCATCCCGGGGCGTTTCGCCGTAGCTCGAAAAAAGCGAAAAGGCTGAACAGAATGCTGCTGCCGCCAGCAGTTTGGAATGTCTATACAAGGCAATCTCCTGTCGAGCTCGGCCTCGGCTCCGGACCCGCCAGAATGGGGTAACCGGATTGTCAGCGCTCGCCCTACATAGATTTCATCGGCACAAGCTTCGCACTCTTGAATCCGGTTGAGGGAAACCGAGCGGGGCTAGTGAGTCCCATTACGGTACGCAAGTACCGCTTTCTCGTGCTCGGTCAAAGTTGCTGAAAAGACGTGAGTACCCGATCCGCCGGGTTTGGCGACAAAATAAATGTAGTTGGTATCTGCTGGCCGGAGCGCCGCTTTCAGCGATTGAGATCCCGGATTTGCGATCGGCCCGGGGGGCAGCCCCGGGTGCGCATAGGTGTTGTAAGGGTTGGCGCTCGCCAGGTCCGATTTGTGTATCACTCCGCGATATCGATTCTCAAGCAGGGCGGCATACACCGTTGTCGGGTCGCATTGCAGCGGCATATTCAGTTTCAGCCGGTTCAGGAAGACGGACGCGATCATCGGACGCTCCTGCGGGCTGGCCGATTCCTTTTCGATAAGCGAAGCGAGCGTCACGACTTCGTGAACATTAGTCCCCGGCGCAGGATTCAGCATTGCATATTGCCTGCGAAACTCCTGCGTCATCAGGCGGCAGAGCTGTTGAGCGGTCGTACTGTGCGTCACGCGATAGGTGGAAGGGAACAGGTACCCTTCAAGGTCGGGCGCCGCGGGATCGAGATCGCGAATCATCTCGGGGTTCTCCGCGGCTTTGAGAAATGCGTTCGATTTCACCAGGTCGGTTGCGTCGAGCAGCGTAGCGATATCGAACATGTTGCTGCCTTCCGGCACGGTGAAGTTTTCATAGAAGACCTCGCCGCGCCGGATTTCTCGAACACCTGCCATGGCGTCTGCGCGGCGCCGAAGCGGTATTCACCGGCTTGCAGCGCAGCGTGTGGATGAAGATAGCGCACGGCGAGGAACGCCCACTGGGAACGCACAACGCCTTGATGCGTGAGCTGCCGCGCGATCTGGCGGGATGACATGCCATGGTGAATTTCGACAAAGGTCTCGGTCTCAAAGCCGCGAAACGGGCCGAAGTACCAGTAGCCGCCCAATGTCAGCGCCAGCGCAACCGCCACCGCAAGCAGTATCTGAATGCTGAAGAGAACAGGCCGGAAGCCGCTGCGTTTACTCAAACTGGATTCTCCGCCCGGCCGCTTCATCCGCGTATTGCAGCGAATCGAGGTAGCTTTCAAGCAGCAGAACGGCGGCCAGCCGGTCTACCGATTTCTTTCGCTGCTCGAGCTTGGCTCCTGTATCGCGCAGCGCGCGCTCCGCTTCTACCGACGTAAGCCGCTCGTCCCAATAGATCACTGGCAGATCCAGATCCTTTCCCAACCGTTCGGCAAACTCCCGGGTGTATTCGCTTTGCCTGCTCTCCGACCCGCTCATATGCAGCGGACGGCCAACCAGCAGAGTTTTGACGTTCCAGCGCGCGGCAAGGTCTCTCAAAGCGCGAATATCATCGCGGATGCGCGTGCGCTCGAGCGTCTCGATCCCCTGGGCCGTGATGCCCAGCTCATCGCTGACAGCCAGCCCGATTCTTCTTTTGCCCACGTCAAGAGCCATGATGCGGTCGCCGGAGCGATGTGCTTTCGAGTCTGTCAACTCTGGATTATAGGGCGCGAACACATGCTACATTGGCGGTACCGGGGCCGCTGTCTGCTTTGGCAATCTTTACTCCCCCACTTCAAGTCCAAAGATCCATCGCTGTAGGAACCGCTTTGATCGCCATGGCAGCGCTTGTTGCGCTGCTGTACTACGGTCGTGACCTGATCGTCACGCTGATCATTTCCGCTGTTTTTGCCCTGATTTTGAATCCCGCCGTGCTGCTGGTGATGAAATTGCGAGTCCCTCGCGCGGCGGCCACCGCCATCGTCATCGGCATCGCATTTGTCCTGGTTTACCTTCTTATTGCCATGACATGGACCCAGATCTCCACCATCGGCGAGGATTTGCCGAGTTACAGCTCGCGTATCAGCGAGCTATGGAGTAAAGCAAACGAACGTCTGGACCAGTCCGAGAAGAAGATGATGGATCTGATCCTGCCGCGAAACTTTTTCGAGCAGCAGCAGCAGATCCAGCAGAAGCCGCAGGAAGCCATGCGCGCACGGCGCAAACGGAATCCTACGACGACGTCGAACACACCGGCGCCGCCAGTCGTGCAGGACGTGCGCATCGTTACGGATCCGAAACCGGTGGTGACCACGCTCTACCGTTACGTGTCGGGGTATTTTCACGTGCTCGTGATGGCATCCTTTGTTCCGTTCCTGGTTTACTTCATGCTGAGCTGGGGCGACCACTTGAGCCGGACGTTCCAGCAGCTTTTTGCTCCTAAAGACCGCTATGCGGCGGGGAAGAGCTGGGCCGGTATCGGCGAATCTACTCGCGCCTACGTGCTCGGGAATTTCCTCCTCTGGGTGCTTTTGAGCAGCATCAGCGCGCTCGCTTTTTTCCTGCTCGGAATTCCTTACTGGCCGCTCATCGGTCCACTAAGCGCGTTTTTCAGCCTTGTGCCCTACGTCGGACTGCCGCTCAGTGTCGTGCCGCCGGTACTGGCAGCTCTCGCCGTGCCCAATAAGTTCAAGATCGTCATCACCGTCGCGCTCCTGACCGCGGGGCTACACCTGATCGCGATGAACTTCCTCTACGCCAAGATCATCGGTCGCCGGGTGCGGCTGAATCCCGTAGCGGTAACGGTCTCGCTCATGTTCTGGGGTTTGATCTGGGGCGGTATCGGGCTCATCCTGGCGGTGCCGATTACCGCTGCGATCAAGGCTGTCTGCGATAACGTGGAATCGCTCGAAGGCTACGGAAAATTGCTTGGTGAGGATTAGGCGAATCGCGCTATAACCGCTGGTTCGATTCCCGCAAGCTGCATCTCAGGCTTGTTGTGCAGGGCTTCTGTGCGGACGTACGCGAGCGCAACCACCTCACGAAGGGCAGGGGAATAGACCGCTGAGGCGATTTCGCCGGCAACCGCCCCGCTGGCATTAAGCTTGGTCCCCGGTTCGGGCGCGATCTGGCTTTCAATACGGATCGGAGCGAGCAGCCGGTGCACCTGACCGCGGGAGCGCACGCGCTCCACAATCTCTTGACCCAGGTAGCATCCTTTATTGAAATTCACGGCGTGCATGAGCTGCGTCTCGTGCACCAGGTAGCGTTCACTGATCTCCTCGCCGTAGCGCGGCATGCCGTTCTCGATGCGAACGGTACGTGCTTCGTCTGCGCTGGCGTTGGGAATTTCTGCTGCCGCGAGGTGTTGCATGAGTGTGTCTTTTTCGGACGCCGGTATAAAAATTCTCAGTCCTTCGGTCGCGCAGCTCGCAACGCGCGAGACGAAACCGCTGCCCCAGTTCAGCACCGCATATTTGCTCTGCGGGCACAGCAAGGCCCATGCGAGTGGCAGCTTCGATGCTTTTCGGCCCCTCCAGACCGATGCAAGCCCAGTTTTCCGTTTCGTCTTCGAGCGTGACGTCGTCGGCGATGATGAAGCGGTCCAGGTGTTCTCGAAGTTTGGATGCCGTCTCCGGTTCGGTGTCGAGCAGCATGTCGTCGCCGAAGTTGTAAAGATAAGCATCGCCGAGGATGCGGCCCTTCTCGTTCAGAAAGAAAAGGTAGATGCCTGCTCCTGCAGCCAGGTCGTTCACCGAATTCGTGCTCATCGCATGCAGCAGCCGGGCGCGGTCCTCCCCCGTGACGCGGATTTTTCCTCGCGCGGATAGATCGATCCAGGCTGCCGACTCGCGCAGTGCGTTATAGCCGTCCATTTGTCTGCTTTTTAGATGCAGTGAGCAGCTCTTGGACATACGGAACCATGCCGGGTGTGCAGGCATAGGCGTTGCCGCCGTATATCGTGCTCTCGCCGTTGAAGCTGGCGAATTTACCGCCCGCTTCTTCGACCAGAATCTTCAACGGGGCCAGGTCCCAGGCTGCGGCATTCGGCTCAATCCATACGTCCGCCTGGCCTTGCGCCACCAGCATTGCATCCACCGCGCCGCCCAGCCCGCGCACCGCCCAAAACCTCTGAACCCAGTTGAATAGTGCGGGCTGCAGCTGCTCGACACCCGCTTTGTTGAAGCCGTTAAAGCAGAGCACGGCCTGATCGGGTACCGACTCGTCGGAGACGCGGATCATGGCATCGTTTGCCCATGCTCCCTGGCCGCGAGCCGCCCAAAGCAGCAGACCCTGCCGCGGGCTGTGCGCCGTCCCCAGCATTACTTCCCCGTTCTCTTCGAGGCCGATCAGCACCGCCCAGAGCGGAATGCCGCGGACGAAGTCTCGCGTGCCGTCGATCGGATCGACGATCCACTTGCGCCCGTTGCGGGTTTCACGGTTGGCGCCTTCTTCGCCGAGAATGCCGTCTTCCGGAAATTCGCGGCTGATCGCTTCGACAATCAGCTTTTCGCAGGCGCGGTCGGCGGCGGTGACCGGCGATTCATCCGGCTTCGATTCAGCGGTTATGCCCTTACGCTGGTAATCGATGGCCAGCGCGCCTGCCTCCTGCGCCACCAGTTTGGCCAGTTCCAACTCCCGTTCGAAAGCCATGCTTGATTATCACAGCGCGGCTTTCCCGGCCCGTCATCGGATCTGGCCGGCGTAAACGGTTATCGCGACAGCTTTAGCCGGCCTGAGCCGCCGGTTCGCTTAAGAGGCGCGTTTGGCGTCAAATTTCCGGGACTGGCCGCCGCCCATTCCCCCTTCCATCGTCACCGTGAAGTGGATGGTGTCGCCGTCGAGCTTTCCTTGGTAATTCTGTTTGAACTGATTGCCGTTGTATTCGCGTACAACCGAGAAGGAAATGTTGTCGCCGTCCACTTTGCCATCGGAGATTTCCGCCTCACCCCGCTGGCCGCTTACGTTTCCCGTCAGATTGTTGCCGTCCGCCTTCAGGTTCATGTTGACCGTCATCATCTGGCCGCCGCGCCCGGCCACTTCGGCCGTCCATTTCCCGGTCACATCGGCGGCCCAAGTCAGGAAGGTCGCGAGAATTCCAATTAGTACAATGCGAAGAGTTTTCATGTTGAGGAAGACTGTCAAAATAACCCGACGCGTTACCCGGCAGTCGCCTTTCGAGAAAACGAAGCCAGCGGCTTTTAGCCAGGCTATAAATCTTATCTATTAGATAATAAGATCCGTTGACTTCGCGTCCGGATCCGGTTTAGTCTGAGGATTCTTTAACATACCGGCTTGGGCTGGCAATACCAGCCGCCCTTCCAGGTCTTTTCTACGTTCGTCGAGGAGTGGCGCCGATGGAGCAGCAGCATCTAGTGATCGAACTTGCCTCTGTGGGGCAAGGGACGTCCAGACGCATCGCGATCAGTTATCGTTTTCTAGGATACCTTTCACTCTCATTTCTCTTTGTCTGTCTGGTGGCTGCCGGACTCTTTTCCGACTACGTCCACGTGTGCTGGAAAGCGTCGCGCTACGATGCTTTGAGCGCCGATTTTGAACGGCTCCGCAGCCGCTACCAGCAGTTGCAAGGGCAGGCCGACCAGCACAAGCAGGAAGTAGCCTCTCTGGAGGCCCTGGCCAGCGAAGTCTCTGTTGCGTATGGGATTAACCCATCATCAGTCGCTGGGAACGGCCAGCCGATGGACGACGACTCGCTGACGCCCAACATCCATGAGTCGATTGAGGAATACAACTTCCTTAAATCCGCCAGTTATTCGGAGATCTATCATCACTACGCCTACGCCTGGCAGTCGCACGCCACTCCTAGCCTGTGGCCGATCAATGGGGTGCTTCGAAGTTCGTTTGGCAGGCGTACGGACCCGCTATCCGGCGAGGGTTCGTTCCACACCGGGATCGATCTGGCGGCAGCCGTCGGAACGCCTGTGCATGTAACGGCCGACGGCGTCGTCGCATCGGCGGGCTGGAGCGGCCGCTACGGGAAACTGGTCGCCGTCGATCACGGCAACGGGCTCACCACGTATTACGCGCATCTTTCACAGTTTCTGGTTGTCCCGGGCGAAGAAGTCCATGGCGGTCAGGTGATTGCCTTGTCGGGCGGCACGGGCCGTGTGACCGGACCGCATATGCATTACGAAGTACGCCTCGCAGGAACACCGGTGAATCCCTACAAATATCTGTCCCGGGCTCAGGCGAGCAGTACGAAGGCCGCAACGCATCTGGATCAGCAGCGATCTGGGTCTTTGATTGCAACACCTGGCTTTAGACTGACGTCGTTCTGATAGTGACGGACCGCATCACTCGCCGTGCGCTCATCGCACTGCTCCCAGGTGGGTTGGCGGCGGCGTCTGCCACAACCACGAAGAAGAGCAGATCGCTTCCTGCCGTCGGCGAATTCGTTCGCTTTATCGATCCGACGACCGAAAACACGGTTGTCCGGCTCACGTCGCCAGCGAGCAACAGCTTTCTTACCTTCGGCGCCGAATTCGTTCGTTTCGCTAAAGGACCGAATTCTGGTCTTCTCGTCGGACCGGGAAGGCAAGCCGATGCCCTACCAGGTCGACCTCAGGACGGGCGTCCCGCGACGCATCGCCGAAACATCCAAGCTGGACACCGGATCGCTGACGCTACTCGAGAAGAAGCAGCTAGTCTATTTTCGGGATCGTGACGCTCTGATCGAGGCGGAGCTGGGGAGCAAAAAAGTCCGCACTGTCATGACCGGCATCGACGCGTTCAGCGCGGATCCTTACGGCGGCGGATTCTACGTGATCCGGCAGGGCAAACTCGAACAGGTGAACGGGAAGGAAAGCGTTCCGATTGCGGACGCAGTATCGGGGCCCTGCATTGCGCGTCCGCGAAACAAAGGATGTTTGTTCCAGCGCAGGAATTCCGCAGGCATGCAGGAGCTGTGGTATGCGCCGGCTTCGGAATCCGGTTCCCAACCCGTGCTCCTGACCTCAGGACGTGTCAGCGATCCGGTTTGGTCGAGCAGCGGCGATTCCTTGTTGTTCCTGCGCGACATCCCGAAGGGCGACGTTCTTGTCTCCGAAATTCACGAGATTGCGATCGATAAACCTGCCGAGCGTTGCGTCGCTGCTACCAGCCAGTTTGCGGCGTTCTCACCCAACGGAGATGGATCCGTCTTTGTCGGGGCGAGCCGGAGCAAGGCGCAGCCAAATGTTATTCTTCTGCTGCGTGATGTCCAGCGCGAGATGACTTTGTGCGAGCATCGAGCAAGCCACCCGGCCGCCGTGCGCCCGACGTTCTCGCCAGATAGCCGGCGCGTTTACTTCCAGAGCGATTATCAGGGCAAGTCAGCCATTTACTCGGTCAACGTGGAGTTGCTTGTCGAGCCTACTACCGAATCCACACTAAGCTAGGCGATAATGCGGATCTCGCCGATCCCGCCCTCGACGGTCAGACGAACGTTCACCTTCGCCTTGTCGTAAAGGTCGTTCTGCCATTGACCGCCGTTCGTCTTGTTCAGTCCGGTCACGGTGATGCTGCCGAGGCCGCCATGTGCTTCCGCCCAGATGCCAACGTTGCGAGGGAGATACACGGTAGCTTGGCCGACGCCCCCTCGAATGCTGACCTCGTAATCGCGCGTGGGATTGCCACGCAGATCCATATCCACTTGACCTGCGCCCATGTGCACCTCTACATTACGCAGCATCAGGTCGCCTAAATCCAGGCGCGCACGCCCGGCGCCACAGTTCGCCGTGAGATCGAGCAGGACTTGGTCGTTCAACTGCAAATCCCAGCGATAGTGAGTGTTGCCACCTACGCGGATATGCTCCGGCTGTTTCAACTCGATCGAAGCATGGTCGCCGTTGACATCATGCGTAAAAACAGGTTGCCAGGCGCTGACGTTGTACTCTATCGTTCCGTCAAAGAGCTTCGTCGCGCCGCCGCGTACATTCATTTCGCCGGCGCCCATATTGAGCCGGACATCCGCCTTGTTCACCGAATCGCGATCCAGGTAGATTCGATCTTCTTTCACCGGCCCGGTACTGGCCTCTCGAAAATCGCAGCTCGCAGCCAGCAGCACCGCAGTAAATGGAAGAAAGAGCTTTAAACAGGAGCTAGTCATCGATTCTGGTCATGATATACGCAATCGCGGCCGGATTGTTCCGTGGCTTGAAATTCTTCAGCATGGCTTCCGTTTGCGTTTGAAAGCGGTCTACCAGTTCGGCTCATCTGAAAGAGCATAATAACTTGACACTGCAATTCCGCATGGGAGGTCCTGTGAAACGCCGAGAGATCTTGAAGATGATGGGTGCGCTACCGCTCAGCACGGTTGTAAAGGCACGAGCCGAACCGGAGCAGACGAATACCGGGAGCTATCAGCCGGATTGGGCATCGCTCGACAGACGTCCAATTGCCGAGTGGTACACCAATGCGAAGTTTGGAATCTTCATTCACTGGGGTGTCTATTCCGTGCCGGCTTTTGCTGCCGTCAACGTAAAGGATGAGAATCCGTACGCAGAATGGTACTGGAACTCACTTACCAAAGGCATGGACGCGAATGGAACGACCGGCAATGGAGCGTTGACCTGGGACTTTCACAAACGCGTTTACGGACCCAACTTCTCCTATTTCGACTTCGCACCGATGTTCCGCGCCGAACTATTCGATCCCGATGCCTGGGCTGACTTGTTTGTGCGCTCAGGCGCTAAATATGTCGCGCTCACCTCGAAGCACCATGAAGGATTCACCTTATGGAGGAGCGTGGAAGCGAATCGATCCTGGGGACGCGCCTGGAACAGCGTAGACCTTGGGCCGAAGCGCGATCTGTTGGCCGATCTGACCGAGGCGGGACGGCGGCGGGGCCTGCATATGGGTATTTACTATTCACTCTATGAGTGGTACAACCCGATCTGGCTGACGAACAAAGACCGCTATGTCACCGAGCATCTCTTTCCGCAGTTCAAAGACGTTGTGAATCACGTCAAGCCCGCCATCATTTTCTCCGATGGCGAGTGGGAGCTGACCAGCGCGCAGTGGCGTTCTCCTGAGTTGTTCGCCTGGCTGTTCAATGAGTCACCGGTGAAAGACACCGTGGTGGTTGATGACCGCTGGGGCAGCGATACACGCCACAAACATGGCGGCTACTACACCACCGAATACACGTCGGGCATGCAGGCGGCCGCTCACGCTTGGGAAGAGAGCCGCGGAATGGGCTACTCGTATGGCTATAACCGCATGGAGACGTTGAAGGACTACCACACCGGCCGGCAGCTCCTGCTGATGCTGATTGACATTGTCAGCCGGGGCGGTAATCTCCTGCTCGATATCGGACCGCGAGCCGACGGCCACATCCCGGTAATCATGGAAGAGCGTCTCACTCAGATCGGCGACTGGCTTCGAGTAAATGGGGAGGCCATCTATGATACGCGAGCGTGGATGCGGCCTTCGCAGTGGAGCAGCGGAACCATTCCTCAGCTGGAACAGAAGGACTTCCGTGCCGAATACGAAATCACAAACCTGGTTGACGAGCCCAGGCAAGGCTATGCGCGAATAGATGCATTTTTCACCGCCAAGGGAGAAACGCTATATGTCATTCTTCCGCGCTGGCCGGAACGGGATTTTGTTTTACAAAATGTAAGCGCGCCTCGTAACTTGCGAATAAGTTTGCTCGGAAGTGACGAAGTGGTGAACTGGCACGCGGCGGGAAAGGGCATCGGCATTGATCTGCCTTTGCAATTACGTGCAAACATGCCGCCGAGGGAAGCTTATGTGCTGAAAGTCGAAGGGATTCGGGCGAACGGTTGAAATTCTTAATCGGAAACCGCGAACTCTGCCAGCTTGTCGCGCAGAGACTTAGGCGCATCCGCAACAACTTCGCAATAGTCGTCTTCGTAGTGCTGAGAAACTACCGCGGCCCGATCGTGCAACAGGTGCAGCACCCGGCCCTCGCCTAAAGGTAAGCGGAAACGTTGCCGCGCCACTGGATCTTGCACCAAATGCTGATCAATCAATTCCAGCAGTTGGGGAAGACCATCGCCGGAGGCGGCCGAAACCAGCACTGCCTGTGTTTTGTTCTGGCGCGCGGTTTCGCCCAACAAGCGATGCGTCAGCATATCGAGATTCTGTATCCGGTCGGCCTCAGGCAAGCGATCGCTTTTATTCAGTACCAGGATCTGCGTTGTCGTCTCGGCGCCGATTTCTCCCAGCACCTTCAGTACGTGAGCGGTCTGCTCGGCGGCTACCGGCGAAGAAATATCGACAACATGCAACAGGAGAGCTGCGGCCGTGACTTCTTCGAGCGTGGCGCGAAAAGCATCCACCAGCGTGGTCGGCAGATTGCGAATGAAGCCGACCGTATCACTCAGCAGTACGCGGCGCTGGGAAGGCAGGCGAATCTGCCGCACAATCGGGTCCAGTGTGGCGAACATCTTCGGGTCGGCGAGCACGCCTGCCCCCGTCAGGCGATTGAACAATGTTGATTTTCCCGCGTTTGTGTAGCCCACCAGGCTCACGGTCGAAAGCGGAACCGCCTGGCGCTGCGATCTCTGAACGCCACGCGTGGCGCGCACCCGCTCAATTTCCGTCTTCAATTTGGCGATGCGGCGGCCTATGCGGCGGCGGTCAGTTTCCAACTGCGTTTCACCGGGACCGCGCGTTCCGATACCGCCGCCGAGACGCGACATCTGCACTCCGCGGCCGGCCAGGCGCGGCAGCATGTAGTTGAGCTGCGCCAATTCCACCTGCAGTTGGCCCTCGGCGGTGCGGGCGCGCCGCGCAAAGATGTCCAGGATGAGCTGTGTGCGATCTAAAACCTTAACCGGCAGCCTGCGCTCCAGGTTGCGGAGCTGAGTAGGAGTCAGCTCGTGATCGAAGATGACGGTTTCGATATCTTCGGCTTGAATGCGGACGCCGATTTCTTCCACTTTGCCGGACCCGATCAAAGTGGCTGGATCGAGCGACGGCCGCGTTTGGATCACCTGTCCAAGCACCTGGGCTCCGGCGCTCTCGGCAAGCGCGGACAGCTCGGACAGCGACTCCTCGATGTCCGGCTCGAGTTCGGGCGATGCCGAATTGGAAACAGGGCGGCCGGTCAGATCGACTCCGGCAATCAGCGTCCGTTCCCCATGATTGCCCGCCGGCCGCGGGGGAGAGAATTCTTCGCCCGTCATTTCGGAACCAGCCGCTTGGTCCTTCGCCTTCCGGTCCTCCACTAGTGAGAGTTTTCCATAGGCTCAGGATTCGTCAGTGGCGCGCCCGGTGTCGTCCCTGCGCCAGGATGTCCCGCAGTGTGGAATGGCTTCGAGACAACCACGGTAGAGATCGCGTGCTTAAAGATGAGTTGTTCCTGATTATTCGTCTCGAGAATCACAGAGTACTTATCGAAACTCTTGATCCGTCCTGATAACTTCACGCCGCTCATCAAATAGATGGTCAAGAATGTCTTGTCTTTTCGGGCGTTATTGAGAAACGCCTCTTGAATATTTTGCGCGAGCTTGTCCATTTTCTCTTCCTTATTCATTTCGCAGCGCTGGGAGCTCGCCCGCAAGACGGTCCGGCGAGCCTGATTTCAAAAACCGAGCGGACACACGAGGACCGCGGCGGGCACGAAGTCCGCCCAGATCTATAGTATCCGGATTCAATCCTTGGCCGCTCCCCTCGCAATCGAGATAGGCGTCAGGTCCGGCTTGCTATCCTATCCACCACAAGCCTTCCGATGGCTGCGATTCCCCGATCTCTTCCCCGCCTTTGTGTCGCACTGGGTTTCTCTACTGCAGCCCAGCTGAGCCAGGCGGCGGAACGTGAATACAAAGACGGGAACACGTTCTTCGAATTTCGCCTTGATCACCTCCGGGACCCTTCCTCCGCACTGCCCGTCATTCGAAAGTTGCGCAAGAATGCTCCGGAGGTTCACATATTGGCGACCTGCCGGCACCGGCTCGCGCGAGGCGGGTTTAACGGCGCGCTCGAAGAGCAGATTTCAATCCTGGACGCGGCGGCAAAGAGCGGCGCGCAGCTGGTGGATGTGGAAATCGAGTGCCTCGAACAGCTATCGCCGCTAGCGGAAAAGCTTCGCGAATCGGCTGCGCTGGTGGTCTCCTATCACAATTTTCGGAACACTCCGGCGCTCGAACCAATTTTGCGCCGCCTGCGCCGCTTCCCTGCGGAAGTTTATAAGCTGGCGACGACCGCGTGCAAGCCATCGGACAACTTACGAATAACCAGCCTTTTGCGCAAGAAGCAGGATGTTCCCCTGGTCGCCTTAGCCATGTCGGAAACCGGAACCCTCAGCCGCGTGCTCGGCCCTTCAAATGGCTGTTTGTTCACTTACGCGGCTCCTGCCGAGCACAGCGGCACTGCGCCCGGCCAGGTGCCTGCCCAACAGTTTCGAACTCTTTATCGCCCCGAAAAGCTTACCCGACAGAGCCGCGTGTATGGAGTGGTGGCGTGCCCCGTCGCGCATTCCAAGAGCCCTATCATTCACAACCGCGCCTTTCATGCCCGCCGCCTCGATGCAGTGTATCTACCATTTCTGGTGAACGCCCAGCAATTATCGGATTGGATGAAACTCGCCAACGACCTGCCGGTCTCGGGCTTCAGTGTGACCATCCCTCACAAGCAGCGCATCCTGCGGCATCTCGATGTGGTCGACCCGCTCGCCCGGCGCATAGGGGCGGTGAATACGGTCTGGCGCAAGGCGGGCAAATGGCGCGGGACTAACACGGACACAGTTGGCGTGCTTAAGCCGCTGCGCAAATATTCCGTCCGGCAAACTCGCGAGTCTTGATAGCGGGATATGGGGGCGGCGCACGAGCTGCGGCGTTCGCTCTGTTCGATGCCGGCGCGCACGTAACAGTGACCGGACGCAACGCGAAAGCAGCTCAGGCCCTTGCGCGCGCAGTAAAGGGTGAAGCGCTAAGCGTCACCGACGTGCAGCTGCAGAAGTATGATGCGCTCGTGCACGCCACGCCGATCGGCATGTTCCCCAACACGGATGACTGTATGTTCAAAGATTATGTTCCGGCAGAGGTGGTACTCGATATGGTCTACAACCCGCAGGAAACCCTGTTGTTGAAGCGCGCGAAGGAGCAGGGGGCGGAAGTCATTCCTGGTTCTGAAATGCTGCTCGAACAAGCTGCCGAGCAGTTTGAGATCTGGACGGGCGAATCCGCGCCGCGCGGCGTGATGCGTACGGCGTTGATGCAGAGCTGCTAAGCGCTGGGCAAAATTGAGAGCGCAAACGGAGGCGCGCGTGTCAGCAAGCGCTTATTCGCATTTTGCGATGGAAAGTAGCTACAGGTCGATTCCTAAATAAAACGACGCGACAGAAAGGGTGATGTTGAGCGAGGCAATCTGAACCATGCTGTCGTGCAACTCGAGCTCTTCGGCCAGCTTCCATTCGCCGAAGTGCCGCTCCAATGCTCGACCTGAACTTCTTTGAAGAGATGAGCAAGTAGTCTCGAAAGCTGGGAATAGAGCGGTATTCCCGGAACTTGTCTCCTCGATCGAATGTTTGAGTCGAAGGCGAAAGCACCTCAACGATCAAAACCGGATTCAACAATACGTCATTCGACGTATCGAAATACAACGGCTGCTCGACGTTGCGCTCACGTCCGGATAGAAGCAAGCCCCTGTGCGGGGCGTCCGGATTCTCATGTTGCTATCGAACAATGAGCAGCCGCGGCCGGTTAGAGCGTTGCGAACTGCGACAATTGCATTTACGGAACTCGAATGATTTCCTGTCCCCCGGACATGGCATACATCTGGCCGGCATAGTATTCGCTTTTTGAACCCGGCTTCCCTTTCGATGCTGAGATATTGTTCAAACGACAAGGAGGGTTCTGGTTCCGAGGCCATACTGTCTCGTCATTCGTAAACGAACAAGGGCGGAAGCTCGCTTCTATCGTCCCAGAATGTTTGCCTCAT
>CAWJVA010000014.1:0-154202 GCA_963846185.1 uncultured Acidobacteriaceae bacterium | reverse complement strand
TCGGTTCCGATGATTGGCCAGCCGGCCATTGACAGCCGGACAATCTGGTCATCGTCGTTTGCGTCAGTAACGCCGTCTTTGATGCGCGAAGTAGAAACCACCGGACTCGTTTCCGTAAGGCCGTAGCCCACCTTTACATTCACAGCGAAACGCCTGCTCCATGCGCTTGATCAACTCGGGAGAGGTGCCGCGCCGCCAAGGCCGAATCTCACTGCATGCTCGAGGTGTCAAACCGGCCGAGATCGGGACAGTTCAGCAAGGCATTCGCCATCACCGGCACCAGGTTCATAATTGTCGCTTTTTCTTTCTCAATCAGCGACAACACATACGACGGCTCGAAGCGGCGAACCATAACCTGTTTACAAGCCGACCATAGGGCAGATCTGCGCCCGCGCCCCAGCCGTTTGCGTGAAAGAGCGGAATCGTATGCAGCGCTACGTACGCTATCACTTCCGTGATCCACGAGGTGAGGACGTTGAGTGAGTGCAGATATAGGGTCCGGTGCGAAAGCAGGACGCCTTTCGGCGTACCGGTGCTGCCGCTGGTGTAGAAGAGCTCGGCCGGTTCGTTCTCATCGAATGAGAAGATGCTCGGGCCGCTCGATCCTACCCTGCGAGATGAACTGTTCATACGTGCATGTCGGCTCCTGGCGCCATTTCGACTCGTTGTTACATAGCGGTGAACACACGGGCATGCCTTATGAAAAGCAGCTACCAGGGGAGCAAAGTCGTTCTCGAATACCAGCATTTTTCGCGCCGGAGTGGTTGAGAATCTCGATCAGCTCCGCAGGTGTCAGCCGCACATTGAGGGGCATGACGATTGCCCGGATTAGCGGAGCGCCGTAGTAGCCCTCCAGCAGTTCGTTCGTATTGAAACTCAGGAAAGCGACCCGGTCGCCGGGATTGATCGCTTCCCGCTCTCAAGCCCGCGGCCAACTGCTGACATCGCGCAGCAAACTCGGTGTACGTGTATCGCTTTTCGGACCTGAGACGACTCCGACCTATGGCCGTAAAGATCTGCCGCCTCGATACAGTCCGCGAATAGGGGTCAACGGGACGTTCATAACTGGTTGAGCATTTCAGATCGCGTAGCGTTCCCTTTCGAGAAGCCGCTTGGCAATCCTCTTCCGAGATGAAATGGAATCAACGGGATCATATACAACCAGCTTTCGAAGAACCGACATATTGAGTCGGACCGCATCCGGAGCGGCGCACGCGCCGATGATGTTACGCGCGGAAACATCGATGGTCCCATTGCATCACGTAGAAAGACGCTACACATCTCCTGCGCGACGCCTGATCTCGAAGCTCCCAGTTTGCGCGTCCGGAGCAGCACGGACTCCATGGCAAAGGCCTCCATGACGATGTCTGCCAGGCTCATGAGAATCTCCTGCTGATGCTCCAGCTCCATCGCATACTTCTGGAAGGCCATACCCATCATCAGCAGCGCCGTGCTCTTGGCGTTGCGCACCAGGCGGATCTCCTCGTCGCTATCAGTTGCGCCAATACGCCCGCTCGCCACTTCCGCAAGCAAGGATTGAGCCGCCGCAACGAGCCCAAGCTGCCCGCGCATGGCGCGCTTCAAGAGCATGCCGGTGATCAACAGCCGGTTGATCTCATTGGTTCCCTCAAAGATGCGATTGATTTGCGAATCTCTATACGCGCGCTCCACCGCGTAATCCTGGTGGAAGCCATACCCGCCATGAATCTGTACGCCTTCGTCCGCCACGTAATCTAAGACTTCGGATCCGTAGACCTTGATGATGGAGTATTCGATTGCGTATTCCTCGATGGCTTTCAATATGGTTTCGACGCTTTTGGGTGGTCCCAGGAGAAGCCATCCAACTGGTTTTGGATAAGCCCGACGACGCGCCACGCCATCGATTCGGCCGCATAGATACGGATCGCCATTTCGGCGAGCTTGTGCTGGATGGCGCCGAAATCCGCAATCGGCGAGCCGAAGGCTTTACGCTCCTTGGCGTATTTCAACGAAACGGCCAACACGTCTTTTGCACCTGCCACTGCAAGCGCTCCCAGCTTCAGGCGGCCGATATTGAGAATATTGAAGGCAATGATGTGGCCGCGGCCGATCTCACCCAGAACGTTCTCGACCGGGACTCTTACATTCTCGAAATAGACAGCTGTGGTGGAACTGCCCTTGATGCCCATCTTCTTTTCTTCCGCGCCGCTCGTGACGCCGCCGAATGCGCGCTCAACCAGAAACGCCGTGAACTTTTCGCCGTCAATTTTGGCAAAGACAGTAAACAGATCGGCAGCGCCGCCGTTGGTGATCCACATCTTCTGGCCGTTCAACACGTAATGCGTGCCGTTCGCACTCAGGTCTGCACGTGTCTTTGCCGCCAGAGCATCAGAGCCGGCATGCGGTTCCGTTAGGGCGTAGGCGGCGATCATCTCCGCCCTCGCCAGCTTGGGCAGATACTTCTGCTTCTGCTGCTCGGTTCCGAAATACAGCACAGGCAAGGTGCCGATTCCGGTATGCGCGCCGTGCCAGCCGGCATAAGAACCATCTCGCCCAAGCTGCTCCCCGGCAATCAGTGCGGAGGCAAGATCCAGTTCCATTCCGCCGAATTTCTCCGGGATCAGAATGGCTGCCAGCCCGAGTTCCGCCGGATTTGCGCAGAATTCCGGCCGCCACCCCGGTCCTGATGGCGAATCGCTTCCATGTTCGGTTCAATCTCATTAGCCTAGAACTCGGCCGCGGTCCGGGCTAATCGCGTGATGCTCCTCACGGCATCCTCCGCTGTGAAGATTTCGCCCGGCGCGCTTTCTTCGATCAGGAACGCGCCTCCCCTGGTTTGGGGAACAACCGTGTCGGCGGTTGCCATTGGTTCTCCTTGCTGATGGCTGGCTTGTATGGGGAAAACCCTCTGTTCCGGCATCAGTTTCGGCGCGAACTTCTCGCGCAATTCCCGCGGCAGTTCGAACGCGCGTTGCGTCTTCTTGTCCATGCACGATATCACGACGGATCCTTCGGCGGCGAGATCAGCCCTCTTTGTACGCCCGAATCCGCAGCCGGATGGATGACCGGCCAAGCTTCGTTAAGCATACTTCAATTTCAATGTGGTCGTCGTACGTAATGGCAAGCAGGAAATCGCAATCGACATGGACGCGGGGGAACGCGAAATCACCCTTGTATTACACTCCAAGGTCCGCATGAACTCGATCTCCGCCGATTCGAAGTAGCGAAACATGGCCGTGTAGTGGATGCGCCCGCTGGTATCCGTATCGATGAAGCGAATCCGGGTCTTAAAGCGGAAGGGTTGGCGGTCAGGCATGTCCACAAGAATGCCATAGCTGCTGCCAGCCGCCGCCAGGTAATGCGGCTAAAGACGAACACCGGACAGTACCGTATATCATTGACTTCAGGCGACTGGTAGTTTATTGTGGCGATTCGACCCTCAGCTTCAGTTTGCTGGGTTGACGGTTCCTGATGGCCTGGCTTAAACGCGGCGACATGGAGAAAATTCAGACAACGCTCGAATCGACTCTGGAAAGCGTCGATAAAGCG
Organism: uncultured Acidobacteriaceae bacterium; assembly: GCA_963846185.1. Classification (GTDB taxonomy): domain Bacteria; phylum Acidobacteriota; class Terriglobia; order Bryobacterales; family Bryobacteraceae; genus Bog-105. Next base: position 150,674 of record CAWJVA010000014.1, on the reverse strand, counting down.
GAGAGCCTGGTCTTGCAAGAGGCCGGGAAGCTTGGCTTCGATGAAGATGAGGCCCATCAGATCGGCATGGCCGTTCGCGAGTGCATGGTAAACGCGGTTGTACACGGGAATCGGTATAGCAAGGATAAGAGGTTCATCTCGATATCGAGCGTTCTTCCGACGAATTGCCGTCACCATCAGGGACGAAGGTTCGGGCTTTGATCTGACTCGTTTCCCGATCCGCTTGCGCCGGAAAACCTGTTGCGGCAATCGGGCCGAGGGCTTCTGCTGATTCGAGACCTTTGTGGACGATTTGATGTTAACAGCCGCCCGGGCGGGGGGACGGAAGTTCGGCTTGTGAAAAATCCGCAGCCGGGTCGTGAAACTAGGTTCTTCAATATCTGATCCATTGGAGGAGGCAGAAAAGTGAGTGCTAAATTGGCATCCCGCCAAGTCGGCGATGTCGCGGTTATGGACGCAGCGGGAAGGATTACCTTGGGTGAAGGCGCCAGCAGCTTTCGAGACACGATCCGGGATATTGTCAACAAAGGTAACAAGAAGCTTCTGTTGAATCTGAGCGACGTTTCGTACATCGACAGTTCCGGGATCGGAGAGATGGTTTCGGGATTCACGACCGTGACCAACAACGGGGGCAGTTGAAACTGGTCGGGCTCTCCAAGCGCGTGAAAGATCTTCTGCAGATCACCAAGCTCTACACGGTTTTCGAGGTCTTCGACGACGAAGCCGAAGCCGTTCGCAGCTTCAGCTAGACCCATTTCTCGGCAATACCTCAGGCAGCGCTGGCATTCGAGGCCCTCAGATATCGCTATGAGATAAGTGAAGCGTTCGACGACACTGTATCAGCAACAAGGTGTCAACGTCAACTTCAATCCTCCCCGTTCCTGTCAGCCCCTGCCGATCTCATTACAGCCGCCCGAGCCGCCGCCGGTCGAACTCTTGCTTGCCGACGAGCTGACGCTGGTACGCGAAGGTCTGTCGGCCCTTTGCAATGCCCTTCATGGCTTCCGGGTTGTTTCACAGGTTGGCACCGCTCGCCGCGCTGGCCGAAATTGAAAGGCTGCAGCCCGCCATCGCGCTCCTGGACCTCGGTTTGTCCGATCTTGCGGTCACCGAAGTCATCCGGCGGGTGCGGAAAAGAATTTGCGGACTCGCTGCGCCGTGCTTTCTGTTCGAAGGACCGCAAAACCGTGCTAGAGGTACTCGGACCGGCGCATGCGGTTTTCTGCTGAAGACTTCCACCCCCGACAGATGTCGGACGCACTCAGCCAGTTCACGCAGGGCGGCATCTACGTGTCGCCGCAGATCGAAGTCATTTCGCTTTTCAGCGAGCCGAGCCGCAGGAACGGAAGATCCGCTCGAATCCCTCAGCAGCCGCGAATTTCAGGTCTTTTCCCTGCTTGTCGAAGGCGTCAGAGCCAAGGAAATCGCAGCGCGGCTGGCGTTGAGTCCGAAAACGGTCGATACCTATCGGTCCAGCCTCATGCGTAAGCTCGATATCCATGATGTTGCCGGACTGGTTAAATTTGCAATTCGCCGGGACTTAGCCGACGTTCGAGCCTAATTCGCGCCCTTCCGCAGCGCGCCGCAAGCAGTCCGTTATGTTACGCTACAGATTGCTCACCCAGTTATGAAAGGCAGCAGTCTCAGCTTTGACCCGTCATGAATTAAAGGAGCAACTCCAGCACGATCAGTTCACTGACCAGTCTCCCGTGTTGTCCAATACACCACCGAACACAAGCAGCGCGTAGTCCGCCTCGGCATAGTGGCGGCGGTTGTGCTTGCGGTTATCGGCGGTTTACTTTGGTATTCGTCTTATCGCCGGTCCGAGCGGCAGCGCGATCTCCAGGCCGTTTTCACCATACTGGACGCGCCCGTGGGACCGCAAATGGCAGCAAGACCTTCCCGACCGAGCAGGCGAAGAAGCAAGCTTCCATGAAGGCTTTGTCGGACATGGTCGCTAAGGACGGCGGCACCCGCGAAGGGTTGATCGCTCAGTATTACCTGGGAACCCTCAAAGCGCAGCAGGGTGATAACAAGGGAGCGGAGGCCGATCTCAGCACGGTGGCCGGCTCGAGTAGCGAGGCAGCGCGCTCGCCAAAATCGCTTTAGCCCAGCTCTACATGGGCGAATCCAGAACGGCCGAGGCTCGCAAACTGCTGCAGTCTCTAGTTGAGAAGCCGACGGACCTGGTTTCAAAAGCGCAGGCGCAAATCATGCTGGCCCGCCTGGACGAAACCACGAATCCGAAGGCCGCGAAGGCTCTTCTGCAATCGCTAAAGACACCCAATGCGCGGCCCGCGGTCACACGCGCCGTTAACGAGCTTGAGGCACAGCTTTCGAAGTAATCGCTTCTGAATGCTGGGCCGACTTCGCCTTGGTCCGCTAAATCTTAAGGGCCGGCGTTTCCCCGAACCGCCTCATCCGTACCGCAACGATCTGCAGAGGGATCGCGACCGCATCATTCACTCGCGGGCTTTCCGGCGCCTCGAAGGAAAGACGCAAGTCTTCACCGCCGGTGTTTACGACCACTTCCGCGATCGGCTGACGCACACCATCGAAGTGTCACAGATCGCGCGTACCGTGGCCGCCACTCTGCAACTGAACGAAGAGTACACGGAGACACTCGCGCTGGCGCACGACCTGGGACATCCGCCTCTTGGGCATGTCGGCGAGAAGGCGCTCGATCGCCAGATGCAGCGCTTCGGAAGCTCGTTTGAGCATAATCTGCACGCCCTGCGGATTGTGGATCAACTGGAGGAACGCTATGCCCGTTTTCATGGGCTCAACCTCACGTTTGAAGTGCGCGAGGGGATCGTAAAGCATTCCCGCGAGGTGCCGGCGGACGCTCCAGAGGAACTGCGGGACTTCCTTCCCGGCAAACGTCCCTTGATTGAGGCGCAAATCATCGATATCGCGGACGAGATCGGCTACAACACTGCGGATCTCGATGACGCGGTTGCCGCCGGCATGATCCAAATTCCCGAGATCGCCGAGGCTGTTCCTGCCGTGGCCGCGCTGCTCGAAAACGTGGACACGCAATTCCCGGGAAGCCCGGAGCGTATCCGCTTCTGGGAGGTGCAGCGGCAATTGATCAACTTCCTCATCGGAGGGCTGATTGAAGGGACTTCACACGCTGCTGAACAAGCAGGGGTCGAAACAGCGGAAGACGTTCGGAACCTGGACGAGAGACTCGCGCGAATGACGTGCGAGACGGAGCGGGCGAAGAATCAGCTCAAAGCTCTTCTCGCCGAACATTTCTATTCATTCGCGACGCTTGTAGAAGAGCGTACGTCGGCTGTTCAGAAGATGGAGGATCTTTTCGAATATCTCCTCGAACATCCGGAGCGTGTGTCGCCCGGTTATCGCGAGAGCCTGGAGACCACGCCGGTTCACCGCGTCGTCTGCGACTACATTGCAGGCATGACGGACGCGTATCTGGCACGCGTTCACCGGGAACTGCTGGAGTAACTATGGAGTTCGGGAAGCCGCTTGCTCACACGGGCGCGCCTCAGTCGCGGCTGACCGTATTCGATACCTCAGCCTTACGTACTACCTGCATTTTTTCCAGTTGCCGGCAGAGCTCGCTTGCTACGCGTTCCGGGTCTTCCTTCTCGTCCAGGTCTACCGTGACCTTCAGGTATAAATCGACTCGTTGCATCCCTCAGCCGATAATACAGGTAGTTGATGGCGGAACTGATTTTATGCAAGATTTGCGGCAAACGGCGAGCGCGGCGTCTCTGCCCGGCCGTGCAGGGCAATATCTGCACGCTCTGCTGCGGAACGGAACGCGAAGTGTCGCTCTCATGCCCTCTCGAATGCGAGTATCTGCAAGACGCTCACCAGCATGAAAAGCCCGTTCCTGTTCCTTCGAGCGAAATCGCGAACCGGGATATCCAAGTGACCGAGGAGTTTGTGAATGCGCACAGCACACTTCTCATGTTCTGCATGTTCGCGCTGGGGGAAGCGGCAGCTAAAACACCCGGCGCAATCGATTCCGATGTGATGGCGGCGCTTGAAGCACTCATTCAGACGTACCGAACTCTAGATTCAGGCTTGATCTATGAGAGCCGGCCCGAAAACAGTGTGGCCGCAGCGGTGCAGCGAAGTTTTAGCGAGATCTTCGCGGAATATGAAAAGACGGCCGCAGAACGAGAACGGCTAGCAGCGCCACGGACGTCCGATATTCTCGCGACTCTCGTCTTCATTCACCGGATCGGTCAGCAGAGCCAGAACGGAAGACCGCGCGGGCGCATGTTCATGGATCTGATAAAGCACTGGGTGCCGGATCAACGAGCCGAAGAGCGCGCGCCAAGGATCATTCTGTAAGGAGCTGACACTGAAAGCGACACTGGTTAGCTCAAAGGAACTCGCGCCGGAGGTTCGCCACTTCGAGTTCGAAGTCAAAGACCGGCCCGAGCTGCAGTTCACACCGGGTCAGTTCGTCTCGGTGCTCGAGCAGCACAACGGGAAAGAGATTACGCGAGCGTATTCGATTGCTTCCCCGCGCGGCGGAAGCCGGTTTCACCTGTGCTTGAATCGGGTTCCCGGCGGCTTCGTCTCCAATTACCTGTTTGGTTTGAAACCCGGCGACGAAGTCCAGATAAATGAGCCGTTGGGCTATTTCACACTTCGCCATCCCGGCCGCCGGGCGGTTTTCGTCGCGACGGGCACCGGCATCGCGCCATTCCGCTCCATGCTGCTCGACCATCTACCGAAAACACAACCACAAGTAACACTGCTGTTTGGCGTTCGCTACGAGCACGGGCTTTTGTATCGCGACGAATTGGAACATCTGGAACGGCATTACCCATCGTTCCGCTTCGTGCCGACTATTACGCGGCCTACGGAGACATGGACCGGCCGGACTGGCCGCGTGCAGAGCCATCTGGATGAAGTGCTGGCGCTGCACACGCCCGACGAAATCTTCAACGTCGACGTCTACATCTGCGGATTGAAAGAAATGGTCGATGATGTGCGCAAAGAGCTCAAGCAGCGCGGCTTCGATCGCAAGCAGATTATCTACGAGAAATACGACTAAACGACTCGCGTGATTCGGGTGCGGTGGTAAATCTCGCGGCTCTCTTCAAGATTCGCGAGCGTAATGCCGGGCAACTTGGAGGACGCCGTACCGGCGGCGACACCCCACCGCAACGCTTCGCTGAAGGAATCCCCCTTATCGAGCGACCAGACCATGGCAGCTGACATGGCATCGCCGGCGCCAATCGGGCAGCGCGCGTCCACTACCGGAGGGACTACTTCCAGGACTCCCTCACTCGAACTCGCGGCAATGGCGCCGCGGCTGCCAAGCGACAGCACAACAGACTTCGGACCAAGAGCTTTGATGCGCTGCACGGCTTCCACCAGTTGCGAACGCGTGATCAGGGCAGTGTTCAGCAGGCGCTCCGCTTCAGACTGGTTCGGCTTGACAATGGTTGGCCCGGCTTCGAGGCCGTGCAGCAGCGCATCTCCATCCGTATCGAGCAGCGTTTCCACATTGTGTTTTGCAGCCAGCGTGATGAGCTGCGTATAGAAGTGAGGCTCCATATCGGGCGGAACGCTTCCGCAAAGCAGGAGCCATGAGGCGCCCGGAAGATGTTTTTCGGTCGCTTTGATGAGCCGGTGCTGCTCGGGCAGCGAAAGCTTCGGGCCCACTTCGTTCAGTTTGATGGATAGACCCTGGCGGTCAGAGATGGTCAGGTTGACCCGGATGGGGTTGCGGATCTTGACAATCTCTTTGGCGAACGTGTCGTGCGTCAGATGCTCTTCGAATTTCCGGCCGATGTCACGGCCGGAGGTAGTGATGGCCGTGACGGTGGCGCCGAAACTGGTCAGAACGCGGGCTGCGTTGATGCCGCGGCCGCCCGCAGCCTCCGTGGTGGATTCGATGTAGGCACGATCTTCGAAAACCAGACGATCGACGGTTACGATACGGTCCAGCGCGGGGTTCACGGTGACCGTGAGGATGGGTTTACTCATTCCTGTCCGGTTTTCAGCGTAACAGCGCGGTCAAAACAAGCTGGTCCACATCGGCTGTGGGCGCTGTCTGCGCTTTTAGGACTGCCGTCTCCGGGCTGGAGTCCGCGCAGCGAGCAGGCCTCCGAAAGCGGCTGAAATTGTAGCGATAAAGAACGTGGGAATCAGCCCCTCAATGATGCTCATTACGAACTGATGAGGATTATCGAGCAGCTTGGCCATTTCGGGCATCTTCGGCATGGCCGCCTTCATGAGGTCCCGGCCCTCGGGCGAAGAGACGTACACGCTTGTAATTCCGGCGCACACAGCGACAACCAGGAAGAGCCAAAAGCCGGTCATGAGCCCGAGGTAAGCGCCGCTGCCCGGCGAAACGGTTTCCGTAGACCGGTTCTTGTAGACCTTGGTGGCGGCAAAGCCGGCAGCGCACAGCACCAGGGGTCCGAGGACGGGAGCGATGACGGCCGCTGCGCACAGGACGACCAGCGAGATGGCAGCGACGGCCATGGTAATCAGCACCGCCTGCACATTCCCGAAGCCGACGCGGGAGACTCGCGGCGTTGGAGCAGTGGCGGCTTGAGCCGCAGCCGGCGCTGCTTCCTGGGCGCCTATACGTGCGGCGTCTTCCTCAAACAGCGGCCGACCGCACTTGTGACAAAACCGGGCGTCTTCGGGTAGATAAGCGCCACAGGTACAACGTTCCTGCACTCTTTCATTCTACGAAGTTACGCGGATTTACGAAACGAGCCGGCCGGTGGCGCGCAATTCTGCGAAACGAACTTCGGCCGCGCTACTTCGCGTGAGGATCACAGCGACCGAAATTTCGATTTGGCTTGTATTGAACGGCTTACGAGTGATTGCGAGGCCGGGCAGCACGGCGGCTTCCGGATACCCTACGGTTCTCTGCTATTGCGACATCGGCTCGCGGCGGTCGTTCCGGTAAATCGTGCCTTCTTTCATCACAAACAGCACGCTTTGAGTCACTTTGATATTGTCAAGCGGATTGCCGGGCACAGCCACCACGTCGGCCAGTTTCCCGGGCTCGAGCCTGCCAAGCTTCTCTTGTAATCCAAGAAGCGTAGCGGCAACGGAAGTGCCCGCACGAAGTGATTGCGCCGGCGTCATACCGTCATTCGCCATTAAGACGAACTCCAGCGCGTTGTCGCCGTGCGGATAGACGGCGGCATCCGTTCCCAGAGCGATTTTCACACCCATGGCTCGCGCCCGCCGGACCATATCGTCCTGCGATTTGACGGCCAGGTCCGCTTTCTGTTTCACGAGGGGCGGGAAAGTGGATTCGGCCAGACCGCTGCGCACCGAAAGTGTCGGGACCAGGTACGTGCCGTGCTCACGCATCATTCGCAAGCGCTTCATCGTCTAGAAAGGTGCCGTGCTCGATGGAATCGATGCCCGCGCGAATGGCCCGCTTGGCGCCTTCCGCTCCATGGGCGTGAGCAGCGGTCTTGCGGCGCAGTTCATGCGCCGCCGCAACCAAAGCGTCAAGTTCAGCCTGCGTCAATTGGGGCGCATCGACGTCGTCGGTCGGGGAGAGCACACCGCCGGTAGCGCAAGTCTTGATCACATCGGCCCCATATTTAATGTTGAAGCGCACGGCATAGCGGGCTTGGTCAGGCGAGTTGATTACGCCGTCTTCCGGGCCCGCTTCATGATTGAGAAATCCGAAGCGAAAGCCAGCGCCTTCGTCGCAGTGGCCGCCCGTTGAGCCCAACGCGTGTACGGCTACCAGCATGCGCGGCCCGGGAACCAGACCGGCGTTGATGGAGTTGCGGAGTCCGATATCGAGGAAGTCGCTCGATCCGACGTCACGCACAGTAGTGAAGCCGGCCATCAACGTCTTGCGCGCATTCACCGTGGAGCGGATGGCTTCTTCCGCGACTGTGCGGCTCTGCGCGCGCAACCTGGCGCCATTGTAATCCGGATCGAAGGCCATCGTCAGATGCGTGTGGGCATCGATAAATCCGGGAGTAATAGTGGCGTCACCGAGATCGATGATCGTCGCACCGGAGGGGATAGCACCGCCAACGGACTGAATCTTGTTGCCCGAGATCACGAGCACGCCAGGTTCTATCAACGTGTCGCTCTTGCCGTCAAAAAGGCGCGCAGCCTTGATGACGTATGTGCCGGTTTGAGCGGCAAGCGAAACGGTGAACAGCAGAAAACTGAAGCAGAGCAGACGCATAAACAGTAGAGGATACCGCAGGAACGCGTTCGGGTGTCACGGCGTGGTCGCCGAGGCGCGAGGTTACAACTCCGCTTCGATCTCGATTTCGATAAGCATGCGTGGATCAATCAGGCCCGAGACCTCGACCATCGTCGCGCAGGGGCGAATCCCGCCGAAAAATTCGCGATGAGCGCGGCCAAACTCCTGCCAGCGGCTGATATCCGTGACGAACATCCGCGTCCGGACTACATTTTCGAGCGTGGCGCCGGCTTGCCGAAGAGCTTTTTCAATGTTACGGATCGCCTGAACGGTCTGCGCATAACCGTCATTCTCGCCCACGATCTCGCCGTCCTCACCGGTCGCCGTCGTTCCGGTCATATAGATACGACTACCCACACGAACGGCGCGGCTGTAACCCACAATGTCTTCCCACTTAACTCCGGACGCGAAGTTTTGCCGATCTTGCATCGTGCTCCCTTGCCTAGGCTGCTTTCAACAGAATTGTGAACTTCGTTCCTTTGCCGAGCTGGCTTTCGACCGAAACGCTTCCGCCCATCCGTTCGACAACTTCCTTTACGATGGGCAGGCCCAGGCCAGTTCCTCCCGCTGGCCGCGACCGGGCCTTGTCGACCCGATAAAAGCGCTCGAATATTCGTTTGAGGTCCTCACTGGGTATGCCGATCCCTGTGTCACACACCGTGACCTGCACCTGATCTTCTGCTACAAGTTCACACCCGATAACAACAGTTCCGCCGGGACGATTGAATTTGATTGCATTGTCGAGCAGGTTGACAAGCACCTGCTCCAGCCGGAAACGATATCCCATGACCGAGCAAGGCGCGCAGTTTCCGTTGATCAAGCGCACGCCCCGCAGCGCAGCCCCGCTTTCCACGGTGTGCATGGCGGATTCGATCACTTCGGGAACGGATACGCGCTCCGCTGGCGCCCCGGGCAGCGCATTCGAATCCAGCTCCGAGATGACCAGCAGGTCAGAGGCAATATTGTTTAAACGAATGGCATGTGAAAGGATGACCTCTACGAATTTCCGGTTGTTCTCGGTATCTTCAAGAGCACCGTCGAGCAGAGTTTCGGCATAACCGCGGATAGCGGCAAGCGGTGTTCGAAGCTCGTGAGATACATCCGCCACGAAATCCTTACGCACTTGCTCCTGCCGTTCGATATCCGTGACATCGTGAAGGACGATGACAGCTCCGCGTCTGGGCTGATCTCCGATCGGAAGAGCACGCGCTTCAAACCACCGTCCCGCTGCGCTTGGCAACTGGAACCGGTCCTTTTCCGCCGTTCCCGTTCTGACGACGCGCTCTAGAATTTCGCGCAGTAAGGGCTCGCGCACAACTTCAAACAGTGCCCGCCCTTCGCCTACCGGCCTGCGGATGCGGAACGCCTGGGCAAATGCATCGTTGCAGAAGATTACCTTAAGATTGCCGTCCACGGTAAGAACACATTCGGCCATGCACGCCAGAATCGTTTCGCGGCGGGAAAGTTCAACGTTTGCTCGCTCGACAATCTGGCGGACGCGCTGGGACATCTCTTTCATCGCCCGAGCCAAACCCTGCATTTCCGGTGGACGCTCTTCCGGAAGCTCGGCCTCGATAGCAGGGAGAGCGGATGTAAAATGCTCCAACTGGGCGACCGATAGCAGCCACTTGCGGGTGAAAGAGAAATGCAGTTGCGCCAACGCACACGCAGCGGCAAACGTGATCACTGCGGTGAGCTTAATGAACGAGGAAAGCTCGGCCGTCTTCGCAATATCCGGCCGAATCCAAAAGAACGCGACGGGAGCAGCGGCCAGCAGGATGATCCACGAAGCGATAAATCTCTTAGAAATGATTCCTCCTCATTCCCAGAGTAGACGCTGTGCGCGAACGCTTACCTGGCGCGCGGCGAACAGGATGGGCGCGCATCGTCGCCACGGCAGTAGTGAACAGAGAATTTGCGCGTCAGGGCTCGTTGTTCATAAACCAGGTCTGGCTATTGAACATTTCGCGGCCCGCTACCAGCTTGGGACGAATGTATGACCCGTCCGGCTGCATGATGCGCGCGCATGCCTCGTCTTCCAGATACTTGGCGAGGATGCGGTCACGCAAGCGGCGCACCAGGCGCTGGCTCTCAATGGGGAAAAGGATCTCAACCCGCCTGTTCAGGTTGCGCGGCATCAGATCGGCGCTGCCCACGTAAATCAGTTCCTCACCGCCGTTATGAAAGTAGAAAATGCGGCTATGCTCGAGAAACCGTCCGATAATACTGCGCACCCGGATCGTTTCACTCAGGCCCGGGATTCCGGGGCGCAGACAACACACTCCGCGAACAATGAGGTCAATCTGTACGCCGGCCTGTGAAGCTTCATATAGCAACCGCACCATTCCGGCGTCTTCCAGCGCATTCATCTTGAAGATCAGATGTCCATCTCCATACTGCCGATGGCGATCCATCTCGGCGTGAACCAGTCGCTCCAGGCCGCTCCGAATCGTGTGGGGCGCCACCAATAACTTGCGATAGGACTTTTTGGCCGAATACCCGGTCAGGTGGTTGAATAAATCGCCAACATCCTCACCGATCTCTTCATTGCAGGTGAACAGGCCGAGGTCAGTGTAAATGCGCGCAGTGATTGGATTGTAATTTCCGGTTCCGAGGTGCAGGTATCTGCGAATCGCTTCTCCCTCGCGGCGGATGACCATAGCGATCTTGGCATGCACCTTGACACCGGGCAGGCCATATACAACGTGAACACCTTCGCGCTCCAGCTTCTGCGCCCATTCGATATTACTTTCTTCATCGAAACGCGCTTTCAGTTCGAGCAGAACCGCAACCTGCTTTCCGTTTTGTATCGCCTCGAGCAGCGCTTCAACAATTGGCGAATTCCGGCCAACCCGGTACAGCGTCATTTTGATCGCAAGCACGTCAGGATCATTCGCCGCCGCACGAAGAAAATCGATGACGGGCTGGAACGACTCAAAGGGCTGATGCATGAGAATGTCCGATTCGTGAATGGCCGTGAAGATCTCGCTGCCGGAGGCGCCCGTCAAAGCTTTCGGTGTAACCGGCGTGAACGGCTTATCCTTAAGGGCCGGCCGTTCGATATTCAGCAGCGCCCGAACCCTGCTTAGATCAAGTGGCCCGTCGACTCGGTAGACATCGTTCTGATCGAGCTCCAGATTGGTCGTCAGTATGTCGATCATTTTTTGCGGCATTCCCGTACTGATTTGCAGCCGTACCGCATCGCGGAATCGCCGTTGCCACACCGCTTCCTGCACACTCTCGAGGAGATCATCGGTCTCGAGTTCCTGAATCGCAAGTTCCGCATCGCGCGTAAGGTGGAACATATCGGCCCTCAAAATCTCCATATCAGGAAACAGAAAGCGCAGGTTGGCAATGATCGCCTGTTCCAGCCAGACGAAGGCCAGATCGCCGGATTCGGCCGGGACGGGCACAAGCTGCGGCAGCGAATCGGGAACTTTGATGCGCGCGAATCTCTCCTGGCCATCACCATTGCTGACAACCGCGGCGATGTTCAGGCTGAGATTCGAAATGTGCGGGAACGGCCGGCCCTGGTCGACGGCGAGCGGCGTGAGAACCGGGTATACCACGCGCCGAAAATATTCGTCAACCGCGACGCGCTGCTGACTGCTAAGCTCGTCCAGCTCGAGAATGAAGATACCGGCTTTCTTTAACTCGGGCATCAGAGTCTCGCGCCATAGCCGGTAAATCTCCTCCATGATGGCCGTTACTTCATGACGCAACAGCTCCAGCTGCTCAGACGGCGATTTGCCGTCCATGCTGATCTCAGCGGTTCTGGTCTCAATCTGCTGCCACAAACCCGCGACACGCACCATGAAAAATTCGTCGATGTTCGAACCGAGGATCGAGACAAACTTGATGCGCTCGAGCAATGGGTTTCTGACGTCTTCCGCTTCTTCGAGCACGCGACGCTGAAAGGTGAGCAGGCTCAAATGCGGATTGATGTACAGATCTTGAGAGTCGAGGCGCGGTTCCGGGGCATGCCCGGGAATTGCTATAGGAGCCGAACGTCTGTGTCCGTGTGGTAGGGTCGCCATAGCGAGATGGGTTCAGGACACTCTATACTGTAAAACTTTCTCGCTCCCCTATCACGTCGAAATTGCCACAGATGCATGAAAAATGACCGGTTTCCGGCTGGGTTGGTTGACCCGCTCGCGCGCGATTGTTAGGATCAAATTGCGGGGTGGAGCAGTCAGGTAGCTCGTTGGGCTCATAACCCAAAGGTCGCAAGTTCAAATCTTGCCCCCGCAACCAAAACGCTGAAGCGGTTACGAGCTTTTGGTACAAGGCCCTGAACTCCCATCACTCCAGTAGCAGCAACAGAAGGCTCTTTCATCGTTCTTCGCTGGGTTGATTGTCTCTCAATACCATTTCCACAACGGTTTTGTTTGCCTGAGGTTTGCTGTCGGTCATGGATTTGCCATAAATCTTCATCGTGGCCTGGATGCCAGCGTGCCGCATCAAAACCTTCCGGACGGTGAGGGAGGCGCCGGTGTCGTCCAGCCATATCGGTAGCTGTGCTGGAACGTGTGCTTTCCGATTCCATCTCCTAAATCCGGCATCAAATCCCGCCTTTCGGATGTGCTTCTGTTGAATGGCGTCCTGATCGATGTGGCTTGTCTCGTTTTAGGGCATTTGACATCTCAGCACCGACATATCGGGCGATGCCGTCAGCTCTTAGAGTTGCCCAGGGTGCCAAATGGTGCTGCTGTGGAAATGGTTTTCTTGATCCTAGAGACACCAGACTCAATATTGGACAGGTGATTGTCCATGCTCAACAACGTCGTTCGAGAAGACCAATCAAAGGAGACAGTTTGAGCGTGAACGAGAGTGCTACGAAACAAGGTGGCTCCTGCATTGAACCATAGGCCAATAGCAATTGCGATAAAGATGGCTTTCGTCGTCCGATCCATCGAGGGTCCCTTTCTTGGTGCTGCAGCTATGCTAACAGGGCAATCACAGCGCGGTAAAATCTGTCGGATGGCACCGAGCCCTCCCTCACGAAATGGCTGGGTAGTTCAACTGGAGGGCGATATCCTCGATTTGAAATTCTGTGCTACTTGCTTTCCAGAGCCTCCGGTCCACATCTTTGAACGCGATGGCTGGTTCTACTGTGAGGCCAGCGCCTTCGACGAGTTACCGGACGCAAAAAGCGTTTGCCAGAACGCAAGAGTGCTCCTACGCACTGTTTCGGGAATTGTTCGCATGTGGAGGAGTCGGCGTGAACCGCTCGAAGTAGTATGCGTGATGGCGCGATACGCTAACGGCACATGGGGTTCGCCTGAAGCTCACTTCGAGTTGTCGTCCCGGGGGCATGCTTCCTCTATCTACTACGTAGATGGATACGAACGGAGTCCGGCTTTGTTGTTTATGGAGTTGGCAAACAGCGATGAACGCGTACGCGATGCCCTCAACGATTTCGCAAGGCCCTCGTTAAGTATGCCTTGTTTGAGGCGCATTGCGGAGACGATTTGGACAGAGTTCGACCCGCAGGACCAGGGCAAGGCCGTGAAAAGGATGGTTGCCGCAGCACTCACACTCAAGGAGGATTGGGATCGCTTTATTAACAGTGTGAATCGAGGCCCAGATGCGGCGCATTCCCGTTTTCCAAATACGAGGCGTATTCGAGTCCGATGAGCTTGGGAGAGGCAGAGCTCTTCTTAGCAGGGCTGTTGGAACGATGGATTCGCTTTAAGCTTGCGCGAACACTGCCCCGCGACCATCAGGCGTTCTAAGGGATCGGTTCGACTTGAATTGCGGCCCACGAATCTGCCATTTGTCCCGGCTTGCGATTCGGGCGGTTGCGGATTGATGCGGTTGCGCGGTTCGGCTGGTCCCGAAAAAGTTCTCATCAAAGCGCCTATGGCGAAGCGCCTTCTAATGACACTGCCGCGCGCAGTCTACCGTAGCGGCAAATAAATTACGCCCGCAGTCCAGTCCGATGCGTTCGAACACTCGTCAAGAAGCAGCACATCCGCGATTACCTGCCCGATTGGGAGTGAATCGGGCACAAGGACGATCAGAGCGGACGCGCGCTGGCCTCGCAACTGCAGCACTGGAACCATGGTCGCCAGATCGTGCGTTAAGAGACTCGGCCATTCTTGGTTGCCCAAGCCAGCAGCGTCTCGTCATCACGGCCGGCAACTTCAAAGACATCCTGTGCACGAATTAAATCGAAGTGTGGGGAGCGGCGGAACAACCCGCGGACGATATCGTTATCGAAGCACTCGTCCGCCAGCCATTTCACTGCGCGTTTCGGCGAGCGAGCAGGCGCTCGCGAAGCCCGTTCGGCGACCGCTCGGGATAAGACGCAAGCAGCGTTTCCTCCTCGCGTTTCCGGCTTTCGAAGTACTCAGCCAGCTCATCCGCATGCTTCAGGTAGTAACCGATGACCTGATACACGTCAGGCAGCCGCAGAGTTTCGTACTTCTGCACTATCTCCTCGGCCGTCGCTGCTCGATTGAATGCCCGCACCAGTAGGTCAAGCGTCACGCGCGTACCGCCCACGCGGTACACGCCCTCGGCATCTTTGGTCAATGGAATTTCGTCAACGACGGCGGTCACATTCAGATTGTCGCCCACGGCCGAGGATGCAGGCAAGACACCGTGGGACAGCGAAAAATAGTCCTAAGCCCGGCACAGCGCGATCCGTTCAGAACACGCCGTTCCACAGGGAGGCGGCTTTGAGCCAGGCTTGATAACCGACTATGGTTCCAACTGCCCGGCCGGTGAGATCTCCCGCTCTGAAATGAATTCCACCGTATCTTCGTGAAATGCCGGCTTGATTGGCCGCATCGGTGAAAGTCGGCCACGTCAACGTCACAGGACTCGCAGGAGTCAAACCCGGCTCGATCTTCGAAGATCCGGCGGGAAAGGTGACTGAATCTCCGAACTTGTCGCTGCCGGTGAATAGCCGGAGGACCTCGGCGCCAGCAGCGCTGAACGTGCTGTGTCCCGAAATGTATTCCGGGAACGGAGGCGTCGGGAAGGTGCTGAGTTGGTACGGTATCCAGGATCGGCCATCCATGCTCACCGTGCCTTTCCCCGGCCCACCCCATGCCTGGATCTGCTGGCCTTGGAACACGTACGGAATCGCGGTCGCGGGGCGAACCGAATCGAATGCGTGCTTGGCGTCCCACGCCACAATTCCGCCATCGAAGATCGCATTGGTCAGAGCGAAAAAGAGTTTGACATCTTCGTCCAGGCCATGATGGTCTCTGGCGGAAACGAATTGCGCAAACAGATCCCAGTGGCCCGGCGGAAGCTCTGAATGCGGGCCGTCGGCGAAGTACTCGGCAATGATCTTTTGCTCGTCTGTGAGGTTGGCGCTAATCGCCACTGATTCTTCCGCTTGTTTCAGATATGCGGAGGATCCATAAGTAGCTGGACCAAACCAGGCGAGTTCAGGCCGAAACTGATCGTCAGATCGCAGCGCGAACGGCTTAACCAGGTACCATTGAGCACCCACAAAGCTCTGAGTGACGAATGTGCCGGTGCCGTCGACATATTGGAGCGGTTGCCAGCGATTCGGGTCCACTACGGTAGCGGGGTCGCTCGGAACAGGCGACGGAGGATTTACTGGAGTGTACCCGGTGTAGTCGGAATAGGGCAGGCCGCTGCTGCCGGGCTGTCCCCAAGTTGGTTCGAACCGTCGCCATGCCGAAATTCCAGGACGGCATTGCATGCCACGTTACCGATGCCGGTGGGGGTACTGGTGTCCGTCGATGTGTCATCGGGATTGTAGCCGAGCTGCTCCATGAGTGGCCGGAATACGGCCGCCTCATCGAGTGCGAAAAGATCGACCGCTGCACGGTACGCTGCGAAACTGATGGCCTGGTTTTTATTTGCGGGTGTCCGCTCGTTTCTTAGGCCTCCGGAGCGAGCTTCCCAAGCGCGTACCCAGCGCCCGCGCATCATAGGCGGCCCAGGCATCATACATGCAGGTGTGCACAATCGCCAAGGCGCGAGAGACCATGGGAGGTCCGAGCTTCGAATCCCGGACCCCTTGCAAAGCCGCATTGTTCCACTGAATGACGACGTTTGGAGTGACCTCTTGCGTCCACGCGATCGAGCCGAGTGCCGGAGCCGCAAGTAGAGCAATGAGGTGATACGGCAGAGCGATAGCTCTCCGTTTTGAGCTGCGAATATCGGGCATAAAGCGTCTCCTGAAAACTCATTTCCTCAATGCCAGCCGGCACGCACCGTCACCGGTTAGCGTTCGATGTTCTCTTTCGGGCTATTTGAACACTCTCGCCTTATTTACAAGTAGTGATATCGAATTTGACGCCCGCCACAAGCGAGCCCTTTTGCTCGACTCCCTCCAAGCCCCGGCGCTCCCAGCCCTGGCGATTCCGGTGTCAGCAACTGCCGCGCTCGCTCGCGATTGTCAATCGTGTCAGCCGGACCATGCGAAAACAAAACCACATGCACGGCCGACCCAAAGGAGATGCGGAAGTTTCGCATGCTGCCTTTGAAAGCGAGTCGACCGTCTGCCCCGGCAACCGCGCTGTCCATTCTCCCGAACACCCCTTCCGGGTTACTCGCGGGCATGGTGAGGTCAGAAGGACCACATTGGTGCGGGGTCAGGCATTTTGACGTGTCATCGTAATAGATGAACCACGCGGTGTATGCAACGCCCGGCGTCAGGTTTTCAGCCCCAATCAGTACATCCAGCTCTCCACCACCGCGAAACAGCGATGCATGTCCGGAAATTAAAGATCCGTTCAGTGCCATCAATGGCGCGTCTAGACTGGTATTGCAGAGTCCCTGGCCTCTTGCACCGGGAGCCAATGCAAGCAGCAGGAGCGGCAAAGCCAGGCCGGCGATCAGCACACTCTTCTTGGCGCTGGCCGCTTGGTGATTCTCCTCGTGGCATCTGTTTCTCTTTACACTCGCTTTAACTGTTACCATCTGTGTCCTTCCTTCCTTGTGTGTCATTACGACCGTGTTCACGGAACGCCGTTTTTGCGGGTTAAGAATTCGCGGTCTTGCCAATCTTGTGGATTCCCACGACGCGATTCAATGGTTTACGATTGATTGATTAGTGAAAAGAAGTTGTCGATGTAAGTTGCTGCCATCGGAGTAGTTAATTGGAGTTCTGTCCTCTCGCGAACGGGCTCTGTCACGGCGGACCCGGCTGAGGAATGTGATTTGGCCTCCGAGGTGAAGCTGTTGATTTCGCCTCTCGAGCTGCAAAGAGGTAACTTGTGCCCTCCACATTGCCTGACCAGTCCTTTCGGTTCGGTGCCTTTGAGCTGGATAAACGCACCGGTGAGCTACGGAAGCGCGGAGTCAAGATCAAGCTGCAGGACCAGCCGCTTCAAATTCTTATCCTTCTTCTCGATCGCACCGGCGAGGCCGTGAGCCGCGAAGAAATTCGCCGCAAGCTCTGGTCCGAAAACACCTTCGTCGATTTTGACAATGCCATCAGCAGCGCAGTTCGGAAGCTGCGCGAAGCACTCAATGACAGCTCGGAGACCCCACGTTTCATCGAGACCGTAGCGCGCCATGGTTACCGGTTCGTCTGTCCCATCGGTGCGCCCGACGAAGCTGCTTCCCTGAGGGCCATTTCTGCGGCTGAACAAGTCTCATCGGATACGCGACCGAGCGGAATGGAGGATTTAGCAGAACAAGCGAATGCTGTCCCACTCTCATGCGCAGCCACCGACGAAAAAGCGCGTATAGACGCGCCAGTGAACGGGCAGCCGGCAACGGCGCACCAACCGGAAGAGCGAATCCGCGATAGCCACTTAAGCCCCGATATCAAGGATGATCCGAGTCGTCCTCAGACACGTATAGGCATGAGCCTGACGCGAGGGTTGAGACGAGCGCTTACGGCCGCCATTATTCTGCTTGCCCTGATCGCGGCCTGGGGACCGGCCGGCGTGCGGGTTCGTCGTGGACGAGAACCCGCTGGCGAACGCCACCTTTTCACGTTTCATCGATTTTCCGGGCGATGAGAGCGATGCCTCGATTTCGCCAGATGGAAGATTCGTTGCATTTCGCGCGGACCAGGACGGCCGGTCTGACGTTTGGGTGAGTCAGGTGGGAACGGGGCGGTTCGTCAATTTGACTAAAGACCAGACAGAGGATCCGTTCCTACCCATTCAGAATCTGGGCTTCTCACCTGACGGGGAGGTTTGGTTAGCTGGATACCGGCCCAATCAGCGCTTGCGGCTCATACCTATCATGGGCGGCACTCCGCATCCCTTCCTGCGGGATCACGCCGCCAATGTCGGGTGGTCGCCGGACGGCAGCCGCCTGGTCTTCCACACCTACGACCCGGGCGACCCAATGTTCGTAGCAGAGGGAAATGGTGCGAACGCGCACAAAATCTGCAACCTGGGTCCCGGAGGATATAACCACTTTCCCACGTGGTCATCCGACGGCAGATGTATGAAAAGGTTTGGTTTACCTGCGCGGCTTGGATCCGGGAGAAGATTTTTGGTTTCTCGATCTGACCACAGGAAAGACAAAACTGCTGGCCCAGCTAGGGCATGGAACGTCGATGAGCTTCGATATTACTCCAGATGGAAAACAAATCGTCTTTGATCGTGTTCGGGAAAACTCCGGTATCGTTCTTATCGACCTTCCAAAGTAAGTTCGTTTGGTAGCGCGGTGGTGCTCGCTGCCACTCGTTCGGCGCGCTCACTTTTGCTCCCTAAGCTGCTGCAACGCCTTTTGGTACGTCGGAATCTGTGGCTTCTGGTCGTCGGGGACGTTGCGCAACACCACTTCCCAACTCTGGATCGCGTTTTCCTTATCTCCCATTGGCGGTGTACGCTCGGGCCAGACCCAGGAAAGTCACGAATTTCTCCTCGGGGTGCTTCCGCTGGTTGAATTTGGAGATTTCGAGAGCCTTTTCTTTTCTCCCACTTTCCAAAAGCCTGGCGGCATACAAATAAACGGGAATCACGTCCGCTCCCGGTAAGAATAGCGCTCTGTCCATGGTGGTGGCATCGGCTTCCGCCGTACGCCCCATCGCTTGGAGTACCGCAGCCTTCGTGTCCAGCGTCGAAAATTCTTCTTTCCCGATCGCTGCCCCGCGGAACGGCCCGTCAATCGCTTTCTCTGCCCAGATCAGGGCTTCCTCGAGATTGACCTTGTTGTCGGCGCAAAATTGTGCCGCAGTCTGCCAGTTGTGATAGTCGAATCCTGCCCAGCCTTGAAGCTCATTTCGCATTTGAGCAACATAGAGTTTATTGATGTTGGTGGCTATTCCCATTCGGCGGAATCGAGATTTCGGACTGCACCTGACCACAAGCAGATCGTGCTGCCGCAAAAAGAATTAAGAGGATGAAAACCATGCCTGGCTTCTTCATCGAGATCACCTCCCTGGAATCACAACGGGGCCCGAGCGCAAGTCACTCCGATTCGGCAAACCTCGCATCCAGCAGGTCCAGTTCGTATTCGAGCGTTCGCAGGACTTCGTCGTGCACTCTGTTATCACGGCGCAGCCGAAGCAACGCTTCTCGCTCAGCGTTCCGGAGTTCCTGGGCAGTTGACCGTTGGCGCTCGAACTGCTGATCCTCGGAGCCTCGGCCCGGTTCATCCGACGCGTAATGCTCAATGCGTGCCAGTCTCCGCCGGTAATAGCTTTCCAATTGGTCGAGCACTTCCGGATGCAAGCCTCTCGCCTCACGCCGAAGCTCCTGAAGCCGGCGCAAGCCGGCGTTGATCATGTCACGACGTGCGCGAATCTCCTCCTTGCGGCTCAATTGGCTGCCGGTAAGCCCCAGCTTTCGGATCAGCCAGGGCATGCTGAGGCCTTGCAGAACCAAGGTCGTGAAAATCACGCAGAACGTCAGGAAGATGATGATGTTTCGCTGGGGAAAGGACTCGCCATTCCCAAGATGAGTGGGAACGGACAGCGCCGCTGCCAAAGCCAGCACGCCCCGCATCCCGGCCCAGCCCACCAGAAACACATGCCGCGGTGAATCCAGATCTACCTCGCGCCTCAGCAGATAATGTTGGATCTTAACCGAAATCCACGCGCCAGGGTAAACCCATAACATTCGTAGCAGGATGACGATGCCGCTAAACAAAGCGCCTATGACGATCAAGTGATGCAAGCTCAGGCCCCGAATCTCGGAAAGGATGGCCGGAAGCTGCAACCCTAGTAGAAGGAACACCAGACCGTTCAGCATAAAATCGAGCGTGCGCCAAAACCCCGAAGCTTCTATGCGCGCATGCAACGAATAGAACCCGGAGCTTCGGCGCCCAAGATAGATCCCGCAGGCAAGTGTTGCCATTACGCCGGAACAATGAGCATATTCCGCCGAGAGAAATGCGATGTACGGAGTAATCAAGCTGAGCGTAATTTCGATCGGTGCGTCATCGATCCTCTTCTGCACTCGATGCATGATCATTCCGAGCAGCAGCCCGATGGCGATCGCGGCGAAAATGAGATAGAGCAGGGTTCCGATTCCCGCCGCAACGGAGGGCGTTACTCCCGTCACAACCATCGCGAGAGTAAATTTCAGTGCCACCAAGCCACTGCCGTCGTTGACCAGGCTCTCTGCTTCCAGGAGATCTGTGATATCGCGAGGCAAGCCAAGGCGTTTGGCCGTCGCCGTAGCCGCGATCGCGTCCGTGGTCGCGACAACGGATCCCAGAACCAAGCCCAGTTTCCAGTCAAAACCAGCGACCAGATGCCGCATGCTGGCTCCGACACCCACGATGGTAAAGCCCACCAGGCCGAACGCAAGCAACACGATGCTGACGATGTTGCTCACAAAGTCGCGCCACGAAGTGTGGAATGCCGCTGAGAACAGCAGCGGCGGCAAGAATACGTAAATGACTACGTTCGGATCCAGCTCAACGCGTGGGGTGATCGGCAGCAAACTTAAGCCGAGGCCACCGAGTACAAGAATGATCGGATAAGCGACCCCGATTCGATGTGCAAGCAGGGCGAGTCCTGTTACCAGAACGAACAGCAGCAAAAGAACAAGCTCAATGTGGCTGATGCCTGGTGGCTGCATTGCCAGATTCCCTTCGCTTCCGCGCGATGATGCGGCGTCGCCTAGGCCAAATTTAGCGCACGAACTCTGCTGCTTTTGACCGCGGCATCCTGGTCAGTTCAGAGGTTGCGGACGAAGGAGAGACGGCTGAGAACGTCGTGAAATATGATTCGAATGCCTGGCCGCAAATACAAGGCCGCGCCGATCCAGCTTCCCAATGTGTTAGTGAAGAGATCAGTTGTTCCCGATTGCCTCGTGGGCAGATAGGATTGCAGAATTTCGATGCTGAAACTGACGGCGAAGCCTAGCAAAATGGCACATAAGGCAGCACGCTCGGCCGACTGCCGTTGTGCCCAGTAAGCGCAGAAGCAGAACCCCAGTGGGATGAAGCCAGTGATGTTGATCAGGATGTCTTTCCAATAAGAAAGCGTCGAGTTATATTCAAGCCAAAACGGCGTGAGGAGCTCATGTCGAAAGATGGTGAACCGTTCGGGGATGATGAGATCTGCGGACGGCTGAATGGCATTGTGCGCGACACGTCCAGAGTGCTCATTAAACAGATATAGCGCGGCCGCACCGTCCGCCGGATCGAGATTCGGCTTGGCTTTTTCAGTCCATGAAATGAAGTGATCTTGTACGCGTTGCGGGTTCAAGGCGGTATCGTAAACGGCAAGCCCGTAAAGCTCTCCGGACCATCCGCTGTATGCTGTCGCAGACGTCCCGATCACGATTTCAGACGGTTGGATAGTGAGATTCGGATGAAAACCGGTGAACGTGCGCACGAGAGAAGCGTTGGCATAGACGTGGGTTCCTTCCATGTCTGACGTCAAAGTCAGAAAAACGGGGAGAGAGTGCAGGAACACGTCTCCGGCATAGAATTGTTGGCCGAATTCCGTCGAAGATTTGCGAATATCGATTCCGAGAGTGTCAGTTGACTGGAAGATCGAAAGCTCTAGCGGGGCTCGCGGATTGTAAAACACGAGCAGCCTACCGGCTGACTGCCTGCGCGCTGGCTTTGCCCAGATTTCGATGGAAAAAGGCGCGTCTGGTGTCCGAGGGTTCAGACGGAGCTCGCCGCGGCTCAAGAGCGTGCCGGGTACTCCAAGCCGGATACCGTTCCTGCCCGAAAGCCAATTGACTTCATTCGGCGGCGCATGAAAAGGCCAGAGCCCCGCGACCAACATAATAGCCAGTACCAGAACGCATAGACCGCCCAGCATGCGGCTAACGGTTCGAGGAGTCAAAGTACCCGAAGGCGCAGGATCGCTCTGATTCCTGAACGCCGATTGCGAGATCATTGGTGTCAGTTACCCGTATCAATGGCCGGCCGGTAAACGACTGGAACGGTCGTTTGCACTCTGTGGCTTCGATTTAAGTGCCGAAATCGATGTGAGGCGAGTTTCGAAAGCAATAGAGATCGTTCGGCTATTTCGTGCGCCAGTAAGTGAGGAACTACATCACCGTGCTCTTGAAGGCTTGTCCGACGTGGAGCACAGCAGAAACGGCTCGGCTATAGTTCATGCGCATGGGACCCAGGACCGCGACGTGCGCTTCGATTCCGTTGGGAAGGCCGAAACGGATGCCGATCAGCGAGAGCTCGCTCATGCTGGGATGAACATGCGACAGGCCGACCTGGATGGCGAGGCCGCCTTCGCGCGGCTCCAGGAACCGCTCGAGAAGCTGCAGGATGCGCTTCTTTCCTTCGAGAGCCCGGAACAGTTCACGCATGCGTTCGCGGGTGAGATGCAAATCGAGCCCGATCAGGTTTTCGGCGCCGTCGAAATAAACCTCCGGCGTGAGGCCGAGTTCGAGCAGGCCCTTGCCATAAAGAAAATTTACTTTGCGCAGGATCGCGTCGTAGGCGGCGCTTTCGAGCTCGAGGCGGCGCTTCAGTTCCCGATGGATATTCGGCAGCACCCAGCCGCTGAAGTTGTAGTTGATGTAGTTGCGGATGGAGGCCAGCTCTTCGGGCGAGATGTGCTCATCGATTGTCACCACCTTATTCCGAACCATGCGGTCCCGCGTGACGACGACCATCAGGATCCGATGGTCCGGCAAACCCACCAGCTCTACCTGATCCAAAGTCTGATTTTCCGTGGGGATGGCCGCGGCGAT
This sequence comes from uncultured Acidobacteriaceae bacterium, assembly GCA_963846185.1. Classification (GTDB taxonomy): domain Bacteria; phylum Acidobacteriota; class Terriglobia; order Bryobacterales; family Bryobacteraceae; genus Bog-105. The sequence continues at coordinate 127,409 of CAWJVA010000014.1, read as the reverse complement.
GCCGAGGTTGCGTGTTAGCTCGGTCAAGAGCTTTGAGGCGCGCTCGATGCGGCCCTCTACGCTGGGCTCTTTTTCGATCTCATGCTGCAGCCGGTCGAACTCGGCCTGCACCACGCGGCTGCCCATCAGCGTTTTGGCGTAGCTCTGATAGGCAAGCTCGGTGGGTACACGTCCCGCGGAGGTGTGCGGCTGCTGCAGATAGCCCTGCTCCAGCAGATCGGCCATTAAGTTGCGGATCGAGGCGGGACTCATCGGATAACGGCGCGCGATAGTGCGCGAGGCGACAGGTTCGCCCGTTTCTATGTAGTTGTGGACAATCGCGTGCAAGACTTCGAAGTGACGTGGTGTCAGCGTCCCTAAGTAGCTCATGCGTTCTCCCCAAAGATCAGCCCAAAGTTTTCAATAAGATGGCACTCCATCTATGTAACTTGATTATAAAGCTTGAGCAATCGCCTGACCTTGTCAAGCGCTAGTACTATGAGTTTCGTTATGCGGTGAGCAATTCAGGTTCCACTGTCTTAGCGTGACGCCAGAGCCGCTCGAGGTCGTAGTACCTGCGGGCTCCTTCGGAAAAGATGTGGACCAGAAAATCGCCGTAATCCATAAGGATCCATTCGGCGGTCTCATAGCCTTCGACGCTGACCGGCAGTTCGCCCGTCTGCTTCAAAGCCTTTCCGATCTCGTCACTGACGGCGTGGCCCTGCCGCGGATTTGAAACCGAGCAGATAACGAAGAAGTCAGTAAACGTTGTCACGTCTCGAACATCGAGAATTCGGATATCCGCAGCTTTTTTAGATTCAGCGGCCCGGACCGCCACGAGCCAGTTTGGAACCTCGACGGCTGGCGGATGGGAGTGAGTTGGGTTGGAACGGCGCGAGAAAATCGTCTAAACCATCTCCTACGCCTAGCGTACTACAGTAGCAATAGATGCGCGAGTTCCTGATTGCGGCCCGCCGGGGACTAATTTTAGCCCTAATTGGCGTAGTACCGGGTGTGCTGCCCGGAGCACGCGGGGCTGACACTCCATCTCCAGCGTATGCAGCGCTTTCCACGACATTAGTGGAGCGTGCGGAAGCCGAACTGACGCGCACGAAGGCGCTGGTAGAAGAGGGAGCACTGCCCAGAAGCAGCATCGCGGATGCAGAAAATAAGTTAGCCGATGCGCGCGATGAAGCCGTTCTGGCCGCGACCTTGTACGGCCAGCCAAGAGTGCAGGACATGACACCGGACCAGGCGGCCGCGATGCTGGCAGCGGCGCAGCGAAGGGTGGAACGGCAGGAGAAGGTTATAGAGGCGCGGCAGAAACTGCTCGACATGGGCATCCTGTCGCAGACGGAGTTTTCGGCGAGCGAAAGCGATTTGGAGGCTTGCCGGCGAGTGCTGAGCCTGGCGGAGACACGCATTCAACTGATAAATGAACTGCGGCAGATGGCGGAGACCGAGCAGCATTTTGAGCAGCTGTCGCATATGGCAGCCGCGGGTCTGAAAGGTGTTATGTTTCGCTACGACGGCAGCGGCGCTTTTGACCTCTCCGAGTTGCCCAAAATATCGAACTCGTTCGAGCGGCGCTTCCATCACGCGCTTCCGGTCAGCGCCATGGGCGAGACCATGCTGCACCGGTCTATGGGACTCGATCACCGGAACCGCGTAGACGTGGCGCTCAGTCCCGATTCGGCCGAAGGCGTTTGGCTCCGGCAACTTCTTGAACAGTTGCGAGTTCCGTACCTGGCGTTTCGGGCGGCGCTGGCGGGAGCCGCAACCGCACCGCACATCCATATCGGTCCGGGCAGCACTCGTCTGAAGCTGGCTTTGCGCTAGTTTGAGGCCCCTAGCCGACAGGTGCCTGGCGGCTGTGCTACCGTTTGTTCCGAGCCGCTGCCATGACACTCCTCACCCGTAGATACCGCAACTACTTCTGGCTAGTTCCGCTGTTCGTAATTGCGCTGCTTTATCAGATCACTTATACGGTAGTCACCTGCCAATTAGCTCTAGACCCCAGTCGGCGGGTGGAAGTTCCTTTCGCGATGCTGAACGGAGTGGTAGCGGCGGTTGACAGCACCAGTTCGAAAGCCGGGCTTGCGAAGGGCGATCGCATCATTGCGGTAGACGGCCATGAGATTCGCGGCGATCGCGATTTCTACGCCGCATGGAAAGCGCATCGTCGCGATTCCCCCATTCTCTTGCAAGTGGCCGGGACTCACGGAGCCGTTCGCACCATAGGGATCCCACGAACCGCAAAAACAGAGCGGCCCAGCCTAAAGGATTCAGCTATCACGGCCATTTTCCTTGCTATATCACTCCTATGCGTTGTTACGGGAATCTATGTCGCGGCCGTTCTTCCAAACGACGCCCGAGCCCTCAGCTTCTTTGGCCTGATGCTGGGTATCGCCGGCGTTGTGGCCAATGCGCAATGGTTCGATTTTCCGTCTTGGGCGCAATTTTTCGGGTACACGTTCTTCTTTGCGAGAGGTCTTGCGTGGCCGATTGCGCTGGTCTGCTTCGCTTTGTACTTCCCGGAAAGATTTGGGTGGGACGTTAAACGGCCTTGGATTAAAGTCGCAGTCCTGGCCCCTCTGTCAACCTTTTTCGTTCTGCTCTGGGCTGACAATCTCCCTTCGTATTACACATACGCGGCGGTGCCGCTGCGAACCTTGCCGAACTACGGTCTGGCGACGATCAGCATCGCCATGGCGGCGGCGATCAGCTTCTTTTTTGCTGCGATCGGCTTCAAGACGGGTAGAGTGCAGAGCAGAGATAGCCGCCGGCGGCTCCGTATCCTGCTGTACGGCTCATTGGTTGCCTTTACGCCTCTGGGTCTGCTGGTGGCCTATGCTGCGTTCTCGCAACGGCCGATTCAGGAATTGCCCGAATGGCCGGTCATCACTTGCGCGCTGATCTTCTGTCTGTTCCCGATCACGGTGGCGTACGTCGTGGTGGTCGATCGCGCGATGGATCTGAGGGTCGTGATCCGACAGGGTGTGCGCTACACGCTGGCGAAGGGCGGATTACGTGTTCTGCTCGGGTTAATTGCTGCGGGAATCCTACTTGCTCTCAGCAGATTTCTGTTCGGCTCAGGCATGAGGCGGCTGGGGCCAACGATGGATCGCGATCTGGAAATCGGCATTTTTTCGGCAGCGGTACTGCTGGTGGTCTATTTCGTACGAAAGACCAAAAACCGCCTTATGTCGTGGGTGGACCGGAAGTTCTTCCGCGAAGCGTACAACTCGCAAAAGATTCTCGAACAGCTCAGCGAAAGCGTGCACGGCATGGTGGATGAGGACAAGATGCTGGATACAGTAGCCCGGCAGATTTCGGAGTCGATGCATGTGCCACAGTTTGCCGTGCTGATGAACCAGGGTAAAGAATTCCGGCCGGTTTACTGCCTGGGCTTCGAACGGAAGCCGGACGTTGCGCTTGCTGAAGACTCGAGGACGGTCGAAGTTGTGAAAGAGGCGAAAGACGGCGCGCGCGTCAACTTCGAAAGAGAAGACAACTGGGTGCATTCGGCGCCGGAAACGGAGTTGGTGACGCTGAAGGCGATCCATGCGCAACTTCTGCTGCCGCTGAGCGCGAAGGACAAGCTGCTGGGTATCTTAAGCTTGGGCCAGAAACTTTCGGAGGAGCCGTATTCGCCCAGCGACGTTCAGATGCTGCGTTCGGTATCGGTACAGACCGCGCTCGCGCTTGAGAACAGCCGGCTGACCAAGGCGGTTGCGACCGAAATTGCGCAGCGAGAGAAGTTGAATCGCGAAATCGAGATTGCGCGCGAGGTGCAGGAACGGCTATTTCCGCAGCGGCTGCCTGTTATCACGGGAATCGATTACTATGGCGCGTGCCGGCCGGCGCTGGGAGTGGGCGGCGATTACTATGATTTCTTGGCGCTGCCGAACGGCGATCTCGGGATTGCGATCGGTGACGTTTCGGGCAAAGGAATCGCGGCGGCGTTGCTGATGGCGTCCCTGCAGGCTTCACTGCGCGGCCAGGCGCTGGTCGGGCAGGGCGATCTCGCGCAGTTAATGGCGAACGTGAATCAGCTGGTGTACGACGCCACGCCTACGAATCGTTATGCCACCTTTTTCTATGGCCAGTTTCAGTGGCGAAATCGCGTATTTCGGTATGTGAACGCGGGGCACAACGCGCCCATCGTGCTGAGGCGGACGGGCGATAATACGATTCACGTCATCCGGCTCGATACGGGGGGACCTGTAGTTGGTCTGTTCCCGAAGGCGCCGTATCAGGAAGGCGTGCTAACGCTGGAACCGGGAGACATCTTTGTCGGCTTCACTGATGGTGTAAGCGAGGCCATGAATAAAGAGGATGAGGAGTGGGGAGAAGAACGCCTGATTCCGGCGGTCGCAGCGCATTCATCAGAGTGCGCGGCAGAAATCATTCCAAAGCTGATGGCGGAGGCCGACCGCTTCGTGGCAGGAGCTCCGCAGCATGACGATATGACGCTGGTCGTGATGAAGCTGAGCGAGGACGGGGAGCTGAACGCGCAGGCTAAGATTATCAGCAGTGCCCGCTGACCGTATCCTGATCTCTTCCGAACAAATTCAGCGTCGCATCCGCGAAATGGCGGATCAGATTGAGGCCGACTATCCGGACAATCCGCTGTATCTTGTCTCGGTGCTGAAGGGTTCGTTCATTTTTGTCGCGGACCTGGCGCGGGCGATACGCCGGCCCAACGTGCGCATCGAGTTCATGGCAATTTCGACGTACGGCAATGAGAAGAGCAGTTCGGGACAGGTGAAACTCACGCGCGATCTTGATGTGAACATTGAAGGGCACCACGTCCTGATCGTGGAGGACATCATCGATAGCGGAGTGACGCTGAGTTACCTGACACGGCTGCTGGAGCAGCGGCGTCCGAGATCGCTCGAGATTGCCACGTTGCTTGACAGACCGGACCGCAGGATTGCACAGGTGAAGGTTAAGTACACGGGGTTTCAGATACCGGATGAGTTTGTGGTCGGGTATGGGTTGGATTATGCAGAGGACTATCGCAACCTGCACGACATCCGGGTGCTGGACGGGTGACGGGCGTTCGCCGGCGCTGGTCCTTCTGAGTGGATTAACGCGTGACGGTGGCCGGCACCTGGGGGCGTTTCTTTTCGGCCACTCGCCGGCGATGCATCAGGCCGGTTAGGAACAGCGCGCTGATCGTAACAATCAAGAGAAGAAGCTGCTGGATCCAGGGAAGATTTGGGTCTGCATCGTGGCTAAGGGCGTCTCCAGCTAAGCAGCAGAGCACATGGACCGAGAAGACTTCGATGGAGGCCTGGCCGAGAATGAGCAGCGGCTTAAACACCGGCAGCGCTGCAATGCGCGCACCGTAACGCACCAGCACAATTGTGAGTGCCGAGAAATTAATGACGCGCGCCGGTCCAAGGTGCCACTTGTCGATGAGCCACCCGTATGCATCGTTGTTCATCCATCGATCGACGGGAAGATAGCGCAGGCACAAAAAGCAAGTCGCGAGAACAAAGCTGAGTCTCAACACGCTAGGCGGAATGCGCGTTTCCGAATCCGTTCCTTGCGACGCTTCTCCTGATACGGCATCGGCGTAGATGCTGCCAAGAGCAAGGCCGACCATCCAAAGGAGCTGCCACGCATAGAGATCGAATGCGCCCGTCGAGGCCTCTGGAACAGAGAGGCCGAAGAGATCGACGTGATGGTACAGCCAGGAGCGGAGTCCGAATTGCGCCGCGGCCCAGATGCCGACACTGACGTAGATGACCGGATCCCAACTCCAGCGGCGGGCAATGGCGCGGGCGAGCGGAGTGAGCGCCATAAAGATCACGTACATGGGCAGGATGTCGAGCAGAGAGGGCCGGTATTCGAGCAGAGCCGCGGCCACGATCGCCTGCTTCGGGTTACTGAGATAAAACGACAGGAGATTCACGAGCGCTTGGCGATGGAACTGAACTCCCACCTCCGCCACGAGAGTGAAAGCGATCACGAGCAGAGCGCAATGGTAGATATAGACGCGGAGTGTGCGTTTCGACAGATCGCGCACTGTGCCGCTCCAACCGCTTTTCTGCTCGACCCGATGTTCCAGCTGGCCGACCATGAATGCCGCCAGGAAAATGAAACCTTCGGCCCCGGAGACAAAGCCGAATGTCTGGTTCGAGATGATGCTTGCCTTCGTAGGCAGATGCGTCAATGTCATCCAGAGCAACAGAAATCCGCGCAGGATATCGAGCTCGATAAGACGGCCTGTCGGATGTGTGGTCGGCATGGAACAGTCCGTCTGAAGAGCAGACGCTCTCAAGCGGAACGAGGGTTACAGCCCAGCGCGGCTAGAGCTTGGGCTTAGGAGGCGGAAGCTCGCGAGCCTTGCAATACGAGTTAAAACCATTACGGCCATGGGATCCATCGCAGAACGGTTTGTTCTCCGCCATCCCGCAGCGGCACAGCGAAATCACGGTACGGCCGCTCAGTCCATACGAATTACCTTCTGAGTCCTCAATGACGAACTCGCCTTCGAGGCGTATGGGACCGTTGTTCACGATCGTAACCTTCGCAGCCATGCACCCCGATGGTAGCAGAGCAACCAGCTCTGATCCGGCGCCAGGCCGTAGACTTATTTGCGCTCTTTATAATGTGATCGCGGGTACTTTGAGTGATCCAATTTATTTACGAATCTGACCGGGAACTGTTTGAGAATGCAATTTCGTTCGCCCAGGCACAGGTCCGGCGCTTGATCGAGAAGCATCCGGATTTCTATCCGATGTACACCGCGGCCGGCCACTGGCGGCATGAAGGTCCGGCGTGGACGCATTGGTGCGATGGCTTCTTGCCGGGCATGATGTGGATTTTCCACCGGCACTCGCCGGCTGACCGGCCGGAATCCAAATTCTGGTTCGAGCAGGCGATTCGTTACAGTAAGCCGCTCGAAGGGCGGAAAACGGACAGTGATGTCCACGATCTCGGGTTCATCTTTTTCTCTACTTTCTATCGCTGGTTTCAGGCCACGCGTGAGAACTCGCTGCGGGACGTCGTCGTGCAGGCGGGGCGCACGCTAGCGCAGCGCTTTAACGAGAATGGTCAGTACCTGCGCTCGTTCGTGGCGGAGGATTCGCTCTTCATCGACATCATGATGAATGTCGGAATTATCTTCTTTGCCGCGCGAGAAACCGGGGACAAAAAGCTCCGCGACATCGCGGTGAGGCACTGCATGACAACGCGGCGATTCCTGGTGCGCGGCGATGGTTCGACGGCGCACGAAGGAATCTTCGATCTCGAAACCGGCGAATTTCTGCGCCAATCCACCCAGCAGGGGTACCGCGGCGATTCGTGCTGGTCGCGTGGGCTCTCCTGGGCTCTTTACGGCTTTACGGTTGCGTATGAATATAGCCGCGATCCACGATTTCTGCACACGGCGGAGGCTTGCTCGGATTACTACATTACGCATACGCCTGCAGATGGCGTTCCGCCCTGGGACTACAATGCGCCTCCCGAGAATCGATCGTTAATCGACACGTCTGCGGCTGCCATCGCGGCGGCTGGTCTTCTGCGGCTTTGCCGGGACATAGCGGACCCTATGAAGGGACATTTTTACTGGTCCACGGCCATCCATATTCTCCGTACACTGGCGAGTAAATACCTGGCGAGCTCGGATCCTGAGTGGGAAGGCGTTCTCAAAGGCGGGGTCTATCACATTCACAAGGGACTCGGTGTGGACGAGTCCGTGATGTGGGGCGAGTATTTCTTCCTGGAAGCCCTGGAAGAAGCATTGAGGATAATGCAATAACTAGCCGGCAGTGATTTAGTAATCTATTCAACCGGAATCTTTATTCAACCTGGGAGGAACTGATGAAGGGTTTCAGACAGTTCTTGTTGCGCGGTAATGTGCTTGACCTGGCAGTAGCGGTTGTCATGGGCGCTGCGTTTGGTGCGGTGGTGACGGCATTGGTTGCCGATTTGCTGACACCGCTGATCGCGGCGATTGTTGGAAAGCCAGATTTCTCCAGCATTAAGTTTACGGTGAACAACAGTCAGTTCAAAATCGGAGACTTCATCAACGCACTCATTTCGTTTGTTCTGATTGCGGCGGCGATTTATTTCTTCGTGGTGCTGCCGGTCAATAAGGTTCTGGAGAGAATCAAGCGCGGGCAGGCGCCGCCGGATCCGACAACGAAGCAGTGCCCGGAGTGCCTCAGCACGATTCCGATTGCGGCGAAGCGCTGCGCGTTTTGTACGAGCGTTGTGGCATCGTCATAGGCTTCGGCATTTCGCGTTGCGAGATGCCGTTGCGCGAGTCTCTACATCGCCACGCTAATGTAATCCAGAATTATCGCCCGCGAAAGCGTGGAGCACGCTTCTCGAGAAACGCCATCACGCCTTCGCGGAAGTCGTCCGTCGCGCCAAGTTCGCGCATGAGGTCGCGTTCGAGGTCGAGTTGCTCATGCAAGCGAGTGCTGAGCGGACTCGTATATCGCGCGTTTTGCGAACGCGAGACCCTTGGTTGGAGCATCGCGGAGCTGAATGACCAAGCTGTCTAGGGCAGGTGCAAATTCGGCGTCGTCGATCGCTCGCCAGATCAGTCCCCAATCTGCGGCTTGCTCCGCCGTGATCCTTTCGCCGAGAAGAGCCATGCCCATCGCACGCGCTGTTCCGACCAGCCGTGGTAAGAAGTAGGTGCCGCCTGTGTCAGGAATCAGGCCGAGCTTACAGAATGACTCGATAAAACTGGCGGAGCGCGCAGCCAGGACGATGTCGCAGGCCAGTGCGAGATTGGCCCCGGCGCCGGCCGCGACGCCATTGACGGCAGCAACGACGGGCACCGGCAAAGCTCGGATGCGGCGCACGAGCGGAGCGTAATATTTTTCGATCGATGCCCCGAGGTCGATCGTTTCCTGCGGCGCGACCACTCGATCCGAAAGGTCCTGCCCGGCACAGAAGGCGCGGCCTGCGCCTGTAATCACCAGAACGCGCAGATTCGATTGTTTCTCCAACGTCTCGAACGCCTGCTGCAGTTCAACGTGCATCTGAACGTTGAAACTGTTCAGCTTTTCGGGGCGGTTCAGGGTGAGGCGGGCCGTTCCGTCCCGAACATCCAGCAGGATTGTCTCGAAGCTCATCTGCGCCTCAGCTTGTATAGCGGCTCGAAGGAAAGATCTGGCAAGCGCGGGCGGGAGGGTTCCGGTTCGGTGAGCGGAGCAACCGCTGTCATGTTCTGTATACTCCGAACTGCGAGCTGCTGATAGATGCTTGTGCCGTGTGCTTTCCAGGCGAGTTCCTCGTCCGTGAGCGCGCGAATCACTCGAGCAGGCATGCCCATGACCAGGCTGCGTGGGGCTATCTTCTCGTTTGCCTTAATGAATGCGAGCGCGCCAACAATGCTCGACTCGCCGATTTCGGCGCCGTCCATGATCACGGCATTCATGCCGACCATGACATTTCGGCCGATGCGGCAGCCGTGCAGCACAGCGCCATGACCAATATGACCGTCCTGTTCGACGACCGTATCCATCCCTGGGAAAGCGTGCATGACGCAGGTGTCCTGCAAGTTGCTGCCCGGTTCGAGCAGCACTCGTCCGAAGTCTCCGCGAAGGGATGCCTGCGGCCCGACGTAACAGCCGCTTCCGACGATGACATCACCGATCAGAACCGCAGTCTCATGCACGAAGGCGGTAGGATGAACCACCGGAATGATGCCATCAAGAGAATAGACGCGTGCCATCAGATATGGGCGCGACTCTGCGCGACATGAAAACGGTTGGTTACGAATGCGGCATCGGTGAGCGCGGCAGTGGCGGCCGGATTCGCGGCGCTGCCATGAAAATCGCTGAACGCCGCAGACTGATTGACGAACACGCCGCCGGTGAGATTTTTCGACAGTGAAACTCCCGCCTCGGCCGCTATTTCGGTTGCGTGGTCGAGCACGTTTTCTTGAGTGGAGTAAACAGACATGGTCAGGGCGCCTTTCTTCAGTGCCGTCCGCCGGCAAGTTCGAGGCTCTGGCCGGTACTCTCAGTGGCGAGTACGACGGCGATCGGACCGAACAACTCCTGCATGAATTTCTCTTCCTCGTGAAATCGCGGCTTTGAGCAGCAGCGGCGTCCGGACCCGCGCGTTCGGGAATTGCGGATGCTCCAGCTTCTTGCTGGCGGTTACGATCTCGCCATAACCCGCGCTGCTTTCGATGCGATCGAGGATTTCCTCGTTCTGAATTGCACCGAGAATTTCCACTGCGCGCGCGGGGTCTCCCGATCATTTGGCAATGCCTTCGCCTATAGCATCCGCGACCTGATCGAACGTGAGATGGCCTTCCGGTGTTTCGATGCCACTCTTCGGTACGTAGATGTTCTGCGGCGCCGTGCACATCTGGCCCGAGTAAAGCGAGAGTGAGAACGCGATGTTCCTCACCATGCCTTTGAGGTCATTTGTGGAGTCGATGACGATCTGATTGATGCCGGCCTTTTCGGTGAACACGTGCGCCTGGTGGGCATTCTGCTCCAGCCATTCGCCGTTTTGGTGCTGCCGGTGAAATCGATCAGTTTGATTTCGGGCCGCAGTGGCGAGAGTGCGGGAGATGTCGTCCTTCTTCTCATGAGCGACCAGCGTGACGACGTTCGGATCGAAGCCCGCTTCGTTCAAGACGCCGCGCACGACTTCGACTGTGATGGCGAGCGGAAGGATGGCGCCTGGATGCGGCTTGACGATCACGGCATTGCCGGTGGCGAGATCGGCAAATAGCCCCGGGTAGCTGTTCCAGGTCGGGAAACGTGCAGCAGCCAATGCACGAGGCCGATGCCGCGCGGAACGATGCGGAACCGCTTCTGCATGCGAGCGGCTCGTTTTTACCCTGCGGCTTTTCCCAGAAGCATTCTTCGGGATGCGGCTCATCTGGTCCCACGCGTAGGCGACTGCTTCCAGCCCGCGGTCCTGCGCGTGCGGGCCGCCCGCCTGAAAGGCCATCATGAACGCCTGCCCGGTGGTGTGCATGACTGCATACGCCATTTCGAAGCTGCGCTTGTTCAGGCGGACGAGAATTTCAAGGGCGACGCCGGCCCAGGCCTCGGGTCCGGCTTTGCGCCACGCCTCTTCAGCTTTCAGGACGGCTCAGCAGTGCGTCGACATCGGGCTTTGGATAGCGAATGCCAGTCCGATGCCAAACGGCGACTCTTCTTGACCGGTTTCGCCGATCGTGCCTGGCTGATCGAGCGCGAAGATCCTCTCCAATCTTGCTTCAAAAGCCTTCCTGCCGTCGTCATTTGCGGTTTCGCCGTAGATCTTAGGGCTCGGCGTTTCCGGAAACGGGCTCCAGTAGTTGCGTGTGTGTATGGCCTCGACGGCCTGCTGAAGGGTGGGTTTGTGTTTTTCGAAAAGGTCGTTTGGCATGGTTTATGCCGCTTTCCATTCATCGCGGTTCTGACTAATTGTCCTGGTCATAATCTACGGTTACGCGGTCTGTTACCGGATAGCTTTGGCAGGTAAGTACAAAGCCGCGTGCAATCTCATAATCTTCGAGAGCATAGTTGGCGTCCATGTCGACCTGACCTTCGACTACCTTGGCTCGGCAAGTGGCGCAGACTCCGCTCTTGCAAGAATGGCGCACGTCGATACCGCGGTTCAAAGCAGCATCAAGGACACTTTCGCCGTCGCGTGGAACGGTGAGCAAGTGGCGCGCTCCATCGAGGACAATCGTGAGCTGGCATTCGCGATCAGCAGCCGATGCGGCGCGCGGGCGCGGTGGTCCGGCGGACTGAGCGGTAAACAGCTCGATCTTGATCTGGCGCTCAGAGATGCCAATAGTTCTGAGCCGCGCAGAAATCTCGTTGACCATTTCCTGCGGTCCGCACAGAAAGACAGTGTCGATTTTTTCAATCCGGCAGAAGTGCCGGAGCAGTTGTTCGGCCTTCTCACCCGTGATGCGGCCGTTCAAGAGGTCGACTTCTTGATGCTCGCGGCTCATCACGTGCACCAGGACGAAGCGATCGAGAAAGACATCTTTCAGCTCCGCGAGTTCTTCCCGAAACATGATGCTGCTCGAAGCGCGGTTGCCATAGAACAAGGTGAACTCGCTGCGCGGCTCCGCTACTAGCGTGGTCTTGATAAGTGACAGAACGGGCGTAATGCCGCTGCCCGCGGCGAACGCGACATAGCTTTTGGCATGTGCAGGCGATAACTGGACATGAAAGCGGCCCTCGGGCGGCATGACGTCCAAAACAGAGCCCGGTCTTACATTCTCGATGATCCAATTGGAAAAGATGCCGCCGGGCGCGCGCTTGATGCCGACCCGAAGGATGCCGTCCTGGACCGCCGAGCAGATGGAGTACGAGCGCCGGACCTCTTCACCGCCGATCATGGCGCGGAGCGTGATGTATTGGCCTTGCACAAAGCGGAATTTCTCTGCGAGCTCAGCAGGGACGTCGAAGGTCAGAGCGATCGCGTCACGTGTCTCGGGTCTGATGCTCCGAACCGTCAAGGGATAGAAGTAACGGCTTTGCGGCTCGGCGCCTCGGTCTCAATGCTGCTTGAAAGCATCGAAAGGCTCCAGGCAGTCAAGACATTGGTGTTGGGCTTTGCAGGGGGTCGAACCGAAGCGGCTCACCAGCCGCGTGTCGTTTAGAACCGCAGCGCGGACAATGTGCGATCTCTGCGCCTCAGCGTGCGAACGGGGCCGATCGGCTCACGTCGATAGCGCGTTTCGCGGGAGGTGCAATGCCGTATTCACGCAGGCGCGCTTTAGCTTCGTCATTCAGCCAGTCAGTCGTCCAGGGGGGTGATAGTTGCGTTTCGAGCGTGATGTGGCTAAGGCCATGCCGGGCCAGTGTCTCGCGGATATCAGCCGCTATGGCATCCATCGCCGGGCATCCAGAATAGGTCGGAGTGATGATGACTATCAGCTCTCCATCGCTCCATCGGACGTCGCGCACGATACCGAGATCGACAATCGAGAGAACCGGAATCTCGGGATCGGCGATCTGCTTCAGCCAATCCCAGATTTGTTCGGACGTAATTGGTGCCGTTACCATTGAGCTCCCGGATAGGCGCGCTGCAGGAACTGCATTTCGGCCAGGATGTAACCGAGTTTCTCCGAGTGAACGCCGCGCTTGCCGCCGCGTTGCATCCACTCGCCCTTTGGCATGCGAAGCGTGGCTTCGCTGAGAGTGCGCTCCATGTGATCGAGCCAGAGTGCGCCGAGCGAGGCAAAATCCGGGCCGAGGCCCGCTTCTTGCGCGGCGCGGTCCACTTCATCCATATCGAACAGTTCGCCCGTATACGGCCAGAGCACTTCGAGCGCGGTTTGCATCCGGCCGTGGCTTTCCTCCGTTCCGTCACCCAACCGGATGACCCAGTCCGTGCTGCGCTCGAGATGATAAGTGATTTCTTTAAGAGCCTTGCCCGCAATAGCCGCGATACGAGGGTCTGATGATTTCGCCAGCTCACGGCTTACAAAGTAGTGCCAGGCATCGAAGTAAAACTGGCGCGCGGTTGTGGCCGCGTAATCGCCATTCGGCTGCTCAACCAGCAGAGCATTCCGGAATTCGCCGGCATCACGCAGAAAGGCGAGATCGTCCTCGCTGCGTCCGCGCCCTTCCACTTCGCCGGCATAGGTTAGCCACAGCCGGGCCTGCCCGAGCAGATCCAGAGCGACGTTGGTCAACGCGATATCTTCTTCCAAAACCGGACCGTGGCCACACCACTCCGCCAGGCGCTGGCTGAGAATCAAACAGTTGTCGCCGAGCCTCAGCAGGTATTCGAAAAGCGGGTTCCGGACGCCGGACTCACAGGTTCTTGATTTCCTCCGGGACTTCATAGAAAGCGGGATGCCGGTACACTTTGCTGTTTGCCGGTTCAAACAACGCTTCTTTATCGCCGGGGCTGCTGGCCGTGATGTCTGACGAACGTACCACCCAGATACTGACGCCCTCATTTCGGCGCGTGTATACGTCTCGCGCGTTCAGAATTGCCATTTGCGCGTCCGGCGCATGCAAGCTGCCCACGTGCTTGTGAGCCAAGCCATGCGTGCTGCGAATGAAAACTTCCCAGAGCGGCCAATCTGACATAGATCCCTAGGGAGCCCGTTATCGCCGGCGTGTTTCGTTCCTAGGCCATTGCCGCTTCGCGCACCCAGGCGCCTTCACGATGCGCTTCAATGCGCGCCTGGAGCCGCTCTCGATTACAAGGACCGTTGCCTTGAATCACGTTGTTAAATTCGTTCCAGTCGATTTCGCCGAAATCATAGTGGCCGCGCTCGGGATTCCACTTCAGATGCGGGTCGGGAATCGTAAGGCCGAGGTACTCGGCTTGCGGAACGGTCTGGTCGATGAACTTCTGCCTGAGCTCGTCATTTGAAAACAGCTTGATTTTCCATTTCATGGACTCGGCGCTGTGCGTCGAATGGGCGTCCGACGGGCCGTGCATCATAACGGACGGCCACCACCAGCGATCCAGAGCGTCTTGCGCCATCGCTTTTTGGACCGGCGTGCCAAATGCGAGCGTCCGCATGATATCGAAGCCCTGACGCTGATGGAAGCTTTCTTCTTTGCAGATCCGAATCATGGCGCGCGCATAAGGTCCATAAGAGCACCGGCATATAGGAATCTGATTGATAATGGCCGCGCCATCCACAAGCCAGCCGATGGCGCCGATATCAGCCCAGGTCAGGGTTGGGTAATTGAAAATGCTCGAGTATTTTGCTTTGCCGGCAAGAAGGTCCTCGATCGTCTGCTCACGCGAGATACCGAGCGTTTCCACCGCGCTGTAAAGGTATAAGCCAGTGCCCGGCTTCGTCTTGCACTTTGGCGAGTAAGATTGCTTTGCGCTTGAGGGTGGGGGCGCGAGTGATCCAGTTGCCTTCTGGAAGTTGGCCCACGATTTCCGAATGAGCGTGCTGTGAGATCTGGCGGATGAGCGTCTTTCGATATGCTTCCGGCATTTCGTCTTTCGGCTCGATCTTGATCCCGGCGTCGATCCGTTCCTGGAAAGCGGTACTCATGTAATCAACTTCCAAGCTTCTAACTGCTTCGACGAATTTCGTCATGCAGATATTGATGATCGGCATAGCTGGACCGTTAGAACGAGAGCAACTCCTCGATCCTCGCTGCGATTTGAACCGCGTCCGGCAGCACCGCTTTCAAGAGGGAGACGCTGTAGGGCAGCGGAATATCGGAAACAGCTAGCGCTCGACTGGCGCATCCAGTTTGAAGAAGGCGTCCCGAGCAACAACGGCCGCGATTTCGGCGCCGAAGCCGGCGGTCATCGTGTCTTCATGAACGATAAGGCAACGGTGTGTCTTCCGAACCGAATCCAGAACCGTTTCGCGGTCCCACGGAACAATGGTTCGCAGGTCCAGAATTTCGATATCCTCAGCGCGGTCGCGCGAAGCCGCGACGCAGCGCTCGACCATTGCGCCCCAGGTCACACGGTCAGCCGTGCGCCGTTTGAACACATGCTGGCCACGCCAAACGGAACATGAAATCGTCGCCCGGCTATGGTCTGCCGCGCCCAAGCGGCATCGAGCATGGCTCGATGTTCGAAAAATATGCTCGGATTCTGGCTCCGCAAAGCCGCTCGCAGCAGCCCCACGGCGTCTTCGGCGTTCGATGGGATATAGCACCTGCCAGCCGATTGCGTGCGCGCAGGTAACTTCGCTCGAGACGCTGTGCCACGGATCGCCGCACTTCGAGAATCCGCCCGGCATGCGGACCACGATCGGCGCAGCAAACTGACTCGGCCGTTCGCCAGCGCATGGTGCCGCAGTCATTCAATTGTTCCGTCGCAGGATCGGCGTACTTGCGGAATTGAATCTCCGCGACTGGCCGCAGTCCTGCAAGCGCCAGGCCGACGGCATTGCCGATGATGCCTTCTTCCGAAAGGCTGGTGTCGAACACACGATCCTCACCGAAGCGTCTGCAGACCCATGGTCGCGGTGTGCACTCCGCCCTTCGCGCCCACATCTTCGCCGAACACGAGAGCCTTCGGGTTCACCTTCAGCTCATGCTCCAGCGTGCGGCGGATTGCCGTGACCATATTGATGCGTGCCGGTTCCGGCGTTTTTCACATCTTGCCCGTGGCGCTCCGGAGCAAAAACGTGCTGCCGGATCTTAGCAGCATCGGGTTCCGGGCGCGCCAGCGCTCGCTTCGAGCGCGTCTGATACCTCGCCGACGGCCTCGCGTTCGATGCGCGCGCCATTCATCCTCGGCGAGAACTGCTGGGACCAGATACTCGTGCAACCTGTTCAGAGGGTCGCGGGCATGTTCTTCGGCCAGCAGGTTCGCTCTTATACGCCTGCGTGTCCTGGCCGGAATGCCCGCACAGACGCGGCATGGTGAGCCGCAACAGCGCCGGGCCATTGCCGTCGCGCACCCTTCCACCGCATTCGATATGCAGGCGAGCCGTTTCCGCCGGATCGCAGCCATCGGCCTGCAGGATCCGCAGATTCGAAAACGAGCGAAGGTTGGCTGCGATGTTTCCGCCTGGCGTCTGCAGGGTCGACGGAACCGAGAGACCGAAGCCGTTGTCTTCTATATAAAACAGCATCGGCAGGCTTAGGTGGTGGCGATGTTCAATGCCGACCAGAAACCATTCGTCGCCACCGAACCGTCGCCGCCGAGTGCGACCGCGATGGAATGCGCGTATCGGGCATCTCGGAGCGTTTCGCGATAGTAAACGATTGCACGCGCCCAACCGGCGGTAGTGGTGTATTGCGTGCCCACTCCGCCCGCCATCGGCAGCACGACGGGCCCGCTCGTTCGGGGCAGATTGAAGACTACGCCGATATCGCGGCCATCACTCACGCCGCCTGCTTTCGCCATTCCGCTCGCGAGCGCGTCTTCCGCGCTGAGGCCGAGCGTCAGCAGCAGCGGCCGTCGATCGATAGTACCCGCCGGCCGCATCATGCATCGCCGGTGAGCAGGGAGCCGAGCAGAATCTGGCCCAGTTCGTGTCCGCGCGCTGAAAACTGATACAGGATCTTCTTTTCGGGAAAAAGCTTTTGCTCTTCCAGATCGTCAAGGGCGCGCGAGAGCAGAAACAGCCGCGCAACGCGCCGCCAATCAAAGCGAGTATCTGAATAGAGCGCCGGCGAGGCACCCGCAACCGGGTTCGTAACAGCGGTCATCTCGCGCTCCTCCCAAACAGAAGGTTACGCTGTCTTTTCTATCATCGCGCCGGATACACCGGCCACAGCCAGTTCCGATAAGCAGGCATACGGCCCCGCGTCGCATCGGCGTATAAGGCTTCGAGAGCTCCGGGCGATCGGGCCGATCTTCACCGTTCCCCACCGGCCGGTGGTCAACCTGCACCACAGGTGCGACCTCGACTGCCGTGCCCGTGAAGAAGATCTCATCGCACATATACAGTTCGGTGCGGTCGATGGAACGCTCGATTACTTCCAGCTTCAGCTCACGGCTGGCGAGTTCCATGATGCTGGCGCGCGTAATGCCTTCGAGAATGTTGTCAGTGACCGGCGGTGTGATCAGCTTCCCATTTCTCACAACGAAGATATTGCAAGTCGCGCCTTCCGCGACATGACCGTTTTCGGCAAGGAAAATGGCTTCGTCGTGACCATTACGGCGTGCTTCGTCACCTGCCAGCACGCTGTTTACATAGGCGCCGCAGATCTTTGCCCGTCCGGGAATGGCGTTGTCCTCGATGCGGCGCCAGGAAACGACACCGGCCTTTAGACCCTTCTTCGCCTCGAAATAGTTGCCGAACGGCAGCGCAATGATCGAATACGCGTCATTTTCGTCGGTCGCCACGCCGATGCGCGCTGAGCTCTTGTAGGCGATGGGCCGCACGTAGACGTTTGAGCGGAAGCCGTTGCGGCGGCACAGTTCAGCGGTTATTTCGCAGAGATCAGCTGTGGAGAGTGGAAGCTTCAGGCGCAGGATAGAGCAGTTCCTCCTCCAGCGATCGTAATGCTCGGGCATGCGCATCAGGAACATGTCCTGCCGCGGCGCTTCGTAGTAGCCGCGAATGCCTTCGAACACGCCAGTGCCGTAATGCAGCGCGTGGGTGAGGATATTTACATTGGCCTCGGCCAGACGAACAAAGCGGTCCTGAAACCAGACGATCGTATTCGGATTGGGTGCTTCAGATTTCACACGCCGCCTCCTGCTCTCATCTTACCTCATGACACCACTCGCGAGTGGTGCTTTTGCAAGCCACTGATTTAGAATTCTGCGGAAATTCCGGCCAAGGCCGGCGCATCCGATGGAGGAGCGCATGCGGCCATGGCTTCTCGCTTTTCTGCTCGTGAGTTGCGCGGTTGCCTACGGGCAGGGCAATTACGAAATTCAGGTGTACGGGTCCGACACGGTTCCTGCCGGCATGACAATGTTCGAGCTGCACAGCAACTACACTGCCGAGGGAAGCAAGTTCACAACTGACGGGACGTACCCGACCAACGACCAAATACACGAGACGGTCGAGATCACTCAGGGCTGGAATAGCTGGTTCGAGACGGGCTTTTACATTTTCACGAGCGCAGGACCGAACGGGCAGGGATACAAATGGGTCGGCGATCATATCCGCCCTCGCGTCCGGGTGCCCGACAGTTGGAAGTGGCCCGTCGGCGTGAGTATTTCGACGGAGATCGGCTATCAGCGGCCGATCTTCTCGCGCGACACCTGGACTTGGGAGATCCGTCCGATCATCGATAAACAACTCGGGCCGTGGTATCTGGCGTTCAATCCTGCGCTTGAGCGCTCATGGCACGGACCTTCGGTTCCCGATGGAGTCGATTTTTCACCGGCGGTGAAAGTGAGCTATCAGTTCAACAAACTGATTGCCGGTGGTTTTGAATACTACGGTTCGAGTGGGCCGATTTTCAATCCGTACGCAGTCAACCAGCAACAGCAGCAGATCTTCCCGGCAGTCGATCTGGATCTTGGCCCAGCGTGGGAGCTGAACTTTGGCGTCGGCATCGGGATGACTTCATCGAGTGATCATCTGATTTTCAAGATGATTCTGGGCAGAAGATTCAATTTCCGCGGCAATCAGAGATTTGCGCAGTCTACTCCGAGGTGAAAGGAGATGCCGGCAGTCCGGCGGAGTTGAAAAGGTTCACGGTAGGCGCGTTCTGCCAGCCGTAGCGAACGAACTTGGGCTCCTTCACTTCTGGGCTGGTGAGGACTACCGTTTCGCCGTCGATGCGGGCGGTGGCCGGAACGAAGCGATGGTCATCGCCGGCGATTTCGAATCCCTCCGGAGGGCCGCCTTTGGCAGTCAGGCCGCCGTCAACGGAATCAAACCACACGCGGATGGCGCCAGGATCCGTGCTGGTTTGGCGAAAGAGCGGCCCTGAGTAGACCACTTTTTCGTGATAAGCGAGAGCGCGCGCGGCGAGAGCGAGCCGGGCCCCGACGGTCTGCTTATCGGAAGGATGAACGTTCTCGGGGTCGCCGATATCGATCGTTACCGCCATTGCGGTGTTCGCGAGCGATAGTGTCTGGAGCTGTGCCTCGCGCACCACGGGCCAGATCTCCGTTTCGTCCGACTTGAAGCTCGAAATCTGCGTGAACAGAAATGGAAAATCGCCTTGATGCCATTGGCGGCGCCAATCGTTGATCAACGTGGAGAACACCCGGTGATAGAGCGGAGCGCGGTCCAGCTTGCTATTGGTCTCGCCCTGATACCAGATCACGCCCTTGATGGCGAAGTTCGTTGCAGGCGCGACCATGGCGTTAAAGAGCCAGGACGGATCATATGATTCGGGATCGGGATGCCAGGGATGTTGGGGCGGTGCGGTGTGGGCCTGCCGGGCAGCTTCGTCCTCCCTTTTCTCCGCTCTCCGGAGCGCTGCTACCTCGCTTTGCTCGTCGGCCATCCTCGCCCAGGTGGCGAAGACAGGCATCAGCGATGCATCCGCCGATAGGCATCGAGACTTACCCAGGCCTCACCTGGCGTGCCTCCCCAGGTCGAGTCGATCAGGCCGATGGCAACGTGTTCCCGCGACGCGATATCCCGGCCAAAAAAGTATGCGACGGCTGAGAAATGGGCAGCCGTTTCGGGCGTGCAGGTTGTCCAGGCGGCGTTGCCTTCGAAATCGCTCAGCGGATAGGCGCTGGCTTTATGCGGAATAAGCAGCAGCCGGAGCGCGGGTTGATTGGCGTTTCTGATCTCTTCCGCGCCGTTCTTGACCTCTGCCGAACCTGGAAATCCGGCGAGCGGCATTTCCATGTTGGATTGACCCGACGCAAACCAGACATCGCCGAGCAAGATGTCGTCCAGGACGATTTTGTTGGTGCCGGCGATTGTCAATTGGAACGGGCCGCCGGCAGTTTGCGGGGGCAGGTAGACGCTCCAGGCGCCGAGCCGGTCGGCAGCGGTTGTCTGGCTCGCTCCGTTGAATGAAACCGTAACCGTTTCGCCCGGCTCCGCCCAGCCCCAGATGTGAATCGGCTGGTCCCGCTGCAGAACAGCGTGATTGCTCAGAATCTTTGGAAGGCGCACTTCGGCCCTCCCTCTCGCTGCAGCCGTAGTTAGCAGGGCGAGGGCGAGAATCCACGTTGCGTATGTGCGACGCTCATGAATACTGGATCTTTTCATCAAGCAACATCTTATTCATCACTCTCGGAGGAAACTGGACGGCATACAATGGTCGGACTCACATCCATGGAGTTAAGCCATAACGAGATCGCACCAGGCACGGTTGTCATCAATATAGCCGGCAAGGTGATGATGGGCGCAGAAAGCGAACAGATCACGAATCTGGTGAGCGATCTTCTGCAGCAGGGTAAGCGGCATATCATCTTTGAGATTTCGGGTATTACCGCCATCGATAGTACCGGGATCGGGCGCTTCATCTCGAGCTATAACCAGATTGCGGCAGTGAACGGTGACATGCGAATCGCGGCCGCACCCGGTTTCGTGGCGCGCGTTTTTCGCGTGTGCCGTCTCGATACGATTTTCCACTTTTATCCGACCCTGGAAGATGCCTGCAAATCGGGGTAGAGTGCATGTCCGAACCGAACAGCATTCTGATCGTCGACGATGATCCGGATATTCATCGTCTGCTCGCAACGGCGCTTCACGGCGCTCAGTACACCATTGAGGACCGCTATGACGGCCTGGAGGCGTTAGCGCTGTTGCAAGAGCGCTCTTTCGATCTGGTGATTACGGATGTGCGCATGCCCGGCCTCAACGGGCTCGAATTGCTCCATAAGATTCATGAGATACGGCCCGGGACGCGGGTATTGGTGATGACGGCCGAAGGTACGCCATCGACGGTCATCCGATCGCTGCGCGATCAGGCTTCGGGTTATTTTACGAAGCCGTTCTCATTGGACGCAGTGGCGGACGCGGTGGCGCTGGCGCTGGAAATGCCTGCGCCGCAAGGCGACATCGAAGTGCTTTCGGCGATTCCGCACTGGATTGCGCTGCAACTGCGCTGCAGGCTCGATATTGCCGACCGCATCATTCCGTTTCTACGCGAGTTGAGCACCGGGCTTTCGGCGGCTGAACGAGAAGACGTGGGCGCCGCGTTTCGAGAACTGCTCATGAACGCGATTGAACACGGCGCCGGCGGCGATCCGAATAAGACGGTGCGGGTCGATTACGTGCGCACGGCCAAATCGATCTTGTATAAGATCCTCGATCCGGGTGAAGGATTTTCGTTGAACAATCTTCCGCATGCTGCCGTTTCGAACGAACCCGACGCGCCGTATCAGCATTGCGAAGTGCGGAACAAGCTCGGTCTGCGGCCAGGCGGATTCGGCATTCTCCTGACGCGAAACCTGGCGGATGAACTGATTTATAACGAGAAGGGCAACGAGGTTTTACTGATCAAGTATCTCGGCTCGACCGGCGCTCAATCTGGTCAGTGAGCTTGCCCGCCGGTGGTTCGAGCGTGTCGAGGCATTTCACAAGATTTGCGATGTGTTTTCGAATCTCCTCGTCATCTCGCTTTTCGGCTGCCCTTTCAAGGTTTTCGCCGATGGTGGTGAGGGCGGGGAATCCATAGCCCGTGCCCGATCCCCGCATCTTATGACCAAGTGAACGAATGCGGTCGTACTCGCCCGCATCCAAAGCTGAAAGCAGCGCCGTAACATCTTTGCGTCGCGATTCGAGGTATCCGGGAATCAACGGAATCAGGCGTTCGTCTACACCATCCTGGTTTACATCCGGTTGCCTTGACCGGCGAGTGCGCGCGGGTTGCGCCTTCCCATATTTCTCCAGGGCCGCCAGCAGCGCCTCGCGGCGGATCGGTTTTGTCAGATATGCGGTGCAACCTGCTTCCCGGCTCTTTTCGATTTCGGTCGTCATGGCATATGCGCTCAAGGCGAGGATGGGAACCGGTTTTGCCTTGCGCTGCTGCTCCCATTCGCGAATTTTTCGGGTGGCTGCGTAGCCGTCCATAACGGGCATCTGGAGATCCATCAGGACCAAATCGTAGGAACCAGAGCGAAAGCGCTCGAGGGCCGCCTGACCATTTTCCGCGACATCAATGGTGCAGCCCGAATTCTTCAGATACGCCTGGATCAGAAAAACGTTGTCTTCGGAATCGTCGGCCAGCAGCAGCTTTAACCGGAGCTGTTCGCTCGGGCGGGTTACGGCCTCCTCATCGCGCTGCACTTCGAGCGTAACTTGCGGCCGATTCATAGCAGCTTGAATGGCGCGCGCGAGTTCCGACCTCTGGATCGGCTTCACAAGATAAGCATCGATGCCGAGTTCTCTGCAGCGGGCCATGTCGCCGCCGCGGTCTTCGGAAGTGAGCATCAGCACAGTCATGGCGGCGAGACTCGGATGGCCCTGGATGTGTTCGGCGAGTTCGAATCCGTCCATCCCCGGCATGCGGCAATCAAGCAGCACCAGGCTATAGGGATCACCGTCGCGGCTGGCGCGCACCAGTTCCGTGAGGGCCTGCGTGCCGTCTTCGGCCGTAGTCAGTACCGCGCCCCAGGCACTCAGGGTCTCCACGAGGATCAGCCGGTTGGTCGAGTTATCATCCACCACTAGAGTCCGCAGGCCCTTCAGATCGAGAGGCTGCGATTCCGGAGACGCCGCCGGTTGCTGCGCGACGCCAAACAGAGCAGTGAAGGAAAATGTGCTGCCGGAACCGACCGTACTCTCTACCCAGATTCGCCCGCCCATGCGCTCCACCAGGTACTTGGCTATCGCGAGCCCCAAACCCGAGCCCCCGTACCGGCGCGTGGTCGACGCGTCCACTTGAGTGAAGCTCTCGAAAATCATGGGAAGCTTCTCCTCTGGAATGCCGATACCGGTGTCCGAGACCGTGAACTTGAGCCATACTCGATCCCCGGCTATGTCTCCAGCTTCGACACGCAGGATAATTTCCCCACGCTCGGTGAACTTGATGGCGTTCCCCACCAGGTTGGTCAGGATTTGGCGCAAGCGATTCGGATCGCCCCGTACAGTGGAGGGGACGCCCGGCATTACGCGGCAGGCCAGCTCGATACTTTTCTCATGGGCGCGTACCGCCAGCAGCTCGCAGACTTTCTCGAGCAGTTCCCCGATGTCGAAATCGATCTCCTCAAGTTCTATGTGGCCGGATTCGATCTTCGAGAGATCCAGAATGTCGTTCAGCAGGTTGAGCAGGCTCATTCCGGCGCGGCGGAAGATGCGAACGTACTGGCGCTGTTCCGCGCTTAGCGACGTTTCCCAGAGAAGATCGGCCATGCCGATAATGGCATTCATCGGCGTGCGGATTTCGTGACTCATGTGCGCCAGGAAATCGCTTTTGCTGCGGTTGGCAGCTTCAGCCGCTTCTTTTAGCTTGCGAATGCTTTCCTCGGCGAGCTTTCGTTCAGTGATGTCACGAGCGTCGGCGTAGATCACCTGCTGGTTGAGCAAAGGCGTGGCGTTCCACAGCAGCCATTTGTAGCTTCCGTCCTTCGCTCGGTAGCGGTTTTCGAAGGAAACGGTGTTCGCGCCCGTCGATATTTTTGCGACCTCGGCGACGGTGATCTCCCGGTCATCGGGATGAACAAACTCCAGAAAGGGCTGCCTGCAAAGCTCTTCCGCGGAATAACCGAGCGTTCGTTCCCAGGCCGGGTTTACACGGGTAAAATAGCCGTCGAAATTGGCGAAGCATAAGAGATCGAGCGAAGCATTGAAGAAGCGATCCAGAATTTTTTCGTCGTGCTTGCGGTTCTCGATCTCAGCCTGCAAGGCCGCGATTGTGCGTCGAAGCTCTTCTATTTCGCGGTCACGATCGAGCTGTTGGTTGGCGCTCATGATTCCGGAAAGGACAGGTGGTTGTCAGATTAGCACCCCCGGAAGCAGTTCGGGAAAGACCTCCGGCTTGCGTTCGCAAACGTGTGGGGTAATCTTTGTGAGGAGTCGCAAAGCTACGGATCCGAATCACTTTATTCATCCGAGCCGGCGGGTGTTGGCGGTGCTGGTTGTCGGTGTACTTGCCGCTTGTTTGCTGGCCACTCGCAACTCTCAGCCGGCCCGCCGCAACCATTCCGGCTGGAGTGATTTCGGCGGTGCGCCTGATTCAGCCCAATACTCAGCGCTGGCGCAGATCAACCGCTCCAATGTGGGTCGACTGCGGATCGCCTGGACCTATCCGACCGGCGACACGAACAAATATTTTTTCAACCCGTTGGTAGCGAACGGTGTGATGTATGTTCTCGCGAAGAACAACTCCATCGTGGCGCTGGATGCCGGGACCGGCAAAGAGATCTGGGTGCACGAGACCGACCCTCATACCAGGTTGATCACCAATCGCGGGATCAATTACTGGCAGAGTAAAGACGGAGCCGAGCGGCGGCTCTTCTTTGCGAGCAATAATCTGCTGCGCGCGCTCGATGCGAGGACCGGGAAGATCATCGCCTCGTTCGGGGATGACGGCGCAGTCGATTTGAGGAAGGGGTTTGGACGCGATCCCGAAACTCTCTCGCTGGTGCAATCGACCACGCCCGGCCGGGTCTTTGAAAATCTGCTGATACTGGGCTCAGCGACGAACCAGGGATATGGCTCGGCGTCAGGTGATATTCGCGCGTACGATGTGCGCACTGGACAACTCGTCTGGACGTTTCACACCATTCCGCATCCGGGCGAGTTCGGTTACGACACGTGGCCAAAGGACGCCTGGAAGACGGCCGGCGGCGCGAACAGCTGGACCGAGCTTTCCCTGGATGAGAAGCGGGGAATCGTCTACGTACCGACGGCGAGTCCTAAGTACAACTTCTACGGGGCCGACCGGAAGGGTGCGAATCTGTTTGGCGATTGTCTGTTAGCGCTCGATGCGAGGACCGGCAGACGAATCTGGCATTTCCAGATGGTTCATCACGATATCTGGGATTACGACAACGCCACAGCCCCGATGCTGCTCACCGTCCGCCATAACGGCGAGAGTGTCGACATCGTTGCACAGGCGGGCAAAGAAGGCTTTCTTTGGGTGTTCAATCGCCTCACGGGCGAGCCGTTGTGGCCCATCGAGGAACGGCCGGTACCGGCATCCGATGTTCCCGGCGAGCAGACCTGGCCGACTCAGCCCTTTCCAGTAAAGCCGCCGCCGTTCGCACGGCAGGAGTTCACGGAGAAAGATCTGAGTCCGTACATAAGCGATCCGGCCGAGCGGGAGCATTTCCGCCAAGAGATGCGAACCGCGCGCAATCAGGGGCTATTCACACCGCCTGCGCTCGAGAACACGGTCGAGATGCCAGGCAACAATGGAGGCGCAAACTGGGGCGGCGCTGCAGTGGACCCGCGCAATGGCACGCTCTACGTCGTCTCAAAAGATCTCCCCTGCATGCTGAAGCTCGAACCGGAAAGAGATACAGCTTCGCTCAGTTCGTCTTTGCCGCCCGCAAGGCAGGGCGAGATCCTCTACCAGGCACATTGCCAGTGGTGCCATCTGGCGAATCGGGCAGGCGAGCCCCCGGCCGTTCCTTCGCTGGTCCACATTCGCGCGACCTTGAGCCGCGATCAGATCAAGAGCACGGTGCATCAGGGGCAGGGCTCCATGCCCGCCTTCCCGAAACTCTCTGAAGTTCAGCTTGATGCTCTGGTGGACTACCTGTCTCATCCCGACGACCGCGGCACGGTCGCGAGCGGTGAGAAGCGGCTGAATGCCGGTGCTGAAAAGCCTGCCCGCTATGTCAGTGGCTTCGGGTTCATGTTCACGAAAAGCGGCCTTTCTCCCGATTTCACCGCCCTGGACGTCACTGATGGCCTATGATCTGAACGAAGGAACAATCAAGTGGAGCATCCCGCTCGGCGAGGTGCCTGAACTCGCGGCAAAAGGCATCACTGATACCGGATCTATGTTTCCGAAAGTGGGACCGGTGGTCACGGCCGGAGGATTGATCTTCGCGGGCACGCGTAACGGCAAGGTTGAGGCGATTGATGAGGAGACCGGACACGTGATTTGGGAAAAGCAGCTTGACACATCCGTTGAGGGCATTCCTGCTGTCTACGAAAACGACGGCAGGGAATACGTCGTGTTTTGCGCGGCTGCCGTGCCGGCCGTCTACCCGCCTTCGCAGGCGACCGTACACGGCGCGTATGTTGCGTTTGCGCTGCCCCCGAAATAGCGCGGCGCAGATCCCGGCTCATGGCGGAAGAGAATCATTACATGGCCTGGAACTTGCAGCCATAAGATCGGAGAGCTATGCCCGATACAAACCTGGTGGTGGTGCGCGCGTTCGGCACCAGTGCGGAGGCAGACATCGCCCGGGGCGCTCTTGAAGCGGCTGGAATCGAGTCGATCATTCAAGCCGACTCCGTAGGCGGCATGCGGCCGCATGTGGCATGGGCGAGCGGTGGATTCAAACTGCTGGTGCGCGAGGAGGACGCCATGACGGCCATGGCGGTGCTGGGAACCGAGGAGGCAGAGTGATGATGAGACAGCAGCCCGCACGATTCATGGCGGACTTCGCCCAAGACTTCCGGTACACCCTGCGCGTGCTGCGGCGCGAATCGGGCTTTGCCACATTCGCGATGTTGATCATCGGTCTTGGAATCGGCGCCAGTTCTACGGTCTTCAGTGTGATCGATACGTTGCTGGTACGGCCACTTCCCTTCAAAGACCCCGAACATCTGGTCTGGATTGCAAACGAGACAAAGGAAGAGGGCGATCTTTCGGGCGAGACCGTACAGGTCGGCCGGCTGCTGGACCTCCGTCAACGCAACACGTCCTTCTCGGACATAGCTGGTTACTTTGCCTTTTACGGCGTCGGTGATAGTCTGCTCGGCGGAAAGGGCGAGCCGGAGCGATTGAGCGCTGTGCCGGTTTCGCAGAACTTTTTTCAGCTGCTGGGAGTGCAGCCGCAGCTCGGGCGATATTTCAGTAACGACGAAAGTAAGTGGAACGGCCCGAAAGCCGTGATGTTGAGCCATGGGCTCTGGGAGACGCGTTTCGGCTCCGATCCGGCAATTGTTGGTAAGCCGATCACGCTTGACGATCAGGCCGTGACTGTCGTAGGCGTTATGCCGGCCTCTTTTGATTTTGCTTCCGTGTTTGCTCCCGGTAGCCACATCGATCTGTATTTGCCGTTTCCACTCTCAAAAGAAACGGACCGATGGGGAAACACCTTGGCCCTGATAGGACGACTGAAGCCGGGGGTCAGCATCCGCACCGCGCAGGCCGAGGCGACCGTACTGGGCAATCGGATCTCAGAGGAACATCCGAAGCAGAACTATCTGCATCCGAAGCTGAGTTTTCTCGCGCAGCACGTGAGCGGAAGGCTGCGGCCGGCGCTATTCATACTCGCCTGCGCGGTGGGCGTCGTGATGTTAATCGTCTGCGCGAATCTCTCGAACCTCTTCCTGGCTCGCACCGCGACCAGACAACAGGAAATGGCAGTACGGGCAGCCATCGGCGCCGGCCGCTACCGCCTCATCCGGCAACTGCTGACCGAGAGTGTTGTGCTGACCTGCTGCGGGGCCGTGCTGGGACTCGTCCTGGCGCTGGTAGCAACGCGCGCAATCGCTCATCTGACCGCCTTCAACATTCCGTTATTGAGCAGCATTCGAGTCAATCTCGGAGTACTGGCATTCACCTTGGCAGTGGCGCTCATCACCGGTGTGGTGTTGGGATTGGCGCCCGCGCTGCAGGTAGCGGGAGTGCGGCTGAATTCGTCTTTGGGCCAGCGCGGTACGAGTGAAACGCATAGTCAGATGTGGATGCGCCGAGCGCTGGTGGTTTCCGAAGTGGCATTTGCCTGCGTGCTGCTGGTTGGCGCCGGGCTCCTGATCCGCAGCTTCCTCCGTGTGCTGGAAGTAAACATGGGCTTCCGGCCGGAGAGCGCGGCGGCGCTGCGAATCGATCCGAGCCCTCAACTGAGGACACAGGCTCAGCGCAATGCTTACTTCAATGAGGCGCTGCGGCGAGTCCGGGAATTGCCTGGCATACAGGCAGCGGGATTGACCGACGTCTTACCGCTCGGGCACAACCGCAGTTGGGGTTCGCCGGCAAAGGGTCAGGTGTATACGAACCCTGACGACTATCCGGCCTCTTTCGTTCGCATCGTGAGCGACGGATATATCAAGCGCGATGGGCATAACCCTGCGGCAAGGGCGCGATTTCAGCGAACGCGATACTCCGGCGAGCAATCAGGTGATTATCGTCAATGATACGCTGGCACGCAGGTTATGGCCGGGTCGGAACCCGATCGGTCAGTTCATCCAGGGTGATTGCGGTGGCGACCGTCAAGTGGTCGGGGTGGTAGGCGACGTGCGTCACATCGCGCTCGAACAAGGTTCGGGTTCCGAGATGTATATTCCGATCCGCCAATGTGAGGACTACGGCTCGGTAGACATCGTTGTGCGCTCCAATCTGCCGCTCGCATTGATGTCGTCGAGAGTCGAGGCGGCTTTAAGACCGATTGCACCCGAGCTGCCCAAAGGCGGCATGCGCCCGCTGACTCTATTGGTGGACCGGGCGGTTTCGCCGCGCCGGTTCATCGTGCTCTTACTGGGCGGGTTCGCCGGCTTTGCGCTGTTATTGGCGTCGCTCGGCATCTATGGCGTGATTTCGTACTTCGTCAACCGGCGAACCCAAGAGATTGGAATTCGAATGGCGCTTGGCGCCTCCAGCGGAGCAGTGCAGGGGCGAATCGTACTGCAAACGCTAGCGCTGGTCGGCACGGGAATGGTCATTGGACTCGTGGCTTCGCTCGCTCTTGCACGATCGCTCAGCGGGTTGCTTTTCAACGTGTCCTTTGGCGACCCACTTACCTTCATCGGTAGTGGGGCGGCGCTACTTGCGGTCGCGATCATGGCCGGCTATATACCAGCCCGCCGCGCTTCTCGCATTGACCCGATGATTGCGTTGCGTGTGAATTAACCAGGGGGCGCCATGATGAATGCGCGTCGTTGAAGTTCTGCACGCATTAAGTACAATACTCGGGCATGGATCTTGCCAGCCTTCCGCATCAGCTAGATAAGAAAAACTGTACGTGCCGCATTGTTATCGAAACGCCAAAGGGCCGTAGAAACAAGTTCGACTATGATTCGAAATTAGAGGCATTTACTCTAGGCGGGTTGCTCGCGGAAGGGCTCAGCTTCCCGTTCGATTTCGGATTTGTCCCGTCGACTGTGGCCGAGGACGGGGACCCGATTGACGTGATGGTGCTCATGGACGAACCGGCGCACGTCGGATGTGTGCTGGATGTCCGGCTAATCGGGATCATCGAGGCGCAGCAGATCGAAGACGGCAAAACAACTCGCAACGATCGTTTGATTGCAGTGGCCGTGCATTCCTACAGTCACGAGAACCTGAAATCCATTGCTGACGTGAACAAATCACTTATCGATCAGGTACAAGAGTTCTTCATTACCTACAACAAGAGCCGGGGAAAGAAGTTCAAAGTGCTCGGAGTACACGGTCCTGGCAGAGCGGCGAAGCGCGTCCAGGAAGCAATCAAAGCTCGAAACGATGCCAAACACAATCATGCACGGGAGCGTTCCACGTAGCCAATCAAACCAAACTAAGCCCCCAGCGTAACACTGGTTTGTTAAACCGAAACTGAGCCCGGAGCGTAAGCGACGGGTTTGCCGATCTTTTCACAGACCGCCAGCACCGGACTAACAATTTGCAACTATAGCTACTCGCTTCTTAGGGCCGTTATCGGCTCGATGCCGGCCGCCTTATGCGCCGGAACGCAAACGGCAAGTAGCGCGACGGCGGTGAGAAGAGTGACGACACCAGCGAAAGTCAATGGGTCAGCGGGCTGAACGCCGTACAGGAGTTTGGTCATTAACTTCGCGAGAAACACCGCTCCAGCAACGCCGGCCGCCGCACCTGCAAGCGCCTGTGCCATGGCCTGCAGCACGAGCATTCCCAGCACGTCGCGTCGGGTCGCACCCAGCGACATGCGTATTCCGATCTCGCGGGTACGCCTCGATATGGAATAGTTCATCACGCCGTAGATGCCGGCTCCCGCCAAAATCAGCGCCACCACGGCGAATAAGCCGAGCAGCAGCGTTTCAAAGCGGGGCTGGGCAGTCGCATCCGCGATTGCCTGATCCATGGTCAGGACTTGGGACACCGGAAGATTACGGTCGAACGAGTGCACGCACCGCCGCACGGCGGAAGTGAGATCCGCGGCGTTGCCTCGGCCCCGAACTACTAGCGTGATGTAAGTCATATGGGGGCTGATCGGGTCTGCTCCGGCTCCGAGGAAATCGGGGCTCTGCAGTGCCGGAAGATACATCTCCGGATCCGGATTGGAGGCCCAGTCTGCCTGCCTCGCATCGGCTACCACACCGATGATGGTCAGCCAATCAGGCTTGCCGTTACCTGTGCCACCAATGACAATGCGCTTGCCGAGGGCAGATTCATGTGGCCAGTATTCGCGGGCAGCCCGTTCGTTGATGATCACGACAGCCGGGCTTCTTAGATCGTCGCGGTCGGAGATGAGCCGTCCACTGCGTAGAGGCAAACGCATTGTTTCGAAATAACCCGGCATGACGATTCGATAAACCGCGTCCGGGAATTCGCCCGGCCGCGGCTGAGGACGGCCCTCGATTTGGAATGAGCGGTCCCACATATCACCAGCCAGGGGCAGGTGGTTGATCGCGCCGGCGGCGCTCACGCCGGGCAGCGTCCGAATTTTCTGCAGAAGCTCGCGATAAAACACAGCCCGCTGATTGGGACTCTCCTCCTTTGTACCGGCCACCGACACGATCATCGAGAGCACGTTGTGGGGATTGAATCCGGGATCAATGGCCTGCAGAGCATAGAAGCTGCGCACCATCAGCCCGGCCCCGATCAGCAGCACGAAAGCGAGGGCGAACTCGGATGCCACCAGGAGGCTGCGCAGACGGCTTCGGCGCACTCCGTCGCTATCTCCACGTCCGCCCTCCTTCAGCGAGTCGCTCAAATTGCCCGACGCGGCGCGCAGCGCCGGAGCTAATCCGAACATAAGTGACGTGAGCACCGTAATGCATATCAGGAACATCACCACATCGCGGTCAATCGTCACCATTTCGACCCTTGGAATATATTCAGGACTTAGCTCCACCAGGGCTTTCGTTCCCGCTAGCGCCAGCAGGAGGCCGGCCAG
Source organism: uncultured Acidobacteriaceae bacterium (assembly GCA_963846185.1). Classification (GTDB taxonomy): domain Bacteria; phylum Acidobacteriota; class Terriglobia; order Bryobacterales; family Bryobacteraceae; genus Bog-105. The sequence goes on along the minus strand of CAWJVA010000014.1, from coordinate 95,972 downwards.
TGCGCCCGTGATCGCGAGCAGGAGATTCTCGGTGAGAAATTGAGCCAGCAGGCGCGCCTTCCCGGCCCCTAATGCAGCTCGGACTGCTATCTCTTTCTGCCGGTCCGAAGTGCGCGCCAGCAGCATGTGTGCGACGTTCGCGCACGCAATCAGCAATACAAACCCAACCGCGCCTAGCATTAACAATAGCGGCGTTTCTATTTTGCCGACGACTTTCTCCTTCAGCGGTGTTACCTCAACGCCACGGTTTGTCGCCGGATACTGCTTTTCCAGACGAGCAGTGACGGTCGCGATGTCTGCCCGGGCCTGGGCCAGCGTAACGCCGGGTCTGAGGCGCGCGAAGACGCGTAGATGATTGCCGCCTCTCTCGTGAATAGTTGCGCCAAATGCATCGGGAACCCATAGCTCTGTGTGCGTTGCCCAGAAAGGCGCAAAATGGAACCCGGGCGGCATAACTCCGACTACTGTGTATGCCTCGCCGTTCAGCGTGATGTTCCTTCCCAGCGCGGCGCGGTCACCGTTAAAGCGCCGCTGCCACAGCGTCCAGCTCAAAATGACCTTATGCTCGGCGCCATTCTGGTCCTCACCTTTTACGAAGAGGCGGCCTAATAATGGTTGAATACCTAGCAGCGGCAGCAGATTTTGCGTCACTTTCAAGCCATAAAGATGCTCGGCCGGAGCACTGTCTCGACGGGTCGGGATTCGTCAGGTTCGGACTCCAGTAGCTGGCAGCTCCCATGGCTTCAAAGGAGTGGCTCTGGTCCCGCCAATCCAGGTAATTCGCCGTTGCAACCGGGCCGGTTCCGTAATGGAGCAGCGTGACCAGGCGATCCGCATCCTTGTAGGCAAGCGGGCGCAGGAGCACGGCATTCACCACGCTGAAGATGGCTGTGTTGGCGCCGATGCCCAAGGCGAGCGTGAGTAGCGCGATGGCCAAAAAGCCGGGCGTGCGGAGAAGGTTTCTGGCGCCGTGGCGGATGTCTTTCAGGAGATGCTCCAGGGATGGAAGCGAGCGAGCGTCGCGATGCAGCTCCTTGGCTTGTTCTACACCGCCATAGGCGCGTCTGGCAGCGCGGCTTGCATCTTCGGGCGACAGGCCGCGCGCCTCAAAGGCTTCCTGCAGCAGCGCCAGGTGCGATGCGATTTCCCGGTCGAGTTCATGTTCGGCACTGCGGGCTCGGAATATGTTCGTGACTCTCGCAAAGAAGCGGCGCACTGGTCAGGCTCCCTCGGAAAGCAGCTTTTCAACCAGACCGGCCATGCGCCGCCAGCGCGAAGTTTCTTCCGCCAGAGCCTTCTTGCCGGTTTTAGTGATGGCGTAGAACTTCGCTTCGCGATTGCTGTCGGTTCTACCCCAGGTTCCTTTGATTCTGCCCTGCTGCTCCAGTCTCACGAGGGCAGGATATAGGGTTCCCTGATTAAGCTGGAGTAAATCTCCGGAGATCTGCTGCAGCCGGGTCGCGATCGCGTACGCGTGCTGCGGCCCCATGCTTTCCAGAGTGCGCAGGACAATCAGGTCGAGCGTTCCCTGCAGTACGGTGACACGCCCGGAATCTTCACTAGTCATTCAAGTACAGCCTGAAATGACTATCTCTCAACTTTACTTGACTGTCAAGTGAGGCCGCCAGGCTTCTCGGGGGCATGCGGTTTATCCGTGGCGCTACAATGTCCTTTCCATGTCACAGTTGCTCGCCGGCAAGACTGCGCTGGTCTTAGGAGTCGCGAATCGCTGGAGCATCGCATACGCGATCTCTGCCGCGTTTGTCCGTGAGGGCGCATCGCTCATCCTTACTTATCAAGGTGAGCGGCAGCGCCAGACGGTCGAGGAGCTCGGCAGCGAATTCAAGGCTTCGAAGGTTCTTCCCTGCGATGTAACGCAACCCGCCGAGCTGGAACATCTCGTGTCCGAGTTGCGGAGCGCCGCGCCGCGCATCGATGCCGTGGTTCACAGCATTGCATTCGCGAATCGTGAAGATTTGGCACACCCGTTTATCGAAACGAGCCGCGATGGCTATTTACTCGCTCAGGAAGTCAGCGCGTATTCTCTGGTCGCAGTTTCTCGCGCGATTGCTCCTTTAATGGCCGGCGGAGGATCCATCACGACCCTTACCTATCTGGGTTCAACCCGAGTGGTGAAGAACTATAACGTAATGGGTGTGGCCAAAGCAGCGCTCGAGGCATGCGTTCGTTACTTGGCGAACGATCTTGGTCCGCAGCAGATTCGGGTGAATGCAATCTCCGCGGGGGCGATCAAAACGGCCTCTGCCCGCGCTGTCAAGGATTTGTCTAAGATGCTCGAAGCGGGACCGTCGCTTGCTCCCCTGCGCCGCAATACGGATCCCGCCGAAGTTGCCGATGCCGCTGCCTTTCTTGCCAGCGACCTCGGCCGGGGAGTTACTGGGAATGTATTATTCGTGGATGCAGGGTTTCACATTATGGGGCTTGCGGTCGAAGACTAAGTTGCTCGTATCGCGCAGGCTGATGCCTACCATTCGGTATACTCGGACGTCTGAATTGACAGTTATTTTTGAAGTTAATTATCCTGGTGTTTCCAAACGCTACTGCTCAAATGGGGCCTAGGCCCTGTGACTGGCTCTTTTTTTGGCGAGTCTAGTCCGTTTCGTCTAATCCTATGATTCAGGTTGAAGGTCTATCCAAGCGCTACGCGCGCCATGTCGCCGTTAACAACATCTCGTTCGCGGTGGATAAAGGTGACATCGTCGGCTTTCTGGGCCCTAATGGAGCCGGGAAAACCACCACCATGCGAATTCTCACCTGCTTTATGCCGCCCACCGAGGGTAAGGCGACTGTTGCCGGTTTTGACGTGTTCGAGCAGCCGCATGAAGTAAAGAAACATATTGGTTATCTGCCCGAAGCCCCACCGCTTTACCCGGAGATGAGCGTGGAAGACTATCTCATGTTCGTCGCGCGGCTGAAGAACGTGCCGGCTTCCGAGGTGAAGTCGCGAACGGAACAGGTGATGGAACGCTGCGCCGTTGTAGATTCGCGCTCCAGGCTGATCTCGAAACTGTCGAAAGGATACAGGCAGCGCGTTGGGCTTGCGCAGGCGATCATTCATAACCCCGATGTGTTGATACTCGACGAGCCGACGTCGGGCCTTGATCCGAAGCAGATCAACGAAACGCGCGAGCTGATCAAAAGCCTCGCCGGTGAGCACACGATTATTTTGAGCACTCACATACTGCCTGAGGTCGAAGCCGTCTGCCAGAAGGTCATCATCATCAACAAGGGCCGGCTGGTTGCGACCGATTCGGTTGAGAACTTGAAGGCGCGCGCCGGAGTAGGGTCTGCCATTCAAGTGCAGGTGGATACGGGCGGCGAAGCGGATTTCGCCACGGTGCGACAGCGCTTGGAGCAGGTGCCCGGCGTCAGCAAAGTCCTCGACCGCATCGTTTCAGGGAATCGTTTTGTTTTTGAAGTGGAGAGTCTCGAAGGGCGCAATGCCCGGCCGGACGTTGCTCGCGCGATCGTCCATGCGGGCTGGAACCTGCTGGAACTCAAGTCGTCCACGCTGAGTCTTGAAGAGGTCTTCCTTGAGCTGACCGGCTCGCACCCGGAGCCTCCGGTCGCTACGGCTGTCGCTTCGGGGGCACTGCAATGAGAAACATCTGGACCATCTGCCGGCGCGAACTTTACGCCTATTTCGTCTCTCCGATCGCCTGGGTGCTGCTTACTATCTTTGCCCTGCTCAGCGGCGTGTTCACTTACATCATCAGTGCCAGTTTTGTCCGCTTTTCGCTCGAAAGCCAGATGAGCGGTCAAGGCACACCGATGAATGTGAATGAGCAGGTCATTGCGCCTCTCTTCTCAAATATCGCCGTAGTTGGGCTCTTTCTCATTCCGTTGATCAGCATGCGGCTTTTCGCGGAAGAAAAGCGGCAGGGCACCATCGAGCTGCTGGTCACCTCTCCGGTGCATGATCTTGAAATCGTCTTCGGAAAGTGGCTTGCGGCAGTTCTGATGTATTGCGCCCTGCTGCTGGTTCTATTAGCCGATTATTCTTTTCTTTTTATTTACGGAAATCCTGACTGGAAACCGGTTCTTACTGGATTCCTGGGTGCCGTGCTGCAGGGCGCTTGCCTGCTCGCCTTCGGAACCTTCATTTCCACTCTGACCCGGAATCAGATAGTAGCCGGAGCTATCGGATTCGCGCTGGCTCTCGTCCTCTGGATACTCAACTGGACCACGTCATTCGGTAACTCGGACACAGTCCAGGTGCTGAATTATATATCGATCGTGAGCCATATGGATAGCTTTACGCGCGGCGTTATCGATACCAAGGATTTGATTTACTACCTTTCTATGATTTTCCTGGGCTTATTTCTGACGGCCCGTTCACTTGAATCCATGCGGTGGAAGGCTTAAATGGCAACCACGAACACCTTTCGCCAAACTACCCTCGCTGCCCGCCAGGCTCGCTATGGCGCCACATCGATCCTATACACGATCGTGGTCATCGCGATTCTGGTCCTGGTGAACTGGCTGGGCAACCGGTACAACAAGCCCTTTGATACGACCAGTAACAAGCGCTTCACGCTTTCACAAGAAACTCAGAAAGTTGTGAAAGGCTTGAAGCAGGACGCAACTATCACTTACATCGACAAAGCCAGCAGCTTCGAGCAGGCCCGCGGAATCCTCGATCGTTATAAGAATCTATCTTCGAAAATCCATGTCCAGTACATCGATTATCAGAAGCAGCCGACGGTTGCTCGTGCTTACGGCCTCCGTTTTCCTGGCACTGCATACGTGGAGATCGGCCCGCGGCGCGAAGAAGCGAAATCGCTAACCGAAGAGGGGATCACCGGTGCTTTTCTGAAAGATTTGAAGGGCGTTCGGAAGGTATGTGTTGTAAGCGGAAGCCAGGAGCATCCACTGGACGGCACCGACAACACAGGCCTCTCGCAGTTCAAAACTCTGCTCGAGCGCGATAACTATCAGGCACAATCGATCACGCTGATCGACAAGACCGCCGTGCGTGATGATTGTAAAGTTCTGGCGGTGGCGGGACCCAAAGCGGACTACACGCCGAACGAAGTAACAGCCATCAAGAATTACGTCGAGAATGGCGGCCGCGTTTTGTTCCTGCTCGATCCGCCGCTTGATTTTGGCCGCGAGCACATCGCGCAGAACAAGGGTCTCGACGACCTGCTCGCGAGTTGGGGCGTTACTCCTCAACCGGACCTGGTACTTGAAGAGAACCCGATGGGACAGCTCTTCGGCTTCGGACCCGAAATCCCGTTGATCAGCAATTACGGAACACAGCCGATCGTAACGGATTTGAAAAGCAGCTTCACCGGCTTCCCGGTCGCGCGTTCGCTTCAGATGAAGAACACAGACAAAACTACGCTTGAACAGTTGTTCTCTACTTCTGATCGGGCCATTGCCACTACCAAGCTGAACACGAACGAAGTCAATCCGGCGGATCCATCGAACAAGAAAGGTCCATTCATTCTGGGCGTCGCTGGGACGTACAACACCGGTAAGCCGTCCAATCCAGGACGCTTTGTCGTGATCGGCAGCTCTGGATTTCTCGATAATTCCATGCTGCACTTCCAGGCCAATCGGGATCTTGCGCTCAATGCGATCAACTGGCTGTCGTCCGATGAAGATCTGATCTCCATCCGGCCGAAGGAGGCAGAAGACCGGCGGCTCAACGTGAATCAGCGGCAGATGAACGTCTTCGCGTACACGGACCTGATCGCCATTCCGCTTTTGATCATTGTCGGCGGTGTGGCCGTCTTCCTGAAGAGAAGATAGCGATGAAAACACGCAACCTTTTGATCGCAGCCGCACTGCTCGCTGCGCTCAGCGGAGCTGTGTGGTGGGCCAAAAAACATCCTCAATCGAGCGCGACCGGCAGCGCGGCAACGAACGCGAGCCCGAAGCTGCTTGAAGTGACGGATGCCCAGCTTCAGTCAATCGATGTAGCGAAGAAAAACGGTGCGACGATCGCGTTGCAGCGCCAGGGTGGTAAGTGGGTTCTAACGTCGCCTGAGCAGCTTGCCGCGGACCAGGAGGCTGTTTCGAGCATGGCTTCGTCCCTGAATCCTCTGACCGCGGATAGCGTTGTGGATGACAAGCCGGCGGATTTGAGCAAATACGGTCTGGCCTCACCGTCTCTGACGGTTACCATTCATGAGAAGAACGGCAAGTCAGACCAGCTTGCCTTCGGCGATGACGTCCCGGCGGGTTCATTGGTATATGCGCGTCTGAACAACGGAAACAAAGTCTACGCTATCTCGTCCTCGACCAAGAGCTCGTTCGACAAAACACCGAATGACTTACGTGACAAACGTCTTCTGACCTTCGATCAAAATTCGGTATCCCGCATTGAGCTGACTTCCACGAAAGGCGCCGTCGAGTTCGGAAAGAACAATCAGAACGAATGGCAGATTGTGAAGCCGCAGCCCTATCGGGCGGACAACTTTCAGGTGGAAGAGCTCCTTCGCAAGTTGACGGAAGCGAAGATGGACCTTTCCGGGTCAGCGGACGACCCGAAGAAAGTCGCCGCCGTGTATGCCGCCGGTCAGCTTGTTGCCATAGTGAAGGTGACCGATGCGGGGGGCACGCAAACTCTGGATGTTCGCAAGAACAAAGACGACTATTACGCGAAAACCAGCGTAGTTCCGGGGTACTTCAAAGTCTCTTCCGATCTTGGAAAAGCGCTTGAAAAAACTCCCGAAGACTTCCGGAATAAAAAAATCTTCGACTTCGGCTTCAGTGATCCAACCAAGATCCAGATTCAGCAGGGAGCGAGCGACAAGAACTTTGTTCGTTCGGGTACTGACTGGAAACTGAACGGCCAGACTATGGACCCCGGCAACGTGCAATCACTCATTGATAAGCTGCGCGACCTCGCGGCGACTAAGTTCGCGATCAGCGGGTTCACTACGCCGTCCTTTACAGTTACTGTCACATCGAACGACGGCAAACGTGTGGAACGGGTCGATTTCGCCAAAACAAACGACGGCTACCTTGCGCGGCGCGAGAACGAGCCTACCCTATACGTGCTCGACACGAAGCCGGTTAACGATATGCTGGAAGCTGTCAACGCCATCAAACCTGCGGCTCCAGCGAAGAAGAAGTAAACGGGGGCCTGAGGGCCTCCGCAATGTCTGCGCTCAATACAGATCTCTACGAGCTGACTATGGCCGCCGGCTACTTTGTAGCCGGAAAAGCGTCAGATCTCGCCACCTTTGAGCTTTCCGTACGGCGGCTGCCGGATTCGCGCAATTTCCTGCTAAGTGCGGGATTGCAACAGGCCATCGAATATCTTCGCGACCTGAAATTCACGCGGGAAGAACTGAATTATCTTCGCCACCTGGCGCACTTCAAAAACACGCCGCCCGAGTTCTTCGAATTTCTGTCGCACTTGCGTTTTACCGGAGACGTCTTCGCGCTCCCGGAAGGTACTCCGGTTTTTGCAAACGAACCCATCGCGATCGTCCGGGCGCCCCTCATCGAAGCGCAGCTAGTGGAGACGTACCTGCTCTCGACATTCGCATTTCAAACCAGCATCGCTTCGAAGGCGGCCCGCTGTGTGTTGGCAGCCGGCAACCGGCCGGTTGTCGAGTTCGGCAGCCGGCGCGCTCACTCGCCCGCGGCCGGAGTGCTTGCAGGCCGCGCTGCTTTTATCGGTGGGTGTTCCGGAACCAGCAATGCGGAAGCCGGTATGCGCTTCGGCATACCCGTGTTCGGTACCGCCGCTCACTCCTGGACGATGTCGTTTGACAGCGAGGAAGAGGCGTTCCGGCGATTACGGGAGCTTCTCGGTGACACCACGGTATTTCTCATAGACACCTATGACACGGTCGAAGGTGCCCGCTTGGCGGCCCGGTTAGGCCCTCCGCTCTGGGGTGTGCGGCTCGACAGCGGCGACCTGGTTTCCCTATCCCAGCAGGTCCGGCGCATTCTCGACAAAGCAGGACTTGCCGATGCAAAGATCTTCGCGACGAACGATCTGGATGAGCACCGTATTGTTGAGCTGCTGCGCGAAGGAGCGTGTCTCGATGCATTTGGAGTGGGTACGCAGCTCGCAACTTCAGCGGATGCGCCATCGCTCGGAGCCGTATACAAGCTCGTTGAACTGAAGCAGGACGGCACCGTGACGTATACCGCCAAGTTTAGTGATGAGAAGGCGACCTTGCCCGGAGCCAAGCAGATTTACCGCTATACGGACCACGACGTAATCGCCCTCTATAGCGAATGCAATAGTGACTTCAAAGGCGAGCCCATGCTGCGACCCGTTCTCATGAACGGTGAGATGGTCGAGGCGCTCCCCTCAATCGAGAAATCGCAAAAGCGGGCTACCGACGGCGTATCGCGATTGCCATCCCATCTCTGCTCACTCGAGAAGGCGCATCCGTATCCCGTCGAGTTCAGTAACAATCTGCTTCAACTGGCGGAGACACTTAGGATGCAACACGTCGCACAGTAGAATGAAAAAGCGATGTACCGCGCGTGCGCGATTCTGCTCCTGAGCATCATCAGCTTCTGGCTGAGTGTGCCGGAATTCGCGTCGCACGGCGAGCCGCAGCTTCCGGCATGCTGCCGCGCAAAAGGACTTCATAAGTGTGGCATGCACAATGCGCATCTTACAGACGGCCCCGGCGTCAGCAGTAGATGCCCGTTTTACCCAACCGCCGGCTCCATGGCCGCCGGTGGTTCGGCGCCCCTGCCCGTCGTTTCCCAGACGCTTTGGACGCGGCTGGCGGCCGAGCCCCCCGTACAGGCACAGGTCGAAGCGCAGTATCGAATCTCGTTCGCGCGTTCCAGCCAAAAACGCGGCCCCCCTGCCATCCTCTAACACCTGGTGAATGAATCCGCCCGTGATGCGGGCTGCGGATTTGTTGTTGGAGGATTGCTATGTGCTGTTGTACCCGATGTGTTTTTCTCGTGCTCAGTCTCTTTTCGAGCGCTCTGTTTGCAATTGATTTCGGCGCCGTACGCGGCGTCGTGCATGATCCGCAGCACCGGCCCATTGCCGCTGCAACTATAACGCTGGCGCAACCCACGGCCGCGCCGAAAACGACGCAGTCCGATTCGAACGGACAGTTCGAAATCGGCGGCCTTGCACCCGGTAGCTATGAGGTAACGCTCTCAGCGTCCGGTTTTGCACCGCTTCGGCAATCAATCGACGTCTCGCAAGGCCAAAGCCCGGTGCTACACTTCCAGCTCCAGTTAGCGGCGCTGGCGTCCAGCATAGAAGTGACAAGCCGGACGAGCAAGCTGAATACGGAGACTTCGACGGTTCGCACCTCCGTTACGCCGCAGGAAATTCATCAAACGGCAGGCGCGGATCTGACAAATAGCCTCTCCATGATCACGGATTTCACGCCTGGCGCCTACATGGTGCACGATATGCTTCATATCCGCGGCGGGCATCAGGTCAACTGGTTTTTCGATGGCATCCCGGTTGTCAACACGAATATTGCTGCCAACGTGGCGCCGCTCATCAACCCGAAAAACGTGGCGGATCTCGAAGTCCAACGCGGCGGTTATTCCAGCGAGTACGGTGACCGAACGTATGGCTTCTTCAACGTTGTCACGCCATCGGGTTTCGAGCGGAACAACACGGCGGAACTGATCGCCTCGGCCGGGAACTTTTATTCAACCGACGATCAGTTCGATCTCGGGGGCCACACAAACCGCTTCGCTTACTACGGGAGCGTGGACGGCAACCGTTCCGACCTCGGTCTGATGACTCCTGTTCCTCAGGTGATTCACGATCAGACAAGCGGCGTCGGTGGGTTTCTCTCTCTGCTATACAATCCCACTCCCAAGGACCAAGTTCGCTGGATCGCATCGCTTCGCGAAGATCATTACCAGATCCCGAACACCCAGGATCAACAGACTGCAGGCATTCGGGACGTCGATTTGGAGCGCGATTACCTGGTTGGATTCAACTGGATGCATTCCTTCTCGGAAGGAGTTCTGTTCCTGCTCACGCCGTATTTCCACGACAATCGCGCCCAGTTTGTGGGCGGGCCGAACGATACACCGTATATTCTCAACGACAACAACCAGTCCCAATATCTGGGAATGCGCTCCGTGCTTCAGGTTCAGAAAAAGAAACACAACGCTTCGATCGGTGTGGAAGTTTGGGGAGAGCACGATAACACGTTCTTTGGACTGACCGCGAACCCGGGTGGAGGCGTTCTGAGCCAGCAGCAGAGGCAATGGGCCAATTCAGACGCGGTATTCGTCGAGGACCAATACAGGGCGACAACCTGGCTAACGTTCGATCTCGGGCTGAGGCTCACGCACTACACCGGATTTGTGAATGAGAATGCCGCTGATCCTCGGCTTGGAGCGGCGATTCGCATCCCGAAAATCAATTGGATTCTGCGTGGCTACTACGCGTATTATTATCAACCTCCGCCACTCGATAGCCTGCAAGGTCCGGCGCTGCAATTTGCAATTGCGCAGGGTTACAGCTTCATTCCGTTGCAGGGCGAGCGCGACATCCAGCACGACTTTGGGCTGACCATACCCATCCGCGGCTGGGCGCTTGAGGCAGACAATTTTCACACGAGCGCGCGCAACTTTCTGGATCATGACGTAATCGGTAACTCCGGAATATTCATTCCACTGGCCGATCTCGGCGCAATCATCAGCGGCACGGAAGTTACAGTCCGTTCCCCAAGAATCGCGAACGTTGCCCAAGTGCGGCTTGCCTACTCGAATCAGATCGCACAGGGTGTCGGACCCATAACCGGCGGACTGCTTTCAGATGCCCCGACGGGCACATTTCCGCTAGATCACGATCAGCGCAATACGGCAACTGCGGTGCTGTCTCTGAATTTGCCGCGACATTTCTGGGCGACGCCGGCGTACCAGTTCGGCTCGGGCTTTCTGAATGGTGATGGCCCGGCGCATCTGCCGCCGCATTCGACCTTTGACCTCTCGTTGGGCAAAAGCTTCGGTGAGAGCTGGTCGTTTTCGCTCAACGCAGTAAACGTCGCAAACACCCGCTACTTACTCGATACCAGCAACACGTTTGGTGGAACGCACTATATCAATCCCCGCCAGATTTATGCGGAACTGCGCTATCGTTTTCACTTTTGACGCGACAAGCGGGAGCGCTTTCTGGTTTAATGATCTCGGAAATGCCACAACCGTCGATGGCGCCTGAAAGGTTCCGCTGCGTTTTAAAGCGCATTCGCAAAGGCGCCTACGAATGCGGACCTTATCTGGTTCTTTATTTCCGCTGGATTAATGAGAAGTGGGACGGCCCGCTTGAGAGCTACCGTCCCTGGCGGGTGTATTTGCGTGCATCGCCGCTCACGCCGCGTGCCTATCTCGATTCATTCAAAACGCGCGCGGAAGCACATCGCTTTGTGACGTCTGAATTAGTTGGCCACTAGCTCTGGCCGGACGCCTATGCCGCGCAGGCAATGATCGATCCAAAGTTTGGTTAATTTCTCCTGCACGCCGTTTTGAGAAAGACGCGAGCGCAGACTGCTGAACTCGACGTGATCTAGCGGCTGATCCTGGTTGAAGCAGGAAAAGACTACGGTTTCTTTGCCGGTGACCGGGTCTTTGTGCATTTGCAGGCACTGCGCGCAGATTTCTTTCATCATGCATTGCATCGGAGAGTTGATACTCCCGATCGCGCGATGGTCGGGTTTCAGATACGGGCGAAGGACGGAGTGCCGGGCTTGTTGCACTGCGCGCATCATGCCGTCCGAGCCGATAACGATCAGCCGGTCGAGGGCGCTAAGTGGTATCTCTACTTCGCCCAGATCGCCGCGGCCATATGCCTCCATAGCCTGCACAATGTTTCCCGTGAAGGCGCTGTCCTGTACGCGATTTGGCGTAAAGCCGGGCGCTTCGTCACAGCACCAGATCACCACATCGGCGGCCTTTTCGATCTCTTCCACCTTGTAGCGATCAATGATCTTCTTGTAGCCTGCGAAATAAACCACACGGGAACCAGACGCGCGCAGCTGCTGGCCAATGGAGAAGAGAACGGCGTTGCCAAGTCCGCCGCCTGCGAGCAGAACGGTCTCCTTTGCCGGAGTCTCAGTCGGAGTGCCGGTCGGACCCATCAGCACCACAGGGTCCCCGGGCTTGAACAGCGTGCAGAGGTCCGAAGAGCCGCCCATTTCGAGCACGATCGTCGAGAGCAGACCCTTTTCGAAATCGACCGAAGCGCCCGTGAGAGCCAGGCCCTCCATGGCGAGCGTGGTGCCGTCCACGTGTGTCGCCAGCGACTCGTAATTCTGAAGGCGATAGAACTGGCCAGGCTGGAACGCGCGAGCGGCAATCGGTGCGCGAACAACGATTTCGAGGATGTTCGGAGTGAGCCGTAGGACGTCCTCGACTACCGCACGCAGCTCGCGATTGAGACGCGAGATTAGGGCAGAGGGAGCGGGCTCCGAGGCCGGCCGCCTCGCAAGAACGCGCGAAACCACCGGATACCCCTGCTTGGCGCTACCCATCGCTTTGACTACGTTCCCCGAGAACGAAGGATGCAGGTCGCCGAAGAAACTGATGGCGCGGCCATCCGGGCGAAGGGAAACCAGCACGCGGACCTCGGCCGGCTTTGCACTCCGTTCCGGCCGCACGGGTTCGCCATCTTCGCCGATCGCCTGGAAATAACGGCCATCGAGCGTGAAGTTTTCGGCGTCCTCCCGTGCCAGCACCGTGTTTGGCTGCGTTCCGGCTGCGACCAAAATACTGCGTGCTGGTAGAACCAGCTTTTCGCCGCTCGGCCTCAACTGGCCGGTTGCTTCATCGAAGGTCTGTTTTTCTACCCGGAGAGCTTGCGCGCTGCCGATTGCATCTACCTGGACCTCGTCGGGCGCGAGACACTCGGCGAACCGCACGCCTTCTTCCAGAGCCTTGGCCACTTCCTCGTGATTGAGCGTGTAGCTCGGCGAGTCGATAAGGCGTCGGCGGTAAACAATCGTCACGCCTCCCCAGGAGTTCAGAAGTTCGATCAGCCGCGCTGGCCGGCCTTCGCGCGCTGCCCGCTCGCGCTCCTCGCGGATCGCACGTGCATGCGCGAGAAACTCCTCTGCGACCTCATGCTCCTCTTTTGTCCAGCCGCTTTCAACTGCCTGCGGGCCAATCTCTCCTGCTAACGCCTCGTACCGCCTCAGAAGCTTCTCGACCTGGACGACGTAGTAAGCCAGCGACTCGGTAGCGGTGTCGATGGCTGTCAATCCGCCGCCAATCACTACGATGGGCATCCGGATCTGCAAATTCGCGAGCGACTCGAACTTGGCGGCGCCGGTGAGCTGCAACGCCATGAGAAAATCCGATGCCTGGCGCACGCCGCGAACCAGGCCGTTCTTCATTGGGATGACCGTTGGCCGGCCAGCGCCCGCGCACAGCGCTATGTGGTCGAAACCCATCTCGAAGGCGCTGTCGACCGTCATAGTGCCGCCGAACCGGACTCCGCCGTACATGCTGAATTCCTTGCGCCGCTCCAGCAGCAGACGAATGATCTTCAGGAAGTTTTTGTCCCACCGGACAGTGATGCCGTACTCCGCCACTCCCCCAAAACCCGCCATTACGCGTTGATCCAGCCGTTCGTAAATCTCGGTGATGTCACGCAGCGGCCGGAACGGAAAGCGATCGCCGAATGCGTTCGTTCCTGAAATGTCTTCGGGTAGCGGCTCAATTTTCAGACCGTCGACGGCGACTACGGTGTGCCCCTCATTAATCAGGTAGTGAGCGAGCGTGAATCCCGCAGGTCCGAGTCCTACAACCAAAACTTTGTAGCCCGTCGGCGCCTTCGGATACGGCCGAGCGAAGTTCAGCGGATTCCAGCGCGTGAGAAGACCATAAATTTCGAAGCCCCAGGGCAGCTCCAGGACGTCTTTCAGAGTTCGCGTCTCAACCTGGGGAATATCCACCGGATCCTGCTTCTGGAAGATGCACGCCTTCATGCAGTCATTGCAGATGCGATGCCCGGTAGCGGCTGTCATCGGATTGTCGATCGCGATGATGGCGAGTGCGCCAATAGGATTGCCGTTTCCTTTGGCTGCGTTCATCTCCGAAATCTTCTCGTCAAGCGGACAGCCTGCCAGCGGCACGCCGAATGCCGAAGATTTGAAAGAACCGTTCTTCTCCTTTAAACCCGTGGAACAGCTGTCTTTGCCTTGATTGTGGCACTTGATGCAGTAGTGTGCTTGATCAAGCGCGCCCGTCAAATCAGTGCCAGGATCCGTGAGCTCAAAGCCCTCGCGTCGCCGCCAGTGCTCACTGCTCAGTTCCAGCTGTATCAAGCCATCGTTCCGGACCGCATGAACCGGAACCAGGTGATGCATATCGAGCTTGTGAGGCACTTTGAAGAGCACGCCATGGCCATGTTTCGCCTTGCCTTGCGGCGACAGCGTAGCCCAGGCAGCGTAACGCGCAGCAAGCTTCAGATGTTCAGCGTGAGCAGCCTCGTCTTCGAGCCAGCGGGCCACGTGAGTCGCGAAACTGAATTCGGTGAGCGGTTCCTGAAAGAGCGTTTCGAGTTCGGCGGCAATGGCAAAGCCATCAATCTCCGATCCAGTCTCCGGAGTGTGGCCGACCACTGCCTTCCGTTGCACAAAACGCCTTTTGACCGAGTAGAGCGGAGCTAGTTCTGAGTGGCGGGCCTGCAGTTTCTGTAATTCTTCGCCAATCCCGAACAGCTCGCCGATAAAGTCTTCAAGGTGAGGCGCAAGTTCTATGATGAGCTCGGATCCAGCTTTCTCGTGGGCGGCGGGTGGATTTGCGCGGGATTCTTCTAGTCTTCGGCGGAGTGCGGGTGCCCCTGCTTCCAGGTAATTGAGAAATGCGGCATCCAGACGGCGCAAGCCTTCGTGATCGTACAAGTCATGGAAGTTGAATCCAAATGACAGTGAGAGGCTTGCGCTATCTCGCGCTGTGAGTAATGTGTTCACGACAGAACGGTGGAAGTGCCAGCCGTTTCAGGCCGCTCGGAAAACGCTACCTGACGATGTGCTGGGCTACTCACTCTGCTTGTAAACAGGCAGAGCAATCAATTCTCATTTTCGCAGATGAAGCCGCAAATCGGCTGCGGTCGTGTAACTTGTTGCTACTAAGTGGCTTATGAGGACGGTCGATTTCGCCTCACTGGCGCGGATGGCGCAAAGAAACCTTTGCGCTGGTGCAATTGGTCCAAGCAAGTGGGAGGACTTGTGCATAAGTTTCGAGCAGCCGCGTTCGCTGGCGTTCTGTGGACCGCTGCTGTGTTAATTGGATGTGGTGATGGTACCTACTATGCGGGCGTGAGTGTGGGGCCGCCTGCGCCGCTGGTATACGCTCCCCTTGGGGTTGCACCCGGGCCGGGATATGTGTGGACCGATGGTTACTACCAGTGGGTCGGCGGTGCCTGGGTGTGGCGACCTGGGCGCTGGGCTCGACCGCCACATCCCGGCTACGTCTGGCGCAGACCATATTACGAGCACTACCGGAACGGCTATCGCGTGCATCCCGGACATTGGGACCGCAGGTAATTTAGGCCGCGCACGCCTCGTATGCGCACGCCTCAGAGATTACAAAATTAGAAAGCGGAGCCGGAAGTATAAGCGACCTAGTTCGGAATCCCGTCTGAAAGCCCACGTTCGCTATTGTGAAGAACAGTGGACCTCGAAAAGACGATTCTGCGTAAGGTGGGCGAGGCGGTCGGCCGCTTCCGCATGATCCGCCCCGGCGATCGTATTGCAGTCGGTGTTTCGGGCGGCAAGGATTCGCTCACGCTGCTTAAGCGTTGCTGCTTCTCGAAAAACGCGCGCCGGTCGATTTCTCGGTTTGCGCATTCACCATCGAGCAGGGTAAGTTTCTGAGCCCGATAAGACCGGTTGGCGAATATCTCGTGTCTCGTGGAATCGAGTGGACCTATATAGAGGATGCACCGTCGCTCAAGCTTCTCACCGAACAGCCCGATCATGGATGTGACCTCTGCAGCCGCTTTCGCCGGCGCGCGGTCTACGATATAGCCCGTAAGCTCGGCGCGAACGTAATTGCGTTCGGCCACACGGCGGATGATTTCTGTGAAGCATTCCTGCGCAATGCCATGTTCACCGGCCGGGTCAGTGCGCTTCCTCCGGTGGCATGGTCGCGCAAACGCGAGTTTCGGCTAATCCGCCCGCTCGTATATGTCACCGAAGATCTCACGCGCGCCTTTGCGGAGCAATCGGGCGCTCCGGTCATTCCTTGCGGGTGCTCTCAGAAGACGGGAACAGTCAGACGTACGCTGCGGCAGATGTTCTCCGAAATCGAAAAGGATTATCCTTTCCTCAAAGAGACGCTACTTTCAGCAATGGGGAATATCGATGCAGCCAGACTACTTGACCCGCGCTTCCTGGACCTCGAGAGCACAAACGACGATTCCGGTTTCTTCGGCGAAGAACCGGAACTCGTGACCCTTCAGGCACGCTAATTCTATCGCTCAGATACACTGGGCAAGTTCGATGAACGCGGAGCTCATATTTGTCAACGGCCCGCTTGCCGGCAAGCGGTATAGCCTTGATGCGGGCGAAATACTCATCGGCCGTGCGCCGAATGCGCAGATCGTACTGAGTGATCCGGAAGTGGGCTGGCGGCATTGTCAGGTGCGCAGGCAAGGCGATCGATTCGTTTTGGTTGACCTGCGAACATCCGTCGGAACGTACGTAAACGGCATGCGTTCGGCAGAAAGGTGGCTTGAGGACCGCGATCAGATCGGCATCGGAAAAGCTGTGCTGATGTTCCGTTCTGGAGAAGCAGTTGCGGACGAGCCGGCAGCGCCTGCCGACACGAAACCGGTGCTGCTGGCGGCCTGTTCTCTCGTATTCATGTTTCGCGCTTTAGCAGCCAGCGCGAGTGAAGATCAAAGCGAGCTTTTGCGTGAGCAGATCCTGCGAGTCATTGGAGACCTGCTTCCTCTCAAAGACGGCATTCTCGTAATGGGCTCCAGCGCCGGCGACCTTCTCAATCAGGCCGGTCCTGAGTTTGCAAACGCAATCGCTCTGGTGTGCGAACAAGGCGCGATTGAAAACGAGCAGCTCGGGTTGGTAGGAGTGCCGCTTTACATACAAGGGCTGCTCGGCGGGGCTCTCGTAGTGCGCATCCAGCAGGAAGCTCGCTCGCGCGCTAACAATCATTTGGATACGCTCACTGCCATTGCATCCTTGGCATCCATTGGCTTTGAGGCCAACCAGGAAGTGCAGACTCTCAAGGCTGAAAACGCGTTACTGCAGGAGCAGATCGCGCCGAATACCGGAATTGTCGGCAAGAGCGCCCCCATTCGCCGCCTGTTGGCGCTCGTCGAGCGTGTTGCGCCGCGCGACACGACGGTCATGATCACCGGCGAAAGCGGAACCGGAAAGGAGCTGATCGCACGTGCGCTGCATCAGAAGAGTCCACGGCGCGATCGCCCGTTTGTGGCGGTCAACTGCGCGGCGCTCAGTGAGTCTTTGTTCGAGAGCGAGTTGTTTGGTCATGAGAAAGGCGCCTTCACAGGCGCTGTTTCCTTGAAACACGGGCGCTTCGAAATTGCACAGGGCGGGACGATTTTCCTGGATGAAGTCGGCGAACTGGCGCTGGGCTTGCAAGCAAAACTGCTTCGCGTGCTGCAGCAGCGAGAGTTCGAGCGCGTCGGCGGCACGCAACCTCATCCCCTGGATATCCGGGTCATTGCGGCCACCAATCGCGATTTGAGTGTGGATGTTCGGGAAGGCAAATTTCGCGAAGATCTGTATCACCGGCTGAACGTAGTCACGCTTGAATCGCCGCCATTGCGCGAACGCAAAGAAGACATTCCACTGCTGGCGCGCTACTTCCTGCAGCGTTCGGCAGAGCGTTGCAAGCGCCAGATGCGCGGTATTTCGACAGACGCGGAAGAAGTGCTCATGCAGTACAACTGGCCCGGCAACGTTCGCGAACTGGAGAACGCGATGGAGCGCGCCGTGGTGCTGGGAGTTTCCGAATGGGTGCTGCTCGAAGACCTGCCGGAGTCGCTGCTCGAATCAGCGCCGCGAGAGACCGGCGCGAAATATCACAATTCCGTCGGCCAGGCAAAGCGCGAGGCCATTATTGACGCCTATGTGCAGGGTGGAGGCGATTACAAGAAAGCGGCCGCGCTGCTTGGCTTACATCCGAATTACCTGCTTAGGCTGGTGCGCAATCTCGCGTTGCGTGAAGAGATTAATCGAGCCTTAGGGAATAACGGGAACCGCGGGTCGCGAGGCGACATGCAGCGCGGCGATGCCGCCGGTAAGTAATTCGTAGCGGGCATGCTCGAAGCCCGCCTGAAGCATCATTTGGCGCAGTTGTTCGGCTCTCGGAAACCTGCGGATCGAGTCAGGCAGGTAGGCATAGGCTTGCCACGATCCGGAGATCATCCATCCGGCAACCGGCAGCAGCAGGCGCGAATAAAGACCGTAGCCGGTTTTCATCAGCATGCTGGGCGGATGAGAAAACTCGAGAATGGCAACCATACCGCCGGGCTTCAGCACGCGATATAGTTCGCGCAAACCGGCCGTGTAGTTGGCAAGATTGCGAAAACCGAATGCGATAGTGATTGCGTCCAGGCTGCCGTCTGCAAGCGGAAGATCCAGCGCATCGGCTTCAAACAACAGCGCACGAAAACCTCTCGCTTGCGCTTTGGCTGCCGCCGCCATCAACATGGGGTGGCAGAAATCGGCGCCTAACACGCTCGTGCTTGCCGCTGACTGCACGTCCAGCAGGACATCGCCTGTGCCGCAGCAAAGATCCAGAATGTTGGCTTGCGGCCTCTCCAGCACAGGCTTGAAGCCGCGCAACCAGGAGCTTGCGCCAGCCACGATCGATATTGAACGAAAGTAAGTGATTGATCAGGTCGTACTTCGGCGCGATGCCGGCGAACATGCGCTGCACCCAGCGTGCCGCCTGTTGTTCGTCGGAGGCGCCCGGAGGAGTCGTGCCCAGCGCCGTTCCCGTATTCATGAGCGCAACGACATCAGGATGGCTTGGCGAATCGCCGCCGGATCGATTCCTGACACGATCCGCATGGAGCCGATTCCGGTCGGCAGCACGAAGTGAACGCGTCCTTGTAGCGTCTTCTTGTCGCCTGCCAGGCGCGCGATCAGTTGATCGGGATCGAGGTCTCGGGCGTCGGGCAATGGGCCATATCGACAGATCAGCCGCCGGATGCGGTCGGCGTCCGCAGCCGGCAACAGGCTCTGCAATTCGGCAAGATGGGTGGCGGCCATCATCCCCCATGCAACAGCCTCCCCGTGCAGAAAACGAACATACGCGGTTTCGGCTTCCATGGCGTGTCCGATGGTGTGGCCAAAGTTCAGGATGCGGCGCAGACCTCCTTCACGCTCATCGGCCGAAACGACCTCTGCTTTGATCCGCACGGCCGCGGAAATGAAATCCACTACGATCTTGGGCTCCAGCGACAGAACTTCCTCAACAGAAGATTCGAGCAGTTCGAACAGATCAGGGTCACGAATGACCCCGCATTTGATTACTTCAAAGAGTCCGGCCCGGTACTCGCGCGCTGGTAACGTGGAAAGCACGTCGGGGTCGATCAAAACCGCGATCGGCTGATGGAAGCTTCCGATCAGATTCTTACCTTCGGCTAAATTCACCCCCGTCTTTCCGCCGACCGCCGCATCCACCTGGGCGAGCAGTGTCGTGGGAATCTGCAGAACCGGAATGCCGCGCATGAAGACGGCCGCCAGGAAGCCCGCAATGTCCGTGACGATGCCACCGCCGAAACCGATCGCCATGCTGCTGCGGTCGGCTCCGGCCGCGAGCATCTGGTCCGCGAGTCTCCACGACAAGCGCTTGTTGGCCTCGCCGCCTGGAAAGAAGAGCGGTGTCGCCTGCGCCCGATCGAACTGCCGTTTCACCACAGGGCCGTGCAAGTTCCAGACGTCTTCCGTTGTAACAATGAACACCTTGCCGGTGCTGCTCGGGATGAATTCTTTGACTCGATGCAGAGCGCCGCGCTCGATTACGGCCGGGTAGCTTCGCTGAAGTGTTCTTACCTCATAAGCCGGCACACTAATACTCTAGCGGTGCGGGCCTTAAACGATGCCAATCGACATGCCCCGAGACAGCTCGACTCTATTAAACTGAACCTATGGAGAGGCGCCGTCCGTGCAATCTATAGGCAAGGAGCGCTTTACCCAGTGGACCCATTTAGAACTCGACGATATGCAGGAAGTCACGTTGACGCTCAACGACAGAGGGACTGTTGACGAAGACCTCGCTGGATACTTCACAACCAGGAATGGTCTGTCGCGAGCAACGACACCGTAACCTGGGATGATGTCAGGCTGGCTTTCGCAGGAATCGCTGGATCGCTCTCTAGAACCGTAACAGAACAGCGGCACAAAGAACGCTAATTGGCCAAATACTTTCTTGATACGAGTGCGCTAGCGAAGCTGTACCATAACGAGTCTGGTTCCGATCACAAGAGCGTGAACCCCGAAAGCTCGGCCCGCTGGTACTGTAGTCTCAGACCACTCGGATTCCAGGAACCTGGCGGAGTGTCCTGTCCGACCGGCGCCCGAATTCCATCCCTGAACGAAACAACCTCGCTGCTGTACCATGAGGATATTACCTCCCTCGCCTCAGCGGATTCAAACGGACTTTATCGTCGTCGGGGCGGGCGTAGCGGGTCTCCGGCGCGGCCATCGAACTCGCCTCCGCCGGACGCGTGCTGGTTATCGCCAAGGACAGCCTGCGCGAGTCTTCCTCCGAATACGCGCAAGGCGGAATCGCGGCCGCTCTGAGCGATGACGATGAAGTGGAGCTTCACGAGCAGGACACGATTGTGGCGGGCGACGGCCTTTGCGATGTCGAAGCCGTTCACACGCTGGTCGAGGAAGGCCCCGCGCGCAATCGAGCAACTGATCGAATGGGGCACCGCGTTCGATCGCGAAGGCGTCGACGCTGCTGTTCGCGCGCGAAGGCGCGCACAGCCGCAATCGTGTTCTGCACGCCCACGGCGATTCCACCGGCCGTGAAATTGTACGCACTCTGCGCCAACACGCCCGCGTCACTGGAGAATGTCACTTTCCAGAGCTTCGCCGCAGTCACGGATCTGCTGCTGCGACGACGGGGAAGTGCGCGGGCGTCTGCGCCTTCGACGAGACGAAGCAATCACTGTTCTGATCGAAGCGCGCGCCGTTTTGCTGGCAACCGGCGGCCTGGGACGCGTCTTTGAAAACACGACCAACCCGGATGTTGCGACCGGCGATGGCGTCGCTTGCGCTTACCGGGCAGGCGCCGTCATCGCCGATATCGAATTCGTGCAGTTCCATCCCGACCGCGCTCTTCGTTCCCTCCGCGCCGCGTTTTCTGTTGAGTGAGGCGCTGCGCGGCGAAGGCGCATACCTGCGCAATGCCAGCGGCGAGCGTTTCATGGAGCGCTACCATCCGCTGAAGGAACTCGCGCCGCGCGACGTCGTTTCGCGCTCCATCGTGATGGAACTGCGCGCCAGCGGCGATCGAGCGCGTTTCTCGATCTCACGCATCTGCCCGCGCGGCTTCGTCCGCGAACGCTTTCCGCGCATCTACGAAACCTGCCTCCGCTATGGCGTCGATCTGGAAAACGATACCCGCGCCGGTTCGGCCCGCTGCCCATTATGCGATGGGCGGCGTACAAACCGATCTCTTCGGCCGAACAAGCATCTCCCGGCTGTTTGCAGCGGGAGAAGTGGCCTGTACGGGAGTGCACGGCGCAAACCGCCTGGCGAGCAACTCGCTTCTTGGAGGGCGTAGTGTTTGGCGCGCGCGCCGGGCATGCCATGCGCTCACTTGACGGCACGATCGGGCACAAAGCCCCGCCGAAGCCCCGGACAGCTTTTGCCCGGCGATCACCGAGCGTGAACTGCGCGCCATCGCCTGGAACGCTTGCGGGGTTCTCCGCAGCGGACCGGAGCTTGCAGCGGCGCTCAAGCGCATTGCAGTCGCGCAGCTTAGAGCCGATCGACTATCCCGACCGCGCCGCTTTCGAGCTGCGCAACATGCACCAGGTTGCATCGCTGATCGCAAGAGCCGCCCTCGCGCGTGAAGAGAGCCGCGGCGGTCATTACCGGACCGATTTCCCGTGCAAATCGCCGCTTTCGAAAAGCACTCTTGATTTGCTCGCAGCGGCGACATGGATGCTCAGGTCACCTTCGCCTGACAACGCGCTGCTGCCGTTCCAACCTGCTTGCGTGCATTCGCTCTGCTCTTTTTGGCGGCAGCACCATCTGGGTCACGCCAGTCCCTGGGCAGCGCTCTGGACCACGCCCTGCATTCTGGTCGCTTCAGTTGCTGATCACCTGGGGCGCCGAATCCGCGCAGTTCTTCGTCGCGCAAGGATTCGCGCTGGCCATCCTGGCCTGGATGCAGACGCTGCCGGAGTTTGCCGTGGAAGCGGTGCTTGCCTGGCGGCAGCAGACCGACCTGCTCCTCGCTAATCTCACCGGCGCGCTGCGCCTGCTCACCGGCCTCGCCTGGCCCATGATCTATGCTCACCGCCGCGTTCGTGCACCGCAGGCGCACGGGACAGCCGCTCATGCGCATTCAGCTCGATCCGCATCACAGCGTCGAAGTCATCGGCCTTGCTTCTGCCGCTCGCTCTACGCGTTGGTCATCTGGTGGAAGGGAACGCTCACCTGTGATGGATGCGGCTGTGCTGATCGTGCTCTATGCCGCCTATCTGCTTGCTGCTTACGAAACTCCCGCCGCAGGACACATGAAGGCATCAGACGACCTCGAACGATTCCCGCGCAGCATCGTGCGAGCGCCGCGCACGTGCGCGTATCGTCGCCATCAGCTGCGTGCTTTGTGGCGGGCGGCGCGCTCATCTACTTCACGGCCGAGCCGTTTCTCGGCAGTCTGGTCGCGGTCGCCACCGCGATCGGCATTCCGAGCTTTCTGGTCATCCAATGGTTTGCGCCCGTTATCTCCGAGTTCCCCGAGCTGGCTCTCCACGTTTTATTTCGCCCGCAAGGAAGAGAAGCTTCCGTGGCACTGATGAACATCGCCTCCAGCAACATCAATCAGTGGACACTGCTCGTCGCCATGCTGCCAGTTGTTTTCTCATTGAGCCGGGGCACGTCTCACCGGCTTTGCGCTCGATCCCGAACAGCAAGGTCGGAGC
Source organism: uncultured Acidobacteriaceae bacterium (assembly GCA_963846185.1). Lineage (GTDB taxonomy): Bacteria > Acidobacteriota > Terriglobia > Bryobacterales > Bryobacteraceae > Bog-105. The sequence continues at coordinate 72,877 of CAWJVA010000014.1, read as the reverse complement.
TGCTGCTGACCATCGGGCAAAGCCTGGTGGCACTGATGTTTCTCCTCAACATGGAATTTGCCTGGTGGGAAGCGCTGGCCATGTTTATGCTGTTTGCAGCCAGTTCATCTTGCCCGCGTTCGCAGTGCACGGCGCACGCGTCTGGATCACGTACGCTTTCCTGCGCGTGGGCTGCGTTCGCGATTGTAGCCGTCTTGCTGCTCGTAAGATGCCAGCCGCCCTCGAAAACTTCCTTGCCACTGGCGCGAGCACGTCCGCCGTGTAAGCGCCATAGCCCGTGGCGCGTGAACGAAATTGAACGAAATTCGCATCGAGACCGGAGCGTCAGCGACCAGTAGCGCGCTCAAGTTTGCGCGATAGCTACGCGTTTCCGAAATTGATCAGCGCAACGCCGAAGATAATCATCGCCAGCCCGCCGATCTTTGCGACCAGGTGAACGGCTCTTTAAAGAAGATTCGCGCCCAGAGTATCGCCCAGATATAGCCGAGCGAAACCATCGGATACAGCACCGTCAGTTGGCCCTGTGAGACCCCCATCATGTAAAAGACTGAGGACAGCAGGTAAAGACAATGCCGTACGCCAGCCAATAATTCGTCAACAGCCGGGCAAGGCCGCCCTTCATGTGCTCCGCGCCAAGCTTCAGGAACACCGCGCCGAAGGAACCGATGAACGATCCAATCAGAACCAGAATGATCGAGCTCGCGGGTGTCTTCCATTACTTCTTCACTCCCGAGAACCGATACTCCGCCCACAATGAATGCAATCCCGATACCGCGGAAGAAGTTCATATGCTCATCCGGCAAAATAATAGCGAGAAAATGGTCACCCAGACATAAGTCAAAGCAATTATCGGATACAGACGCGATAGTTCGCGGCCCTTCAACGCCAGCGCCATCAGAAACGTTTCACCCCGTAACAGGCATAGCCGAAAAACAGCTTGAAATTGGGGATCACTCCGACGCAGAATCTCACGAAGAGAGCGGGATGGCGTGCGACATCAGCCGAGCGTGATGTGCGCGCCAAGTTGCGCAGTCCCCTGCTTGACAAGTATCTGGGCGACAGCGCCGATCAAAGTACAGGAAAAAACGAGCAGAAAGGACCTCGCTTCAGCTCGCGTAACAGGACGGCTTCAAGAACAGTGGGAGACGTCAAATAGTATGTCCGGTCGCGGAATCTCTTCCCCATTTTAGAGCATCCTCGGTTTCGGGCCAAACTGTTGTAACTCAGCTCGGTTACACTTGAACCAATGTCAGCGCCGCTGGTGCCTTCGCCGCTCGACTATGTAGGACGCCGCAGATTTGCGTTTTATCCGCCGATCGCGCATCCGAGCCCGAACGAGTGGTTGCTGGGCCGGGTTCGCTGGTCGGAAGTGCAGGTCGTCAATGCGCGACACCGGCCGCGAGCTTTGGATTCCGCGCCAATATATCGGCGCCGTTGCCGAGAGCGATGGAGCCGCTCTGATCGTCGGTCTGACCAAGGATCTCGATTTCACGCGAGGGGGCGCCTCGCCCGCGCGTCGAAGCGCGTCATCGAAATGCCGCATGCCGGCGCGATAACGTGCCAGCAAACGGCCGAGAATCGACCCGGCGCTGGCCCCGCGCCGGTCATCGGCATCCGTCTTGAACACGCCAGTGAGTCGCTCTCGACAACGGGGTGTAGTCGTTGTTGTGCATCGCGCACTGTGGTCTGCGTTCTCGCGCCGCTCGGTTGTAACGGCGCTCGACTCTAGATAGCATGCATGCGCCGTCATCTTTCGCGTGCGCTTCTGGGCGCTGACTCCGGTTATGGCGGCGCAGTCTGTATCGGCGCCATTGCCACGCATCCGCGGCGAGCCCGTCAATAGCCTGTGGCTGGTTGCCGCAGCCGCCTGTGTGTTTCTGCTCGGGTTTCGTTTCTACGCCAAATTCATTGCGGCCAAGGTCATGGCGCTCGATGACCGCCGCGCCACGCCGGCCGAACGTTTCCGCGACGGCCATGATTTCGAACCAACCAACAAATGGATCCTGCTCGGCCATCACTTTGCCGCAATCGCCGGGCCCGGTCCGCTGGTCGGGCCCACGCTTGCCGCGCAGTTCGGCTATCTGCCCGGAACGCTGTGGATCCTATTCGGCGCGGTCCTCGCCGGCGCTGTGCAGGACTTCGTCATTCTGTTCTGCTCCATGCGGCGCGATGGCAAGACCCTCGGGCAGATGGCGCGCGAAGAGATCGGACATAGTCGGCGGATTCGTTTCGCTGATCACCGTCCTGCTGATCATGGTCGTGCTGCTGGCGGTAGTCGGCCTGGTGGTCGTCAATGCCCTCAAAGGGCAGCCCTTGGGGAACGTTCACCATCGCCATGACCATCCCCATCGCGCTCTTCATGGGCGTGTATCTGCGATTCGTCCGGCCCGGCAAGGTGCTGGAATGCTCGCTGCTCGGCTTCGTGCTGTTCCTCGTCAGCATCTATGGCGGCAAAGCGGTGGCGGTTTCTCCCGCCTGGTCGCCCTGGTTCACCTGGGGTGGCGTCGCGCTCGCGCTCGTCGATCATCGTTTACGGATTTCTCGCCAGTGCTCTTGCCCGTGTGGCTGCTGCTTGCGCCCCGCGATTACCTCAGCACCTTTGTGAAACTCGGCGTCATCTTCCTGCTCGCCGTCGGCATCTTCTTGACGCATCCTCAGTCTGCAACTGCCCCCCTTGACACGGTTTGTGGATGGAACCGGCCCCATCTTCGCCGGCAAAGTGTTTCCGTTCTGTTTCATTACCATCGCCTGCGGAGCGATCTCCGGCTTTCACGCGCTGATCTCTTCCGGGACGACGCCGAAAATGATCGCGCGTGAGTGGCATGCCTGGCCAATCGGTTATGGCGGCATGCTGCTCGAAGGCTTTGTCGCGATCATGGCGATGGTCGCGGCGGCCTCACTTGCGCCAGGAGTTTACTTTGCCGTGAACTCGCCGCCCGGCGTGGTGGGTGCAGCGCCGCAGGCAGCTGCGATCACACCATCAGCGGCTGGGGTTTCCCGGTCACGGCTGCAGCAATGGCAGCAGCTTGCGCACAGCGTCGGTGAAACATACGCTGTTCGGGCGCACGGGCGGCGCTCCATCGCTCGCGCTCGGCATGGCGCAGATTTTTGGCGATGTTCTCGAGCGGACCGGGCTCGGCGATGGCCTGCTGAGCTTCTGGTATCACTTCGCCATCATGTTCGAGGCGCTCTTCATCCTGACCATCATCGACGCCGGCACGCGCGTGGGCCGCTTCATGCTGCAGGATCTGCTCGGCCACGTGCTATAAACCGCTTGGCCGCATCGGCTGGATGCCCGGCGTGCTCCCCACCAGCGCTCTTGTCGTCGCGGCGTGGGGCTATTTCCTCTATCAGGGCGTCATCGATCCGCTCGGCGGAATCAACTCGCTTTGGCCGCTGTTCGGAATCTCGAATCAGTTGCTCAGCGCCATTGCGTTGTGCGTGGCCACGACCGTGCTGATCAAGATGCATCGGTCGCGCTACATCTGGATTACCGTCGTGCCGCTCATCTGGCTTATTGCCGTCACGTTCACTGCAGGTCTCGAAAAGCTGTTTTCTCCTGATCCCCATCTCGGTTTCCTCTCGCATGCTTCGGCTCTCGAATCGGCTTTGGCATCGGGAAAAGTTGCCGCCGGACAGATCGCGCAGACGCGTGCAGTGATGCTGAATGAGCGTCTGGATGCCGTGGTATGCGGCCTGTTTCTGATACTTGTGACAATCGTGGTGCTCGATTCGGCGCGCGTCTGGTACGGTGTGCTGCGTGGCACGCGAACATCGCTCAGCTCGGAATCGCCGTTCATCGCATCACGGCTGGAGGCGGAAAGCGTATGAGACCGCTTGTCCGGTTGATGCGCCTTATTCGAGGCCTGACGCACGAGCTGTCAGACCAAGCCGCCTACGCGCGTCATCTGGCCGCCACAGGACGCGCCCACTCCCGCGCAAGAGTGGCGAGCCTTTACTGATCGCCAGTATCGCCGGAAGTATCAGAACGCGAAGTGCTGCTGACGGCCTCGTCCAGCATGCGCTGAAGCATGTCGTGGGCGCGCTCGCATTCGCCGCGGCGCAGTGCTTCGAGAACGTCAGAATCGACAATGCGGTACCAGAGATCGCGCCGATCGGCTGCCGAAGACCAGGCTGAACGAATGGCCATGACGATAGAGACATTGCGTTTAACGGCTCTCTCTGCCGATATAAACTGGAGGTATGGCCGAAAGCGTAACTGGCAGAGGCGACCTTCGCGCCATTGCCGATCAGGACGTCCTGCTACGCGCTATCGAAGTCATGGGCAGTCATGATAAGGCCTTACGCTGGCTCAACAAGCCTATTCGCGCATTGGGATCTCAAACCCCAATTTCCCTTCTGTCTACACCGGAGGGCAAACAAAAGGTTCTGATCGTCCTCGGCCGGCTTGAGCACGGCGTATATTGATTCACGCGTATCGGCTTCACAAACAGAAATATCCAGCAAGCAGCGGTCAAGGGGCTTATTTGTATGGCGGCCGTTGGAATCCTCCTGGTTGGCCTGCCGTGTACTCGTCTGCCAGTCCGGCCTTGGCAGTACTCGAGATTCTGGTTCACTATGACCCAGAAGATCCGGATGATTATGCGTTGACCGAAATTCACATTCCGGATTCGGTGAGCATCGTTCGCCCTTCCGATGTAGCGGCAGAAGCGAACAAGCTTATTTCTGATGACCTTCGCCTCGCTCGTATGTATCAAAGGATGGGGCTTTCACTTTCTAAGAAGGTTCATTTGAAGTCTAAAGATTTAATGCAGGAGCTAGTGCTTGGTTCTTGTCGGGCTCTGCGGTCCTTGCCGTCCCGTCTGTAATTCTTCAGCAATGGCCCACGGAATTGAATTACGTTCTCAATCCGACGCACCAAGATTTCTCGCAAATCCAGTTCTTAGAATGGGAACCTTTCACTTTCGACCCGAGATTGTTACATGTTTTCCAGGCAGCTGAATAGCCGACTCCCAAGAGCCTACGACCGCCCAAGTCAGTACCCGAGTCCCCACGCCCGTACGCAGGCGCTTTCTGATCTTCAACCATAGAGCCATTTACAAACTGACGCACGAGCTGTCAGACCAAGCCGCCTACGCGCGTCATTTGGCCGCCACAGGACGCGCCCACTCCCCGCAAGAGTGGCGAGCCTTTACTGACCGCCAGTATCGCCGGAAGTATCAGAACGCGAAGTGCTGCTGACCGCTTCGTCCAGCATGCGCTGAAGCATGTCGTGGGCACGCTCGCGTTCGCCGCGGCGGAGTGCTTCGAGAACGTCAGAATCGACAATGCGGTACCAAAGATCGCGCCGCGCGGAGAACTCTCTGATCTGCTCCGTAATCTGCGGGCGCAGCGTCTTCAGTTCGCTCATCAAGTCCTCATACTCGGGGCCAATCTCTCTGCTGAACCGCTCTTTCAAACGAACCGCAAGCGCGGGCGCTACGCCATTGGTCGAGATCGCAATACTCAGAGCTCCCCGTCGATGCACGGATCCGAAACTGAACCGGCAGTGATCCGGATCGTCAACCGAATTGCAAAGAATATTCCGTTCTTCGGCGAGACGGAACACTTCTGAGTTGTCGTCGCGATCGGTGATGACGAGGAAGCAGCCGTTCAGATCCCGCTCCTCGAAATCGCGCTTCAGCCAGCGAATTCCTCCGCTTTCCTCCATCTGCTGAATCGCTGCTTCGGCGCGAGGATTCACATACGTTACCTTGGCGGATGCTTCGATCAGCGCTTTTATCTTCCCGGCGATCTCGTATCCTTCGCCTGTTACGAGGCATTGCTTTCCGGTGAGATCGAGAAAAATCGGGTAACGGAAATTCACTGCTCGAACCCCGATCCTAACAGCTTGTGCTTCTATCCTGGAATTGTTGCCCACACCGCGTCTGTTCCTGATCGATAGTTTTGGATTCATTTTCCGCGCCTACCATGCCCGTGCGCGCAGCAACGCTCCGCCGATGCGAACCACCACGGGACTCTCCACCGAGGCTGTCTTCATCTTTCACAACATGCTTCGAAAGCTGATGACCAGCTTCAAGCCCGATTACATTGCGGCGGTCTTCGAGAGCGCGGAGCAGCCGACATTCCGATCCGAGGCGTTCACCGACTATAAAGCAAACCGCACCGAAATGCCTCCCGATCTTGGGCCGCAGATTCCGTTTATCCGGCGCACGCTGCAGGCGATGAACATTCCTCTACTCGAGTTCCCGGGCTTTGAAGCCGACGACGTGATCGGCTCCATCTCTTGCCGTAGCCTCGAAAAGAACATCGATGTCGTTATCGTCTCGAGCGACAAGGACATGCTACAGCTCGTCAACGATCGCGTCTTCATGTTGAACCCGATGAAAGACGACGAGTGGTATGACTCGGCGAAGGTCGAAGAATTCATGGGCGTGAAGCCGTCGCAGGTGGCGGACCTGCTTGCGCTGAAAGGCGATGCCATCGACAATATTCCGGGCGCGCCGGGTATTGGCGACAAAGGCGCGCGTGATCTGATTGTTCGCTTCGGTTCGGTCGAGGCTGTGCTCGACGGCGCGGCGGAGGTGGAACGAAAAACGTACCGCGAAAGTCTTCTGAAACATCGCGAACAGGTTCTGCTCAGCAAGCAGCTCGCGACCATCCACACCGGCGTGCCCATCGAGATTGACCTCGAGCTGTTGCGTTCGCAGCCGCCCAGCAATTCCATGCTGAAGTCGCTCTACAAGGAGCTCGAATTCTTCAGCCTGCTGAAAGATCTTGCTCCGGAAGACGACAGTTCGACTCGCGACTATGCAGTCATCACGGAGCCCGCTGCGTTGGTGGACTGGCTTCGCAAGCGGCCGGCCGAAGCCCCTCTGGCTGTGGCTCTTGATCTCACCAACGGTTTTGCCGGGCTCGCCTACAACATCGGTCAGGGCCGCGCCGTACCGCTCTCTCTCGTTGAGACGCTTCGGCCGGTGCTCGAATGCGAAAACGTGCCGAAGGTTGTTCATGACTACAAAGCATTTCGCGTTGCGTGTGCCGGCCTGCATGTCGAGCCGAAAGGCGTTACGGAAGATGTGATGCTGTACGCCTTCCTGCTCACAGCGGATCCTGGCGCTTGCAGTCCTGAGGGGCTCGCCGAGCGCTTTCTCGATCGCAAATTAAACGCGGCGGCTGAGCAGCAAGCTGAAGCTACGCTCACCATCGCGGATATGCTGCGCTCCCAGATCGAATCGCAGGAGCTCACGGGTGTTTATCGCGAAATCGATCTACCCCTCGCGCCGGTTCTTGCGCAGCTCGAAATGACGGGCATCCGCATCGACACAGACGTGCTGGCCGAGCTCTCGGTGCGGCTTTCCGGCCGCATCGAAGCGATTGCTCAACAAATTTACGATCTCGCAGGACATCCCTTCAACGTCAACTCTCCCCAACAACTCGGAAAAGTGTTGTTTGAAGAAATGGCTCTGCCTGCACCGGTGAAGTACGGCAAGGGCAAAACAATTTCGACCGCGGCCGACATTCTCGAAAGCCTCGCGCCCGCGTATCCAGTCGCGCAGCTCGTGCTCGATTACCGTCAGCTCACAAAGCTGAAAGGAACCTATATTGATGCGCTGCCGCAGCTCATACGGCCGGAGACGGGCCGCCTGCACACGACGTTCAATCAGGCGGGGGCCGCCACCGGCAGGCTTTCGTCCTCCAATCCGAACCTGCAAAACATTCCCATACGCAGTGAGGAAGGGCGCGAGATTCGCGCAGCGTTCGTTCCTGAGCCCGGCTGGGATTTGGTAGTCGCAGACTACTCGCAGATCGAGCTTCGCTTGCTCGCGCATATGTCGGAAGATCCCGTCCTGGTCGCGTCATTCAATAATCACGAAGACATTCACACTCGCACTGCTGCTGAAGTGTTCAAAGTAGATCCGCAGTTCGTGACTGCCGATATGCGGCGTTCAGCCAAGGCTGTGAACTTCGGCATCGTTTATGGCCAGACGCCGTTTGGGCTGGCGCAGACGCTGTGCATCGATCGAAAAGAAGCGGACCTTTACATACGGCGCTACTTCGAGCGCTACTCCGGTGTTCGCGAGTTCATCGACCGCACCATTGCGGAGGTCCGGCAAACGGGCGTGGCGAAGACTCTCATGGGCCGTCGCAGGCCGATCCCCGACATGCAGAGCCGGAATCCGGCTGCCCGCTCCTTTGCCGAGCGTACAGCCGTCAATACGCCGTTGCAGGGCACCGCGGCGGATCTCATCAAGGTCGCCATGATTCGCATCGCACAGGTTCTCTCGAAAGAAGGCATGCGCGCGCGCATGCTGCTCCAGGTGCACGACGAACTTGTTTTCGAATCGCCCGTCGAGGAGCGTGAGCGCCTGCGAGATCTTGTCAAGAAAGAAATGGAATCGGTCTACGCACTGCGGGTGCCGTTAGTCGTTGATGTAGGTTATGGGCCGAACTGGCGGGACGCGAAGTGAGATGTGGCGCACGTAGTACCGCCGGTGGCGGCCGAAGAAGCAGGACCGCGTACAGGAGAGTCCAAAAATAAAAAAGAGTACCAGGATCAGGCAACCCAGGCCGATCGCCTTTCCCATTCCCATTCCGGCGGGCCGCGGCCCGGCAGGCGGTAGCGGAGGCGGAGGCATCACAGGGCCAGCCGCGTTTAACGCCGTGCCGCAGTTCGCGCAAAATCGGGCGTTCGGCTCATTCGCTAAACCACAGTTCGGACAATTCATAGACACGCCCACTGTAAACGATTTGGAGTGTGACCGCAAAGCGGATGTACATCGCCTTCAAGACCTTGCCTGCCCACCTGTTCCGGTCCATCGTGGTAGAGTCTTATCGCCGAGCCTCTTGCAGCAAACGAATTCCTTACGATTGTTGGAGCAAACTGCATTTTGAAACGTCTGTTTAGCGCTGCCCTTCTCGCAAGCGCATTCATCCTGCTGACTTCGTGTGGCGGTAAGAAGTCCACCAAAATGGAGCCCGCCCCTGCCCAATACAAAGTGCTGCTCAACACCACAAAAGGCGATGTCGTGCTGCTGATTCACCGCGATTGGTCGCCACTCGGAGCCGATCACTTCTACGAACTCACGAAGATCGGTTTCTATAACAACAACGCATTCTTTCGCGTTCTGCCCGGCTTCATCGTGCAGTGGGGTATCAACGGAGATTCGCAGGTCAACAAGCGCTGGAGCAACATTTCCATCATGGATGACCCGCCGAAGGTCTCGAATAAGATCGGGACCGTCGTGTTTGCCAAAACCGGCGAACCGAATTCCCGCACCACTCAAGTCTTCATCAATCTCGGCGACAATTCAGCCTCGCTCGATTCTCAAGGCTTCACTCCGTTTGGTGAAGTTATTCAGGGCTTAGAACACGTGACTCAGCTTTACAGCGGCTACGGCGAAGGCGCTCCGCAAGGTACGGGCCCGAACCAGGCTGCCATCGCTGACATCGGTAACGCGTATCTGGAAGAGCACTACCCGAAGCTCGATTACGTTGAAAAAGCCTCGATCGTGCCTTGAACGTTCACACCCGCCAACGGCTTGTGCGCTAATTTGTTCCTATATGTATTTCTCTCAGGAGGTCTCGCTGCTTGCGACTTTCTCTGGCCCGCTTGGCTAAATCCCGCTTGGCTAAATCCCGCTTGGCTAAATCCCGCTTGGCTAAATATGTTGTGGCCGCTGTCTCCTTGTGCGGCCTCGCCTGCGCTCAATCCACACCCGCGCTTCCACCCGGTGTGGTGAAAGGAGCGTCGGTTGAGGGAATCACCGAATACGACTACCCGAACGGACTCCGGGTTCTGCTCTTCCCCGATCCCACCAAGACCACGACCACGGTGAATATGACCTACCTGGTCGGTTCGCGCAACGAAAGCTACGGTGAAACAGGCATGGCCCACCTGCTCGAACACATGCTGTTCAAGGGCAGTCCGGGGCACCGCAATATTCCGCAGGAGCTGACTGAGCATGGCGCGCGCCCGAACGGATCTACCTGGTTCGACAGGACGAACTATTTCGAGACATTCGAGGCGACCGATCAGAATCTGAACTGGGCACTCGATCTTGAGGCCGACCGCATGGTCAATTCGTTTGTCGCGAAAAAAGATCTCGACAGCGAAATGACCGTCGTTCGCAACGAGTTCGAGATGGGAGAGAACAGCCCGACTAGCATTCTCATGGAACGGGTCTTCGCAACGGCGTATCTATGGCACAACTACGGCAAGAGCACCATTGGCGCCCGTTCCGACATTGAGAACGTGCCGATCGAGCGTCTGCAGGCCTTCTATCACAAGTACTACCAGCCGGACAATGCGGTTTTAACCGTCGCCGGCCATGTGGACGAAGCCAAGACTCTGGCCCTCATCGCTAAATATCTCGGTGTGATCCCGAAACCCGCGCGTGTGCTCGAGAAGACCTACACCGAAGAACCTGTGCAAGACGGTGAGCGCACGGTGACCCTGCGGCGTGTCGGCGACGCGAAGGTTGTGATTGTCGGGGTGCACGTACCGGCGCTGGCCAGTCCTGATGGCGCATATGCGAATGTGCTGGGAAACGTCTTCGCCAATGCGCCCGCTGGCCGCCTCTATAAAGCGCTGGTCGAAACGAAGAAGGCCGGCAGTGTCTTCGATTTAGCAACCGATACGCGCGAACCCGGCATGCTGGTGTTGTTCGCGCAAGCTCCTGCCAGCGCTGATCTCGATCAGATCGAGCAGACTTTCCTGCGCGTTGTGGATGATGTCGAGAACACGCCGCCGACCGACGAAGAAGTGAATCGCAGCAAGACAGTCTTTGCTTCGCAATTTGATCTCACTATTCGCGATTCCGAACGGCTAGGATTGTTTCTCAGTGAGTACATTGCGGCCGGCGACTGGCGTCTTGCGTTCATCACCCGCGATCGCATACACGACGCCACCACCTCGGATATCGACAAATTCGCCAGAACGTACCTGAAACAATCGAACCGGACGGTCGGCCTGTTTATCCCCACCGAGAAGCCCGATCGCTCACAGATCCCGCCAGCTCCCGATGTCGCCGCGCTGGTCAAAGACTACAAAGGAGGCGAGGCTGTCCCGCAGGGAGAAGCTTTTGACCCCAGTCCGGCAAACATCGACAAGCGCACGATTCGCGGCGAGCTTCAGCCCGGCATCAAGCTCGCCCTCATTTCGAAAAAGACCCGCGGCGGCGTTGTGAACGCAACGTTCCGGCTGCACTTTGGCGATGAGAACAATCTCAGAGATAAGGACATCGTCGCGAGCCTCGCGGCCGAGATGCTCATGCGTGGAACCACTGAACATTCGCGCCAGCAGATTTCCGATAGCTTCGATAAGCTGCGCGCTCGTGTACGAGTCACAGGTACGGCAACCGGCGCGACTATTTCAATCCAGACAACGCGAGAAAATCTCCCTGCTGTCATGAATCTTGTCGCCGAGGTTCTCAGGAAGCCGTCGTTCCCATCCTCTGAATTTGAAGCGCTCAAGCAGCAGCAACTGACCATGCTCGAAGAACAGCGCCGCGAACCTACCGCGATTGCCTTCCAAAATGCCGAACGGCATCTGAGGCCGTTTCCCAAAGGCGACGTGCGCTACGTCATGACCGTCGATGAGGAACTCGATGCATTAAAGGGCGCGAAGCTCGAAGACGTGAAGTCGTTCTACGAGGGCTTTTTTGGCGCGTCCTGTTCTGAGCTCGCTATGGTCGGGGACTTCGATCCTGAGACAGCGCAGAAGCAGATTTCGAATCTGTATAACGGCTGGACCAGCAAGGAGCACTACGCTCGCGTAATGACTCCCTACAAGAGTGTAGAGGCAGTAAACCAGGCATTCGACACGCCGGATAAGGCGAACGCCATGTTTGTCGCGCTGCAGCCCGTGAAGATGGACGACGAGAGCCCGGATTATCCGGCTCTGCTGCTCGCCAACTATATGCTCGGAGGTGGCTTCCTGAACTCGCGGCTTGCCACGCGCATTCGTGTGAAGGATGGGCTCAGCTACGGCATCGGCTCGCGGCTCGAGGTGCCCACCAAGGAAGATAGCGGCTCGTTCACGGCGTACGCTATCTCTGCGCCCCAGAACACGGCAAAAGTGCAAGCGGATTTCGTAGAAGAGCTCAAGCGAGCGCTTGACGGCGGCTTCACCGATCAGGAGATCGCGGCAGCTAAGTCCGGCTGGGTGCAATCACGCCAGGTAAGCCGTGGGCAAGACAACGAGCTGACCGGACGGCTTGTGCGCAATGCGTACTGGGACCGGACCATGGAATTCGATGCGGGTTTGGAAAGGCAGGTCTCATCGCTGACTGCGGCCGAGGTGAATGCCGCTCTTCGTAAGTACATCGATCCAGCGAAGATCAGCACCTTCAAAGCAGGCGACTTCAGCAAGACGGCCTCCTCGGCGCCCACGCGCGGAACACCGTAGCCTCAGTCCGCGAAGTCGGCGCCTTAGGCGCGGTAAGCAGTAACGCTTCGGCTCGGCGAAGATTCTGCACGATCGCTCGTTGTCTGCTTCTCTAATAGCAGCTTCACGCTGGCAATCGCCTCATCACCTGCGGCTCGGGACGCATAACTTACGTACCCATCCGGACGAATCAACTTGATTCCTGGCTCTTGCGATGGCCGGATTTCGACTGCATTCTCGAACGGTCTCATCTGTTCGCGCATCGTTGCTGCTTTGCCTGCTTCTGTGATCAGCAAAAACGTTTTTCCAATTCCGGCGCCACCGCGCATCGAGTCATCCAGGTAGCGCTCGCCGGGACCCTCGACAATCGGGCTCTCCGGATATGCGATGCCCAGTTCAGACAGCCGTTGAACGAAGGCGTGCTGAAACGGAGCCAGTCTGGAGACCATCGGAATGACAGCGTCACGCAGAGTCTTCACAAACCGGTTGGGCGTGCCCATCACATGCGTGAGAAGGTCGGTCGTACGAATGACGCTTGCTATCACGGGAACGCGCTCCGCGGTATAGCTGTCCAGCAGGGTCTCATTGCCGCAGCCCCGAAGATAGAAGTCCAGCTTCCAGGCGAGATTCCAAACGTCGTGTAGCCCCGTGTTCATGCCCTGTCCTCCAAAAGGACTATGGATGTGCGCCGCGTCACCTGCAATCAGAATTCGCCCGGAGCGAAGCTTCGAAGCGTGACGGTGATGAATTCGGAAATAGCTGCTCCAGTAGAGCGAGCGTGCTTCGATTCCCTTCGGCGCGCGCTCCGCCAGGATCTTGCGCACTAGCTCGATCGACGGCCGGTCTCCTTCGGCATGCTCTACCGTTGCAACCAGACGACGGCGGGTCGCACTCATCGGGAAAATCGCTGCCGGTCCGAATTCGCTAGGGCAGAGCTGCAACTGGTCGGAAGGAAGTGCATCATTAGTTTCGATGTCGCCGAGCATAAAGGCATCCGGGTACTCTCCGCCCTCGAGCGGTACACCCATCGACTTCCGCACCTGGCTATGTGCGCCATCGCAGCCAACGACAAAGGCAGCCCGAACGACCTGTTGACCATTCTTGCCATTCACCGTTGCGCGGACGCACCCGTCGGTTTGCTCAGCTGTGACGAATTCCGTTTCATACTCCACATTGCCGCCTCTCGCAACCAACTGGTCGTGCAATAACTGCTCGCTGACATTCTGCGGTACCATCGCAACGAACGGATACGGGCTCTCCCCGGGCGCGAACGGCAGCAGCGCAAGTTGCTTGTCATGAGCGTAAATGCCCACCGAGGTGACCTTGTTGGCGGCTTCGAGAAATGGCTGGACAAGGCCGGCCATGTCGAAGATCTCGAGCGTGCGAGGAAAAATTGCCAGCGCTTTGGAATGGGCGGATTGGTTCGCGCGCGCCTCGATGATGCGGTAGTTCAGCCCGCGACGGGCGCATTCGGTGGCAAGAAACAATCCCACCGGGCCCGCCCCTACGATCAGAATGTCCGTCTCGATTCGCGCGTCCATTTCTCTTCTCTTTCGATGTATGCCGAATGCTTAGCGAGGCGCTTTTTTTCGCGCCGCTACATAGTCGCAACCGCGGCCTTGTGGGCGCCGGGCGAACTGTCCTGCAACGTCTCCCCCAGCTACCAGAATCCTCATTGTGGAACTCCTTCCCGCTTCCTCGATGCCGGCTGATACGTGCCCGGCACAGCCTCAAATGCAATGCAGAGACGGTTCCATGCATTGATGGAGGCCACTGCGAGCGTCAGGTTGAACAGCTTTTCTTCGCTAAAACGCTCGCGCGTTGCTTCGTACAAGCTGTCGGAGATGTGATCGCTGGCGATATTGGTGACTGCTTCGGCCCAGGCCAGCGCGCCGCGCTCTCGGTCGGTGAAGAACGGAGTCTCGCGCCAGGCGTTGAGCGTATACAACCGCTGTTCGGTCTCGCCTTCAGCTCGGGCGTCTTTGCTGTGCATGTCCAGACAGTACGCGCACCGATTCATTTGCGAGGCCCGCATGCGGACCAGCTCCAGCAGCGAGGATTCCAATTTCGACGACTTTCGAATGAAGTTCTCCAGCGTCACCAGCGCCTGAAACGCGGCCGGCGACGCCTTTTGTAAATCGAGTCTTGCTTGCATATGCTTGTCTCTTCTCAATCTCAGAGTAAGCAGATGGCCGGCGTTCTTGAAGATCCATAATGAAAATATTCAGTGAGCCACTTATGGGTAAGTCCGAAACGTTTCAGGATCTTTCCCTCGATCCAGCCGGCGTTGGTGAGGAGTTGGGCCGCTGGCTCTATTCGCAATTACATGCTGCAATCTTGGATGGACGGCTGAAGCCTGGCGCGCGCATGCCATCCACCCGCAACCTGGCGCATCAATACGGGGTTGCGCGCGGTACGGTCGCCACAGTCTTCGACACGCTCAGGAGCGAAGGCTATCTGGAAGCACACGTCGGTGCGGGGACGTTTGTCGCTGCCGAATTGCCGGAGGCATCTATTATCGCTACGCCGGTCGCGGCGAGTACTGCTCCTGATTCACGGGCGACATTGTCGAAGAGGGGCCAACAGATGATCCGCGGAGTGAAGACTTTGCCGGCATCGCGCTCGCTTGGCAAAGCATTTCGTAGCTATGAGCCCGCCATCGACTTATTCCCGGTAAACCTCTGGTCGCGTGTTGCGGGTCGCGTGTTGCGTCGCGCGCCACGTTCATCCTACGGACAGGGTGATCCTCGCGGTTATCTGCCGTTGCGAAAAGCCATCGCGGAGTACGTCGGCGCCACGCGAAGTGTGCGATGCACCGCCACCCAGATCGTCGTCACATCGGGCGCACAGCAAGCGCTGGAGCTTGTGAGTCGCATGCTGGTTGACAGTGGCGACGAGGTCTGGATGGAGGATCCCGGGTACCCGGGTGCGCGATTCGCGCTCCAGGCAGGCGGCACGCGCATCGTTCCGGTGCCTATAGACGAGGAGGGAATGATTGTCTCGGCTGCTCGCAACCTGGCGCCGAAGGCACGCCTTGCGTATGTGACGCCGTCGAACCAGTTTCCACTTGGCGTGACGCTTTCGCCAACGCGGCGTCAGGAACTGCTGGCCTGGGCGTCTGAGGAGAATAGTTGGATCATCGAGGACGAGTTTGACGCCGAGTATCGCTACTTCAGCCAGCCGCAGCCGTCCTTACAGAGCAAGGACCAGTCAGGTTGCGTGATTTACGTCGGTACCTTCACCAAGATGCTGTTCAACTCGCTTCGGCTCGGATTCGTTGTGGCGCCCGAGCGGATTGCTGACGCGCTTACGACCGCTCGCTCGCTTTACGATCGGCATCCGCCAACGCTCGACCAGGCCATACTCGCTGAATTCATTCTCGACGGCCATTTCGGTCATCATGTGCGCCGGATGCGGCAAATTTACGCGGAACGAAGCGAGGCGTTGTTTGAGAACTCGAAGCGCTACTTAAGTGGGTGTCTGGAGGTCGTGCGTGCCGATGCCGGGATGCGTACAACTGGTCGGATTTGCACGGGCCAAGACGAGCGCGAGGTGGTCGATCGCGCGCGTGGCCTGGGGCTTGAGGTGGCTGGCATTTCCGAATTCACCACCCACCACTCGCATCCGGGCGCACTTGTCCTGGGCTTCGCGGGATGCACGCCCGCT
Source organism: uncultured Acidobacteriaceae bacterium (assembly GCA_963846185.1). GTDB lineage: Bacteria > Acidobacteriota > Terriglobia > Bryobacterales > Bryobacteraceae > Bog-105. The sequence continues at coordinate 56,862 of CAWJVA010000014.1, read as the reverse complement.
GAGTTGAAGCGCGGTTGTGCCATGTTGGCGCGGGTGTTTGAGCAGTCACGAGGCGCGTCGGCATAACCGGCGAAATTCCCTCGGGGCAGCTATCAGCGGTAAGTAGTACTGGTACAAGCTTGTCGCCCAAAGCCTAAAGTAAGCAGCGGATTACCGATACGTAAGTTGTGATCCGCTGTGCCAAATACACGTATTTAGTACCGGCGGTCGGGAAGGAATACGAATGAAAAGGCTCTCCTCGCTATTTCTGGCGGCAGCGTTGATATGCTCCGCGGGAGCTCGGACGAAGGTGTCATCAGATCTAACAAATGTTGGTGCTCAAAATAAGGTGCAGGTAGTTGTGCAATGGAACGTGAATCTGGGCGAAGTCACTGTGCACAAGATCGCTGCGCTGGGCGGGACTGTTGTTTCAGAGTTCTCGTCCGTTCACTCCGGCGTGTACCTGGTTTCGCCCTTTGCTCTCGCCGCTCTGGCCGCTGATGCTGACGTGAAATTTATTTCTGCCGATCGCAAAGTTCACAAGCGAACCGTGTCAATAGGGATAACGCCCGCAACTGTCAATGCTCCATCCGTTTGGAATGCCGGCTACAACGGTCAGGGTGTCGGCGTCGCAATCGTAGACAGCGGGATCAACCAGGACGATAACCTGGGCGCATATAGTCACGCACCGGTATACACCGAAGACTTCACTGTACAAGCCAACGGCAGTTCCGGCGGAAAGCCCGCGGGCTATGGCTTCGACTGGTTTGGACACGGGCAGCATATCGCCGGCATCATCGCCTCAAATGGAAAAGCCTCCATTTGCTCGAACTGCATCCAAACGTTCGTCGGAATCGCGCCGGGCGTGAACCTGATCAACCTCAAGGTGCTGGACGTCAACGGCGAGGGATCGGACAGCTCCGTTATTGCAGCCATCGATCGTGCAATCGCTCTCAAGAGCGCGTACAACATCCGTGTGATGAATCTTTCGCTCGGCCGTCCCGTGTACGAAAGTTATCTGCAGGATCCACTCTGCCAGGCTGTTGAGGCTGCCTGGCAGGCCGGTATCGTCGTTGTGGTATCGGCTGGCAACGATGGCCGTGATAACACGTTTGGCAACAATGGGTATGGGACCATCGACGCGCCCGGCAACGACCCTTACGTCATTACCGTAGGCGCCATGCGAAGCATGGGAACGGCTGCACGCTCGGATGATCTGGTCGCAAGCTATAGCTCGAAAGGGCCAACGATGTTAGACCACATTGTGAAGCCGGACATCGTGGCGCCGGGTAATCAGATAATTTCGCTTTTGGCCCAACACGCTACTCTTCCCCTTGCTAACCCACAAAATGTGGCAGCGCTCGCGAGTTATCAGAGCAATCCACCGAAGCTTGGCGCCATCCCTGTCCAGCCCACATACAATGGCGACGCAAATAGTCAGCCGCCCGGGGTGAAGATTGGTGGGGGCTACTCAAATCAGTATTTCGTTCTGAATGGCACTAGTATGGCCACCGCGGTCGTAAGCGGAGCGGTAGCGGATCTTATCCAGGCAAACCCGGCGCTCAGCCCCGATCAGGTCAAGATGTTACTGATGGAAACGGCCTCGAAAACCTTCCCGACCGTAAGCACGGTCGTAGATTCTATTACCGGACAAAGCTACACGAGCTACTACGATATCTTCACCGTAGGGGCTGGCTACTTAGACCTGAAAGCCGCACTGAGTTTGCTGACCCAGGTACCGTCCGGAGCTACCGCGATCTCCCCGACAGCAGTTTACGACAGCACGACCGGTGATGTGGAGCTCTCGTTTGACCCAAGTTCCGTGTTTTCTGACCAGGCTTTGTCGGGGGCCGGTTCCGTCTCGTCAAACAGAGCTTTGTGGGGTGCCGGCGCAACTTGGGGTAATTCTGTCCTTTCCGGCGACCGAGCTCTCTGGGGCGCCGGCACTGTATGGAGTGCTTCCAGTAATTCGGACGCCAACAGAGCCTTGTGGGGAGCGGCCGCGATTTGGGGCAGCAGGGCCCTATGGGGAGCAGACGACCTCACATCCTCGCAGAGCGTGATGATTAACGGCGAGCAGTAAACAAACGCAGCCCGGCATCCAAGCAATACGCCCGAGTCTTATATTCGGGCGTATTTGCTCGACAGGCTGTAAACCGAGGAACAGCCCTTGGATCTGCCACCTGATCGTCACCGCTCCCTTGCGCCTTGTTGTCTGCCTCAAGCAGTTGCAAATTCAGCTTTTTGATCTGGAGCAAAACATATCGACGGAGAGACTGACTTTTTCCCTACGGCACTCTTCGACCCGGTACAACCTGGTCCTCGGACCGACTCGTCAATCCAGTCGATGCTGTATGAACCATCTGCTCGATCCGGCGATCTTTGCGGCGGCCGCTGCAACGCTGCTCGCGACGGCTGTGCCGGCCTGTCTCGTCCCAGCATGGAGGCGCGATCCCCACTGGTGAAAAGCCGCCCTTTCAGTAGCGGTATTTACAACGCAGCGAAATATCCGGGATCCTGTCGCGCGGTAAGCGCATCAGGCAGCGCGGTGCCGGACGCATCGGATGTTTCGGAATCCTAAAGCTATCGTCCTCTCCGGCGCCTGCGATCGAGCACTATCCAGAGCTGCGGGACTTCACAGGAAATGATGAGCAGCGGCAAGGCAGCTAATTTTCAGCTCTGTGAGAGCTTGGAATGCGTAGATTCGATCCGCCGAAAGGTGTCGACATAGGATTCCGCCTTCTCACCCCGCTAGACGTTGTATTCTTTGCTGAGTGGCCGACCGGAAGCTGGTTGAACTCGTTAAGAAGAGCGTTACAGAGTGGAACCGATGGCGAAGTGATAACAGCCTCGTCAATCTGGACCTCATCACAGCGAAGCTCCACGGAGCGGACCTCAGCGAGGCGGACCTCAGCAACGCGGTCCTCGAGAGAGGCGAACCTCAGGCAGGCGAACCTCCGCGGGGCGGATCTCAGCGAGGCGGACCTCAGCAACGCGGTCCCTCAGAGAGGCGAACCTCAGGCAGGCGAACCTCAGGCAGGCGAACCTCCGCGGGGCGGATCTCATCGGAGCGAAGCTCAGCAACGCGGAGCTCAGCAACGCGGACCTCAGCTACGCGGACCTCAGCAACGCGGACCTGCGCGAGGCGTTCCTCCACGAGGCGAACCTCAGCGGGGCGGACCTCAGCGGAGCGAAGCTCAGCAACGCGGACCTCAGCGGAGCGAAGCTCAGCAACGCGGACCTCCGCGAGGCGGCCCTAAGAGAGGCGGACCTCCACGGAGCGAACCTCATCGGAGCGAACCTCATCGGAGCGAAGCTCAGCAACGCGGACCTCAGCGGCGGGGTGAACCTCAGCAACGCGGACCTCCGCGGGGCGGACCTCAGCGAATCAGCTCTGATTGCAACTAATCTGGAACATGCCATCCTTACGGATGCGAAAGTCTATGGGGTCTCAGTCTGGGACGTAAAGCTGCAAAATGCAGTTCAAACCAGCCTAGTTATTACCAACGAACAGCCCGCTATTACGGTAGACAACCTCGAAGTTGCACAGTTCATCTATTTGCTTCTCAACAACAGTAAGATCCGCAATGTCATCAACACGATCACCAGCAAAGCAGTCCTAATCCTTGGCCGTTTTACACCCGAACGCAAGGCTACCCTCGACACGCTTCGCAATGCCCTCCGAAGCCACGATTACCTACCGATCTTATTCGACTTTGAGAAGCCTTCTAATCGCGATTTCACCGAGACCGTTTCTACGCTTGCCCACCTAGCCCGCTTTGTAATTGCCGACCTCACCGACCCTCGAAGCATTCCGCACGAATTGATGGCCATTATTCCAAGGCTGCTCTCCGTTCCTGTCCGACCGCTCCTGCTCGGGTCGCAATCGGAATGGGCTATTTTCTCCGATTTGACACGGTTTCCACAGGTCATTCCTCCCCTTCATTACACCAATGACGCCATGCTGTTGGGCTGCCTAGAAGGTGATATCATTGCGCCTGCTGAGCAGAAAGCACGCGAACTCTCTACAAAATGATCCATTCTGTAGAGAGTTGAAAATTCCTGCCCTGTTTACAAGGTTTCCTATGCATCACCGGCTGTCGCTTGCCTGAAGTGGCATCGTTTTCCTGGTCAGATTGCTCCTGTTGGGATTGGCTTTGGGTATTGCTTCCCCGGAGTACGACCCCTTAGTTGGCCGTCCATGGCGGCTGGCTTCTTCGTCGATCCAATTGAAACAGTGGACAAGCGGCAAATTTTTTTCAAGACCTAGAAATTTTGATATCGCCGTGGTATCACTATGCTTGACATTTGCTAACGCTATCGTTAGTTCTTGAGTAGTGGGAGCGGAACCCGCCGCTCCCACTAGGTTTGGCCCTTACCGACGACGCGGTAGGAGCTTCAGGTTGATAGTTATCCTGATAGCAAAAAGCACCAGCAGGCTGAGTAAAGGGAGATACTCAATCGAATAGTGTGTTTGCACTATTAGCACTCGCCCTCCTTTTTACGGTTATTTTTCGTGGTTGATTTACTCAGGGATGTGGGCCCCTGAGTAAGCCTCCACGGTCCTAGTGTTATAAGTATTTTTCCACCCGTCAATACAGAAATTTCGCCCTGAGTACCAGGTGTTGTGGATTTATTGTGGTAAATATACAACAACTGGTATTCGTGTTTGAAGATCACAAATTTGATAGATCCAACCGACTGTCGTTCTCAAGCAAAAGGTTCTTGCAGAGCGACGCGCTCCGCCCTCAAACGGTTATGGGCGTCCGAAGCCCGCCAAGATCCGCACCATACCTTCAATCCCCTCGACCGCTTGCCCAAACCTCTTCCAGTCCAGCTTGTCTGGCGTGTCCTCCGCCGTATGATAGTGCGGATATCGATAAGGCGCGGTATCCGTTAGCATCAGCGCCTTGTATCCGAATTGCCAAAACGACCAATGATCGGACCATCCGATCCCTGGAATGGAACTGGGTGCTACCACTCCTTCGGCCCGCAAAGCAGTACTACTGCGAAAAGCTTTTAGCGTGCTCCGCAGCAGTAGCGCGCTTCTCAAGTCAGCAACAAACCCGAGGAAATCGCCGCGGTCCGGATAACCGGGATGGAAGCCGGTCGGGTACGTCTGCGAATTGCGTTTATCCGTGTAGTATCCAATCGTCTCGATGGAAAACATGCCATCGATTTCCTCTTTTCGTTTGTGACAGCGCTTCGCATACACGTAGCTGCCCATGCCTTGTGACTGGAAATAGGGAGGCTCCTCGTTCGTAAAGAAAACCCAGCGCACGGTCTTCTGCGGCCTCGAACCTGCAAACGTCCGTGCCAGTTCCAGCACCGTAGCCACGCCGGTGGCATTATCGTTCGCGCCTGGAAGATTACCCGCCGTATCGTAGTGCGCGCCGAATACCAGAACACTCTCGGGGTGCTTCGTGCCCTTGATTTCCGCCTCTATATTGGCGAAAGTATGTCCGCCAAACTCAAACGTCTGTCGCTCCGGCGCGTAACCATACGAGCGTAGTTCACTTTCGATGTACTCCGCCGCTGCCCTGAGCCCTGACGAAGCAACCCGGCCGCCAATCTCCACGGAAAGGACGTGAAGATGCTTCTCGAGCGAAGTCATAAACAGAGCAAGGACGGTCAGCATAAACGGCACACGATTCGCCTACTCGGGTGAGGCGCTCCTCGGCCCACGACTGGGCAGTATCAGCGAGGTCAGTCGTCTATCGTCGCTCGCGCCGCTCGGCTCCGTCCCCGCTCGCCGTTACTCCTGGGCGGCGGCCTCCAGTGTGGCGATGTCGAACTTCACCATCTTCATCATCGCGGCCATCGCCTTCGGATGCTTCAGGATCTCGCCAATCTTCTCCGGCACGATCTGCCAGCACAGGCCGAACTTGTCCGTCAGCCAGCCGCAGGCCATCGGTTTGCCGCCCTCGAGCAGTTTCTCCCAGTAGCGGTCGATCTCGGCCTGGTCCTTGCACGCTACGGAGTACGAGAAAGCCGGCGTGAGGGCCTGTGCGGGGCCACCGTTGAGGAACGTCATTTGCTGTCCCATCAGTTCGATGGTGATGGTCGCGATCTTTCCGGCCGGCCAGGGCCCCACGCCGCTTGAACGTAGCTCGCCCAGCTTCTTCGCTTCCGGAAATACCGAGAGATAAAACTCCGCGGCGTCTTCGGCGTTGTCGTTGAACCACAGAAACGGTGTGATCTTGTTCATGCTCTGACCTCCATTTCGATGGTATCGATCGCTTCGCTACGGGATAAAATTCGAGCCATCGTGCCGTATCTGCGTATCACTTGTCCTGACATACCCTGCCAGCGGAGGCGGGCAATTGCGGAGCAGTTGACCGCAGCAGTCAATGATCTGTTCTTCAATCCCCGCGCTCGCTTGACACGTGAGGAACTGCGTGAACGGACCACCGTGCACTTTGTGGCTTACCGCGAAAACGAACTGTTCATCGGGGCGCGTACGCCCGAGGAACGCAATGCGATCGATTTGACAGTGGAACTTTCAGACTGGAGCATGTCCGTAAAGCAGCAGCGGCGCATCGCACAACGTCTGACTCCCTTACTCGCAGAACTCTTCAATATCCCGCCTACCAGGCTGGATGGCGTCAACATCCGTTTTCACCCTTACCCGCCCACGGACTTCGCGGTCGGTGGCCGTCTGCTGTCCGATATCGTTCCGCTAATCGGTCGGATGATGAAACGCCTTGCGAGTCGCTGAGCGGCTACCGATCTGGCCCGCCGAACCGGTGTATTCTCGCCGCTTTCATTTGCGATCTCGTTACTCCACTTCTCATCCTGGATACGGCTCCCGCGCGCGGCGGAAAACATCGCGAAAAATCAAGCCTTCAATTCGTTAGCATTGTACGCTCCGCGCTTGGCAACCCGGTGTAATGAGCTGCATCTGGAGCTCATAAAGACCAAGGGCCTGAATGCGGGCGGGAAGCACACCGCGCTCCGTCAGAACTCCTGAACCAAATAGACGTTGCTGCGGATTCTCATCTCAGGAAAAGCGACATGTCGCCCATCGGGTGAAGGGACTGCATATAGGGACTCGCTAGGAGATTGCGCCAGCACCGATATTTGGCCTTTTCGGTCCACATAGACCAGGTAACAGAGGTCGGGTCCTCCCGATGTATTGACGCGACCCACACTGACAAACCAACCCTCGCCGTCGGCTGCCCACTGCACGCCAAATAGACGCTCCGGCCCAGGCAGCGTGAGCGTTGTCTCTTCCATACGCCGCGGCCCCTTACCCAAAGGCACAAACCGTATCTTCGCTTGCCGAATCTCATGATCCGGGATAGCTGCCTCGTCTCCATCGGGGGAAATGTCCCAGTCGCCGACCAGCGTCGGACTCCACACCGTTCTGCCGAGCTCGCCGCCCCGTCCCCGCACCGGGTCCAGTTCCTGGAAGATGAACTGGTCGTTTTCGATCGTTCTAAGCACACAAGGTTTGCTCCGCCGGGATGGACAACGATATTCGTTCCATGCGCCATCTATGGGCACGGCTTCGGGCCTGCCTCCTCGGAGCGGAACGCGCATCAGTCGCCGCACGCCGTTTTCGGTTGACCGGTACAACACCCACTGGCCATCTGGCGTCACTTGCGCCAGCACGTTTTCACCCGGCGATAGCACTAGCGGCTTGGCTTCCGTTGCATCCAAGGCCTGGCGGTACAGGTTGAAGTTGCCTTTGCGTGCCGACTCGAAGATAAGCTCCCGGCTATCCGGAGTCCACCCATGAGGGTAGTCATCGTCTGAGGTCAGGGTTCGAATATTGAGAAAGCGCATCGGCTCCCCGGCAGGCGGTAAATCCGCCACATTGATACCAGGGAAAGACCCGGTGTAATTCACGACCGCAATCTCTTTGCCGTCATTGGCAGCCGAAATGGAAGCAAGCCCAACAGCGCCTGCGCGTGTCAGGGCTCGTGCCGGACCCAGCAACTTTCCGCTGCGCGGATCCGTGCGCAGTTCCCAGATCTCGCGATTATCTGGCTCCCTCTCATTCGTCCAGCGCAGAAACAGCACACGCCCGTCCGGAAGGCTGCAGGCGGAAATCATCATCACTCCTGGGGCCGTCGCCACCACGCGCCCGGTCTCCGCTTCCACCGATTCATAACGATAAGCGAAATTCTTCTCGACTTGTGAGGAACGATTGTCCACCTGCCGGTCGCGCGGAGGCGAATACTCCTGCCTGTGATAGGCGATGCGCTTGCTGTCAGGCGACCATATCAGCGATGTGAATGCGGTTGTAGCATCGCCTCCTCGCACGTACCGGGGGCTCTCGCCGTTCGAGTCCGTTACCCAGATGGCCGTTCCACCCGCATTCGTTACCGCGATTCTTGCTCCATCGGGCGATGGAATTCCGTCGGTGAAGTTCGCGAGAATGTGGCGCGGTACTCGTGTGCCGGACGAAATTATCCAGATGTCAGGCCGCCGCTCGAGCGCTCGTGATCCACTGATCAGCAGTCGCTTACCGTCGGAAAACCAGGCGATCCGGTCGATGCGAAAATCCGGTGGCGTGTTCAACTGGCGGGTGAAACCGTCGCTCATTCGACGCAGTTGGATTGGACCTCTTTCTGTCGCGAATGCAAGGTTCACGCCGTCAGGTGAGAGTGCGGCTTCTGTCACTCCGTTGTCGATATCCTGCGTGGTGATTTGGGTTAACCTAGGCTTCCGTGCTGGCCACAGCTGGTCATGCATCTTCACCACAACAGCTGCTGCCGTTATGCAGAGGACCAGAGATGCTGTCGCGATTGCTGTGATGCCTCGGCCTCGGACTGCGGCCGGGTCGATCTCCCCCAATCGCCGATCCGCCTCCTTCGCTGTGGGACGGCGATTCGGGTCCTTAGCCAGCATATCGAGCAGCAGAGCGTTCAGCTTTGCCGGAATCGAGGGAGTTAGCGCTCGTGGCGGCTTCGGATCCCTGTGTGCAATCGCCTGTGCCGTGTCGATTTCCAATTCACCTCGGAAAGGATGAGTACCGGTGGCAAGTTCATAAAGCACGATGCCAAGTGAGAACACGTCGGTTGCGGCGCCCACAACTTTCCCGGCGGCTTGCTCTGGCGACATATAGTTCAACGTCCCGGCCAGGATGCCCGACATGTTCGTTTCAGCACGCGGGCCTTGGGACAGAGTTTGCCGTGCCAATCCGAAATCCAGCAATTTAACGACTCCGTCGGCCCGCAGCATCAAATTTTCGGGCTTGATATCCCGGTGTACGACACCACGCTCGTGCGTTGCCGCCAGCGCCTGCGCGATCTGCCGCCCCCAATGAATCACGTGTGCGGCCGTTTGCGGGTAGCCGCAACAGTTCCGCAGCGCCTCGCCTTGTACCAGCTCCATTGCCACAGCGACATTGGTATCCTGCCGGGTCAATCCGTATACGGTCACGATGTTCGGATGGTTGAGCGCCGACGTGGCTTTTGCCTCTCGAATCAGCCGTTCTACAGCCCTTGGTGTCGCCGCGAGCTCTGGCGCCAGCAGCTTTAAAGCCACCATGCGTCCCAATTCGGTGTCTAGTGCGGAATAGACTTCTCCCATCCCGCCGCGCCCGAGCGTCTCGCAAATTTCGTACGGGCCGAACCTGTCTGCACGCTTCAGCACAAGCCCAGACGGCTCCTCCGAATCCTCGTCCTGTAAGCCCTCGATCAATTCGATAGCCAGGCGCAATACGTCCGGATCGCTTGCCGCAGATCGAGTGAAGATCAGCCGCTCGCTAGCCGGAAGCTCGAGAGCGCGCCCCAAAAGCTCATATGCACACTTCCACTTCTCATCTGTAATGCGATCTCGCCGTAGCGGAAACATCACCAGGCTCACGCTTCGTTTGGGCTAATATTGTACTGAAACGACGGCCGCACTTATCTATCTCGAGGGTCTATTTCATGACCGCCAGCAAGAGGCCGTTCCCTGAGCCCAACCGAACAGACGCGGAACAGATCGCGCGCCTCATGGAAAATCTCCGGCTGGGCAGCAAAGAAGCTGCGGGTCAACTGGTTGCTATTTTCTACCCGGAGTTACGCCGCATGGCGCGTTACTGCATGCGAAACGAGCAGGCGCCCCACACCTGGCAGCCCACCGTCCTTGTCAACGAACTGTATCTGGAGCTTTTAAAAATTAAGGCGTTGAATGCGGCGGAGGAGCGCAGGTCCGACCGAGAGGCTTTTCTTGGTCTTGCAGCTCATATCATGCGGCGCATGCTTATTCATCATGCGCGTCCTTTCATACCGCCATGCCGAAGCAATCGACTTTTCCGAAGAACTGGATCTCAGAAACCTTCGTGAAGCCGATCTGTCTTACATCGAAGATCTGTTGGTCCGCCTCTCGAACATCGATCCCCAGCTCCGCACCATTGTCGAAATGCATGTTTTCGAGGGATTCACTGTTCCCGAGATTGCTTCCCACCTGAACTGCGCTCCGCGAACTGTTGACCGGCGCTGGTCGTTTGCCCGCAAATGGCTCGAGCACCAGCTTACCTCTGAGTTATAACCCAAACATTGCTCGAGGCGGTGTCCTGTGGGAAGGCGATCCTGCGCCCGTCAGGCGAAGGCACCGCCCACAACAAGTTCGGCGACTTCAGCAACTCCCACGAATGCGCGCCGCTATCCACATAGAAAAGCACCGAAGCTAGCGGTGTTCTTTCTACCACAAACCATCCTTGTCCGTTTGCGGCCCAAACCAATCCATTCAGGTTCTTCGCTCCGTTCAATGTGATTATTCTTTCCGCCGCGTCCGGTTCCGCCGCGTCCAGCGAAATGAGACGGACCTTCGCATTTTGTGGATCATGGTTCGGAATTGCGATGGATAGTCCATCGGGCGATAAGTCCCAATCTCCCGTTATCGAGGAACTCCACCCAGTGCGCGCAAGTTCCCGGCCCTTGCCGCGCAGCGGGTCCAGCTCATAGAACACGAACTGATCGTTTTCAGTAAATCGCACGATACATTGCGAACCGGGCTGCCGGCCGCATCGGAATTCTTCGGCGTTCCCGGTATCCGGAACTGGTTCCGGCGTGCCGCCATTCATCGGCACGCGCATCAACGTCCTTCTGGTGCGTTGTTCACGGTCCTTGCGGTACAGTACCCACTTTCCATCGGGTGAGGCTTGCGGCAGAACGCAATCGGCATTTGATAACACAAGCGGCTCCGGTTCCGGCGCGTCGATATTCTGTCGAAAAAGACCGAAAGCGCCGTTCCGGTTTGATTCAAAAATCACTGCGCTGTTGTCCGGCGTCCATGTGTGCGGATATTCGTCGGCTAACGCAAAAGTCAGCCTTCTGATATTCTCCAGTTTCGATGCCGCTTTGTGTGGCGGCAGATCGGCGATAGCAATGTTCGTATACTCAGACCTGCGGACCAGGGCTACTTTGCTGCCGTCGTATGCCGCCGAGAGGCTTGACAGCATCGAATCTGGGCTGTGAGTCACCTGACGAGGCGGCCCGAGAACGTTCCCGGTCATCGGATCCGTGCGTAATTCCCAAAGCTGATGCCGGAGCGTTTCCATAGGGGAAATCCAGCGTAGATAAAGTACGCGCCCGTCCCGCAGACCGCAAGCGGATGTCATCACGATGTCTCTTCGCGACGCAACTACTCGCCCGGTATCCGCGTCTGTCGCTTCGTAGTTGTAAGTGTTCTGTTGGGGGCGTGAGGAACCGTAACCCATGATCTGCCGGTCCTGCGGCGGCGCGTACTCCTGCCGCTGATACGAAATCCGCTTGCCATCCGGCGACCAGATTAAGGCCGAGAACGAACTCATTCCGCCGCCGCTGCGAATCTGCCGGGGTCTGGCCCCATTGACTCCGGTCATCCAGATTGCCGTTCCGTCGGCGCCTGTTGAAGCGATTCGCGTTCCATCGGGCGATGGAACTCCATCCTCGCCTTCGGGCACGATCAGACCTGCCGCCCCGCCGCTTAGCGTTATGAGCCAAATGCCACGCCGGTGATCGGCCGCCATTCCGCTCGCCAAGATCCGCGAGCTGTCAGTGAACCAGGCAATCCGCTCCACTTGGAGCCCAGCCGGAGCGCGAAGAGGCCGGGTGAAACCGTCACTCATTCTCCGCACGAGTAGTGAGCCTGCAATGGTCCCGAACGCGAGCTTTTTTCCATCCGGCGATAAGGCTGCCGCTGTGATTCTGTTCTCGCTGGTCTGCCTGGTGATTTGCTGCAGTACCGGCTCCTTGGGAGCGGATATCTTCGCAGCGATGGCCCATATGAGGAAGCCGCAAAGCACGGCGGCAGCGAAGCTGGATGTCCACAACCAGGCTTTCACGCGTCGCGGCGTATGCTTGCGGTCTGTTCCGATCATGCCGGTCAACCGGCTTACCACTCCCTCAGCGGATGGCCGTTTGCCGGGATCTTTACCAAGCATCGAGCCGATCAATCCATCCAACGCTCCAGGGATTTTCGGGTTCAGTGCCGAGGCGGGCTTGAGCGTGCTGTGCGCAATCGCGTGTGCAGTATCAATCAGCGAATCAGTGGCAAACGGGTGTGTGCCTGTTGCAAGCTCGTATAACGTCAACCCCAGAGAAAAAATGTCGCTCGCGCATGTCGGCCGTTCGCCGCAGGTCTGCTCAGGCGACATGTAATTCAATGTGCCACCCGGCATGCCTGAGGGGTTCGTCGATCCGGCTTGCTCTCCCGTCGTGAGCTGACGCGCGAGCCCGAAATCCAGCACTTTGACGTATCCATCCGGCCGCACCATCAGATTCTCCGGCTTGATGTCTCCATGCACGATCCCGTGTTCGTGTGCCGCGGCTAATGCTTGCGCGATTTGGCGACCCCAATCAATTACGCGATCGGCGGGCTGAGCCTCGCCGCAATAGGTGCGGATGGATTTGCCTTGCACCAATTCCATCGCAAGCGCTACCTGTTCATCGAGCCGGACTACCTCGTAAACCGTCACAATGTGTGGATGGTTGAGCGCCGACGCGGCTCTTGCTTCGCGAACCAGCCGCTCCGCTGCGAGTTCGGTTGTCCCCAGGCCAGGAGCTAGCACCTTCAAGGCGGCCATCCGCCGCAGATCGGTATCTCGCGCGGCGTATACCGACCCTATGCCGCCCTGTCCCAGCTTGCCCATCACCTCGTACCGGCCGATTCTGGCTCCAGCCTTTAGCACAAGCCCGGCACACTCTTCCGAATCCTCATCCTGTGTGCTCTCGATCAATTCGAGAGCCAGGCGCAATACCTCCGGGTCGCTTGTCGCGGATTGAGTAAAGATCAACCGTTCGCTGGCTGGAAGCTCGAGCGCGCGTCCGAAGAGTTCGTACGCACACTTCCACTTCTCATCCGTAATAAAGCCCTCTCGTGGCGGGAACATCGCGAGCTGGCGCTTTTGTCCGGGTAACATTGTACTCAAACGACGGCCTCATGCCGCAATAGCCGTATCGAATCAACCGCAGCGAAGCCCTTGTCCAAAAATCTTTCACTCGTGGCGTGAATCAACCGCCTGCTCTCCCTTTCTTCAGTAGCAGACAACTGGGAACCAGGAAGGAGAGACTGACATGCAGACAGAAACAAGCGCTCGAAGGCTGCCGAGGCTGTGGGCCTCTTGGGTAAGCCGCCGCCATCGAGAAAGATCCAAAGGCGGCAAAAATCGTGTGCTAACGTTATGCGGGCTGCGCAGACGGGCATTCTACCGGCCGCTGGCTCTGATGATGTCGGTCTTGCTCGTCCCCATGCTTTCCTGGTTCGAGAGCGTGGCCGGCATTTCGCTCGGTTCCACCGCCAAATCGTTCCAAGCTTCGGCACAGAGCAACGGCACCGGTTGCGGACCAGCGTCCGCAAGCGCGATCATTCAAACCAACTGCGTAAATGGTCAACTATTTAACTTGTTTGGTGATCTGAACCAGTTGGAATCGGATTCGGTAAAAGCGTACCTAGCCCTTCATGGCCTGGACGCTTCCGACGCTAACGTCATTTACACCTACGGCCGGCAGGATCTGCGCGATGAAATTCGCGCGAGCATGATCACGCAGATGTTGGCGATCATCAAGAAAAAAACATCGGAGCGGACGAAACACGAACAGACGCTATTCAACTGGTTGCAGTTTCTTGTTCAGAAAAACGAGATTCAACTCTACACAGTTGCCATCGGGGAGTCCGCCCGGTTTTTCGCTGACCCCTGCACCTTCACGCTCGACTCAGACATCGCCAACGCTTACAAATTGGTCTACGACGGCCATGTGTTCTGTGGAGGTCTGCAGAGCAATGTCTTTACACCTCCGCTTCCCGCGGCGAGTTATTTTACGGCTCTCGGATTCAAGGAGTCCTATGGGGCGGCCGCACAGCAATTTAAGGAGTTCGGCTCGTTGATGGCCGACACTTCGTTGTCATTAGGTGCACAGGCTGGGATCGCTGTGGGCGCGGGCGCGCTTGTGGCTGGGATTGCCGGATCAGCCCTTTACGCCAACTTATCGGCGGCCTTGACAGCGTTCCTAACTACAACGGCCGGTTCGGGGCCTGCGTCTGCTGCAACGGCTGTGGGCACAACGTATTTGATTTCCGGCGAAACGGTGAGCGTAATAGGGCTCGGCACTCTTGTTGGGGGCCCGGTGGCGACGATCCTTTTCGTAATCACGGCGGGTGTAGCAGCTGGTATGCAAATCGGGACGAACATTCAACACGAGAATGATATTGCAAACTTCAGCGATCTTCTGACTCAGGCTCAGAATAATTTGCCTGATTTGGCAGCCATGGTGGACGACACGACTGGCATCGGCAACTATAAAATCCAGGCGACCATCAACTCGCAAACCGTGCCGGACAAGCCCAGCACAACCGGACTTCCAGCGCACCAGGCTGGAACGGACCCAAATTTCGAGATCACTACCTCTAACTCCACGGAACCGAGCATCTCGAAGACTCTCAACTACCAGGATTGGGAAGGGAATCATGCGACGGTGGAAACTTGGGGAGGCTGGTTTCTAGAGTCGTGTACAACCATTAATGCCCCGTGCCTGGTCGGCGAAGGCGTCAATGCCGATATCCGGTATGTCGACGTCTGCACGGAGTGAAATGGACAGCGTCTCGAATCCGCAACCATTTCATGCATACGAAAGCGAAGGCCGACTCTGCGGATTTAATATGCTTGCCCGACACGCCCGAGGGCCTGACTTCTCCCGGCACCGATCTCAGCAAGTGCGCGACTTATGTGTCCGACGACATTACTTTGAAGGATGCCGATGGCAATGTTGTAACGGCCAAGCTTCAGGTATTGACACCGCCTGTTTTCAGCGGCACGGTCCTGGCGTTCGGACCGGGCATTCCTTCCACAAAGACCATCACCATTCCCGGCAATCCTGCGCCAACGATCTGCCTGTCGAGCGGATCCTTACCGGCAGATTTCTCACTGAATGGAGGTAAATGCGGGACTGGAACCTTCCAGATTCAATTCAATGGCAGCCGCGACGCCGCGTCGAAGGTCTATACGCTCCAGCTGAGCGCCACCAATAGCCTGGGAACCATTTCGATTCCAGTCACAGTCGACGTCAGCTCGCAGCTTGCCATCATCTCGTCCGACAGGTTAGACGTAACTGCCGGCATTCCAGTCAATTTCACGGTGGTCACCACTGGGGTACCCACACCGGTGCTTTCGTCAAGCGAGTTCCCGGCGCTCGGGCTGAATTTCAAAGACAACGGCGATGGGACCGCCACCATCAGCGGCGTGGTGCCGTACCCCCAAAGCACGGGTTGCATTGCGCCATGTAACACCGGGATTTCAGCCACTAACTCAGAAGGCACAGCCACGCAGTATCTCAAGGTTAGGGCGGATCCGCCTCCAGAGGCGAACCTGGTTCCTCCCACGAGCGCAAATTTCATCGCGGGCGTTCCCAATCAAATGCTTCTGCACTCGAACGGGGCAATCACCGCCGTATCGTGGACCCTCATACCCGACCCCAACGCACCCTGGCTGAAACTGAAAGACAACGGCGACGGGACCGCCTTGCTGACGGGCAATCCCCCGGTGGGCACCTCCGGTACGTTCAATCCTAAAATTGGCCCGGTCGCGTTCGGATCGTTCTCCCTTATCAACCCGTTCCCCGTGATTGTGCAGAATGCGGCCGTGTTCAGTAGCCCCAATACCGCAACGTTTACGGCGGGAAAGAGCGGCAGCTTTGGAATCCAGGCCAGCCAGGGGGACATCACGTTAGTCGGCGTGCTGCCCGCGGGTCTCACGTTCAATCCGTCCGTAAGTAGTCCTTTTGGAAGTGCGGCTGTTATCTTCGGCACTCCGGCGGAGGGCACGGGAGGTCAGTACACGGTCGACCTGGTGCTCACTGCTCCAAGAACAGACGGGCCAACCACCCAACAGTTGACTCTAAACGTAAACGAGGCGCCGCGGTTCACCAGCCCATGCCCATCAGCGAATTGTACGGTGGAAGTGCCCTTGGGCGGGACATTCACGCTCACAGCTACCGGATTCCCCGTCATGTCGCCGGGGCCTGTGCCCGCATCCGCCGGCCCCCTTCCACAAGGAGACTGGATGTCTTTCTACCTACTCCACTTGCCTAAGGGAGCTACCGCTACCAATCTGAACGCTGAGGGCTTCGCGACGGGCACGTTGACCATCCAGGCTCCTAGCGAGGGAATTGTAGGGGAGGAGTGGCTGTTTGGGGCTTTTGCCGACAACGGATTCAAGCCACAAGCGGAAAAGGATATTTATATCAAGATTGTTAAACCTTGATCCCCTAAGCGGCGCATAAATGAGCAATCACTTCCGATCGTTTCCTTCCGTCCGTCTACCGCCCGGCATCCCAGAAGCAGCGGAAGACCTCGGTGCCGAAGCCGTACGCAAACGTGACGAGTCGCCCAGCGGCTCAGCCTCCGGTTTCGGCGCTTGCTTCTTCAACTCCTCGTGCTCCCGTTCCAGCTCGCGGATGCGTCGTTCCTGCCGTGTCGATTCCTTGAGCATGTAAACCCTGTCCCTTCGCAATCCCTGTACCGCGGCCAGCGAGCGATAAAAGGCCCGCTCCGCCGTAGTCTTGTACCGCTGCATGACCTGCAAATGGGCACGTTGCGCTTCCGTCCAGTCTGCCGGATGCAAACCCTCCTGGCCAAAAAGCGCCGCTTCGGTCTCTGCCAGCGCGCGCATGGCCCGCCGCAAAAACCAGTCGTTATGAATCAGCAGCGTCACCAGGCGTTCTTCCGCATAGCCTTCGGGTTCATACTCGGTCCACCAGCCGTTCCACACTTCGTCAAACTGTTCCTGGCTCTCACCTGGCAGGATCAGCTTCTTCGACAGCACGCCATGCGTGGTCGCATTCCTGCTCGAGTTCTTCTTCCCTTCGGCGCTCTTCGGACCGCCGCCGGCACCCTGTCCCGGACCTTTGCGCTGGCTTGCCATCTCGCCCGAGTATCCGCAGCTGGGCGTGCATGGCCTCCTCCGAATCACCCGCAAGGCTTTCATTTCACAACGAAATAAAAAATTGAATGAAGAAATTCGAAACTGAGCCGGGAGCGTAAGCGACCTAATTCGGAATCCCGACCTCCCCCGCGTCCGAAGTTCGTTTCGCAGAACACCGCTGAACAGATCTCCGGCCCGTAACCATTGCGACAGCCGGGCATATCGCGCTGGATGCGAAACTGAAAGTATTCGAATGACTGGAAATGAAATTCGGGCGAAGTTTCTGGACTTCTTCGCCCGGCAGAGTCATAGGATTGTTCGCAGCTCATCGCTTGTCCCCGCGAATGACCCTACTCTGCTGTTCACGAACGCCGGAATGAATCAGTTCAAGGAAGTTTTCCTTGGGCTCGAAAAACGCGACTACTCGCGCGCGACATCCTCCCAGAAGTGCGTTCGTGCCGGAGGCAAGCACAACGATCTCGAGAACGTCGGCTACACGCGCCGTCATCACACGTTCTTTGAGATGCTCGGGAATTTTTCCTTCGGCGATTACTTCAAAAAAGATGCCATCGCCTTCGCGTGGGAGCTCGTGACCAGCCCACAGTGGTACGGCATGCCCAAAGACAAGCTGTATGTCACGGTTTTCCGCGAAGACGATGAAGCCGAGGAGCTGTGGCAGAAGGTAGCGGGTGTTTCAAAAGACCGTATCTTCCGGCTCGACGAAAAAGACAATTTCTGGCAGATGGGCGAAACAGGGCCGTGCGGTCCGTGCTCCGAAATCCACTACGATCTGGGCCCGGAGGCGGCAGCCGAGGGCCGCGCCAACGAACAGTTCCCCTCCGATGCGGGCGGCCGTTTTGTCGAAATCTGGAATCTCGTCTTCATGCAGTTCGATCGTGCCAACGATGGCAAGCTCACGCCTTTGCCCCGGCCCTCAATCGATACCGGTATGGGGTTGGAACGCGTCGCGGCCATTCTGCAAGGGCAGCTCTCAAATTACGATACTGACCTGATCCAGCCCGTCGTTCAACATGCGGCCGAGCTGCTGCATGTAAAGGTTCATGCCAGTGAACGGACCGACATCGCCCTTCGTATCAATGCCGACCACGCGCGCGCTACGGCATTCCTGATTCACGACGGCGTTGTACCGTCCAACGAAGGCCGAGGTTATGTGCTTCGCAAAATCATGCGGCGCGCCATGCGCAACGGCCGCCTGGCAGGCGCTACCGGCCCGTATCTGCACAAGCTGACCGGTTTTGTTGCCGATCTGATGAAGCCGGCATACCCGGAGCTGCAGGAAAGCATGGAGCGCGTTGCACGCATCGTGCGCGAGGAAGAGAGTCGTTATGCTTCCACCTTCCAGGTAGCGGAGCGGTTTTTTCAGGATGAAGCCAAATCTGCCGTCAATGGCGTCTTGCCCGGCGCTGCGGCATTCAAGCTTTACGACACGTACGGGCTGGCGCTCGATGAGCAGGAAGAAATGGCCCGCGAGTTCGGGTTGTCCATCGATCGCGAGAACTTTGCGGTCGAGATGGAAAAGCAGCGCGCCCGTGCCCGCTCCAGCTGGAAAGGCGCCGACAAGGCCCATATCGCGGATGTCTATAAAGACCTGCCACCAGTCGAATTCGTCGGCCGCGAGTTGTTGGAAGCGCCGGTAGAGGTTTTCCGCCTCATCGTGGATAGAAACGCAGTGGATCTGGTCGAGTCCGGCCCGGCCGAAGTAGTGTTCAGCAAGACGCCCTTTTACGCCGAATCCGGCGGGCAGGTGGGCGACACCGGCTTGCTTCTTCACGCCGGGACTCGCGAGCGAGTTGCGGTTGTGGAGGGCGCGTACAAGCCTGCCCCCAATGCGCTGGTGCAGAGGATTCACGTGTTACAGCCGGTTCGTACCGGCGACAAACTCATCGGTGTAGTGGATCCGCCGCTGCGCAGTGCGACAATGCGTAACCATACCGCGACGCATCTGCTGCATGCCGCGCTTCGCCAGGTCCTCGGGCCGCATGTCAAGCAGGCCGGCAGTCTCGTCGAACCCGGCAGGCTGCGATTCGATTTTTCGCACTACTCCTCGCTGACCGACGACGAGCGCGCCGAGATCGAGCGTATCGTCAATCAGCAAATTCTTGCCAATACGGACGTACAAACCGACATAATGGACCTCGATCAGGCGCTCGCGACTGGAGCTATGGCGCTCTTTGGAGAGAAGTATGGTGATAGCGTGCGCGTGGTCAGCATCCCCGACTTTAGCCGCGAGCTGTGCGGCGGCACGCACGTGAGGCGAACGGGTGATATCGGGCTGTTCAAGATCGTGTACGAAGGCAATATCTCGACCGGCGTGCGGCGCATTGAGGCGGTCACCGGCGAACGTGCGCTCGAACGCTTTCAGCAGGCCGCCGCTCAGCTCGAAACAGCCAGCGAGCTTCTGCACACATCTGCCACATCGGTTGTCGATCAGCTGGAAAAAGTTCTCGAACATGAGAAGGTGCTGGAGCGGCAACTCGAACAACTGAAGACACAGCTCGCTTACCAGCAAATGGAAAAGCTTACTGGCCGCAGCATCAATGGCGCAACAGTGCTGGCCGAAAGACTGGAAGGCCTGGATTCAAAACAGCTGCGAGCCGTTGCCGATTCACTGCGCAACAAATGGGGTAGCGCTGTTATCGTAATTGCTTCCGTGCGCGATTCCAACGTTTCTATCGTTTCGGCGGTGAGCAAAGATCTGACCGGAAAAGTGCAAGCCGGAAAGCTTGTCGGCGAAGTCGCGAAAGCCATCGGTGGCAAAGGCGGTGGCCGTCCCGATATGGCGGAGGGTGCTGGAAGAGATCCCAAGGCGTTGCCCGCAGCGCTGCAAGACGTCTATCAGAAGGTAGAAGCGCTTCTCTAGCCGGAATCGTTGAGAGGATCCGTGGAGCAATTTGACGTAGCAATCATCGGCGCCGGGCCAACCGGCCTCGCTTGTGGCATCGAACTTCAGAGGCGCGGCTTTTCGGCTGTTCTGTTTGACAAGGGGTGCGTGGTCAACTCGATCTATCATTACCCCATTAACCTTGTCTTCTTCACCACTCCCGAGCTTCTCGAAATAGGCGATATTCCGATGACCTCGCTGAATGAGAAGCCCGGTCGTACCGAAGCGCTGAAATACTATCGCAGAGTTGCAGATCATTACAGTCTGAACATTCATCAGTACGAGCGGGTTCTTGGATTCGACGGCTCGGACGGCGCCTTCTCGCTCCGCACTCAGAACACGGCCGGTGATCATTTCTCTTACTCGGTGCGAAAAATCATCCTGGCGACGGGCTACTATGACATCCCGAACCGGCTCAATGTGCCTGGTGAGGATTTCGCAAAAGTCATCCACTACTACCGGGAAGCCCATCCCTATTACAACCACGACGTCCTGATCGTCGGGGCGAAAAACTCAGCCTGCATCGCGGCGCTCGAGCTCTTCTGGACCGGTGCGCGCGTCACATTAGTGCACCGCGGCGCAGGAATTTCGAACAACGTGAAATATTGGATCAAGCCGAATATTGAAAACCGCATCAAAAGCGGCGAAGTCAAGGCTTACTTTCACAGCTCAGTGAAGGAGATCCGGGTGCACGACGTTGTTCTGAACACGCCCGAAGGTGAGGTCACGTTGAAGAACGATTTCCTGTTTGCCATGACTGGCTACCGGCCTGATTTCGAGTTTATGGCCGAGCACGGCATTCATCTTGACCCCGCGACTTCGAAGCCGATTACCGATCCTCAGACTCTCGAGAGTGAGCGGTGTGGCGTTTACCTCGCCGGCGTAATCGTTGCCGGAACGCATACCAACGAGATCTTCATCGAGAACGGCCGCTTCCACGGCAAGGTGATCGCCGAAGCGATCGAGAAGAGCTTGGTCGCCGCCGCAGCCTAGAAGCTGAGATCATTGATGCCAGCCTCGAACAGACCGGTAAGCGAACACCTCTCAGCCATGGGCAAGATATGAACACTTCGCGACGCGACTTTCTTCTTTCCGGCGCTATAACGACGGCGGCTGTTACCGCTGCCCAGGAAGCCGCCCCCAGCACTTCATCCGATTCATCGGTGATTGGAATGCCGTTTCAGCCGGTCAATCCGAAGCTCGGGCTGATCGGTACAGGCGGCCGCGGAACCGAGCTCTTGAAGAATTTCCTCGGTGCGGACGTCCAGGTCAAGGCCCTGTGCGACATCGTTCCCGACAAAGCAAAGCATGCTCAGAGTCTGGTAGAAAAAGCCGGGCAGGCAGCGCCGGAATTGTACACTCAGGGCGATCATGCCTATGAATCTCTGGTCGCCCGTGAAGACCTCGACCTGGTGGTGATTGCAACGCCCTGGCGCTGGCACGTACCCATGGCCGTTGCGGCCATGCATCACGGGAAGCATGTGGCGACCGAAGTTCCCGCCGCAACGACCCTCGAAGAGTGCTGGCAATTGGTCGATACGGCGGAACAGACTCGCCGGCATTGCATCATGCTCGAGAACTGCTGTTATGGCGAAAACGAAACCATGGTGCTGGCGATGGTGCAGGCCGGTCTGTTCGGTGATCTCCTCTACGGCGAGGCCGCTTATCTGCATGACCTTCGCTCCGAGCTGTTCTCCAATCAAGGGGAAGGATTGTGGCGCCGCACCGTGCACACCGAGCGCGACGGGAATCTATACCCGACCCACGGTCTGGGCCCGGTCGCCAACTACATGGGTATCAATCGGGGCGACCGCTTCGATTACCTTGTATCGATGGGTACGCCCGCCAAAGGATTAGCCGAGTACCGTGCCGCGCATGTACCCCGTGACGACCCGAAATGGAAAGAGCGCTACATCGACGGCGACATGAATGTCAGCCTGATCAAGACCGTGAACGGCCTTGTCATCAACTTGCAGCACGACGTATCGAATCCTCACCCGTACAGCCGCTTAAATTCAATCGCCGGCGCCAAAGGCATTTTCAAGGACTACCCGCCGCGTATTTATTTCGACGGGCAGCCCGGAGGCGAAGAGTACGGCAGCATCGAACCATACAAGGCGCAATACGAGAATGCACTCTGGAAGAAGCAGGGCGAGATCGCGCGCAAACTTGGCGGCCACGGCGGGATGGATTTCATCGAATGCTACCGGCTCGCGGAATGTCTGCGAAGGGGCCTGGAGCCGGACCTGGATGTCTACGATGCGGCTGCCTGGTCTGCGCCGGGCCCTTTGAGCCGCCAGTCATTGGAACTGACCAGCGGACCGGTGAAGTTTCCGGACTTTACGCGCGGGAAATGGAAGCAGCGGGCGGGTTCTCCGATCGCCTCAATCCAAAGCTAGCAGCGATGCTGCCGGGCTGCCATTCATCGATGGCAGCCGCAATGGGCAGCAGAATGACCAATAACCGGACGACAAACTCAGCTCCCAGCCTCGCGAAAATCTGCACCGATTTCCTCCCTAATTAACAGTAATGGTACTTTGCGGCTTACCTGTTAATTGTACGGGGAGCGGGGCCAGTTCCAAACTAAGTTTTGCCCGAAGTAATAGTACTCAGGGTCGCCCGGCATCGAGGCCAGCATTCGCGCAGACGTATCCACAGCATATACGCGATCACTAATAGGTTGGTGAGCAGGACGCCGCCATGCGTCCAGTTGGGCTTTTCCGCCAGTTTGAGGAGTTCCCAGGGCAGGTACATGGTGCCTGAGAGAAGGGCAAACCATTCGGCCCACACGCGCCGGTGCCAGAGCCCCCAGGCTTCAACGAAGCGTACCGTCGGATAGAGGGTAATGGCAAGCGCCAGCGTCAACATGCGTGCGTCGCTGATCTGCGTGGCGGCGTGCATAATGGCATGGCCAAAATTCCGCTCGATATTGATATGCAGGTGGAACAGAAGACTTTCGGTGTAGTCCTCGACATGCTCATGCAGGAACAGGAGAGCGATCCCCAGGCCGAGAACGACAATGCCCTTCAGCGCTTCAAAACTGGCGACGGCCCGCAGTCCGGCCGTGCTCGCGCGCTCGTCGACAGCCGGGGGCGCTGGGTGAATAGTAATGGCCGTTTCGAGGGGCATCTCACTTTTACAGACATATGACATCGGCAGACCGCGGTTCAGTACACTCCCTCGCGCGGCGTACCGGAACCATATGCACGAGTAGCTACTACCGATTTCAATAGCCCGTTCTAGCCCATTACATTTATTAGTATATTTTCGAAACGGATGAGGTAAACTTAATTACAAATTGGGTGTCGGTTGCAGTGCGACCGTTCATCCTCCTCCGACACAGCAAGGGTCCGGCCAGAGCTGGACCTTTGCTGAGAATTTACGCCCGTTTTAGCACCACGCTGGCGTTCAGTCCGCCAAATGCAAACGTGTTAGATAGCGCGTATTCAGGGGATGCGGTCCGTGCCTCGTTCGGTACCACGTCGAGATCGCAGGCCGGGTCGGGAACGGTAAAATTCGCGGTCGGAGGAATGATCCCATGCCGCAGAGCAAGCAACGCGAGCACTGCCTCCACCGCTCCGGCCGCCCCTAACGTATGACCGTGCATTGATTTTGTAGAACTGACAAGCACATCATCTGCATGCGAGCCGAGCACCTGCCGGATCGCTTGCGTCTCGATGACATCGTTCGCCTGCGTTCCGGTGCCATGCGCGTTGATGTAGCCGATCTGGTCGGGGCTGATTCTGGCATCGCAGATTGCCCAAGTCATTGCCTTTGCTGGCCCTTCCACACACGGTTGAGTGATGTGGTGAGCATCGGAACTCATCCCGAAGCCGGCAATCTCACCGAGAATGTCCGCTCCGCGGCGCTGCGCGTGATCCCAGTTTTCCAGCACGAGCATGGCGCCTCCCTCACCGAGAGACAGCCCGCGCCGGTCCTGCGAAAAAGGGCGGCAAACATCCGGCGATACCACGCGCATGGCCTCCCACGCGCGCAGCAGCCCTTCGGCGAAAACGGCTTCGCTGCCGCCCGCGATAGCTGCCATCACCTGTCCGTTGCGTACCATCCAAAAGGCCTGTCCCAGAGCGTGGTTCGAGGATGAGCAGGCGGTCGAGACGGTATAGGCCGGACCTTGGATACCGAATTCGAGCGAGATGCGGCTGGCGCCCGCATTCGACATCGTTCGCGGTATGGTCAGGGGTGCGACGCGCGGATTGTTTTCCTTATATAGCCGGATGTAGCCGTCTTCTTCCGTGAACTGGCCTCCCACGCTGCTGCCCGTGATTATGGCCGTCCGATCCGCCAATTGATCCTTGAATTCGAGCCCGCTCTGAGCGATTGCTTCGCGAGCTGCTTTGGCCGCAAGCAGGGCGAAGCGCTCCAGTATCACCAGGTCTTTTTCGGTGAAGTCGTCGAGCGGAACAAAATCCCACGCTTCGGCGGCCTTCTGGAATTTATACGCCGGAGATCCGGGATCCCGCATCGGCAGAATTCGGCATTCCCCTGCAACCGCCCTGCTCCAGCACTCCTCGACCGTAGTCCCCAAGCGCGCAGACTAAGCCGAGCCCCGTGACAGCAACTCTGTTCATGCCGCACCGGGCGGAACAGGGTGTTGCTTCAGCTCGACTAAATTGCGTACGCCTTCCACGGTCTCGCGCACCGACTTCAGGTTCTGCACGCCCTCGTCGGGAATCTCAATGTCGAACGCCTTTTCGAGTTCAAAGACAATATTGATTCCGTCGAGCGAATCGATCTTAAGCTCCTCGAAAGTGCTGTTCAGGGAAATGGATTGGACGGGGATACGCTGAGTATGCGCAATCACCTGCATCACCTTAGCGCCTAGTTCGTCTGTTTCCGAATGTTCGGGCATGCGTCGAAATCATGATAACTCCCGCTGCATTGGCGTCAGCGGATTGCGCCCGCGGGTCTGAGGAAGAAAAAAGCCGGTTTTCGTGTTTCTCTGTTGGAGGAGAGGAGAAACACGAGAACCGGCTGAAACCCGGGGCAGCTGTAACAACCCCTGGGGCGGAGGAAAGTGCGTCCGGACTAGTTCAGAAGGCCGCCGTGACCGAGGCAGGCGATCTCCCATCCGGAGATTCGATATTTCGCGAGCATGGGCGGCAGCACCAGATCGAGAACGTTCGGCTTTGCGGAGCGGAAGCAGCAGGGAGCCGAAACGATTGGCGTGTCGTCCTTATAACTGAGCATCATGAGGTTGCCGGGCTCGACGGGCGCCAGAAAGCGCTCGACGCTCGCGCCCAGGCGGCTCAATGCGCGTCCGATGACATCTTCGGGACCGGCCGGTGCGGTGGTGGAGGCAATCAGGATAGCCGCCGGTTTCGTGCGGAGCAGGTGCTGTACCGAGCGCGCCACACTCTCTTCATCTTCGACTGCGGAAAGCGCATAGCGGAGATTGCCGCCGAAGCGCTCAATGCGCGTGCGGACAACCCCCTCAAACAGGGTACGGGCACGTTCGCCGTGCACCGGATCGGTATAGAGGACGCCGACGCCAGCATCGACAATCGGCCGCGCCTGCAGGATCGCGCCGCGCTCATTGAGAATGGACAAGAGAGCTTCGAGCTGCGTCTGAGCGACCGCAAACGGCGCGCTCTTAATGGTTGCAACGCGCTCGCCGGCCTTGGTGTAGTGATAGTTGGGGACGGTTGCGATCACCACGCTGCTGGTGCAGTTGATTTGACGTAGCAGGTCATCATCGACCAGCACGCAGCAATCCGCGGTCGACACCAAATTCGCGCGGCCCCCGGCCGCGAGCCTGATCTCCACGCAGCCGCAGCACATAGCCTCGGCCACCGACATCACGGCTTCATCTTCGCCGACTTCTCCATCCTCGAGCTCTGTTACCCAGACCTGCTGCATGCCTTCACCCTGCAGCAGTCGAACGTCTTCGTCGCTCAGGACGTGTCCCTTGGCGAGCAACTTTCTGCCGCCCGGCCGGAAAATCGTGCAACAAAGGATGCGTCCAGCGGATTGTTGCAGGTCTACTGTAAGAGCACGCACTTTAAAAACCTCCCGGAATTTTTTCCAGTACTAAGGGTTTGTGGACCTATTATAGTACTACCAACCAGAAAGGCTAGTAAAAAATGCTTATCAGGGCATTTTTTCCGTAAAGTTTTTTGGATCGGGACCGGGAGTAAGTACGTTCTGAGATCTTTCTAACGAAAACCAGTTACTTTCGCCGGAATTGGTAATTGAATCAATTCCCCGAATTCGGGCTGTAACTGTGAAGTGGAAGAAACATTACCTAAATGTGGCCGCAGGCGCTTTAAGACGGCGATTTCATCGCAGTTCTGAAATTTTGGGCACCGCAAACAATCTTTCCACGCCTTCAGCGGAAGCTCACCGCGATCCACTTCGGCAAACCCGAGCCGGCTAAAGAAGCCCGGCACATAAGTAAATGCGAAAATCGCTTCTAGTTCGTTCTCTCTTGCTTCTGCTTCCAGCGTTTCCACAATGGCGCGGCCAACGCCATGTTCGGTAGCGGCGGGCATAACAGCAAGCGAACGGACCTCGGCAGTCGCCGGCGTATAGAAATGCAGGGCGCCGCAGCCAACCAGAAGATCACCATCGTAGGCAACCGAGAAATCGCGGATGCTTTCTGACATCTCGAACTCCGTACGCGGGAGCATTACGCCTTTCGCGGCATACGAATTGATCAGCGACAAAATTTTCGGGATGTCACGCATGGTCGCTTTCTTCAGCGACAGCAAAGTCTTTGTCACGCTTGTGAACTCTCCATCACGAGCTTTTGTGCTCTAATCGCTGGTGCCCAGCCGCTCTCCGCTTGCGAGCCGGCGTGCAGATACGCGGGTCGTGACCGGCAGCGATGATCACTTCGCTAACTCCTGCCGCGAGGGCCTCCATACCTGCCTCGAGCTTGGCGTGCATCCCGCCGTGAGCCACGCCCGAAGCAATCAGGCCAGTGATTTCTCCGGGCGTCAGTTCGTGCAAGATGCGCCCATCGGGTCCTTTCACGCCTTGAACATCGGTCAGAAAAATCAGCTTGTCGGCGCCCCACCCGCTCGCGCAGGAAGCGGCCATCTGGTCCGCATTGACGTTGTAGATGTTGCCTTGAAGATCACCTGCGATGCACGCCACGACGGGTGTATAGCCCGCGGCGAGCAGAGCATCGAACAGCCGGCCATCGGTTTTGACAGGCTTCCCCACATATCCCAGTTCCGGAGCGAGTTGTGAGGCGATGGTGAGGCATCCGTCGACGCCAGACAGTCCTACCGCGTTGCGGCCCGCATGAATCACGGCAGAGACCAGTTGCTTGTTCACGCTGCCGGCGATCACTTTGGTGACCGCGTCAATGACCGCACCATCGCGAAACGCGAAGGCCATTCACAAACCGGCTCTTCACTCCGCGCTCTTCGAGAAAGCGTGTGAGCTGCTTCCCGCCGCCGTGCACCGCGAGCAACCGATGAGTCTGAGCAAGCGTCGGCGAGCTCCGCGGCGATTGCCTGCCGGCTTGCATCCTGGTCCAGCAGCGTGCCACCTATTTTGACGAGCAGCTTCAAAGCAGCGCCTCCGTCTCGGGCAAGCCCAAAAGCAGATTCATGTTCTGCACCGCTTGTCCGGCTGCACCTTTCACCAGATTGTCTTCCGTAACGACAATCGTGGCGCGCTGGGTCTCCGCGTCGAAGACGAAACCGATATCGCAGAAATTAGTGTGTTGAACGGCGCGAATGTCCGGCACTTTGCCGGGCGCATAGAGCCGGACAAAAGGCTCATCGGCGTAACATTCCTCGTAAATCGAGAGCAGGTCTACCGGCTTTTCAACGCGCTCGGTGCGCACGTAAATCGTTTCGAGAATGCCGCGATCAATTGGTAATAGATGAGCCGTAAAGGTAAATTCCCGCTCGCCGAGACCGGAATGCTGCAGTACTTCGGGCACGTGCCGGTGCTCCATGATCCCGTACGCGCTGAAGTTTTCCGCTACTTCTGAGAAACTCGTCTTGAGCGATGGTTTGCGGCCTGCGCCGCTCACTCCGGATTTCGCATCGCAGATCACTCCGCGTGAGCGGTCGATTGCCTGGGCCTTCAGCAGCGGCCTCAGGGCGAGATTCGCCGCAGTGGGATAGCAGCCGGGATTTGCAACCAGTGTTGCCTTTCGAATCGCATCCCGGTAGACCTCAGGCAGGCCATAGACCGCTTCAGCCAGCAACTCCGGTGCGGTATGCCGCTCCTTGTACCAGCGTGAATAAACATCGGCATCACCCAGCCGAAACGCCCCGCTCAGATCGACGACTTTGATACCCGCTTTCGAGCATGGCCGGCGCGAGCTGGATGGAGATATCGGCCGGAGTCGCCAGAAAAACGACTTTAAGACCCTCCCGCGAAACTGCTTCGGGTGTAATGCCGATCGTTGTCGGAGGGCGATATCCCAGAGGAGCATGCCGGTGCTCGGGTTCGGAGCGGTGTTCGAGCAGAAACAGCTCGACTCCGGGGTGGCGGGACAGGATCCGGACCAGTTCTGCGCCACTGTAACCGCGAAAACCGACGACACCGACCGGCAACCGGTCTGAGTAATTATTCACAACAATGAATAATTATACTATAGCTGCTCAGTCGTAGAGCGCGCCGCCAGATCGCCGATGATCGGCAGTCTCACCTGCTCCTGGTTGGCCGCCTTTACAAGCAGGTAAACCCAACAAATGAAAAGGACAAGCTTCAGGGCGCCGATGATGGCGTGCTCGACACCGCCGAACATCAGCGCGGGGAGAGCCGAAGACACAATGAGCCAGCTCACAAACAGATAGACCGATTGAAAGGCGTTAAACCGCACACGAACGTTGGTGCGAAATTTGTGGGAGGCCAAGAATACGATCGCGGGGATCACGCCGACCACCGGAATGTAGCACAGCATGCAGGCGGTGCGGTCACTGAGATTGTCGAGCAGGTCAGTAGCAGGCGGGACCGTGGTCCGCGGCTGAGCTTTTCCGCAGCTGCTGCAGAAGAAGGCAGCCGGGTCCACTTTAGCTCCGCAGTTTGTGCAAAAAGGCAACGATCCTGTTCTCCTACTCTTTCTTGTTCTACTTGAAAATACGACATTTTGCGATGCAGAGTTCCCTCCGCGCTTGCGCAGAACGCGCCAGCACGCGTTTGATAGCATCACTGCCATGCGGTGGTGCATTCTTGCTTTTTGCGCGCTGGCCTGTGGAGCTGTTCTGCAAGCGGCCGAGAAGCCTCTCGAGATTTTCTTTATTGATGTCGAGGGCGGGCAGGCAACGCTGTTTGTCGCGCCTGGCGGCCACAGTCTCCTGATCGACACCGGCTGGGGATACAACGCCTACCGCGACGCGAACCGCATTGCAGCGGTGGCCAAGCTTGCCAGGATCAAAAAGATCGAATACGTTCTGATCACGCACTACCACAGCGATCATGTAGGCGGCGTGCCGCAGCTTGTAGAAAAAATCCCGGTCGGCACGTTTATCGATCATGGGCCCAATCGCGAAACTTCGAAGGCAAGTGCAACGCTGTATTCGGAGTATCAGGCCGCCGCAAGCGGCGCCAATCATATCCTGGCCAAACCGGGCGAGCAGTTGCCGGTCAAGGGAATGAATGTAACCGTTGTCAGCGCGGATGGAACTGTTATCGATCACCCTTTGCCCGGCGGCGGCCAGCCGAATTCTTTCTGTTCCGGAGTGCAGGAAAAGGCCTCAGATCCCAGCGAGAATGCGCGCTCAGTCGGAGTGGTTATCACGTTCGGCAGCATTCGCATCGTCGATCTAGGCGACCTCACCTGGAACAAAGAGCTGGAGCTGGTCTGCCCGAACAACAAGCTGGGGCGCGCTGATATCTTCGTGGTCTCGCACCATGGTCTGGATCAAAGCAACAGCCCGGCACTGGTTCACGCGCTGCAACCGCGTGTTGCGATCATGGACAACGGCTCGAAGAAAGGCGCATCGCCTACGGCGTGGGACGTTATAAAGTCTTCACCGGGCCTGCAGGACCTCTGGCAACTCCACTTCGCCGACGCCGCCGGTAGCGAGCATAATGTGCAGGATCCGTTGATTGCGAATGTGACGGAAGCCGACACCGGCTATTACCTGAAGGTCACTGCCGATGAAGACGGAAGTTTCAAGGTCTACAACGCGCGCAACAAGTTTTCGAAAGAGTACCCGGCTACGCGCTAGCTTAAGAGAATAAGCCCTTGCTGACGCGCGGGCCTCAGTTCACGCTCTCATGTTTTCGCCGGAAAGTAGCTCAGCCGAAGAAATCGCGCACTTTTTCGAATACGCTTTTTTCATGCGGCAGATTGTCGGCCGGGAGAACCTGGCGAAGCTCTTCAAAGAGCCGGCGCTGCTCGCGGGTTAGCTTCTTGGGCACCTGCACATCCACGTGAACATAGAGATCGCCTCGCGCCCGGCTATTCAGGTGCGGAACCCCAAGATTTCTCAGGCGGAACTGCGCCCCTGACTGCGTGCCTTCGGGAAGCTTGATTTTCTGCGTACCGTCGAAAGTTTCGATCTCAATCTCGGCACCCAGCGCCGCTTGCGCCACATTGACGGGAAGAGTGCAATGCAAGTCGTTATCCCGGCGCTCGAAGATGGAATGTTCAGCGACCTTGATGACGACGTAGAGATCACCGGGCTGCGCGCCTGGGGGCCCCGGATTTCCTTCGCCTGAGAGCCGGAGCCGGGTGCCGCTATCGACGCCGGCTGGAATATTGACCTTCAGTTTCTTTTCTACGCGATGGAAACCTTCACCGCGGCATTGCGAGCAGGCCTGGCGAATGACTTTACCGCGGCCGCCGCAAGTAGGACACGTTTTCCGAATCGAGAGAAAGCTCTGCTGATAGAGAACCTCGCCGCGCCCGTTGCACACCGAGCAGGTGACCAGCCCGCCGTTCGGTTCGCCGCCTGTACCCTGGCACTTCGAACACGCTTCCATGCGAGGAATCTGTAGATCCGCCGACATGCTCCGCATCGAGTCTTCGAAGCTGATTTCGAGATCGTAGCGGAGATCCTCGCCCCGCTGCGGACCGCGCGAGCGGCTCCGGCGCTGGCCGAAAATATCTCCCAGGCCGAAGAGGTCGCCGAGAATGTCTCCGAAATCGGCAAACGCGCTTTCGTCGAAGCCTGTTCCGCCAGCGCCATTGACACCCTGATGACCAAAGCGATCGTACGCGGCGCGCTTTTGCGGATCACTCAGAACAGCGTACGCTTCGGCTGCTTCCTTGAACTTCTCTTCTGCTTCGTGATTACCGGGGTTGCGGTCGGGATGATACTGTAGCGCCAGCTTGCGATACGCGCTTTTGAGGGTCTGCTCGTCACAATCCCGCGTAACGCTCAGGATTTCGTAGTAATCTCTCTTCGCTACACTCATCGAACTTGGGGTGCGTCCTTCCTTCCGGTCAGGCGTTCACCGCGACTTTCACCATCGCGGGACGCAGCAGCCTGCCCTTGAAGTAGTAACCGGGCTGATATTCCTCCAATATGGTCTGGTCGGGGTGATCTTTCGTCTCCACCATTTCGACGGCGTGGTGGATATGAGGGTTGAACAGCGGCACCTCACTGGATATCGGCTCGAGGCCCAGTTTCTTGAGCGCTTCGAACAGGCGCTGGTAGATCAACTCCATGCCGCGCGCATATTCTTTATCCGCGCTTTCAACTTTAATTGCACGCGCGAAGTCATCGAGCACCGGGAGCAGCGCCTTGATCGTATCCATCGATGCGAATTCAAGCAGCTCGCTGCGCTCGCGTTCGATGCGGCGGCGGTAGTTATCGAATTCGGCTTGCCTGCGCTGGAGCAGGTCTTGTATTTCAGCCTTTTCTTTGGCTAAGCGGTCGCGCTCAGCTGTAATTTCGCTGAGGGAGTCGCGCAACTCCGAAGGGGAGACCGTTCCGTCCGCCGGGCCCCGCATCTCTTCGGTGGCGACAGCATGATTGTTGTTGGTTTCGGAATCCATAGAAACACCAAGGGGGATAGAGGGAGCGGAAAGTTCCCTCCAAAATTCAGCGTAACAGAGATTTGCAGATTTCGAAACTCAGCGGCTAAGCTATTGATAAAAAGGTCCTAAGCCCGGCTGCGGGCGGCTGCCGGTTTAGCTGTATCGATGGGTGTCGGGGTCTGGATTGAGGCCTCTGTGCTCTCGGGAGTCTTTGTCAAGCCGAGTAATTTGCGAAGCTCCGACTCGATCCTGGCCCGGATGTCGGGATTATCCTTGATGAACTGGCGAACGTTCTCGCGGCCCTGACCGATTCGCTCACCCTTATAACTGAACCAGGAGCCGCTCTTCTCGATTACGTTATGGGTGACACCGAGATCGAGCAGGTCGCCCTCGCGCGAAACGCCCTCCCCGTAAATGATGTCGAATTCGGCCTCGCGGAAGGGCGGAGCGACCTTGTTCTTCACTACTTTGACCTTGGTGCGATTGCCGGTGACCGTTTCGCCGTCTTTGATTGCAGCAATGCGCCGGATATCGATACGCACGGAGGAGTAGAACTTCAGGGCGCGGCCGCCGGTGGTTGTCTCGGGATTGCCGAACATCACGCCGATCTTTTCGCGAATCTGGTTGATGAAGATGAGACAGGTGTTGGATTTGGAGACAATGCCGGTTAGCTTGCGCATGGCTTGGGACATTAACCGGGCCTGCACACCCATATGTGAATCTCCCATTTCGCCGTCCAGTTCGGCTTTGGGCACCAGCGCGGCGACGGAATCGACTACCAGCACGTCAATGGAACCCGAGGTGATCAGGGCGGCTGTGATTTCGAGCGCCTGCTCGGCGAAATCGGGTTGCGAGACGAGGAGGTTGTCCACATCCACCCCCAACTGCTTGGCGTAAACGGGATCAAGCGCGTGCTCGACGTCGATGAAGGCCGCCATGCCTCCCTGCCGCTGCGCTTCGGCGACCACCTGCAGCGCGATGGTCGTTTTGCCGGAAGACTCCGGTCCAAAGATCTCGCATATTCGCCCGCGCGGGAATCCGCCCACACCAAGCGCATAATCGACCGAAATGGACCCGGTCGAGATGGCCGATACGGGAACAATCGCATCCTTGGCCCCAAGGCGCAGGATGGATCCCTTTCCGAACTGTTTTTCGATCTGGCCCAGGGTCAGGCTCAAGGTACGGCTGCGCTCTTTTTCGTCCATGCGTTTTCCTTCCAGAAAGGTCAGCGGGGGAGTGCTTCCAGTATAGCTTCAAACAAAAGAGGTCAGAGTTGTTTTTGGGCGGGGCTGGGTGCGCTACAGGTTGTTGCGCTTGTCCATCAGCTTGGCGATTTCGAGGTCGAGAGCGGAAAACTTACTATTGACGAGATCTTTAAAGGCGTAGAACTCTGCCCTGAGGTCGCGAATGTCTTGGCGCAAATCATCAATTCTCTTGCCGAGCTGGCTCGAATTGATGTACATTCCCGCCACGCCAACGATTACGGCGCCGCTCGTACTGATGATGGTATTGATCGTTGCGCTATCCACGCTTAACCTCCATTATCCAGGAGTCTGGCAGGCCGCAGTTCTCTCATTTAGTTCCAGTAGTTCCGATCCAGATTGCGGAACTGCACGGCTTGTCGAGCGGTTGAAGACCGAGAAGCAGCGGTCAACGTTCCCGGCAAAATTAGCGGCGCCTCAGCGCCGCTAATCCTTTCCCAAATTCAGCTTCTGAGTTCCGAATCAATGGTCGGAGCCCCTTTCGTGGCGCGGCCTCAACGCATTCTTGAACACAAATCGCCCTATGTCCTCTCCCTGCCTCGTCCCATCTTCGACCGCCGAGCGCGTGTGAATACCTGCGTAAACGCGTGCATCGGCGTTCTCCGCAGCAGCTTCCGAGAAGCTAGTGAACGATCGTGTCAAATCAGGGAACGGAACGCCGCTGGTCGCCGTGAAGGGAATGCAATCGGCGCCGAAGAACTGGCGCAACACTTCGGCTCCCGCGCCTGCCACAACGCTGTGAGTTGACGGGTAGTCGGGCTGAGGTGGCGTATTTAGGAAAGAGGACCAGTTAGGATCTCCTGCCGTTGCGTCATTCCCATCGGTATCTCCGGCACGGATAGCAGTCACTGGCCGCCATCGGTTGAAGTCGAACTTTGCCTGCCATCCTCCGATGATCCCGTCCGACATCGCCAGATTAGTCAGAGCGAGTAGCCGCGCTGTTTCCCAAGAATCCAGGCTCATCGTTTGTGCAAGTACGCGGGCAAACCGGCTCCATATGGCGGACGCGTTTTCGTACCAGAACTTAGCGATCGTCGACTGTTCATCGGTCCGGCTCATGCTGTTTAGCGCCCCGATGTCCTTTACTTCGTTGTAATCGCGCGCATACCGCCGGGATGAGAGGGGTGGCGGCCCATCCGGTTCGAATTGGCTGCTACGACGCAGCACAAAAGGGGTAACCTGGCCCCAACCAGGTTGCGAAGCCGGCGCGTAACCAGCGATACCTGCCGGATCGGGAGGATCAGGGTTCGGCGTTGGTTGCCAATCTCCGGGCAAAATTCCAGGTGTATACGGCACCTGCGAAGCGGATGTTGCAAGATCGTTACTCCGCAGGTTAATGATGGCCGCCGCCGCAGCCTGACCAATTGCAATTCCAGCGTCCTTGGGGTAACCATCAGGGATTGCTGCCAGTTCTGCGTCACGTTCCGCATCCACCATTGCTACTGCGTTTGCCTGCTGCGCGGCCGTTCCGAACCCGGCAGACGTGGCGACCGTGATCGCGCCCACTATGGCATCATGCGCTGCTGCAGCAATCGCCGCTTCCGGCGATGCTCCAGCGAGAACTTCGCCTTTGAAGGCATAGCGTTCGTAACGATCGTCGATGGAGTTCAAGGCGTCATGAATTGCCACCTGAACGATGGGGAGCGTTCGGCTCTGTGGCACGGGCCCTTCCCCCGCCATTAGAGTTGCCTGTACGGCAAGATCATTCCATGCGCTCACCGGGTCTACTGCACCGTATCCGGCGGTGCTCACCGCCAACAGCGCAATCGTAATCAATCCTGTATGGTTCATACGAAACTCCTTGCGTCCGTTTAAGCGAGAACAGGAACGAAAAGCTGTAAAAAAAATTAACGCAGGACATAAATGTACGCCCGGTCAGTGATACACTTCCGCTCGATGCAGGATTCCTCCGCATCCGATGTAACGGCTTTCCTGCGCGCCTGGGCGGGCGGCGACCACGATGCGCTCAATAGTCTGATGCCGGTCGTCAACGACGAACTCCGCCGAATTGCGCACCTTCGGATGAGGAGTGAGCGGGCCGATCACACGCTAGACCCAACTGCTCTCGTCAACGAGGCGTACCTCCGGCTCGTCGATATTCGCGCCATGCAGTGGAAGGATAGAGCTCACTTCTTTGCAGTCTGCGCTCAAATCATGCGCCACATCCTGGTCGATTATGCGCGCGGTCGCGGCTTTCTGAAGCGTGGCGGTGGTGCGCAGCACGTCACCATCGAGGATCCGATCGCCCTCGGCTCGGGCCGCGGAATCGAGTTGCTCGATCTGGATGAGGCACTGGAAGCTCTGGCAAAGTTCGACTCACGAAAAGCCGAAATAGCTCAATTGCGGTTCTTTGGAGGTCTGAACGTGCAAGAGACTGCCGCAGTTCTGGGCGTCTCACCTGAGACCGTACATCGCGACTGGAAAATTTCCAAAGCCTGGCTGGCGCAAAAAATCAGCGGGTCCTCACATCGTCCTGAATTGTGACACGCTGAACTTTCACGACGCAAGCTTCATTTTCTTCAGCAGAGTTTTAAAGCGCGGATCTGACCGAAGACTGTCGAACAGGGGCTCGCGCTTGGCTATCCAACCAAGTCTTGGAACTCGATTCGTGCAGGCTTTTTCCAGCCATTGCAGCGCTTCATCCTTCTGTCCCAAGCCAATATAGATTTCCGCGATTGGTTCAGGATCTACATAGGACGTTCTGGAGCGGTCAATGAGATCCGTCAATATGCGTCGAGCTTCAGTGCGTTTGCCGCGCAAGGCGTAGACGTGACCAAGGGCCGCGGATGTAATCACATTCGATCCCGACAGTTTCGTTGCAAGCTCAAGCTCCGCGGTAGCTTCTTCAAACTTTCGCTGCTCCCGGTACACTTTCCCCAGTAAATGGTGAACGCGCCAGAAGTCTGGCTGTAATTCCAGCAGCTTGCGCACTTGGGCCAGCGCCCTCTCATAGTCACGTCGATACAAATAGGCCAATGCCAAATCTTCATCAATGAGCGGATAAAGTGCATCCAACTCGTGTGCCAGCTTCAACTCGGATAGGGCTTCATCCGACCGTCCCACCGCTTCGAGCATATGGGCGTGCCAATGATGACCATCCGCGAGGCTTGGATTCAGATCGATAGCTCGCTTGAAGTTCTTCTCGGCAGCCGGCCAGTCCCAATCAAAAAATCCACTAACGATCCCTGCTGAAATGTAGCCTTCGGCTAAATTCGGGTCAAGTTGACCCGCCTTCCTAGCGGCAGCCCTGGCGGCATCCAGCACGTCGAGAGGCGCGAGGGCGCCGAACCACCCGAGCATGCTGTAACAATCAGCTAAGCCCGCATAGGCGGGGGCATAGTTCGGACCCTCCTCGATCGATCGCCTAAATTCCTTCGCGGCATTTCGTAAGTCTCGCGCCGTCTGCCGGCTCCAAAACTGGCGACCCCTGAGATAGGCGTCATACGCCTCCCGGTTGGCGGAACTCGACTTAGTAAGTTCAGCATTTTCTTGCGCCGTTACACGGACTTTTATCGCACCAGCGATCTCATGAGCCATCAAGGCCGGCATGTCAGGACTCGAAGGCTGATAATCCCTGCTCCATAAGCTGCGGCTCCGGCCCGGTTCCACGAGCTTTGCCGAAAGTAGAACCTCTCTTCCGGACTGCACCAGCGAGGCATCCAGCAAGGCATCCGGATGCAGTTCACGAGCGAGCTCCGCATACGGCTTACGTGCAACTCTGATTACTCGCAAAGCCGATACTTTCGAAAGCTCAGCGTTCAGCGCTTCTGTCATTCCGTCCGCTACATATGCCTGGCTCGGATCCCCAGATCGATTCTCAAAGGGCAACAGGGCCAGCATCCTCACGCGATATCCGTCGGGTGACCGGAGGTAAGCGAGCGTCGCTCCGAATAAGATCGCCAGGACGAGGCCTGGTACCGCCAACACGGCCAGCCGATGCGGCGCCCGCAGGCCGCGATAGAACCGGTTCGCGTCTTGAACACGATGCGATTGAGAGATTCCAGATTCGAGCTCGTGCTTCAACTCGCCTAATCTGTCTCGGAGCGTCGTCGCGCTTTGAACACGCGTGTTCCGGTCCTTCCTTAGCGCCAGGTAGACGATCTCCTCCAGTTCTCGCGGCACATCGTTTCTCAAATCATGGATGGCGGCCGGCTCCTGGTTACAAATCGCTTCGAAGATAGATTCTGCGCCCTCGCCAGAAAACGGCATCGTTCCGGTGATCATTTCGTAGAGCAGCACTCCGAACGAGAAGAGATCTGACCTGGCGTCTAGCGGTTCTCGCCGCACCTGTTCCGGTGACATATAAGCCACCGTGCCTGCAGGCACTCTCTGTCCGCGTCAAGGTTGCGGATGGAGCGCAAATCGGAACTTCAATTTCGATTCGCTCATCCGTTCCGGCTTCAGAGGCTCTCTGCATTACCTGCGCGATGCCGAAATCGAGTACCTTTACGTCTCCTCGTTTTGTAACAAATACGTTCGCAGCCTTGATGTCGCAATGTAAAATGCCGCGAGCATGGGCAGCATCCAAAGCGTCGGCCACTTGCAGGGCCCATCCGAGCAATTCCTGTAAGGTTAACGGTCCCTCACGTAAGCGCTCCCGGAGCGTCCGGCCTTCCAGATACTCCATGACCAGGAACGACTGCTCCTCGCACACTCCTATGTCGTATATGGCACAAATGTTTGGATGACTCAGCGCTGATGCTGCTCGGGCTTCGCGCTGCAGGCGCTTTTGGCTGCGTCCATCGATCGAACGGCTCCTCAGTATTTTGAGAGCGACAGAGCGATCCAGACGAGTATCGCGGGCCCGGTAGACCTCGCCCATGCCGCCCGCGCCTACCATAGCTTCGATTCGGTACGGACCTAGTTGCGAGCCAGCGGTTAACATCGTCCGGCATTCAAATTTTAGGAGTTCGCCTGCAAGATCTGAAAGTGAGCCGCCTCGCAGCGCATTGGTGGAAAGACTTGCCCCAAGTAAGGATTCCACCTCTTTCCTAAGCTGATCGTTGCCCGATATTATTTCGGCCAGGAAGGTTGCCCGCTGCTCGGGCTTCAGCTGAGAGGCTGAATGATACAAACTCTCGATCTGCCTCCAGCGTTCAGAGTCCATGACCGTTGGACCCCAAGTATGACACGATTTTCCCCCCCCGAAGATGCGAGGCGGCCCTCTCGGTAGCTATAGCTGCGGTGAGTTGGGGGCTTCTGCTCTCAGTTCCAGTAGTTCCGATCCAAATTCCGGAACTGCACGGCTTCGGCCAGATGTTTGGCTGACGACGCTGTCGCGAATGGTCGAGATCGGCGATCGTGCGGGCGACGCGCAGCATGCGATCGTGC
This sequence comes from uncultured Acidobacteriaceae bacterium, assembly GCA_963846185.1. GTDB lineage: Bacteria > Acidobacteriota > Terriglobia > Bryobacterales > Bryobacteraceae > Bog-105. The sequence goes on along the minus strand of CAWJVA010000014.1, from coordinate 18,139 downwards.
GCGCGGGCCGAGAGGTTCATACGGCGCACTGCCATTTCGAGTGTGCGCTCGCCACTCTCATCGAGGGCGCATAGGATGCGCAGCTGCGAGGGCGGGATCTGGGAATTGTAGAAGCCGCGCTGCCGCTGGAGGCGCGCGCGCTTCTTCGACGCGCTCGCGAATGTCGGCCGAAGTTTGCCCCTCAGCCTTGCTGCGCAGTTCCTTGTAGGGTACGGCGGGCACCTCGATGTGCAGATCGATGCGGTCGAGCAGCGGGCCGCTCACTTTCGCAAGATAGCGCTGGATGATGCCGGGCGTGCAGCGGCATTCGCGCGTGGTGTCGCCGTAGAAACCGCACGGGCAGGGATTCATGGCGGCGACCAGCATCAGGCGCGCAGGAAAGGTCAGCGTCCCGTTGCTGCGCGCCAGCGTGACGGAGCCTTCTTCGAGCGGCTGACGCAACTGTTCGAGGACGCCGCGCGGAAACTCGGGAAGCTCGTCGAGAAACAAGACGCCCTGATGCGCAAGGCTGACTTCGCCCGGGCGAGCGCTTCCGCTGCCGCCGCCGATCAGCCCGGCGTCTGAAATCGTATGATGCGGCGAGCGGAAAGGCCGACTGCGCAAAATGCCGATGCCCGCCGGCAAGCACGCCCGCTACACCGTGGATCTGGGTCGCTTCGAGCGCCTCCCGAAACGTCAGTTTGGGCAATATTCCGGCGAAGCGTTTGGCCAGCATCGTTTTGCCCGAGCCGGGCGGCCCGATCATGAGTACGTTGTGATTGCCGGCCGCCGCAACTTCCAAGGCGCGCTTGGCCATGGTCTGGCCGCGAACGTCGCTGAAATCGGGAATGGCCGGATCGTGCTGGTCCAGATCCGGGATGGACGCGCGTCGCCGGAGTAAATCCCTCCGGCTCATTCAGAAATTGGACTACTTCCGCCAGATGCCTGAGGCCGAACACCTTAATCCCTTCCGCGACGGCGGCTTCGGCGGCATTTTCGACGGGCACCAGAAGATTGCGAATGCCTTTGCGCGCGGCGCAGACGGCGATGGAGAGCGCGCCGCGCACCGGCCGCAAGCTGCCGTCGAGCGATAGTTCGCCCACCAGCAGATAATCGTCCGCTTTGGCAACGGCGCCCATGGCTCCGAGAATGGCCGTGGCCATCGGCAGATCGAAGCCGGCGCCTTCTTTGCGAACGTTGGCGGGCGCCAGATTGATGGTGACGGACTTGCTCGGATAGCCGAAGCCTGAGTTCAGCAGCGCCGACTTGATGCGCTCACGGCTCTCCTTGACGGCCGCATCCGGCATGCCGACGGTTACGAAATCGCGGCTGGTGCCGGCCGGATACATGTCGACTTCGACGTCGACCAGATGCGCATCGATGCCCTGAATGGCCGCACTGAAGGTGCGGAATAGCGCCACAGAAGGCTAGTATGGCGAGCTCTCATTCCTTCTCATCAAGAAACTCTACTTCTGCTCTTCCGGCTTCGCTACGTTCTGGCTGCGTGTGACGAACCACTTGGCATTTTCTTCGGACACCAGCGCCTCTACCCGTTCTGCCAGCAGGCTGTGTGCCGTGTCAGGATTTGAATATGGTCCGGCATGCGCCAGGTAAAGATACTTCTCATGTTTCAGCGCTTCTTCAGTGGAACGGTAGGCGGACCAGTTCGCCTGATATTGATTCATCTGCTGAACGCCTTCGACGATCGCGATCAGCACACCTAAGCCGGCTGCGATTTGCGCGCCAATGGCTGCCAACCCTGTCGTAACGACAGGAATAAGTGCGGCCGAGATAATGGTTGTCAGCTTCAGGATTTTAAAGCGGCGCTGATTCGTCTTGCTTTTCCGCGAATACCAGCCGATCTGATCATTCAGGCGGACCAGCGTCACGTCTTGCGATTGCTCGGGAAGCGGATCAGGCACTCGATACTCCGGAGCAGTTCATCTACGGCCGAATGTGCCGCCGCCGATGAGCCCAAGGTCAACAATCACGGCAATAAAGATGAAGACCAGCTGCGTAGTTCCGAGGTGACCGCCATAAGCACGCAGAATGTAGGTGTAGACGATTAGGGTGAGAGGAAGAAAAATGAACCCCAGGATGGGGATGATGATTCCGTGGTACAGGCCGGTGAAGAAGTTAGTAAAAAGCCAGAGCAGAATGATAGCGACTCGCGGGAATGCTACAGCTAACAACGCAAGCAGGCAGGGCATATTGAGTGTTGGCGGTTCTCCTGACTGTAGACTCTATCATCAGGCTCCTGTTGCTTAAAGACGTTCGCGTTACTGCCAGTACTGCCACTGCGCCGTAGCGATTACGTAAGCGCTCAACAAGCCGTTAGTAACCGCATGCATGAGAATACAGCTTGCGACAGATTTCGAGCGAACCATCCAAGCGTTATATATGATCCCGGTCAACAGACCGACGTCCCAATAAGAGCCGTGTTCGCTTGCAAAAAGCAAGGCAGTAACGACGAACGCGAAGGGCGAATACGCCCCGAGGGGCACTCTTCTGAAATCTGTGCTGATGAGCCATCGCATCAGCCATCCCCGCCAGAACAACTCTTCGACGACAGGAACAATGATAACTGCGCGAATGGTTCTCCACGCCAGCACCCACGGGTCTCTTAAGGCAGAAGATTGGATGGACGAGTGCAGATGCCCGACCACTGAATTTGAGAACAGCAGCCCCTGCCGGTAGCCGGGAAAAAGAAGATCAGGCGCGATCCAGAGAGCGAAGACCCCGATTCCTACGACGACGGCACCCAGCGGTCGAGCCGGCTCGAGGCTCAGTTCTCGGGGCCAGCAGATGGCGCACACGATGGCGAGAAATAAAACGCGGCTCGGCCCTTCCCATCGCGGGTCCAAAGGAAACTGGGCTGCTATGGCAAGCAGCACCACAAAAATTAAGAACGGAGTGATGTAGCGAAACGACGGGTGTTCATCTCCCCAGGTCGCCACTTGCTCGTAAAGCGCCAATCGAAATCAGCCGATCTGGTTCAAAAAGCTCCGAATCTCGTCCTGTTGCTGGGGCAAAGTGGATACTTTCAAGGCTTTTTGCGCTTCCTCGCGAGCAGCTTGCTTGTCGCCTTCTTTCGAAAGAGCCATCGCGAGGTGCAGGTGAAAGGTCGGGTTCTGCGGTACTTCGTTTACGATCTGTTTGAAAATGGCCAGCGCCGCCGCGTTCAGGTTCTTGCGGTAATACACGAAGCCGAGAGTATCCGAGATATCCGGACTGTCGGGAGCCTGCTTCTTCGCTCGTTCGGCGTACGTCATGGCCTGGTCGAGATTCACGCCCGACTCTGCGTTGATGAACGCCAGATTATTCAGCGCGAGAGCATTTTGGGGATCGATGCCCAGAACCTTGTTATATAGTTCGCTCGCTTCCTTCTTCCTCCCCATGTCATCCAGAAGCATTCCTTCGTTAAGGAAGATGGCTGCATTCTGCGGGCTCAAAGTTCCCGCCTGCTCGAACGAGGCGAGCGCAGCGTCTTTTTCCCCGAGCTCGCGCTGAAGAATTCCGAGCCGCAACCACACTTCCGCAGATTTTGGATCCGTCTTGAGAATCTCTTTGTAGTTCTGCGCCGCGGCTTGAATGAGCTGCTTGCCGCGATCCGGGTTGGTGCGGCCAGCCATGGCGGCTGCGGTTGCCTGGAAATTGGCGAGCTGATAGCGGTAGGGCACTGCTTTGGGATCTTTGTCCACCAGATCCTGCATGCCCTGGACAGCCTGATCCGTCTTGCCTTGTGCCAGCTTTACCGTTTGCAACCCGACGAACCCGCGAATGTCAGGTGGCGTGGAAGTCCAGACGTTGTTGTATTCCTCTTCAGCCTTGTCGAACTGCTTCTGACGCAGATAGAGGCCGGCAAGCTGAAGGCGCGCGTCCTTTGCCTGAGGAAACCGCTGCACGAGCGCCTGTAATTCAGGCAGAGCTTTATCGCCCTCTCCGGTGGCAATCAGGGCGCGATCGCGGAGCAACCGCGCGTCCGGATTGTTCGGATCGCTGTTCAGCACCAGATCGGTCTGCTCCAGAGCCTTGGCATGATCGCCGCGATCTTCATATACGCGTGCCGCCACGACTCGTGCCTCGAGCAATCGCGGACTCTGACGCGCGGCCTCGAGAGCTTCCGAGAGCGCCTTATCCGGCTGATTGAGGCCGTAGTACGCGCGTGCCAAATCAAAGTGCAGCATCGCGTCTGTTGGATTGTTCTGCACCATTCCCTTCAGATCGTCCAGGCCCTTCGAAAGGTCGGCTTGCGTCGCGCTTTGCAGCAGAAGAGCGGCATAGAGATCGTTAATCTGGGTGTTCTTAGGATTCTTGGCGGCCAGTTCCTTTGCCATCTGCCTCGCTTCGGCCGTATGCCCGGTGGCCTGATTGACGGCGATGATGCGCTGCTGGTAATACAAAGCATTCTTCGAGTCTTCGTTCACACCCGCCTTGTATTGGGCGAGAGCGGCGTCGAACTTCTTGGCGCGAACGTAGAAGTCTCCCATCAACTGCCGGCCATTCGGGAAGTCTTTCCGGTCATCCATGACTTTTCGCATTACGGATTCCGCTTCCGGAAAGCGATTTGTGGTCAGCAGAAAATTGGCGAGATTGACGATCGCAAGCGCATTCAGCGGATCATACTGCAGCCGCTCGCGTAATATCGCTTCGGCTTTCTCCTTGTCACCTGCGCGATTGTATTGGACGTACAGAAAATCGTAGCCCGGGCCCCATGTGCGGTCATGATTGAGCATGTCGCGAATGAGCGCATTGGCCTCATCGAGATGCTGCGTGGCGGCCAGAGTCTGGGCGTACCAACCCACCAGATCGCGAGAATAGGGCTTCGCCTGATTCGCCTTCTCAAAACTGGCGAGCGCTTTTTGTAGATTGTTATCTGCGAGTGCGAGCATTCCCTGCAGCCGAAGGCCTTCAAATGAGTTCGGCTGCTGCTGCAAGACTTTATTTGTCAGATCGCGTGCATCATTCAACAGCTGGCCTAATTTCTTGGGATTGCTGGCGTATGCCGCGATGTATATGTCGGCAAGCTTGCTTGCGGCGTCAATGTTATCCGGCTTCAGATCCACCGCGCGGCGAAGATAGCGGGCTGCTTCGACCGGGTTGCGCAAATCGATCAGGTTTAAGCCCTCGCGATAGTACGCTTCAGCGTTTGTCTTATCCTTCGCGATCACTTTCTGATAAAGGATCGACGCCTCTTTGTATTTCTTCTCCTGGTGATACCTGTTCGCATCAGCCAACAGCTGTTGCGGGCTCTTGCTGCAGCCAGACGAGAAGAGCAGCAGGACGGCTAGAACAAACGCAGAAATGCACTTCATAAAGGGTTACTTCCCATATTGGATTGTAGGAGATGACCGCGCCACCTTCAATCGGCGATGAAGGATCGCAAGGGACGATCGGGGGCGAAAGGCGAAAACTGCTCCACCAGCTATATAATCGGCGCTGGATGCGTCGAATAGCAACTAATTCCCTTGCGTGGATCGTTATCTTTTCTTCATTCTTCGTTTCAGCCGCTTTCTCGCAAGCCTCCAAAAAGGCCGCACCGCACCCGGCAAGGCAAGCCGAGCCCGCCGTTCCTGACGTGCCGCTCCCTTCGGAGCCGGGTTTGTATGCAGTGATTTACACCTCGATGGGAAACATCGTCTGCCGGCTCTTTGAGGAGCGCGCTCCGAAAGCCGTGGCTAACTTTGTGGGGCTTGCCACCGGCACGAAGGCCTGGACGGATCCGGCCACTGGCAAGGTGAAGCACTCGGCGCTCTATACCGGCACCACATTTCATCGTGTCATTCCCGATTTCATGATCCAAGGCGGCGACCCGGCGGGCGATGGTACCGGTGGTCCCGGCTACGAATTCAAAGACGAGATCGACGACAAGTTCTCTTTTGACCGCCCCGGCATACTGGCGATGGCGAATCACGGTCCCGACACGAACGGTAGCCAGTTCTTTATTACGGTTGCTCCGGCAACCCATCTGGACGGGCATTATTCCGTGTTTGGAGAGGTGGTTTCGGGCCAGGATGTCGCAGACGCCATTTCCAAAGTACCGCGCAATTCAGATGATAAGCCGCTTACGCCGGTAAGGATTATCCGGATTGTCATTAAGAAAGTGCCAGCCGGATCAAACACTTCCGGTCACGGCCAATAAGGGGGCGCCTCGCCGGTATAACTGTGAGTTGAGGCGGAGGTCAGGCAGCCCCATCGGCTGCTTCGGAGGCTCCGTACTCTTTCAACTTGTTGAACAGCGTCTTCAGGCTGATGCCGAGAATCTCCGCAGCTCGCGTTTTGTTGTTTTTCGTGTGCTGCAGAGTGACTTGGATCAACGCCTTTTCAGCTTCGGCGACGGTTGTGCCTACGGCAAGCCGCACGCTATCCGGCTCGAACACCTGAACAGGTGGGCGCGACCCAACGGAAACACCGAAATCATACGGCAGGTGCGCCGTCTGAATTGCACCGTCCCCAGCCATGATGACAGCGCGTTCGAGTACATTCCGAAGCTCGCGCACGTTTCCGGGCCAGGAGTATTTTCGAAATGCCTCCATCACCTCCGGGGTGACCTGGGTTACGTTGCAGGTGTGCTTGCGATTCAGATACTCAATAAGCGTTTCACATAGCACCGGAAGGTCGCTTAATCGCTGCCGCAAGGGCGGCAGCCCTATCTGGAAAACGTTGATGCGGTAAAAAAGGTCCTCGCGCAGGTCGCCGCTCTTCAACGCTTCATCGATGTTCCGGTTAGTTGCCGCGATCACTCGAACATCCACCGAGATCTCCGCTTTGCCACCGAGCCGCCGCACTTTCGAATCTTCCAGGACCCGGAGCAGTTTGGCCTGAGTGCCGGAAGGCATCTCAGCCAATTCGTCCAGCAAAAGCGTCCCGTGCTGGGCGAGCTCAAAGCACCCGGCCCGGCGCTCCAGTGCTCCCGTGAAAGCTCCTTTTTCGTGGCCAAACAGCTCGCTTTCCATAAGCGTTTCCGGCATCGCCGCGCAATTGATTGCAACGAAGGGCCCTGCTCGCCGGTTGCTGAGCTGATGAATCGCACGAGCCACCAGTTCCTTCCCGGTGCCGCTTTCTCCGACTACCAGAACTGCGGCTTTGCTCGGTGCTACCTGCTGGATGATGTTGAAGACCTGCTGCATTTGCGGCGAGGTCCCCACCATGTCTACTAAAACACCGGTATTTGCGAGCTGACGCTGCAGCCGCTCGGTCTCTTCCGCAAGCTGGCTTTGGGAGGCGGCGCGCTCCAGCAACACGCGCAGGGCTGCCGGCTGGATTGGCTTTTCGAGAAACCAGAAGGCGCCCAGGTCGTGAACCGTCTGAATAGCCGTTTCGATGTTGCCGAAGGCAGTTAAAGCGATGGCCGGCGGCATGTTGCCATCCGAGTTGAGCCGTTTCATCAGCTCGAAACCGTCCATTCGCGGCATCATCAAATCGGTAACGATGACGTTCGCCGAAAACGAGGTTAACTTATCAAGTGCTTCCTGCCCATCGCCGGCCGTTTCGACGTTAAATCCCCAGGCCGAGATCATGGACGCGAGCGGCGCGCGCTGCGATTCCTCATCGTCCACGACCAACACATTAGTAGCTTGTCGAGCAGAGCCCTGATTTGCCACGGTCTTCAGTGTATCCAATCAATACACGAATCCTGGACAACAACTGCGCAGGCGTCCGGAGACGTGTTTCTCAAAAAATGAGATGTAACTTGCAGAATAATACGTGATTCACGTTACCTGGTACTGATCGGATTGCGAGTCAATGGCAACACCGCAAACATATCGCTCCAACGCACCTTCACTCGCCAAGGACGACCCGCCGCCGTTTTTGCGTACCTGGAAGCGGGTGTACACTGCCGTCCTCGGCTATCTTTTCTCCTTGATCCTTGCTTTATACCTGCTGACGCAGCATTTTCGATATTGAGCGCACGCTAGAATGCGGCTGGTAGCCGATGCCGAAGATCCTCGAGATCATCGTGACCTCAGTCGAAGAAGCACGCGAAGCAGAAGCCGGAGGAGCCGACCGGCTCGAACTCGTAAGCAATTTCGCAGCCGGCGGCCTGACTCCGGATTTACGAGTGGTGGAGGGCGTTCTCGCGAAAGTTCGGATTCCCGTTCGCGTGATGTTGCGAGATACACCGACGCTGCGAATAGTCGGCGAACAAGAGCTGGAGCGTCTGGCACGACATGCCGCTCAGTTTGCCGCGCTGCCGATCGACGGTCTTGTGTTGGGATTCGCGCATGAGGGCCGATTGGATCTTGCCTCTACGCGCGCTCTTCTGAGTTGTGCTCCCGGGTTGAACGCCACTTTCCACCGCGCTTTTGAAGAGGCTTCGGATCCGCTGTGTGCGATTGAAGAGTTGAGAACGCTGCCGCAGATTGACCGCGTTCTGACGAGCGGTGGCGACGGTGCTTGGCGTGACCGAAGCCGCCGGTTGAATGCATGGCAGAAAGCAGCGGGAAGCGATCTCAAACTGCTCGTGGGCGTGGGACTGTGCGACTGTGTATTGGCCGGGCTGCGAGATGAGCCGTCTCTCGAGGAGGCCCACGCCGGCCGTGCCGCACGCTTTCCGACGACGGTTCATGGCCAGCTTCGCCGCGAGCGGGTTTCCGCCCTGAAAAGTGCTCTCGGATGAGGCCGCTTGATTGGGTCGTCCTGTTTGCCTGGCTGATTTCGCTGGTATCGTACGGTCTTTATCGTGGCCGCGGCAGCAACACAGTCAACAAATATCTGCTGGCGGGGAAGAGTCATGCCCTGGTATGCCATGGGGCTCTCGATCCTCGCGACACAGGCGAGCGCAATCACCTTCATTTCCACCACGGGGCAAGGTTACATCGATGGCATGCGCTTTGCGCAGTTTTACTTCGGGCTGCCGATCGCGATGGTCATTCTCTCGGCGACTGCGGTTCCCATCTTTCATCGCGCAAAAGTCTTTACGGCGTATGAGTATCTGGAGCAGCGCTTCGACGCAAAAACGAGAGCGCTGGTTAGCATCGTGTTTCTGATTCAGCGCGGCCTGGCCGCAGGCATCGGCCTTTATGCCCCGGCGGTTGCGCTGTCCGGCGTGCTTGGCTGGTCGGACCGTGTGATCACGGTCGTGATTGGCGGCGCTGGTTATTCTTTATACGGCGACCGGCGGCATCAAAGCTCTGACGTGGGCGGATGTGCAGCAGATGGCGCATGATTTTCTTCGCGCTGGTCGTGAGCCTTGTCGTCGCTGATCCACGCGCTTCCGCACCAATATTTCGTTGTTCGATGCATTGCATCTGGCCGGGGCTGTCGGGCGATTGAATGTGGTGGACCTGCATCTGGATCTGAGCGATCGCTACAACGTTTGGAGCGGGCTGATCGGCGGCGGTTTTCTGGCCCTGGCCTATTTCGGCTGTGATCAGAGCCAGGTGCAGCGGTATCTGACCGGCAAATCGATCGCGCAGAGCCGTTGAGCCTGCTGTTCAATGCGGCTGTCAAGATTCCGATGCAGCTTTTCATTCTGTTCATCGGAGCCATGGTTTTTGTTTTGTCGCTCTTCGTCCAAACCCCGATGGTTTTTCAGCCCTTGAGACAGCCGCGGACGCGAAGTCGGCCGGGTGGCAGGCCGCCGAGCAGCAATTATGAGGCTGCATTCCAGCACCGCCGCCAAGCTGCCTACGAATTTGCGCGAATCGGCGAGCGAACTCATCAAGTGACGGCACAGGCGCCTCGCCCGATTCCGCAATGCGCAAAGAGCTTTTGATGCGACGCCGCGAAGGGCTCTGCAGATCGTCGAGGGCGCACGGCGGCGGAAAGTTCGATGACACGAACTACATCTTTCTTTCGTTTGTCAAATCGTTCTGCCTATCGGCCTGGTTGGCCTGGTGATCGGAGTCATCTTTTCGGCGTCGATGGGCTCGACCTCGGGCGAGATCAATTCGCTTGCGACTGTTTCGGTGGTCGATATCTATCGCCGCTTCTTGGTGCGCGACCGGGCAGATGGGCATTATCTGTTTGCGTCACGCTGCTTCACCGTCTTCTGGGGAGCGTTTGCGGTCGCTTTCGCGACGGTCGGCGCGCGAGGTTTCGGCGCACTCATCGAGCGAGTGAATATTGTCGGATCCCTGTTCTATGGAGGGCTGCTGGGTGTGTTTGTCCTGGCGTTCTTCTGCCGGCGAGTCGGCGGAACGGCCGCTTTCTGTGGCGTCATCGCGGGCGAGCCGCTATCTTCTGGGCAGCCGCATTTACCAGTCTTTCTTTTCTCTGGTACAACGTTGTCGGCTGCTTGGCGGTTGTAGGCGGTTGGGACTCGCTGTCGCCCGGTTTCAGAATCAGAAGCCGGACGAGTCGCCGAAGCTGAGCAGCTAGTGCTGCAGCTTAGACCTGCAGAACGGCGATGTCCACTGTCGACTGGTGACCCTCGATCACCACGATCCCGCTTTCGGTCACGTGATATTTCTTGCGGTCCGCTTCGAGATTGTAGCCGATTTCGGCATTCTCGCGGAATCTTTACGTTCTTGTCCAGAATGGCGCGCCGCACTTTTGCGTGGCGGCCGATATCACAGTTGTCGAAGATCACCGAGTCTTCGACCACTGCGCCCGTGTGTACGCGCACGCCGCGCCCAAGCACGGAGCCCGTCACGTATGCCGCCTGACACGATCGAGCTTCCGGCGATGATCGAATCCACCGCCATCCCGCGCCGGCCTTCCTCATCGAAAACGAATTTTGCAGGAGCATCGAAGTAGCCCGCCGTGCGCAGCGGCCATTGCCGGTTGTAGAGATTCAACTCGGGAGAAACCGCACGCAGGTCCATGCTGGCTTCGTAGTAGGCGTCGAGCGTACCGACATCCCGCCAGTATTGCGGCGAGGCGATGGGATCACCAGGGATAACATTGGTCTGGAAATCGTAAGCGAACATGTCGGCGCGGCCGATTAAGCTCGGCAGGATGTCTTTGCCGAAATCGTGCGAGCTTTCTTCGTGCTCGGCGTCCTCGTGCAATTCGCGCAGCAAAAGTCCGTCGAGAAGACGTAGTTGCCCATGGAGGCGAAAACGCGCGTCGGATCGCCCGGCATCGTCGGGGCGTTTGGATTTCTTCTCGTGAAAGCCGATGACGTTGCCTTCCGGAGTCGTCTCGATCACGCCGAATTCGGATGCGAGCTCCTTTCTCACCGGTATCGCCGCGACCGTGACACCGGCTCGCTTCTCGATGTGATATTCCACCATCTGCCGGATGTTCATCCGATAGATATGGTCAGCACCAAAGATAGCGACAACGTGCGGGTCCGCCTGCTCGATCAGATTGATATTTTGCGTGATCGCGTCAGCGGTGCCGCGGTACCAATCTTCCTGCGCAGAACGCATCTGCGCCGGCACGGGAATGATGAAGTTGTTCTTCAGCAACCCGCTCACTTCCCAGCCCTCGCGCAGGTGCTGGAGCAGCGACTGGCTCTTGAACTGAATGAGGACGTAGATCGAATAAATGCCTGAGTTTATGAAGTTGCTGAGAACGAAATCGACGATGCGGTAACGTCCCCCGAAAGGAACGGCGGGTTTGGCGCGCTCCTTTGTCAGCGGATAAAGGCGGGTTCCTTTGCCGCCGGCAAGCACAAACGCTAATAACACGAAGCTGCATTGTGACGGCCTCCGAGAGTCCTTCAATAATTAGCTTTCGGTCGGCCCGCGACCACTGCAGCGCACGGGCACATCCGAGTATATTCCCCCCTCCTGGACGCTTCCCAAGTCCAAGTTTTACTCTCCAATTTGGCGCCGCACGTTAGCATGGTGCCTTGAAGGCAAGCTATGGCGACCGAGCTTCCGAGCCCTAGGCCAGCCGGTGCAATTACCGAAGGGCGCTGGAACAGAGAGACGGTGCTGCGGCTGGTAATCAGCATTTTCCTGTTGTTTCATCTGTTCGCGATCGTGTGCTGGGCCGTGCCGGTGCAAACTCCCCTGATCAGCGCCTTCCGAGAATCGGTCAGACCCTATCTGCTATGGTCCGGCCTCTTTCAGTCATGGGACACCTTTGCTCCGGCGCCGCGAGGCGTGAACGCTTATGTGCAGGGCGTGGTGATAACGAGTGATGGCCGGATCCATACGTGGAAGTTTCCTCGCATGGAACAGCTGAGCATTACCGAAAGGTATTACCGGGAACGATACCGCAAATTCGTCGAGAATCTACAGGAACAGAGCAATTCTGCGCTGTGGCCGGATGTGGCGCGGCACCTCGCGCGCATATATAACAATCCGGCGAACCCTCCGGAGATTGTGATGTTAGTTCGATACTGGTCGGATATACCGCCGCCAGGCAATGGACCGTACCGGCCCCAACCGGAAAGGGCGCACATCTTTTTTGAATACAGAGTGCAGGCCGGGGATCTTCGATGAGCCTGCGAACGGTCCTGAGCGCCTGGAACGAGTTCTTCTTCAGGCCGCAATCGCCCGTTCCAATCTGCTTGTTCCGGATGTTGTATGGAATCGTTGTTGTCCTCAATCTGCTGCTTCTGCGTCCCGACTGGCTGAACTGGTACGGAGTACATGGTTGGGTCACACTGGCGACCATGTCCCGGGTGGAGCCCGGAGTCCGAATCGATCTGTTCAAGATCCTGCCGCAGAGCGATGCCTGGATCAACGGCTTCTTTTGGGTGTTTTTGGCTTTTGCGGTATTGCTGGCATGCGGCTTGATGACGCGTGTCAGCAGCGTGCTCGTGTTCCTTTGCATCGCGTCCATACACGAACGCAATCTCTATATCAATCACGGTGGCGATACGTTCCTGCGAGTGGCCGGATTTTTTTTGATGTTCGCCCCCGCAGGAGCCGCGTTATCGCTTGACCGGCTGATTTGGAAGCGCATCGGACGCGCGGAACCCGAAATCAAACCGCGCCGCCCGTGGGCGCAACGGATGATTCAGATCGAGCTTTCCCTGCTTTATTTCTGTGCATTCTGGTGGAAGTCGATGGGACCAACCTGGGTGAACGGTACCGCGCTTTACTATGTGAGCCATCTGCCGGAAGTGCACCGTTTCCCGGTTCCCGCGTGGCTGCAGGATCCGGTGCTGCTGAAGCTCGCTACCTGGTTCACGCTGGCGTTTGAATTCTCGATGGGCGTATTGATCTGGTTCAAAGAGCTGCGCTATCCGCTGCTCGCGCTGGGCGTCTTCTTCCACTTGTGCCTGGAGTACTCGCTGAATGTCCCGACCTTTCAGTGGGACGTCCTCGTCGCGTATGTTCTTTTCATAGATCCCGAGGACCTGGTGCGCGCGGGCGAGTGGATGCGCCGGCGCACCCGGCATTTCGTCTCCGCTACGAATGCTGCAGCTGATCCCAATCACGAGCAAGTTCCACAAACGATCGAAGAGCAACGCCTGTAGGTCCCTTCGACATCCAGCTCTTTGCATCGTCGTGCCAGGCGGTCGCCGCGATGTCGAGATGCACCCAGGGCGTGGGATCTGCAAACTCGCGTAAAAACCAAGCCGCGGTGATGGAGCCGGCCTGGCGCCCTGATCCGATATTGGGAAGATCGGCGAACGCCGATTTCAGATATTCTTTGTACTCCTCGTCCATCGGAAGCTGCCACGTTTTCTCACCGGCGGCTTTGGCAGCTTTCAGAAATCGCTGCAGAAAGGCTTCGTCGTTGGTGAATGCGCCGATATTGTATTGCCCGAGCGCGATCCCGATGGCGCCGGTCAGAGTGGCGGCATCCACAAGATGCGTGGCGCCGTTGCGTTTTGCATACGTGATCGCGTCTGCGAGAATAAGCCGTCCTTCCGCATCGGTATTGAGAACCTCGACGGTTTTGCCCGAGAGCGTGGTGACAATATCGCCCGGGCGCTGGGCGTTTGCGCTTACCATGTTCTCCACCGTTGGGATATAGGCGGTGACGGGAAGCGATGGTTTGAGCTGGGCGAGCGCTCTCATGGCGCCAATAACCGCCGCTGCGCCCGACATGTCGTATTTCATCTTCTCCATGCCATCGGCCGGCTTGATGGAGATGCCGCCCGTATCGAACGTAACGCCCTTGCCAACCAAGGCGAGGTGATCTCTTGCGGCTGCATCTGACGGCGCATACCGAAGCACGATCAGAAATGGCGGATTGGCGCTGCCCTGCGCCACTCCGAGCAGCGCGCCCATCCCGAGTTGTGCCATGGCTTCCATGTCAAGCACCTCATATTCGAGGCCGAACTCAGCGGCCATTTGCTTTGCGTTCTCCGCCAATTTTGCGGGAGTCAGCCGGTTCGCCGGGTCATTGCTGAGCTGGCGCGCGAAATTCTGTGCTTCCGCGATGATGCGTCCACGTTCGGCCGCGGCCTGCAGCCCTCCGCGGGCGACACCGGGAACCACTACCGTGAACGATTGCACCTGCTTATCGTTCTTTTTCGGATCGGTCTTGTATACATCCGGTTCCCAGGCGCCCAGCAAAGCGCCTTCGGCGGCCGGTGTCACGTATTCATCGCCGTTGGGCGTATCGAGCAACAGTGCGATGCTGCGAACGCCCTTCGGCTTCAGCGTGCGCACCAAGGTGCCGGAGAGGCGGCGGACCTCGACCGACGAGAATTTGGCATGCTTGCCGCCTCCGATCACAACCAGGCGCCTGGCCGACACTCCTTGCGGGCGGTAGAGCAAGGCGGTTTCACAGAGCTTGCCCGTAAATTCGCCGGAGGCGCGCAGGTCGGCGAGCCACCCGGACTGTGCCGCGACAGGCGGGTCAGGCCGGCTTGCGCCTGTCTGCCCTTCCTTCTTTTCTTCTGATTCAAAACAAATGACCGCGAGCGCGTCCACGCTCAAGGCTTCGGCTGTATTTTCAGTGTTGATCTGCATGGTAATGGGAATGGGGACCTGGATTAGTGGCGGGAACGTCTTGCCATGGCGGCCTTCGCTTCGGCCTGCATCTCTTTGGCTTTCGTCGCCTCGCGCTTATCATGGAATTTTTTGCCCTTGGCAACCGCAATTTCGACCTTGATCCGGCCGTTCTTCAGGTACAGCCGGGTGGCTACCAGCGTCAGGCCTCGCTCGCGCGTTTCCGCGCGCAGTTTTTCAATCTCGGAGCGATGCAGCAGCAGCTTGCGTTTGCGGACTGGAACGTGGTTCATAAGGTTGCCGTGGGAGTATTCGCTGATGTGAGCGTTCATGAGCCAGGCCTCGTTGTCGCTGACCTCGGCATAGCTCTCTTTGAGCTGAATCTTGCCGGTCTTCGCGGCCTTGACCTCAGTGCCGGTGAGCACCAAGCCGGCCTCGTAACGGTCGAGCAGAAAGTAGTTATGCCCGGCAGACCGGTTATCGCTGAGGATTTTTATTTCGCTTTGCTGAGACAATAGGGGAACCGATTTTCTTGTACCAGTTTCGCCCAGGACTGTATTGAGCCTGCACGGCGAGAGCGCCCGCGGCGTCTTTCCTTGGGTAGCGAGAGGAGTCGGAGCGCGCCCGGACGCGGCTAAACGCCGCTGAGCCAGCGCTGGATGGGCAGTCCGGGAGGTGGAATCAGCGATTGAGACGGATGTGTGCCGCCTTCGCGCGGGGCTGGTCCGAGGGGTTTGATACATTGAACGTGTTCATTTCAAAGAAGTTGCGCTATGTGGCTGCCTTCCTGTTTGCTGTTCTGGTGCTAGCCGGGCTCGGTGAAGCGCGGAATAAAAAGGGTGACAAGCTCTACAAGCAGGGCCAGGAGGCGGAGGCCAAGAACGATTACGACGCCGCCGTGACCGACTACGACGCAGCGGTCGCCACAGACCCGCAGGATGCCGGTTATTTAATGGCCGACCAGCGGGCTCGTAACAAAGCAGCCAATTACCACGTCGAGCAAGGCCGCCGTTTGCAGCAACAGCAAAGGTTGGAGGAAGCGCTCAGCAACTTCAATAAGGCGTTTATCGATGAGCCGTCCTCCCAAATCGCTTTGCAGGAGATCCGGGCGACGAATGAAATGATCCGCGAGAAGCAGCGGAACCCCTCGGTAGTTGTGCTCACCCCAGCCGAACAGGCCCGGCAAAAACTGGAGAAACAGATCAATTCGCTGGAAGGACCGCCGGCTCTCAAACCGATTAACAACGAGATCAGCAGCCTGAAAATGAACAATCAGCCGGCGCGCGTGCTGTATGAGAGCGTTGGCAAGCTGGCCGGCATAAACGTGCTGTTTGACCCGCAGGGCATCGAAACGCTGGGCGGCCCGGCGCACAATTTCAACCTGGATCTGAATAACGTGACGCTCGAGGAGGCGCTGGACTACATCGCGCTGCTCACCCATACCTTCTGGAAGCCGATCAGCCACAATGCCATCTTTGTGACGCAGGAGGGTGAGCAGAAGCGCGCCGAGTATCAGGACGAAGTCGTCAAAGTCTTCTACGTGCAAAACGCCTTCACGGCAAATGAATTCACTGAGATCTACAATGCGCTGCGCGTCGGCTCGCGACTGAACCAGGGATTGTTCCAGGTGCAAAGCCAGAACGCAATTGTGGCGCGCGGCACCCCGGATACGCTCGCGCTGATCGAAAAGATGCTGCACGATCTGGACCGGCCGAAGCCGGAGGTTGTGATTGATGTGATTGTGATGGAAGTCAACAAGACGGTCATGTCCAATATCGGCGCAGCGATACTGGGCAGGTGGGTTATCGGTGCCGGTGACTTTTACTCCGCGTCCGATCCTGCAGGGAATCACCAGCGCTACCACGACGACCACAGGAACGACGACCACGACGGGAACAACGACTACCACCGGGACTACCACAACCACCGGAACGACAACCACAACTGGAACGACAACCACAACCGGAACGACGACCACCACTGGAACGACAACCACAACCGGGACGACGACCACCACTGGCACGACCTCGTCAACTGGAACATCAGGCGCTCTGATTCCGCTAAACCAGCTGAGAAATCTGTCGACCTCGGACTACTCCATCAGCTTGCCGAGTACGATCGTACAGGCGTTGCTGAATGACGCGCGGAGTCGCGTGTTACAGCGCCCCGAGTTGCGCGCGATTGACGGCGGAAAGGCGTCGTTGAAAGTCGGCCAGAAGATTCCTTATGTTTCCGGTTCGTTGAACTCCGCAGTTGCAACGCCGGGATCTATTCCTTACGCAACGACACAGTTCCAGCAGGTAGACGTTGGTACGCTGCTCGATCTTCAGCCGCATGTCAACGGGGATCAGGACGTAAGCATGCATGTTAAGGTCGAGATCTCTAACGTGCCGAACTACGTGCTCATTGCAGGTATTCAGGAACCCGTTATTGGCCAGCAGGTGGACGAAGCTGACATCCGGATGAGGGATGGCGAGGTTAGCATTCTGGGCGGTTTGTCAGACAAGGAAACCAGCGTCACTTATGGGGGGCTTCCCGGGTTCACGAACATACCTCTGCTCAATTACGTCTTCGGCTCAAAGGCCAAGACGGTCAGTGACCAGGAGATTCTGATTGTCCTTACTCCACACATTGTCCGTGCTCCCGATCTGAGTAACATAGCCGAGCAGGGAGTCTATGCCGGAACTGAGCGAGTAGTCAAGGTCGAACGCAAACCGGACTCGACCGGAAGGGTGAACGGGCGCAGCACGAATTCCGGCGCGGCGCCATCACCGGCCGGAACGCCTCAACAGGCTGTGCCTCCGGTTGTCAGGCCGCAGCCGTTGCCTCCGAATCCGAGAGCCCCGGGAAGGCCGCCAGTTCCCCCTGCAAGCACGAATCCGTCTAGCGGCCAACCGGCGCAGCCCCCGGCCGCCCCACCGTCAAATTAAAATGAAGGTGGACACGCAAGCGATGTTGCGAAGCAGTTATTCGCCCGCTCTGGCGCGCCGGAAGAAGACGCAGGCGGGGCTTACGCTGGTTGAGCTGATCGTCGCCTTCAGTATCCTGCTGATTCTCACGTCGATGGCAGTGCCGACGGCTCGCTACCAGGTCCGGCGTGCGCGGGAGAAAACGCTCGTCCAGGACCTGGAGGAGATGCGTGGCGCCATCGACCGATACAAAGACATGTGCGATGCGGGGAAAATTCCCCAATCCGCCAGCCCGGATGCCTATTGCTATCCGGCAACGCTCGAATCTCTGGTCGAAGGAGTCAAGCTCAACAACACCATCAGCGGAAACAATCAGACCGGTAAGATCCGGTTTCTGCGCCGGATCCCCAAGGATCCGATGACGGGAGAAGCGGATTGGGGCAAACGCGCCATGCAGGATGATCCCACTTCTGATTCATGGGGCGGGCAGAACGTTTTCGA
>CAWJVA010000013.1:0-82539 GCA_963846185.1 uncultured Acidobacteriaceae bacterium | reverse complement strand
ACATCACCTGGTCCAAAGGACAGGCTCTCGCTCACATACTGCACCCCCGCAAAGAGCCCCAACGGAAATTGATCCATTGAATGTCGAATGACGGATGCCGTCCGCTCTCGATAGTGCAGCAGCGGAAGATGGCCTGCGGAGATGTATTTCGCCTCGCCCATCGCGGTAAATCGGACGACCGCAAGCGTGAGGTACATGTTTCGTTCTTTAAGAGGACCCAATACGGAGTTGATGTCACAAACAAGCTTTTCGAGCGGCTGTCCCAGTAGCAATCCGTACCGGAATGCGGTCTTGGCCATGCCCATAAGCACCCCGGAGCGGATACCGTGCCCCGAAACGTCCATCACGTAAGCAATCACGTCCTGCCCATGCGAAACCAAATCCGCGAGATCTCCGCCCATCTCATCCTTGGGTACGCTTCTGCCGAACGCCTCGATGAAACTACCGGAAAACAGAACTGGAGGCACAAGTGCTGCCTGGAGTCCGGCCTGCACTTCTGAAGCTTCAAACGGATACGCCATCGTATGCTTGAGTCTTTTGCACCGCTAATCGCAACACAATCAGAGCATAATGTATACGCTCATCCCGTGCAGCTCCGGATGATTCCAACTCGGAGCGTGGCCTCAAGCCGCGCCGCTTCAGTCGCGCTAGCGGGTTTCTCAAAAGATTGAGCGCCACTGCAGCGCGGATGAGATCCTTCAACGCCGCCTCATCGACTTTATCGCCTTCGTGGATGTCAATGGCGCGCCTGACATTCCCGTCGAGGCTGGCGTTGAATAGACCGGACGGGTCCTTCAACGCGGCTCCCTTGGCAAATGTCATCTTGACACGGTTCTTGTACGTCTCTCCCGTGCAGACGATGCCGCCGTGGGACCAGACGGGAGTCCCGGGTGATGTCGGCTTGACCCACTTCCACTCTTCGACGATCTCAGGGTCCGCCTCGTGTATGATGGTGCGCACTCT
Source organism: uncultured Acidobacteriaceae bacterium (assembly GCA_963846185.1). Taxonomy (GTDB): domain Bacteria; phylum Acidobacteriota; class Terriglobia; order Bryobacterales; family Bryobacteraceae; genus Bog-105. Next base: position 81,576 of record CAWJVA010000013.1, on the reverse strand, counting down.
CGCGAGCGTCTTCCCGCGCCAGTCCCCAAGTTCCTTGATCTTCTCGTCGATTGATGCAGAAGCAGATTCCACTGGGACGGGCCTTTTCATGTATGCGTTGCCCCCTGCGCCACTTGGCGGCATACGGCAGCACGAACAAGTACAGACCGGTAAACAGCAGCAAGGCGAGCGGGAGCAGTGCCAAGAGGCCCACCCAGCCGTTATACTTCTTCAATGCCACGGCAATGGCGTTGACGATGACGGCCACCGTAAAGGCAATGGACAGCCAGCGGTGGGTCTGCCGAACCCATTTGTTCCAGCTCAATGGTATGGGCGAGTCCATCGGGTTCCTCCTCCTACACTTCAGACTTCGGGGTGTTGGATGACCAACCAGGGTTTTCAATGCCGAACTGCTCGGCGTACTCGGCGGTCAATCGCTGCCAGCCGAACTTGATGGCCTCGGCGCCGGCGATGCGGCCGATGGGATTTCCGCTGAGAAGGTGATCCAGAACATCGAAAGCAATGTGCCAGCCCGCGGCGCCCCACGAAATGAAGCGACGATCGATGTTGTGCCACAGCGTGAGGCGCGTGCCGCCATCAACGGCTTCGAGTTGCCACCGGATATCGTCGTACTCAAGCACCTTGGGAGCGTCGGCTTGAGTCACTGTTGTGTCCAGCGGCGTGGGCGTTCCCGTCCAGGTGAGCTTCACCGTACTTCCAGCCGTACCCAGGTTGCCATCGACCTCAAAGGGCGCCCACTCGCGTATATGCGCCGGGTCGGTTAGCGCCTGCCAGACTTTTTCCGGCGAGTGGCGCAGTTCTCTGACCAGAATGAGCGTCCACTTTTCTCCATCCTTCCGTACCTGCGCTCCGCTGGCCGGACCCGGTGTGTACTGATCGCGATAGATCATCTTTTCCTCCTCGTCTTCCTTTTCGTTCGCCTACTTTTCGTAACTGTGGATTGATCCATGCGGTCGAGGTGGCGTTCGAGAGCATCCACGTGAGCGGACCAGAACCGGCGAAACGGAGCCAGCCACGCATCGACCTCCTGAAGCGGTTCAGGTTTTAGCCGGTACAGACGGCGTTGCGCGTCCACCGTGGACTCTACGAAACCGGCCTGACGCAGCACTCGCAGGTGCTTTGACACGGTCGGCTGCGGCATACGAAGCTGACGCTCGATCTCCCCCACCGACTGTTGTGACGAGACCAGGAGGCTCAATATTGCGCGGCGGTTCGGCTCCGCAATGATTTCGAACACGGATTCCACACTCTTTATATACCCCAAAGCGCATATACTTGTCAAGGAATATAATATGCTTGGGGTCGAACCGCGGGAAATAGGCCCAACAAAGTCTTTACGGCAGCAAACGAGCCATTTCCTTCAGGATGCAGCGGTCCATGACAACTGGAATTCCTGCTGCTTCCGCTTTCGCCGCACCCTCATGGCTCACCACGCCTTCCTGCATCCAGATGCAGCGAACTCCTTTTTCGACTGCGTCGTCCACGACCTCCGGCACTCGTGCCGGGCGCCGGAAGATGTCGACGATATCGACCTGTTCGGGAATATCTCTTAAGCGACGCGTAGGCGCGCTCACCCAGAACTTCCCTCTCATTTGGATTTACGGGTATGACGCGGTATCCATGCCTCTGCAGAAAGCGCGAGACGCCAAGGCTTGCTCGCCCCGGGGTATTGGAGGCGCCGATCACGGCTATGATCTTCGATGTCTGCAGTAGTTCGGTAATGGCTTTATCGTCCAGCATGTTTGACTTTCGTAGGTGCCGCTTCCGGTTCATCGAGTTTCATGAGTTTGCGAAAGCGCGCGACCTCTGTATTCGTGAGCGTGCGATACGCGCCGGGCTTCAGATCGCCGAGTTCCAGGAATCCGATCTTCACGCGCTTCAGCTTCTCCACCAAGCGGCCGAAATGTTTGAACATGATACGGATCTGGTTCTGACGACCCTCGACCAAGCGCACCTCATACCAGGGATTCTCGCCTCTGCGAATGAGCTTCAGGCCCGCAGGAGCCGTACGCCGGCCGTGCATTGGAATGCCGTGCCGAAACTCCTCTTCCTGCTCTGGCGTCAGCGGGCCGTTCGTTTTCACGAGATACGTCTTTTGAATGTGGCTTGCCGGTGACATCATATGATTCGCGAACTCGCCGTCATTGGTCAGAAGAAGAAGCCCCTCACTTGCGTAGTCGAGCCGTCCCACCGGATAGATTCGTTCGTGCAAACCTTTGAAAAAAGACATCACCGTTTGCCGCCCTTCCGGATCGTGAACGGTGGTAACGCAATTCTTCGGCTTGTTAAGCGCGATATACAGATGATGTCGCGGAGCGCTGAGTACGCGGCCATCGACTTTGATCCTGTCGGTCGAAATGTCCGCTTTGGAACCGAGTTCGACGACCGTTTTCCCGTTGACAGACACCCGCCCGGCGGTGATCAGTTCTTCCGCCTTGCGCCGGCTCGCGATGCCGGCATTCGCCAATATTTTCTGGAGGCGCTCCTCAGGCATCGGGAGCGGCTGTTTGCTCGTGTGCGGGCATGTCGAGGTGTTCAGCCTGATCTGAATTTTCGGTCGCGAGCGGCAACTGCTCAGGCGATGTTTCCGGCTCGGCTCCCGGCGCTTCGGTCGAAGCCGGCTGCTGCAGCTCTTCCGAATCCGTCAGCGCCAGTCTCCCCAGTTCCTCGAACTCCTTCAAGGTGGGCAGTTCCGCAAGCGAATTCAATCCGAACTGAATGAGGAACTCGCGAGTGGTTTTGTAAAGGATTGGCTTGCCCAGTACGTTCTTGCGGCCGGCCGCAGCGATCAGTTTCCGATCGAGCAGCGTCTTTAAAACACCGGCGCCCTGTACGCCGCGCACCTCCATAATTTCGGGCGCTGTAATCGGCTGTTTATACGCGACCACCGCGAGAGTCTCGAGTGCGGCAAGCGAAAGCTTCAGCGGCGCCTGAAGCTTCTTGACGAAACGGCGGATCGATTCGTGATGCTCCGGCTTTGTAGACATCTTGTAGCCGCCTGCAATCTCGCGAATCGACAGTCCCCGGTCCGGCGCCGAATATTCGGCAACCAGCTGGCTCAAGATCTGCTTCACAGTATCCAGAGGTTGTTCGATAGCCGTTGCGATTTGTTCCGCACTCAAAGGCTCGTCTGTAATGTATATGGCTGCCTCGATCACTGCCTTCAGGACGCTCGACGAATGTTCCACTGGAGATGGCTCCACAACCGCCTCCGCGATGACCACCTCGTCTTCTGAAAACTCGCCTGCGCTCTCATCCACGGCATCGAGCAACGCCTGGTCTTCCGCAGCGTTTTCCACTTCTTCCATTTATTCGGCTATTGATAATCCTGTTCTACTGTGGCCAGATCTTCAGCATCCTGCTTTGATTCGTCAAAGGCCGGACCGCGCCGTAGGCCGATGTCGCCGAATGCCTCGCCTTGCATCAGCTCAATGGCCTGCCGCTTCACTAACTCCAGTATCGCCAGGAAGAGAGAAATCATGTTGCGGCGGCTCTGCTGCCGTTCCAACAGTTGCATCGCGGAGACGAATTCCTGCCGCCGGATCCGGGCGAGATGCTGGCGAAGAAACACCATCATCTCCGGAACGCTGACGGTTTCCTTGCCGACCTCGTACATCGGCCGGTTCTTCGCGCGATCGAGCACAACTTGAAACGTCTTGACCAGGTCGAAGATGGTGACCGCCAGTCCAGGACCTTCATCTTGCGCAAGAAACTGTTCTATCTGCGGATTTGACCAGATGGCGTCCTCGACAACGCGCTTCTGCTGCAGCATTTCAGCCGCATTCTTAAATCGCTCGTGCTCGATCAGCCGCTCCACCAGCTCAAGCCTCGGGTCTTCTTCGGGGGAGATCTTCTCGAGCTCCGGATCGGTCGGCAGGAGCATTTTGCTCTTAATGTGGATCAGCGTGGCGGCCATGTAGACGAACTCGGAACTCAACTCGATATCGAGCTCCATGGCCTTCTGCATGTACTCGAGGTACTGCGATGTGATTCGCGCGATCGGTATGTCGTAGATGTTGATTTGCTGCTTCCGTATCAGGTCAAGCAGCAAATCCAGCGGGCCCTCGTATTGCTCGAGATGAAAGTTCAGGGCCGATGACACTAGCTACACCATAACATGTGAAAACGGCATTCCCGGAGTACCGTGGGACTGTCCAGCCATGTAAAAAACTTGTCAATTCTCATCCGTCTCCGCGCTCGAAACCGTACGGTACAGTATCACTTCGCGATAGCGGTGGATCCCGGAAATTTTCTGGAGCGAGAACCAGCATCTTTGTATTCCCGGTGTTCATCACAGTACTGGTCAGTACGGTTGGGTGGCCCGGCAACGAGCTGCCACGGACAGTCTCATGCGATCGACAAATGCAGCCCTAAGACATTGGAGTTTCCTGGCAGCCGTCAGCCTTGGATTCTTGCTCGCCGCACAAGCTCGCACCGCGACGATGACGGCAGAAACGCTCCGTGCCTGGAACGAATGCGAACAGCAGGCGCGAGCAGAAGTTCTGAAACAAGCGGGTACGCCCGACGATTTTCTCTCGGTTCGGCGCCGAACGGGCCATCTGGATTCCGTGCAGTTCCAGGGCGGCCTTTCTATTTACGCACCGCATGGCGGAGCCGTGCCGGTTCCTTCCGGCCTGATACATCACTGGGTCGGAACGGTCTTCATACCCAAGGCACACGTTACGGAACTCTTGGCAGTTCTTCAGGACTACGACAGCTATGCCGCCATCTATAAACCGGGCGTAGTCGAATCCAGGCTGCTCAGCCGCGATCAGGATGAGTTCACGTATCGTTTAAAGTTCGTCCAAAAGGGATTCGGCATCAGGGCCGGGCTTCTGGCGGATTTCAAATCTTCTTACTATCGCTTGACGCCGGATGTCGGCTACAGCATCACCGAAGCGACCAGGCTGACTGAGCTTGGGGATCCTGGAATGCCGCAAGAGCGGCCATTAACGCAACGCGCCGCGCACGGATATGTGGAAAAGGTCTTTACAATTGTTCGGTACCGGCAAGCGGATGCGGGTCTGTACGTCGAAGTTGAGAGTTTCACTCTGAGCCGCGACATTCCGGCTGCCATCCGCTGGATCGCCACGCCGCTCGTGCAGCGCTTTTCCCGTCAGACAATGGCAGACACGCTCGAACGTCTGGGAGACAGAGTGTTCAATACAGCGCCGCTAGTCGAAGCCGCTGCAAGCAACGCCTTGGGCGGCAGTGCAGGGTCCGCTCAGTAACGATCTCGCCGGCCCGCCTCAATACAGCTCGGCGTGAAGTCAGAAAGATATGCTTTCATTGAGTAGCCAGGGCCGAGCCATTGATCTCAACCATTAGGGCGCAGAAGAAGCAGCTCGATATCCTCAATGTCGCGACGGAATTGTTCCTGGAACGCGGCTATGATTCCGTAACCCTCGATGACATTCTCGAGCGTGTAGGCGGTTCCAAGACCACTCTTTACAGCTATTACGGCGGGAAAGAAGGACTTTTTGCGGCAATGGTCCAAAAGGTTTGCCGCGATAAGCTTACTAACTTGCTTGCCTTGGATGTCGCCGGGCTCGATCCGGCAGAGGGCCTGACCTTGATCGGGAAACAGTTCGTCTCCATGGTTTCCGATCCAGCCGGCCGCTCGGTTTTTCGAGCCATGATCGCCGAGGCTCCTCGCTTTCCGGACCTGGCGGCAACTTTCTTTGCGAGCGGACCCGAGGCAATCATACGGACTCTCCGGCGTCACATCGATCATTGGCAGAAGAACGGCTCCCTGCGCTGCGGAAACTCGGAGATCCTCGCAACACAGTTTCTTGGCCTGATGATGGGCAACTTCCACTTGAAGAACCTGCTCGGGCTCGGCGAGACACTGAGCGAGCGGCAGCTCAGAACCTGGGTCGCTCGCGGCGTGGAACTTTTTCTGGAAGGCACTTCATCCGCGGAAGCGTAGATGGGCGCGGGACGCGGCTCCGTTCACAATTTGGGAAGCGGCGCGTTGCTGGCGGTGACGCTTGGGCTGATTTTGCCCGGGGCGCCGCAGCAACAGAACGAGCTTTCCCGCTTGCGAGAGGCCTTCGTTCATCCTCCGGATAACACTCGAATCCTGATGCGCTGGTGGTGGTTCGGCCCGGCCATCACTCACGCAGAACTGCGGCGCGAGCTCCAGGTGATGAAAGGCGCCGGTATCGGCGGCGTTGAAATTCAGCCGGTCTACCCGCTGGAGCTGGACGATCCGCAGACCGGCTTCAAGAATCTGCCGTATTTATCGCCGGGTTTTCTCGACGCTATTCAGTTTGCCTCGAGAACCGCACGCGAGCTCGGCCTTCGTGTAGATATCACGCTCGGCAGCGGATGGCCCTACGGCGGCCCGAATACCACGGTCACGCGCGCGGCGGGCCGCCTCCGGGTAGAGCATGTCGCTATTCCGGAAGGCACACGCAGCGTCCCGGTACCTGCGATGGAGAATGGCGAGAAGCTGATCGCGGCATTTCTCGGCGGTGAACAGGTCAAAACTATTCGCGACAGAAGAATCGAAATTCCTGAAGGTCTCAGTGGCAGCGACGTCCTTCTGTTCTTCATCGCGAGCCGTACCGGCCAACAAGTGAAGCGCGCCGCGGTGGGAGCAGAAGGGTTCGTGCTGGATCACTACGACCGCTCCGCCATTCTCGACCATCTGCACGCGGTGGCGGATCCTGTTCTTAGCGCGTTCGGCGCCAATCCTCCTTACTCGGTTTTCAGCGACAGCCTGGAAGTGTACGGCTCCGATTGGACGGGCGATTTCCTCGAAGAGTTCCGCAAACGGCGCGGTTACGATCTGACGCCGCATCTACGGGCACTGATCAGCGATGTTGGCCACGAGACGCCTGCGATCCGCCACGATTGGGCCAAGACCCTCACCGAACTTGCCGAGGAGAATTATTTGCAGCCGGTCCGCGAATGGGCCCACCAGCACGGCACGCTGTTCCGTTCCCAGACGTACGGCGAACCCCCCGTGATTCTTTCAAGCAATGCTTTCGTCGATCTTCCCGAAGGCGAGCATGGTCCGTCGTGGCGGCGCTTCAGTGCCGCTCGCTGGGCCTCGTCCGCCTCACATCTTTATGGAAATCCGGTGACGTCGACAGAGACCTGGACATGGCTGCATTCGCCCGCGTTTCGCGCCACGCCGCTCGATCTCAAGGCGGAGGCGGACCGCCACTTCGTCGAGGGCATCAACCAACTGATAGGACATGGCTGGCCCTATTCGCCGCCGTCCGCAGGCGAGCCGGGCTGGCGATTCTATGCGGCTGCCGCATTAAACGATCACAATCCCTGGTTTCAGGTAATGCCGGACCTGGCACGCTATCTGCAACGCGTCAGCTTCCTAATGCGGCAGGGCGAACCGGCAAACGATATAGCCATCTATCTTCCAACCGACGATGCATGGGCGCGCGCTCAACCCGGCAAGGTGGCGGTTGACACCACTGCCGATGAGTTACTCGGTCCACTGCTCGTTCCTCAGATATTGAACGCCGGCTATAACTTCGACTTCATTGATGACCGGGCGATGGATAAAGTTGGGATCCACTACAGAGCTCTCATCGTGCCTGCTGTGGAGCGAATTCCGCTAGCCACTCTCGAGAAGATTCGAGAGTACGCACGCGGTGGCGGCAACGTAATCGCGACGCGCACCTTGCCGTCGCTCGGACCCGGCCTTGTCGATGAGAAGGACGATGCACGTATCGCGGCGCTGTCTCATGAGCTGTTCGAAGGCAATCTGCCGAATGTCCGTTTCGTGCCGGAGGAGCGCGATCTTTCAAACGCATTACGAACCTTGGTTCCGCCGGATTTCTCGCTAGATGGCTCCCCATCGATCGGTTTCATGCATCGCAAACTGGCGAGCAGCGATATCTACTTTGTCGCGAATATGTCAAATCGAGCGGTGCAAGGGGATGCGTTGGTTCGCTTGAAAGCCGTGGAGCCGGAATGCTGGGATCCTTTCACCGCTCAAGTGACTTCATATGGGTTTGAGCGGGCCGGCGATCGAACACGAATCGCTGTCAAATTGGCGCCATATGAATCGCGGATCTTTGTTTTCTCGAAATCAGATAAGACAGGTGTCGCGCCGCAGCATACGACAAAAAGTGACTCGATCGATCTAAGCTCCGGCTGGAGCGTAACCTTCCCACAACTCTCGCGCGCGATCGAGATGGATCATCTTCGGTCGTGGACATCCGACGAGGAGACGCGCTTTTATTCCGGCCAGGCAATCTATCGCAAAGAGGTGAATGTACCGGCGGCTTTCGTCGACAACCGGTCCGAAATCGTTCTGGACTTCGGGCCTGGAACAGCTACGGAGCCGCCGTCGAGCGAACCGAACGGAATGCATGCGCTGCTCGACAGCCCGGTCCGCGAATGCGGGTTGGTCAGCGTGAATGGCCACGACGCAGGGGCGGTGTGGCATCCGCCCTATGAAGTGAACGTGACAAGATACATTCACCCGGGGGCGAATGCCCTTTCCATCGTCGTCGGGAATCTCGCAATCAATGAGATGGCCGGCAGCTCGCTGCCGGATTACCGGCTACTGAACCTACGCTACGGTGAGCGGTTCGTGCCGCAGGACATGCGAGATCTGAAACCGCTCCCTTCCGGCATTCTGGGTCCGGTTCATCTCGTCGCGAGATGAACCGGCCTATTGCGGCTCAGTTTCGTGCGGCGGCTGCTTCGCGCCTGGATTCCATCTGCTGCCGGATCTCGCTCATGCGTTGGCGGACTTCCTGGACGCGCTTGCGCCCGTCGGGAGTCGCATCTACCAGCTTTTCCATGTTCACAGCGAACTGCGGTGCGAATTGCCGGACCTCGCCGAGCAACGGCTCGAGCTTGGCGAATACGGGCCAATGTTCCCCGTTTGTTTCGTTGAACAGTTCCAGGCTGATGGCTCCGCTGTGTACCAGCGCCGTCGCCATGTCCCAATAACTCACGACCATGCGGAGATAGCCGCTCTGCTCGCTGAACATCGCTCCCGTAAAGTCGGCGATCGACTTGGGATTGAAATCGCGGAAATACCAGTCGCGCGCTTTCCGCATCGTCTCTTCGCGTCTCAGTTCATACAACTTGAGAATTAAATGAGCTTCTTCCTGTTTTGACACCTTTTCTCCTTTGTCAGACGAATATGCATCTGAACCGTTCTTCGATGCGCTCCGCTCGCTGGAAGCATCCAGTTGTTTGCGGATGCGCTCCTCCTGAGCGCTGAGTTCCGGCGTGAGATTTGCGCCGAAATCCGCGGCCTCGAATATCTGGCGAATCTCGACCTCCGATTCGCCTTCGAATGGGCACGGCGCGCGCTTGACCCAATCGATTGCTTCTTGCAAAGATTTTGTCTCAAAGATCCAAAAGCCGGCTATCAACTCCTTGCTCTCCGTGAATGGCCCGTCCACCACGAACCGCTTATTCCCGGAAAACTTGACGCGCGCACCCTTGAAGCTTGGGTGCAGCCCCTCCGCTGACAGAAGGACCCCCGCTTTCGCCAGTTCCTCATTGTACTTGCCCATTTCAGCGAGAATCTTTTCGCTCGGAAGAGCGCCCGACTCCGAAATGTCATTACCTTTGACCAGGACCATGAATCGCATTTGATCGATCTCCGTTTTCTTGCTCCAAGCCGTTACAAGCGGCTCTACCCTAACGTCGAATACAGCTTCGGGAAATCGACACGGCAGCTGATCTGCGGCGAAAATCTCCCGCTCATTCGCTTCACTTTAAATCAGATGGTATTGGAAGCTACAGTTTCAAGCCGCTCGTAGCAGTGTTTGGGGGTCGATCGGTGGGTTTTGCGAAACGAACCTAATTTGGGAAAGCGCTTGCTCAGGCGCGCGGCTCGGTTCGGGGGCGGATTGCGAAACGAACTTATATTCGTCGAGCAAAGCGGCGCCATTTTGCGAAACGAAGCCAATCGGGGAAACCGCTTGCTCAGGCACGCGGTTCTGTTTCAGCTTGAGGAGGGCGGCCAGCGCTTTGTGGAAGGCTCGTTCGTGAGTTGTTTGGTAACGAAGAAAAAGTGAAAGGTGCTTTGCCAGATCCGCTGCATCGGCGCTGAAACACTCGTTCTGGAGGCGAATAGCGCGCTGGGCAAGCCACCACGATTGCGCCATTTCGGTGACCAGGAGGACCTCCGTTTCGGTAGGAGGCTGGTGCTCTTCGAACAGGGCGGTTTTGAGTGCTTCAAATTCCGCCGGATCTTCGCCCGCTATGATCAACGTTCCGGATGCGAGCCCGTGACGGAGCGAATTACGAGACGAAGCCAGTTTCCCCTCGTCTGAGCGTGGACCAGTGGAGAATTGAGCGTTGGCGCGATTGATTTCAGCGCGATTTGGCTTTGGCTGCGAAACGAAGCCAACTTGGGAAACCGCGTGCTCGCGGCTCGGTTCGGGCTGCGGTGAGGTTGAATCGCATTCTGCCTTCGCGCTGGAGGCATCCTGTTTCATTTGCAATTTGCGGGCTTTGCGCTCGGCGGCGCGACGCTCTGTTCGGGCTTGACGGGATGACATGGTTTGGTTCTTCGAACGGGCGCTGTCTGCTCCGCCCGGCTGAAGCGTAGCATGCCGCGGGAGAGAGTTGGAACGCTGAGCTATAGAATGTGCGCGAAATGGGCGCAAATACACAACTAGAAAAATTTTGTCGAGATGTGACGCTCACCTGGCTGAGAAAGCGAGAAGCACGTTACCCGGCATGCCGCCCCACTGTCCGTAGCCGGAGTTAACGAAGAGCATGCCATTGACGATGACCGGGCCGGCAACATCGATGGAGCCGCCGTGCGCGGTTTGGCCGCTGACCGTGTCGAACGTCTTGGCGGTGTCGAAATCCCACAAGACGCCGCCATCGGTCGCTGAATAGGCGCGCAGGTGACCGTCGACAGAGCCGGAAAAGATCACGCCGGGTATGGCAGTGACGGCGGCGGATTGCGCAGGCGAGCAGTCCGTGCGCGATGGGTCGCAGGCATCCGGTTTCGCGGTCCAGACGATTTTGCCGGTTCTGAGATCGAGCGCATGCAGACCGCCTCCCTTCTTCGGATCGAGCACGAGCCGGAAGCCTTGCGGAGATTTGGGATCCGGCGCGCCACTCAGGCCGATATCGGAGACCGCTACATAGATCTTTTCTCCATCGGAGGCGGAGCCCCATTGGCTGCCGCCTAACGGGCCGCCTGCGCCCACGCGCGTCTGCCAGAGAACTTTGCCTTTGTCGTCGGGATCGAGGGCATGCACCATGCCGGACTTCTGAGCGATGACCAGCGCTCGCTTTCCGGTACCCAGGCTGACCAGGATGGGCGGTTGACCGAAGTCCGAATCGGCGCCGTGCGATTGCGGACAGTCGGCAGGCACCGGGATGGCGCAGCCGTTGTTGTAGGCGTCATTTGCAGTTACCTGGGCGGACCAGAGCAGTTTGCCGGTTTTAAGATCCATGGCGAGGATGGCGTCACTGGTGGCGGTGGGCGGGTCCGAATAGTTGTCTCCGGTGCCGACGTACAGAACCCCGCGCTGCTCATCGATGGTCGGGGTGGACCAGATGCCCGCTCCGGATGGACCGTACTGCTGAGTGCCGGCCTGGTTCTTTATGGTCGGCTTCGCGGCTTCGGGGATGGTGAAGGTCTGCCAGAGCTTCGCACCGGTGCGGGCGTCGAGGGCGACGACGCTGCCGCGAAACGTGCAGCACTCGAATTTCGGATTGCCGCCCAAGACCTCTTCAAAAGAGGAGAAGGATTGGTAGACGATGCCGTTGTAATAGCGCGGGGCTGAGCTTGCGATCGCAGCGTAGTGATCCACGGGATGAGTTTTCCAGATCAATTCGCCGTTTTGCGCGTTGAGCGCATAGATGTTCGCGCTGGTATCGCCGAAGAAGACCGCGGGCGTATTGTTCGATTCGCCAAGAGTGGCGCCGGCGCGAATTGGAGACGCGGCATGAAACGACCAGCGCGTACAGCCGGTATCAGCATCGAGGGCGTAGAGCGTTCCGGTCATGGAGCCAACGAAGAGGCGGCCATCGACGACGGCTGGCTGCGATCGTGCCTGGGTGACATCGCCCAGATTGAACGCCCATTTGAGCTTGAGTTTGGGAAGGTCAGTGGGGGCGAGCCCGGCGGAGGCCAAATCCTGGAAACGCGAGTTGGTGAGGCTGGTGCTCCAGCCGTTCCATTGCGGCGTTCCTGTGGTGAGTTTGAATGCGATATCGGTTTTGCACAGCGGGGCAGCGCCAGCAGGAGCGGCAGTCGTGTTCCCGGTTGGACCGATGTAACCAATCAGCGCAAACATCTGGGCGGCCGAGAGGCCCTGGGATTGAGTCTTCATGGGGCCGGTGGTGAGGGCGCGGTAGATGGCCTCGCCGCTCATAGCTTTGATAGTGCTGAGCGCCGGAACGCGCGGCGCAGGGTGGTCGTGGCACGAGGCGCAACGCTGGTTGTAGATAGATTGTCCGTCCTGAGCGGAAAGCAATGAGACGGTTGCAAGAAATAGACAGAGGTATCGCATGCCAGCTCCCTTCGCGATGGTGAACAACTCAGGATATGAAACCGCTTTTGGTGATTCTATGGATCGGTTCGCCGCGCCGTGACAGCGGCCTCGTCGATTTGGCGATAGGATGAACGTGGATCGCCGTGCGCTGTGCGTCTGCGCCGCGGTTTGGGAGGTGAAACATGATCGAACGGCTGAGTAAGAACTGGTGGCTGCTGGCATTCTGCGGGGTGCTGGATGGGACGATCGCGTGGCTGTTCTTTGGAGAGTCGGGACGTGGATTTCGCTCCATGCAGGACATCCTGTTACTGGCAAGGATCATGGTCGCGGCTGGAGTTTGCAGTATAGCCGCCGGAATCTGGGCGGAGAAAGGACAATCCTGGCTGCTGGCCGTACATGGCGTGGCTTGTAGCGGGCTTGGACTGATCTTGAGCTTGTGGAGAGGGCCGCTTCAGTTCCGGACGATTGCGCTGCTGATATTCGTGATGGCGGTTAGCCTTGGCGCGTATGAACTGGCACGCGCGCGGCGATTGCGCAATGAGCAGGTTGCAGCCGGATGGCTGCTGGGCGTGGCAGGTGCGCTGGCGTTCGGTTTCACTCTAGTCTTTTTGGGATTCGCGCTTCACTGGATACGGCTCGCACCGGCGTCGCCCGGGGAGAGTTTGGACTGGCTCGGTTCATTCTTTGCGTTCAGCGCGGTTTCGATGCTGGGACTGGCGCTGCGCCCCGGTTTGCGATCAGTGGCCGGCGAGACACTGCCGGCGCTTTGAAATTCGCGACCTGCGCATTAGAATCGAGGCGTGATCGACGGCGCGCATGTAGTTGTGTACAGCAGGGACGCAGAAGCGGATCGCGCGTTCTTTCGAGACGTATTGGGGTTTGCCTGCGTGGACGCGGGTCATGGCTGGCTGATTTTTCGGCTTCCCGCGGCAGAAGCGGCCTTCCATCCTGCTGAGGCAAACGACCGGCACGAGCTTTATCTCATGTGCGACGACTTGAGGCACGAAATGTCGCGACTGCGGGAGAGCGGCGTCGAGTGCGCGGATGTGAAAGAAGAGCGCTGGGGTTCGATTACGAAGATCCGGCTGCCGGGTGGCGGGGAGATCGGACTCTACGAGCCAAAGCACGCGAAGCCGTAATCGATTTTGCTGTGCTAATCTGACCGCGAATCAGCTTCCCAGATCCATGCGTTGGCGCATGTTGCTATTCGCGGTTTTCCCGACTCTGGCACTGCTCGGAGCTGTATCGGCGTCACTGCCTCCCCCGGACCAGGAGCTTCTTCCAAACGACGCCGGGAACGTGGGCAAACGAACCTCGCGCAGCGTTCAGCGCCCGGGCGTGTTTCGCGAGTACATAGGCATGGAATACGAAAACTTTCCGGTTCCGGATGACTACCAGGTTCCGGGTGAATGGGTATTTGCGAGATTCATGTATCGAGCGATTCCCGGGTGGCGCGGGCGGATGCCGAACTGGACCATCGATTATCCGCGATCGGACCGGCACCTGGCCGAGGCGGTGCGGAGGCTGACTCGCGTTCAGACGCGGTCGGTTGAAGAGCCGGTAGCGGCAGAAGACGGCGATGATATTTATAACTGGCCATGGCTATATGCGGTGGAAGTGGGGCATTGGGATCTTACGGACTTGCAGGCGGCCAAACTTCGCGATTTCTTGAATCGCGGCGGATTTTTCATGTGCGACGACTTTCACGGCACGGTCGAGTGGGACACGTTTGTTGCGAGCATGAAGAAAGTGTTTCCGGACAGACCGATTGTGGATTTGGCAGACGATGATCCGATCTTTCACACGGTGTACGACCTGAACGGCCGCTATCAGGTACCGGGAGAACAGTTTGTCCACACGCGTCGAACGTATGAGAAGGATGGGTATCAGCCGCGGTGGCGCGGGATCTACGACGACCAGGGACGGCTGATGGTGGTGATCTGTCACAACATGGACCTGGGCGATTCGTGGGAGCACGCAGATAATCCGGAGTATCCGGAGCAGTATTCAGCGCTCGGCTTTCGTATCGGCGTGAATTACCTGATTTACGCGATGACTCACTAACGGCGCCCCGTACACGTGACAGGTTCCGGAGAATACGCATTGGGGCGTCCATAGCGCATGCAACATATGGCGGGTGCTGCGGCAGGCGGTTATGCGCTGGTGAGTGAGCGATCAGTTCCCAAACTAAGTCTGCTCGATACGGTCGCGGTTTTTGGAAATGTGCTGCTGCCCACGCTGGCAAAGAGCGTCATTATGCGGCGGCCGCTGGTGCTGAGCGTGGCCGAACGGCTGGATCTGGATCATCGCGCGGTGCTGCAGATGCAGCGAATACGCGACAAGTACGTGAGCGGGCCGCTGGTGCTGCGCGTTCCCTGGAGATCACTCGCGTTGATTCTCAATCCGGAACATGTACACCGAATGCTCGGCGAATCACCTGAACCGTTTGCGCTCGCCAGTAAGGAGAAGATCTCGGCACTGGCACATTTCGAGCCGCAGAGCGTGCTGATCTCGAAAGGCGCGGAGCGGGCCGAGAGGCGACGGTTCAACGAGGAGGTGCTCGATTCGCAGCGCGATGCACACCGGCTGGCGGATCGCTTTCTCGAGATGGTCGAGGCCGAAGCATTGCGGTTGTGCCGCGAGGCACGAAGCAAAGGAGAACTCGACTGGAGCGGATTTTCCGAGGCTTGGTTCCGGCTGGTGCGCCGCGTGATCTTTGGAGACGCTGCACGGGACGATGATGACCTGTCGCGTGTGATGGCGAAGCTGCGGGCCACGGCGAACTGGGCATTCCTGGCGCCGCGAAGGCCCGGGCTGCGGGAGGAGCTGCTGCAGCGCATCTCTCGTTATCTCGAGCGCGCCGAACCGGACAGCCTGGCAGGAGTGATGGCGCAAACTCCAAAGCATGCCATCACGGCTCCGGCTCAGCAGGTTCCGCAATGGCTGTTTGCCTTCGATCCGGCGGGAATGACGGCGTTCCGCTCATTGGCATTGCTGGCATCGCAGCGGGAGTACGCGCGAAGAGTACGGGAAGAGATTGAGACGAAGCGCGGATCTGAACGGCAGTATCTCCCGCAAACGCGCGCGCTGGTGCTCGAATCACTTCGGCTGTGGCCTACATCGCCGCTGATCCTGCGCGAAACGACGAGAGAGACGGTATGGGATGAGGGCGTACTACCCGCGAACACTGGAATTATCATCTACTCGCCGTTCTTTCATCGCGACGCGGAACGGCTGCCGTACGCAAACCGTTTTGCACCGGAGTTATGGAGCGGCGATGAACGGCAGACGCGGTGGCCTTTGATTCCATTCAGCGAAGGGCCGGGTGTTTGTCCGGGGCGGAACCTGGTTCTTTTGCTCACGAGCGCCATGATCGCAGCCATTCTGGACAACACGCGGCTGAAATTGGAAAATGCCGAGCGATTGAGTGCGGAGCGTCCACTGCCCGGAACACTGAATCACTTCGGCCTCAGGTTCGAACTGGCGCCGAGAGCATAAGCGCGATGCGGGACTCTAACGCTATTGTGAAGACATACTGCGGTTGGGTTCCGAACTGAGGGCGCTGACGCTTCCGGCTCAGTTTCGAATTTCAATTTTCTCTCTCGCTGTTCCGACCGGGAGGCTGAAGCGGAAGGTGGATCCTTTTCCGGGTTGAGATTCGACCCAGATCCGCCCATGATACCGGTCCACAATGCGCTGGCAGATAGCCAGCCCGATACCGGTGCCCGTGTATTGTTCACTGGTGTGCAGGCGCTTAAACAGGCCAAAGATTCTCTCCTTGTACTCGGGAGGTATGCCTATGCCGTTATCACCGACAGCAAACACCCAGTATTCGTTTTTACGTTCGGCGGTGATTTGAATGACAGGAGGGCGATCCGGGCTGCGGTATTTGATGGCATTGCCGATCAGATTCTGAAATAACTGCTGTAAGTGCGCGCGGTGTACGGGCAACGAGGGCAAGGGATCCGCCTTGACCTGCGCACCGCTTTCCGAGATGGCGCCGGCCAGATTGGCGAGCGTGTTATTGAGAATCTCGGAAGCATCCACGGGTTCCTGGGCCGCCTCAAAGCGCGTCAGCTGCGTGTAAGTGAGGAGGTCGCGCACGAGCATCTCCATGCGCGTGGCGCCGGTAAGGATGTACCCGAGAAATTGCGAGGCCTGTTCATCGAGGCGACCGCGGTAGGAGCGCGCAAGGAGCTCGCTGTAGATCTTGACGGTGCGGAGCGGCTCCTGCAGGTCGTGGCTGGCGGAAAAAGCAAACTGCTCGAGGTCTTCGTTAGCGCGGCGGAGATCGTGTTCAATGCGCTTTCTGATCATCAATATCGATCGACGAGCCGAACCATTTCACGATATTTCCCCCGGCGTCGCGGACGGGAAGGGCGCGGTCTACAAACCAGCGCCAGCGATGCTCGCGCCGGTCCCAAAGCCGGTACTCGATATTGAATGCGCTACCAGACTGAACGGCGCTTTTCCACGACTCGACGGAGCGCTCGATGTCATCGGGATGGAGAATGTGAAGCCAGCTTGCGTCACCGGGCATATCGGGGCTGAAGCCGCTGAACTGATACCAGCGTTCGTTGTAATAATCGCGAGTACCGTCCCCGCGAGCAGTCCAGACGATCTGGGGCATCGCGTCCGCGAGCTGGCGAAAACGCGCTTCGCTGGCGAGCAGGGCTGCTTCTGAACGCTTGCTTTCTGTGATATCGCGAGCGACTTTGGAGGCGCCGACGACATTCCCCTCGGAGTCTTTCACCGGCGAAATGGTAAGGGCAACGTCCAGCAGAACGCCGTCTTTGCGCCGCCGGACGGTTTCGAACTGTTGGATGCGCTCGCCGCGCCGGAGATGCGCAAGGATGTCCGGTTCCTCGTTCTGGCGGTCGGGCGGGATCAGCATAGTGATGGATTGACCGACTGCCTCGGGCGCGGTGTAGCCGAAGAGGCGCTCCGCACTCTTGTTCCAACTGGTGATAGTGCCGTTGAGATCTTTGCTAATGATGGCATCGTTTGAGGAATCGACGATAGCGCTTAGAAGCTGGACGGCCCGTTCGTTGCGCTTGCGTTCCGTTATGTTGCGCGTGATGCCCAGTTGAACAGTGACGCCCCCAGCCTGCCGAAGAGGAGCGGCATGGGTTTCCATGCGAGAACGCCGCCCGTGCAGGCCCACGACATCGAATTCAAGGGCGCCCTTTTCACCGGCGCAGATCCTTTCGTTGAAGTGGCGGTAGCGGTCGCGATCCTCGGCGGCGATGAGATTGTATATTTTTTTCCCTATCAAGGCTTGGGGAGAGGACGCGTCAAACATGGCGAGTCCCGGCGTATTCATAAAGAGAAGAGTTCCATCGGGAGCGACGAGCTGGACACACTCGGGTGTGGTCTCCACGATGGCGCGGAAGTGCTCTGCAGCTTCGATTTCGGCGTTCTTGCGAGCGGTGATGTCGAAGAGCAGGTTGATGCCAGCGGTGATCCGGCCCTGGGCATCACGCCGGACGGCTAGACGGGGAGTAAACCAGAAGCGTGTGCCGTCCGGCCGTTCGGCAATGCATTCGATATCCAAGGGCGCTTCGCCGCCTTTCAACGCCACCGCCATGGGGCATTGATCGTGCGGCAATGGGGCGCCGTCGCTCGAGAACAACTTCCATGTGACGCACCAGCGGTCCGTTCCAAGTACAGGCACGCGGCCGGAGAGCTGGACCGCGGCCCGGTTGAAATACGTGAGCCGGCCTTCCGCATCCGTGACGTAAACGGCGACGGGAAGGGCATCCATCATTTCGCGGAAGAAGCGGTCTTCCTCGCCACTGTCGCCCATAAAGGCGGTAAGCGCAGCAACTCCTTGAGACATCAGGCTATTCCGCTGAAAGTGCTATCGCCGAAGCAGCGCATCCCGTACGGCAAATCGGTACGGTAAAGGAGATGCCAGACGACATCTCACACGATTCGTTGATTATGAGCATTACTCGGCGACTTTATTTTACTCCGGCTAAGGCTGCTACTGAGATTCACAACCGCAAAGAGTTGTTACGTAATGGCGGCAGACCGCGATGAAGCGGGGCGACGCGCAATTACCGAGCAGCCGTCGATACTGTTTTCAATCCGAAGCAGTAGAGGCGGGATTCGTGATCGACTGCGAAGATACGGCCTCCGGTGACCGCCAGACCGGTGAAGTGAACCCATGTCTTCATCTCGTCGCCGCTTTGATAAAGAAGTTTGCCGGTCCGGGCGTCGAGCGCTACCAGAACAGCGGGATGAGTACCTGCGGAACGCTCGGCGGTAGTTAGCAGATTGTGCTTCCAATCTTCCGTGCTCTTGAAGTGCGTGACGCCGAGGAGGTGATCCTGGCGAGGATTTTCGCCCGTCGCCAAAGCGTACACAACGCCATTGGCGACCACCGGTGCGTCCGGCAGGTTCATATCGGGCGAGATCCAGGCCGGTTCGAGAGCCGGCGCGCCGCTGGGCGCAGCAGCCACTCTGAACGCGAGAATGCTGCCGTGAGGAGTTTCGCCATTGGTGGCGGGGAAGCGCGGGGCAACCGGCGAGAGCGAGCCCCAGACAGGAAAGTAAAGCCAGGTTTGACCAGCATCGGTCCAGGCGGCCGGTGAGCCCCAAAGGCCTTTCTCTTCAAGCGCACGGCCTTCATTGGCCAGGACGGGTGAGGTGTACAGCGCGGTTTGGTGATTACTGCCGCCGAGGTTTGCCGGGTCGAGCAGATAGATGACCGACTCCTTACCGCCGCCGGCCAGCAACTGCTTGCCGCGATACGGAAATACGAGCAGGCCGCCGGAGGGCAGATCGAGATCGAGTTTGCTGATGTCCTTCCAGTTTGGCGGCAAGAAGTAGTCGCGAACGCGGGCTAAATCAGGAGAAGCGGCAAGAAATGTGTTGCTGTAATCACCGGCTTCCGGGTCGAACGCGCCGTCGCCGGTGGAGACATAGACCGTTCCATCCGGCCCGAGAATCGTACCGCCGCGCAGCCACATTCCGCTGCCATAGCCACGCCGCACTAAGAGCTCATGCGATTCGACGCGCATCGAGTCGCTGACACGGATGGCGTAGATACCGGAGCGATCACCGCCACAGGCTTGCGAAGTGGTTGTGTAGAGGACGCCGTCGCGGAGGTTGAGACTCCAGGCCTTGGCAAAGGCGGGAATGAAGGCGAAGGGTCCGAATTTAACATCGCCCGTTGCGAGATCAAGGCCATAGATGCGGCCATCGGCGGAGATCGTGTAGATGATGCCGTGTTCTTTGTCGATGACCGGGGTGGCGTTAGGAGTGTTCGGACAGAGATAGAACGATTCCTCTTTGGGAACGACAAACGTGGTGAAGGTGCGGTTCCAGATTACCTTACCGTCATTCGCATCGATGGCGAAGAAGGTATTCGAGCTGCCCGCCACGAAGATGAGCGTTTTCAGGCCTGCAGATGTTGCAACGTTTTCCGCAACGAGCGGCGCGGTCAGAGCGCTGAGGGCGAGCGGTACGTTATCGAGTTGAGTCTGCCAGAGCAGGCTTAGACTGCCGGCGTTGGAGGGCGATAGCTGATGCTCAGACGGATTGCTGCCGGTACGCTGCGGGTCATGAGCGTAGGTCAGCCAGTCGGCAGAGCAACAAGCGCAGAGGAGTAAAAGCAACGCGGCGACGGGTCTGGCCATGAGTGCAATTGCAACGGGTTTAGCGAAACGCCACATGAGTCCGCATTGTATCTTCGGCCGAACGTTTATTCGTACCTGAGTGCAGTCATCGGGTCCACTCGGGAGGCGCGGCGTACCGGAATGTACATGGCGAGAAGCGCCGCCGGCAAAAGCACCAGGGCAGTTGCGGCGAAGAGAAGCGGATCCGGCCGCACGCCGTACAGGAGCGCCGAAATGTACCGATTGAGAGCCCAGGAAGCGAGTATACCGAGGAGAATGCCAGAGCCGACGAGCCGCAGGCCTTCGCTCAGGATCATGCGAACGATGGCGTTCCGTTCGGCGCCGAGCGCCATCCGGATCCCGATTTCATGAATCCGTTGCGCGACAGAGTGAGAGAGAACACCGAAGAGGCCGATGGTTGCAAGAAGCAAGGCGATGGCGGCCAGGGCGGCGAGCAGCGCGGCGCGGAAGCGGGGATAGGACAGAACCTGCGCCTGCAGATCGCGAGCCGTTTGGATTTCTTCGGCGGGGACATCGGGATCGATAGCGGAGATCTGGCGCGTGATGACGCCGGCGAGGTTGGCCGCCTGACCGGTCGAAGCGCGCACGATGATGACGGGAGAATTCAGCGGATTCTGACGGAGAGGCCGGTACAGGATGGGCGGATCAACCCAGGCCATCTCGTTGTACACAGTGTTTCGTTTTTCGCCGGCAACCACGCCGATGACCCTAAGCCACGGACCTTTGTCGCCGGATCCGATGAAAGGGCGGATATGCCGCCCAATGGGATTATCGTTGCCCAGATATTCGCGGGCGAGCGATTCATTGATGATGGCTACGGGCTCGCTTTGTTGCGAATCTCGCGAGTCAAACACCCGACCACCCTGAACCGCGATCTGCATCGCTCGGAAGTAATCGGGACTGACCGTCTGATTCATGGCATCCGCAGCTTTGGTGGTGGGGACGGGGCGGCCTTCCACCTGGATGACGTCGATTGATCCGCCGCCTTCGACCGGATACGTACTCGAAACCGCTGCTGCCTGCACACCGGGAATCCGGCTCAAATCGTTTTGCAGCCGTTCATAGAACAGCAGGCGGCGTTGCGGTTCATGATAAGAACTCTCCGGAAGCGAGAGCGAGGTTATCAAGAGACCATCCGGATTGAAGCCGAGGGGCACAGAGGCGAAGCGGTCAATGGTTTGGATCAGCAGCCCCGCACCGGCCAGCAGCACAATGGTGAGCATGACTTCGGCCACGATGAGGCGTTTGCCGAAGCGCTGCTGCCGAGCGCCACGCGAGGATGTTCTGCCGCCGGTCTTGAGCACATCATTCAGATCCACTCGCGAGGCGCGCAGTGCCGGGATAAGGCCGAAGAGCAAAGCGGTCACGAGCGCGAGTACAACAGCGAAGACGAGAACGGGCGCATTCAGCTCGATGGTGGTAGCGGGAGGCATTTCCACCGGGTGAGTAAGGCGGAAATAGCGAACGATCAGGGCCGCCAAGCCGACGCCTGCTGCAGCGGCTGAAAGCGAGAGCAGCAGGTTCTCGGTCAGGAGCTGGCGAATGAGGCGGGAACGTCCGGATCCCAATGCGGCTCGAATGGCCATTTCGCGTTCACGGCCGACAGCGCGTCCTAACAGCAGGTTGGCTACGTTTACGCAGCAGATCAACAACACGAAGCTGACGGCTGCAAACAGCACGATCAGGCTCAACCGCAGATTGCGGCCAGTGAGCCAAGTGAACTCTCCATGAAGACCGTAGAGGACCGGTTCCATTTGTTCACCCCAGCGGTCATGACCATGGATCTGGCGATGGAGGAACAGCGTCTCGGCTTGCGCGCTGCGAAGAGTGACGCCGGACCGGAGGCGTGCGAACACAGCTACGCCCAGTTCGTCAGGGCGCGGCGGACGGGCCATGATGGTCCACATCGCAACAGGCGCCTGCGGCGGCAGAAAGCCGAAACCCGCAGGCATTACGCCGATGACAGCACATGGTTGATCATTGAGGCGAATGGTGGTCCCGACGGCGCCGGGTTTCCCGCTAAAAGTTGTCTGCCAGAATTTGAACGTCAGGACGACTTTGCAGCCCTGGCCTGCATCTTGGGGCTCGATGGTGCGGCCAAGCAGAGCCGGCTCACCTAGCAATCTGAAGAAATCCGGCGTGACCGGGAGCGCAAGGATGTTGCGGGCAGGGCCGGGCCCCTTGAAGACCCGGGACGGTGACGCTTGGGGATCCCAACTGACGGCGGCCACGGCTTCGAATTGACGGCTATTTGCTTTCCAGTTTTCGTAATCGGTGTAGAGGTCGAAGAGCTTGCTGGTTCCTTGGGCATGGATCTCGTGGGCCCAGATGGCTACCAGCCGATTGGCGTCTTTGAAGGGAAGCGGTTCGAGGAGGACAGCGTTCAGGATGGTGAAAACGGCCGTATTTGCGCCAATTCCCAAGGCCAGAGTCATGAGCACCACGGCCGTGAATCCGGGCGCCTTGCGGAACAGCCGCAAGCCGAAGGCGAGGTCCTGAAGGAAGCGGTCGAGACCGCCGGAGCCCCAGACGGCCCGGACATTCTCTTTAGTCAACGTGATGTTGCCGAGCTGGCGACGTGCTGCCCGTTGCGCCTGATCCGAAGAGAGGCCGTTTTCTGTCTGCTCTTCAGCTTCGGCCTCGAGATGCGAGCGTAGTTCACGATCGAGATCCCGCTCGCGATGCCTGCGAAACCAGCCGAACATTTACGACTCCTCGGCCGGCGACATCACGCGAGCGATCGCAGTTGCCATCTTCGACCAGCGAGACTCCTCGACAATCAACTGCTTTCTGCCAGCAGGCGTGAGCCGGTAATATTTGAACTCGCGTTTGAGATTCTTGCCCGCAGATTCCCATTTGGAAGCAAGCCAGCCCTTTCGCTCCAGGCGGTGGAGCGCCGGGTAAAGCGAGCCGTGCTCGATCTGCAACATATCTTCCGTGGTTCGCTGGATGTGCTTGGCGATTTGATGACCATGGGCGGGCCCTTGCATCAGTGTGCGGAGGATGAGCATATCGAGCGTTCCCTGCAGGAGCTCGATACGATCGGAGGGCTTCGGCGGCATAGAAGATATTCTACCCGGCGGGATTCGAACTGGGTAGAGGCTCGACTCAGTGCCGCCCTATTTGGTTACGGCTTGACGGCGATGGCGGAGATTTCAATCTTCGCACCGCCGATGAGACCCGCAACTTGGATCGTGGCGCGAGCTGGTTTGGGATCGGGCATGAGCTTCTTATAGACATCGTTCATCTTTGGGACGTCATTGAGATCAGTGATGTAAACGGTCACGGAGACGATGTCGGTCATCTGAAAGCCGGCTTCTTTGACCACTTTTTCGATGGCGGCGATGGCGTTGGTGGTTTGGACCGTAATGTCTGTGCCGGTGACCTTACCTTGCGCATCGGGTCCTTGTTGGCCGGCGACGTAGAGGGTATTGCCTGCGATGTATCCTTCGCTGAACGGCATGCCCTTGGTGAAGCGGACCGCCTGGTGTTGGGCGAAGACGGGCGCTACCGCGCAGAAAAGAAGCAGAGCGGGTAATGGCAGGCAGCGCCGGACGATTTGCGGGAACAAGCTTTTCATGTTTCTGATCTCCTCAACTGTACTTACTACATGCGGAAATCGATGCTGAGATAGAAATCGATGCTGAGATAAAGGATCAACAGACATCGGCATAGAGTTGCCAAGTACGCGCAGTCCTTGCTATTGTGGATGGATCGTCAAACCCGAGGTGCCGCACATGCGAAGAGTCATCGATCGAATCCTTGCAGGAACAGCGCAGCGGCTCGGTGTGTGGTCGCGCGATTGAGCGCCTAGACGATTTTCCGATTCCTCTAAAGTTCGAGCCAGCAGGCTAGAATTTCGATCGCTCAACCGCTCGAAATCCTCAAACAAGCCTTCCAGCAGCCTTTTCCTCATTCCGTGTGTTTCTTGGCGCGTCCGCCTTCGAGGCTGGATTGGCGCTCAACCTGAGTCGTTATGAACCTGTGCGTGTGCAAATGTTCACTCAATCTGTTTCTCATAAAGCCATAACGGACGTACTCGGCTTTCTGCTAAGGCATTGGAAGAGCCGTGCGAGAACGGTTCTGCTCATTGCCGCCGGCATGGCAATCGCGACTGTTTCAGATCTCCTGATGCCGGTTTTTTCGGGGCGTCTGGTGGATGCGATCGTGTCGGCGAAGACAATGCGCGTGGATGCGCTGCATCGCGCCGAGAGCGCAGTTGGGTTCATTGTGCTGCTCGGAGCGCTGCTGATTGTGTCGCGCTACATCGCGTTCATCGGGATCTGCCGGCTGACGGTGGACCTGATGACACGCATTGCATCGAACGCCTTCTGGCGCGTGCAGCGGCTATCGACGGACTGGCAAGCCAACAACTTCGCAGGGTCTATCGTGCGCAGGATCACGCGCGGGATGTGGGCGCTGGATTTAATGAATGACACGTTGCTGCTGGCGCTTTTCCCTGCCCTGCTGGTACTGACCGGCTCCTCGCTGGTGCTAGGAGCGCACTGGCCGAGCATGGGTGTGCTGGTGGCGGTGGCCGCGACGTTTTATATCTGCACGTCGATCACACTTTCGGTCGGATGCGTGGCGCCCGCGGCGCGCCTGTCCAATGCGCAGGATACGCGCATCGGAGCAGCACTGGCAGATGCGATCACTTGCAATGCCGTGGTGAAGGCGTTCGGCGCGGAAACGCGTGAAGAAGCGCGGCTGGGCCAGGTACTTACCAAATGGAAAGCGAGAACATACCGGCATTGGACGTTCGCGACACGAGGCAACGGCACACAGATGACCGTACTGCTTGGGCTGCGGACGCTGGTGACGTTTTACGGCGTGTGGCTGTGGTGGCGCGGGCTGGCGACCCCGGGCGACGTAACGTTTGTTCTGACCAGCTACTTCATTGTGCACGGCTATCTGCGCGATATCGGGCAGCATGTGGCGAACCTGCAGCGCAGTGTGAACGAGATGGAAGAAATGGTGGCGCTCGAATCGGAGCCGCTAGGAGTCGCGGACCGGCCGAATGCTCAAGCGCTCGAAGTACGGCAGGGAGCGATCGTGTTCGATCGCGTCAACTTCACATATGCGCGGCAGACGAGACCGCTCTTTGTCGATTTTTCCCTGCGAATCGATCCCGGCGAGCGGATCGGCCTGGTGGGGCATTCCGGTTCGGGGAAGAGCACGTTCGTGAAGCTTCTGCACCGGCTTTACGACGTGAACGGCGGGCGCATTCTGATTGACGGCCAGGACATCGCGCTGGTGCGGCAGGATTCGCTGCGCTCGCAATTGGCGATGGTTCCGCAGGAGCCTATTCTGTTCCATCGCTCGCTGGCGGAGAACATAGCATATGGGCGGCCGCACGCTTCGAGGCGCGAGATCGAAGAGGCGGCTTACCTGGCCAATGCGCATGAATTCATCAGGGCGCAGCCGAAGGGCTACGCGACGCTGGTGGGGGAGCGGGGCGTGAAGCTTTCAGGCGGCGAACGGCAACGCGTGGCGCTGGCGCGAGCCTTCCTCGCCGATGCGCCAGTGCTGGTGCTGGACGAAGCGACATCGAGCCTGGACTCGGAATCGGAGGCTGCGATTCAGGACGCGATGGAGAGGTTAATGGTGGGGCGGACCTCGATCATCATTGCGCATCGCCTTTCGACGGTTCGCATGCTGGATCGAATCCTGGTGTTCGACCGCGGGCGCATTGTCGAGGAAGGGTCGCACGATACGCTGGTCCGCAAGCTGGGCGGAACGTATCAGCGGCTGTTCGAAAGACAGGCGCTCGGCCTGATATCGGATGCTGTTTAGGCATCGCGGAGCTTGAAGGAGGCGGAAATGAATGCACAGCGAATCAGCCGGCGCGGCTTGCTGGCGGGGGCGGCGATGGCTGCGGCTCAGTTCAGAGCCTCCTCACAGGCGGTATTGAGCAGTGAGCCGCTGGATTGGACGCTGAACCAGGCGGCCGATGCGCTGGCGAGCGGCCGCATCTCATCCGAAGAGTTGACGAAGCTGTGCTTCGCGCGCATGCACAAGCTGAATCCGGCGCTTAATGCCGTGATCACATTTCAGGAGGAGACCGCGCTCGAGCAGGCGCGGGCTTGCGACAGGCAGCGTGCGAGCGGGCAGGCGAACGGACGGTTGTACGGTATTCCGATCGCGCTGAAGGACAACATCGACACGGCGGGAGTGCGAACAACTGCCGCAAGCAACGTTTTCCGGAACAGAGTGCCGGCGCAGGATGCGGAGGTCACGCGACGGCTGAAAGCAGCAGGTGTGGTGCTTCTGGGAAAGCTCAACCTGGACGAGATGGCGTTCGAGGGAACGGGCACGACGAGCTGTTTCGGTGCGGTACACAATCCGTGGAATACGGACCGGATCAGCGGCGGCTCATCGGCGGGCTCGGCGGCAGCGGTGTCGACGGGCATGTGCTTCGGCTCGGTCGGCAGCGACGATGGTGGTTCGGTTCGCATCCCGGGCGCTTTCTGCGGAGTGGTGGGCTTCAAAACGACGTACGGGCGCGTGAGCACGCGCGGAGTGGTGCCATCCGCGTATTCGATGGACACGATCGGGCCGATCACGCGGAGTGTGGAGGATGCGGCCGTCCTGCTGCAGGTGCTCGCTGGATTCGATCCGCAGGACACGATTACGGTTGCCGAACCGGTTCCTGATTACTGGCAGGCTCTGCGCGTGCCGGTTTCCGGGCTGCGGGTGGGAGTGCCGCGCGAGTATTTCTTTGAAGAGCTACATCCGGATGTGGCGGCGGCGGTGGAAGAGGCAATCCGGCATTTGAAGAGCCGAGTACGGGACGTGCGCGACATCGTGCTTCCACGCCTCGAAATCCCGGAGAACGGCGATTACGATGTGGAGCTTTATCACTATCAGAAGCCGTTCTTCGACAAGACGCCTGAGCTGTATCACCCGTGGTCGCAGCGGCACCTGAATGAGATGAAAAAAGTGCAAGCGGTGCCTTACGTCGAGACGTTGAAGCGGGTTCGCGAATGCCGCCGGGACATACGCTCCGTATTTGAACAAGTAGACGTGCTGGTGCTGCCGACCAAGAGAGAGCCGGCTCCTCTTATCAGCGAAACGATCAATGAAACGCATCGCAGGCCTCCAAGCAACACGAGCTCGTTCAATCATTACGGCACTCCGGCGATGACGGTACCGTGCGGTTTCTCAAAGGACGGCTTGCCGATCGGGCTGCAGATTGCGGGTCCGGCGTTTGGCGAAGCGGTGGTGCTTGCGTTGGCATACGACTATCAGCAATCGACCGATTGGCATCTGCGGCGGCCGCCCGTGCTGAGCGCATAGCATCGAAAGGGCCGCTTGCAAAGCGGCTGCCCATACGCGATTCTAAGTAGATCACCATGATCTCCACGCGGCGGGATTGGCTCTCGAGTTGTGCGTATTTGGCGATCTGGGCGGACGTTGCGGCTGCACAGGAGCATGCGCGGCGGGCCATGACGAGCTCAGAGGCGGCCCATTTCGAGGTTCTGAACCCTGCGGATGCGAAAGAGATTGAAGCTCTGGCTGAGCAGATCTTGCCGTCAGAGGACGGACCCGGCGCACGCGAGACAGGCGTGATTTACTTCATCGATCGCGCTTTGACGACGTTTGATTCCGACAAGCGAGAAATGTACCGCAGCGGGTTGGCGGCGGTTCAGAACAAGCGCAACGAGCTTTTTCCGGGTTCGATCAGTATCGCCGCACTCACTTCGAAGCAGCAGGTCGAACTCATGCGGGCGATCGAGGCGTCTGAGTTCTTCGATCTGCTGCGCACGCACACGGTGTTGGGATTTCTCGCCGACCCGAAATATGGCGGCAATCGAAATGGCGCCGGTTGGGAATATATCGAGTTTGAACACCGCATGGCCTATGCGCCACCATTCGGTTATTACGATGCGCAGCTCGCCGGAGCAAAGGAGTGAGCGGGGCGAAGTTCCGGCGCTCCGAAGCAGTGGACTTTCTGGTGATCGGCGCCGGCGCGGCGGGCGGCGTAGTTGCGAAACAGTTGTCGACAGCGGGATTTTCGGTGGTTGTGCTCGAGCAGGGCCCGTATCTGCGCGAGACGGACTACTCGCACGATGAGATCAAATACACGTTCCAGCCAGGGCTGACGAATAATCCTAAACTCCAGCCCATCACATACCGCAAGAACGATGGACAGCCGGCACGGCAGGTGAAAGCGATCGAGTACGGGCGGCAGGTGGGCGGCGGGAGCGTGCATTTCACAGCCAATTACTGGCGCTTTCACGAGACAGATTTCAAGGAGAGGAGCTTGTTCGGCGAGATCGCGGGCACCGGGTTCGCAGACTGGCCGATCGGTTACTCGGATCTCGAGCCGTACTATACGCAGGCTGAGCAGGAATTAGGCATCTCGGGTTTGGCGGGAGCGAATCCGTTCGAAGGACCGCGATCAAAGCCGTATCCGCTGCCGCCAATGCCAGTTAAATCTTCTGGCGTTTTGTTTGACAAAGCGGCCAAAAAACTAGGGCTGCATCCGTTTCCGGCTCCGGTTGCGATTCTCTCCAAACCGTACCAGGGCCGCAGCGCATGTGTGAACTGCGGTTTCTGTGAATCGTTCGGCTGCGAGATGAGGGCGAAATCGAGCACTCTGGTATCGGTGATTCCGGTGGCAGAAGAGACCGGCAGATGCGAGATCAGGCCGAACTCGTATGTAAGGAAGATTGAGACCGACGAGCGCGGACGGGTCACGGGTGCGACTTACTTCGAAGGCGGGCAGCGTGAAACGTTCCAGCGCGCAAAAGCAATCGTGCTCTGTGCCAATGGTGTGGAGAGCGCGCGCCTGCTGTTGATCTCGAAATCAAAACGGTTTCCGGACGGGCTGGCAAACTCGAGCGGGCTGGCCGGCAAATACCTGATGTGGGACAACGGCGGCTTTGCGAGCGGGCTGTTCGAGCATCCGTTGAATGAATACAAGGGTATCCAGGTGACCCGGCTGATTCACGATTACTACCGGGCGGATCCGCAGCGTGGCTTCTATGGAGGCGGGGCAATTGACGCAAGGTTCGATTACTATCCGGCCGGGTTTGCACTGCACGGGTTACCGCAGGACGCACCGAAGTGGGGCAGCGAGTACAAGAAGATGCTGCAGACCTACTTTACGCGGACAATGTCGCTGCTGGCGCATACAACGTCACTTGCTCAGGAGAAGAATACGATCACGCTCGATCCGGACGTGAAGGATGGGTGGGGTCTGCCGGCGGTGCGGGTGACCTTCGACAGTCATCCGGACGACCGGGCGACGTTGCGATGGGTGCTTACAAAACAGGTCGAGATCTTGGAAGCAGCCGGCGCCAAGAAGATCTGGACACAGTCGCTGGAACTCGAGGATTCGATGCCTTCCCGGCATCTAATGGGAACGTGCCGGATGGGAAATGATGCGCGAACGTCGGTCGTGGACCGCAACAATCGCGCGCATGATGTGCGGAATTTGTTCATTGTGGATGGCAGCAGCTTCGTGACTTCGGCACGCCAACAACCGACTGCCACGATCCAAGCGCTGGCTTATCGGGCGGGGGAATATGCCGCTGCGGCGGCGAAGCGCGGCGAACTCAGCTAGCGCCCGGAGCGGCTCTTCCGCAATATACTAAGCGAACGTGGGCGCAAAACGCTTGAAGTACCTGGACATGCTGCAGGCGGTGATCCGGCGAATGGCAGGCAATCAATTTACCTGCCGGAAGTGGAGCGTTGGACTGGGAGCGGCGATTATCGGCCTCGCAAGCGCGGAGGACCGAGATCTACGCACGGCCTTAGTAGCTGTTCTGCCAGCGATCTGTTTCTGGGTGCAGGATGCGTACTACCTTGCGCTCGAAACGAAGTTTCGGGCAATCTTTGGAGTGGCAAGCGCCGTGAAGGACGACAATCCTGACTTTTCTTTTAAGGTCGAGGTGAAGCTTCGCGATTCGTGGGCTGCGTTCTGGCGGCCGGCGGTCTGGCTGGTGCATCTGCCGGTTTTGATTGTGGCGGTAGCGGTCGGGGGGTGGGGATGGCTGAACTAGGCGAGATCATCCTGCAGGTGGAGAATGCAGACGGCTCGTTCTCTTGTCTCGAACTGAATGGCGTACCGGCCGCAACCCGGAGTTGGATCTGCCTGGTGTCTTCTGGCGGCTCTCAAGGCAAAGCTTATGTCAGGGAACTGGCGGATGAGATCGAAATGGTACTGCGCGGTTCGAGCCCAGCAGTTGAGGTAAAGCCGGTCAGCTGCCCCGTGGAGCCCGACGAAATGAAGCCGGAGAAGTATGCGAACCGGCGCAAAGTGCTGGTGCTGGTGGGCAGCAGCGATCGGAAGTTTCGCGACGAAGCATGGTACAAGAGCTGGGAATCCGATAAGCACGCCGCGTGCGTGATGGTGGTGCTGCCTGCGATCGAGCGGGAGCAGCTGTTCGAGAAGGCGATTCTCGAGGATGCCGAGCATCTACTGCAACGCATCAACGCCAGCCTGTGGCAGGAGAAAATTGCGGAGGCGTTACCCGGAATTTTGTCGCGCGCGGAGGTGACGTCGGCTGCCAACCGGGTGTTCATCAGCTACCGGCGTTTGGAAACCTTGCCGCTGGCTCTTCAGTTGTTCGATGCGCTGACGCACGCGGGATTCGAGGTATTTCTCGACCGCTTCTCCATTCCGCCCGGGTACGACTTCCAACGGCGGCTGAATCAGGAGTTGATGGACAAATCGATGGTGGTGCTGCTCGAGTCGAAAAATCTGAAGAACTCGAAATGGACGCAGCATGAGATCGACTTCACGAAGCGGCACCGGCTCGGTCTGGTCAGCCTGCGCATGCCGGACGTCAAAGACGAAGATGCGATTCCATCGGGCGCGTCGGCAGCACATCCGCCGCTCGGCAAAGCCGATTTCGAGAAGCCCGACGGAGAAGATGTGAAAGATCCCGACCATCCGGGCCAAATGATGAAGTGCTGGGGGGAATTGACGAAGGATGCCCTGAAGCGCGTGGTGGCCGACATCAAGGTGGCGCACGCGAACGCGCTATTCAGCCGGCGGAACCGGCTGCGCGGGGATCTACTTGCGGCGCTAGCGGTAGAAGGCATAACAGCTCCGCTGGGCGCAGTGGGACCACTGCACGTGCAGGCAACCTCCGGAGGACGATTGATCTGGATCGTGACAAGGCCGCCTGAGGTGGACGATTTCCAGGGGCTGTACGCGGCACAGGCGGCGCAGGGCGGGAGCTCACAAGGCTTGATCGTCGGACCGCGAGCGGCGCTGGAGCCTGAGCGGCTGGAGCGCCTGGAGTGGCTGCAGGACCTGACGGGATGCTTTTCGTTTGACGAAGGCAATCTGCCGGATTTCGCTCGGCGGGTGAAATCGGGAACCTGGAAATGAAGCCCGGCGACATTATTTTTCTCTCGGGCAGCGTGCCATGGCGCGAGGGATGGACCAAGGACGCGAAACCCGTCGAGATCGAAGAAGCGATCGTGAGCATTGCGCGGGCGGTATTTGCGCGCAAGGGCCGGCTCTTGTTTGGAGGACATCCAAGCGTTTCGCCGCTGATTGCATCCATTGCCGGGGAGTATTTTCCGGAAGATCCGGGGCGCGTGGTCCGACCGGTCGTGACGTTCCAATCGGAATTCTATAAGGGCAAACTGCCGGATGAGACGTGGTTGATGCACCGCCTGGGCTGGTCGGCAATCGAGTGGACACCAATCATGCCGCCTGGCTCTGATATGAGCGAGCAGGAAGAGAGCCTTCGGCTGATGCGGCGTTGGATGTTGTTGGGGCCCGAACTACCGAAGGAAATCAGCGAACGGAACAAACTGAGACCGCCCAAAGCCATGATCGCCGTGGGTGGCATGGAGGGGGTGCGCGACGAAGCAGCGATGTTTCTCGACATGCGCCACGAATGGGACGGCAAGAGCGGCGAGGCGCGTGTCTACGCAGTGACAAGCGGCGGTGGCGCGGCCGAAAGATTGATGGAATCGCCGGAGCGATGGAAAGGGCGCCTCTGGCTGAATAGAGTTCGAGAGCGGGACGCGGAATTTTTAACAGAGGCTCGGGCATCGGGAGATCTAGTAGGGCTCGAGGACGCGTGGAAGGGCAACCCGCGGAACAGGATGCCTGCCGATCTGCCATTTCAGCCGTACTCCGCGATTGTGCAGTGGCTGCTGGACGAGAAGGTTTGAGGGATGGCAGCACCGCCGACCGAGACGAATAAGGAGAAAGAGCTCCCGCGCCCATCGTACGCGCGGCGATTTGCGATCTGGTCTTTCCGGGAAACAAGCCGGGAATTCAGGCTTCGTTCGGACGAGGAGATAGCGGCTGACAAGTTGTTCAATCTGCCGTTGCGGTTTGCTGCCGCTTCTTTAGATCTGCTTATTCTGGGTGCTCTCGTCATGACGGTCGGCATCATTTTGCCGCTGTATCGCAAGGCAGATCCCGGCTTGCCGAATTTCTTGACCGCGCTAGCCGGTTTAGTTCTGATCTTGATGGCTCCTGTTTGCTGGGCGGCCGCGCGATACATGTTGCGCCTTGCGCTCGAAACCCGCGCGATCGCATCTGAAACGCAGATCGCGAACACGGTTAATTACCGAGATGTCGAGAATGTACGCGCAGAGCGCGAGCAACATGAGCAGCGCTTGTTCTACCGCAATATGGGGCCGGCGATCTATTTGCACTCTTTCGGCTGGAACGGAGTGCGCTTCTTCGAAGATGGGCGCTATGATTTCGCGCCGCGGGTAAACGTGCTGCTCGGGAAGAACGGATATGGCAAAACGCTGCTGTTGCGCACGCTGGCGGCGGTGATTCAGAGAAATCTCGAATACAGCGCTTATCTGTTTCCGGGCGGAGGAGCCTCCGGTAGCCGGAGCAAGCGGCCCGAGCCTCGACTGATCGTAAGTCTTACCCGGGACGGCAATCTCGAGAAGATTATTCGAGACCCGACGTATTTTGAAGATGCGGTGGGCAAGATTCCGCTGCTTGCGATCCCCGATGCGAGATTCGTCAATCGCTCGGTCACGACGGTTGCGAGTTCGCCAACCGGCAGCGAGCCGCTCGCTGCGGCAGGCGCAAAGAACTATCTGACCCAGGAGCCTTATGAAAATGTCGTGACGGAGTTCCTTTACCAGATAGCCATTGATTACCTGGAGAGCCCGCTGCGCGGTTTCGATCTGCCTATCTTCTCTCTCATTCAGGAGGTGGTGCGGAACCTGACGGAAGACGATCAGTTCGCGTTCGCGAACATCCGGAGGACGGGCCGGACCGGTTTCGAAATTCTGGTGCGCACGGCGGGGAGCCGTGACACCCCGCTGCCAATACAAGCGGCGTCGCAAGGCACCTTTTCCGTCATCGCAATTTTCGGATTGATTTACAGCTTTCTGCGTTCGCTGCGACCCGGGGGAAGTCATACAGACGTGTTGACGACGCCGGGCATCGTTATCATCGATGAAATCGACGCGCACCTCCACCCGAGCTGGCAGCTGAAGATCCTGGGTCTGCTCACGGGAAAGTTTCCGAACGTGCAATTCTTCGTTTCGGCGCACAGTCCCGCGATTGTGGCCG
The DNA here is from genome assembly GCA_963846185.1 of uncultured Acidobacteriaceae bacterium. Taxonomy (GTDB): domain Bacteria; phylum Acidobacteriota; class Terriglobia; order Bryobacterales; family Bryobacteraceae; genus Bog-105. The sequence continues at coordinate 47,962 of CAWJVA010000013.1, read as the reverse complement.
GCTGCGATTTCGGAGAGGTGGCCGTACTGCGCCGCAACAAGCAGACGGATCGTTTCTGGGTAGACCCAGGCGATGGCCGCGACTATCTTGGTGTAAGTTCGCCGGAGATTTATAGGAAGCTGTTTGAAGTCGATGATGTCGACCGGTTGTACCTGGAATATGCAACTAAGGCAACCATGGATGACGGAAGCGAGCGAGCGCGTGAGATTGAGCGGCTGGCGGCGAAGACGCGGCGCTCGGCGAGCGAAGAGGAGCGGTTACACATGCTCGAGCGTGATGACCGGTTAGTGCGGCGCGCGGCGGAGGTGCGCGACCAGCGGCTGCGGCAGGAAGAGACAAACGCCTACATCGACCAACTGAAGCAACGTATTGCGGAATTAGAACTCGAGTTGGAGCGCTTGCGGCCGGACAGCAAGAGACAGACAGAAGCCTCAACGAAAAGCACTCAATGGAAGCTTTAATTGAGATATACGCGAAAACGCCTGTCGCGAAAATCCGCAGCAGCGAGGAATACAAACGGCTCTGCCAAAGGGAAGCTGGAAAAGGTACTTTTGACGCAGATCGGAATCTTGTCGAAAAAGCCAAAGTACAGGTTGAGACTTACCTGAAAGACGGGCAGACTACGCGCGAACAGGCGAGAGCCGCACTGTGCTTATTGATTAAAGCCAGGCGTACAGAGCAGGACCGCGATCTCCTTCATCGTTTGCTCGTCAAGGGATACCGGCCTGGCTGGACGAGAGCTCAACGAGGATATTTCGATAAGGCATGGCGAAAGATCTGCCTGAAATACGACATCTTCTTCTCCTTCACAACCAGGTATCCGAACGTGGCCGGAGACAACCCGATCAACACTGCCTACCGGTATTTCATCGTCAAGGAACTATCGCAAGAGACGTGGAAAGGCGCGGACCGGCAGAAGGAGAACTTATTAGCGAAGGCCGTTTACCGGTTAATCGTGAAGTCCGCCGACCATAACGGGTTCTTTTTTCCCGATTCGGAATTTGACAATTCCATGACGGAACAGAAGCTGCGGGAAGCGTGCCGCAATTCCATGGTGTTTGTACAACTGATCCAAAACATCATGTTTCATCCTCCGCAAGGAAAGAAGAACTACTGCTTTTTCGAATACACGACAGTGGCGGATCTGCTTGAGAGCGAGCCGGACAAAGAGGACCGCATCCTATTCGTGGTGGCGCACAATCGCCAGGACCTTCTACCCACGCATCAGGTGCACCTGGAGTATGACATATGGCACGGGCATGTGCTCCAGAAAGATCCGCCGTACCTGCCGGAGGCGGATAGTGCAGCGGGTTCCAGTGAGCGTTACAGCACGATCAAACAGCTACTGCAGGAAAGGGTTCGCAACAAAGTGGTGGGCGCTTGGCAACAGATTTTGAACGGCGTGCCCGAGTGATCCTCAACGGAAGCTACTGATCAGGATTCCTGGGCCGCGTCCGATGCGTTACCAGCTTCCGGCGCATGGGCGTGTTCGAGGTCGGTATCGTCGTCGGAGTGCGAGGGGGCGCCGCTGGCTCGCTCGGCTTTCCGTTGAAGCCGCTTGGCCATTTTCTCCTGCTGGCGTTCCTTTCGCTCTTGCTCCTTCTGACGTTTTTTGAAAGTCTGTGGGCCGCGACCTGGCATATTTCCTCCGGAAATGAAGACCGCCCTACTCTGGATCTGACGAACCAAAGTAGGGCAGCCAGAATACTGAGTTATGAACTTTGGCTTAGCCTCGAATTACCAGCGCGGGCCGCGACCACGACCACCGCCGCCGCCGCTACCCCTGCTGCTGCCGAAAGAGTTGCGCCTGCCGCCAAAGCCGCCGCTACCGCCGGCTGGTTTGGGCCGAGCTTCGTTCACATTCATGGCACGGCCATGGAGTTCGGCGCCATTTAAATTAGTGATTGCCGCTTGCGCAGCGTCGGCATCTGTCATTTCGATAAATGCGAAGCCACGGGGCTGACCGGTATCGCGGTCGGTTACAACGTTGACACGCTCGACATTGCCATAAGCTTCGAATGCGGCCTGCAAATCAGCCTGAGTGGCCTGATAACTGAGATTTCCGACAAAAATGTTGGTCACAGAATAGATCCTTTGAAACGTAAATTGTCTTTGTCAGACTGCCCTGAAAACCAACTTGTAGGAAGGAAGGAGTAGCGGCCGGAAGGCACTCGATGAATAACGGATGCGCGCAAAGACTTCTTAAGAATACCAGGATTTTCTTTGGGGCGCCATAGGCATGAAAAGGAATTCCCGGGTGGCTGAGGCGCGCGGCCGGCTGGGAGCTCAGGACGAGGGGTGCGGATGGGCGGGCGGATGATGCGGAGGCGCCGCCGGGCACGGTTCTAGATGCATCCATTGCAGGGGGGTTACCGGCTCGCCTTGCACGTACAAAGTCCAGTGCAGGTGAGGCGCAGTGGAACGTCCGGTGGAACCGACATAGCCAATGACTTCACCCCGGGAGACATGATCACCCTCCTTGACTGCGAAATGGGACATATGCAGGTAGATGGATTCGAGCCCCTCACCGTGATCGAGAGCGACCGTGCCGCCGCGCAGATTGAATGGACGTACGATCTTTACCTCACCCGCAGCGACGGCATGGACCGGGCTATCGGCTGGAGCGCGCTGATCCACACCAGCATGGAAATCTCCAGTTGGTTTTCCGTTATGCAGGCGTTGCACACCGAACGGCGAAGTGAGGCAGCCGGGGACGGGCGCTTCGAGCGGCTCCTGCCAGTAACGTACGGGTGTCAGCTCGTGGCGAAAGGCGCTGACCGTTTCCATTTCGCCGGGTGACGGGCGGAGTTCCGACAGCGCTTTGGCTATGACGATGTTCTGTTTTCCGTAGTGAGCATTGCGGATCAGGATCAATTGGCGATGCAGGACGGCACCGTCTTTGTCGAGAAATTCGAGGGGGTACTGGCCGGGCTTTTGGAGCACAGGCACTGGCATAAGACCGAAATTCGCGCCGTCCTGCTGGGGAAAAAGGCGGATGGTGCGGTCGCAAAATCGCGCACTGACAGCGGCTGCTTCCGCACTGAGCTTCAGCGTTTCGCCCTGGCGAATAAGAGCGGGGGAAACGGTGAAGTCCTCAGACCTGGCGGTAATGGCGAGCAGCAACAGCAGCGTTCGCATCGTTCAGGATAGCGGTTGTAGAGAGGCAACGAGAGCGCCCGCGAAGCTGCTTACGCGCGCAGGCCGTCAATGAACTTGTGGATGCGGTCGAGCCCGCGCTCCAGTTCCTTCATCGAGGTGGCGTAGGAGATGCGAACGTGATCGTTCGTTCCGAACGCTTCGCCGGGAACGACGGCAACGTGCGCTTCTGCGAGCAGCTCCGTTGCGAACTCGAGCGAGTTCTTGACTGGCGCCGCCGTAGGCGCACGCTGATGTTCGGATAAGCGTAGAAAGCGCCCTTGGGCGTCACGATCGAAACGCCCGGAATCGCGCGCAGCCGCTCGATCACGAAATCGCGGCGGCGGCGGTATTCGGCCAGCATCACGGGAACGGAATCCTGCGGACCACGCATGGCTTCGACGGCGGCTTTCTGCGCAGATGGAAGTGGGATTCGAGGTGCTGTGGCTTTGCAGCTTCATCATGGCGCCGATGATCGGCGCGGGCGCGAGCGCAAAGCCGACGCGCCAACCCGTCATCGCGTACGTTTTCGACAGCGAGCCGGCAACCACCACCGTTCTCCTTCGCGCCCGGGCAGCGCGGCGATGGAGAACGGCTTAGCCTCATAGAGGAAATGGCAGTAGCACTCGTCGGTCATCAAAAGAATGCCGCGCTTCGAAGTCAGTTCGAAGATCTCTGCGAAATTCTGTCGCGGCTAGAACGGCGCCGCTCGGATTGGAAGGCGAGTTGATGATGACCAGCTTGGTTTTCGGAGTGATGTGCCGCTCGATCATCTCGGCAGTGACTTCGAAGCCGGTGCTTTCGTCGGTTTCGACGAAAACGCAAACGCCGCCCGCGTAATTCACGACGTCTTTGTAAGTGACCCAGTAAGGAACGGGGATGATGACTTCATCGCCGGGGTTGACCAGCGCCTGGATCAGGTTGAAGATGGCGTGCTTGCCGCCGACCGTGACCATGCACTCGGCACGGGAGTAGTTGGTACCGAAATCGAGCGCGATGCCGCTCGCAAATCGCTTCGCGCAGTTCCGGCGTTCCGCCGGCGTTGGTGTACTTGGTGAAGTTGGCATCGATCGCGTCGATGGCGGCCTGCTTGATGTTGGCGGGCGTCGGGAAATCCGGCTCGCCAGCGCCGAAATCGACGACGTCGACGCCTTCGCGGCGCAGGCGGTCCGCATCGGCCGAGACCTTCATCGTGGAAGAAACACTGATCGTGGAGATACGTTCGGCTATTTCAGCGGTGGCTTGCATATTAACTTTCAATTTACCGTAAGCGCTGGACTTTAAGCTTTGCGCGAGCCGGCCGATGCACCGCGGGCGGAACAAACGGCGAGACGTCGCCGCCGAGCGTGATGATCTCCTTGACCATGCGCGAACTGACGAAGGAGTGCTCTTCGCTGGCCATCAAGAAAACGGTTTCGGTTTCGGGGCGCATGCGGCGGTTGATGCAGCGCCATCTGCAGTTCCGATCTCGTAATCGGAGATGGCGCGGATGCCGCGCAGGATCGCGTTCGCATTGCGCGCGCGCGGCGTAATCGACCAGCAAGGCCGTCGAAGGAATCCACTTCGACATTCGGCAAGTCGGCGCATCGCTTCGCGGATCATTTCGATGCGCTCTTCGACGGAAAAGAGCGGCTGCTTTTGGGTGTTCCGAAGAACGGCTACGATGAGGTGGTCGAACAAGGCGCGCGCCGCGCGCGATCAGATCCAGGTGGCCGTTCGTCAGAGGATCGAAGGAGCCGGGATAGATGGCCGACCGGCGGCGTGCGCAAACGATTCTGAGTGTAGCGCCAGCAGCCGCGATGTAGTAACGTTGAATTGTGGACCTGAAGAGTGTCGATTCAGGCGACGGCCTGGGATTTTCGATGTGCGGACGCACGCGCGCGGGCCCGGAGGGAGCGCTGCCGATCACGCCCGAAATGCTGCTGGAACCAGCCTTCGGGCAACCTCTTCGGCTTGACGCAGAATGCCGGGATGGGCTGGGCAGCCGGAGGCGCTCGGCGGCAGCGAGGTTCTGATTCTCAGCACGCATGGCGGCGTACGGGCGCCAGACGGGACGCCGATCGCGCTCGGGTATCACACCGGCCATTGGGAAGTGGGGCTGCTGGTGGCGGAAGCCGCGCGCGAGTTGAAGGCCCTGGGCGCGATTCCGTTTGCCGGAGCCTGCACCGACCCATGCGACGGCCGCACGCAGGGAACGCCTGGCATGTTCGATTCCCTGCCCTTTCGCAATGACGCGGCGATCGTGCTGCGCCGGCTGATCCGTTCGCTGCCGACGCGGGCGCGGCGTGATCGGCATTGGCGACTTGCGACAAGGGCCTGCCCGCCATGATGATGGCGCTGGCCGGGACGCGCGATCTGCCCTGCGCGCTGATTCCGGGCGGAGTGACGCTGATGCCGGAGCACGGCGAAGACGCCGGCAAAGTGCAGACGCATCGGCGCGCGCTTTGCGCATGGGAAGATTTCGCTGGAAGAAGCGGCGCTGGCGGGCTGCCGGGCGTGCGCTTCGCCGGGCGGCGGATGCCAGTTTCTCGGGACGGCGGCGACTTCGCAGGTGGTGGCGGAGGCGCTCGGCCTGACGCTGACGCATTCCGCGCTCGCGCCCTCGGGCCAGCGCGTTGGCTCGATATGGCGCGCCGGACCGCGACGGCGCTGCTGCGGCTGCGGAGCTGGGCATACGACGCGCGATATCGTGACGGCAAGCGCGATCGAAAACGCGATGGTGCTGCATGCGGCGTTTGGCGGCTCGACGAACCTGCTGCTGCACGTTCCGGCGATTGCGCATGCGGCGGGCTTGCGCGCGGCCGACGGTCGCGGACTGGAGCCGGATCAACCGCAGCGTGCCACGCACTGGTGGACGCACTGCCGAACGGGCCGCGAAATCATCCCGACCGTGCAGGTGTTTCTGGCGGGCGGCGTGCCGGAAGTGATGCTGCATCTGCGGCGCGCGGGATTGCTGAATACCAAGGCGCTGACGGTATCCGGCGAGACGCTGGACGCGATGCTCGATTGGTGGGAGCAATTCGGAACGGCGTGTCGGTTCCGCGCAGCGAGCTGCGCGAGCTGGATGGAGTGGATGCGGACGACGTGATCATGTCGCCCGATGCGGCGCGGACGCGCGGGCTTGACGTCGACGGTTTGCTTCCCGCATGGCAACCTGGCGCCGGAGGGCTCGGTGGTGAAGAGCACGTCCATCGATCCGCAGCGTGGTCGACGACGATGGCGTTTACCGGATGCGCGGGCCGGCCGAGTATTCCTCACCGAGCACGACGCGATGGCCGCGATCAAGAAGCAGCGGATCAAGGAAGGCGACGTGCTGCGTTCTGATTTGCCGCGGGCCGATGGGCGCGGGCATGGAAGAGACGTACCAGATCACGTCGGCGCTGAAGCATCTGCCGTTTGGCAAGCACGTAGCCGTGATCACGGATGCGCGGTTCAGCGGCGTTTCCACCGGCGCGTGTATGGGGCATGTTTCACCGGAGGCGCTGGCGGGCGGACCGATCGGGCAAGCTGCGCGACGGCGATGTGATCGAGATTGTGATTGACCGCAACAAGCTGGAAGGTCACGTCAATTTCGTCGGGGAGAATGGCGAGAACGTTCGATGCCGAAGAAGGCCACCGGCGACTGCTGAAGCGCGCGGCCGCGCGACGGATTTGCGGCCGGACCCGGCGCTTCCCGCGGATACGCGGCTGTGGGCGGCGCTGCAGCATGCGAGCGGCGGGATCTGGGGCGGATGCGTGTATGATGCGGAGGCGATCGTCAGGAAGCTCCGCGGGTGATTACGGATTCAGACCGCTCAGCTGCAGCGAACGCGCTTGTTCTACCAGGGGCTCCAGTCACCATCAATGGTGTGTTTGTCCTTCTCTTGCTTTTCGCGCTTGGCACGATTGGCGGCAGACTTCGCCGCCTTTGAAATAGAGATGGACGGTGACGTTGTGCGTCGAGGCATCGGCGGTGTAATCGGTAGCGTGAATCGCCGAGATTGTCGAATATGCCCTCCTGCGCTACGCGCTTCAGGAAGAAATCGGGGTAATCGGGATTGAAGGGATGCCCGGGTTTTTCGCCCCAAAGCTTTTCGATCACGGGCTCACTGGCGATATCGAGGCCCTGCACATCCAGTTTCGCGAAGTTGTAGACCGCGCCGGGCGTAACGTTGTAAGTCACGTTTACAGCTGCGCTTCGATTCGTCGGTTTGGGCGTCCGTCGTGATGGTCGCGTCTAGCATGCCCTTGCCGTCGCATGTCGTGCACCAGCGAGAGACGGAACGTCATCGACCTTGTCTCCTGCGTAACGGCGCACCGGGCTTGAACGGGATGGTCGAGCGGATCTCATCCGCGTCCATGCCGCTGCCTTTGAAACGAATGGCGCCGAATTTGAATAGCGGACCATCGGCTGATCTGAACCTTAACGACGACTCCGAGATTGTCCTTGGATGGTTCGGTTTCGACCTTCGGGAAGCTTACTGCGGCATAACCCTTGGCCGCATAGAGCGGCTTGATGGCGCCATCCAGAATCAGCTTCAGCCGCGTATCGGAAAGCGGAACACCGACCGCGACCTGATTGACGGCGCGCAGGATGGTGCCGGTGTCTACCGCCTGATTGCCGGAGACGATTACCTGCGAGATGTTCGGAGCAGGCGTTTCGGGCGCGAAGAGAACCGCGAGCTGCTGCGGATCATCGTTCGAAACGACCGCATGAACTTTGAGATTGGGGTTGGTCTGACTTGACGCAATCCTGCACGGCGGCGGTGTAGCGCTTCAGCACTCCTTCGGTGCCGGGGATGCGGTCAGAGTAGAGATCGACGTGCTCTTTCACGCAGGCGCGTGCGGCTTCGGGAGTCAGGCCGAGGCGTTCGAAGCGCATGGGAAAGACCTGCTGGTTTTCGGCGAGCTGGAAGGTGACGTCGTACGCGGGCTCCGGGCCGGCGCTGAAACGATATTCGTACGACACGTCATTGAACAGCTCCGTGTTCTGCAGCTTCTTGCGTGCCTGGTCAATCATGGCGACCGATACGTGCTGGCCGGTTTTCAAACCTGCTTCGCGAAGAATATCGGCTGATGAATAGAGCTGGTTGCCTTTGATGGTGACGCTGTGCAGCGTGCCCGGCGGCGGCTCACGTTTGGCAGGCTCAGCGGAGTGCTCCGCGGGTGCTTGAGCGAGACCGCGCGGCAGCCAGGGTACAAAGAAGCGCGCAAACGATCAAACGCATAGCCTTTCTTCATGATACGTGCCCGCGGAAGGGGCCGTTTCCGAGAGGCTGGGATCGCCTGAAACTGCTGAAAAATAAGGGCCGGATGTTAAACTTGAGGCGAAAATGACATACGATGTCGTGGTTATCGGCAGCGGACCGGGCGGATATTCCGCAGCCGTGCGCGCCGGTCAATACGGGCTCAAAACCGCAATGATCGAACGGCAGCCGAGGCTGGGCGGAACGTGTCTGCTGGTCGGCTGCATCCCCACGAAGGCACTTCTGCATACAGCGGACGTTTGGGACTACTTCAAAGATCCGGGCGCGCAGGGCATCCAGTGCAAAATCCACAACTGAATTACGCGAAGGTTCTGGATCGCAAGAACAACATCGTCAGCAAGCACTCGAAGGGCATCGAGTTCCTGATGCGAAAGAACAAAGTCGACGTGATCAAAGGGAATGCGCGGCTGCTCGGCGGAGGACGAATCGAAGTGCAGGGCGCAACGGGACGAAGACGGTGGAGACAAAGAATATCATTTTCGCCACCGGTTCGGAAGCGCGCATGCTGCCCGGGTTACAGCCGGACGGCGAACCTGATTCTCACGAATATCGAAATTCTCGATCTGCCTGCGGTTCCGAAGACCATCGGGATCATTGGCGCGGGCGCGGTGGGCGTGGAGTTCGCATCTATCTTCAACCGTTTCGGTTCCAAAGTGACGCTGCTCGAGATGCTGCCGCGGCTGGTTCCGGTAGAAGACGAGGAGATTTCCAAGGAGCTGGAGAAGCACTTCAAGAAAACCGGAATCCGCACCGAGACCGGCGCGAAGCGCGGAGAACATTCGCAAGAACGCAAACAGCGTCAGCGTTTGACGCGCGACGCTGGCAAACGGCAACAAAGAAGAAATGGAGTTCGATAAGCTGCTGGTGGCGGTAGGCCGCAAGCCGAATACGGAAAATGTGGGGCTGGAGAACACGCGGGTGGAGCTCGATCGCGGATTCGTGAAGGTGGATCCGTATCAGCGCACCGGCGAACCGGCTTTACGCGATCGGAGATATCGTGGCGGGAACACCGCAACTGGCACACGTGGCAGCGGCGGAAGGGATGGTCGCAGTGGGGCACATTGCGGGCAAGCCGGTTCATCCGATCAACCGCAATCGCATTCCCGGACGCCACTTACACGGATCCCGGCATCGGCAGCGTTGGTCTGACGGAAGCGCAGGCCCGGGCGCAGGGATTCGAGGTGAAAGTCGGCAAGTTTCCGTTCGTCGGCAACAGCAAGGCCACGATCCTCGATAAGCACGAAGGCTTTGTGAAGGTGATCGCGGACGAAACGCTGGGCGAAATTCTGGGCGTGCACATCATCGGTCCGGAGGCTTTCGAACTGATTTCGGAGGCGGTGACCGCGATGGAATCCGAGGCGACGGTTGAAAGCATGATGTCGACCATTCACGCGCACCCGACCATCTATGAGGCTATTGGCGAAGCCTTCAACAACGTGTACGGGCTGGCGATCAATATCTAGACCGGCGGCCAGGACCTGATGAAGACCGCTCGAGGTCATCGACCTGGGGCGCATGCGCTATGGCGTGCGCTCGAGGTGCAGCAGGATCTGGTGGAGCAACGCAAACGCGGCGAACGACGTGGACACGCTGCTGTTCGTGGAGCATCCGCACGTGGTCACGATGGGCCGGAACGGGAAAGAGCAGCACGTGCTCGCGAGCTCCGGAGATCCTGGCGCGCACCGGGATCGAGTACTTCGAGACGGACCGCGGCGGCGATGTGACCTATCACGGGCCGGGCCAGCTTGTGGGTTATCCCATTCTCGACTTGCGAGAATGGAGGCGCGATGTCCACGCCTATTTTAGCGGTGTGGAGCAGGCGCTGATTGAGGCGCTGGAGACGTTCGGGATCGCGGCGGGGCGGATTCCGGAGCGCGGGTATGAAGGAGTCTGGGTGCAGCGGGGCGAAGATCGCCGCTATCGGCATCCACATCAGCCGCTGGATCACCTCGCATGGTTTGCGCTGAACGTGGAGACAGATCTGAAGTTACTTCCAATATATTGTTCCTTGCGGATTGACGAAGCCCGTCTGCTCGCTGCGAGTTTGGGCTGCAAGGCAAGCGCGGGATGAGGTATGCGCGCCGTCGCCACTTCGTTTCGCAGAACTGTTCGACTTCGAAATTGGCGGCGCCGAGTCGAGAATTGCAGGAGATTTCATGATTGACGTTGTAATGCCCCAGATGGGCGAAAGCATTGTAGAGGGAACGCTGACGCGCTGGCTGAAGAAGCCGGGCGATAAGGTCGAACGCGACGAGCCGCTTTTTGAAATTTCGACCGACAAAGTAGATACGGAAATTCCGTCACCAGCGGCAGGCGTGCTGAGCGAGTTATGGTGCAAGAAGGCAGCACGGTTGCGATCAATTCGGTGGTGGCGCGCATCGGCGAGCGGAGCGCGTACACAGCCTGCACAGAAAGCGGAAGCAGCAGCTCCCGCCGCAGCGCCGCCGCAGCAGGCCGGACCGTCCGTTTCCACACCGCCCAGCGTAGCGGTCGGCCCTTCCGCGGCAGCTCCGGAAGCGCGTACGCCTGCGCCCGCGCCGCCGCCTACGCATCACGAACCTGTTGCTGCAGTCGGCTGGGCCTTATCCGATCGAGCCGCCTCCAGCTGCCGGTCAGGCGCAAGCACCGCCTGCTCCCACACCGCAGCCCGACGGCCACGAGGAGCAAGGGCCGCTATCGCCGCTGGTCCGCAAGATGGCTCGCGAGTACAACATCGATTTGTCCCAGGTGAAGGGAACAGGCGCGGGCGGCCGCATCACGAAGCAGGACATAGAAGACGTACATGTCCTCGCAGGCGGCGAGAACCTACGCGGCCCCATCCGCAGCGGCGACGGCCAAGCAGTCCGCGCAGCCGCAACCCGCCGCACCGGCAGCACCAGCTCCGGCACCGGCGCCAGCCCCTCTGCCGCTGGCGGAATCCGCCAAGGTCCGAACCGAACCCATGAGCACGATGCGGCAAAAAATCGCCGAGCACATGGTGATGAGCAAGCGCACTTCGGCGCATGTGACGACGGTGCATCGGGTGGACATGACAAAAATCGCGAAGCTGCGTGAGAAATCGAAGAAAGAATTTCAAGAGCGCAACGGTTTCTCGCTGACGTTCTTGCCGTTTGTGACTGCAGCAGCAGCGGAGGCGTTGCGGGCGTTTCCTATTTTCAATGCGTCGATTGACGGCAAGAACATCGTGTACTACCGCGACATCAACATCGGCATTGCGGTGGCGCTCGAAGCGGGACTGATCGTGCCGGTTATACGGAACGCAGACGAGAAGAACGTGCCGGGACTGCAGCGGTCGATTGTGGATTTGGCGACGCGTGCCAGGTCGAGACAGCTCAAGCCGGACGAGGTACAAGGCGGGACGTTCTCGATTACGAATTTCGGGAGCTTTGGCAGCATTTTTGCAACGCCGGTGATCAATCAACCGCAGGTCGCGATTCTGGGCGTCGGAGCAGTAGAAAAACTACCGGCGGTAGTAGACGGCGACGCGATCGCAATCCGGTCACAGGCGCATCTGGCTCTTACGTTCGATCACCGGCTGATCGATGGAGCGCTGGCGGACCAGTTCTGCCAGAAGGTAAAGTCGATCCTCGAAAACTGGTCGGCGAATATCCTCTAATCGGCTGAAAAAAATAGAAACAAACGGGCTTGGGTCATGCGGCCCGTTTTGTTGCTTTGGGCGTAAGCCGAGCGAATTAGCCGGACGCACACCTGTTACAGGTGAAACTCACCCGCGAATTGCCAAGAATAAACTGGTTTACACGGATTTGGCCGTACACTACCCCTCCAGGAGTGTAAGCACTCTTTTCTTCTTGACGAACTCTTAATGGCGGTTTAATATTCCTTTGGGCTGTGTTAGTCCAACTGATTTGTAACCCAGGAAAGAGGTCCGTGAATGACCTTTCAGGTCGGTGAGAAAGTGGTCTACCCCAATCATGGCGTAGGCACTGTCGAAAACATCAGTTCCCGTTCATTTGGCACTCAACAAGAGCGTTTTTACTTATTGCGACTGGCGGCCAGCAGCATGACTGTCATGGTGCCTTTCTCGCACGTGGGAGATCTGGGGTTGCGCAAGGTGACGAAATGCAGTGAGATCACCCGCGTGCTGAACTATCTCGCAGCAGGCCGCCCCTGCTGTCCCCAGGATTGGAAAGACCGCTTTAAAGAAAATTCGGAAAGGATGAAAGGCGGGAGTTTGCTTGAGATCGCGGAAGTCTTCAAAGCGCTCGTGATTATTCAGACAGCGAAACCGCTTTCATTCCGTGAGAAAAAAATGCTGGAGCGCGCGCGCAGCATGCTGATTCTGGAGACCTCCGTCGCCAAGTCAGTGAGTGAAGCAGGCGCGATTGCGTTAATTGCGAAAGCGCTGGCGAAGTGCAGCCTGCCGATGCCGGCGGCATTGTAGTTGAAATTCTAAGAGCGCAGGGCCGAGTGATAGAGGGGCGTCTGCGCTCTTTCTGTTTTCGGTTGTAACGTCAATCGCGGGCCAGCGCGCCACGTGATTGAAGAGGCGATTCCACAACCGGTTGATGACGCGCCTCTCGTTATACTGAAAGGGCCTCTTGTCGATGGCGCTATCGTCTAACGGTTAGGACGGAGCCCTCTCAAGGCTCAAATAGGGGTTCGATTCCCCTTAGCGCTACCAAAACCCTCGAACAAGATTCCATCCCACAAACCTTAACGCCCTTCGACGTATCCTTCCATCAGGGGGAAACGTGCCGATCCATCTTCTGCTGCTCGTTTTGGGCGCTGCGCTAGCGACTGGTGTGGGTGCGCAGAATCAGCCGCCCATATCGCAGGCGTACGACCAGCCGTACCGGCCGCAGTATCATTTCTCGCCTCGCAAGAACTGGACCAACGACCCGAACGGGCTGGTCTTCTTCGCGGGTGAATATCATCTGTTCTTCCAGTACAATCCGTTCGGCGACGAATGGGGCCACATGAGCTGGGGTCACGCCGTGAGCCGCGATCTGCTGCATTGGGATCAATTACCGGTCGCGATTCCCGAGCAGGACGGAATCATGATTTTCACCGGCAGCACGGTCGTCGACACGCGCAATAGTAGCGGCTTCTGCGGTAAGCCTGAGGGCTGCCTGGTCGCGATCTATACCGGCCACACGCCCGAGAGCAAAGGCCGCCCGGCGCTGCAGACGCAGAACCTCGCATACAGCAATGACCATGGGCGCACCTGGACAAAGTATTCGGGCAATCCGGTGCTGAACCTGCATATGACGGATTTTCGCGATCCCAAAGTGCTGTGGTCGGAGGAAAGCAAACAGTGGGTCATGGCTGTGTCGCTGCCGAACGATCACAAGGTTCGCTTCTATGGCTCGCCCGATCTGAAGCACTGGACGCAGATGAGCGACTTCGGCCCCGAAGGTGCGACGGGCGGCCAATGGGAGTGCCCTGAGCTGTTCCAACTGCCGATTGAGGGAACTGCGGACGCGAAGCGCTGGGTGCTGAAGGTAGGGCTCAATCCCGGCGCATTGCAAGGCGGCTCCGGCGAACAGTACTTCATCGGCAGCTTTGATGGACGGCGATTTCACAACGACAACTCGGCGTCGCTGCAATTGTGGACCGATTATGGAAAAGACTGCTACTGCGCCCTGACTTTCAATGGGCTGGCGAAGGAGCAACGAGCGGCGATGATCGGCTGGATGGATAACTGGCAGTACGCTGCCAAGCTGCCGACCAGCCCATGGCGCGGGCAGATGACGTTTCCCCGGAGTCTCTCGCTACGAAAAACGGCGGAAGGGCTGCGGCTCATCCAGCAGCCATTTGAAGGTATTCAGCGGCTGGAAGAGAAGAACTCGACCGAAGCTTCAGGCAGCGATGTCAAGACGGCAAACGCAGCGTTGCGCCAGGGCTCGCCCGGCCACTCATTCCGGCTCAATGCCGAAATCCAGCTCGGAAGCGCGCAGGAAACGGGTGTCCGCATCCTCGCCGCTGGCGGCCATTACACGTCGGTTGGATACGATCGCACTCAGAAAAAGTTGTTCGTCGACCGGCGGCAGTCCGGATTGACCGGCTTCAGCAGCGATTTTCCCGCGGAAGTAGATGCACCGCTGAATATCGAGGCGGGCAGCCTGAAACTGGATGTCTTGGTAGACCGGAATTCAGTCGAAGTTTTCGCCAATAATGGCCAAGTCACGATGACCATGCTGGTCTTTCCGCCCTCGGGCGCGAATGGTGTCGAGGTCTTCGAGAAAGACGGCCGCATCGCGAAGGCGAGCGTCCGGATGTGGAAGGTGGAATCGATCTGGGAGCGAATGTAGCGCGGCTACGACTTCCGCCGCGCGGAGCTTGTGCCGGCCGAAACACCTAATGCCCTGAGCTGTGCGAGAGCTTTGCGGGCATCGTCCGTGTGCGGATAGTTCTGTACGAGCAGGCGGAATTCCTGCGCGGCACGGTTGCGTTCATTCGCCTTCAAGAGGGCCATACCCTTCATGTAATGCGCATCCGGCGTCTTCGGATTTTCAGGATAGTGTTCGAGAACGTTATCAAAAGCCGCCACCGCACCCTGATAATCCCCGTGATTGTAGGCGATTTCGCCAAGGTAATACTGCGCGTTTGCGGCTAGTTCCGTGTTCGGGAAATATTGAAGATACTGCTGGAATTCCTGCTGCGCGAGATCCGTTTTACCGGTTTGCAGATCGCGAAGCGCTGTCGTGTAGCTCTGATCCGCGCTCATGCCGGCAGGCGGAGCGGCGGTTTGGCCTTGCGGGCCTCCCTGGCCTCCACTACCGGGCGTAACCGCACCGGGAGCCGGCGGCGGACTCTGGATGATCTGCATCTGGTTTTTGAGGTCAGTCATCTTGGCGTCCATACGCTCCAGACGCGCACTCAAGTCAGAAAGCGCGGCCTGCACGGCTTGCAGATCGCTCGCCATGCTCTCCACTTTGCTATTGAGGCCGGCAACCGGCGCCAGGGACTTGGCCACGCCGTTTCCGACTTGATCCTGCAGCGTCGCAACCTGGTCCGCCGTACGGCGCGAGTCGTTCTGCATTGCGGTGATCATCCCATTCAGCTGGCTCAGCTTGGAATCGATGTCATTCTGCAGAGAGTTGATGCGGTCTTCGAGGTCGCGCTGCATCTGAACGAGATCTTTGTTTACCGCGAAGGAGAAGCTGGAAAACGTCAGCAATAGGGCGGCGACGCGCAAAAATTTCATGAGTGTAACTCCTCAATAAAAGGGGACGGCACGGATGCATCCCCGTTTCGATTGCTTTCAGTGTACGGGAGTGTGGCGGGTCCCGGCGCTACTGCCCGGCCGAGAAGTGCGCGCGCCGGTTGCGGGCGTAGCATTCTTCGGTGGCGTCCGTGCACAGCGGACGTTCTTTGCCGTAGCTGATTGTCCTTAATTTGTCACCCGGCACACCCAGCGCGATCAGGGCCTCCTTGGTAGCAGCGGCGCGGCGATCTCCAAGCGCCAGGTTGTATTCAGCAGATCCGCGTTCATCGCAGTGTCCTTCCACCGTGATGATGAAGTTGGGATCCATCGAAAAGATGGTCTTCAGCGCCGTCGCGTCAGCCTGCAGAATGGGCTGGTCTTCCGGCCGGATGTCACTTTTGTCGTAATCAAAGTGGATATCCTGCACCTGGCGCGTGAGGATTTCCTGGACGGAAGGACCTTCCTGTTTCGGCGGTGCAGCCGGCGGCGGAGGCGTACTGACCGTAATGGTTGCAATAGCCGTCGCGTTGCCACCCGGGCCCGTGGCGCTCAGTGTGTAGGTAGTGCTGGCCGTCGGATAAACAGCGCGACGCCCATCCGCGCTTACCATTCCGATACCCTGATCGATCTGAACAGTCGAGGCGTTACTCACCGACCAGCGAAGCGATGACGGCTGCCCCTTACTGATGGTGTCAGGCTCTGCCGTAAAGAAGTTTACTGAAGGGGAAGCGGCGGCGGGCGCAGCGGCGGGAGCAGGAGGCGGCGGAGGCGGCGGTGTCTTCTTGTGGCATGCGGCGGCCACGAACAACAGAAACGCTGATGTCAACGTCAGCGCGATCCTGCTTTGCTTCATTGTGGTGTAAGTCCCTCGTAAGTTCATCTTAATTCTTGTTAATTATTTTTCAGCATTCACCCAGACCGGCTTCTCATTGCTGCCCGCGCTTGTGAGCGGGTGCTTGCCGGTACCGTCGGCGTTCATTACCCAAATTTGTGACTCGCGGCCTCGCTTGGAGGCATAAACGATGTGCGCGCCATCGGGCGCCCAGCTTGGATTTTCGTTCCGGCCCTCATTCGTTGTAAGTTGGACGGTTTGATGCGAAGTTACGTCCATCACAAAGATGTTGTAGTTTCCGGGCTCAAATCCTCTTGTCCATGCAAAGGCAATGTGATCGCCATCCGGATTCCAGGCAGGATTGGTCGCCTCGCCGGTGCCTTCCGACAGACGCTCGACATTGGCGCCTTCAAGATTCATGTGATAGATCTGCGGCATCCCGGTGCGGCCCGAGACGTCAACCAGATCCGCGCCGGTTTTGGGATTGATTTTGGCCTCCACTTCAATGAAACCGGACGTGGTCAGGCGATGCAAGTCACCGCCGTCTACATTCGCCATATAGAGCTGAGCGGGACCGCCGGCGAGCGTGGAAGAAAAGATAATGCGCTTGGAATCCGGCGTGAACGTCACAAATGCGTTCATCGAGGCGCGCTGGTTGTAAAACGGCAGCTTCCGTCCGGTATCGAGAGAAAACATCTGAATGGCAGGATAGCCCTGGGCGTAAGTTGTGAACGCAACAATCCGGCCATCCGGCGAGGCGGAGGGAAAGGTTGAAATAGAACCGTAGCGGGTAAGCTGGTGCTGTTCCGTGCCGTCCCAATTCATCACCCAGATCTCCTTACTTCGGCTGCGATCGGAAACGAAAACAATCCGGGTTCCAACCAGGCTTTTGCCGCCGAATTGGGCAAGGATATCGGCCGCATAGCGATGGCCTGCATCAACAGCTCCTGCTTCATCCAGAGAAGCAGTGTATACCTTGCCGAAGATTTGCGCCTGCTGTAAAGACGTTATATTAGGCGCGGTGCTGTAGAACCATCCGAAAACGACCAGCATGCCTTTACTTTCGGCGCCGTAGCCGATGCCGAGGTAGTTAGCCGAGACAGGAGGAAGGCTCCAGTCGGTCAGGCGATTGCCTTGCGGGCTTGTGGGCCGGGCAGTGGGAGGAGCAACGCCGCCGGTCAGATCGCTGGGCTGCTGCGGAACCTGCAGCGGGTAGAGAGTCTTTGGTACGAAGTTGATCAGCGGCGAAGACTGAAGATCAGAGACAACGATTGTGTTGAAGGCGTTCATTAGCGGCGCGGCCGCTCCGCTGGCGCGGAAATCAGGAACGGCAATGAGCGGCTTGCCCGGATGCGCGACGATATTGCCTTGTATTTGTGATTGTTGCTTCGCGCTAAGCCAGTTAGAAGTACTCAGGAAAAGAAAAAAGAAAGTAAGTATTCGCATCAGCGTAAATTGAAGTTGAACTGAGCCGAGATATAACTCTCCGAAATCTGGGCGGGCAGTGGCGGAAGGGGGCTGGCATCGTAGACGGCACGGAGCGCGGTGTTGTCGATGGTTGGATTTCCGCTGCTTTGAATGATTCGGGGGTCACGGATGCTGCCGTCGCGCATGATAATGAAATTCACGATCGCAGGTGAGTTCTGGCTGCGAATATCAAGCCCATTCGTGTGCCAGTTTTGCGCAATTCTTTGGCGCACGAGTTCGGCATACCAACCGAGCCGGTTCCCGAGCGGCGAATTCGGACCGATACCCACCTGGCCGCCACCGCTCTGCGGTGCATACATTGGATTCGAGAGTGCCTGACGCGATTGGCTGTACACCTGATTGGGAGGGGGGGGCGGTGTGTACTGCTGCTGCCGCTGCGGTCGCGGCGTCTGCTTTCTGGTTTTATCGGGAATTTCAAACGCGTTTTTGTCGGGCGTGAGCTGTTTTTGCGTGTCCTGGTGGGCGGGAACACTCGGGACCATTGATTGAGTATCATTCGCGACCGGGTTCTGCTGGGCGGGACGCTGCGGGATGGGTATGCTGTGAACCGGGGACACGGCGTAAGCAGGTCCACCGGACGGATGTATGTCGCCCAGAGTCTCTTTCGGGCGATTCATCCAGAACCAGCCGAAGAACAGCAGAGCAACGACGCCTGCATGGATCAGAATCGCGCCCAGGAATGGCACGGTCAGAGGATCGCGCTGGTCTAGGATGTCAAGCTGCTGAGGCATGATCAGCGCCGCTGGCGAGCAGCGGAATCGATCGGCGCGGTCACCATTCTGACCTCGAAATGCGCGTCTCCCAGCTCCGCCACAATCTGTGCGATGGGATCCCAAGGCGTTTCTTTGTCGGCCCGGACATAGACCGCGGTTGCCGTTCGGAAGCGCTGATGGATTCCCTGCGCGAGCAAGTTGATGTTGATCGGCTTGTCATTCAGGAAGGATTCGCCATTCTTGGTGATGCTGACGACCGGCAGGTCCTGCGCTGTGTTCTGGACGCGCTTGACGCGCGGAACCTGGATGTCAAGGCCGAACTCCATCACGTTTGCGGTGATCATGAAGATGATCAGCAACACCAGGACGACGTCCACCAGCGGCACGACATTGATATCTGACATGGCGCTAGGGGTACCGAATCGCCGCCGTGTGCTTCCGTTGCTGAATGAGAAAGCCATATCTTACAGGACGTAGACGGAGGCGCGCAGTTCCCTATCCGCCGAAATCGCGTTCCGCCAGGTTCTGGAACTCGATTGCGAAATCCTCCATGCGAGTTCCCATTTCCTTGATCCGCGCGCCGTAGATGTTATAGAAGATGGCGGCCGGTATGGCGGCAGCGAGGCCGATAGCCGTTGTGACCAGCGCTTCCGATATGCCCGGAGCGACCGCGCGCAGACTCGCGCTGCCGGCGTTACCAAGACCTTCAAACGCGTCGATGATGCCCCAGACGGTGCCGAAGAGCCCAATGAACGGGGAGACTGAGGCAACTGTTGCAAGCCAGTTCATGTTCGTCTCGAGTTTTGTGACTTCTTCGCTGATTCCCAGCTGAAGGCTGCGCTCGATAGCGATCTTATTGACAAGAGCACCGCGTTGCTTGATCTGTCGCTCGATCTCACCATAGCCGAAATCGAAGACAGCCACCAGCGGCGCAGAGGTAAATTGCTCGCTGGCGATGGCAACGGCCTGCAGGCTGTTGGCTTTGCGGAACGCTCGCAGAAAATTTCGGTTCTCGCGGCGCGCCCGCCCGAAGACGCTGCCCTTGGAAAACACGATCGTCCAGGAGAATAGCGAGAACAGGATCAGGATGACAATAATGGCAAGGGGAACTGGCCGAAGGTTCTGGATGATGTCCCACAGAGTGAGATCTGCGGGGAACAGCACAAAAAGCAATATAGAGATGTCCTTTCGTTACCTCGTTACTCATTATAGGGAGAAGAGGCTTGCAGGCCAGGCACGAATGTTGCATTGCCAAGCGCAGGCAAATCTTATAATTCGGTCACATGCTGCTGGAATTGCTGGTTGAGAACTATGCGGTAGTCGAGCAGGCCCGCATCCGGTTCCAGGAAGGGCTCAATATTCTGACCGGCGAGACGGGTAGCGGCAAGTCCATTGTCGTGGACTCTCTGAGCTTGCTGCTTGGCGCGCGGGCATCGGCGGAGATGGTACGGACGGGCGAGACGCGGGCCCGGGTTTCCGGAATCTTTGCGGTCCCTGAGACGCCGGAATTGGCGGCACTTGCTCGAGGAGGCCGGCATCGATCACGCGGAAGAGGAGTTGATTGTAGAACGGGAGATCGCGGCTAGCGGCAAATCGCGCGCATTCGTCGGCAACCGCCCGGTCACAACGGCGTTCCTCCGGCAACTCGCGCCCGCGCTCGGCGATATCCACGGCCAGAACGAGCAGCAGCTGCTCTTTGCTCCGCAACAGCAGCGCGAGCTGCTGGACGAATTTGCGGGCGCGGCGAAGTTGCGCGAGCAGGTGGCGGAAGCCTACGCAGCCTGGCACGAATTGGGGCGAACGGCTCGATGACCTCACCAGCAATGAGCAGGAGAAGCTGAGGCTCCTCGACTTGTGGAGTTTCCAGCGCAAAGAGATCGACGCCGTCCAACCGAAGCCGGAAGAAGACGCGGACTTGGAGGCGGAGCGGAAGATCTTACAGAACGTAACGCGGCTCCAGGAGAGCGCGAACGCTTCGTTCGAGCTTGCTGTACGAGTCACCTGAGAGCGCTGCCACGCAGGTGCGGCAGGCGCTTAAAGCGTATTGACGAGCTTGATGAGAATTGACGGAACGCTCGCATGAGACAGCCGGCTCGCTGCGGCAGGCGAGTCGTACTGATCGAAGAGGCTTCTTATGCGCTGCGAGACTATCTTGGAAAGCTGGAGGGAGATCCGGGGCGCCTCGAAGATGTAGAAAGCCGCCTCGAGGAATTGGACCGTTTGAAGAGGAAGTACGGACGAACTCTCGGCGACGTGCTGGCTTTTCGGGACGACGTTGCGCGCAAGATCGACGAAGTAGAAAACGCAACAGAGCACCGCGCGACGTTGGAAACGGCAGCAGGAAGAAGCGGCGCAGCGCTATGAAAAGCTCGCCAAGGAACTAAGCGAGCGCCGGAGAGCCGCTGCGGCTTCGCTGGGCAAGCAGGTGGAGAGCGAGCTGAAAAGCCTCGCGATGGGCGGTACGCAATTTCAAATTGCTGTCACACAGGGCGAGTGGACAATCACTGGAGTGGACCAGATCGCATTCCTGGTTTCGCCGAATCGCGGCGAAGATCTGAAGCCGTTCGAAAAGATCGCTTCCGGAGGTGAATTGTCGCGCATCGCACTAGCGCTGAAGACCGCGATTGGCGCTGCCGATAAACACGCCGGAATGCCAACTCTCGTCTTCGACGAAGTGGATGCCGGCGTGGGCGGAGCTGCGGCAGCGGCTGTGGGCAAGCGACTGAAGGCACTCTCGCGAACGAACCAGGTGATCTGCGTAACTCACCTTGCCCAGATCGCGGGGTTCGCGGATCATCACTTCGCGGTAGCAAAGCAAGCGAGGAAGGGGCGAATCGCGACGCAGATTGAAGAGCTTGATCGCGAGGAAAGAGCGCGTGAGATTGGCCGTATGCTCTCCGGCGAGCAGATCACGCCGGAGGCCCTGCGACATGCCGAGCAGTTGATACAAGCGGGCTCGAGTTCCAAGTAGTTCTGCGTTCACAGCGCGTTCTCCGCTCGCACCGATAATGGTTCAGGAGAACGCATGCCTGAGCCTCTAAGCGCGGAAGAAGTCCAGAAGCTGAACGAATACTGGTTTGCGGCGAATTACCTGACCGTCGGACAAATTTACCTGAAAGACAATCCTTTGCTCGAAAGGCCTTTGAGCAGAGACGACATTAAACCGCGGCTGCTAGGGCATTGGGGCACAACGGCCGGACTGAATTTCATCTATACGCATCTGAACCGGCTGATCCGCTGCCATGACCTGAACATGATTTACATCATCGGTCCGGGACATGGCGGACCCGGGCTTGTGGCCCACACGTACTTAGAGGGCTCGTACACCGAAATCTATCCCAACATCGAGCAGAATCGGGATGGCATCAAGCGTCTGTTTCGCCAGTTCTCATGGCCTTACGGCGTTCCAAGCCATGTGGCGCCCGAAACGCCTGGATCGATTCACGAAGGCGGCGAACTGGGCTACTCACTCTTGCACGCCTACGGAGCGGCGTTCGACAACCCGGACCTGATTGTGACCTGCATTGTCGGCGATGGCGAAGCCGAGACGGGAGCGCTCGCAACAAGCTGGCATTCGAACAAGTTTCTGAATCCCGCTAAGGACGGCGCCGTGCTGCCCATCCTGCACCTGAACGGTTTCAAAATCGCAAACCCGACGGTGCTGGCGCGAATCAGCGAACAAGAGCTGCGCGACTTGTTTATCGGTTACGGGTATGAGCCGCGCTTGCTGGAAGGCAGTGATCCGCCCGAGATGCATCAGAAGATGGCGGCGGTTCTCGAGGAGATGCTCGCCGACATCCGCTTGATTCAGGACCGTGCGAGGAAACAGGAGAAAGTAGAACGGCCACGGTGGCCGTTGCTGATCCTGAAGACACCGAAAGGCTGGACCGGGCCGAAGGTAGTGGACGGATTGCCGGTTGAGGGAACCTGGCGCGCGCACCAGGTGCCGGTGGCAGATGTGGCGAATAATCCCGAGCATTTGAAGCTGCTCGAAGACTGGCTGCGGAGCTATAAGCCGCAGGAACTGTTCGGGACAGAAGGCCGCTTGAGACCCGATCTTTCTGCGCTGGCGCCGACGGGTAGACACAGGATGGGCATGAACTCGCATGCCAACGGCGGCCTGCTTCTGCAACCGCTGATGCTGCCCGATTTTCGTCATTACGCAGTATGCGCGGAGAAGCCGGGTGCACAGGAGGCGGAGGCTACGCGTGTGCTGGGACGCTTCCTCCGCGATATCGTCAAAGAGAACCAGACCACGCGAAACTTCAGGATCTTTGGCCCGGATGAGACGGCCTCCAACCGGCTCGATGCCGTGTACGAGGCGACAACGAAAGAATGGATGGCGCGCATCGATCCGGTGGATATAGAGTTGTCTACCGACGGCCGCGTGCTCGAAGTGCTCAGCGAGCACATGTGCGAGGGATGGCTGGAAGGCTATCTACTGACCGGACGGCACGGTTTCTTTTCGTGTTACGAAGCGTTCATCCATATCGTGGATTCGATGTTCAACCAGCATGCAAAGTGGTTGAAGACCACCACGCCATCTGCCATGGCGCGCTCCTATCGCATCGTTGAATTATCTGCTTTCTTCGCACGTGTGGCGTCAGGACCACAACGGCTTTTCGCATCAGGACCCGGGATTTATCGATCACGTGGCAAACAAGAAGGCGGATGTGGTGCGCATCTATCTACCGCCGGACGCAAACACATTGCTTTCGGTCGCCGATCATTGCTTTCGCAGCAGAAATTACGTGAACTTGATCATCGCAGGCAAGCAGCCCGCGCCAGTCTGGCTCGACATGGACGCTGCGGTGCGGCACTGTACGAAAGGGCTCGGGGTTTGGGAGTGGGCGAGCAATGATGACGGCAACCCTGACGTTGTGATGGCGTGTTGCGGAGACGTGCCGACGCTCGAGACACTCGCGGCCGTGACTTTGCTGCGGCAATACGTGCCTGATATTCGAATTCGCGTAGTGAATGTAGTCGACCTGATGGCGCTGCAACCGCCGAGTAAACACCCGCATGGAATCTCTGATGAACATTTCGATGGACTGTTCACGACCGACAAGCCGATTATCTTCGCGTTCCACGGCTATCCGTGGATGATTCACCGGCTGACGTATCGCCGCCACGGGCACGACAACTTGCACGTGCGCGGCTATAAAGAGGAAGGAACGACAACGACACCGTTTGATATGACGGTTCTGAATCAGTTAGATCGCTTCCAGCTCGCGTTCGATGCCATTCTCCGCATTCCGCGGCTTGCCTCTATCGTCGAACGGGAGAACGACCGGCTGGAAAGCAGTCTCCAGCAGCATAAGTCGTATGTCATGCAGTACGGCGAAGACATGCCCGAAGTGCGCAACTGGAAGTGGACTTCGTGAACACGAGCGGGCCGCCGGCACGTCACATACTCGCGCTCAACTGCGGTTCCTCTTCGCTGAAATTTGGCTTGTATGAGTGTGCGGAAGACGATCCGAAGTTGCTGGGTGAAGGCGAGGCCGAGGAGGTTGGCAGCGACGAAGCGAAGTTTTGGTTCGCAAAGAGCGGCCGGGAGCAGGAGAGTGAGGCGGCCGAGATTGCGGATCAGCCGGCAGCGTTGCGACGTGCGCTCGATGCGCTGAACCGCAACAAACTTACCGTTACCTGATGCCATCGGCCATCGTTTCGTGCACGGCGGACCAAACCTGCGCGAGCATAACCGGCTCACCGCAGAAGTTTACAAGGAGCTGCGCAACGCGGCACAATTCGCGCCTCTACACGTTCCGCCGGCGCTTGCGGTGTTAGATGCCGTTTGCAAGGAGATGCCAGGAGTGCCTCAGGTGATCTGCCTGGATACCGCGTTTCACCGCCACATGCCGGATGTGGCGCGTATGTTTGCGCTGCCCGGAGAAATCGTCGCCATGGGCGTGGAACGTTACGGATTTCATGGCATCTCACTCGAGTCAATTCTGGCGCAGCTGAATCCTGTTCCCAAGAGGCTGGTCGTGGCTCATCTGGGTAATGGTTGCAGTGTGAGCGCTGTCCGGGACGGTGTTTCGATCGACACCTCAATGGGCCTGACTCCCACGGGAGGGATGATGATGGGTACGCGATGTGGAGATCTGGATCCGGGCGTTCTGGTTTATCTCATGCGCCATGGCTATGCGATGCTCAGAAGCTCGAAAACATGCTCGTTCACCAGTGTGGATTGCGAGGCATCTCCGGAACGACCAGTGATTTCCGCGAACTGAGAGACCTTGCCAACCAAGATGAACGCGCCGACCTGGCTCTGAGAATGTTTTGCTACCAGGCGAGAAAAACGATCGCCGCCATGGTGGCCGCGCTTGGCGGGGTGGATTTGCTGGTGTTTACCGGAGGCATCGGCGAGCACGATGAGGCGATTCGCAACGACATCTGTGATGGACTCGAGCTGCTGCGAGACTGCAAGGTTGAAGTACTTCCGGCGCAGGAAGATCTGCAGATCGCACGGACGACGGCTAAGCTGAGCGCGTAAGCCGAAGCCGCCGCAGATACTGTCGCCAGCGTGTTCTTCGATTCTGGAATACCGGCCAGCGCAGCGCCCCCGAAATAAAGGCCGCCGTATAGCGGAAGCACGACAAGGGCTAGCAGAATCGGATGACCGGTTCCGAGCAGAGTTTTCACCCAGTAACCGAGCGGCTGCGGCAAAGAAGGCGGTGACCCAGAGCTTGAGCGTGAACGCCGCGGGAAGGGGTGTTGGCCCGATGCGCCTTCCGAGCGCGTGCCGCAATAGCGCGAACTCGACCCATCCCGCAATACCGGCGGAAGCGGTCAGGCCAGCTACGCCCCAGCGTTGTTCAATGCCGAGCCAGCCCGGTACCCAAAACGCAACAGACAATACCGAGGGCGGTGGTGAGGATGACGCGAATGATCGCAAAACGCAGCGGAGTTTTGGTGTCGAGCAGGGCGTAGAATGCGGAGGAATAAAGTCGCCCGAGCGAAGTCGCCAGCAGGCCGACGGAAGAGCCGGCGATCACAGACCAGACATAGACGGCTCCGCGTGATGAAACCGGCCGGATTGATAAAGCGCCGCGACCAGGATGTCTCCAAGAACAAGGAACGCACGGCGGAAGGAATGATGAAGAACGCGATGCGGCGCAGGCCCGCCGAGAGGCGCGCGCGAACGGTAGCCGCGACTTCCTCTTCGCTGCCGACGGCGCTCGAGAGAGCGGGAAGCTCGGCAGCCGAGATGGACATGCTGAATAAGCTGACGGGCAGAACCGAGATGACCTGGCCGTATCCGAGAGCTGCCACGGCGCCTGTGGGTAACACGCTGGCGATCATCTGGTCGATGTAGGAGCTGATTTGCACTACGCCGCGGCTCACAAAGATCGGGCCGAAGTTACGTATGACGGTTCGTACGTGCTCGGATCGCCAATCCAAGCCGATGCGGAAATCGGTAAAACCTGCAGAACTCTCGGGAGCTGCACCAGGAACTGAAGCGCGCTGCCGGCGACATAACCCCAGGCCACATACAACACCAAGTGGTCTTCCGGCAGGCGCCGGCCGAAGTAAACGGAAACGGCGATGACGGCGGCATTTAGCGCGACCGGCGCCATGTAAGAGAGGAGAAATCGCCGATGGCTGTTGAGCACGCCCAGGCACCACGCGCTGATAACCAGCAACCCGGTTCCCGGGAAGAGAATGCGGACGATCTGAATGGTCAGGTCGCGTTGCGCCTTTGTAACCCGGCGCGATCAAGTCGATCAGGTACGGGGTGAGTCAGGACACCCGAAAGCACAAGCACGGAACAGATAAGCGTGAGAATCCGAAACACACCGGCCGCCAGATCGATCCGCTTCTTCGTCCTCCCCGCAGCGCCCGAATTTCGAATAAACCGTAACGAAAGACGCCGAGAGCACGCCTTCGCCGAAGAGGTTTGCCAGTAATTGGGAATACGTGATGCCGCGCGAAAGGCGTCGGCTACCACAGAATCGACGCCGAAGTAATGGCCGATTACTCGTTCGCGAATCAGTCCGGTGATGCGGCTGACAAGATGCCCAGCGCGACTAGTGAGGAACCGCCGAGCTGCAGGCGCGATTCGGATTGGCGCAGGTGGCTCGGTCGGCGAAGCGTCGAGTACTTTCGGCGCTTTCGGGAGCATACAGGATCGGGTACGCCCGGTTTCCGCGAACGGGTGATGCGGATGCGAACTTGCAATGGAGTTTCTGTCTGAGGTTAGCAATTCTTGCGAATTTCCCTGATGGACGTGCATCGAAGGAGTAAGGAGTCTTTCGCGATGAACTGAAGCCAGTCGCTCAAATGCTGGTTGGCGGCGGGCGCGGTTTTGCCGGGCTGCTTGGGACGACGGGGTGCCGCGGCGCCCAGGAAAACCAGGCCACCAGCGCTGCGAAAGGTCCGGCGAAACCCGCCCGAACCCCGAAAAAATGGACGTGCTGAAACAGCTCAGCGGGTCTTTCGAAGAGGTTTCCCAGCGCTGTGGGCGGGCGGTTGTTCAGATCTTTGTCCGCAGCTATGTGCCGTCGGAAGGGAGCTCGGAGCGACGGCGGGCTCCTCACTGCGGAGAACAGCAGCGGATCCGGCATCGTCCTGAGCTCAGGACGGCTACATTCTGACGAATGCTCACGTGGTGAAGGACGCGCACAGCGTAAAAGTTCAATTCAATGTGCGGGCAGAGGCGGAAGCTCGCGAACAGGGTGAGCGGGCTGAACCGGCCGATTGCCGGAACGATTGTGGGCATTGATCACGACAGCGATCTGGCGGTGGTCAAAATCGATAAGACCAATCTTCCGTATCTGCAGTTCGGCGATTCGGATGAATTGAAGCAAGGGCAGATTGTGCTGGCACTCGGGAATCCGCTGGGGCTGGATAACTCGGTCAGCATGGGCGTGGTGAGCGCGGTGTCACGCCAGATCAAGCCGGACGATCCGATGGTCTATATTCAGACGGACGCGCCTATTAACCCCGGCAACAGCGGCGGTCCACTGGTGGATACGGACGGGCAAGTGGTGGGCATGAACACGTTGATCTTTACGCAATCGGGCGGGAGCGAAGGGATCGGTTTTGCCATTCCGAGTAACTTTGCGCGAGACGTGTACCAACAGCTGAAACGCAAGGTCATGTGCACCGGGCGCAACTTGGATTGTGGGCCAGACCATCACGCCCGAGATGGCGGAAGGTCTGGAACTCGAGACAGACCACGGCGTGATCGTCTCCGATGTGGAGCCGGACGGGCCGGCGGCGCATGCGGGTGTTCAGGTGGACGACATCGTTGTCGCTTTGAACGGCCAGCCGGTCAGCACCGTTCATCAACTTGAAGCGCGGGTCTACCGGCTGGGCCGGGACAAAGGTGACGCTGCGTGTACAGCGCGGCCAGATCAGCTGGACCTTCCGGTGATGGCGGAAGAGCAATCGGGAGGCGAACTCGACGCACTGGCAGATCTGGTAGATCCGGTAAAAAACGTAGTGCCGGAACTCGGCATCGTGGGACTCGACATCAATAAGCAGGTGTTGGCGCTGATGCCTGAGCTGCGGCGTCCCGCGGGAGTGGTGGTGGCGGCCCGGCAAGCCGATGCGCCGTATTCAGGGCCGCCGCTCGCAATCGGGCGATGTTATTTACGCTGTGAACCGGCAGGTGGTGGAGCAGAGTGGCCGATTGCGCAAATGATTCGAGTACCAAGTCGGGAGATCCGCGGTGCTGATGATAGAACGGGAAGGACACCTGATTTACTTCCCGCCGAATTCGACTAGTAAGTCACCCGCAAACCCGTTCCGCGCGGCAGATTCGTTGACCGGCAAGGGCGAAACGAAGGTGGAATGAGCAAAGGACCAATCTCAGCTTTCATCGAGCATCATTTTCGGCACTTCAACGCCGCCTCGCTGGTGGACGCCGCAGAAGCGTATATCGGATCACCTGGGGAAAGGTGGGAATATGTTTTTACGCTGGCAGGCGCGATGAGCACCGCCGAGTTGGGCGTTTCGCTGGCGGAAATGATCCGGCAGGACAAAATTCATGGCATCTCTTGCACGGGCGCCAACCTGGAAGAAGATGTTTTCAACCTGGTGGCGCACGACTTCTATGAGCGGGTACCACACTGGCGCGATCTGAAGCCGGAAGATGAGCAGGCGCTGCTCGACCGTCACATGAATCGTGTGACAGATACGTGCATACCGGAAGAAGAGGCGATGCGCCGTATTGAGGGCGTGATTCTGAAGGAATGGATGGCGGCGGACACAGATTGGCGAACGCTACTTTCCGCACGAGTTCTTCTATCGCATTCTGCAATCGCCGGACCTCCAGAAAAGCTTTCAGATCGATGTGAAGGATAGCTGGCTCTACGCAGCGATGGAACGGAACCTGCCGATCTTTGTGCCCGGGTGGGAGGATTCCACGCTCGGCAACATGTATGCCGGGCACTGCATTTCGGGAGATGTCAAGAACGTACACACCGTGCGTACCGGGATCGAGTACATGATGTCTTTGGCGGACTGGTACACCAGCTGTTCGCAAACATGCTCGATCGGCTTTTTTCAGATAGGCGGCGGAATCGCCGGCGATTTTCCGATCTGCGTGGTGCCGATGTTGCGGCAGGATCTGGAACGGGAAACACGCCGTTGTGGGGCTACTTCTGCCAGATCAGCGATTCGACCACTAGCTATGGCTCGTATTCGGGCGCGATGCCGAACGAAAAAATTACCTGGGAGAAGCTGAGCATCCAGACGCCGAACTTTATGATCGAATCCGACGCGTCGATTGTTGCGCCGCTGATATTTGCATACGTTTTGGGCTGTAGGCAGATTTTCGACAGGGTTTGGGCGAGGGCGCCTGTTTCTTTGAGAGATAACGCCCGGCGCGGTGAGGTGCGAGAGCGGTTGAATCGGGCGGTCTCGAAAACCGTTGAACCTTCACGGGTTCCGTGGGTTCGAATCCCACCCTCACCGCCAGAAAAGAACCACTAAGTTCCGCAAAACCGGGGATTTCATCGGGCAAAATCGGACAATCCTGCGTAGAATGCGTCATGGCGCTCGCGCTCTTCCGCCGACACAGACGCCACTGCAAAGCAGGGCACACATCGAGGAACTGCGCAGCAGCGAATACGACGACAGAGAAAACGGGCTGGCAACCTTGCGAATGCCCGATCTTCATCTCCGGAACGCGCCGCGGTAAGCGAGCGCGCGGTGCAACTCGCGGAAGCCGAGCAGAAAGTCGAGCGGCTCAAAGAAGAGGTCGCGGTTTTGGTTGAACGCAGTTACAACAAGTTGGAGCGGACCAAGCAGATGGTGGATGTCGCCAGAGAGGTTGCTAAGCTGCGTCAGGAGAACGAGCGGGCAAGTAGCAATCAGTTTGCTCAGGGGGTGGTGCAGGTTTTCGGAGCGCAGGCAGGCTAGCGCAGCCAACTATAAGCTCACGCCGAACTGTTGCAGGCGCTTGGGATATCTGCTTGCGCGGGCCGAACTCGAACAGGCCCTGGGGCGCGGCAGTCGCGTCTATGTCTCACCTGTGATTATTTAATCTCGCCGCTGCAAACATGCCGACCTGATTACTGACCCCCGATAATTGCGTAGTGGCTCTGATAGATCATCAGCCGCAAATGCTATTCGGAGTCAGTAACTTCGATCGCCAAACCATCATAAATAACACGGTGGCATTCGCGAAGGCTGCCAAGCTGTTCGAGCTTCCGGTCGTTCTGACGACAGTAGAAACGAAAAGCTTTAGTGGTAATCTTTGGCCTCAGATAAGAGCCGTGTTCCCAAAGCAGGAGCTTATCGAACGTTCCTCGATGAACTCTTGGGATGACAAAAACTTCGTTGGGGCGATCGAGCGAACAGGTCGCAAGAAGATTGTCTTGTGTGGGCTCTGGACTGAGACCTGCGTTGCCCTCCCTACCGTTCAGGCGATTCACGACGGCTACGAAGTTTTCGTCGTTGAAGATTGCTGTGGGGATGTTAGCCAGCTCTCTCACGACAATGCGATGAAGCGAGTGATCCAGGCTGGGGCTAAACCGGTGACCGCGCTGTCCACACTGCTGGAATGGCAGCGTGACTGGGCACACCGCGACACCTACGACGCAGTGATGGACATCGTGAAAACCCACTTCGGAGCGTACGGCATTGGTGTGGAGTACGCGTACACGATGGTTCACGGCGCTCCGGCCACGATATTTCCCGAGTACGTGATTCCATCAGCTCTCGCCGGAGCGCACAAGTAAAGGCCGCACAAGCCAACGAGACCAGAGGGTTGTAACCTCTCTGCCCTCTGGTCAAAAAGACCTTAACTGAACTATTTGCGCCAAGGGGATATCTATGCCTGCCGACACGATATTGCACAACGGCAAAATCGCCACGAATAGCGTTCCATCTTTCGTGGACGCTCTCGCAATTACCGATGGAAAAATCACGGCAACTGGCAATGAACGCGACATTTTCCACCTTCGGGGTCCTGCGACCGAAGTAATTGATGCGAATGGCCGCACGGTGATTCCTGGTCTTAACGACTCACATATGCATCCGATTCGCGGCGGGCTCAATTACAACATGGAACTGCGCTGGGACGGAGTACCGTCTTTGGCAGACGCGTTAAGAATGTTAAAAGATCAGGCGCAGCGCACCTCACCTCCACAATGGGTCCGAGTAATAGGCGGCTGGACCGAATTTCAGTTCGCCGAGCGCCGGATGCCCACGTTGGATGAGATCAATGCCGTTGCTCCTGATACGCCGGTTTTTGTTCTTCACCTGTACGACAGTGCATTCCTGAACGGCGCAGCGCTTCGCGCCGTGGGTTACACCAAGGAAACTCCTGATCCTCCTGGAGGAGAGATTCAGCGTGACAAGAACGGAAACCCTACGGGACTGCTGATTGCGAAACCGAACGCGAATATTCTCTACTCCACATTGGCCAAGGGCCCAAAGCTCTCACGCGAAGATCAGACCAATTCAACCCGTTTGTTCATGCGCGAACTAAATCGCTTCGGGCTGACAAGCGTCATTGACGCTGGTGGCGGCTTCCAAAGTTATCCGAACGACTACGCAGTTATTAACGACCTCCATCGAAAAGGCGAACTCACACTCCGATTCGCGTACAACCTGTTTCCACAGCATCCCAAAGGGGAACTCGCTGATTTTAAGAACTGGACAAAGATGACGAAGCCGGGCGCTGGCGATGACTTCTATCGCATGAACGGCGCCGGCGAAATGCTCGCTTTTTCCGCTGCGGATTTCGAAGACTTCCTCCAGCTGCGGCCGGATATGCCGCCGGTGATGGAAAGTGAGCTGAAAGCCGTGGTTCGACATTTGGTTGAGAACCGCTGGCCATTTCGCATGCACGCTACCTATGACGAGACGATCTCTCGCGCTCTGGCCATCTACGAAGAAGTGAACCGGGACGTGCCGTTCCAAGGTCTGCACTGGTTCTTCGATCACTGCGAAACAATTTCTGACAAAAACCTCCAGCGCGTTAAAGCGCTTGGCGGAGGAATCGCCGTACAGAACCGGATGGCATTCCAGGGC
The DNA here is from genome assembly GCA_963846185.1 of uncultured Acidobacteriaceae bacterium. Classification (GTDB taxonomy): domain Bacteria; phylum Acidobacteriota; class Terriglobia; order Bryobacterales; family Bryobacteraceae; genus Bog-105. Next base: position 15,892 of record CAWJVA010000013.1, on the reverse strand, counting down.
GAGTACTTCGTCGATCGATATGGCAAAGCAGAAGCGCTGCGCACGCCGCCAATTCGGCGCATGCTCGAATTCGGCATCCCGGTCGGCGCCGGTACGGATGCAACACGAGTATCCAGCTACAACCCGTATCTATCGCTCTATTGGCTGGTTACCGGCCGGACCTTAGGAGGATTGCAACTCTATCCAGAAACAAATCGGATGGATCGTAGCGAAGCTCTGCGGCTCTACACCGTGGGCAGCACTTGGTTCTCTAGCGAAGAAAACCAAAAAGGAGCTCTTGTCCCCGGACAATTCGCTGACTTAGCCGTGCTCACGGCCGATTACTTCTCCATTCCAGAAGAGGAAATTAAGAGCCTTGAATCCGTGCTGACTGTCGTCGGTGGCAAAGTTGTGCACGCCGGTGCGGAGTTTTCAAAACTGGCGCCCCCTGCGCTACCCGTCAGTCCCGACTGGTCCCCGGTGAAGGATTACGGCGGGTATCAAGAAACGACCAAGACAGAAATCGAAGCTCCTGAGCGCGTAGCGTTCTCGGCGACTCGTGACAAGGCTCCTCACGGAGCACACCGCTGGGTTCTTGGCGAGGCAGGTATGTGGGAGCTCGGATGCGATTGCTTCGCATTCTGAGGACTCGAGTATGGTTGCCACCGGGCCGTCACGATTTGTCGAGCTAGCGCGGCGCAGTGTGCTTGAGCTGATTCTCACTGCCATTCTGCTTTTCGGCGTAACGACGATTGTGAGATTTGTTGTGGGTCCTTCGCCAATCTCGCGCGCGCTTCCACGGATCCATATCGAATTATTTATCGTCGGAGCGGCAGTCGCCGTTCTGCTCGCCGGACTCATCAAGAGTCCGCCGGGCACGATCAGCGGCGGCCACATGAACCCGGCCATATCGCTCGCTATGTGGCGATTCGGCGGGTTTCCCGCAGCCGGAATACTCCCTTATGTGACCGCACAGTTGCTCGGTTCAGTATTCGGCGTCGTGGCCGCTCGGGCGATTTGGGGAGGAGTCGTGAAACACCCGCCGGTGTTGTATGCCGTCATTCAGCCGGCTACCAAATGGTCGGCGGCGCCGCTGTTTTTTGCTGAAGCCGTCGGAATGGGTGTAATTGTCTTCACGGTCGGATACTTCCTGTCTGTCCCGCGGCTCGCTCCACTCGTGCCTTGGCTCGTTGGAACTTTGATCGGGCTCGGAATTGCGATGCTCGGGACGCAGACCGGCGGCAGCTTGAATCCCGCGCGTCAGTTTGGGCCCGCCGCCGTTGTCTCTGGACATACAGACAAGTTGTGGGTGTTTTTGGTGGCTCCAATGGTAGGGGCCGAGATAGCAACGCGGCTGCTCAACACCTTTCAGCACCAGGGCCAAGTCCTCACGCACAGATTATGTGGCACTCACGTGGGTGGGGCCTCATTGGACGACCTGCGAATGGCGTCCGCAACGAAATAGAAAGAGTTTGAAAAAGGAGATTTCTATGCGGTTGCCTCGAGCATTCTCGATAAGCAGTTTCAAAATTTTGTTGGTGATAGGAGGCGTATCTGCTGCCGTTTGTCAGCAGAGCGGAGAGACAACGGCGCATGCCATGTCAGCAACGCCTGACGTGGCCGTGGGGCCGCAATACGACACAACACACGTTTACATTGCGCCAAAGATTTCGACCGCTTCATTTCCAGTGTATTAGCGACATTTGGCGGAACGACTTCGAAGAAGGTTGTCACACACGTAACGCCAACTCCCAGCAGCACCTTCTCGCAGTTGATCTTGACACCTGTCGGTACGATTTCCGCGTTCGCCTTCACGACGCCAGTCCCATATCCGTACGGGGTGGAACGGACTGGATACTTAGTAACTGACATGGGGACAGCAATACGCGCTGCTCGACAAACGGGGGCAGATATACTTGTCACTCCCTTTGATGACCCAATCGGGCAGGATGCCGTTATCCAGTGGCCAGGCGGCGTCAATATGCAGCTCTATACGCACTTCACACCGCCTTCCTACAAACCACTCGAAACAGTTCCTGAAAATCGGGTTTATGTGTCCGCCGATCGGGCGCAGTTATTCGTTCAAAGTTTTATCGCCTTCTCGCACGGTAAAGTTCTCTCCACAGATGACAACGCGCCCGGCGTTGAAATTGGCCGCCCGAAAGACACCTATCAGCGAATTCGGATCGAATCCACCTTCGCCAAAGCGACTGTCGTCGTGACAGATGGTCAACTTCCGTATCCATACGGCCGAGAGTCACCGGATATGAGGTCGCAAATCTTGCGGACACGCTCACAAAAGCAAGCGGTGCCGGCGTAACAGTCCTGGTTGCTCCGTATCAAGCCGATCAGCGCGAGGCCGCTATCGTGCAATTCCCTGGAGGGTACATCGCCGAAATTCACTCACTGCTTAAAAAATAGATTGCGTCGAACGCAATGCGGGCAGTATTCGGAACGGTTGGCTTTGGGAAAACATGTTTTAAGCGATTGCTCCCGATTGTAGCGGTGGTTTTCATCATCAGCAACACAGTGGTATTCGCACAATCGAACAGCGCTGAACCTCCCGAGGTTCCGGATCGCAGTTATCAGTTACTGAGGGAGGACGAGGATTGGACCTTTTTACGAAATAGAAGTCTCCGCCGGGATTTTTGGGATCCAGTTAAATACATTCCACTTCGAAATAGCGGCGATTGGTATATGGCGATCGGCGGAGAAGCCAGACTCGTATGGGAACAAATTGGCAACGACAACTGGGGCCAACAGCCGTACATGAATGGATACCTGAACCAACGCTACATGCTTTTGGTTGATCTTCATTACGGCAGTCACGTCCGCACGTTCTTCGAGTTAAAGAGTGGGCTGAACTCCTTTCGGTTTGGCGGTCCACGGCCAATCGACGAAAAGAAACTCGACTTCCAGGCAGCCTTTGTGGAATTAGGCGCCGGCGACGACCCCGGCACACTCACTTTAGGAGGCCTTCCGGCTCATCCATTTCGAGGACCGTTTTCGGGTCACAACAAAGACCGTCCATAAGGCCGCGTCCAAATCGTACGTCGGCCTTCATGAAGTGCCGGATCTGGCGACCCTGGATCTCCCGCGAAACGCCTTCCATGCTCATCACGATGTTATGGATGAGTCGTTCCTGTGCGTCGGACGTAAGCAGCTGGAAGAGATCACCCGCCTGATCGGCGTTCTCGAGCGACACTGTTGAGAAGCGGACGAATACCTCAGTTTTCTTGCCCACGCTCTCAAAGAGTTTGGCTTTGGTCCACTTTGTGACGTCCTGCGTGACTTCGAAGATCCCGTGAGCGCCGGATCCCTTGGCGTGGACGACGCGTTCGGGTATGCGCTCACGGTTGAAATGCGCCATCTTTTCGATGAGCAACAAGTCTTGCATTAGCACCGGGCCGCGAGGACCGACTGTCAGTGAATTTTGGTTGTCGCCGACGGGAGCGCCCGCGGCTGTTGTCATGGTTTTTCGACCGTTCATGTCTGCCATCCAAAATCGAAATTTCCGCTAGGAGCCCTCCGGAAGCTCGGCGTACGCGATTCCAGTCAAGTTGCCTTGAGCGAACAGCAGCGTCTTCTGGTTCGATCCGTCAAGACCGGCACTGTAAACGGAACCGGCGAAATCCGTTACGAACATGCGCTGATTTTTGAGGTCCAGCGCCAACCCGATTCCTTCCATCAGGTGAGTAAAAACAATCTCCGGATCTTTGCGCTCGCCGGGCGGTGCATCCATGGGCGCGCGATTCACGGTATTGCCGCGCGGTGGGTCGCCACGATCGGTCCAGTACATCACGCGATTCGTAAGATCGAGATCCAGATCGATGGGCTCGGGCAGACCATCGAAAAGTACTTCGATGTCCTCACGATTTGCCGGCGTTTGATTCTTCGGAATTTCCAGACTAGCGCGACAGATGCGCCCCTGGCCGGCGTTATCAGAACCTTTCAGGGTCCAGTAGAACTTTCCGTCTTTCAAATCGACTGCGATACCAACGCACCATTTCGTCGCGTCCTTGCCGGGGTGGGCGTCTCCCTGGCTCGTGTCAACCAGGGTTTCGACATGGGAGCCGTCGAGATTCGAACGCATGACGCGCATCCCTTCACGATCTGACCAGTAGAGTTTGCCGTTCTACTTTGTCGAGTTGGATCTGCTTCGGTGTGAACGTGCCACCCGGCGGAACGATGGTCGTGACATTCCTGCCGTCCAGATCGGCACGTTGGATGGAACCGTCATTCGCTTTCAAGTTGCCCATGTTGGTCCAGTAAATATGACCCGCGTCGACATCCACGACGATGCCGTCTGGCAGCCTGCGACCTTCCGTGAGTATCGTTTTCAAATCGGAGCCGTCTGGGCTCGCCGATAACACGCGGCCGGCGGCTACATCTAGGAAGAACAGGCGGCCCGAGGTGGCCCTGGAAGCGGATTGCGCCCCGTTTGGTTTAGAGATAGTGGTGGACATTGAACGATTTTCCTTTTGCGAAAAGTGAATTTGATCCGACCTCGCGCTTATACGAAGGCCCCAAAGCCAGTGATCGCCTTGCCTACGATGAGCGTGTTCATCTCGCGCGTGCCCTCGTAAGAATAAATAGCTTCAGCATCGGCAACAAAGCGCCCGATCTGGTGGTCCAACAAAATGCCATTGGCTCCGAGCAATTCTCGGGCGAATCCGACGGTCTCGCGCATCTTCACGGTGCAGAAAGCCTTTGCCAGCGAAGCATGCTCGTCTTTGAGCTTGCCCTGATCTTGCATTTGTGAAAGGCGCACCACCATGCATAGTGATGCGGTAATGTTCCCGAGCATCTTGACAAGCAAGTCCTGAACGAGCTGGAATTTGCCGATCGGTTTGCCGAATTGCTCGCGGTGCTGGGCGTAAGCGAGTGCATGCTCGTAGGCGCCCATCGCGCAACCAACCGCCTCCCATGCGACGAACGCCCTTGTCATGCGCAAGACTCTGAGCAGTGTCGCGGAAAGAAGTATCTACCTGCAGCCGGTTTTCCTCCGGAACGCGGCAGTTTTCGAGCGTGATCAGCGCGTTCTGGACTACGCGGAGTGCCATTTTATGCTGGATCTTTTCCGCTTTAAATCCGGGTGTGTGTTTGTTCTCGACGATGAAACCCTTTACCTGGTTGTCGGCCAAGTCGCGCGCCCAGATGATCGTTACGTCGCCCCAGGTGGCATTGCCGATCCACTTCTTTTGGCCATTGAGCACCCAGGTATCGCCTTCTGCGCTTGGCGGTCGTCAAGAGTCCACCCGAGGCTCCCGAACCGACGAGAGGCTCCGTCAAGCCGAATGAGCCGATCTTTTCGAGGCGTGCCATCGGGGGCAGCCATTTCTGCTTTTGTTCCTCTGAGCCACAAAGGAAGATCGATCCCATGGCCAAGCCACTGTGGACTCCAAAAAAGGTGGCACAGGAGGCAGTCGACTCGCGCGATCTCCATTGCAACAAAACCGGCAAGCAGCGTGCTGCCCCCCGCGCAGCCGTAGCCCTCATAGCCCAAGCCCGCGATTTTGAGATCGCGAATGCCCGGCACAATATCGAAAGGAAACGAATCGTCAGCCCAGTATTGATTAATGGTCGGCGCCACCTTGGTCTGCATGAACATGCGTACGCCTCTTGAGGAAGTCGCGTTCCGTCTCGCTCAGGCAATCGATCACTTGATAGAAATCGCCGTCGGGCTTGGGTAAGGCAGCTGCCGGTTGGCCGTTTGGCTTCGGTTGCGTCGCGATGGGGTTTGTTACACTTGTGCTCATTTACTCTCTCCTTGAATCTCACTTCCTTGAAATTGTCAATTCGGCGTGGGCTTATTCAACAATCGGCTTCGTTATTTGCGTGGCGTGATGATTGATGATGAGGCGCGAGCCGCGCTGCCCAGTAACATGGGTCCACACCCATTGCAAGAGAACGGCGAGGCGAAGACTCGATTGCGCCAGGAACTGAAGGTGGACGGCCGCCCATGCGAGCCACGCGAGAACACCGCTGATGTGGACTTTCCCGCTCTGCAAAACCGCAAAGCCCTTGCCGACCACCGCCATCGTGCCCTTATCGAAGTAACGGAACGGCTTGGGAGCCGGCTGGCCGGTAATTCGCCGACCGATGAGTTTTCCGGCATAGCGACCTTGTTGCATCGCAACCTGCGCTACGCCCGCTAACGGCTTTCCATCCTGATCGAGCGACGCCGTATCGCCGACCACAAAAATTTCTGGATGACCCGGCGCCGACAGGTCGCGTTCAATACGCACTCGCCCGGCGCGGTCTGTCTCAACATTCAGCCATTTGCCGGCGGGAGATGGAGCTACCCCCGCGGTCCAAATCACTGTTTTGCTCAAAATGCGATCGCCGGCTACAACAACACCGTCTGAATCAATATGCTCGACGGCATGTCCCAGGTTCACCTCGACACCCAAGCTCGCGAGCCGTTCCGTCGCCGCTTTCGATAAACATTCGGAAAAAGGTCCGAGGACTCGCGGCGCTGCATCCAGCAGGACAATTCGTGCCGATTCAGGATTGATTCGCCGAAACTCCGATTTGAGAGTGCTACGAACTAACAGCGCCATCGCACTGGCCATTTCCACTCCCGTTGGACCTGCCCCCACCAGCACAAACGTGAGGAGATCCCGGTGACGCGTGGGATCTTCTTCCGCCTCGGCCTGCTCAAACGCCGCGAGAATCTTGTTCCGGACTGCGACCGCGTCGGCCAGGCTCTTTAGCCCCGGCGCAAATCTCTCGAATTCGTTGTGTCCGAAGTAACTGTGAGTAGCTCCGGTTGCCAGAATCAGGAAGTCATAATGTAACTGAACGCTCGCCCGGTCGGCCGAGTCGATCAGTACATACTTTCCCTCCTTATTTACGCCCGTAACTTCACCCAGGATCACCGTTGTGTTCTGCTGTTTGCGAAGAATGTTCCGGATCGGCGAGCCTATTTGCGCAGGCGTGAGCACCGATGTCGCCACCTGGTAGAGCAGCGGCTGAAATAAGTGATGATTCGCGCGATCGATCAAGACGATTTGCGCCGGAGTGTTGCCGAGCGCCTTGGCGGCCGCTAAGCCGCCGAAACCCGCCGCCGACAATGACAACACGTGGGCTGCTCTCGGGCATATGCCGCCGTTCTTAGGCCACTGGAGCCGGCTCGGGGCTTCGGCGTACTTCGAGCGGAGTTGGAGAAGCCCCAGCAGGACCTCATCGCGGATCTCAGCTAGCTGCTCCACGCTACGACCGGCAGCTTCTTGCGTAACACCGTCGACGATGGCTTGCTTCGTTCCCTCAGGCCACTCGGTGAAGCTGCCTAGATCTTTCCACCATGTTGCGACGGGACCAGCAAGGTGTTCCATGAAATGCCGGATTCCGCCTTGACCGCCAGCCAGATGAAATAGCAGATTGGCCCCCATGACTCCCCAGCGGAGTCCAGGTCCCCAGCACACGGCGGTGTCAGCATCCGCGACGTCCACGACGCCAAGGTGAATGAGGTTGACTACTTCCCGGTAAAGCGCGGCTTGCAGCCGATTCGCAACGTGACCGACCACTTCCTTGTGGAGATGGATGGGCTTCTTGGCGATTGAGGCATAAAACTCGATCGCCCGTCGGACCGTTTCCGGCGATGTCTTCGCGCCGCCAACTACCTCTACCAACGGAATCATATGCGGGGGATTAAATGGATGCCCAATGACGCAGCGTTCGGGACGGCTGCAACCGGATTGGATGACGGTCATGGTCAGCCCCGATGAACTCGACGCAATGATCGAATCGGGAGGCGTAGCGGCGTCAATATCGGCGAACAACTTGATCTTGAAATCCGGCCGCTCGGGACCGGCGCCTCTGACCGCTTACGAAGGTGCATCGCGTCAAAAGTGAGAAATACCTCAGACTCGATGATCTCGTTCAGGATGCTTTCGCGAAAGCGTGGGCTCGTCTATCCACTTTCCACGTTTTGAAGCCAGCTTCCGCCGTGGTTCGGTCGCGTTGCGGTGAATGAGATCATTGGCGATTGTATCGGCCGAGCAGCGCAGATCACACCAGTGTCGCTGCGATACATTGGATGAATCTGTGAAGTATTCCCCTCAAACAGTGAATCGCCGGACGAGGCGCCTTCGCCCGAATCGGAAGTAAGCCGCACAGTCCTATGTTGCCATAAGTCACTTGAGCTGCAACAAACTAAAATACCGGTACTCTTCCTGAGCGCAAGACGGCTCGATGCTAATCGTGATCATCGAACAGCTCAGCGCTCAAGAAACAGCCGGCCGCCTGAAATCGAGTATTCCACTTGTGAAGACGCGGCTCTTCAGGGCGCGCCGCATGCTTTCGGCAGCGCTCGACAGAACGGCCGAGGATCATGTAGCCGGTACGAAAGTAAATGCTGCCGAACAGTAAGGCAGCGCAGCCAGCCAAAATTCCAGAATTGTCAGGGTAACGCTGAGAGCTCAACAATTGTCGAGAACTCACCGCTGAAATCAGAAGGGAAAATCTGGATGCGCAAGAAAACAAAGCAAGAAATGCCGTGACTCAGTTTGGACAGGCGAGTGCCCTGTCCGGAGATGTAGCCATACAGAGCTTGCTCTCCAATGACCAACGAACGAGTCCCCAACGAACGAGCGCTCGAACAAGGCGCAGTCATTGATCATTTTCTGGACGATCCGAACGAGCATTCCTTCGCCGCACTGTACAAGGTTTTCTTTACCCAGCTGGTCTCCTTTTTCCGCGCCCGCAGCCGCGAACTCGCGATTGCCGAAGACCTGGCGCAAGAAGTCATGCTTACCGTCCAGCGAAAGGCTGGGCAGATCCGGATCGCTCATCGTTTCGAGCTTGGCTGTTTAAGATTGCCCATAATGCGCTGTACCGGCATTACGGCAGGTTGAGCCGGGAGGTGGAGACTGTAGATCTCGCCGAGGTGGACAATCATTTGGCGGTGTCTCGCTCCGATGGATTGTTGAGCCAATTGTGCGCCGCATATCCAGGAACTCGCTGGAAATATCTCTTCGTCAAACCGAAAGCGCCGTACGATCACACGCGGCACTTAAGTCAGAAAGCTAAACCGCTTCAAAAACGCGTAGCTTTGGCGCAGACTCGCGATGGGGTCAGGACTGAAGTCCTGCTCTATGAATACGTGCTTGGCGCGAGTGTCCGAGATCGCCTGAAGGATTTCGGGAAGCGGCAGATCCCCGGAGCCAAGTGCTTTATATGTATCGTTCGGAACAGTCGCGATGTCGTAGTGGATCGGGGTTCCTTGGGCTCGATCTTTCAAATGTACTAACTCCACCCGCTCCGCGTGTTGCCGGAGAAAGGCAGCAGCACTCACGCCCGCCATGCTCACCCAAAACGTATCTACCTCGAGCCGGACCAACTTACTATCTAAATACTTGAGTAAAACATCGATGGGTCTGCCACCTGGCTTCGGCTGAAATTCAAAGTCGTGATTGTGGTAACAGAATCGCAGACCAGCCGAAACAGCCTTGTGCGCGGCCTCATTCAGTTTGTCGGCCAAAGATCGGTAGAAATCGAGGCCAAGTCGCTCCTCAGGAGAAAGATAGTTGAAGACTATGTACTCAAAGCCGACATCTCTTGCGAAAGAAATACAATCGTTGAACGTGACTCCTGGCTCAACCGGAGGCATATCGGCATGCTGCCAAGCAGTCCAGTTGCCGGTGATTAGCGGAGTTTCGAAGTGTAGGCTAACGGGCCTGAGATTTGTGCGCTTCAGAAGGGGAGCGAGCAGCTTCACCTGGTTGCGCAGCATTTCTACTTCGCGGTAGCCGATTTGCTCAATGGCCCGGAGTGTCTCTAGCGGATACTTCACGACTGCTTCGCGAACTGTATACAGTTGAACACCGGCAGGGTACCGATGCCGGCCAAAGTCAGGCACGGTGGCTAGGCCGGCCATACTCATCCACAGCCGCCTGCTCAACAGACGCATTCCGTTCATGTAGAAGTCAGTCTATTACACCGCTTCGCAAATTCGGTGAGCAGCGTTTCACGGGTCGTCAAATCACGAGGCTTTCTGCCCTTATCCAGCAGCGATGCGTTTTGCCAGCCCGGATAGCCCATAAATCCAGACCACGAGCGAGACGATGGAAGCTAGAGTGGTCATCGAGACGGTGGACGCCACCATCATTTCCTCGCAGCGATACTCTCCCGCAAGAATGTAGACTGTCTTGGCGGTGGGCACTGCGGCGCAGATCACGGCCGCAATGGTGTAGAGGGGGTCGAGCCCCAAGGACACGCTCAATCCGTAGACGATCAGAGGCATAATGACGAGCTTGACGGCCGAGAGCAGCGAAGCTCGCCCAAGATTGACCCGCAATCCATCGATCGACAGCCCCAGTCCGATGGCGAACAGAGCGCAAGGCGTGAGCGCATCGGCCAAGATGCCAAAATAAGCCGTCACCGGCCTGGGCATACGGAGACCGAGCACCGACCAAAGCATGCCGATCAGGGTTGATATGACCATCGGGCTAAGCACGATGTGCTTGACTGTCGTCATTGGGGCGGTGCGTGAACCATGCGCATCCCGCTTGCCAAGTTCAAGCAAGATCACGGCTGCTGGAAACATCACTACGGCCACGAACATGGTGGCGATCGCCGCCGGCAAGACGGCACGCGGACCATAGATCGCCTCCAGGACCGGTAAGGCTACGAAGCCGGTATTGGTCATCGATGCCGTCATGCCATACATGGTTCGGCTCGCGAGACTGCGGGAGACATGAATGCTCAGGATGCCGAGCACGAGGAGGAAGCAGAGGAGGGAGCCACCACCAAAGGCAACAAGAAAGCGCCAATTGATTAGCGAATGACCTGGTTCTTGTGCAATTGTGACGATCAGCAACGCCGGCATTGCGATGTTGTAGGCGAAGTGAATAAGTGCGTCAGACAACGCCCGAGACAGATAGCCCGTATAGCCAACAATCCAGCCAGTTACGATCACTGCAAAGACAGGTAGGATAAGGTCAGCGATCCGCACCGATGTTCCTCAGATTGATCCTCTAACAATTGCATGGAGCGTAAGTTCAAAGAAAGTCGATATCGGGAAGTCGGGCTCCATCGATAAGCCCTCTTCGGTACTGTAGTACCGTCATGCCACTTCCTTCAGATGAAAAGATTATTGCACTCGGCCAGGATTTGCTGGATCAATTCGATGCGATCTTCGGCCTGCACCCGGGTTTTCGCCCGGCGCACGCGAAAGGCCTGCTGCTGAGCGGTACGTTCCATCCTTCACCAGAAGCTGCTTCGCTGACGCGAGCGCCGCACATCACTCGCGAATCGACACCAGTAACCGTCCGGTTCTCGAACTCGACCGGACTACCGGACATTCCCGACAACGACGCCAACGCGAATCCACGCGGCATGGCGATTCGTTTCCATTTGGCGGAACACGCCCATACCGACATCGTGAGTCATTCGACGGACGGTTTTCCTACTAGAACGGGCCAAGAGTTTCTCGAGTTCTTGAAGGCAGCAGCGGCCAGCCAGGACTCGAAGGCATCGCCGTCGCCCGTCGAGAAGTTCCTTGGCTCTCATCCGGCCGCGCTCCAGTTTGTGCAAGCTCCGAAACCGACACCTGTGAGTTTTGCAAAGGAAGCCTACTTCGGCGTCACTGCGATGCGCTTCACGAACAAGGACGGAGTGAGCCGATATGGGCGCTATCGGATCATGCCCGAAGCCGGCATCGAGCATCTCGACGCCGCGACGGAAAAGGGAAAGGACACGAATTTCCTGTTTGACGAGATCACGCGCCGGATCACGGACGCTCCGGTTGGCTTTCAGATTCTAGTGCAAGTTGCAGCAGATGGCGACGTGACCGATGATGCGACGGTTCACTGGCCCGAGGATCGCCCGCTACTGCAATTCGGCAGGATTCTCCTCACCGAACCGGTTGCGGATAACATGCGCGAGCAGAAGAAAATCATCTTCGACCCCATCCCGCGCGTGGATGGTATCGAGCCGTCAGACGATCCTCTGCTCGAGTTACGGGCCGCTATCTACTTACTAAGTGGACGGCGCAGACGACAGGCTCCTGAAACGAGTTAGCGGCGGCGGCCCGCGGCGCGTATACCGGCTCCGGCCGATGCGTAGTGGACTGGGCCGCCGTAGTAGCGTCCGCCGCCATAGTAGCGTCCGGCGCCGTAGTAGCGTCCGCCCCAATAGCCACGCCCGTAGTAATAACGACCTCCCCACCAATAACCAGGGCCGAAGTAGAAAGCAAAGCTAGGTCCCCAGTAATAGGGATAGCCGTAACCGTAGTAAGGATATGGATAAGCGCCGGCGTAATAGGAGGGCGGATAGGCGGCGCCGTATGCAGGCGCGGGTCCGTATCCAGGCGCCGCTCCGTATCCAGGACCCGGCCCGTTAGTGGGCTGGTTGTATTCGCCGGGCTCGACATAACGGAACGCCTGCGGTGAGTTCGCGGTGGAGATGGTAACGGGCTGCTCGATTCGGAAGGTCAGAGTCTGCTCGGGATAGACCACGCTGTCGTGCCCATGGGTGAGCACGACACCGATCAAACCTGCGACAGCACCTGCTCCAGCGCCGATGGCTGCACCCGTTCCCCAGCCCGCGGCCGCTCCGATGGCGGCGCCGAGTCCAGTTGTCGCGGCGACGGTTCCCACTTCCTGGCCGGTGGGAGTCGTTCCGCCCTGGCGGCTAATGAACTGCGTTTGCAGCGAGACGACCTGGCCATCGACGAGTGTCATGTTGGTCAACTGTAAACCGAGCCGGCCGGTACTGCCACCGTGCGACGGTTCGGCCAGAGCTACTCGCCCACCCACCGTTTGACCAGGTTCCGCAATGACTACTCCGTTCACCACCACTGGCGAGACAAGTGTAGCTGCGAACGCATCGCCGACCCGGTTCGCTTTGGAAGAAAGCGGCTGATTGATCCGCACCGTCACATATGTTCCGGGTTGAATGACGAGAGTGGACGGAATGGGCGGAGGCGGCGTCTGCGACCGGTTATTCGGGCCATATCCGGGCTGTTGGGCTTGCGGCGGATAGTTTGACTGAGGATAGTTCGACTGAGGATAGTTTGGCGGCGGATAGTTGGACTGAGGGGCCGGTGGATAGCCACCAGAACCCGATGTCTGCGGATAGCCTTGCGGCGGATATGCGGTCTGGGGAGGCGGTGGCTGGTTCGGGTCACCGTATTGCGGCGCGGAGTTATCGCCAGACTGATAACTGTCGTTCGGGCCGGTTTGCGCCTGCTGCTGGGTCTGCGGACTTACGCGCTTCCAGCCTCCACTCGTGCCGGGCGGCGTTACGGTGTCTTGCGCGAAGGCAAGAGTGGATGCGGCTAAAAGGCCGGTGATGAACAACCGGGCCGCATGGCCAAATGGTTCCGAATATCTCGTTGTCATGTCTTACCTCTGCACTATCACGATGTGGTCTGTTGCACGTGCCTCGCCATGCAGAGAGGCCGCTGATTTGACTGATTACAAACGACTTACGCGCGCCTCTTCGGGTTGGAAAGCACCGCGGTGGTGCTTTTGAACCACCTGGGCGTCCGGCCTACTCGATACGCGACCGGAAATAATGAACAATCGATTTCGCGGCCAGCGCTCCTACGATCAGCAGCGCGATGACAAGCGCGGGTCCTTTGAGGGTTGCGATGGAAGCGCCGGTGAGCGCGGCGAACAAGATGAGTGCGGTTCGAAGGCCGATGGCGCCGCGCTGCGTTTGAGGGTCCAGGCTACTCATTGCGGCATGTTGTAGGCGAAGCTGAAGGCGAGCCGCACCTGGTTCCCCTTGAAGTCGGCTGGAAGCGGAGGCAACGGGTTCGACATGGTGAGCCCGGCGGCAGCGGCACGGTCGAGGGCGTCTGATCCTGAGTACTCCGCGATTACGATTTTGGGCATATTGCCGTTTCGATCGATGACGAACTCCATGACGGTTCGGCCGCGCAGTGTGCCGAGGCGCGCACTTTCGGGTATCACGCGACGCCAGTTCGCGCGCACGATGGCCAGAATCTGGCGCAGGTATGGCTTGAAATCGGCACCTTCGGGATCACTCTTCAATTCGATCGCCGAGTTTTGCGCGTCTGCCTGCCCGAGTACGCCCGGCGCGGAAGCGGACGGCGCACCGCTCGAGCCATCGCTGATATCGAGCCGCTGACTCTCGGAATCCTGCGGCGCTCCGGCGGCCGACGCGCGCAGATTGATTTTGGGCGGCGCGAGAGTGGGGTGCGGATTGGCCGGTTCGTCCGCGCCGATGTTCTGGAAGGGCCCTGGCGGCTCCTCCGGCACGGGCTTCGGAGGGGGCGGCGGCGCTATCAAACCGTTCGTCGCTCCCTCGGCGGCGCCGCCGGCTCCCGGTTCATCGCGACTTTCGGCTCCTCAGGCAGGATCTGCGGCTCGACTTTGGGGACTTCGCGGGCCGACTGTTTCGGTCTCTCGAAATGCCGCGCGCTCCGCCGCGGCGTGGCCGCGCGCGCCCGCGATCGTTGGGCCGGCATCAGATCCGCCAGGTCCACCTGCTTCGCTACCTTGGCCTTGTTCGGTTCTCTTTGCGTCATCACATCCGGCGGCAGGTAGAGAGGAATGCGATGAACAACCACTTTTTCTTCCGGTTCCGGCTGCCCGATCAGAGTCGGAATTTTCAGCCCGATCACGAATACCGCGAGATGCAGGGCGACGGAAGCCGCGGCGATACTCACCCACTGCGGCCGCGTCCTCTCCGGCCATTCGAGGAGAAGATTCAAAGGCCGCGACGAGGGCGCAATCATCCTCGGGCCGTCCGTCCGCGGACGGATCTCGACCATATCGCCTATAGTGAGAAATCCGTTCGCCATGCCGCGCAGTAATTAATAGGACGATCTGAGGTAGGTAAGGATGCCGGAACGGGCCGACACGCCTCATTTCATTATGGCAACAAGGGGCGGCAAACCGGCAGATGCGACGGGCTGACGGTCTGCTGTCTGAGCTTTATGCAGCAAAGAGGATACCTCGCTTCTTGTATTTGTAATAACGGCCGGAGCTGAGGGCGCCTTCGAGCTGCTGCTGGCGGGCGCGGGCGGCGATTTCCTCAATTGAAAATTCAAAGCCAATTTCGGCGGGATCAAACGGCATGTCGTGCTTTTGGGCGGCGTGGTAGTGGCGGATGGCGTCCGACCAGCGATCCCGTTCCTGGCGTTCGCGCTCATGCGCTGCGTCTTCGCGAGCAGTGATCTGACGCTTCAGCTCGGCTTCGTCTTTTTCGTAATGGCGGCGCAGGCGGGATTCCTGGATGGAGAGATTGTTCAGATCGCGGCGATAGGCGAGGAAGATGTGGGCTTCGAGCATGGTGCGGCGAACGGAATCGTCGGGCTCATCGGCAAACTGGGCGGCAAACTCGCGGCGCGCCAGGGCGAAGATGCCGCTTTCGAGAGTGGGGATGCGCTCGAGACGCCACAGGGTATCGGCGAGAGATTGAGCAAGACGCTTCTCGTCCTCTGTTTCGGCATTGAAGCGGCCCAGGATGCGTTCGACATGCGCGTGGTAGGTGGCGACCTCATCGGATGGCAGCAGGACGGTGCGGCCGGTTAATCCGGTTTTGAGCGCATTGTGCGAGACTTTGGCTTTTCCTTCGGACGAAGTGGGGCCAGTGGACAGTTGAGAATTCGCGCGATTGGCAGCGAGCTGCTGAGGAGATGGCATGAGGAACGTGGTCCGGTTCCAGGATAAAGGGTCGTGTCAAGGGTTTGGTGCGTGGAAGGGCCGGAAACATTGAGTTTTGGGCTTGTGAACGGGTTTGGGGGAGGTGGGTTTTTTGGGGGGAAGGGGTGCTTAAAG
This sequence comes from uncultured Acidobacteriaceae bacterium, assembly GCA_963846185.1. Classification (GTDB taxonomy): domain Bacteria; phylum Acidobacteriota; class Terriglobia; order Bryobacterales; family Bryobacteraceae; genus Bog-105. Next base: position 158 of record CAWJVA010000013.1, on the reverse strand, counting down.
TGGCGCAAAGTGAGCCGACTCGGCAGAGACGTTTGGGCTTGCCTACCGGTCGGCTCTTTGAGCAATCTCCAGGCGCGATGGCTCAAAATCCCGCTATCCGGATGCACTCAGATTGCCCCGGATCGGATGCTTCTCTCCTCTGTCCGGTTACTTGTCGT